>SUSV01000011.1 GCA_015063245.1 Thermoplasmata archaeon
TCGTAATCGCTGTCATCCGTATAATCATCACGTGCTCTGGAGCCGAAGAGGTAGACCTTGGTGATGTTGCATCTGGCCGCAAGTGGTGCTATAATGTCCCCTAGTTCCTTGATAGCTGCAGATCTTGTATCGACATCAGAACTGGTCATCTTATCACCATTTCAGCATCTGATTTGGTCTATATAAATAATCAAGGAAATGAGAGGGTGTTCGACATCGGAAGAGAGAGCTTACGCTAGAGAGGTGACAAGGCAACTATTGCATCCAATTGTAGGGCCTAAAAAGGCCCCCATAATATGGTACTGTGCATATTTCGCCGAATTTTTTTTTTAAACGGCTATCCGCCGGAGATGCTGGATAAGGATGGTCCCCACTCCCTGATTTCATCAGTTGTAATTTTGCTGGGAGGGGTCATTTCGACCCCTTGTTGGAAAGTGTTTTGCGGTCGTACTCTGCAAGCTTGCTCATGCCTGCATCCATGTCGTCGAGGTTGATGCCGAGGTACTTGAGAGTCTCCATCGTGGACTCATGACCGAGGAACTTGGAGATGGTCTCAATTGGCACCCCTGCATGGAAGAGCCTCCTTCCGAAGCTCCTCCTGAGGGTATGGTTGGCGAAGTGGAATCCGAGCTGCTCCCTGAGGGGAACGATAACGGAATCATCCAAAGAACCGGAGTGTTCCGCAAACGCGTGGGAATCGGGCTTGTTCTTGTACTGGTCCGTGATCAGAAGGGTACCTGGATCCCTCCAGGCCGGATTGTATGCCCTGACCTTCGCGACGATCTTCGCCCTCTGCTCCATCCAACGGTCGAGGATGGCCTTGGTATCATAGTGGAAGCGGACCGTCCTGTACTTCCCGTTACCGCGACCCTTGCCGCGCACGTTGAGGTATGGTTTCATCCCTCCGGAATGCACATCGTCGAGGGTGAGACGGCAGCACTCTGCGTTCCTCAATCCCATGCAGAGCTCCAGATGGATCACAATGTCCTGCAAGGGCGTCTTCGGGCAGTTGAGAAGGATCTCGTACTGCTCATCGGTAAGCCAATCGACGTTGATCCTCATGTCCTGAGGGAACTCGAACTTCAGGGAATCGGGTACCTTGTTCCCGAAGTACTTGACGTAGCGCTTCAGGTATTCGTATTCGCTCTCCTGATATGAGGGGGCGAGCGTAGCCCAGGCCTCAGTTAGAAGATACATGAAGGCCTCTGCATCGATGTTCTTGGGCATCGGGTCGAATCCTGCGGTCTCCAGATGCTTCTTGGAACGGAAGAGGCTCCAGCGACATTTGTCCATAGTGTACTGCTTCGATCCGACGAACTCCTTGTTCAGGAACTCGTAGATGCAGCTCTCCGGTGTGCGTGTGTTGCTTGCCATTATTGTCACTCCTGTCAATAGAATCCCGCAGCATCGAAGCATTCGGCCTCGATGCCTATGAAATAACCCTGGAATTCCAGGAACTGGTGTCTTTCCTCCTCGGTGAGGTTCCCGATAGGGAAGTTGCGGAGGAATGTAGCGAGGATGCTGATGTCCACCAGGCGTTCAATTTGAGGTATCTTCGTCAGATCCTGACCAGAGCAGGGTCCAGATTGCCGAGGTGTACCTCCGACCTCAGCGAAATTGTCTATATTGTCATTTTCATTCATTAATTGGCAATACTGCCAAATACATATTTTATACTTTTGGCAACCTTGACAATGATGGGATACGATGGTTCAAATTGGAAAGAATGTCAAATACGATGATTACGGAAGGGTGACCATACCGGCACAGCTCGCAGAACTGATGAATCTGATCAAGGGACACGATGAGGTCTGCTGGATCGTGGGCGACGGAGAGGTTGTCCTTAAGAAGGTGACTAAATCCTATCGCGGAATCGATTTCGAGGGAGAGGAGATCCGCAATAAACTGCTGGAGTACGAGAACAAGTACAACGGCGATCACGACCCCGATGAGGATTATTCCCCCGAGGAACTGGAGAGGATGGCCCGTGAGGAATATCTCCGTGACAAGGCCGAAAGAGAGGCCTTCCTGAAATCCAAGAAGAATTGAACATGGCCGCTAAGGACAGGCGCAATCCTGAACCCACCAGCGAAGTGACCACCAAGGTCATGAAGGCCAACAAGGGGAAGGATACGAAGCCGGAACTGATAGTGCGGCAGATGCTGCGCGAGATGGGCCTTCCAGGTTACCGTCTGAATTGGAAGAAGGCTCCCGGAAGACCGGACATAGCGTACCCTGGAAAAAGAATCGCCATCTTCGTCAACGGATGCTTCTGGCATCGCTGCCCATATTGTAAGCTGTCAATACCGAAGACGCATTCCGATTTCTGGCAGCAGAAGTTCGATAAGAATGTGGAACGTGACAGAAAGAAGGTGCAGGAACTCGAGGCGATGGGTTGGAGGGCCATCACCATCTGGGAATGTCAGCTCAAGAAGGAACCCGAGAAGGTGAGGGAACTGTTAACCATAGAACTTGAAAGGCCGAAGATGGGGGTCATTGACGTTTCTGAAGATGATTGCTGATGACCTCCATCATGTAGGTATCATTCAACCAGAAGCTCTTCTTAACGAATTTCTTTCCGTTATATGTATCGACATCGAGACTATTCTTTCCATGAGGCCTAACATGTGCGATACGACCGTCCGAGGCCTTGACGAAATCATCGAATCTCTCTTCCAAGATCTTTTGCTTGGTGTCCTCCCAGACGCCTCTAATGACCTCCATGTCATCATCAGGGACATACCAGAAGAATGCACCTTTGAACACCAGGCTCTTACGATCCTCGTTCTCAGGATGGGTCGTGTTGAACTGGAACACCGGTATGAACAGTTCACGGTCCAACTGGTCGAAGAGATCGCTGGTCTCCCATGATTGATTCACCAACTCCTCGCTCTTAAATGCAGGGAAGGATGTGCTCTCCTTAGGTCTGCCAGTGAGTTTGATACGGGCAGTCTTGATCGAGATATTGGCCTCGTCGAACTCCTTGATATGCTTCTTCTTCGTCACACCGAACATCGACAGCACGAGCATGCTGTAGTATTGCTTAGAGGTCGAGTTCAAATCCACTCCCAGTTCCATCTCTATCTGGGAGCATGTCATACCCACGAAACGGTCCAACATGCGGGATACGTGTTCCTCGAACGTCTCCCCAAGATTCCATTGGCCGAAGAGAATGGATTGGGATTGATGTCCAGTGGATCCATCGATAAGTGTCTCGCCAACATCGACATGCGAATGGAACAGCTCTGTCATGAACGAGGCCTTGAATGATAAGGCACGCTGCTTCGCAAGTTCATCCGAGAAAGGTTGGCTGCGCATATCCTTCCCATGACCTATCCCCTTAGTGCAGGCGGCAAGGTATTTGGTGTGTCTCTCGGAAAGGAGATGTGCCTCCCCACGCATGATGTATCCTTCGATTATTTCCCAATCCTCACGGATCATGCGCAGCTCCTCAGGTGTCGGCCTCCAATCCACGGCTTTCAGGAACTTGTAGTCGAAGATGTCCTTGTTCTCCTCCCATAGATAGAACACGATGAGGATATGCGAATCCTTCTTCAGGAATATGTCGAAGTGCCTTTCCGGCACCTCGTCGTAATTGATTATAGTGAGGATCAGCCTCTCCTTGGAAACAAGGCCCTTGTTTGTTCTTTTCATGGGGGTGACCTTCAATTCGATACCAGCTTCCTGGAAATCCGGCAGAGGTGAATTGTTGTTCTCGATGAGGAAGTAGCCTTCTTCGACGATCTGTCCGAAATATCCTTTGGTATTGGTACCACCGATTATGGTCTCACCGTACTCGATGAGCTCATTCAAGGAGCGACCCTTGAGTTTGGCTGCACGATGCATGATGGAGATCTCATTAGTCTTATCATAAGACATGGGTGGATCGAGCTTCTTCTGTGTCATCCCAAGGATGGTAGCGTGATCGGAATTAATAAATAGGACGCGATCCAAAACTTTAAACGCAGATACGTCATGGAGGATCGTGATGGGAGAAATCAAGGTCGTAGAACTGTTCGCAGGTGTCGGAGGATTGAGGGTCGGTCTCGAGAAAGCCTCAAAGGATTTCAAGACCGTCTGGGCAAACCAGTGGGAACCCGGCAGAAAGGATCAGTTCGCCTTCCATTGTTATGAGGAACACTTCAAGGATTCCGGGTCTGTGAATGTCAACGATGACATCGCCAAGGTCAAAGACCAGGTACCGGAACATGACCTTCTAGTGGGAGGATTCCCCTGTCAGGACTATTCTGTCGCGGCCACCAAGGCCAAAGGGATCGAGGGAAAGAAGGGGGTCCTCTGGTGGAGCATTCACGACATCATAAAGAACAGGCACCCCAAGTTCGTGATATTGGAGAATGTAGATCGTTTGGTGAGATCCCCTGCGAATCAGAGGGGACGCGATTTCGGTGTCATCCTAAGATGTCTGGCGGATGAGGGTTACAATGTGGAGTGGCGCATAGTCAATGCGGCTGAATACGGGTTGCAGCAGAGACGCCGCCGTACGTTCATATTTGCTTGCAGGAATGATGTCCCGTTCGCCAGAACGTACAAAGAAAACTGTTTCGAGGACATCATCAGGAAGGAGGGCTTCTTCGCCAGGACGTTCCCGATCACGGACAAGATCGACAAATCCAAGACCGGCACATACTCGATATGCAAATGCGATTATCCAACATTGGTCGAGGTATCGGACAACTTCGAGGAAGACTTCTATCGTGCTGGTGTGATGATCGGTTATGACATATACACCAGAGAGGTAGAACCTGATTCGCCCAAGGAGCAGGTCACTCTCAGGGACATCCTGGAAAAAGATGTGGATGAGAAGTATTACAAGGTCGATGTTGCCAAATGGCAATACATGAAAGGTTCAAAGAGCGAGCTTCGTACCAGGAAGGATGGGGGAACATATCATTACACCGAAGGGGCCATACCTTTCCCGGACATTCTAGACAGACCAGGTCGTACAATGTTGACCAGCGAGGGTACCGTAAACCGTTCGAGTCACATCATCGAGGATCCCCAGACCGGAAGGTATAGGATCCTGACCCCCGTTGAGTGTGAACGTCTGAATGGATTTCCTGACAATTGGACTGATACAGGCATGTCGCAGCGCCAGAGGTATTTCACGATGGGGAATGCCTTGGTTGTTCCAATAATTGAAAAATGTGGAAAGACTCTGATTAAGATAAACAATGGGGAATCCGGATGAAAAATCAAATTAATCCTAATTTAGCCTTTAATCAGATGCTTTATTCAACATTAAAGATCTATTGTGGAGGGGGTACAGGTACAGGATTCATTTTTACAATCAATGTCAAGAATACAATTATCCCATTATTGATTACTAACAAACATGTTGTTGAGCATAAGGAAAAAAACACAATTACTGTTATATTGCACTTAACGGATGAAAATGGAAATGAGGATAATTGTAAAGTTACTGCAGAATGTGATTGGTATTTTCATTCGAGTAAAGATTTGTGTTTTACCTTTTTCAGCAACATAGTTGAGAAAGCACACAAGCAAACTGGAAAAAAGGTCAACTATATCGCCATAGGTGAGGACTTAATACCGAATCAAGACACGTTGAACAATTTATCTTCAGTTGAAGAAATTGTAATGGTGGGATATCCTATTGGACTATGGGATAGTGTTCATAACTATCCATTATTCAGACATGGATACACCTCAACACATCCTGCTATAGGTTTTGAAGGAGATGATATAGGCCTCATTGACATTGCAGCATTACCTGGATCATCAGGTTCACCCATCTTTATTCGCGATAGTGGGATGAGTAAACAAAAAGGCATAATCGAGTACAGAGACAGATTGTACCTCATGGGTATTCAATATGCGACCATACTTGAGGATGTTACAGGAGAATTGATTGTTGAGGACGTACCAACAAAATCTAATTATCGTATAAAAGGTAAAAATCCCACAAATATAGGTTATTATGTCAGATCAAGTTGTCTGTTGGAATTCAAAGATACAATAAAGGAAATGTTAGAAAAAAGGCCCAACAATCAGGAAAATGGTTTTAACTCTGGTTGAAAGGTCGTATTCGAAATCTTCAATCTTGAGAACCTTCGCTAAACTTTTCATCATTTTGCTATCGCTATTGTCAAGTTTTAACTCAGGTTATCTCTATCAAGTCGGCATACTTCCCCGTCCGAGCTACGCTCGTCCGGGTCGTATGCTTTCCATTCCCGTTGCCTTCGCGGCGCTCGGCAACGCGAATGTCAGGTTTCGCCCACATCCCCTACGGAGCACCTACGGGGCTGGGGCTCAACTCGGCGGGCGGCCTACGGCCCGCTACGCGTGCGCCCGCCGCCATACGTGCCGTCCGGGACGTCGGCGCCCCCTGCCTCGAGGGGCAACGGGGGCATGCCTTCCGCCCGGCCTGGCACATACTATTGGGATGACAGTATGATGCTGTCAGAGAATCATTTGTAGTAACGTTTCACATACGGCCTGTAACGGGCCGGATCATATTTCATAGAGGAGGGAGAGACCTTCTTGTACCTTCTTCCATACCCATCACGGATATACGTGGTACGGGACCTTTTGTCCTGTGCCTTATCCTTGAATTCACCATAATGACTGAATAAGAAGGTGTAGACCATCTCCGAGAGATCCATGGAGATGCGTAGGATCCCTATCACGGTGGCGTCATAGATAAATCCCAGACCTTGGAAGCTGTAACTGAAGAGATTGTGGATGGCAGCTGATAAGAACATACGGAAGCGCATAGGTATCACTTCCCTGCACCCCCTTGGGAGGCCATGACACTCCTGAATCTGGCTATCGTGGCAGCTTCATCATATGCCTGTATGAAGTTGTATTCGCTGTCGGTAACTGTCCTGACGCGTTTCCAAACAGTATCTCTGGAAGATCCTTCTTCGGGCAGTATGCCCAAACGGTCCTTGAACCCCTTTCCGAACGATATGTCCCTGGTGCGGAAGCATTTGTTCCCTAGATGGGTGAAGAGCATCGTGCGGATGCCCTTGTCCTTGACGGATGCGATGTCTGGAAGATCGGAGATCTTGCTGTATCCGTCCTCTGTGAGGCATTTGACCAGGTACTTGAAGGCATAGGAGACGGTGTCCTTATCCGATTTGGAGCGTTCATCCCTGACGATTCCTTCGAAGTCTATGAAGCCGTGTTTCCAGATAGGATTCTTCTGGATCGAATTGCGGTAATCCTTCCTGCTGAGCTTCCTCATGTTGATTCCTTTCCCGACTCTATCCAGGATATGAGGGTCGCATAGTCTCCAGGTTACCTTTCCATCTTTACCGATGTGCCTCTTCACCATAACTGGTCTATCAAGGACATATATGCAGTGAGGGGCGGGATAGCCTGACGACTGGGCCTCTTTCGCTGTGAGGGTGCCGTGAGGTCCGAATATCTTACTGATGTTGGCATTCAGATTGTTCATGACATTATACGTGTAATCGATGCCCTCGGTAGGGGTGGACCGCAATGCGGCCCAGGCCTCCTCTTTGGAATACTGGCCTCTGTCGAAGTTGGTGGTTGTCAAGAGCAATCTGGTCCATCTACGGTCACGGAAACCGTCTACCGGTACGTCGAATTCTTTACCATCCAACGCAATCTTGATTTGGTCCCTCTTCTTGGTCTTCCTGGTGGCATAGACCTTGTTGCCTCTCTTTGCTGATAATGCATAGATGGTCTCCCCTGTTTCGAGATTGAGAAATTTGTTGCGATCCTCGGATTCGATCCAATCAAGGAGCTCGGCTTGAAGATGAGGGTCGTCCATGGATTGACGATCTGTGAGAAGTTCCCTTATGAGTTCATCTGGCTCGTGCACCCAAGCTCCACCGGAATCGGTACGGCGATCGATCCGTTTGACCCTCTGTAGGACATCTTTGAGGCGAGGTCTCATGACCTCATTTTGAGAGATTTTGCGGGTGGTACTCTGCAAGACAGAGTCCGAAATGGTACTCTGCACGAAATCAGGGGTACTGGAAAAGGATGGTCCCCACTCCCTGATTTGAACAGGGGACCTGCTGATTTCAGCGGCTGTATCGGTTTCTACCCGAAAACACTCTACAGTCAGCCGCTCTAGCCAGTCTGAGCTAAGTGGGGACTTAAACTTGGGGATGCGTAGGCATTATAAAAAAACATCGTCCGCTGAAGTTATCGAGGTATGATGAACATTTTTCAGCGGAAGTATGACAGGTCCTCGGGATTGGTCTCGGCCATGGCCTGGACCTCCTGATTGATCTGCTCCACCTGCTTTATGTCATCCTGCATCTCGCTCGTATCGAGCTCGATACCGAGGAACCTGCACAGCACGTCCACGACACAGCTGGCACTCTTGTGATCCACGATGAATCCGGATGTCTCTCCCATGAGGCATGCCGCATCTATGTCGTACTCGTTGGCGAAGGTGAGGAACAATGCAGCCGCACCTACGATGCCGCCCTGAGGCTCTCCCGCGATGAACGTGACCCCGTCCTTCTCGAACTCGGATTTGAGTCTTGAATCGTTCACGGCACCGATGACGCGGGGGTGCTCCACGACCTCTCCGAGCCCGTATCCTCCGAGGGTGATGATCATCTTGGGATCGTACTGGATTATCCTGTCGAAGATGTACCTGCAGATCTCGTACTGTCCCTGAGGGGTCAGGCCTTGGAACTCCCCTTCCAGGAAGATGATGTCATGCCCGTTGACATCCTTGACGTACCACAGCTCGTTGTTAGCGCTGTATACGCAGCTGTTCTCATCAACGAACACCTGTGCCGGGAGGTCGCTGCTGACGATGGATGCGAGCCTCTTGGAATTCAATTTGTAGCTGATGAAATCGGCGGCGATCTTCCCTACGTTCCCTACACCGGGAAGGCCCTCGATGAATATCAGGTTCTCGAACTCGGGTCTGCAGTCATAGGTGATTGAGCTTCCCATTCTCGCCATACTCCTCTAGAATCGCCTTGCGGCGGTAGTCTCCCATGCGGTCGTCCGGTGAATACCTCGGGGGGATGGGACATACCGTGGGGCATCCGCATAGCTTGCACTCAGACGATAACGTGTACTTGCCGCATTGGGTGCACTTACGGATCTCTGATCTCATTTGCTCTCACGTTTCAGTACTGCCGTACCGTTGTTCGAAGTGAGTGAGCTGATGGCCGTGTTGGTGACGGTCTTCATGATGTCCTCAGCTTCTTTGTATTCAGCAGCGTTGACGACGACCCTGTATCTGGGACATCCTACGCATGTGATCTCGACTGAGGCTCCGTCGGCAGCCGCGAGACCCTCGATGAGGGCGTTCTTGACGAGCTCCATCCCGTTAGGTGCGGAGGAGCTCATCTCCAGGATGCCATCGATCTGCACCATTGGTGCGGCGACGTTCTCCTTGGCGACTTCCATAAAAGTATCTGTCCACTTGCCGTCGAAGTCCGCGAGGAAATCCTCGGGGTAGGCGACTGCAGACTCAAAAGCACTGTAAAGTGTCTCGTAGGCCTCAAGCAGCTCCTCTCCGAACTGCTTGTAGGCCTTGTCGACGTCAATGTTCATCCTTTCAGCGACAATCTCGAGAAGCTTCTCTGCCTTCTTCTCGTTCTTCCACTGCTGGATCTTCTCCCTTTTCTGGTGTTCATTGACTGATTTTAAAGAAAGGTCGATGTGACCTTTGGTTGAATCCACGCCCAGAACTTTGCAGACGATTTTTTGGCCTTCTCTGACGAAGTCCCTGATGTACTTTACCCAGCCAGTGGCGACATCCCTGACGTGAATGAAACCTTCCCTGTCGTCGTACTCGTCGAGTGTGACGAAGGCTCCGAAGTTCTTCACGCTTTTGACGGTGCAGACTACGAGCTCACCGTTCTCGGGGAGTCCCCTGACCCTTGACATCAGTTGACGACCTCAATGATTTCGCCCTTGATGTCTCCAACTCCGCCCTTGGGGACGATGAGTGTGGCACCGCAGACGTGGCAGGTGACCTTGGTCGCTGCCTTCTTGAAAGCGATCTGCTCGTTGTCGCAGTCGGGACATTTGATCTTGATGAAATCTCCGGTCATGATGATCACTCCGTGAGTTCGAATTTCTTTGCACGGATGCAGGGGGAGATGTTGGCCTTCTTGCACTGTGTGCATCTGTACCTGAGGTTGATCCTCTTGGTGGGCTTCTCCCTTCCTTCGGGCTTAGGCCTGGGGAATCCTCCGTAACCAGCGGTTACCTTTCTGAATCTCCTCTGACCCCATTTGAGCTCACTTGCCTTCTTCTTCTTGACCCTCTCCACCTCTTGCTCGGTGTGGGCCTTGCAGGTAGGGCAGTATCTTTTGATTGTTCTGGGCATTTTCATGGTATTCACCTTGAATTGAATCGGGACGTGCTATTATCGAACTTATATAAAAAGTATGACGTACTCTCACGCGCGAATATATGCGTGAGAAATAGGTTCATGCTTCTTTACTGGCCAATTTCTCAGCCATGCTCTCCACCGAGCCGTCGGGCCTGGCGATCAGCACGTCGTATGCTGTGTTGAGGAACAGGCCGTTCTCGACCACCCCGGGGATGATGTCTATCCTGGATTCCAGGAAGAACGGCTTCTCTATGGATTCGAACCTGCAGTCGTAGATGTAGTTGCCCGTGTCGGTGATGAACGGCTTCCCATCCCTCATCCTGAGCTCCGCCTTGCACCCCTGCCTCTCGAGGGCGTACTTGGTGTGCTCGTGTCCGAACTGGAGGACCTCCACCGGGAGGGGAGCCTTGGTGCCGAGCTTCTCCACGAGCTTGGATTCATCGGTGATGATGATCTCCTTCACTGTGGCGGCCGCCACGATCTTCTCCCTGAGGAGCGCGCCTCCCAGTCCTTTTATGAGCTGCATTCCGGGGTCGACCTCGTCGGCACCGTCTATCGTGATGTCGAGGTGGTCGATCTCATCCAGGTCCACCACTTTGATGCCCAGGCTCTTCGCGAGCTCCTCGCTCTGCACGGATGTCGCCGTGCATGTGAGGTCGTATCCCTGCCTGACAAGCTCTCCGATCCTCTCGATCATGAACTTGGCAGTGGATCCGGTACCGAGTCCTACCTTCATACCGTCCTTGACGTATCTGTTGACAGCTTCCTCGGCAACCAGTTTCTTCATCGCGTTCGCATCTAGGCTCATGGGGTCCCTCTGACAACCGCATGCGCACGCGAATAAAAAAGTTATTTTTGGAGGTTCGGTCATTAAGCAATCGATGAGGCTAGCATCCCTGTATTCCGGCGGAAAGGATTCGACGTTCTCGCTCTATCTCGAGGAGCAGATGGGGCACGATGTGCCGTATCTCGTGAACATCATGCCGGAGGATTCGGCCTCATGGATCTTCCACACCCCGAACCTCAGCGTCGTCCCCCTCATGGCGGAGGCCATGGGCAAGGAGCTTATCACGGCGAGGAGCTCCGGTACCGAGGAAGGGGACATGGAGGGGCTGGCAATGGCGCTGGACGGTCTGGATGTCGACGGCGTCATCACCGGCGCGGTATGGTCGGATTACCAGTGGGACAGGATGAACCTCGTATGCCACGACCTCGGTCTGAAGGTGTTCTCACCTCTATGGAGGAAGGATCAGGATCTCGTGATGGAGGCGTTCCTCCAGTCGGGCATCAGGGCGATCATCGTCGGATGCTACGCGGAAGGGCTCGGGCAGGAATGGCTCGGCAGGGAGATCGACCGTCAGGCGGTAGATGAGCTGAAGAGGCTGCGCGAGAGGTACGGCATCAGCATCATGGGCGAGGGCGGGGAGTACGAGTCCATGACCATAGATTCCCCCATGCACAGCAGGCCCATCAATATAGAGTCGTCCGAGATCGTCTGGAAGCGCGACAACGGCCTCCTCGATGTGAGGTCAGCGAGACTCGGACAGCGACCTAGGCTCGAACCTTCTCATCCTCACCGCGTTCGATACCACAGAGATCGATGAGCAGGACATCGCGGCCGCCGCTATCATGGGCATCATCATGACCAGATCGTCGTAGCCGAACACCACCGGCAGTCCGGCCGCCATCGGGATGCATATCGCGTTGTACACCAATGCGAAGAACAGGTTCTGCTTGATGTTCCTGAGTGTGGCCCTTCCGATCTCCAAGGCCGCAGGGACGTTCCTCAGATCGTCGTTCATGAGCACAACATCCGCGGATTCCATGGCGATGTCCGTTCCCGAGCCGACCGCGAGACCGACGTCGGATTGGGTCAGTGCGGGTGCATCGTTGATACCATCTCCTGTCATCGCCACATGCTTCTGCTGCACCTGGAGCTTCTTGACCACATCCAGCTTGTCCTTCGGTCTCGTCTCGGCCAGGACCTCCTCGATCCCTGCTTCCTGTGCGACGGATTCGGCCGTATCCCTGCGGTCGCCTGTGACCATCATCACATCCAGGCCCATCCCTTTGAGGGCCTGTATCGCATCCCCGGCCTCCGGTCTCAGGGGATCGGACACGACTATGGAGCCGGACTGGGCGCCGTCTATGGCCACCATTATCCCCGGGCTGCTGCCGAACGGGATGCCGTTCCCTTCCATGAGGGCACGGTTGCCCACCAGGACGACGCTCCCCTCGACCTCGCAGCGGATCCCCTGGCCGACGACGGCCTCGAACCCCTTGTGGTCGAGTATCGGGATGCCGTTATCGAGAGCGTAATCGACTATCGCCCTTGCCACGGGGTGCTCTGAATCATATTCGGCAGAGGCGACTATGGACATGAACCTCCTCTCGTCGAGACCGGTGACGATGCTGGTGACGGCGGGATGTCCCTGGGTGATGGTGCCGGTCTTGTCGAGGATGACCGTGTCGACCCTTGCCGCGGCCTCGAGGGATGCGGCGGTCTTGAACAGTATCCCGTGCCTCGAACCGTTGCCTGTGCCGACGACGATCGCCAGGGGTGTGGCGAGTCCGAGCGCGCAAGGGCATGATATGACGAGGACCGAGATCGCCACCGTCAGGCTGAACTCGAGGTCCATCCCCGCTATCATCCAGATCGCGAAGCTCGCGACCGAGATGAGTATGACCGCGGGCACGAAGACCGCGGAGACCTTGTCCGCGACATGTGCGACAGGGGCCTTGGTCCCCTGTGCCATCTCGATCATCCTGGCTATTTGGAACAGGACGGTCTCGTCACCTGTCTTCTCTATCCTTACCTTGAGGCTCCCGCTGCCGTTCACGGTGGCCCCGTAGACCACGGAACCCTCGGTCTTAGCCACAGGTATGGACTCTCCCGTGAGCATGGATTCGTCCACGGCCGATGAGCCGTCGATGACCGTCCCGTCGGCGGGAACGGACTCCCCCGGGCGGATGAGGACGATGTCCCCTACGATGAGCGTCGAGGACTCCACCTGGCACTCCTTCCCGTCCACCAGCAGCGTGGCCGTGGACGGTGCCAGCGACAGGAGCCTGCGGAGGGAATCGTTGGTATTGTGCTTCGAACGGGCCTCGATGTACTTACCGACGCTGACCAGCGAAATGATCATCCCGGCGGAATCGAAGCTGAGCGAGTTGATGTCCTCGCCCATGAAAGCGGAATATGTGTAATACAGCCCCATCAGGACCGATGCTGTGGTGCTCAGCGCCACCAGCGAGTCCATCGTGGGGCTCTTGGACAGCAGGGCCGGATAGCCCTTCCTGTAGAATCTCCTGCCGGCGTAGAGGATGGGGGCGAATAGGAGTATCTGGATGACGCAGTCCGTCTTCGTGTCCCACGGCATGCCGAGCCCGAACATCGGGCCCATGGCGATGATGCTCAGGGGTATGACGAATATGAGCGCGATGACGAGGTCCCTTCTCTGGACCCTCAGTGCGTCGACCTCCTGCTTCTCGGCCTCCTCGCGGTCGTCGCTTATCATCGTGTATCCGGCGGCATCGACCGCCTTGCGGATGTCCTGCTCCGATACGACGGTATCGTCGTAGGTCACCGTGGCGGTGTTGTTGCCGTAGTTCGCGGATACGGATCCCACGCCCTCTATGGCGCCTATGGCCTTCTCTATCCTGCCGGAACAGGCGGCGCATGACATCCCGCCTATGCGGAATACGCGCGTCTTCATGAGAACAGGCCGTGCTTGACGGATGCCCTGAATCCCGCGTCCACGACAGCGGCGATGAGCGCATCGTCCGATACGCCGTCGTGCTCCACGACGGCCTTGTTGGCCTTGAGGCTCACATCGACGGATTTCACCTTGTCGACCATCTCAAGAGCCTCCTTGACGCTCTTGACGCAACCTTCGCACATCATTCCTTCGATCTTCAATGTCGTCTTCATGTTACTTCCTCTCGATCGCATCGATTATTCTCGATATCTCCTTGTCGGGATTCTTCCAGAAGCCAGGCGTCCACACCCTGTGGATCCTCCACCCTCTGGATTCAAGGTACTTCTGTCTGTGATAGTCCCTCTCCCTTGTGGACCTCGAAATCTCATAGAGTCTGCTGTCACATTCGATTCCAAGGATATACTTGTTATCCTGCTTCACGGCGAGGTCTATCTGATATCCTCCGATACCGACGTTCCTCTCCACCGTGTACCCTTTCCTCATAAGGGCATTGTAGACCTTGTCCGCTATGCGTCCGGAGTCGAAGTCCTCAGTCTCCGTCCAGCGCTCGTCGCCGAAGGAATGGAGGATCTCGTCGGCCAGCTCCCTGTCCCCGTTGCTGATCGCATCTGCGTACTGCAGGTACTTCTTGAGGATGCGGGGCCCTTCGTTCTTGTTCTCCTCCACCTGGAGGTCCTTGGGCTCGAACGAGGATACAATGTATATCTTCTTCTTCGCTCTGGATATGGCGACGTTCAGACGGTTCTCCCCTCCGCGGTTGTTCAGCCATCCGAACCTCTGCATCAGCTTCCCTTCGGAGTTCTTGGCGTATCCAATCGAGAATATGATTATGTCACGCTCATCTCCCTGAACCGCCTCGATGTTCTTGATGAACAGACCGACATCCTCTCCGTTGTCGTACCTCTTCATCTCGGCGGAGATGGTCTTGGCGAAGTCGGTGTCCCTATCGCATTTGTCATCCAGCATGTCGTTGATCAGATCCCTCTGGGATGCGTTGAACGTGATGATACCGATGGTCTCGTTGTTCTTCCTCTGGTCGAGGGTCCTCCTGAGGAGCTCGATGACCTTCTCGGCCTCCTTCCTGTTGGACTTGTTCTCCCAGAGACCGTCGACCCTGATTACCTCTATCGGGGGCCTCTCCGGTTCCACCACGTTCGGTGAGACGTATAGGCGTCCGCCGTAGAATGCGTAGTTGGAGAATGCGATGAGCTCCTCGTACTTCGACCTGTAATGGAAGTTCAGCATGATGGAATCGTATCTGGCCCTTGCGAGGTCCAGCAGGGATTCCTCCTCCAGCGCCCCCGAGATGTCATCATCCAGATCGTCCTCGTCGGAGTCCCATTCTATCCTACCCACTCCGAGGCTGGATGGACGGAGCTGCTTGTGGTCCCCCGCCACGATGACCTTCTTGGCACGGTAGATCGATGGTATCCCCTTCTCGACGTACATCTGCGATGCCTCGTCGAAGATCAGGAGGTCGAACACGCCCATGTCGAGCGGCAGGATCTCGGACACGACCTCCGGGGTCAGCAGCCAGACGCGCACCCCTTTGAAGAGCTCGTAGGAGTAGCGGTTGATGAACTTGTTGAGGTTCCACTTCCTCTTGGATTCGATGATCCTGTTGATGTCCCCGCGCCTCTTGGATTCGGAGATGTATCTGAGGTTCTCCTGGAGGATCTCCTCCACACGGTCCCTGCACTGCTCGCGCTTCTGCTCCATCTTCCTGTCGATGTCGCGGACGATGCTGTCGAAGTCCCATATCTGCTGCATGATGTCCTTATGGGCGGCATCGAACATCAGGAGGTGCTCGTTGAGCATCCAGTTGTAGATGCGGTCGTTGCTCTGGATGAAGTCCATGCTGGTCTTGTCCGAGATCATGAGGACGTTGTCCCCGTACAGCTTCTCGTCGTCGTTCAGCTTGTTGTACACGGTGGAGAGGGAGGCGAACTCCTCGTAGTCGTCCAGCCCCCTGATTATCTGCTGCGGGTCGTCCATCACGACATGGGTGATGTACTGGTTGTAGTCGAAGAAGTACCTGTCTATCATCTTCGTGGTCTCGCGGGTGACCTTGCCCTTGGAGAACAGCCTGCTGACGAAACCCTTGGAGTTGAACTCCTTCATCTGCATCTCGATGTCCATCAGGTCGGCTTTCATGGATCCCACGTCGTATTCGGACAGGTCCGTCCTGACCTTGGTCAGCCATGGGTTGTCGGATACCATCGACCTGTAGGAGTTGAAGTTCCTCATCATGGCGATGTCGCCGAACATCCTGTGGAGCTCGGTGACGCTGCGGTAGGGGAGGTCCATCAGCCTGCGGTTGATGTTGTCCTTCATCACCTTGTACTCCGAGAACTGCTTCTCGTTGGTGAGGTCGATCCTCTCCATGCCGTACAGCTTGTACGGGGCGACACCGAACGAATCTGGCGTGTACATGACGTTGGCGATGTTGCTCAGTATCCTGACATCGTCATCGATGCTCTTCGATATGGGCTCCAGGTCGGTACCCTTCTTGGGGACGCCTGCGGAGAGCATATGGTCCAGCTGGTTGTAGAACAGGTCCTTGTTACCGACGTCGTCGATGAGCAGGCAGTATTTCGCCAGATTGCCCAGACGCGAGTATACGACATCAAGGGCGGTCTTCTTCTCGGACACCATCAGGACCGTCTTGCCCTTGACCACGGCGGAGGTGATGAGTCCGGTGATGACCTGCGACTTGCCTGTTCCGGGGGGCCCTTGGACGACGATCTCGTCCTGTTTGTCGATGGCCGTCAGGATGTTCTCCTGGGCGCTGTTCAGCGAGTTGATGTAGACGAGGTCCTTCTCCGATGCCTCCAATCCCTTCTTCTTCAGGTCCAGGAAGCTCAGGGGCTCCGGTTTGTCTGACAAGAAGTCCGTCTTGTCCAGATTCTCGACCAGATCCGTGAGGATGCCGTTGATCTCCTTCCCCGCCAGGATGGCGTCGAAATCCCTCTGGATGGAGCTGGAGTACATAGGGTACTTGCCGAGCACGATGTTCGGGACGAGCTCCATCTCCCCAGGAGGATAGTCCGGGAACTGGCCGGCCTTGTAATCCTCGAACTCCGTCGGGTCGCGGTTCTCGCACTTGATCGTGATGCCGTTCATCTCGAAGAAGTTCAGGAGGTTCTCGATGAAATCCTCCTCCTCGAAGTCCTCCAGGATGTTGTTGGGGAGGGGTCTGTTCTGTCCCGTGGCCTTGATGTAGGCGAGGATGAGCGTGTTGTTGTACATCGCATCGCGTGACGAGTCGTATGTGAGCGTGATCGTGCGGGCATCCTTCTCCAGGGTGACCGGGAACAATGCAAGTGGGGCACGGATATCGAAATCGTCGTTGGGCATCTTCCCCTGGACGAACGGGTATGCCATGTACAGGTCGTACTGTCCCTTCTCCCTCAGTCCCCTGTTGACCTCACGGATGATCTGGTTGAGATGCTTGTAGACCTTCTCGTCGTCCTTGCTCGCCGCTATGTCGCAGAGCCTCAACACCCTCTTGCTGCCGAATATCAGTCCCAGCGGGTCAAGGTCGGGGAGCCTCATGAGGTCGAAGGTGTTCTTCGCCGATATCTTCCCCTGATACAGCAGGCGGTTCCCCCTGCTGATGTTGATAAGTTTCTTCTCGAGTTCCCTGAGCGTCTTAGCCGTCTCGCTCTCCAGATCGGATCCCTTCGCCGCCGTGACGGCATATTTCTTGGTGATCTTCAGGAAATCCTCGCCGTACACTTCCAGGAACCTCTGTCCTATTCCGACTATCGCGATGAAGTCCTCGATCTTGGTGGGAACGCGCTGAGCGATCTCCCTGAGGGCGTCATCGGAGCAAACGTTCGGCACCCTTCCGGTGGACCGCTGCGCCTCCTCCCTGAGGCGTTCCCTCAGTTCGTATAGTTCCTCGTAGAGCTGCTCTTCCAATCCCATGTTCCGAGGTATCTAATTATTATTAGTAAAGATTGTTGTGGAGAACATGTTGGAAATCGGAATCAAAGGTGCTCAGTCCGTGGTCGTAGATGATGAAAAGCTAGCCTCCTCCATGGGGAGCGGGGACCTTCCGGTTTTCGCTACGCCTGCCATGATCGCACTGATCGAGAAGACAGCATCCGAGAGCATCATGCCATATCTGGAGATTGGATCCTCCTCTGTGGGGACGCACCTGGATATCGCGCATTCAGCAGCCACGCCCATCGGGATGACCGTCGTATGCGAGACGGAGCTGGTGGAGATCGACAGGAGAAGGCTGGTCTTCAAGGTCAGGGTGTATGATTCCGTAGGCGATGTCGGTTCCGGGACCCACGAGAGGTTCATCGTGGATTCAGCCAGATTCATGCAGAAGGCGGAGCTCAAGAGGTCCTGATCCTCTTCTCGTTGATGATCCAGGCGGTGAACACCGCGATGACGGATATGCCTATTGCCCATAGCATGGAGAACGTGTATCCGTCCATGAACGCCTCGGCGGCAAGGTCCTCGACGGGTATCCCGAACGAGTCCGAGCCGTAAGTTATCAGAGAGGCGAACAGCGCTGTACCGATGGAGCCTCCGACGTAATACAGGAAGTTGGATATCGATGCCGCCATGCCGCGCTCCTTCTCAGGTGCCAGATCTATGATGCGGGCGGTGACCGATGCTCCGCATACCCCCCATACGACGCCTCCGAGGATGCCTATCGGGATGAACGGCAGCCATCCCATGTCGGGGGTGAGCAGGAAGTAGCCTATCGAGGCGAACAGCATGCACGATGTGCTCAGGATGGACAGCCCGCGCCTTCCGTGACTGTCCGCATATATCCCCGAAGGGAGGCTGAGTACTATGGCCACTGCGCTGGGGATGAGCATGATGAGCCCTGCCGAGGTGTAGTTCAGCCTGAGCTCCTTCGTTATGTAGAAGGGCAGGAGATAGCTCAGTCCCATGTATCCTATGTTGAGGATCAGGTAGCACACCATGGACGAATCGAACCTCCAATCCCTGAACATCGATACATTGAGAATAGGATGTCTGGCTCTCTTCTCGGCAACTACGAATAGCATGAGGGCGGCGACCATCCCTACGCCCATGGCGATGCATATCTGCGTCTGGTCGGGATCCGAGAACATCTCGAGCACATACACACCGAATATCACAGCTAGGAAGAGGAGGGAGCAGCCGAGGAGGTCCAGTTTCGATCTCTCTCCCGGAGCATCCTTGGGGAGCGCCTTCATCGCGAACAATATCGCGAGGGCCCCTATGGGGACGTTGATGAAGAATGCCCAATGCCATGACGCGATATCCACGATAATCCCTCCGAGAGCAGGTCCGGAGCCGAACCCGATCGAGCCTCCGAGGATGAGGACGCTCATGGCGATCCCCAGCTTGCTAGCCGGCAGGAACTTGACGCAGATCATGGGTGCGACGGATCCGATCATCGCAGCGCCGATTCCCTGAACGGCCCTGGCGGCCACCAGTGTCATGAGGTCCTGGGAGAGTCCGCATGCGAGCGATGATAACGAGAATATGGCGAATCCGAGGATGTAGATCTTCTTGATATGGCCGGAATCAGCTATCCTGCCGAAGGTCAGCATCAGACCGGCTATCATCATGAAGTACATGATGGTGACCCATGCGATCTGGCTGGTGTCCGTGCCGAGGGATTCAGCGATGGAAGGGAGGGCGATGCTGACGATGCTGGCGTCCAGACCGTCCATGAAGACGCCGAATGCCATCGCGATCAGCGCTAATGTCTCCCCCTTCGTCAGCTTCATACTTCGCTCCCAACCCCTCGGGATATATACGGTTTACATGAGCATCACGGGCATTATGAGGCAGCCGCAGAGAGAGGTCTTGTTGCTGCCGTTGACCACCGGTATGAAGCCGATGAGGGTGGCGATCACAAGGATCACCAGCCCCCACGTGCCGGTGGTGAGGAATGTCAAAATGACCATGAACACGACGACCGTCCTGTTCATGACCTTCTGGCTGACCCTGGAGAGCAGCCCCGACAGCGACTTCCCGGCCATTATTGTCAGCATGTATCCGACCAACGAAGCCACTGCGGCGGAAAGGAGCATCATCAGGAACGGCGAGGTCATCAGACCCCTGATGGAATCGCCGAGGATGTAGCCGATCACGATGACGGTTCCCGATCTTCCCCCTCCTGACACGGATAGGGTGACCAAAGACAGGACGGTGGTGACGGTCCCGATGGATGCTACGGTCGATATGAACCTCTCGGGGGATTTCTCCGACATGAAAGTGGCGGAGACCGTCGCACCGACGGTCGATGTGATCCCGGGGAACCAGCCTGCGACCGACCCCATGAGCACTCCTTTGAGTCCGGGGACGAATCCTGTCGGGTCCTTCACTCTGTCTGTCTGCATAGGCAGCGGATTGTCCTGTGTGGAGCTCAGCATGACGGGTATCCCGAACAGCCCTGCGAGCATCGGCATCAGGAGGGTCCCGCTGCCGAATACCCCGTAGGATGGTATCGGCAGCTCCATCACCATGTATCCGAGAGCGCCCGACAGCAGGAGGCAGATCATCCCCCAGAACAGATTGCCGCTCCTGTGCTCGTTCATCATCAGGATGACGATGACTGCAAGCAGAACGTACTTCGTGATCACATCCAACCTGTCCGAGAGACCGGACAGCATGATGTATTGGATCGGAATAGCCAGCAGTATCGCGGCCGAGCATCCTATGAGGCTCCCGATGGCCGCAGCGCGAACGGCCTTCATCCCCTCTCCCTTGAGCAGGAGCCTGTGGCCGGGGAGTATCGACAGGCAGTCCTCTCCGTCGGGCGCTCCGACGTATACCGACGGGACGAAGTCCACGAAGGAATGAACAACCGAGGCTGACATTATGATGCAGCACACCGCCACCGGGATGTATTCCGCGGGGATGTATCCGGTCAGATGGAGCTCGATGACCGAGTAGAATATCATCATCAGGGCCGCTAGGGTGTTCACATGGATCCCCGGTATCAGTCCTGTGAAGAACCCTACCAGGCATCCCATCAGCGAGAACGCTATGCATACGGCGATCAGCAGAGGCTCCATGCCGTCAATCTAACGCATTGCGGATTTAAAGCGGACGATTGCAGTTCAATTGACTCCGCCTCGATGACCAGCACGGACGCGCGCATTCAATATTAATATAAGACTCGCGTTGCGACACTCGATACAATGAATGTTGACGAGAGACTAGCCTTGGTAACAAGGAACACCGAAGAACTCGTGACCGAAGAGGAACTCCGCACCCTTCTCGCAGAGAAAGAGGAGCCCACGGCATATATCGGATTCGAGCCGTCGGGAACAGTTCACCTCGGTTGGGTACTCGTCGCGCAGAAGATCAGGGACCTCTGCGATGCAGGTTTCAAGGTCACCATCTTCTGGGCCGACTGGCATGCATACATCAATGACAAGCTCGGCGGTAACATCGACAACATCAGGGTCTGCGCCAGATACATGCAGGACTGCTTCATCGCACTCGGGGTTCCCGAGGACAAGGTGGAGTTCAAGTACGCCAGCGACCTGTGCTCGGAGATCGAGTACTGGGAGAAGGTCATCAAGGTCGCGAAGGTCACATCCCTGTCAAGGGTCAAGAGGGCCATGACGATCATGGGAAGGTCCGAGGATGAGGCCGAGGTCGACGCCTCGAAGGTACTGTACCCCATCCTCCAGGCAACCGACATCTTCTTCCTGAACTGCGACGTCGCATACGCCGGAATCGATCAGAGGAGGGCGCACATGCTCGCAAGGGATGCGGCAGACAAGCTGGGATGGAAGAAGCCCGTGGCACTGCACACGCCCCTGCTCCCCGGACTCAAGGGAGGCAACAGGATGGACCCCATCGAGTCGAAGATGTCCAAGAGCAAGCCGGAAGGCAACATCACGATCCACGACGACAGGGAAGCCATCGCGAAGAAGATGAAGAAGGCCTACTGCCCGGCAGACAGGCTGGACGCGGAGGGGAACGAGGAGATCAACCCCGTACTCATGCTCTGCAAGTACATCATCATCCCCAGGAACGGAAGCCTGTTCGTCGACCGTCCCGACAAGTACGGCGGACCGGTCACATACAACAGCTACGAGGAGCTCGAGGAGGCATACTTCGGCGGAAAGCTCTCGCCCTTCGACCTGAAGACCGGAGTCACCGACGGAATGGCGAAGACGCTCGAGCCCGTTGCGGAATACTTCGCGAAGCACCCTGAGAACCGCGAGGCCCTCCAGAAGGTGCTCGAAGGACTCACCAAGCTCAGGTGAAGAAACTCATTGCCTTTCAAGGAGGTCTTTGGACTTTATCTCTCTGAAGACCTCCATCGTTCTCATCATGCAGATGTGGAGCATGGCCTCGACATCTCCGATCCCCGACAGCCCTGCAGCACCTCCGTGCCCGCCGCCGTCGTTCATGGTCTCGACGCCGATGCCTTTCATAATGTCCCCGAGATGGACGCCTTTACGGACTGCTTCCTGAGTGGCCCTGGCACTGAGGCGGAACTCCTCATCCCTCTGGGATCCCACGAATACGACATCAGCTCCCGCGGCCATGATGGCCCTGCACGAGGATGCCTCGAAACTGCCTCCGTAGGAGGTCGCTACGATCAGGTTCCCCACACGCTCGAACTTCGTCCTCTCGATTGCCTTGAGCATGGCTATCTTCTCCGAGATGCTGATCTCGGCCACGGTGAGGTTGTACGCCTCATCCATGTTGATGTCGCATCTCCTCATGAGGTCGGCGAAGTCCGAGAGCATATCCGCCTTGGCGAACTGGAAGTGACCGCTGTCGGTGATCATGCCGCCAATAAGCATCAGCGCCATGTCGCGGTCGATAGGGATCCCGTTCTCGTCGAGGATCTGCTTGATGACCTCGCAGCATGATGTCTTGGAGTCGTCGCAGTAGAATTGGAATCTGTCCCACTTGCCGGTGGACATGTGGTGGTCGATGACTATCGCATCGTCGGGGATCTCGAAATCCCCCTCAAGCTGCTCGGGGGAGGATGTATCGACTATGACGACCTGCTCGTATGAGGATATGTCGCAGGAATCCAGAACGGCGATGTCCATCTTCTCCATGACCAGCCTGCTCACGCGGTCGACCCCGTTGGGAGCATAGATGTCTGCGTTGGGGAATGCCCTCTTGATGGCGTAGGCGGATCCGATGGCATCCATATCGGCGTTGCCGTGGACGAGGATGACCTTGTTCTTCCCCTTCAGTTTCTCTGCTATGCTCCTGAGCATGCCAGGTGATAGCCGTATCGGATAAAAAACAGGGGGTCGGGCCCCGTTTCACTCCTCCTGCCTGCGCTTGCCGAGCTTCAGCTTGGACATGTACTTGTTCTGGCTGAGTCCGGTCACCAGGAGGTCGGACTTGTAGAGCCTGACGGTGATGAAGATCGAAGCTACGGCGAAGAGCGCCATGTAGGCGATTCCGCTCAGGACAAGCGTGATGTCATCGTTCAGCAGGGCCTCCATGGCCATCATGGGGTGGCTGAAGGGTATGACGAACAGCAGGACCTTGATCAGGAGGTTCGACCCGTACCACCCCGAGAACATGGTGATGAACATGGGTATCATCGCCAGGATGCTCAGCGGCATGGTCATGGTCTGTGCGGACCTGTAGTTCTTCGCGAAGGCGCCCAGAATCATGCAGATGCCCAGTGCGCATGCGATTGCGAGGAACATCGAGAGCGTGATCAGACCGTAATCGGCAAGCGTGAGCTGCAGCCCGTAGTCCTCGAGGTTGATGTTCGAGGTATCGGCCATGCTGGTCAGCGATCCGATGTAGAGCCTCATGCCCACCATGTACGCCAATCCGAACAGCAATCCTATCACCGCCGCGGCGATGATCTTACCGGTCACTATGGTGGTCCTCTTGATAGGCAGCGTCAGCAGGGTCTCCAGGGTCTTGTTCTCCTTCTCCGAGCCCATGGAGCTGATGACGATGCTTCCGACCATCATGATGATGATCATGATGATTATCGGGATGAGCATGGTCTGGTTGGATAAGGCGTTGGAGATGTCAGCGGGCGTGACGTCCCCATATGCATCGCCATTGATGAACGTGCGTGTGTTGCCCTTCTCGATCGGCGTGGTCAGGAACTTGGCCTCCGCCTTATCGGGCCCGAGGAGCACTGTGGACAGGCTGTCGTTGAGCTTGTCGATCATGAAGGATGATACCGAGGATGATACCGTCCCCGAGATCATTCCCGAAGGCATGTAGATGTGGTACTGATAGATGGTAGCCCGCTTCTCTCCGGCGATATCGCTTGCGAACTCATCGCTTAGGACCAGGGCGAAGCTGGCATCGGCCTTCTCCATCTCCTTCAGAAGGGTGTCCTCATCATCGGCGCTCCCTTCGATCGAGATGACGTATTTCTTGGCCTCATCCAGAGTCATATCCGAATCGACATAGATGTCGATCAGGGCATCGTAAGCGTTCCAGCTGCCGTATTCGGTCGTTATCTCCTGCCCTTCCCAGTTGGCCACGCAGACCACCGGCATCTCGATGCTCTTCTCGACCTCGTCGCTTATGAGGTTCCCGATGCATGCAAAGAGTATGACCATCACGACGACGGAGATGACGGAACCCGGCGAGAGGAGCTCCTTGACCTCCTTCCTGATGATGTTGGTGAGGTCGCTCATGCTCCTTTCACCGCCGTCACGAACACCTCTTCGAGGGTGCTCTTACCGTATTTCCGTTTCAGTTCGTCAGGTGTCCCGACGTCGATGAGGTTGCCCTGATCGACCATCCCGACCCTGTCGCACACCATGTCCACCTCGAACATGTTGTGGGATGACATGATGATGGTGACGCCGCTATCGGCTATCTGGCGGATGATCTCCCTGATTTCGTAAGCGTTTATCACATCCAGGCCGGATGTTACCTCGTCGAGGATCGCGAGCTTGGGCGATGTCATTATCGCCCTGGCGATGAGGAGCCTGCGCATCATCCCCTTGCTGTACGTGTCTATCCTGGAATCGATCCTGTCGCCCAGGTCGGCGATGTCGATGCCCTTCTGGACCATCGCATCCCTCTCCTTGCCGGATCTGAAGAAATTGGCTATGAATGTGAGGTATCTGCGGCCGGTCATGTCCTTGTATGCACCGGCGTCCTCCGGCAGGTAGCTGATCAGTTGCCTGACCTCGTCGGGCTCCTTTGCGACGTCCTTGCCGTACACCTCGATGGTGCCGGATGTGATGGTGAGGATGGTGGATATCATCCTCAGCATCGTGGTCTTGCCGGCCCCGTTGTGCCCGATGAGTCCGAACACCTCGCCTTCCCTGACGGTCAGCGATACGCCGTGCACAGCTTCCCTCTGTCCGTACGACTTCCTCACGTCCTTCAGGACGAGCGCATCTACCATGACGGGAGGATTGCAATCGTGTTATAATAAGAGGTCCGTCAGGTGAATCGTCCGCGTCGTAGATGATGCGGTACGTGATGTGGAAAATGTGTCCCGAGGCGCCGGGCGCCCCGGGGAGAATATGGAATCCGTTTATTCCGACTGTGCAGGTGCTCCCATGGCCCTGTTGATGGTCTCCTGGAGCGCTGTGTACTTCTCCTTGAGGGAGGCTTCCTGGCGCTCGAGGCTTCCGATCCTGACCTCGAGCGTCTCGATCGACTCTTCGAGGTCTGCTTTGAGGGAATCCATGTCTTCGACCTTGATCATGAAGGCCCCGGATGTCCTGTAGACGGCACCGGTGCTCTTGTCCAGCTCCTCCTTGGTCTTCACGAGCTCGCGCCTGTTGGCGTCCATCTGCATCCTCTGGGATGTGACGTTCTGGAGCTGCTGCTGGACCTGCTGGAACTGGGTGATCTGGTTCTGGAGCTGGGGGCTCATTCCGTTCATGTTCTCACCTTGGTTAGATTGTCTATGTCTTCGATTACCCGTATGCATTCCAGATACGAGTTGATCGCCGCTCTCATGGCAGTCGTATCGGTGGCCCTGATGTGTATCACCGCGCCATCGGTATCCGACTCGATCCTGGTCTCGGTACGGGGCAGCTCGCGCCCCGCCTCGGGGGATATGGTAGGTACCGCGACCTTGGCCACGGTACCTGTCAGCCTGAGTTCGGCTTCGATCATATCAGTCGGATTTGTAGACCTTCTTATCGACAGGCCTGTCTTTAAGGAAGATCTTGTATCCGCACTTCTCGCACTGGAGACCGAGTGAGTTGATACTGTGTGGCTCGTTACACTTGGCACATCTGTATTCTTCCGTGCTCATTGTAATCACCTTTCAGCGTAATTCACTGCTCTGAAACCTGTGACAGTTCCTTCTTGGCGTTGGGGCTGTATGCTGTTGCTGCGAACTTTGTGTCGCAGTGCTTGCAATACCAGATGCCGGAGCTGACCCTCTTGACGGACATGTGGTGGCAGACGGGGCACTCGTGCTTTCCCTTCTGCTGGGCCTCGATGGTCTTGATCCTGTTGCGTACGATGACTCCGTACCTTGCTCCGAACCTTCCGGAACTTCCTGCTTTCTCTGTTCTCTTTGACATAGTTTTCACCCGATGATTTTCCTGATCTCGGCACCCTTCTCTACAGCTCTGTCGAGACAGAGGCTGAGTTCATCAAGTGTGATGGATCCGCATCCGCCCTTCTGCATGGCCCTGAAGTTGCCATTGTCGTCGGTCGTGACCGTCAGACGGGCGGTTGAAATCTGTTCTTCGTCGAAATTAGGGTCTACTATTAAAGTATTACCTACTTTGCATTCTGTAATCGATATGGGGGTGCATGTGATCGGCAGGGGTTTGTTCTCTCCCTTGCCGTACTGCTCTCCGGGGATCGTTGCGGACTTCAGCGCGCAGACAGCTGCGAGGTTGGCCGCATCGAAGAGGTTGCCGTCGTAATCCAGCGCGTAGATGTCCACGAAGCACATCCAGACCTCCTCTCCGGGGGTGATGCACAGCGCTTCGACATCGACCATTCCGGACTCACGGATACCGCGGTCCACGACACGTGCGAGCTCGATGGCGTCCTCTCCCGGAGGTCCGGACTCGAATGTGGGGTGGGCCATGGGGATGAGCTCCGCTCCGGTTGTGAGCACTCCGATGTTGGGGGTGTCGGGGAACGGTGTTCCGGGGATGATCTTGACTCCGGCGATTACCTCGGTCTTTCCCATCTTGAGCCTCGCCGATCCGTCGGCGGACTCGATGACGTTGGTCTCGACCTGGATCTTGCGGACGTCGGTGATTCCGCGTCCGTCCAGCCTCTTGCCCTCTGCGATCAGCTTGAGCATGTGGTCCCTTTTGATCTCTGACATTATCTCGGTCATTCGGATCCCTCCTCTGCCTTCTTGGAGTAGCGTCTCTTGAGAGCGTCCTTCTGGAGCTCGTAGAGCTCGTGGCAGCCTGCGACCGCCATCTCGATTCCGTGGTCGAACTCCTCACGGGTCATGTTACCGTCCATCTGGAGGAGGACGATCTCGTCCGTGGAGGGGATGATTGCGATGGGGACGTCGGCCTGTCCGTAGTTGTCCTCTTCCTTGTTCAGGTCCAGGAGGACGTGTCCGTCGGCCTTTCCTGCCGCGAGTGCGGGGACGATGTCCCTCATGGGGATTCCCGCGTCGGCCAGTGCGACGGATGCCGCTGTGAGTCCTGCGCACCTGGTTCCGGCGTTGGCCTGGAGGATCTCGATGTAGACATCGATGGATGCGCGGGGGTAGAGCTCTGTGAGGACGACCTTCTCGAGGGCCTCGGAGATGATCTTCGAGATCTCGATGGACCTTCTGTCCGGTCCGGGCCTCTTCCTGTCGCTGACGGAGAAGGACTGCATGTTGTACTTGCACTGCACGATAGCCTTCGTGGGGTTCTGCAGGTGCCTGGGGTGGCACTCCCTGGGTCCGTAGACTGCCGCCAGGACCTTGTTCTTTCCAATCTCTACGTATGCGGATCCGTCCGCATTGTTGAGGACTCCTGCCTCAACCTTGAAGGGCCTGTGCTGCTCGGCGGTCCTTCCGTCGATCCTGAGGCCGTTCTCATCAACTAAAACCATATCAGTGTGTCCGCTCATGGTCACTCGTCCCCCTCGTCGTATTCTTCTTCATCCTGAGGGATTTTCTTCTCGATAAATTCTTTAATCCTGTCTGTGAGGTTTCCGCTCTGCGCCTGGTTCTCGATCATCTCGATCGCCTCGATGGCGACATCGGCGTTCGCATCCTCTCCGTCTACCCAGATCATTCCGTTCTGTCCGACGGTGATGCGGCAGTCGGTCATGTTCTTCAGCATCGAGATCATGGAACCGCTCTTACCGATGACCCTCGAGACCTTGGTGTGTGAGATCTTGACGAGCCTTCCGCCCTCGATCTTCCTGAGTCCCGAGTCCTTCATGGTGACAGAGATCTTCTTGCTCTCGTCCACGGAAAGGACCTTGATGAGGACCACGTTGCCGATGGTCAGGTATTTCGAAGTGTCTCCGAACTCTACCTTCCAGGGTACCTCGCTCACATGCAAAGGTGCAGGGTATGGTGCACCTATATCGACCAACCAGTTGGAGGGTCCGATGTCCACGATGACACCGAAGACCGTGTCTCCGGAGGTTGGCATGTATCCTCCCCTGAGGGGGATGACTCCGACAGTGTTCTGGAAGACGTTCCTTACCCCCATAACGCTGGCGCGTACTTTACCGTCCAGCACGTATGCGTTCTCTCCGGGCCTCATCCCCGTTCCATCGAGGATGTCACCGGGAACGACCAACTCACGTGTCTGTCTGGTGTTTCTTTTCTCCATTTTATCACTCTCGCGAATGTCAATTAATCAATTTCACGTTGGCTGTGCCCTTCGTCTTGTGCTTCAGCTTGTCCGTGAGGTCCGTGATGACTCCGGCAGGTATCTCCATGACGCCTATCCACGATCCGTCGGCGGTCCACTCCTCCTTCTCGACGATGCCGTAGCTGATGAGGTCGTCGAAGCAGCGTCCGTAGTCCGATCCGTTCAGTTTGATCGCTATGTGGGATTTCTCGAACCTGATGGGGAGCAGGGGCCTGAGCAGTTTCATGGCCTCCTCGATCTCCTTGTCCAGCGGCTTGAAGGGGTCCACATGGAATTTTGCCTCCTCCAGAGCGAGCTGTATCCTCAGAGGGGGATGTGGTGTGTGCGTCTGGGGGTTGATGGCGTTCACGGCGATGTATGTGATGATCTGCTGCTTCTTGGCCTCAAGCATCTCCTTGCGCTGCTCCGCAGTGATCTGTATCTCGCCCTTCTCGACGATCTTCCTTGCGATCTCGCCGATGTCATCCGTTCCGAAGGCCTCTTTGACCTTGTCCTCGGCAGGCTTGGTTCCCTTGCTAGCGTTCTTGAAAACATCCTCTACCGCCATGTATTCGACTATGTCGAACGTCTTCCCCTGCTTGATCAGGTCGAAGACCTTGGGGTCCAGGAGGATCTCGAAAGTCTCTCCGTGGCTTTCGAGCTTTGCAGTTATCGCGTCGTCAAGGCTGACCATGTCGCTCTGCCTCAGGCAGTCTCTTCGGCCTTCTTCTTCTCTTTCTTGAGCAGGGCCTTGATCTCGTTCTCGTCCAGTCTCCTGAACTTCTTTCCGACCTCGGCGACCCCGATCTCGATGCACTCAGGGTTGGGTGTGTCCTCGATCGCGGCCTCCAGGGCCTTCAGTCCGAGCTTCATGGCCGCGTTGAAGGTCATGTTGTCCTTGTATTCCTTCTCGAAGAGGTCCATGACCGCCGCACGTCCGCTTCCGATTCCGGTGGCCTTGTATGAGACGAGCGCTCCCGAGGGGTCCGTCTCGAAGAGGTGTACTCCGAGATCGTCGGTTCCCGCAACGAGCAGGGCTGTTCCGAAGGGACGTGCTCCGCCGTACTGTGTGAACTGCTGCTTGTAGTCGCAGACCTTCTTGACGAGCATCTCGACGGAGATGTTCTCGCCGTAGTTGACCCTGTGGACCTGTGCGTCGTGCCTCGCCTGGTCGACGAGGACCCTGGCATCGGCCACGAGTCCAGATGTCGCGCATCCGATGTAATCATCGATGTCGTGGATCTTCTCTGTGGATTTTGGCTCGAGAAGCTTGCTCATGGACCTCTTGTCCACGATCAATGCCACTCCGCCCTTGTACTTAAGTCCGATTGTGGTCGAACCTTTCTTGACAGCCTCGCGGGCGTATTCTACTTGGAAAAGTCTTCCGTCAGGGGAGAAAACTGTGATCCCCCTGTCATAGGCCATTTGTCCGGGTTGCATAATCGCTGCTCCTAATCTTTACGCGAGTGCATCCTTAAAGTATTATAAAAAGGGAATGAATAGATTGTATGCATCAGCGTTTCTTTTTCTGGGGAACCTTCAGCTCAGGATAGGTTTCCCTGACCTTTCTGAGGGTTCCCGAGGTTATCAGCGACTCCGATCCGGGGAATGCACCCGACATGGCCGCCCTGACCGCTTCGATCTCGTCCGGGCTGCAGCGGACTACCGCTTTGCCTCCGAAGCTCGTGATCACACGGAGATCGGGCATCTCAGCAGCGAGTTCGGACAATGCATCCAAGACTTCGTTCCTGCCTGCATCAGCGGGTACGGTGAAGACGATGTAGCGCCTTCTTCCGCGGACCGATTTTACCACCATGGACTGCCGTAGGAAATCCTCACTTAACATCTTTTGGTCTGCTCCCGGAGATTTGGCAGATGGGGCTTATTTTGTGCAAAATTTTAAGGCATTCCAAAATTATTTTAGGCATTTTTGTGGATTAATAATACATCCAACGCGATTCTGATAGCCAGACCTAAAATGGCATCAATTTTGAGCAAAATTAATAGTATTTAAAGTTATATTTAACACTGTTAAAAAAGTACATGGAATTTTACTTCGTCAAAATACGAATTAAATTTTGAAAATCTACTAAAAAAATAGTTGCATTATTGTAAAGGATTACAGAAATCAATCATAGAAAAAAATATGCTGGCTATGTGAATTCGGAGCAAAAAATTTCGCATTTATGATTTAACTAAAAATCTAAAACTTACGGCCGTTAGCAAAGACCTTATTAGTATAAAACGTTTGTTTAATCTCCATTAATATACTGTGATTCCATCCTCTTATCATTCCTAAAACGGAGGCAATGGTTTGACAAAATCAGCATTGGTTATCGGAGGAGGAATTGCAGGTATTCAGGCGTCGCTTGATCTTGCAGACAGGGACATTCACGTCTACCTTGTGGAGAAAGACCCCACAATCGGTGGAATCATGTGCCGTCTCGACAAGACATTCCCTACGAACGACTGTTCCGCTTGTATCCTCTCGCCTAAGATGGCGGATTGTAACGGACACCCCAACATCGATGTTCTGACCTACCACGAGGTCCAGAAGGTCGAGGGTGAGGCAGGAAACTTCAAGGTCACCGTCCTCAAGAAGGCCAGGTACGTAAACCCCAAGGAGTGTACCGGCTGTGGAGACTGTATGGCAAAGTGTCCTGTCAAGAACATCCCGGACAAGTACGAGTTCGGACTCACCAACAGAAAAGCGATCTACATCCCCCATGCACAGGCTGTGCCCAGGGTCGCTGTTATCGATTCAACAGTTTGTATGAAACTCACCAAGGACAAGTGCGGTAACTGTTTCAAGGCATGCGGTAAGGGAGCAATCCACTACGATGACAAGGACGAGCTTATCACACTCGATGTCGGATCCATCATCGCCGCGACCGGATTCAAGGTTTGGGACGCAAACGTCGCAACCGAGTACGGATACGGCAGGTTCCAGAACGTCGTCACCGCAATCGAGTACGAGAGGATCATGTGCGCATCCGGACCTCACAGGGGACACATCGTCTGCCCCTCCAACGGAGAGGCCCCCAAGAAGATCGCATACATCCAGTGCTGCGGATCCAGGTCCCAGAAGAAGGGCTGGAAGAAGTACTGTTCATCTGTCTGCTGTATGTACGCAACCAAGCAGGCAATGATCACCAAGGAGCACGGAGACGTCCAGGAGGACATCTTCTTCATGGATATCAGGTCCTACGGAAAGGAGTTCGAGGCCTACATCGAGCGCGGACAGAAAGAGTACGGAATCAACATGCACCGCGGTGCACGTGTCTCCAACATCGAGGAGGACCCCGTAACAAAGAAGCTCATCATCAACTACACCGATGACAAGAACGACGGAGTCTCCGAGGAGTTCGACATGGCCGTCCTGTCCATCGGACTCACACCTCCCGACGGAGCAGAGGAGTTCGCCAAGACACTCGGAATCGAGCTCAACGAGTACGGATTCTGTAAGACTACAGTCTTCCACCCCCTCGAGACAACCAGGCCCGGAATCTTCGTTACCGGAGCCTTCGCAGCACCCAAGGACATCCCCACATCCGTCGCAGAGGCATGCGGATCATCCGCAAAGGCCGGAGCGTGGATCGTCGGCAAGGACTTCGAGCCCTGCGCTCCCAAGGTCTACCCCGCAGAGAAGGATGTCGAGGGCAAGGAGCCCAGGGTCGGAGTATGGGTCTGCCACTGCGGTATCAACATCGGATCAGTGGTCGACGTCCCCGCAGTCGCAGAGTACGCGAAGACACTCCCCGGAGTCGTCATGTCCACAGAGTCACAGTACGCATGCGCACAGGACTGCCTCGAGGCAATCTCCAAGGCAATCCAGGAGAACGACCTCAACAGGGTCGTCGTCGCATCCTGTACACCCAGGACACACGAGCCCCTCTTCAGGGAGGCATGCAGGAATGGAGGACTCAACAAGTACCTGTTCAACATGGCAAACATCCGTGACCAGTGCTCATGGATTCACATGCACGCCCACGAGGAAGCCACCGCAAAGGCAAAGGACCTTCTCAGGATGGCTATCGCAAAGGCATGCCTGCTCGAGCCTCTCGAGGGTTCAGAGATTCCCGTCACACAGGCGGCAGCAGTCATCGGTGGAGGTATCACCGGAATGAACGCCGCACTGGACATCGCAGCTCAGGGATACCCCGTCCACATCGTGGAGAGGGAGAAGGAGCTCGGAGGATTCGCACGCAACTTCAACTTCAAGGAAGACGGAGTCGCAGTCGCAGATTACCTCGCAGACCTCATCAAGAAGGTCAACGATGAGAAGCTCATCACCGTCCACACCGGAGTCACCGTCAAGGACATCCCCGGATTCAAGGGTAACTTCGAGCTCCAGCTCAGCGACGGAACAAAGGCCCCCATCGGAGCAGTTCTCTTCGCAGTCGGAGCAGCCCAGTACCAGCCCACCGAGTACAACTACGGAAAGGACGCAAAGGTCGTCACGCAGATCGACCTCGAGAAGAAGATCGAGGACGGCAGCTTCAACGGCAAGGACGTCGCATTCATCAGCTGTATCGGATCCAGGAACGACAAGGTACACTACTGTTCACGTGTCTGCTGCGCATCCATGCTCAGGAACGCGATCAAGATCAAGATGAAGGACCCCACAGCCAATGTCACCATCATCCACAAGGACATCAGGACATACGGATACCGCGAGGAGCTCTACCTCAAGGCATGCCAGGCAGGAGTCAGGTTCTTCAGGTACCCCGTTGAGAACGAGCTGCCCGCATACGACGGAAACGTCGTCAAGGCATACGACGCAACACTCGGCGAAGAGCTCGAGGTCCCCGTCGACACACTCGTCCTCGCAACCGGTATCGCACCTCTCAGGGAGGAGAAGGAAGAGCTCGCCAAGATGGTCAAGGTCCCCATCTCCAAGGATGGATTCTACTTCGAGGCACACCAGAAGCTCAGGCCCGTCGACTTCGCAACCGAGGGAGTTTACGTAGCAGGAGCAGCACACTGGCCCAAGTTCATGGACGAGTGTATCGCCCAGGCTTCCGGAGCAGCTTCCAGGATGCTGACAGTCATCTCCAAGTCAAAGTACGTATCCGAGGGTATCGTCGCAACATCCAACCCCGCCCGCTGTGACGGATGCGGTGTCTGCGTAGGATGCTGTGATTACAACGCAATCTCACTCGTCGAGCAGCCCAACGGAGCATTCAAGAGCTTCGTCAACGCTGGACTCTGTAAGGGATGCGGAAGCTGTGTAGCATCCTGTCCCGCCGGAGCGATGGAGCAGAGAGGATTCAGGAACAAGCAGATCTGCGCCGAGATCGACGCATGTCTCGATTTCCCCGTAGGAGGTCAGTGAATGGCAGACTTTGAACCAAGGATTGTAACATTCTGCTGCAACTGGTGTTCATACGCCGGTGCAGACGGAGCAGGAGTTGCTAGGCTGCAGATGCCTACCAACTTCCGTATCATCAGGACAATGTGCTCAGCACGTGTCGACCCCGAGTTCGTCCTCAGGGCGTTCTCAAAGGGAGCGGACGGAGTCATGGTCCTCGGATGTCACCCTGCAGACTGCCACTACATCGGCGGTAACTACAGGGCCAGGAGAAGAATCGCACTCCTCAGGATGATCCTCGAGCAGTACGGATTCGACCCCAAGAGACTCAAACTCGAGTGGGTTTCCGCTTCAGAGGGAGAGAAATTCCAGACAACGGTCGTGAACTTCGTTGAGACCATCAAGGAGCTCGGACCCACACCTCTCAAGAAGGAGGCTAACTGATATGGGATTCTTTGATAAGTTATTCAAGAAGAAGGACAAGAAGGAGAAGGCAGCACCCGCAGACAACAAGGCAGCCGCTGCAGACAAGAAGGCAGCAGCGCCCGCCGCAGCACCTGCAGGCGAGGTCGAGCAGATCGGTCTCCAGGCCGCAGACCTCGGAGAGCTTCTCCCCGGAGCGCCTCCAGGAGGAAAATTCAAGCTCGCCATCTACTGGGCAGCAGCCTGCGGAGGATGCGACGTCTCGATTCTCGATACCAACGAGAGGATCCTCACCATCGGTGACATGGCAGACATCGTTATGTGGCCTATCGCAGCCGACGGAAAGGAGAAGGACATCGAGGCAATGGAGGACGGCGAGATCCTCGTCTCCCTCATCTCAGGAGCAATCAGGAACTCAGAGAACGAACACATGGTCAAGCTGCTCAGGCAGAAGTCCAAGGTCGTTGTCGCATACGGAACCTGCGCATGCTTCGGAGGAAGCCCCGCACTGGCGAACCTCGTTCCCGGAGAGTCCAAGGAGATCCTGGACTACGTCTACACCAAGACCCCCACATCCGCGAACTTCCAGAGCACATACCACAGCGATGCACCCGTCATCCCCCAGACCAGCACAACGGTCCCCGAGGGAGAGCTCACGCTGCCCGTGCTCTACGACACAGTCAGGACACTGGACCAGGTCGTCGACGTGGACTACTACATCCCTGGATGCCCCCCTCTCCAGGAGTCGATCAGCCAGCTGCTCAAGGCAGTTGCCGACTTCGCATACAACGGAGTACCCCTCCCGCCCAAGGGAACGGAGGTCGGAGTCACAACAAAGACCCTCTGTGAGGAGTGCCCCAGGCACAAAGAGAATCTTAGAATTTCGCACATCTACGAGCCCTACGAGATCGACGTCAAGCCTGACGTATGTCTGATGGACCAGGGAATCCTGTGCCTCGGACCCGCGACCGTAGGAGGATGCGGTGCAAGGTGTACCAAGGTAGGCCAGCCCTGCCGCGGATGCTACGGACCCACAGCAGATGTTCAGGAGCACGGAGCCAGTGTCTTCACCGCAATCGCTTCAATGTTCCCCATCCGTGAGGACGATGGAATCATCGGAGAGGATGAGATCATCAAGATCATGTCAGAAGTCAAGGATCCCCTTGGATACTTCTACGCATTCACTCTCGGTAAGTCCTTGATCAAGAAAGCAGTTGTAGAAGGAGGTCAGTGAAATGGCAGGACCAATCATTTGGGATGACAAGCAGAAGGTCACCGGAAACAGGGTGACAGTCGATCCTATCACACGTCTCGAGGGACACGGAAAGATCGAGATCTTCCTTGATGACAAGGGAGACGTTACGAACGCATACTGGCAGGTTCCCGAGCTCAGGGGATTCGAGAGATTCTGTATCGGAAGGAAGGTCACAGAGCTCAACCAGATCACCGCAAGGCTGTGCGGAGTGTGCCCCGGTGCACACCACCTCGCATCCACCAAGGCGATCGACGGATGTTTCAACACGAAGCCCACAGACACAGCATTCCTCATCAGGGATCTGTTCTACCAGGCACACTTCGTGCACAGTCACATCGCTCACTTCTACGCCCTCGCCGCACCCGACTTCGTCTGCGGACCTGCAGCACCCGCTGCAGAGAGGAACGTCCTCGGAGTCGTAGGCCGTGTCGGTCTCGAGCTCGGAGGAGAAGTCCTCAAGGCAAGGAAGGAGGCCCAGCTGATCCAGGCTATCATCGGAGGAAAGCCCACTCACCCCGTGATGGGAGTTCCCGGTGGAGTCTCCAAGGCCATCAGCAAGGAGGAGCAGAAGGAGATCATCGGCTACGCCGAGCACATGCTCGAGTTCGCCAAGACCTCCATGACAGTCTTCAACGACGTCGTCCTTGCAAACAAGGATTACATGGACATCGTCCTCAACCCCGACCTCTACTACCACGAGACCTACCACATGGGACTCGTCAACGAGAAGGGACAGTTCGAAGTCCACGACGGAAAGGTCAAGGTCGTCGACCAGAAGGGCAACGACCACTGCATGTACGACCCCTACGATTACCTCGACAACATCGGAGAGGCAATCGAGCCCTGGTCCTACGAGAAGTTCCCCTACCTCCTGAAACCCGGATACAAGGGACTCGTCGACGGACCCGACAGCGGTCTGTACAGAGCATCACCCCTTTCCAGGCTCAACGTCGCAAAGGAGATGCCCACACCCATCGCTCAGCAGGAGCTCGAGAGATACAGGGGAATCCTCAAGGACGCAGGAGTCAACGGACCCTGCCAGTTCACCCTTGCGACACACTGGGCAAGGATCATCGAGCTGATCTGCTGCGCAGAGAAGTGTCTCGAGGACGCAAAGAACCCCGATCTCACGAACGGTGACATCAAGCAGAAGGACATCACACCCGGCGGACGCGGTGTCGGATGTGTCGAGGCTCCCAGAGGAACACTCACACACGACTACACCTGCGACGAGAACGGAATCGTGACATCCTGTAACCTGGTCGTCGGAACAACCAACAACAACGGACCCATCTGTATGGACGTTGCAAAGGTCGCCAAGGGACTCATCCACAACTTCGAGGTCTCCCCTGGTCTCCTGAACATGGTTGAGATGGCATTCAGGGCATACGACCCCTGCAACTCCTGTGCAACCCACAGCCTGCCCGGTCAGATGCCTCTGACAGCGGTCATCAAGAACGCTGACGGATCCGTCTACGACACCATCACTCGCAACTGAGTCTAAAACCGCGGGAGGGGAAACCCTCCCCACCCTTTAATTTTGTAATTATTTGAAAAAACGATACGCGCTCAGCTGTACTTCGCGCGTGTCTTAGGGTCTTGATTGAACCTGTTGTTCTCGCGTCCCTTGATCATATTGTTGGAACGTTTGCCGAGACAGATGCCGTCGAGAAGGTAAAGGCTGGCGTTGTCAAGGTCGAGAAGGTCGCTGTTGAGGATAGGGCCGAGCATCTCCTCCCCGATGACGTTGACCGGGGAGCCTCCGAGCATCCTGTTGAATGCCGGCACCACGATGAAGTTCTTCGGCAGCGCAGGATATCTGGGATCCTCGGTCTTGCCGAACTCGCCCCTGAACCAGCAGGGCTCGGTCATCTGCCTTCCCACTCCGTCGCGGAACATGACCGCAGGGTGGTTGTGGGCCATGACGAGCGTATCGCAGGCCATGACCTCCTCTGACGGCCATGTATGGCCGTGAACAAGGCCCACGTCCTCGATCTTGATACCAGACGCTGGGCGTATCCTCACCTTTGACGGAAGGAACTCCTCTATCATGGTATCGTGATTGCCGCGAACGACATCGATCATATCGAAGCGTTCGAAGAGGCTCTCGAAGAAATCGGGGATCTCCCTGTACTCCTGCTTGGTGGAGCCGGGGACTGAATCCTTCACATCGCCGATGACGACCAGTCTGTTGATGTCCTCGTCAGCGGCATCCAATATCGCCTGATGCATATCCTCGGTATGCGATGTGAGATGGAATCCCTTGGATCTGAGATGTGATTCCACCCCTATGTGCAGATCCGCTATGACAAGACTGTTCCCCGCTTTCAGTGCGGGTATGCCGTAGACCGGCTGAAGATCCATCTTCACTCCAGGTTGTCCCTGAGAACATGGGGGATCTCATCGATGACGTCGGTCGCGATGAGTCCGTACGACTTGTCCTTGAAGGCATACTCTCCGGCCCTTCCGGTGAGGAATGCTCCCAGAGCCGCTGCTTCCATCGGACTGAGTCCCTTGGACAGGAGCGCTGCGACGGATCCCGAGAGAACATCCCCGGTACCTGCTCCGGTCATGGCAGGGTTGCCTGACCTGTTGTATCTGGTCGCATTACCGTCGGTGATGGTGTCGACCTGACCCTTCAGGAGGAGCACGACATTCATCTCTCTGGCGAGCGCCTCAGGCCCGGTATACTCCGGGTCGAGTTTGCGGAACTCACCCTTGTGGGGCGTAAGCACCGTGGGGGTGAGGATCTCCATTCCCGTGATGGCCGTGAGCGCATCCGCATCGATGACCATCGGGATCTTGCATTTCCTGACGAACTCCTTGACGGCGAGCATCGTATCGGGATCCTTCCCGATTCCGGGGCCGATCAGGACCGCATTGTAGTTGAGCGACTCAGAGAGCAGCATATCCACGGATTCGGATGTTAGATGGTCTCCCGGAAGAGGGGTGATCATGAGCACCGGGCAGTAGGTGGATATGGCGGTAGCGACGTTGGAAGGGGTGTAGAGCCTCACGATGTCCGCTCCTGTGCGGAGTGCGGACATGGAGCACATCGTGGGTGCACCGAAGTAGGGCCCTCCTGCGATGATCATCAGCCTTCCGTTCTCTCCCTTGTGGCTGTTCTCGTCAGGTACGGGGTACCTGAGGACATCCCCGGGTCCGATGAACTTCATCGCATCCACCGGCACACCGACATCCGCTACAAGGATGTTGCCGCAGTTGTCGTTGTTCATTCCCACTTTGACATCGTGGAATGTGATGGTGGTCTCGGGGACGATGGTGACGTCCGATCCTAGTCCCGAGGGGACATCCACGGACACGATGGGCAGTCCCGAGGCATTGGCCTCCAGGATGAATGACCTGTAAGGGTCCTTGATCTTTCCCCTGACACCGGTTCCCAGGGCGCAGTCGACGATGACATCGACGTTGTTAAGGAGCGACGAATCATAATCCTCGACCCTGCACTCCAGCTTGGAGTATCTCTCCCTGGCTATCTCCGAATGGATGTTGTTGGATCTTCTGAGCAGAGCTACCGTGACCATGTCCGGATTCATCAGGAGCGCTGCGGCGAAGCCGTCCCCGCCGTTGTTCCCGGGTCCGCATACGAACAGGATGCGTGAATCGGGGAAGTAATCCTTGAGGAATTTTGATACTGCCTTCCCTGCATTGTCCATAAGGGTCGCGACAGGTATTCCCAAGGCTTCTGAGTTAGCATCAATGACTCTTGAATCTAATCCTGAAATCATCCGATCACCTGCTCTGGTTCTTTACAAGGACTTCTGCGATCTTCGGAAGAAGCTCCGTCTTGGACATGTCGGTCCTCTCGACGCGCACGCATCCGTGCTTCGCACGGGGGAACTTGGGATAGGACATGTCCTCCAGGATCTCGTATTCGAGGTCCAGCATCATCGCGCCCTTGGCGATGAAATCGAGATTCGGATTGGCAACGCAGAGGTTCTTGGGAAGCCTCCTGCCCTGTGCCCTTGTCAGATTGATATCGAAATACTCTGGCCAAAGGGTTATTGCAACGTCCGGATCGTAAGTCATGGATGATGCATCGAAGATGTACTAATAAGGGTTTTGTTGAATGGTTCAAAAAGAAAGTGACCTTACTCCAGAGGAGTAAGTAAGAGGTTTGTGTCAATGTGATTACTCAATGAGCACTGCGTTAACTGCTCCATCCTGGCCAGGCCTGGATGTGATGATTGCATCTCCGATCTCTGTGGAGATGGTGGCTCCCTTGTTCATGATGTTACGCTGAACGTAGTTGGGATCCGAGGGATTTGATTTAACTGTCAGGATCTTTGCCTTTGTGACCTTGTTGGTCTTCTTGTCCATGACATTTGCGTACTCTGTGCTGAGCATACCAACCTTGACACTTCCGCCCATTCCGCGATACTGCTTGAGACTCTGTCCTCCAAGCCTGGTGAACTGCTTCTCTCTGCTGATCTCGAATTTCCTCTTTCCCTGACTGGGGACGAGTCTGCCTCCAGTGGGCTTTCTGTTGGATTTACCCTGCCAAAGTGCCATAGTAATCGACCCCTCTATTATAGTACTCTATTTAAAAGTTGCCAAGAATCGGGCGTGCGGCTCAAATCCTATGGATGCGGCACCGACGTATTTTTACTGTTTATAGTTGATTCCATGGCGATGGAATTCAGAATGGTGTCCCCGGAGGAAGCCGAATCCATGTCGGACTACATCCATCCGATATGGGTGGATACATATGCCCCCATAATCCCCGGCGGACGCGAGCGTGCGGAAATCATCTTCGATGATTGGGTCGGTCCTGCAAAGGTCCGCAGGGACATGGCCGCAGGGCACTTCTTCGCATACATCATCATCGATGGCAGGAAGGCAGGTCTGATCTCCGCAGGCAAGGAAGGGGATGATCTGGTGATCAGCAAGCTGTATGTTGCCCCGGATTTCCGTCACAGGCACATCGCTATGGAAAGCCTCGATTATCTCGCAGATTACGGCAGGAGCAAAGGCTGTGTTCGCGCGATACTCGAAGTGAATCCCAACAATGCCGCGGCCGTCTCCCTCTACGAGCGGTACGGTTTCAAAAAGGTCGGGGAGAACCAGTATCAGTATGGTCCCACATCGGTCATGGCCTACGAGCTGCGATGACCGATATGGGGTGGATTGTTTTCAGAGGCCCCTGTGGCGGAGCATGTTCACGTCGACTTTTCCGTCGGTAATTGTGACTACTGTGCTGTATCCGTCCTTCGCAGGTCCGGGGTTCACGAAAGTGGTCCCGTCTATGACCTTGCATCCGATGGCCTCATGGATGTGACCGGACATGGCCAGTATGGGATGGTACTCGTCCACGATCTTCTTGATGGTGGGGCATCCCACATGGATGCCTCCGGGGATCTCGTCCAGGATGCCGTACGAGGGTGCGTGCGTCATCAGGATCATCTTCTCTGTCGCGACAGCTTTCAGACCGTCGTAGATCTCATCGTCCTCGAGCTCGAAGGGTGTTCCGAACGGGCTCCTGTTCCCTCCTCCGAATCCGACGAGGTCGTATCCGTCGATGGAGATCCTCTTGCCATGCATGTCGGTCGCGACACCGCCGATCCTTCCGGGCATGTCCCTGGGGTCGCAGTTCCCGGGGATGACATAGACCTTGGACTTAATCTTCGACAGGAGGTCGGCGGCATCATCCGCCGTTCCCATGTCCGTGACGTCGCCCAGGTGAATGACGAAGTCCACCTTGTACTCTTCGATCTCTTCATTGATCCAATCGATAGCAGAACGGTGCTGGTGCAGATCAGTGATCAATAGGAATTTCATGGACCGTAATCGGAAGTACCGTACTTAATCACTTACTCTGACGATGGTTCTCGAGCGGATGTAGAAGATCAGCGTCAGACACAGGATGGCGGTGCAGATGAACACGGTGCGGGATATGACCAATGCGATCTCGTCGACGCTGCCCTCGGTGTACATGGCCTGTATAAAGAACAGCGGGATCGCGGTCAGGAACAGCGGAACCAGTATCAGCCACACCCTCCTATCGGAGGTGTATCTGTCGAAAGGCCCATCGGTCAAAGTGAGCCCTCCGCTGATGTAATCCCATGTAACGTAGACTGAGTCGTCGCCGGTCAGTTCCAGCTCCACCCTCTTCTTGCAATGGAACGCCTTGAGGAGGATGTCATGGCGGCCGGTTTCCAAATCGACCGTGACGCTCTCCCCGTCCCTCAGCTCGGACGGTTCCGATCCATCGATGGTCACGGAGAGGACGACCCTGTTGCGGAACAGGTACTTCCCATGGTGGTACGTCAGCGTGAGCGCGGCCATGGTCGCGTCTCGGATTGTAGATATTTAAAAACAAGGTGAGTGACGAATCACAGGCAGACGGCATTCTTCGACGATGGCCGGATTCCGGGCACAGGGTCATCTCATGATCCTCTTATAGATGATCTCATCAGCCGGCCTTGCCTCGGGGATGGGAAGCAGCGGGTACACATGTATCATGCCCTCGCCGATGATCAGCTCGTTGTTCCCATCCTTGTCCAGCTTCTCATAGAACCTGACGATGTCCGGATGGAGGAGCTCCTCCGTCCCCAGGAACACGGTCGTATTGGATATCCCTGAAAGGTCGCCGAAGGTGGGGCTCACGTGATAGTCATGAAGGTCCAGTCCCTCGGCCCAGTGCTTCTGATAGATGCTGAGGTTCGCAATGTAGAGCCAAGGGTCCCTTTCCTGATACTCCTGCTGATCGGGATTCTCCATGGTCATGTCCACCCACGGGGATAGGAGGATCATCTCGTCAGGCAGCCTGATTCCGAGCATCTTCATCTCCTCGGCAAGCGATACTGCGAGACCTCCTCCGGCTGAATCGCCCATGAGTATGATCTTCCTTCCGGGATTCTCCTTCAGATATGTGCGGTACAGGGGGAGTATGAGGTTGAACGCATCCCTGTAGCTCCCGAACGGCATCAGCTTGTATGCCGGCGCGATAACCGTCGCATCGGTCCTTTTGATGATGTCCCTGATGAAGCGCCAGTGGAAGATCGAGAAATCGTGTATGTACGATCCGCCGTGGATGTAGAATATCGTGTAGTCCGCAGAGGTGTCCTCGTTGAGATAGAACACGGATCCGAGATCGGAGTCCACCCTCCTGTGCTTCATGAAATTCGGAGGTGCCTTGAAGGGTTCAGGGCCTGCCCTGAGCATTTCCTGGATGGCATCCTCGGCCTCGTCGGCCGTCATCCTCTTCTTCCTTCTGAAATGATGGTAGGTGACCTTCAACATGAAGCTGCTCATATCAATCTCCGATTGGAGTCGTGTATGCAGGGGTAGGATAAAACAACAGCGAAATCGAGGAAGAAGCTGGCGTGGAGGATGGGATTTGAACCCACGAGTCAAATATGACACTAGCTTAGCAGGCTGGCGCCTTACCGGGCTGGGCCACCTCCACTTCAATTCCTTGAACGAGATAACGATAATAAAGGTTTGGATTAGAGGTTTTCCTCTCCTTTCTATTATAGGTAATAATATAATCTTTGATTATTGTAGAAAGGCAATGGAAAAAAGGCCCGGATCCGGTGTTTTATAGCAGCGATTCTGGCAAGAAATCGGCTAATCTCAACCTTTTAATATTAGTGTAAAGTACGGGGGGTTGCGCAATGAAGCGGGACACCATCCAGTGGTGCCACCAGGGGATTTGCGAATGAGATCAGCCCCCATAATTTGGTGGAAAGAACTCCTATCGGAATTCTTATATACTCCATCGGATTACACGGGGTTGCGCGATGCGACGTGAACTCGACTCCCAGAGTTGAAGTCCACGGTCAGTTGCGATCCGTGTTATTGACTCGGAAGGCCTATCTGATAGGCTTATATACTTGGTCAATATACAGGGATTTGCGCGGTCCGATGACGACCGCAATCATGGAGAATCATGATCTCCGATAGGGAAACACCATCCTATCGTGCTCTCATGAATTCTGACGTTCGATGCTACGAATGTTCCGTTAGACGGGATATTCGAACAAGAGTGTGCCGTTCAACGGGACAGCGGTGAAACATGGTAAACTGCCAGTTTCAATTTCATCCATCAGAGACGAAATAAGTCAATGATTTGACTCCGGTTGATCCTGCCGGCGGCCACCGCTATAGGATTTCGATTAAGACATGCGAGTCGAGAGTCGTAATGGACTCGGCGGACTGCTCAGTAACACGTGGAGAACGTGCCCTAAAGTGGGGGATAATCTCGGGAAATTGAGGATAATACCCCATAGATCATGGCATCTGGAATGAGTCATGGTTCAAAGTTCCGGCGCTTTAGGATCGCTCTGCGGCCTATCAGGTAGTAGTGGGTGTAAGGTACCCCCTAGCCTACGACGGGTATGGGCCTTGAGAGAGGGAGCCCAGAGTTGGATTCTGAGACACGAATCCAGGCC
>SUSV01000012.1 GCA_015063245.1 Thermoplasmata archaeon
GGACGCCGCAGAGGAATCATCAGGAGATACGGAATGCATCTGTGCCGCCAGTGCTTCAGGGACATGGCCCCAGAGCTCGGTTTCAAGAAGTATTCGTGAGGTGTCAGAAATGCAGAGCGATCCACTTAATGACGCAATGTGCGTAATAAAGAATGCATCCGTAAACGGAAAGGCAGACTGTACAATCGAGCCCTCGTCAAAGCTCATCGGCCGCGTGCTGAAGGTTATGCAGGACTACGGTTACATCAGCCAGTTCGAGTACGTCGAGGATGGAAAGGCAGGCAAATTCCACGTCATGCTCGATGGAGCGATCAACGACTGTGGTGTAATCAAACCCAGGTACTCTGTCAAGGTCACAGAGGTCGAGAAGTTCGAGGCAAGGTTCTTGCCCGCACAGGACTTCGGACTCCTGATCATGACGACCACCGCCGGTGTGATCACCCAGGACCGTGCCAAAGAGCTCGGCATCGGTGGAAAACTGTTAGCCTATGTGTACTGAGGAATAAAGATGACAATTGCAGGGAAAATCGAAAGCACCATCGCTATCCCCGGTGGAGTGTCTGTAACATACGATGCAGGCATGATGAAGGTCAAAGGACCTAAGGGAGAATTAAGCAGAAACTTCGCGTACCCTAACATCCAGATTGCCGTCGGAGAGGGAGAAGTCAGCGTCAGCTGCCTGTACCCCAGAGTTAAGGACAAGGCCATGGTCGGAACCTTCGTCGCCCACATCAAGAACATGGTGAAGGGTGTCACAGAGGGATTCAAGTACGACCTGAAGATCGTGTTCTCTCACTTCCCGATGAGAGTTGCAGTCAAAGGCGACCGCGTTGAGATCAACAACTACATGGGAGGACACGCACCCCGCTACGCCAACATCGTAGGAGGATGCACAGTCAAAATCTCAGGCCAGGATGTCACCGTAGAGGGAATCGACATCGAGGCATGCGGACAGACAGCGGCCAACCTTGAGAAAGCCACCCAGAGGGGAGGCTTCGACAAGAGGGTCTTCGAGGACGGTATCTACATCGTCGCCAAATCACACAAGGTGAAACAATGACCGTTAATGATTTCAAGGACCTTCAGGGTCTGAAGGACAACAACATCGAGGAGCTCAACTCCATCGGCATCACGACCGTCGAGGAGCTCAAGGCGGCCATCAACGATGATGAGCAGATCAAGACTGTCATCAAGACGCTCTCCGGAGTCGGACCTAAGACCGTAGCGGCCTGGAAGGACCAGCTCAACGGAGAGGCACCCGCAAAGAAGGATGCTCCCAAGAAGGAAGCCGACGAAGCCGTCGTCGTAGAGGCAGAGGCCGAATACGTCGTCAAGAAGAAGGCCGAGATCGACCCCGAGACCGCCGATGCACTGGCAAAGAGGGCAATCATCTCCGGAAGGAGGCCCGCTTTCAAGAGGCAGGAGTGGTTCAGATACGCCAAGTTCAAGGACTCCACCTGGAGGAAGCCCAAGGGAATTCACTCCAAGATGAAGAGAAGGCTCAAGAGGCGTGGACCCATAGTCGACATCGGATTCCGCGGACCCGCATCCGTCAGGGGACTTCACCCTACCGGATTCGAAGAGGTGCTCGTCTACAACGTCGAGGGACTCGAGAACATCGACCCCAAGAAGCAGGCGGTACGTATCGGCGGAACAGTCGGAACGAAGAAGAGAATGGCAATCGAGGACAGGGCCGACGAGCTCGGAATCAGGGTCCTCAACAGGATGGTGTGACCATGGCAGACCTGAAGAACCAGAGAAGAATGGCAGCAGAAATCCTGAAGTGCGGTGAGAACAGGGTCTGGATCAACCCCGACAAGATCGACGAGGTCGAGGACTGCATCACACGCGCTGACATCCGTACAGCTATCGCATCCGGCCTCATCAAGGCGAAGGCCAAGAACGGAACATCCAAGGCAAGGATCAGATACGTACAGGGACAGAAGGCCAGCGGAAAGAGGAAGGGACCCGGATCAAGGAAGGGAACCGCTAACGCTCGTGTCCGCGACAAGGAGCGCTGGATGGCTACAATCAGGCCCATCCGTGACGAGCTCAAGACCCTGAGGGCCGACGGCAAGATCACACCCTCCGTCTACAGGCTTTACTACAGGAAGGCCAAGGGAGGAATGTTCAAGTCCCGCAGGCACCTTAAGCAGCACATGATCGCTGCTGGACACCTCAAGGAGGAGATCTGATGGCAACAGGACCTAGATACAAAGTCGCATTCCGCAGAAGAAGAGAACTCCGTACCGACTACTATGCCCGTAAGAAGCTCCTCACAGCAAGAGAGACCAGGGCCGTCGTCAGGAGATCCAACAAGAACATTTCCGTCCAGTTCGCAGACTTTGCGATGGAGGGAGACAAGGTCATCGCATCGGCCACCACAAAGGAGCTTAAGGCAATGGGCTGGGAGTACTCCTGCTCATCGATCCCCGCAGCATACCTGGTCGGATACCTTGCCGGAAAGAGAGCAATCAAAGAAGGCATCGAATATGCAGTACTCGACATCGGTATGCAGAAGGTCCAGCACGGCGGAGTCCTCTTCGCCACAGTCGCTGGAATGACTGATGCCGGACTCGAGGTGCCCCACAGCGAAGATGTCCTCCCCGATGAGGACAGGCTGAAGGGAAAGCACATCGATGACGCTATCGAGGCTGCAATAGACAGCATCAAACAGAAGATGGAGGCTGATTAAAATGGCTGACTGGGTTCCTAAGACAAGACTCGGACAGATGGTCCTCAACGGCGAGATCACAACAATGAGCGACGCCCTGGCGACCAAATTGCCTCTCCGTGAGCCCGAGATCGTAGACATCCTGCTCCCCGATCTCCAGGACGAGGTCATCGACCTGAACATGGTCCAGAGGATGACCGATTCCGGAAGGAGGGTCAGGTTCGCCGTTACCTGCATCGTAGGAAACGGAGACGGATTCATCGGATACGGAAGGGCAAAAGGAAAAGAAGTCGGACCTTCCATCAAGAAGGCAATCGACAATGCGAAACTGAACATGATCGAGATCAAGAGGGGATGCGGTTCCTGGCAGTGCGGATGTGGAAACCCCCACAGTCTGCCCTTCGAGGTACAGGGATCCACCGGATCCGTCACAGTCACCCTGAAACCCGCACCCCGCGGAGTTTCGCTCGCAGTCGGTGACGTCGCCAAGAGTCTCCTGACCCTTGCCGGTGTCCAGGATGCATGGGGATTCGCAAGAGGAAACACAAAGACAAAGGTCAACTACGCAATGGCCACCTTCGAGGCTCTGAAGATGACATCCCGTATGAGGGTCACCGACGAGCAGGCGAAGAACCTGAACATCGTTTCCGGACCTACCGGAATCAAGTTTGCCGAGATCGATGTCGATGCAGAGGAGGAATGAAGATGACTTACGTAGTTATCCGTGTACGTGGACAGCCCGATGTCAACTACAACATCGAGTACACCATGGGACTCCTCGGACTCAACAAGGTCAACAACTGCACTGTGATCCCCGAGAACCCCTCCACAAAGGGAATGCTCCAGGTAGTCAAGGACTACTGCACATGGGGAGAGATCGATGAGGCAACACTCGCCGCGCTCATCCGCGCACGCGGAAAGGTCGTCGGCGACAAACCCCTCGACGATGCCTACCTCAAGGAGAACTCCGAGTTCGCAACAGTCGATGAGCTGGCTAAGGCCATAATCGAGAACAACTACAAGATGAAGGACATTGACGGAGCAAAGCCCATCTTCCGCCTCCACCCCCCTGTCAAGGGATACGAGGGCAACAAGCGTTCATTCCAGAACGGAGGAGCGCTCGGATACAGGGCAGCGAAGATCAATGACCTTGTCAACAGGATGATCTGAGGTGTGAGACATGCCAAGCAGAACCAAGAAATTCAGGGGATACAGGACACACGGACGCGGAAAGAAATCCGGACGTGGAGCAGGTATCATCGGTGGACACGGTATGGCCGGATACGGCAAGACCGGAAAAATCGGAATGCTGAAAGAGGACAGGAACTACTTCGGTCGCCACGGTTTCAAGAGACCCCAGTGCACTGTTGAAGCAAACCGCACCATCAACGTCGGCGAGCTGTCCGAGAAGATCGAGACCTTCGTCACGATGGGATTCGCTACCAAGGAAGGCGACGCGTACGCGCTGAACCTCACCGAGGCAGGAATCGACAAGCTCCTTGGAAACGGAAACATCGACTTCGCGGTCAACGTGACAGTCGACTCCGTCTCCGAGAAGGCTCGTGAGAAGATCGAGGCAGCTGGCGGATCAATCGCCGAGTGAAGAATATCGGGAAGGTAGAAGAGATGGAAGAAACACAGAGCCTGCTGTACAAGATAAAACCCTTGTCCGACAGGCTGCCCTCCGTCAAGAGGCCTGAAGGCCACGTGCACTTCAGGACCAAAATGATGTGGGTCATTGTCGTATTGGTGCTATACTTCGTCATGACGAACGTGTACCTCTACGGTCTAGACAGGTCGACAATGCTCGACATGTTCGCACAGTACAGGACTATCATGGCCGGTGCTTCCGGATCGCTACTGCAACTCGGTATCGGACCGATCGTTACAGCTTCGATCATAATGCAGCTGTTCGTCGGTGCAAAAATCATCAAACTGGATCTCACGAAACGCGAGGACAAGGCATGCTACCAGTCGGTTCTCAAACTGCTGGTCCTCGTGATGATCATCTTCGAGGCAATCCCGCAGGTCGCGGGATACCTCACCCCCTCCGACGGACTCACAGACGCCGTCGGAAGCGCGGGCGGTAAGTTGATCCTCGTCCTTCAGCTGTTCGTGGGATCCTATATCATCTTCATGATGGATGAGGTGGTGTCCAAGTGGGGTATCGGAAGCGGTATCTCCCTGTTCATCGCCGCAGGAGTAGCGCAGCAGCTATTCACAGGAACGTTCAACTGGGAAATGGTCGACATGGGCAACGGGTCATCCGTTCCTGGAGGAACCATCCCCAGGGCGATCTACTACGCGACGACCCTGTCACCTGCAGAGATGTCATCGTACGGTTACGAGTCTCTATTCCTCGGTAACCCCAACCCCGTTGTGGCGTTGATCGGTACGCTTGTCATCTTCTTCATAGTGGCATACCTGGAGTCGACACGTATCGAGCTTCCGCTGTCACACGGCAATGCAAGAGGTGCACGCGGACGCTATCCGATCAAGCTGCTCTACGCAAGCAACATCCCTGTCATCCTGATGTCAGCTCTGCTCGCAATCGTGAGCATGGTCGCACTGCTGCTCTACGGCAACGATCTGCTCAGCGGAATACCCTTCATCGGACACAACGGAGCAATCGGTTACTTCGAAGAGGGTTCCACAACGGCTGCGGGAGGTATCGCATGGTATCTGTCGGCACCCACCGGATTGGTGAGCTGGCTCATGCCGATATTGGAGCCTGGCACATACGGGGATGGAATCCACGGACCTATGCAGCACATCGCCCATGTGGCCGTCTACTTCACCGTGATGGTCATGGGATCAATCCTGTTCGCGAAGTTCTGGGTCGAGACCACAAACCTCGGTCCGGAGGCAGTCGCAAGGCAGATCCAGAAGAGCGGTATGCAGATGCCCGGATTCCGTCGTGACCCCCGTGTCCTCAAGCGTGTGCTGGAGAGGTACATCCCCACCATCACCGTGATGTCAGGAGCCATCGTCGGAGCGCTCGCAGCTTTCGCAGATATGGTAGGTACTACCGGAAACGCCAGCGGAACAGGAGTTCTGCTGACCGTCGGTATCATCATTCACTTCTACGAGGCTATGGGCCGTGAGCAGATGATGGAGATGAACCCCATGATGAGGGGATTCTTCGGTGGAGAGTGAATAAATGGCAAATCCAGGCAGTCCTCAGAACATGGCCGCCATGAATAAGCAGCAGGCTCCGATGATGTCCAACAAGATGCTCATCGGGATGCTGTTCGTCCTGGTGATCATGTTCGCGACCGCCAACTTCAGACAGGAGATTGGTGAAGCGCTGGATTTCGTATTCAGGTACATCGCATTCGACGGGGAACACCCCGTCATCACCCTTGTGATCGCCGGTCTGATCATGATCACGCTGGGAACCTGCATCAGGGGATTCCTCCAGAACCCCATCAAGATGGCAAAGAACCAGCAGATCCAGAGCGAGTTCAACAAGGAGATGCGTCAGGCAAGGATTGAGAACAATCTCTTCAAGCTCAAGAAGCTCGAGGAGATGCAGCCCCAGATCATGGCGATGTCCATGCAGCAGAGCGGTGACATGATGAAGGTCATGCCCATCACCATGCTGTTCGTCATCCCCATCTATGCCTGGGTCTGGTACTTCCTCAGTACCGGAGATTCGGCTACCTACTTCATTGAGGGTAACCCGATCTTCGACCAGTACGGAGAGGTGCGTGTCGAGATGCCCTGGTGCACGATCGACCTGAACCAGACATTGTTCATGAACTTCCCTGTATGGATCTTCATCTACACGATGATAAGTTTGCCCATCGGACAGATCGAGAACAGACTGATCAGGCTCTATCTTCTGAAGAAGGAACTGAAAAGACTCGACGCAGAAGTCAAGAAGGCTGAGATCGAATGAGAATTACCATAAGCGGTCCTCCCGGCTCCGGGAAGACGACCGCCTGCAGCAAGCTCTCGGAAATACTAGGCTTGGAAGCCGTGGTATTCGGAAAGATATTCCGCGAGCTTGCTGCAGAAAAAAACCTTTCACTAGGTCAGCTCGGCGAATTGGCCGAGAAGGACCCTTCTATAGACAAGATGATCGACTCCAGGATCCTCGACATCGCGAGGGCCAACGAGAACATCATCCTTGAATCAAGACTATCAGCATACATGTGTGCTCGCAACAACATACCTGCATTCAAGATCTATATCGATGCAAGTCCCGAGGTCCGCATGTCCAGGATCGGAGTCCGCGAGGGCGAGACGGTCGAGGAGGCATGCGCAAAGACCTTGGACCGTCAGAGGTCCGAGGCGAAGAGATACAAGATGTATTATGATATCGACATCGAGGACAAGAGCGTGTACGATCTTGTGATCAACACAGATGAACTGGACCCCGACCAGGTGGTCAAGAAGATCCTCGATGCAGTTGGTGAAGCGAATTGATAGTCAAGGATCCCAACGCTATCCCGGACAAGTGGGGCAAGAGGCCTTCCGACAGGACCGTCGGAGAGCTGCTCAGGGGCGGGGTCATAATCCTGGACAAACCGTCAGGACCAACATCCCACCAGGCAACCGCATGGGTGAGGGATGCCCTGAAAGTTGAGAAGGTCGGACACGGAGGTACGCTCGACCCTTATGTGAGCGGAGTCCTGCCTGTCACGCTGGGGAAGGCCACCCGTCTGACAGATATAGTCCTCTCATCCGACAAGGAGTACATCTGCCTGATGAGACTGCACGGGGACCGCCCCGAGAAGAGGATAAGGGAGGTCATGGCCGAGTTCGTCGGCAAGATCTACCAGCTGCCCCCTGTCAGATCATCTATCAAGCGCCAGCTGAGGATCAGGACGATCAAGGAGCTCGAGGTGCTCGACATCTCTGGGCGCGATGTCCTGTTCAGGATGGCATGCGACGCGGGTACCTATGCGAGGACACTTTGCATCGATGTGGGTGACGTGCTCGGATGCGGGGCCAACATGGTGGAGCTCAGGCGTACCCGTTCCGGAAGGATGACCGAGGACCGTGCCGCCACGCTCCATGACATCAAGGATGCATACGTCTTCTGGCAGCAGAACGGACGCGAGGATTGGCTCAGGAGCATGATACTCCCGATGGAGGTCCTTGTGGAGCCCCTTCCCAAGATAGTCGTGAAGGCCACCGCAGTCGATGCCATCTGCCATGGGGCGGATCTCAACATCTCCGGAATCCATATGCTCGACGAGGATATACGCAAGAACGCCCTCGTCGCCATGATGACAGCGAGGGGAGAGCTCATCGCGATCGGGAGGATGGCGATGTCCTCATCGAAGATAATGGCGACCTCGCAGGGCAAGGCCGTGGATACGGAGCGCGTGTTCATGGACGAGGGGCACTACCCCAGGATGTGGCGCTACTCCACGGACCTCGAGGAGCTCGAAGAGGAGCCAGAATTCCTCTGCTAAATGGTTTTATCTTTCTTCTGTGATGACCAAAGGATCGTCATGTCGTTATTCGAGAAGAGGACACAGGTCTACGGACCGGAATCGATATCGATCGGGGAGTTCGACCCCGCAGTCGATGGATTCTACCGCAATGTGGTAACTGTTCCCCTGGCGGTCAAGCACAACCAGATGCTCTACGTGAAGGTGACCTCTGACAATCCTGTCGACATAGTCATCGCGAGGGATAACGGTTCGGCAGTGATGCATAAGGACAAACAGAAGGATGTTCAGCTGGGCCCGTTCCCTACCGAGAAGCATGACAGCATGGGAGTGATCCTGGGCGTGTTCCGCGGCGATAAGGCAACGGCCACTCTGGAGGCTTGGACGGAGAGGAAATGAGAAAATCCGAGAGGACCAAGAAGATCAAGGCGATCAAGTCGGAGAACAGCATTCATCTGCTCAGCCGCAGCGATAAGATCACAGCGGTGGCTTTCATCGTCATGTTCTTCATATCGCTCGTTGCCTATTGGTTCGTCTGGCACAATAGCGATTTCACCATGTACACCGCGTTGCCGATCATGGCCATGCCATTCTTCGCGATAGGTATCGTGTACTATTTCGTCAGCCGCAGGTTCTTCGCAGCGCTGGCGATCGTTGTGATTTCCTCCTTGGCGTATCTAGTATCCCCCACCAGCGTACTGTTCATCGTGTACCTGCTGGTATGTACCGAAGGGGTAGCCCAGATCGTCGAGATCATCCAGAGGTTCACATTCTACAGGGTATTGGATACGATCGAACATGTGAATGTTAAGAAGAAGATGTCGCTCTTCGACCGCGGAGTGGTGTTCATCTTCAACATCCCTGTCGACCTGGACACCCGTAACCTGGACATCGACAGGAACATCGTCAGGAACAAGCTCCCCTGGAAGGACATGTTCGGGTCGATCCTGCTCGCTCTCCTGTTCTGTATATTCCTTTGGATATACATGTTCCTCAACCCGTCCTTCGAGATGGGTGTCGAGGGAGTCCCGATCTACACGTTCACCATAGTCCTATATCTGGCGGCAGGGGTGCTCCCTTGGACCATATTCAGTTCGCTCAACGTCAGGATAGGTACGGAATACCGCGATTTCAAGATCTATTCGGGATTCCTGGAGACATTCAAGAAGATGTTCCTGCCGGCATTCGCCGCCTTGATCTTCCTCATCGGAGCGGTATCCGCCAGTCCGGAGAACTTCTTCTATGTAGGGGTGTCGCTGGTGATGATCATCGTCATGATCCTGTTCACCTCGGTCATGTACTATACGATCAACGAGATGGCGGTCGTGAACGACATCCTGGACAATTGGGACAAGTTCCACCCGTCCACATTGTACTCGGATTACAGCGAGGAGAAGAAATCGTCCTTCGACGACGGTGTCCCGGGGACCCCCAGGAGGAATCCCGCGGACTGTTTCATCACCGACGTCAAAGGTCGTAGCCATTGAATTGTTTGTTCATCTGCCCCGGTGCGTCGAGGGACTTGATGATGGGCATGAACACCTGTCCGGATGACATGCCGGGTGTCTTGTTGAGACCGATGATTTCAGGCTCATGGTAGTTGGTGATGATGACCTGGTACCTCTGCCTGTTCCCCTCCACCTCGATGACGGGAATCTCCAATGTCTTGAGAAGTGCCAGCGTTGCATCCGCCATGTCCTGGATGTCCTCCGGGGAGATGTCATCCTCAAGCCTGATGAAGAAGGTGTGCTCCTCCGTCTGGGCGTTGAAGAGGTATTCTACCTTGGACTTGGAAACGATCTCCTTGAACTTCTTTCCCTTCTCGTCATCCGTCATGAGCTCGAGCATGCGCTCCTTCCAGGTGACTGGGATATCGATGTAAATCGCTTCCTTTCCGAGAATTTTCCACATGTGTTTGCAAACGTTGGACCTCTATAAATCGTTATTCTCGCGCGCACTCTTTTATTTAGAATGAAAGGATAACGAGGATTCATGCCAGAGGAATTCACGGTAACGCCATGGGAGGTCAAGGGTGATATCGACTATGATCTTCTGATGAAGAAGTTCGGAACCACGCCTGTAGATGACGCTCTCCTGGAGAGATTGGCAGGTTACGGGGAACTCCACCCTATGCTTAAACGCGGGATATTCTACTCCCATAGGGATCTGGTCTGGTTGCTCAACGAGTATGACAAGGGTAACAAGTTCACGATATACACCGGAAGGGGGCCGTCAGGCAACACTCATCTCGGACATATGATGCCGTGGATATTCAACAAGTGGGTCCAGGATACTTTCAAAGTAGACATGATCTTCCAGATGACCAACGACGAGAAGTTCCTGTTCAAGGACATGGACCTCGACGACACCACAAACATGGCATACCAGAACGCACTGGATTTCATCGCATTGGGATTCGACACCAAGAGGACCAAGATCATCCTCAACACGAAGAACATCGACAAGCTGTATCCGATCGCGTTGAGCGTTGCTAAGAAGGTCACATTCTCCACGGCTAAGGCGGTTTTCGGCTTCGATAACTCGACGAACATCGGCTCGATATTCTTCTCCGCCATGCAGTCCGCACCTGCCTTCATCCCATCCGTGGATGCCGGCAGGCAGGTGCCCGTGCTGATCCCCTGCGGTATCGACCAGGACCCCCACTTCAGGGTCTGCAGGGATGTCGCACCCGGCCTCGGATTCCCCAAACCGTCATCCGTGTACTGCAAGATGATGCCCGGGCTCTCCGGAGGGGACAAGATGTCTTCGTCGGATGAGAACGCGACGATCTACACCACTGACACGCCCAAGCAGGTGAAGAAGAAGGTGGGAAGAGCATTCACAGGCGGATGCGTCTCCGTCGAGGAGCAGAGGGAGAAGGGAGGAAACCCCGAGGTCTGTTCCGTTTTCAAGTACAACTATTACATGTTCGAGCACAGCGATGACGAGCTGAACGAGCTCGCACGCAAGTGCCGCAACGGCGAGATCCTCTGCGGAGAGTGCAAGATGTGCCTCACGCAGAAGATCAACGTGTTCCTGGAAGACCACCAGGAGAAGAGAGAGAAGGCCAAGGACGTCATTGCCGATATGGCATACGACGGATTCGAGTGGTGATCCCTATGGTAAGCGAAGAAATTCTGGAAGGATTGAGCTACAACGAGAAGAAGCTGCTGCTGGCCCTCGGCAAGAGGGCGGGACCGGTCTCACCTGCGGACCTCATCGCAGAGGGCGAGTTCGGCCTGGAGGTCGAGATCATGGGCGCGGCATCATGGCTCGAGTCCAAGGGAATGGCCACCATCGCCGAGGAATCAGAGAAGTTCATCACGCTCGCAGACAGGTCGATCGTGGAATCAGGTCTTCCCGAGAGGATCGCCGTGACAGAGATAGACAAGGCCGGCGGAAAGCTGGATATGGACGATCTCGCAAAAGCGATGTCCGGAGGTCTCGACAAGGTCGCGGTAGGATGGCTCAAGAGGAAGGCGCTGGCCGACATCACGGTAGAGGGAGACAGGAAGTTCCTGGTCCTCACCGACAAGGGAAAGGCGGTCATCGGACAGGATATGCCCGAGGAGCTCCTCCTGAAGAAGCTCGCAGAGAACCCCGTCCCCGTCGCAGAGGCCGACGCCAATGCGGTCAAGGACCTCAAGGGAAGGAAGGGAGTTCTCGGAGAGAAGGTCGTCACCACAAGGTCCATAGCGCTCACCGATTCAGGAAAGGAGGTCGCGGCATCGGGCATCGAGCTCAAGCCGCAGATCACCGAGATTACGGACCGTCTGATACAGTCGGGCGAATGGAAGGACGCGGAGTTCAGGAAGTATGACATCCAGACATTCGCGCCTGCGGTCATCCCGGCGAAGAAGCATCCCCTCTCCAGGCTCGGAGCCCAGATCAGGAGGATGTTCACGGAAGCAGGTTTCGTGGAGATGTCGTCAGAGTACGTCCAGCCCTCGTTCTGGAACCTGGATGTGCTGTACACGCCTCAGGACCACCCTGCAAGGGACCTTCAGGATACATTCTACCTGCAGAACCCCGCATCGATCCATATCGACGACGAGGAGCTCCTGGAGAAGATCAGGAATATTCATGAGAACGGAGGGGACACAGGATCCACGGGATGGGGCGGAACATGGTCCAGGGAGATGGCGGAGTCGGCCATCCTGAGGACGCACAGCACCGTCACCAGCATCAGGTACATCGCTGCCCACCCGGACGCACCCCAGAAGGCATTCTCCATCTCGAGGATCTTCAGGAACGAGTCCATCGATGCGACCCACCTTCCCGAGTTCACTCAGATCGAGGGTATCGTCATCGACGAGAACGCAGATTTCAACATGCTCATCTCGATGATCAAGGAGTTCTACGCCAAGATGGGATTCGATCAGATCCGCATCCGTCCTGCGTACTTCCCCTACACCGAGCCATCGCTTGAGATAGAGGTCTTCTTCAACGGCAAGTGGATGGAGCTCGGAGGAGCTGGAATGTTCAGGCCCGAGGTCCTTGCCCCGTTCGGTGTCAAGACTCCTGTCCTCGCATGGGGATTCGGTTTCGAGAGGCTCGCCATGCTCAAGTGGAATATCAAGGATATCAGGGACCTTTACATCTCCGATATCGACACCCTCAAGAAGAACACCGTCTTCTGAACCGAGGATCCTCCTGCGGAGCTTCCGCAGGGCGGTCCTCTTCTTCTCATCGCGGCATACCGATACGGCCATGCCGATAGTCGCCTCCGCATCGTCCATCCTGCCTAGAGAGGCATATGCCAGCGCCTCGTTCATGAGCAGCACGTCCATCCGGAATATGCAGCCGTTCTCCATCATCCCGGCCTTGGATTTCTCGAAGTAACCGATCGATTCCTCAAGATGTCCGTTTGCCTTCAGGCACAGTGCGACGGCAAGGTCGGTCTCGGGACCGGGCCGATAATCCTCCAGCACATTCTTCAGAGCTTCCGCCCTGCGGTTGTCCCTCAGAAGCAGTTCCGAAGCCAGAGCACGGCTGGATACCGGGTCGTAACAGCGAAGTCTCGATATGGCATATTCCGCCTCGATGAGTTCCCCGCGGTCGAGATGGATCCTTGAGACTATCCTGAGAAGATCGGGGCATTCCTGTCTGCTGAGGAGGGAATGGATGATTTCCGCAACCGTCCTATCGGCTGAATCCATGAATCTGTAACCTGATCCCCGGATGATCCGAATGGCCTCTCTATCACGATGTGCCAGATCAAGATGGTACAGCCTCTCGGTGATGTCCTCGCCGCTGTCGATGCACCAATCGGCGGCTCTGCTGTGCCACCTCAGCCTGTCCTTAGGTGTGCCATAGGAGATGATCCTCTCCTTCTGATAATCCTTCATGTATGCGCTGCCGTTGTTCTTGAACATGATGTGCGGGATGTCCCTGGGGAAGTTGTCGCGGTTGGCGGTCTTCCTGAGGACGCAGAAGCATCCCATCATCTCGGACTGGTAGGCTGGCAGCATCCTGAACTCACGCTCTGACATGCAGTGCCTGTCGATGCTCAGTTCTAGGTCCAGCCCCATTTCGGACAGCTCGTCCACCCTCTGTCTGTACAGTTTCTTTCCCAGATCTGTCAGGTGATATACGCGTCTGCGGGTGGCTTTGGTAGAGTTCCTCACCGTGGATAGGCTGTTCACGACCTCGAGAGCATCCTCCATCTTGCCTATTACGATGCTGGCATGCGAACGGGAGATGCCAAGGCTCATCGCGATGCCGTCCTGGGTGATCTCGAACGGCGCTCCGAACTCAATATCCTGCTTGATATGGTTGTAATGATTGAGATGGGCCAAGGCCTTGTCGCGGAAGGTGATGGTGCTGCTCATGATAGGGACTCGTATCGTGAGGATATAATCGGGGCCTTTGCAATCGAGGGTTCTTAAATCATAGACGGTTTCGGGTGAAACATGTCAAGATTGTTGGTATGCAGCGAGATCGACCTGCCGTCAGTGAATATGAAAGATTGGCTGATGGGATTCCATGATTGGGATGATATGGGCGATGACGGTACCAACACATACTGCTCCTATGGCGACAATGTCATGATGACCATACCTGATATGCACATCCGCCATGAGGATCTGGACAAGGAGGCCGAACGCTTCGGCGTAAAGGTGGATGAGGTCATAGTGATGTCCAAGCACTCCGCCAAGAGCGGAAGGGCCGCGCTTACCGTTCACCCCATCGGGAACTATCACGAGAACGAGTTCGGGGGCAGGGCGGAATGTCTGGTGAAGCCCTCTCCGGCATCGATGACCGCAGCTCTCCGTGCAATCGTCAAGAGCAACGACATGCCCGAGAACCAGCTCTGCTTCGAGGTCACCCACCATGGCCCCTATCTCGAGAAACCCACGTTCTACATCGAGGTCGGGAGCGAGCAGACCCATTGGGAGAATAAGCATGCCGCCGAGATACTGGCACATATCATCGATGACTTGGAACCCGATACCGGTTACCCCACGCTCGTGGGTGTCGGGGGCGGGCATTACGCACCGCGTTTCACAGAGGTCGCACTCAAGTTCAAAGCCAATTTCGGGCACATGCTCCCGGTCTATCAGATGGAGCAGAGGGATGACGAGGACATCGTCAGGATGATCAAATCGGCATGCGAGTCCACGGGAACCAAGACGGTGTACGTTCACAGGAAATCCATGAAGAAACCCGAGGAGAGACGCATCACCGCGCTTATAGAATCCATAGGGATGGAGCCTGTCAGCTCCAAGGATCTGGAGCCGATCAGTGAGAATTGACCGTGGTCCCGTTGATCTTCCTGCCAAGTATCGCATTCTTCAGTTCATCGAGGTTCCTTCCGTCGATGATCAGGATGTCGATCCTGTTCTCCTTGGCGAGTTTCACCCCGAGAGGATCGAAGACGCTGGATTTGGATGCTCCATGCTCTTTGTAAACGATCTCCCCCAGCTCATCGATCGTCATCGACGAGATCTTCTTGGCGTCGGGGTCCTTGCGGGGGTCTGCTGTATATACAGCATCGACGGCCGTCCCGTTCACGATCCTGTCAGCTTTCATGGCTGCCGCCACCATGGATGATACGGCATCGGTCGTGTGACCCGGGACTGTTCCTCCCATGACAGCGATCTTACCAGGTCCGGAACTCCTCGCGGTCTCTTCGACATCCGTGCTGACGGAATCAGGCATATCTCCGAGTGCCAGCATCAATAATTGAGCGTTCATGCGGGTGGCTGCGATACCGAGGATGTCTTGTTCGTAGGTGTCCCCTCCGAGATCCTTTGCGATGCCCGCATAGTATCTGGCGGTCTTGCCCCCTCCGCAGACGACTGCAAGCTGGACCTCCTTAGAGACCTCCTTGAGCATGTCCGCGAGTTTGCGGATGAATTCTGCATCGTTCTCTCCAGGTACGAGGATCGAACCCCCGATCGAAACCACTACTTTCTCCATGTTCTGACCAGATGATGGTAAGTGCTAGCCCCATATGAATGTGGCGGATGGCCGACACGTGGTTTCATATCCTGCAGTTGGGAAGTGTTACCATACTCCTGGGAGTACCTGATTCGCGCGTGCACGTGCGCCATAACCTTTATAATAAACGCGTTAATGCGAGTGTATAAAAGGTGGACCTAATGGCAGATATCAATACCGAGAACAATGAAGATAGGGCGAAGTACGATTTCAAGAAGGATATGCAGGAGATCATGAACTACAGGGGAAGGGGAACAGAGCTCATCTCCTGTTACGTTCCGGAGAACAAACCCATCTCCGATGTAATGGCATACCTTAGGAACGAGCAGTCGCAGGCATCCAACATCAAGTCCAAGACCACGATGAAGAATGTCACGAGCGCCATCGATTCCATCGCCTCTCGACTCAAGACCTTCAAACAGGCACCGCCAAACGGTATTGTGATCTTCTGCGGAGAGGTCCCCCGCGCCGGAGATCAGACCAAAATGGTCCAGTACGTGATTCACCCTCCCGAGGCGATCACGGCATTCCTGTACAGATGCGATTCCGACTTCTTCACGGAACCGCTCGAGTCCATGATGCTGGACAAGAAATGCTACGGTCTCATAACGATCGACAGGTCGGAGGCAACCCTCGGTATCCTCAACGGCAGCAGGATCCAGGTCCTGAAGCACTTCGATTCATTGGTCCCCAGCAAGCACCACCAGGGAGGTCAGTCATCTGTCCGTTTCGAGAGGCTGATCGAGATCGCGGCCCATGAGTTCTTCACCAAGGTCGCGGACAACTGTACCGAATACTTCCTCAACAGGCCGGAGCTTCTCGGTATCCTGGTCGGAGGGCCCGGTTACACCAAGGAGTTCTTCGTGAAGGAGGAATACCTCCACCACGAGCTCAGGAAGAAGGTCGTCACGCCCCTGGTCGATACAGGTTACACGGACGAGTCCGGACTCAGGGAGCTGGTCCAGAACTCGCAGAACATCCTCACCGGACTCCAGCTGTCCAGGGAGAAGGTGTTCATGCAGAGGCTCTTCACGGAGATCAGGAAGGCCGACGGAGGACTCTCCGCATACGGGGAGGATGAGGTCAGGGACTCCCTCATGGCAGGAGCGGTGGACATGGTCCTTCTGTCCGAAGCCATCAAGAAGAGGCGCATCACGGTCCAGTGCCAGGCAGGCCATGTACACGAGCTGACCGTCGTCGATTCAGATGCCAATTTCCCCTGCCCCGAATGCGGGGCCAAGACACAGATCACAGCGGATGAGGACTTCATCGACGACTTCTTCAACAAGGCAGAGATGTTCAGCACCCGCGTACAGCTCATCTCCCCCGATTCGGAGGAGGGAGACATGCTGCTGAAGGCATTCGGAGGAGTGGCAGCCCTCCTTAGATACAAGATGTGATAGTCATGACAATCATGGATGATTTCCAGAATGAGATCCGCCAGAGGGTCTCAGCAGCACTGAAGGATATGGGTGCCGAAGGCATCGACTTCGTCGTCGAGGCATCCACCATGGAAGGAGTCGACATGGCGGTCCCCTGCTTCCCCATGGCGAAGGCCCTGAGGAAGGCGCCCCAGGCCATCTCCGATGAGCTGGCCTCCAGGATCCAGCCGTCAGGCATCATCGCCAAGGCATCATCCGTCAACGGATTCCTCAATTTCAACATCGACCCCGCATCACTGATCGGTTCCACATTGGATGAGATCGTTCAGAAGGGTGCGGCGTTCGCATACCTGCCCAAATCGGGCATCAGGGTGAATGTGGAGCACACATCCACCAACCCCACCGGACCCATCCACGTAGGAAGGGCCCGCAACCCCATAATCGGTGACACTCTGGCGAGATGCCTCAAGAGGTGCGGTCACGAGGTCATGACCGAGTACTATGTCAACGATGTGGGAAAGCAGGTCGTCGTGCTCACATGGGGAGTCAACAACGTCTCCGACGAGGAGGCCGCCAGGAACTCCGAGGAGCACATGAAGGAGATCGGCCAGAACGAGAAGGAGAGGGACAAGACCGACCACAGGCTCGTCGCCAAGTACCGCGTCGCCAATAAGAGGATGGAGTCCGAGCCCGAGATCCAGGAGGAGATCTCCGATATGATGAGGAGGTTCGAGCAGGGTGACAGCGAGGTCATCGACACCGTGAGGCACACCGCCGGAATCATGCTCGACGGACTCAAGGAGACCTTAGGACAGATCAACGTCGTCCTCGACAGGTACACATGGGAGTCACAGTACATCGCCGACGGTTCCGCAAGAGCGGTCGTCGAGGAGCTCAAGAAATCCAAGTATGCTGGACAGACCGAGGACGGCGCATGGTTCGTCGACCTCAAGGACTTCGGAGTACAGGGAAAGAACACCAAGTTCACATTCACAAGGTCCGATGGTACTACGCTGTACACAACACGCGACCTCGCTTATCATATCGACAAGTTCGCTAGGGCCGACCGCCTCATCGACGTCCTCGGAGAGGACCAGAAGCTCGGTTCCAAACAGCTCTGCTCCGCATTGGAGATCATCGGTAAGGACAGGCTCCCCGAGCCACTGTTCTACGCATTCGTATCCCTCCCCCAGGGAAAGATGTCCACAAGGAAGGGTGTCGTGGTCTACCTCGACGACCTTATCGACGAGGCAGTCGCCCGTGCATACGAGGAGATCAAGAAGAGGCGCACCAGCCTCTCCGAGGAGGACATCCAGAAGGGACGTACGGAGATGTCGGAGGAGAAGATGATGGAGATCGCGAAGATCATCGGAGTCGCCGCGGTCAGGTTCAACATCGTACGTGTCCAGCCTGAGAAGCAGTTCGTCTTCAAATGGGAGGATGCTCTCAACTTCGACGGTAACTCCGGACCCTATCTCCAGTATGTCCACGCCAGGGCATGCAGCATGCTCAGGAAGGCGGGAGATTTCGAGTTCGACACGGACCCGTCCAAGTTCACCGACGAGTACGAGCTCAACCTCATCAAGACCCTGGCCAAGTATGAGGAGGTCCTCAAGATGGCAGGCAACGACAAGCGCATACACATGATCCCGGCATACGGGCATGAGCTCGCCAGCGCCTTCAACCAGTACTATGCCGCCGTTTCGATCCTGAATTCCAAGGACAAGAGGAACGCAAGGCTCACCCTCGTCCACTGCACCAAGACCGTCCTGGCCGATGTCCTCGACTGTCTCGGTATGGGAGCCCCCGAGGAGATGTGAGGATGACGGAGATTCGTCAGCTGAAGGTCAAGGACATACAGCCCGTCCGCGATCTCGAGATCGACTGCATCAAGGAATACTTCGCGGCGACCATCGAGAACAAGTGGGAGGATCTCCCGCAGGAGTGGAAGGATAATCTCGGAGCGAGCAGCAAGAACCATTTCAAGGCGTACCTCGACAGCGGGGTCAGCTTCGTCGCCCTGGAGGACGGAGAGGTCGTGGGATTCATCTTCGCACAGATACTCCACCACATCTGCGATGAGGACAATCTCCTCTGGATAGAGAACATGGGGGTCCACCCTTATTTCAGGCGCAACGAGATCGGTTTCATGCTTCTGAGGGAATGCGTCAGGAAGGGACGCGAGCTCGGATGCACCGTGGCACACAGTATGATCCAGGAGGACAACGCTCCTTCGATCCTGCTCCACAAGAAGCTCGGATTCTTCATGGACAGGCGTGAGGTCGCGCTCATGGACCTCCGCGATCCAAAATTGAAACTTTAAAACAAAAAAGACGGGGTCTCCCCCGTCATTGGTTTTCACTTCTTCTTGGATTCCAAGTACCTCTGTCTCTCTGATTTGACAGGGGCGGACTTCTTCTCCTTGGGTGCAGCCTTCTGTGCCTGTCTCTGGGCCTCCAGCTGCTCGAAGGATACAGTGTTCTTCTCCTTGGGTGCGGCCGTACGTGACTTGTAGGCTATCAGGATGACGATCAGGATGATGATCACGACGATGGCGGCGTAGATCTTCCAGTCGCTCCAGATGGATTCCGTGAAGCTGACCTTGAAGCTGAGGTCGCTGTGAACCTCTGTATCGACGAATCTGATGTACAGGGTCCCCGACTTGCTGGGTTCGAAGGTTATCTTCAGTTCCTGCTCTCCGCCGATATCCGGCATGAATTCAACACGTTCGCTGTAGAGGACCTTGTCCGGATTCGAAGCGCTGTAGATCTCGACGGTGCTCGGATAGTTTATGCTGTCGTTGTTGTAGATCAGGGTGAGGGTGATATCGTCCCCGTCCTCGATCTCGTAAGAGGTCTTCTTCAGCTTGATGTCCAGGATGTTGGCCGCATCGGTCTCCTCTGCAGGGATGGCGATGGCGGCTATCGCGACAGCGAGCAGCAGGGTGACAGCGAACACTGCCTTGAACTTCATGTAACGATCTCCTCGACACGTTCCTCTTCGATCGCCCTTCTGATCTCCATGGCGAGCCTCCTTCCGGAGGACATCTCCTGTCTCCAGAGGGAGTTTCCGTAGGGGTGACCGACGGACATGTGGACATTGGTTCCTCCTCCGATACGGGGTGCGACATCGTAGATATGGAAGTTGAGGTCCTTGTCGACACAGGTCTGCAGGCAGAACGGTCCGATGATACCTGGGTCATAGAACTTCTTGGTCGCAGCGACGTACTTCTCCGCGAGCTCGTACGCCTTGGGGAGGAGCGACTCCCTGAGGGTGGCGGAGTTGTGTCCGCACACGGTGTACTCGGGGATGATTCCGTCCTCCTCGAGCTCGACCTGCTGCTTTCCGGGAAGCCTGCAGTATCCGTCGAGCGATGACTCGAACCTCCAGTCGATTCCGAGCAGCTCGAGCTTCTCTCCCTTCTCCTCGAGAGGCGAGTAGAAGAAGTCCAGGTTGAAGACCGGTCCGATGATGTACTTCTCCATCCTTGCATCCTTGAGGAAATCGGGTTCGATGACTCCCTGCTTGATGAGCTCTGTGGACTTCTCGACGAACTGGTCGTAATCCTTCGCTGTGAAGAATCCCCTCTCGAGCTTCTTCACCTTGTGGTGGACCTTGATGATGGTCAGGCCGTCGATGTCCTCGGGCTTCTCCACCTTCTGGGGGAACGGGAGTCCAGCCTCGTTGAGGATCCAATAGTAGTCCTTGGGGTCTCCTCTCTCCTCGGATCTGAGGAGGTTCCTGCTTCCGACCATGGGGAGCTTGAAGTCGTCCTCGACCGCGTCGATACCGCAGTAGGATACGAATGACCTGTTCGGGACGAAGAGGACATTGTTCTTCAGGAGATTCTGCTGCACATCCGTGTTGAGGATGTCCTTGTACTTGTTGAGGACGACGGTCTCGTCCACAGTGCCTCTGCGGAGATTTCCCCTGTCGTCGTAGATTGTCTTATAGTATCTTGTGAAAGGGGAATCCCTGCCCTGCTGACAGATGGCAACGGTCTTGAATCCCTCGGATTTCGCTCCGTCACAGGTATCAAGTCCAGAGTGGGAGCCCACAACTCCGATCTTGGCCTCTTTGAGATTTATCTTCTCAAGGTTGGCCAGAACCTCGTCTCTGCTAATCATGTTTGGACATAAGACGCAACAGGTATTAGATTCATCGGTTGCCAGAAGATGAAGAAAGAAGAGTAGCCTCGCCAAGATTCGAACTTGGGTCGCAGGATCCAGAGTCCCGCATGATTGACCACTACACTACGAGGCTATCAAGACCCCCGATTCTCTCGTTCTTTATAATACTTTGCCGTTCCTCGCACACCTCTCCAGCTCGTATTCCAAATCGTGCGTTATATTGGCCAGAACCTTGCCAGTCTCCGTGATGGTCCAGTATATCTTGTTGCGGTGGTCGTCGGCGATCTCCTTCTCCAGCAGGCCGGACCTCATGAGGAAGTGAGCGGTCTTGTTGACCCTTCCGTAGTCCGAGTTCACCAGCAGCATGTCGGAGGAGCAGATTCTTCCCCTGCATCTGAGCAGGAGCAGCAATCCCACGACATTCCTGTCCGAAATGATGTATGTCCTGATCATACGATGATGGACGGTATGCGGGTTGATAATCGTGTCTGAGATTTTCAGACCCTCGACTTAATAATCGATGGATAGAAAGATGGGATGATGGATAAAGATGGGGCCTGAGGCCCCAATAGTTTCACTGGATTGCTTTCTTGACTTCTTCGAAGATTGCGTCGATGTCACCGGTTCCTTCGATGGTGACGAGGGTGCCTTTCTTTCCGTAGTAGTCGATGAGAGGCATGGTGTTCTTGCGGTAGACCTCGAGCCTGTTCCTGACCGTGGTCTCCTTGTCGTCATCCCTCTGGTAGAGTGTTGCACCGCACTTGTCGCAGATGCCGTCCTTCGCAGGCTTCTTGGTGACGAGGTGGTAGACTGCGTTACAGTTGGGGCATGAGCGCCTCTGGGTGAGCCTCTGGACGAGCTCCTCGTCAGCGACGTCGAAGTTGAGTGCGAGGTCGACATCGAGCTGCTCTGCGAGAGCATCCGCCTGCTCGACCGTCCTGGGGAATCCGTCAAGGAGGACTCCTCCCTTGATTCCGGCGATCTTCTCCTTCATGAGGTTGATGATCAGGTCGTTGGGGACGAGTGCTCCGGAGTCCATGTACTCCTTTGCCTTCTTTCCGAGCTCGGTTCCGTTCCTGACTGCCTCACGGAGCATGTCTCCGGTCGAGAGCCTGGTGTATCCGAATTCGTCTGTGAGTTTCTCTCCCTGGGTACCTTTTCCTGCACCTGGGGGTCCGAGAAGAACGATCGTTGTTTTCATGTTTCACAAGAACCCTTCATCATATAATAAGGACAGGGTGGATGGCATGCTGGACAGAGGCTTCTGGATCCATTAGATAAGGTTAAATATCCGAGTCAGATAAGGGAGTTTCAGTGCAGCTGTGATCTAGCTGGTTAGGATCTGAGCCTTCCAAGCTCATTGCCCGGGTTCGAATCCCGGCGGCTGCACTCATTTCCTTTCTCTTCTTCATTTACTAGATTGGAACTCGTGTGCCGTACAGTGCTTCTCAGCACATAGTCAGATGTCTGAAAAATGCTGTAAAAAAGGATAAAGGGGATGCCCGTTGTGGGCATCTTTATGGTCAGTCAAATAGCGAAGTGTCCTTGAGTGTCATCGTTATTAGACCTTTGATATCCGCCTTGTAAAGCACATCGTCCTTTCCGACGTATGCCTTGGCATCATATTTGACACCGAATCCGTCAACCTTTCCGCTGTATACCTTGCACCTTATTTCTCCGAAAGAGGTATTGATCTTTTCTGTAAATGTCTGCTTTTCCAAATCGTTCAGATCCGAACCCGACATCTTCAGCAACTTGAAGAAATCGGATTTGGTCATCGTTTTGTCTGTCTCTGAGCTTCCTTCTTTCTTATGTACCTGGTAAGTTCCATCTCCATTGACTGCTGTAATCGTATGACGTAGAGTACTGTTTAGTCCATCAACTGTTACCGTATATTCTACAAAATCACCTTCTTCCAGATCAGATTTGAGTTCATCACCGCCGACATAGAAGAGGAAGTAATAGGCAGCTCCAGCGATTGCCGCAAGTACGATCACCGATGAGATGATCGAGATAACCGCTTTAGTTTCCATCTACTACTCTCCCTTTCGTTGCTAGATTTGTACAGCAACGTGTAAGAATGACTTCTTCAGATATTTAGAATATCTGCACGACAATTGTTGTATTTCACAGGAATTCGTTTTAATAATACGAAAATCGTTAAAAAGTTTCGAAAAGTATTAGGAAATCCTGTTTTTCAAGGATACTCTTTCCACTGTACGCGGAGACATGCCGGGGGCTTGTTGCCGCCCTTCACGTGGAACTCGACGCACTCGCGGCAGTTGCCGTGCCGGGGACAGTCCTTGCTCTGACATACGCAGTCTTCTTTGATATCTGCCATGATGCCGATATCGTTATGGAATCGATATAACCGTTTGGAAAAATGGATCCGGCCAGAAGGCCGGGAATGAGTTTCAGTCGAACTTGCCGACGACGGCCTTGATACGCCTGACACCGGCAGCGGAGCTCTCTTCCTTCTTGATCTTGAATCCCTGGAGGTCCTTGGTGTTCTTGACGTGGGGTCCGCCGCACATCTCGGCGGAGACGTCTCCGATCCTGTAGACCTTGACGATCTCGCCGTACTTGTTGGTGAAGACTCCCTCGACTCCCTCCTCTTTGGCCTGCTCGTAGGGCATCTCGATGCATTCGACGGGGATCTCGGCCTTGATGCACTCATTGACCCAGTCCTCGATCTGCTTGAGCTCCTCGGGGGTGACCTTCCTGTCGAGGTTGAAGTCGAATCTGAGCCTCTCGGCGGTGATGTTGGATCCCTTCTGGTGGATGTCGGGGGATACGAACTTCCTCAGAGCCGCGTTCAGAAGGTGGGTGGCTGTGTGCAGCTTGGTGGTCTCCTCGCTGTTGTCCGCGAGTCCTCCCTTGAATGTCCCTCCGTCCCCGCGGGACTTGTCCTGGTGGGTCTTGAACCTTCCGTTGAAATCGTCCATGTCGACCTTGAGGCCCTTCTCAGCGGCCAGCTCAACGGTCATCTCGATGGGGAATCCGTACGTGTCGTACAGCCTGAAGACGGTCTCTCCGTTCAGCACGGGGCTGTCACCGTTCTCGGCAACCATCTGGTCGAATCTCCTGAGTCCCTTCATGACCGCCTTGTGGAACTTCAGCTCCTCGTTGTTGATGTTGGTGTAGATGAAATCCTTGTTGGATTCGAGCTCAGGGTATGCCTTGGAGTAGTTGGCGACGATGACCTCCGCGATCTGCTGCATGAACGGCTGCTCGTAGCCGAGCTTGGACATGTACCTGGATGATCTCCTGATGAGCCTCCTGAGGATGTATCCCTGACCGATCTTCGCGGGGACGACACCGTCTCCGAGGATGAACGTGGCCGCCCTCATGTGGTCGGCGATGATCCTGAATGACCTTGTGTCCTCCTCGTTCTCCCCGTACTTCTTGCCTGTGAGCTCCTCGATCTTCGCGAGGATGGGTGTGAAGAGCGGCGTGTCGTACACAGTCTTCTTGTGGTTGAGTATGCAGAGGATCCTCTCGAGACCCATTCCCGTATCGACGTTCTTCTGCTTGAGAGGCGAGAATGTTCCGTCCGCATTCTTGTTGTACTGCATGAACACGTTGTTCCAGATCTCCGTGAACTTCCCGCAGTGGCAGGAGGGTCCGCAGTTCGGTCCGCATTTGGGCCTTCCGTCGTCGAAGAAGATCTCGGTGTCGGGTCCGCAGGGCCCGGTCATTCCGGCAGGCCCCCACCAGTTGTCCGACTTGGGGTAGAAGTAAATCTGTCCGTCGGTGAGTCCGTGGGATTTCCACAGCTCCGCGGTCTCCTCGTCCCTCGGTGCGTCCTCATCACCGGCGAATGCGGTGACTGAGAGCTGCTCGGGCTTGATGCCGAGGACCTGTGTGAGCAGGGTGTAGCTGAAATCGATGGACTCCTTCTTGAAGTAGTCTCCGAGGGACCAGTTTCCGAGCATCTCGAAGAATGTGAGGTGGCTTGCGTCCCCGACCTCGTCTATGTCTCCGGTCCTTACGCATTTCTGGAAGTCGACCAGCCTCTTTCCTGCAGGGTGCTTCTCTCCGAGCAGGTAGGGGACTAATGGGTGCATACCCGCGGTCGTGAACAGTACGGTGGGGTCATTCTCAGGGATGAGCGAGGCGGAACTGATGTATGAGTGCCCCCTCTCCTTGAAGAAGTTGACGAAAGTCTCTCTCATTTCTTGAGCGTCCATGATGTACACTCCATTCAATGGGGGTAGCTATCGCTATCTCATTAATATATTCAACTGAAAATGGCCCATTTCCGGGGCCATGGGACATCACTTCCTGGACTGTCTGATGGCGGCGTTGACGTCGCCGCTGGCGATGACGACCTTAACACCCAGCTCGGCAAGGATCCTGGTGGGCATGGGTCCGATCTCCTCCACGATGACGGTCCCGCAGTCCTTCAGCTTGCTCACGATGGATTGGATGTGCTGGCGGTGATCCTCTCCCGCCACGGTCCCGGACCTGTCGATCTCCACGGTCTTGAGGAACCTCACCGTGTCGCCGTCGGTGGCATAGATCCTGAACTCGGATGCGTTTCCGAATCCTGAATCCACATTCAGTCCGTCTCTGGTGGCGACCGCTACCTTGGATTCGTCGTGCACCATGATCTGTGCATCGATGGGGTTGTCCCTGAGTCCGCACCCTTCGATGTGGACGAACTCCGAGGACCTGTCCTGATTGAGCAGACCGATGGCATCGGCACGGCACTGCCTGCAGTGGCGCATCATCTTCACATCGAGCTCGCAGCGATCCATCATGTCACGCCTCTCAAGGGGGGTGGGGGCGGGAATGTCAGAGAACTTCGTCCCCTCGACGGGTATGAGAGGGAGGATGTTGACGATGTACACACCCATGTCACGGACCTTCTTCACCAGGTCGGGGATGTGGGAATCGTTGATGCCGGGTATCATCACTATGTTGATCTTGACCAGCATCTTCAGTTCGACGCATTTTCTGATGCCTTCGATCTGTCTGTCCCTGAGTATGGCGGCTCCTTCCACTCCGCCGTACCTCTTGCCGTTGAAGATCACGGCATCGTAGATCCTGGCACCGACCTCCGGGTCGAGGCAGTTCATGGTGACGGTGACGAATCTGACGCCCAGCTCGTAGAGACGCTGCGCGCAGTCGGGAAGAGCGAGACCGTTGGTGGAGACGCAGAGCGTAAGGTCGGGCATCTCCTTGCCGATCAGCTCAAGCGCGTCGAATGTATTCTCGTTCGCAAGCGGGTCCCCGGGCCCGGCGATCCCGATGACAGAGAGCTGAGGGATCTCCTTCTTCACCGCGCGAACCTTTGCAAGAGCCTGGTCGGGTGTGAGCACCTCGCTGGTGACTCCCGGGCGCGATTCGTTGCAGCAGTCGAATTTCCTGTTGCAGTAGTTACACTGGATATTGCATCTCGGAGCCACAGGAATATGCATCCTTGCGAAACTGTGGTGAGCCTCCTCGCAGAAACACGGGTGCTCCGACAACGCCTTCCTGATATCCTCCGGTACGTCCATGATACTCCCATGGATGAACACGATAAAAACCAATTGGAGGAAGCTGTGGATGATTCAATTCTCTATATTATAATAATAAATATAAAATTACAATATTAGGTCCGATGGCAGACTTCCTAGCTTCGGTTATGTCGGACCTGAATTCCAATCTCGCAGTGGGAAAGCGGACGCTTGAGCAGATGAGGGACTCCGGTGAATTCAGCTATAAGACCAGGGGCGGATCGGAAGTGGAGATCCCCAAGGAGCAGATCGATTATCTTTGGGATATCTGTGAGGAGACTGAGAAAATCAGGCTCAGGCTGCCGATCTACATTTCGACAGATACGTCCTCGGAGACCGGGGCATGGAAGGTCGAGGGGAATCCAGAAGCGGTTGTCATCGCCAGGATCCTGGGGAAAAAGATGTTCAAGGACGGGTATCTGCGCCTGTATCACCCTGATTTGAAGGATGTGAAAGCCAAAATCCCAGATGCCATCATGATGGTGTTCACTCCTTAACCCCAAGTATTTTATATGATTCCGATTTACACGGATTTGCGCGATGCGTACCATCGTGTGGTTGACGGTGAAACACCGTCGATTGATGAAAGTTCGAAGAGATTGAACTGACTGGAATCCGGTAATTGCCAAGCATTAAATACTTGGTTCGATTACAGGGGGTTGCGCGATTCAAAAGCATCGCGTGGCCAGTGCTTTGCACGATGGTCAAGTTCGAATCATCGGATGCGAGATCGAGGTCAAGCAAGTGTTAAATACTCCTTGCTTGTACGGGGATTTCGCGTCTGTCAGTAATGACAACGATTCACAGTAACATGCACCCGAACAGAGGTCCTGTCTCGGGGAAGTGGTGTAGGGCCCCGTAAACGGAGGATGAGAGCGGATAAGCCCAGTGATCACCGATCATACGAAACCTGGACGTGTGCTAGATCATACGCCAGCGGCGATGCTACGCCGTATGGGGGATGGTTCGGCTAGAGCGCTGAAGAGGGTCGTGTCAAGCAGCGATATGCGTCGGGTAGGTGCAAGAAGCCTATGATCCGACGATTACCTAATGGGACTTCCTATTCTTCGGAATAATCAGTAATGATTGGGAACGCGGGGGATTGAAGCATCTTAGTACCCGCAGGAAAAGAAATCAACAGAGATACCGTTATTAAAGGCGATCGAACGCGGTATAGGGCAAACTGAATCCCTTACTGAAAAGTAAGGGAGATGTGGTGTTGTAGGCTCATTTACTCCTTAGCTCAAATACTCGAACTTGTCTGGAAAGACAGGCCATAGAGGGTGATAGCCCCTTAGAGGAAAGTGAGTATGGAGATTTTTGATGTCCTTGAGTAGTCTGTGTTGGATATCAC
>SUSV01000004.1 GCA_015063245.1 Thermoplasmata archaeon
CGGGAATCTCCCAGCGTAAGCTATAAACAACAAGTAAAAACATGCGGTTTTAACGCTCGTTTTTGTCAAGTAAAGAATGAGGGGATGATCCCCTCGTTTGGATCAGCACATTGCCGAGTAGCCCATCTCGAAGGCCTTGACGTTCAGGTCCCTGAACTTCTCTGGCACTTGCGAGATGAGGTTGTTGAGAAGGACATCCTTGGGGATCGGGAATCCCTTCATCGCCGCGACTGCACCGATCATGACGGCATTGGCCGCGACGGCCTTACCGGCATCGATGGCGATCTTGGTCGCATCGATAGTGTATAGGTTCTTGTTCTCCTTGAGGACAGCGTTCTTGAGATCCTCGATCTCGGGATACTCCTCGAATCCTGCAGCAACCATTGAAGGGAGCACGGGGTCGAGGTTCATGAGGACCACAGAGTCCTTGTTTCCGAGAGGGAGGTTCCTGCATGTCTCCGCAGGTTCGAATCCCATGATGAGGTCGGCACATCCCGCTGCCTCGAGGGGACTGATGACATCGTCACCGAAACGAAGTGTGGAGAGGACGCTTCCGCCCCTCTGGGCCATTCCGTGAACCTCGCTCATCGCCACTTTGTATCCCATCTCCATGGCCGCGTTACCGAGCACCATGGATGCGAGGAGGACACCCTGTCCTCCTACTCCGACGATCTGGACGGTGTACTTCATTGTTTCACCTCGATTGCCTTGGAAGGACATACATTCGCGCACATTCCGCATCCGATGCACTGTGTGGGATCGGTGGATATCTGTCCGTCCTTGCTCTTAAAGAGGGCGGGACATGCGATGGTCCTGACGCAGTTATAGCACTTGATGCACTTGTCCTGATGTACCTCGACAGCCTTGATGACTAGCTGCTTCTGCTTCTTGAGCTCCAGCGGGCAGGGGCACTTGGAGATGATGACGGCGACGCCGTCGAAGTCCAATGCGTCCTTCATCGTGGCTGTGGCGGCCTTCACATCATAGGGATTGATCTCCCTGACGAACTTGACACCGACCCCCTCCACGAGGGATTTGATGTCGATCGCTTCGGTAGACACACCGCCGAAGTCCCTTCCGGTTCCCGGGTTGGGCTGGTGTCCGGTCATGGCCGTCGTACGGTTATCGAGGACGACGATGACCACCTTGTGATTGTTGAAGAGGGCGTTCACCATCGGAGGAATTCCCGCGTGGAAGAATGTGGAATCTCCCATGAACGCGATGGCCTTCTGCTCGGTGGCCTGAGCGAATCCGCCTGCGGCTCCTGCTCCTCCTCCCATGCAGATGATGAAATCAGCTGCCTGGAACGGAGGCTGGACTCCGAGCGTGTAGCATCCGATATCGGAACAGAAGATCACATCCTCCCTTCCGGCGGCCTTCTTGGCAGCGGCGAACATTCCTCTGTGGGGGCATCCTGCGCAGAGCGTCGGAGGCCTGTTGGGAAGCTGAACATCCACCTTGGACATGGGCTGGCTGAATTCCTGGACCTCGACGAACTCCCTGATCCCCTTGAGCGTGTCGGGTGCGAACTCCCACTGCCTGGGGAGGTGTCCGGACCTCTTTCCGTATACGGGGACGTTTATCGAGTTCTGTGCGCTGATCCTGAGGACCTGGTCCTCGAGGAAGGGCTCCAGCTCCTCAACGACGATGATTGCCTTCTTGTTCCTCATGAACTCGGCGATCTTCTTCTCGGGAAGCGGGTTGGTGAATCCAAGCTTGAGGATGGATACACCCTTCACGAACTCGCGGACATAGGTGTAACTGACACCGGAGGTGATGATACCGATGTCCCCAGAACCCTCGACGAAGTTGTATGACGATGCTTCCGAGAGCTCCTGTGCCTTCTTGTAGAGATCGAGGAGCCTCACCCTGTTCTGCTTGGCGAACGCAGGGATATTGACGAACCTGGACACATCCTTGTCGAAGTGGCCGATGGTCTTGGGCTCCGTCTTATCTCCCAGCTCGACGACGCCGCGGGCATGGTTGACCCTTGTGGTTGTCCTGAAGATCAGCGGGAGCGTGAGCTCCTCTGATACCTTGTAAGCCTCCTTGACCATGTCCTTCGCCTCCTGAGGCGTGGACGGCTCCATCATAGGAAGGAGGGCAAGCGTGGAATAGTAACGGTTGTCCTGCTCGTTCTGAGAACTGTGGCATGAGGGGTCGTCGGCGGACATGATCAGCATACCGCCCCTGACTCCTGCGTATGCGAGGGTCATCATGGGGTCGGCCGCGACGTTGAGTCCGACGTGCTTCATGAATACGAATGACCTTACTCCGGATGATGCTGCGGCCGCGGATACCTCCATCGCGACCTTCTCGTTAGTTGAGAATTCGAAGTACATTCCAGCATCCGCGGAGATCTTCTCCAGGATGTTACCGACCTCGGATGAGGGGGTACCGGGGTAAGTGGAGGCGAATCCCACGCCTGCCTCGATGAGGCCTCTTGTGATGGCCTCGTTTCCGAGCAGGAGCTGCTTCCCTCCGTCTGCGAGTAGATTTGGCATTTGAACACCTTGTGATTGCACCTCAATCCTTTCTCATTGTTTTATAGGTAACGCGCGCCAGCATGCGTGCGGACATAAAAGATGTGGAAGATTCACGATAACGGAACACTAATAAAACCGCAGGATATCAGCGGTTACAGGCGAGGGTTGCCGAGCTAGGTCAAAGACGCAGGACTTAGGATCCTGTCCTTAGTGGTTCGAGGGTTCGAATCCCTCCCCTCGCACTTGTTTTGAAAAGAAACCGGCCCGTAGGCCGGTAAGTTGTTTGTCTCAGTTGACGAGCCTGTGGAACTCTGTCAGGCTTCTGACGCCTGTCTTTCCGTTCCTGGCGACCTTGATCGCTCCTACGGTCATCTCCAATCCCTGTATGGTTGTGATGATCGGTATCTGTAGCTCGACGGCGAGCCTTCTCATGGCCGCACCGTCCCTGATGGAACCGGACTTGAGGGTTGGGGTGTTGATGATCATCTGGATCTTGCCCTCCCTCATGGCGCTGATGGCGTTGGGGGCCATGCCGTCCTTCATCTTGTAGAGGGTGACGACCGGCACACCGTGATCGATCAGGTACTTGGCGGTTCCCTTGGTGGCGTAGATCTGGAATCCCATCTCGTCCAGGGCCTTTGCGGAAGGCAGGACCTTCTCCTTATCGTTGTCGTTGACGGTGATATAGACTCCGCCTCCGTCGACTGGGTAGTTGCATCCCGCGGCGACCTGAGCCTTGTAGCATGCGGCATAGAAGTCCTCGTCGATTCCCATGACCTCTCCTGTGGATTTCATCTCGGGTGTGAGGATGCAGTCCACTCCGGGGAGCTTGAGGAACGGGAATACGACCTCCTTGACAGCATAGTGGTCGAGCTGCTTGTAGCCGGTGAGGCCGAAGTCCTTGAGGGTCTTTCCGAGCATGATCTTGGTGGCGATCTTAGCCATCTGGATTCCGGTGGCCTTCGAGATGAACGGCACCGTCCTTGATGCCCTGGGGTTGGCCTCGATCATGTAAATCTGCTTGTCCTTCACGGCAAGCTGCAGGTTCATGAGTCCCTTGATGTGCAGTGCCAGCGCTACCCTCTTGGTGATGTCGAGAATCTCGTCGACGGTGTCCTGCCCGAGGGTCACCGGGGGCATGACCATGGTCGCGTCTCCGGAGTGGCATCCGGCATACTCGACATGCTCGAGGATACCTCCGACGTACACATCGGTTCCGTCGGACACGCAGTCCACATCGATCTCGATGGCGTCCGTGAGGTACTTGTCGATGAGGATGGGGTGGTTCCTGGATACCTTGACCGCGCTCTCGACGTATGTCTTGAGGTCGTCGGTGGAGTAGACGATCTCCATCGCCCTTCCTCCCAGAACATAGGACGGCCTTACGATGACGGGATATCCGATGTCCTCTGCGATCTGCTTCGCCTCCTCGAAGGAGTATCCTGTTCCGGATGCGGGCTGCTTGATCTTCAGCTCGTCCATGAGCTTGGAGAACCTGCGCCTGTCCTCGGCGACATCCATGTCGTCGGGCGATGTTCCCAGGACCTTGGTCTTGGAACCTGCGAGGGCCTTCTCGAGGTCCACTGCGAGGTTGACCGATGTCTGTCCTCCGTACTGGCAGATGACACCGTCGGCATCCTCGGCCTCTATGACGTTCAGTACATCACCGAGGGTCAGGGGCTCGAAGTAGAGCCTGTCGGACACATCGAAGTCCGTCGATACGGTCTCGGGGTTGTTGTTGACGATGACCGCGTTGACGCCTTCCTCCTGAAGGGCCATGACTCCGTGGACGCAGCAGTAGTCGAACTCGATACCCTGTCCGATCCTGATCGGACCTCCTCCTACGATGACGACCTTCTTCTTGTCGTTCACAGGATGGGATTCCGATCCCTTTCCGTATGTGGAGTAGAAGTAGGGGGTCTTTGCCTCGAACTCTCCCGCGCATGTGTCGACCATCTTGAAGACAGGGACGAGACCCTGCTTCTTCCTGAGGTCGCGGATGTCCAGCGATGAGTTGCCCGTGAGCTCGGCGATGGTCTCGTCGGAGAATCCCATCTCCTTGGCCTGCTTGAGGATCTCGGGTGTGAGCCCGGCCTTGATCTTGTACTCCATCTTGACGATGTTCTGGAGCTTCTTAATGAAGAAGATATCCCAGTTGGTGAGCTCGGCGATCTTCTCGGGGGACCATCCTCTTCTGAGGGCCTCTCCCATCACGAAGATGCGCTGGTCTGTGGCGTTCTTGAGGAGATCCTCGATGTCCTTGTCCAGGACGTCGAACCTGTCGAGACCGTTGACACCGATCTCCAATGACCTGAGTCCCTTGAGGAGAGCCTCCTCGAAGGTCCTTCCGATGGCCATGGTCTCCCCGGTGGATTTCATCTGTGTTCCGAGGTGCCTGTCGACGGTACGGAACTTGTCGAAGGGCCACCTCGCGATCTTCAGCACGACGTAGTCCACGGAGGGCTCGTATGCCGACATTGTGGTACCGGTGACCTTGTTGGGGATCTCGTCGAGGGTGTATCCGAGACCGATCTTCATCGATACCCTTGCTATGGGGTATCCTGTGGCTTTGGATGCGAGAGCGGATGAACGGGACACACGGGGGTTGACCTCGATGAGCCTGTAGTCGCCGTTCACAGGGTTGAATGCGAACTGGACGTTGCATCCTCCCTCGATGTTGAGCTCCCTCATGACCTTGATGGCGGAGTTCCTGAGCATCTCCACATGCTTCTCCGAGAGTGTGAGGATGGGAGCGCATACGATGCTCTCTCCGGTGTGGATTCCCATGGGGTCGATGTTCTCCATGTTACAGATGATGATGCAGCTGTCGTTGGAGTCCCTCATGACCTCGAACTCGATCTCCTTCCATCCGAGGACAGATTCCTCGATCAGGACCTGGTGGATACGGGAGTATGCAAGACCGTGGGCGGTGATCTCCCTGAGCTCGTTCTCGTCGTAGGCGATTCCTCCTCCGGTTCCTCCGAGGGTGAATGCAGGCCTTACGAGCACAGGGTACCTTCCGATCTTATTGGCTGCCTCGACAGCCTCGTCGATGCTGTTGACGCTGACGGACGTCGGGATAGGCTCTCCGATCTTCATCATGGCCTCTTTGAACAGCTCCCTGTCCTCAGACTTGGCGATCGCATCGGGCTGTGTTCCGATGAGCTCGCAGTGGAGCCTCTCTAGGGTTCCGTTCTCGGCGAGCTCGGAGCAGATGTTCAGTCCGGTCTGTCCTCCCATTCCGGAGACGACCCCGTCGACACCTTCCTTCTCGATGATCTTCGCGACGGTCTCGGCATTGAGGGGCTCGATGTAGACCGCATCGGCGGTCTCTGTATCCGTCTGGATGGTAGCGGGGTTGGAGTTGACCAGGACGGTCTTGTATCCTTCTTCCCTGAGGGAACGGCATGCCTGCGTTCCTGAGAAGTCGAATTCAGCTGCCTGACCGATGACGATGGGTCCGGATCCGATGACCAGGACCTTCTTGTAATCCTTCTTCATTGTGAAGCCCCCTTGATGACGGTGAGGAAGTCGTCGAACAGGAATATCGTATCGTCGGGACCGGGTGAGCCCTCGGGGTGGTATTCGTATCCGTAGACCTCCAGCTTGGAGTGTTTGAATCCTTCGATGATGTTATCGTTCAGATTCGTCTGTGTGACAGTGAGTCCGGCCGCCTCGGCCGATGAGGGATCGATGTAGAAGTCCTGTGACTGGGCGGTCATGCATATGCGGCCTTTGAGCTTGACAGGCTGGTTGCATCCGTGGTGCCCCACCTTCATGGGAAGGACCTTGGCACCGAATGACAGCGCTATGAGGTCGCAGCCGAGCGCGATCCCCATCATGGGCATCTTGTCGGACAGCTCCTGTATGGTCTTGATCGTGTCCTTGAGCTCGGGCGCGTTGGGGTTTCCGGGTCCGCTTGAGACGATGACCCCCTGCGCTCCGGAATCCATGATCTCCCCTGCCTTCGCATTGTAGGGGAACTTGATGATGTTGAAGTTCTTCGAAAGAACGTCGTACAGGCCTTTCCTGGTTCCGCAGTCGATCACGGCGACGGTGACATCCTTGCCGTTGTCGATCTTCTCCTTCTTCTTGATGGAGACCGAGCTCACGGATGAGTCGATGTCGACGGATTTGAGCTCCTTGACGACCTGGTTGATGTCCGCGTGATTCTTGACGATCTTTCCCTTCATCTTTCCGCTCTCACGGATCTTCAGGGTCAGGGCGCGTGTGTCCACGCCTGCGATTCCGACGGCTCCCTTCTCCTCCATGAAGTCGGAGAGGAACCTTCCCCTGTAGAACTGCGAAGGTTCCGTCGTGAGCTCCTTGATCACGATTCCATTCGCATGGATCGCATCCGAAGCGTTGAATTCGTCCGATACACCGTAATTTCCGACCAGGGGATATGTGAAAACAATGATCTGTCCCTTGGACGATGGATCGGTGATTGCCTCCTGATATCCATCGACACCTCCGGTCGAAAATACTACTTCTCCAGCTTTCTCGATGTTGGCACCGAAAAGCTCGCCCTCAAATACAGTCCCGTCTTCCAGGACCAGGTAGCCTCCTGTCATCGAGATTAGACTCATTTACATACCGTATATAATTCCTTGTTCCTGACAATTACATACGATTTTTTGATGTGTCTGATATCCGACAAGTGCCTGAAAAACCAACGAAAACGATACAATTCTATATGGCTGAGCCATCCTCTGAATTATGCGCGTACTAGGCGAGGATCCATCCACTGACAGTGTCAAGGTCATGGTCGAGAGCGACGAGGACCTTTGGCATCTCTACAACATCATAGAGGAGGGGGACCTTGTCACCGCATCCACGACCAGGCGCGAGGAGAAATCTGCGGACAAACTCCGTGCCGAGAAGATGGAGAAGAAGAGGATGACCCTCGGCATACGCATACAGAAGATCGAGTTCTCGGAGGAGGATCTAAGGCTCAAACTGCTCGGAGTCATCGAGACCGGTCCGCAGGACATCGGACAGCATCACACGCTCATCTTCGAGAACGGGGACAGCCTCACCATCCAGAAGAAGAGATGGAGGACCACTCAGCTCGAGAGGGTCAGAAGAGCGGTCAGCGATTCGAAGAAGCCTCGCATCATATTCGTATCCCTGGACCAGGACGAGGCGACCGTCGCCGTCCTGAGGCAGTTCGGGCTGAAGGAGGTCACCACCATCCGTTCGGGGAGGTCAGGCAAGCAGTACGAGGAGAGGCCCTCGGTCGACGGATACCACGGCGAGATCCATTCGAAACTGAAGTTCCTCATGGAACCGAACATGCCGCTGGTCCTTCTCGGCCCCGGATTCGAGAAGGAGGACCTAGCCGAGGACCTCAAGAAGATAGACCCTGAGCTTTACAAGAAGATCTATGTCTATCACACCGGACAGTCCGGGATGGTCGGCATAAACGAGCTGATGAAGGCGGGCATGGGTGCTGATGTGCTCAGGGAATCCTCCGTCGGTGCCGAGCTGGAAGCCGTGGATCAGCTGATGACGGCGATAGCCAAGGACGGTCTCGGGACATACGGCCCGAATGAGGTGATGAACGCCGCATTATCGGGCGCGGTTGACAAGCTGCTCATATTGGACAGCAAGGTCAGGGAACAGGACCTCGACGACATGGTCCGCGCAGTCGAATCCCAGAAAGGCACAGTCATAATAGTATCATCTCAGCATGACGGGGGGAAGCAGCTGGCGGCTCTCGGAGGGATCGGTGCCATCCTGAGATACAGGATCTGATTCTAGGAACCCTATATCGGGATTCCTCCAACGTTCCATTAAATACGCTGACAGAACGTATTTTCACCATGACCGGAGAACTCATCGTCAACAGACTGTTCAGCGAAAGGAACACACCGGAGATCATCATACATCTGTTCATGTTCGGACCGAAGACAAGGACGGAGATCTATGAGGCGATCTCAAGGAATCCGAGGATGCCGATAAAGATCGATATGCTGCTATCGTACCGGATCCTGAAAGAGCATCCGCGTGGGCGGGGGCAGTACACCACTCTTGAGCTTACAGCACTCGGAGAGAGGTTCGCCAGGATGCTGTGCGAACAGGAGAGGCTGCTCGGAGGCAGCGTGGACGCCTACAGATGGGGGTGCGTGATGTCCAAACTGGAGGAGTTCGACAGCGCCGCGACCTGATCAGTCGTACCTGCGGTTGTCCGTTACGTGCTTCGCCTTGCCCTCGAACCTGGGGAGCGTGCCTGGAAGTGCCAGCTTGACATCCGCCTTGATGTTCAGGACGTCCTTGAGCCTCCTCGAGAGCTCGTTGGACATCTTGTTCAGCTCCACAAGGTCCTCTGTGAGGGAGTCCTCGTTGAGCTCCACCTCCACGAGCATGCTGTCCATGTAGTTCTTGTTCTCGAGGGTGATGTGATAGAACGGCGAGAGCCATGGGATCTCCCCGATGACGCTCTCGATCTGCGTGGGGAACACGTTGACTCCGCGGACCACGAGCATATCGTCGGTCCTTCCGGAGATCCTCATGAGCCTGGGGTGGGTCCTTCCGCACTTGCAGGGAGTCCAGTCGATAGCGGAGATGTCCCCGATCCTGTACCTGATGAGCGGGAATGCCTCCTTCTGGAGCATCGTGATGACGATGGCTCCCCTCTCACCCTCCTTGCAGGGCTGGTCGTTCTCGTCGAGGATCTCGACATATGCCAAATCGGCCCAGAGGTGAAGTCCGTTCTGCTCCACGCATTCGAGGAACATGGGGCCGTAGAATTCGCTGGCCCCGTAGCAATTGTATGTCTTGATGCCGGTACGCTCCTCGAGCTTCTTCCTCATCGACTCGGACCAAGGCTCGCCTCCTGCGATTCCCTTTGTGACCTTGGTCTGCTTCCTGATATCGACGCCAATCTGGTCGCATACGTCAGCGATGTGAAAGTAGTATGACGGGGTACCTGCCAGTGTAGTGACGGGGAGGTCCTGCATGAGCTGGATCTGTCTCGTGGTGTTACCGGTGCTGATAGGCAGGACGGTTGCTCCGATCCTCTCGGCACCGTAGTGGACTCCAAGTCCGCCTGTGAAGAGTCCGTAACCGTGCATGTTCTGGAGCATGTCCTTCTTGGTCATGCCGAAGGATGTCATACCCCTCGCGAGCGCCTCGGTCCAGTTGTCCAAATCCTTCTGGGTGTATCCGACTACGGTAGGCTTTCCTGTGGTACCGGAAGATACGTGGATCCTTATGAGGTCGTCGTACGGGACGACGAAGAGCTTGTCGGGATAGTTGTCGCGGAGGTCCGTCTTCTTCATGAATGGCACCCTCCTGAAGTCCTCGAAACTGTTGATGTCCTCGGGCTTGACCCCGGCCTCGTCCATCCTCTTCTTGAAGAATTCAGACTTGGCATACATCTCCGTTACCTTCTCCTTCAGGAGACGGAGCTGCATCTTCTCGAGTTCCTCGCGGGGCATTGTTTCAAGTTCTTCATTCCAGAAAGCCATTTCGAACACCGATGTTGTGTGCTATCACTTAGCACGGTACTCTAAGAATCGTGACTTGCTATAAAAAATATACAGATAATAAGGAAGGGGGATCCCTCCCCCTGGATTGGTTTGAGAATTCAAGGAAGAACGATAGAGCCAGCGACCCTGAGCTTACCGCCCTCGAGGTACATGATGATGGCCTTGTCTCCGGGCTTGTGGATCATGTCGTCATCCATCTCGAAGGTAACGGTCGCGGATCTGAAATCGTCACCGTTGTCCACGGCGGTGATCCTGCACGGGGGCATCTGCATCCAGTGTCCTAGGTGGACCACCATGCCCTCCTTGAGGGGGGATGCCCAGAACTTGACCAGCGAGACCTTCCCTGTGACCGAACGGCTCATCTTGACGGACGGGTCTGTTGTGACGACGAATCCCCTGTCGAGCTCCTCGGATTCGATTCCTCTGAGAGCAAGCCCGACATGGTCTCCCTTGATACCGTCGGCGGCATCGATGTCGTGCTTCTGGATGGACTTCAGGATGACCTCCTTCTTGGTGGGGTACACGGTCATCTTGTCGTGGACCTTGAAGTATCCGTCGATGACCGATCCGAGGACGACGGTTCCGACTCCCCTGACGTTGAAGTGGCTGTCTACAGGGCATGAACCGCAGGTTCCGTCTCCCGCGGTCTTGGCCTGGTCCTTCGCCATTCCGATGAGCTCCTCCCTCAGCTTGATGGGGTCGTCATCGCGGAGCTCGTAATGCTCCAGGGATGTCCCTGCGAGGAGAGGTGCCAGCTGCTCGGGCTGGATGTAGTTCTGAAGGACGACGAAGCCCTTGTCGATGCCCAGGGAATCGACCATCACGATGGTCTCCCCGAGGAACGAGTCGATCTTGTCGACCACCAGGACCACGAACTCTGACATCGCGACGGAGTAGAACAGCGAGGAGAGCTTCTCAGGGAACTTCGAGGGTTCGATGAGGGTGAACGAATCGTGTCCGTCCTTGAACTCGTAGAAGGTCATGTCGGTGACAGTGCCCTTCTTACCGATCTTTCCTGCGTAATCCTTTGCTCCGAGTACTGCGATGTTGAGGTTTCCCATTTAATCAAATCTCCGAATCGGCCACCAGTTTGATGCCCTCTTTACTTATGACATCGACAGCCTTCTCCGGGTCGTCGACCCTGATGAAGAAGATCGCCTTGTCCTTGTAGGAATAGGCGTATCCGTACTCAATGTTTATACTTGCCCTTCCGAGAGCGTCGGCTGCCTGGAAGAGAGCTCCGGGAGTGTCCTCCATGTGGACTCCGATCATGTCGGTCTTCTTGACGATGATGCCCTTGTTCTTGAGCTTCTCGTATGCATCCTCGGGATCGTCTACGATGGTCCTGAGGATACCGAACTCTGTGGATTCCGCAAGGTTGAACGCCCTCATGTTGATGTTGCATTCCTTGAGGATGGACGAAATGTAAGCGAGACGTCCGGGCTCGTTGTTCACGAATATTGAAAGCTGCTTGATTATGTTGGACATCAGATCACCCTCTTGTCGATCACTCTCTTGGCCTTACCCTCGAACCTCGGCAGCTCGCCGGGTGCCTTGAGCTCTACTACGACAGCGATATTGAGGTATTTCTTTAAAGCGGATTCGATTTTGTGCCTGAGCTTCAGCATCTGTTCCATGTTATCGCTGAACGCTTCGGGCTTGATCTCCACCTGGATAGTCATGTTGTCGAGAGCTCCCTCCCTGGTGACATAGATCATGTAGCCTGTGCCGACCTCGGGGATCTGCAGCAGGGTGTACTCGATCTGGGACGGGAACACGTTGATTCCGCGGACGATAAGCATATCGTCAGACCTTCCGGAGATCCTCTCGATCCTGGGGGATGTCCTTCCGCAGGGGCAGGGCTCGTAATGGACCCTGCTGATATCCTTGATGCGGTATCTGACGAGGGGGAACGCCTGCTTCTTCAGCATGGTGAAGACGATCTCTCCCTCGGATCCCTCGGGCAGCACCTCCTCCGTATCGGGGTCGATGACCTCGACGTATGCGATATCCGCGCTGATGTGGATCCCATTATGATACTCGCACTCGGTGAACATCGGTCCTGCGAGCTCGGAGGTCCCGTAGATGTCGAAGGTCTTGATTCCTGCACCTTCCTCGATCTTCTGCCTCATGGACTCCGACCAGGGCTCTGCTCCGAGGATGGCCACCTTGAGCTTGGTGTCCCTCCTGAAGTCGACACCCATCTTCTTGGCCACATCGATGAGGTGGATCATGTATGAGGGCGTGCATGCGATAGCCGTCACACCGAGGTCCATCATCAGCTCGATCTGCCTCTCGGAGTTGCCTGTGCTGGCGGGAAGGACGGTAGCTCCGACCCTCTCGACTCCGTAATGCAATCCCAATCCTCCGGTGAACAACCCGTATCCGTAACAGACCTGGACTGTGTCCTCGGGTCCGATCCCTGCGGATGTGAGGGATCTGGCCAGGGCCTCGGTCCAATAGCCGAGATCGTCCTGGGTGTAGCCGACGAGGGTCGGTTTTCCGGTGGTACCCGATGATACATGGTACCTGACGACATCCCTGTTGGGAACTGTGAACATCTTCGTGGGATAGCAGTCGCGAAGATCCTGTTTGTACATGAACGGGAGCTTCGAAATGTCTTCCAAGCATTTGATGTCCTCGGGCTTGACGCCTTTGGACTCCATCCTTGCACGGTAGAACTGGTTGTTCTCATAGAGTCTGTTAATGAGAGCTTTCAGTTCATCGTATTGGAGCTTCCTCAGCTCCTCCTGGGGCATACATTCTAACTTTGCATTCCAGAACATGTTCACCACGTCCGAGTTGTTCCTGTTATTAGGATGTTTGACTTAATATCCATATTGTATTTAAACAAAAATAGCTGGTTGATTTTACGGTAATTGCTACGAAATTCGTATTGTTCTTTGTCCACTTTTATACACGGGGTTGAAAGCAATTTATTAATTAAGCTATCAGCTTGATTTCGATATCGATGTACCGTGAACCCATATATCGATGAATACAGTTGACAGGACGTGAACAGCGTAATCGAGGAACTGGGCGTCTTCATCGACGGGGTTCAGTCTATGATTAAGGATGTGGAGACGCATTTCGCCAACAGGCAGAACGATTTCCGCTCGATGTGCTTCTACAACATCTACAATCGCGGAGTGCTCACCAGGGAGATCATAGTGCTCCTAGAGAAGTCAGCAAGACCGTTCCTGGAGGATACCGAAGGCAGTCAGGAGGCCGAGAGGATCATGATTGTCACCAGGGGACTGTTCACCGATACGATGTCATCCATCGAGAAGGCGGCCAAGGACTGCATACCGGCATACTGGATGAACGATATCAAGGACCGTGCCATGGAGCAGAACAGCTACCTCTATCTGAGGCACATCATCTATGCGTCTGCCGAGAAGGGTTTGGTGACTCGCGAACAGATGAAGCTCTGGGAGGATGTGCTGCTCATGAGGAACCTCGTGATGCACAACAACTCGGAAGCGGACAGATCTGCCATCTTCGAGATCGGCGACCTGAAGATATCCATGCGCCCGAACAGGATGATGAAGGGTCCGACTGTCACCTTCGTCAAGCTCTCAGAGATCGCGGTGGAGCTCTTCTACGAATGGCTGAAGAAGGTCAACGAGGTCTACAAGAGATGAGGCAGGAAGAGGTCTGGAACGATTTCTATTCCAGGAACAGGACTGCATGGCGCGGCAACACGGTCATACCCGTGGTCGATACCGGCAGGGCACTCGACCTCGGATGCGGCAACGGCAAGACCGTGTCCACCCTTATCGACGAGGGATTCGAAGTTACCGGCATCGACTTCTCTTCCGTCGCTGTCGAGCAGTGCAGGGAGAACTTCCCTGATTCGAGGTTCGAGGTGGCATCGGCCTGCGATCTTCCCTTCGAGGATGATTCCTTCGATTATATCACCGCAGTCCATGTGCTGGAACATCTGAACGATGAGGAACTCTCGAAGGCTGTCGACGAGATCTACCGCGTCCTGAAGAAGGGCGGGCACGTCTTCATCAGGAGCTTCACAGAGAACGACATGCGCTCCAAGGACAGAAAGGATTCGGACATATTCTACCGCTTCTACGACATCGATACCGTCGTCGATGCATTCGCATGCTTCGATGTGGTCAGTGCCGAGGTCAAGGAGGACCGGACGAGGTTCGGTACGATCAGGTCCAGGGTGGAGGTCCTCCTCGCATCGAACAAGGCTTAATATGGATTCAGTGAATCCATCACTCATGAAATGCTCAAAATGCGGTTTCGCTAACCCCGAGGACGCACTGTTCTGCGAGAAATGCGACTGGAAGCTCGACCAGGTGTACATACCCGAGTCCAAGCTGGACCGCTCCATATTCTGCTACATCGCCCTCATCCTCGGAATCGTAGGGATGATTCCTGTCATCCTCCAGGACATCTACATCGTCTCCCTGATCATAGGGGCAATCGGACTCATCGTCGGAGGATACGCATTCAACGTCCCCAGGCTCATGGATGTGAAGAACAGGACACTTCTGATCGTCATCAGCGGTATCGGGCTGCTCCTCAGCGTCTTCGCATTCATCGCCGGACTGTACCTGACCGTAGCGTGATACGATGGCATTGTACCGCGGCAAGTACATCCTCGAAGGGCTGGACGAGATCACTCCCGAGATGGAGCACAATCTCGATATCGCATACGATATCTGCCTGTCCTACAAGGATAACTTCCCGTGCGAGATGTGCGGCAGATGCTGCCATCAGCCGAATATCATCATCCGTCCTGAGGAGATCGAGCGGGTAGCGAACGCCGCCAAGATCCCCGTCTTCATGTTCGAGAGGCAGTATGTTGTCGAGATGCCGGACGGAAGATTTCTTATCAACAAGCTGAACGACGGGCCCTGCCCGTTCCTCGGCGACAACAACCTCTGCACGATATGGAAGGACCGTCCGGGCATCTGCGATGACTTCCCCTATGCGGTCTCGATGTTCATGAGCCGTGTGTATCTGGCACTTACCAATCCTGATGCCGACATAATGAAGCTGACCTCGTACATGGACATGAAATGGCCATGTACGAAAGTGATCAGAAGGACGATTAAGAAGAAGATAGAGGAGCGCAGGAAGGATGTTATCCTTCCCGGCGCTCACTGATTGTTTTGCTCCGAAAGGGCCTTGTCCCTGTTACGGATGTCGACCCTCTTGACCTTCCCCGAGATGGACTTGGGGAGTTCCTTCACGAACTCCACCGCCCTGGGGTACTTGTAGGGAGCGGTCTCGTGCTTCACGTAGTTCTGCAGCTCCTTCTTCAGGTCGTCGGTGCCCTCGAAGCCGTCCCTGAGGACGATGGTCGCCTTGACGATCTGTCCCCTGACCGGGTCGGGCACGGCCGTGACCGCGCATTCGAGACAGCATGGGTGCGTCATGAGGACGGACTCGATCTCGAACGGACTGATCCTGTATCCTGATGACTTGATGACGTCATCGTTCCTTCCCACATACCAGTAGTAGCCATCCTCATCCTTGGATGCAAGGTCCCCGGTGTGGTGGAATCCGCCGTAGAGCGTGGCCCTGGTCTTCTGCCTGTCGTGCAGGTATCCGACGAAGATTCCAGCAGGGTGCGGATCCACTCCGACCACTATCTCGCCTACGACCCCGGGAGGACAGGACTTTCCGTCCTCATCCACGATGTCGACCCTGTACTGGGGCGACGGCTTACCCATCGAACCGGGTTTGGGCGTCATCCCTTTCAGGTTGCCTACGATGACGGTCGTCTCTGTCTGACCGAATCCCTCCATGAGCTTCAGTCCGGTCGCCTCGTACCATTTGTTGAACGTGTCCGAGTTCAGGGCCTCGCCGGCGATGTTGGTGTTCGTGAGGGACGACAGATCGTGCCCCTCCAGTCCAGCGTTGCAGTACATCCTGAACATGGTAGGCGGGCAGCAGAACGTTGTGATCCTGTACTTCTCGATGAGGTTCATCACCGCGACGGGGTCGAACTTCTGATGCTCGTATACGAACAGTCCGGCCTCCATTATCCATTGGCCGTACAGCTTCCCCCATGCGTTCTTGGCCCATCCGGTCTCGGCGACGGTCCAGTGGAGACCGTCCGGTACGACGCAGTGCCAGTGCTTCGCAGTCAGGATGTGGCCGATCGGGTAGGAGTAGTCATGGACCGCCATCTTGGGGTTGCCCGAAGTACCCGATGTGAAGTAGATCAGCATCATGTCCCTGACATGGGTCTTCACCCTCTTCCAGTCCTCGGATGCCGCCTCGACGCCTGCGTCGAAGTCATCCCATCCCTCGGGGACGGGTCCGTTGTACTGGGAGTTGGTCATGCACTTGAACTTGAGCGTGGGGATGTTCTCCGCGATGTCGAACTCCTGCCATACAGGGGCATCCGATGTGACGATGGCCGCCTTGATGGATGCGGAGTTGATACGGTACTCGATGTCATGCTTCTTCAGCATGAATGTGGCAGGGATCATGACTGCGCCCATCTTGTGCAGTGCTATCGACACATACCAGAACTGGTAGTTGTGCTTCAGTACCACAAGGACCATGTCGCCCTTTTTGACACCGTGCTGAGTGAGATAGTTGGCGGTCTTGTCAGACATCCTCTTGATGTCCGCGAAGGTGAACGTCTTCTCGTGTCCCCTGTCGTCGCACCAGACCAGAGCCCTCCGCTGAGGGTCGTTGATTGCGATGTCATCTACGATGTCGTATCCGAAGTTGAAGTCGTCGGGATAGTGGACCTTGTAGGTCTTGAGGAGACCGTTCTCGTCGTACGTCTCATCGACGTAGCGGAGATTGATGTCCCTTGTCATCTGCTCCCCTCCTTCTTCATGACCACGGACAGGAAGGTGCATCCGTCCTTGCTGGTTGCTATCATGCCGTGCGGCTTGTTGGAATCGAAGTAAATGGAATCTCCTGCGATGAGGTTCTCCTCATGTCCCTCGATCACGAACCTCATGCTGCCGGAGATGATGAAGTCGAATTCCTGGCCTTCCTGCTGCGAGAGGGGTATCTCCGCATCCTGCTCCTCCTCGATGTAAGGCGCGTTCACAAGGAAAGGCTCCGCCATCTTGTTCTTGAAGCTCGATGCCAGATGGTTGTACTCGAATCCGCCCTTCCTCTTGATCGGAAGGCCCATTCCGTCGTGGACGACCGTGTAATCGGTCAGACGGGGATTCTCGCCCGTTATGAGCTCCACGATATCGACGCCGAACCTGTCGGCGCATTTGTAGATGAATGTGAACGGGAAGTCCTTCTGTCCCGTCTCGCACTTGATGTACTCCTCCTCGGAGACGCCTGTGGCCTCGGACATATCCTTGACCGATAATCCGCAAAGGTCGCGCATGGCGCGGATGCGGGCTGAAATCTCGATTGTGCTGTACATGTCCTCTCACCTCATAATCTCTTGATGTTGCCTTGGCCTCCGCAGACGATCATTCCGTCCCTTCCGATGGAATCCATGATCGCACCGAGCTTGGAGCGGGCGTCCGTGAGCCTCTTGAGGTCCACCTCCGAGTCCATGGGGATGAAGGGCGCGATCTGGTTGAACTCGGCCCTCTCGGGTGTGACATCCTTTACGTTCGAATACAGGTCTCCGGTGAACAGGAGCTTGGGGTTCCTGGACAGGACCACGGTCTCGCCCTTGGAACGGACCCCGGGGCCCTCGTAGACCTCGAGCTCGATGTCGCCGAACTTTATCTTGTCAAGCAGGATGAAGTCGTCGTGGTCCTCGGGGACATCCCCTCCGATGACCTTGATGTTCTTGGCATCGGGGGCGACGAAGTCCGTTATGATCCTGCTGAGGCGTGCGTAGCAGTAGTTGTACGCGTCGGTGTCGGTGATGGGCCTGGCCATGTCGGCGAGCCTGTCTGCCGTCCTCCTGCTGACCTTGATGCATGCCCCGTCTATGACCGACAGCAGACCGCTGTGGTCGGCGTCGGCATGCGTGGTGAGCATAGTCTTCTCCATGCTGAAGAACGCCGGGAACATCTCCCTCAGCTCGGTGATCATCTCGTCAGAGAATATGCCCATTCCCGAATCGATGAACAGCAGGCTGTCGTCGTTCCTCAGCACGTACGTGTTGCTTCCGCATGGAGGTTCGATGACGGTGAGCGTGGTCTCCCCGGTGAGCTGATGGGTGGTGATCCTGGGCTTGAAGTTGAGGTCGCGGTGGTATGCGATGAAGTCCGCCAGCTGCAGGATCTTGTCGAAGATGACCGTGGGGTCCTGTCCCCTCTCCTTGAGGAGGGCGGATGCGTTCCTGCACTCGGCCATGAACTCCATGATCTTGGAATCCTCCAGGCTGAACAGCTTCTGGATGGTGTTGGCGAGGCGAATGTACTCCACGGTGTAGTCCAGCTCGTCGTAGTTGCCGTTGTACTGGACCACGTTCAGCAGGTATATCTCCGACACCTCGTCGAGGATCTTCTTCGATACCGTGGGATTGCTGACCTCCATCCCGATCTTGAAGTACTGATATTCCCTGTTCTCAGCCCTGGAGTTCAGGTATGATATGTTTACGTCGTACTTGTCGATGATTTTCAGGACGGGGTAGAGGGATCCGGGGGTGTCGCTGATCTTGACCTCCATGACGAGGACGATTGGTACCCTGGGCTGATAGTCGATGTAGGATATCTCCGAGAGACCCTTCTCGATCGCATTCAGCTGTGCCTTGGTGGCCTGGACCTCGATGAAGAGGTTCAGTCCGCCCCTCTTGTAGCTCACGCGGGTGATGTTCCCGCCCTGTTCCATGATCACCTTGCAGGCCCTCATGAAAGCTCCCGGCTTGTCGGGGGTCCTGGTGGTGAAAGTACGCTTTACCATTTCATTGCTCATTGACTATCATTCTTCCTTATTACCGAACGCTGTACCTTGCCGTTCACTGTCTTGGGCAGTTCCTTGACGAACTCCATCGCCCTTGGGTATTTGTATGGTGCCGTCTCGTGCTTGACGTAATTCTGGAGCTCCTTCTTGAGCTCCTCGCTTGGTTCGTAACCGTCCCTGAGGACCACTGTCGCCTTGACCAGCTGCCCCCTGACGGGGTCGGGCACTCCCGTCACCGCGCACTCCAGCACAGCGGGGTGGGTGACCAGCACCGACTCGATCTCGAAGGGGCTGATCTTGTATCCCGATGATTTGATGACGTCGTCGTTCCTTCCGACGTACCAGAAGTAGCCGTCCTCGTCCCTCCATGCGACATCCCCTGTATGGAACCAGCCGTCGTGGATGGTCTTCCTGGTCTTCTCCTCGTCGCGGTAGTAGCACATCATGAGTCCCGGAGGCTTGGGATCGCTTGCGATGACGATCTCCCCGGTGGTTCCCGAGGGGCACTCCTCTCCGTTCTCGTCCACGATCTTGACCGTGTACTGCGGAGAAGGCTTGCCCATCGAGCTGGGCTTGGGCTCCATGCCGACGATATTGCACACGGTGCATGTGGTCTCGGTCTGCCCGAATCCTTCCATGAGCTTGATGCCTGTGGCCTTGTACCAGCTGTAGAACACATCGGGATTGAGGGCCTCTCCTGCGATGCAGCAGTATTTCAGGGACTTCAGGTCGTGCTGCTCGAGACCGGCGTTGATGAACATCCTGAACATGGTCGGGGGACAGCACAGGGTAGTTATCCTGTACTTGTCCACGATGCCGAGTATCTCATGGGGCTCGAACTTGTCGTAGTCGTATACGAACACGGCGGCCTCCATATGCCACTGGCCGTACAGCTTTCCCCAGACGGCCTTACCCCATCCGGTGTCCGCGATCGTGAGATGCACCCCGTCCGGATCCACGTTCTGCCAGTACTTGGCGGTGGAAAGATGCCCGAGGCTGTAGAGGTGGTCGTGGAGGACCATCTTGGGGTATCCCGATGTTCCCGATGAGAAGTACATCAGCATGGGCTCATTGACATGGGTCTCGATCCTTTCCAGCTTGTCTGAAGCCTGCTCAACGCCCTCGTCGAACTGCAGCCATCCCTCCCTGGAGCCGTTCACGATGAACTTGGTCTCCAGCGTGGGGATGTCCTCCGCGGAATCGACGGCGTCACATACGCCGTTCATGTCGGTGCAGATCGCGGCCTTGATGGATGCGGCCCTTACCCTGTATTCGACGTCTCCTTTCGTGAGCATGAACGTGGCCGGTACGATGACCGCACCGATCTTGTGCAGCGCGACTATGGTATACCAGAACTGGTAGTGGCGCTTCAGGATGACGAGCACCATGTCCCCTTTCCCGATACCCTGCGAAAGGAGGTAGTTCGCCGTCTTGTCGGACATCCTCTTGATGTCACCGAAGGTGAATCTCCTCTCCTCCCCCTTGGGGTTTGTCCAGATCATGGCGAGACGGTCGGGTTCCTCCCTGGCGATCTCGTCCACGACGTCGTAGCCGAAATTGTAGTCGTCAGGATACTTGTAGGTGACCTTCTTGAGGATGCCGTCGTCGCCGTAGACCTCGTCCACGTATCTGAGATTGAGGTTCCTCATTTGTCCTCACCTTTCATGACAGATGCTATGAACTTGCATCCGTTCTTGGATGTGGCGTACATCCCATGTGGGAGCCCGCTGTTGTAGTAGACGGAGTCTCCGGGCTGAAGGTCGTAGAAGTGTCCTGCATGGACGAACCTCATCGTCCCCTCGAGGACGTAGTCGAACTCGTTGCCATCGTGGGTGGACAGGTGGACGTTCTCGTCGTTGTCGCCCTCGATGTAGGGTGCGATGACCACGAACGTCTCCGACAGCCTGTTCTTCATCGTGTAGCCCAGATGCTGATACTCGAATCCGAGGCGCCTCTTCATGGGAAGCCCCCTTCCGTTCTTCACGAAGGTGCATTCCGCGAGATGGGGCTTCTCGCCCGTGAGGAGCTCGACCATGTCAACACCGCACTTTTCAGCGATCTTGTAGAGGAATGTGAACGAGAAATCCATGTCCCCGGACTCATAGACCTTGTACTCCTCGGGAGTCTTGCCTACGACGGCAGCCATCTCCTCGACCGAGATGTCGCACATCTCACGGAGGGCCTTGACGCGTTCTGCCACTTCTGCGATTATAGGTTCCATCTTCTCACCTCATGCATCCGGCCACAGTTCATGGGCCATCTCCCTAAGCTTGTACTTCAGGATCTTACCGGCCGCGTTCATGGGGAAATCGTCCACGAATGCGACGTATTTGGGAGTCTTATACCATGCGATCTTACCGCGGCAGTAGTCCATGACATCCTGGTCGGTCATATCGTCGTGACCGGGGAACTTGACGATGAAGGCCCCAGGCTGCTCGCCGTACTTCTGGCTGGGCACTCCTACGACCTGTACGTCCTTGACGCCCGGGCACTTGTAGAGGAAGTCCTCGACCTCCTTGGGGTAGATGTTCTCCCCTCCGCGGATGATCATGTCCTTGATCCTTCCCGTGACGTAGAAGTAACCGTCCGAATCCCTGTAACCGAGGTCTCCGGAGTGGAGGTATCCGTTCTTGTCGATGACCTTGGCGGTCTCCTCGGGCATCTTGTAGTAGCCCTTCATGACATTGTAACCCTTGCAGCAGAACTCTCCGATGACGCCGTCGGGACACGGCTCGTAGGTCTCAGGATCGAGTATGACCGTGTCGACCCCCTGCAGCCTCTTTCCGACGGATGAGCACTTCTTCTCGAGGGAGGGTTCGTCGTACGTGGTCTGCGTCATTCCGGGCGATGCCTCGGTGAGACCGTAGACGATGGTGATCTCTTTCATGTTCATCTTCTCGACGACCTGCTGCATCGCGGAGATAGGACAGGGGGATCCTGCCATGATTCCCGTCCTCAGGGATGAGAAGTCGAACTTGTTGAACAGCTTGTGGTTCAGGATGTTGATGAACATCGTGGGCACTCCGTACACAGATGTGCACTTCTCCGTCTCGATGGTGGTCATGACCTTGATCGGGTCGAACACCTCGCAGAAGCACATGGTGACACCGTGGTTGATGCATGCCATGACTCCCAGGACGCAGCCGAAGCAGTGGAACAGGGGCACGTTGAGGCACAGGCGGTCGGTGGGACCGTAGTTCATGTTAGCCCCGAGCCAGTAACCGTCGTTGGCGATGTTGAAGTGCGTGAGCATGACTCCCTTGGGGAATCCCGTGGTACCTGATGTGTACTGCATCATGGTCACATCGTGCACATCGACAGAATCCTGCCTTGCCTTGTAATCGTCCTCGCTGACGGTGACGGCCAGGGACTTCACCTCGCTCATCGAGTACATTCCGCGGTGCTTGACGGGACCGAGGAACACGACCCTCTTCAGATGAGGGTATGTCCTGCTGTGGAAGTTCTCCCTGGGCTGCGTCTTCAGCTCGGGGATGAGGTCGTATACCGTCTGGACGTAATCAGTGTCCCTTACACCGTCGATCAGGAACAGGGTCTCCATGTCCGACTGCTTGAGGACATAGTCAAGCTCGGCTGACTGATAATTAGTGTTGATAGTAAGGAGGATGGCCCCGATCTTCGCCGTTGCGAACATGAGGGTGATCCAATCAGGGACGTTGGTGGCCCATATGGCGACCTTCTCCCCTTTCTGAACGCCCATGGCCATGAGTCCTTTGGCGACACGGTCCACTTCCTCTCCCCACTGTTTCCATGAGAGACGGAGCTCCCTGTCGACATAGACGATGGCGTCGTTGTCGGGGTGGTTCCTTATGCATTTGTCGAGGAGATCTCCTAACCTCTCATCGCTGGTGATGTTCTTCCTTGGTACGCAAACCATGGGATCACCTCAGAGAGGTGTGTAGAGGACCGCGTAGATCTCCGCGGGTCCGTCTATCGCCCCGACGTAGTGGGGCACGACTGAGTTGTAGTACGCGCTGTCTCCGACCTCCAGGATCTTCTTCTCCTTCCCGTAGATGAACAGGATCCTTCCTGAAACGACGACGATGAACTCCTCGCCCTCGTGGGTGCTCAGTTCGGGCGTGTCCTCGATTCCGACACGGATGAACATGGGCTCCATGTGCCTGTCCGTCTTTCCTTTTCCGAGAGGGAAGTACTGGTAGTCTCCCTTGTCTCCGTGAGAGGAAGCCTCAGACTGCCTCTCGTTCAGCCGAACCACGATCGGATCGGGGTTGAACTGATCGTCCGTGAAAGTCCCGACCCTCTGACCGAGAGAACGGGAAAGCCTGATAAGGGATCCGATCGGAGGATATGCGATTCCTTCTTCGTATTCCTTAATGGACTGCAAGCTAATCCCAGAGTTAATAGCGAGCTCTTCCTGTGTGAGCCCCATCTGTTCTCTGTACTTGCAGATCCTCTTTCCAACTTTGTTCATATCGGCCATTTTGTTTGCCTCGAGCAACCCTTATTACGCACATATAATAAAGATTTCGCAGGTACTCGCGGAATTATATAGCGCTACGAATATGCCAGCGACATGACCATACTCGACAGAAGGGTGACCGTTGTCTGCGGGCATTACGGTACCGGTAAGACCAACCTATCTATCAATCTAGCCGTAGATTGCGCTAAGGAGGGTCTGAAGGTCACGCTAATCGACATGGATGTGGTCAACCCCTACTTCAGGTCTTCCGATTACGCGAAGGAAATGTCGGAGCTGGGAATCAGGATCCTGGGCCCCAACTTCGCGAACTCGAATCTCGATACTCCCTCCCTACCGGCAGCGATCGGGGATTCGATAACAGACGACGAGAAGGTCATCATCGATGTGGGCGGGGACGATGCGGGAGCGACTGCCCTCGGAGTATACAGGAGACAGCTCTCGATGGCCGATCCCGAGGTCATCTACGTGGTCAACAAGTACAGATCTCAAACGACTGTGCCAGAGGAGGCGGTCGAGATACTCTCGGAGGTGGAGAATGCCGCGCACATAAAGGCTACATGCATAGCGAACAACTCCCATCTCAAGGACCTCACGACGGCGGAGACGATCCTCGATTCTATGGAATTCGCGGAGAAGGTATCCGAGCTGACGGGACTCCCCATCAAATTCACAACGTCACCAGTCGAAGATGTCCAATTAAATAAAATACAGAATATGTACCCAGTGTGTGTCTACGTAAAGGCACCTTGGGAAAAGGCAGGTAATTGAATTGCCAAAGGTAATCGTTGACAATAACAGATGCAAGGGATGCGAGATGTGCGTCATCGCGTGCCCTAAAAAAATCTTGGAGCTCGACCATTCCGTCACGAACGGGAAAGGATATCATCCGGCACATGTGACCGATCAGGCACAGTGCATCGGCTGCGGTTCATGCACCATCATGTGCCCCGACTGCGCCATCAGAGTGGAGGTCGAGTGAGATGTCAGACAAGGTCCTCATGAAAGGAAACGAGGCAATCGCCGAAGCCGCGATCGCGGCAGGCTGCAGGCACTTCTTCGGATACCCCATCACACCTCAGACGGAGGTCGCGGCATACATGTCCAAGAGGATGCCCAAGATCGGAGGCGTCTATCTCCAGGGAGAATCCGAGGTCGCATCGATCAACATGGTCCTCGGAGCTGGAGCGGCGGGAGTCAGGGTCATGACATCCACCTCATCCCCCGGAATCAGTCTCATGTCCGAGGGAATCTCGTACATCGCAGGTTCCGATGTGCCCTGTCTCATAGTCAACGTCGAGAGGGGCGGACCCGGACTCGGAGGAATCCAGCCCTCGCAGTCAGATTACTTCCAGGCCACGAAGGCCACAGGACACGGGGACTTCCACATGCTGGTCTTCGCACCTTCCACAGTACAGGAGACTGTGGACCTCATCTCCGATGCCTTCGACCTTGGAGACAAGTACAGGATGCCCACCATGATCCTGTCCGACGGACTTCTCGGACAGATGATGGAGCCGGTCGTCCTCCCTGAGGCGAAAGAGCCCACCGACAACAAGGACTGGGCGGCCAAGGGACACCAGGGCAAGAGGGAGCACAACGTGATCAACTCGCTCTACATCGAGCCCTCGGTACTCGAGAAGCTCAACTTCGAGAGGTTCGAGAAATACAAGAAGATACAGGAGACCGAGCAGAGGGCCGAGGAGTACCTCGCCGACGATGCCGAGATCATCGTTGTCGCCTTCGGAGCATCCTCCAGGATCGCGCACTCCGCTGTCGACATGGCCAGGAAGCAGGGAATCAAGGCAGGTCTCATCAGGCCGATCACTCTCTGGCCGTTCCCCGAGAAATTCATCAAGAAGCACGTGGACCACGCCAAGGTGTTCCTGTCCGTCGAGATGAACATGGGACAGATGGTCGAGGATGTCAAGCTCACGGTCGAGAACAAGAAGCCCGTTCATTTCTTCGGACGCACAGGAGGAATGGTGCCTACACCCAAGGAAGTTCTCGAACAGATCATCAAACTCAACGGAGGCGATTGCTGATGACAAAGGTTATGGGAGAAAGGCCCAAGGCACTGCTCGATGTGCCTCTCCACTACTGCCCCGGATGCACGCACGGTATCGTGCACAGGCTGGTCGCAGAGGTAATCGACGAGCTCGGAATCGAGGGCAAGACCGTCGGAGTAGCATCCGTCGGATGCTCTGTGTTCACATACAACTACTTCGGATGCGACATGGTCCAGGCACCCCACGGACGCGCACCTGCCGTCGCCACAGGTGTCAAGAGGGCAAGGCCCGACAACGTCGTCTTCACCTATCAGGGAGACGGGGACCTGGCGGCAATCGGTATGGGAGAGACGGTCCACGCAGCAGCAAGGGGAGAGAACATCGTCGCCATCTTCATCAACAACGCGATCTACGGAATGACCGGAGGTCAGATGGCCCCCACTACCCTCCCGGGACAGGTCACGCAGACCACGCCCTACGGAAGGGACACCAAGGTCGCAGGGAACCCCATCAGGGTCTGCGAGCTGCTCTCCACCGTAAAGGGAGTCGCCCTGGCCCAGCGTGTCACGGTCGACTGCGTGAAGAACGTCAAGGCTGCGAAGAAAGCCATCAAGAAGGCATTCGAATACCAGATGGCAGGAAAAGGATACTGCATCATCGAGGTCGTGTCCACATGCCCCACCAACTGGGGAATGGCACCCGGAGACGCGCTCCAGTGGCTCAGGGACAACATGCTCCCGTACTACCCGCTCGGAGTCTACAAGGACGTAGGGGAGGAAGAGCAATGAAGGACCTGAACATCCTGCTTGCCGGATTCGGAGGACAGGGAATCCTGTTCACCGGAAAGGTGATCGCTTACGCCGGACTCATGGAGGGCTGCGAGGTATCCTGGCTTCCCTCATACGGGCCCGAGATGCGCGGAGGAACCGCGAACTGCAGCGTCTGCCTGTCGGATAACAAGATCGGATCCCCTCTTGTCACGAACCCCGATGTCCTCGTCGCTATGAACCTGCCCTCACTCGAGAAGTTCGAGAAGGACGTCGTTCCCGGAGGAATCATCATCGTCGACAGCTCGATCATCGACAAGAAGGTCGAGAGGACCGATGTCAAGACGATCTACCTCCCTGCATCGGAGATCGCAGAGAGGAACGGAATCAAGGGTGCGGCCAACATGGTCATCCTCGGTAAGCTCTTCAAGGAGACAGGTTTCTGCACACCCGAGAACCTGGACAAGGGACTCCAGAAGACCATCCCCGCAAAGAAGATGGATCTACTGGACAAGAACAGGCTCTGTATCAGACTCGGAACAGAGAACTGAAAACTATAAACCCGGCCTATCCGGCCGGGGATTTATTTTTTGATAATTAAGAACGGTTTCACTCGGAGATCGAAGTCATCTTGTGTGTCTCGAGATGCCTCTTCAGAGCATCGATGTAGAGCTCAGGGGCGATGGTGTGTCCCTCTCCGGGGAGCTCGATGTACCTGCAGTCAGGGATCGACTGTCCGATAGCCCTTCCCTTGATGGGCTCGACCATGATGTCCATTCCGCCGTGGACGACGAGACTGGGTGCCTTGATGTCCTTTGTCTTCTCGGTGGTGTCGAACTTGTCCATGGAGATCATCTGCTTGTAGACCTCCTTGGGGTCCTCGGGGTGTTTCGGAACGGGCATGATGATCCCCTTCTTCTCCAGAGCGGCGAACGTGGATTCGGGGAAGCAGAACGAGTTCAGAAGAAGGTTGACCTCGTCCATGGAGCACTTGCCTTCTACGGCTGCCTTGGTCATGAGGTACATGAAGTATGCGGACCTGTGGGGCCTGAACTGATAGGATGATACTAGTGTAAGAGTCTGGAGCCTCTGGGGGTACCTGATCGCCAGCGATTGCGCGATCTGCGATCCCATGGACCATCCTACGATGTGCGCCTTGTAGATGTGCAGATAATCCATCAGATGGATTACATCGTCAGCCATGATGTCGATCTGGATGTCGCCCTTGTACTCGGTCTCTCCGACTCCGCGGTTATCGAGGGTTATGACCCTGTATCCCTTGAGGAGTGGGACCATCGTCTTCCAGAAACGGTGATTGGCTCCGATACCGGCGATGAGGATGACAGGTTCGCCTTCACCATCGTCCTCGTAGTACATCTTAACATCAGGCAGTTCCGCGAACATGCACACCCTATTTCCGCCATCACATAAAAAAACATCACTGGATACTAAGCAAAACATAGAGCGAATCCCCGGTGGACAATCTGAACACGCGGGAGCTCTCCGACCGTGCGAATCCTATGTCCTCACCGACCTCCTCTGTATAGGTCCCGTCGGAATAGGCGAGATGGTATCTGTGATGGCCGAACATCCCTGCCAGTATCCTGTCGAGATAATCCCTGACACCCGTATCGGCGACGAGGTCGTAGGCCATCAGGTCGGTGATGTAGACAAGGGTGTCATCATCGATATCTGTAAGGTCAGACATCCTGACCTCTGTCATCGACAGCGCGGTGAGGAAATCATCCGGATCGTTCTCGCTGCCTGTGCCGTCATATGATATCATGGCCGTCACCGCTATGGCGACCATCATGATCGCAAGGAATGCGAACGCATCCGCGATTGCGGTCATCCCTGACCTGTTCAACCGTATGTGATCACCTTCAGGATGACAGGCACGGATCTGCCGTTATCGTAAGGGAGCACGCTCAGGTATGAGCGGGAACCGTTCTGTACCCCCTTGTCCCCGGCCATGAACTCCTTCCCGCCGTCATCGAACAACGGGATGATGACGGTGACCGATATCCCGCGGATGTCGGAGGAGGCCATGTAATTGAGGAGATAGGATTCGGATATGCTAATGCTCCCGCTGACATCGGTATCCAGGGAATCAGCATCGAAGTTCTCGAGGGTATCGTACGATTCGGCGGCGGTCGAGGCGGCGAACGCGAGGTACATCATGAGGACTATGGACACTGCGACCATGCAAACTATCGCCTCGTTGAATCCCATGTCCCCGCGATTATTGCGATGCATGCGGCATGTCTGCGCAGAAGCGGATAAAAAGGGAACTGTTGCAGTTCAATTGACTCTCAGACCTTGCGTGCGTAGAGTCCCCTGGTGAAGTTGCCTCCGCACATCTCCCTGAGCCTGGCCTTCATCTTGTCGGTGGGGTTCCTGCAGACCTCTCCGACCGTCCTGACCAGCGATGAGGGCCTCTTCCTGAGGTCGAGTCCTATGGATGTCACTCCAGAGCCTGTGAGCTCGGGCACGAGATCGAGAAGGTTTATGTCGACCGAGTTCAGGATATGCGCGAATCCCCTGCTGTCCTTGTAGACCGGGAATGATGCGCCGGTCTCATCCTTGAGGGAGCCGCTCTCCATGCCGGGGTCGCGGGTGTACATGAGCTCGGTCCTTCCGAATGCCATGACCTCCGTCCTTCCGGAATAATAGGACATCAGATTCGATACCTCGTTGCGCGACAGCTCCACGGAGAGCGTGGTCTGGTATAGATTGAGCGGGAATGAGGAGTTGAACATGTTGAGGATGTTGCTCCCGTAGATCCTCGGGGCGCCCTTGCAGGCACGGTACTGTCCCGGGTTGTTGACCATGACAGGACGGTTCTTGAAGGAGAACTCGTCCATCGAATCGAATCTCGGGAGGAGTGCCACGCACTCGACCCTGCCGTCGCAGACCTCCATGGCCTCGTCGATCTTGTCCATGTTGTCGTAGTAGATCCTGTCCGCATACGGGATAGCCGCCTCCAGGTTCTTGATGGAGCTGACGTAGAACGAGAACTCGGGCTCGACGCGCCTTATGGGCTGCTTCTCCAGCTTCACCTTGGCCGTCGGGCGCTCCGTCGCGCCTCTGAACCTGGGCGTGTTGCCCAGATCGTTCTTGATGACGTCGATGCGGGGATCGTAGGTACGGTAGATCTGATAATCCCCGTCGGGGATCTTGAACGGAATGTGTATCGGGTCGAGATCCATGATCTTGAATCCCCCGATCTTCTGGTCCCCCTGGTAGATGGAGATGCCGTCCTTCAGACCCACTGGCTCATCGAATTCCGTGACTATCGTCTTGTCGCGTATCCTTACATCGGCGATGTAGAATCCCCTGTTGTCGGGGTAGAGCGACTGGACCGGTGAGACCACGCCTTCCAGGTATCCGGGGCAGGTACCCCTGTTGAACACGGTCCTCAGAAGCTCGAGTGTGTCGTCCATCTCCTCACCGAATTCGCCCCTCTTCGCCATGGAGTATGCCTTGGAAGCAAGGTATGTGTACGGAGGGGACCTCATGCGTCCCTCGATCTTGAGCGAGGTCACTCCCATGTCCTCAAGCTCCTTGAGATGGTCCATGCCATAGATGTCCGCGCAGCTCATGAAGTATCCTTCCCTGCCGTCCATCTCGTACTTCTTCCTGCAGGGCTGTGCGCATGATCCCCTGTTACCGCTGCGTCCTCCGATGAAGCTCGAAAGGAGGCATCCTCCGGACATGCAATAACATAGTGCACCCTGGATGAAGACCTCCGTCTCTATGGGGGATTCGGGTACTATCTTGGAAAGCTCCTCGAGTGTGAGCTCCCTAGCCAGCACGACCCTGTCCAGACCGTTCTCGGCGCACCATTCGATGCCTTCCAGGGAATGGATCTGCATCTGCGTGGATGCATGCTTCGCGATGTCGACGTTGGTAAGATTCTTCAGCAATCCGAGATCCTGGATGATGATCGCATCCGCATCGATGTCCTTCAGGAACTTGACGAACGCCACCGCCTCCTCCATCTCGGAGTTCTTGATCAGGGTGTTGACGGTCACATGTACCTTGACACCGTGGTCGTGCGCGTATGCTATCGCTCCCTCGAGCTCACCGTCGCTGAAGTTGCCGGCGAATGCACGGGCTCCGAAGCTCTTTCCTGCCAGGTAAACTGCATCGCAGCCGCCCTTGACCGCGGCTATGAGACTGTCTGGTGAACCAGCGGGCGATAGTATTTCCATGCCACTGCTATCTGGATAGGAGATAAAGTGTTTTGCCCGGCGAGGGAGTCAATTGAACTGCAACAGTCTCCTTTATTAAACCCACAAAGAGCAATGTGAACCATGGTGCAGAAACTCAAGGAACTGTTGGAGAATCTGATTGGAAAGGAGAGCGGACGTCCGACATCGGAGAACGGAGACACTTTGGTGATTGAATGCGAAGGATGCAGGTACAATCCCGAACCATGTTCGAAGGAGTGCCTGTCTTGCATTGTGGATGAGATGTCCCAAACCTCAGGGAAGACGCGGACCATCCTGAGAAAGGGAAAGGACGTCGAGATTTCCGGGAGATCGATGAATGCGATAAGGTCGATATCATTGCTCAAAAGATGGTCGGTGCCCGTCGTGCAGGAGCAACTGAGATGCCGCAGATGCTCACGCTCAAGGAGATCCGTGATGGACAATCTTTGGAAAGGCTTCCCGGAACTTGATTTCGATTCCGCATACGCGGATCTGGACCCCGACGGGACGGATGAGAGATGCTCCAAATGCATAAGATCGTCACTGAAGGCGGTGGAACAGCTGGAATGCGATATCGAGAGGATAAGATCGGATATCCTGGAGGGATGCGTCTGAGCAAGACGGCATCGTTCATAATCGACGGGACCAACGCTGTGCCAATCGAGCTCGAAGAGGGGACGGACGACAACAGCCTGTTCGGTTCCCTCCAGCGTAACCTCGTTAAAGATATCAGGAAGAAGCCTTCGTATACCGATTGCTGGGTCATCGATTCCGATGATGGTGAGACGATCGCATCTTACAGGATCAGAGAGGGTCTTGTGAAGGTTAGCCTGCAGGATGACGGCGAGACAGAATACATCATATCTCCGACAGAATACTGCTATCCCGACGACCTCAACAGCATCATATGCAAGCTCATAGAGGACTTGCGTCAGGAATACCGTTCCTATGGTGGCCGCCTCGACAGGGATTCCGTCCTCGGGATGGCTAGAGGGCTCGCGGTCGAATATATCGACACCATTTCCCGCAGCTATCCGGATTCGGATTCAGAGGCCATACTCGACGACATATGCAGCATCGTGTACAGATATTCCGTCGGAGCAGGTATTTTCGAGATACTGCTCAGAGACCCTCATATCGAGGATGTCTATGTCGATGCCCCGGGGAATCTGAACAGGATCTATGTGACCCTGAACGGCATCAAGGGGATCAACTCCCATATGAGATGCAGGACCAACCTCATGGTGGAATCGAAAGAGATATCGAACCTGGTGAACATCCTTAAGAGGGAGAGCGGACTGAGATTCTGCCAATCCAATCCGGTGCTGGAGACCGATTTCCCTGAATTCGATGCAAGAGCAACGGTCATCGGCTACCCAATGAGCCCACTTGGCGATGCGGTGGCCATAAGGAGGCATTCGAACAGGCCTTGGACGCTCAGCAGGCTGATATTCAACGGGACTATCGACCCCAGATCCGCAGGCATCCTCTCGTTCCTGATGGACAACAGATGCACGTTCCTAATATGCGGGGCCAGAGGTGCCGGCAAGAGCTCCCTTCTCTCCGCATTGATGTTCGAGTTCTCGAAAGAACAGAGGATAATCACCATAGAGGACACCATTGAGCTTCCCTGCGAACAGATGAGGAGGATGGGATACAAGGTACAGTCGATACTCGTCGATGACAGGATGAAAGGCGATCAGCAGAGCAGGTCCGATGATGCATTGAGGGTATCTTTGAGGATGGGCGAATCCGCACTGGTCCTTGGAGAGGTACGCGGAGAGGAGGCCAAGACCCTCTATCAGAGCATGAGGGCCGGGAGAGCAGGCAGTTCTATCCTCGGCACCATCCACGGGGATTCTGCCGAATCGGTATATCAGAGGGTCGTGTCGGACCTCGGAGTGAGTCCCGAGGCGTTCATGGCGACGGACATCATCATCACCCTCGGTACGGTCAAGGACAGACGCAACGGGCGTTTGATAAGGAGGATGAACGAACTATTCGCTACCGGAGAGAGACCCGGCGAGTTCAGCGACATATCCGTAATCGACGGATTGATGAGAGCGCCTTTGATGGACAGGATACTGAAGACATCCCAGATGGGCAGAAGGGATGTTGCGAAGGACATCACTGCGAGGGCATTGATGAGGTCGATGCTGGCCGAGGCAGGGAATGAGGATGAGAGGTTCCTCGGGCCCGAGTGGATAGCTATCGCAAATGATGTACTCTCGAGATGCGACAGGAAAATGACTGCGGATGAGATTGCCAGGACTTTGCGCGGATTGATGGATTCAGGAGGCGGCAGGAAATGGATGCGCGCAGACTGACGAAGGAATGCCCGTCTGTCGTCGGGATGATCGCCTCCACACTTCAGGCGGGAGGCTCCATCGATACCGCCATCAGGACAGTCTCGGAACAGGGGCCTAGGAACTCATCAGAGCTGTTCAGAGAAGCGGTGATGGCGGCCGACACCAAAGGTTCTGAATCCCTTGTAACGGCTTTGAATTCGCTGCTCGAGAACCTGCATTCCAGCCTCTCAGGGTACAGACGTGCAATCATGATGACTATATCCGCATCCGAATCTTCGGATGAAAGCTCCCGCGATGCTATGCTGAAGGATGCGTCCGACATGGCGCTGGAATCTGTTAAGGAACTCGGAGAGTCATACAGCGCGTCGCTGACGATGCCCTGCATGATGGTGTTCGGACTCGGGATAATGGTGCCTGTCATCATGATGAGCATCCTTCCCATGCTCAGCGTGGGGGGCATGTTCGGTGCCAAGATGCTGGATCAGAAAACCGTGGTCCTGATGACTCTGGTAGTGATTCCAACCGTGATTCTGGCTGTGACCATCCTGGTTAGGGACAAGAATCCGTTTGTCTCGGATGAACATGATTCTGAAGTCTTGAAACTTGCCTTGCCCCTGTTATCCGTCATCCCCATCATGATCTCGCTCCTCTATATCGGGACTGAACCTTCGAGAGCCGTCCTGCTCTCCTTCATCCCTGCCTGCATCCTTACGGCGCTGCTCATGATCGATGTTATTCAATTCGAAAGGGGACGCTGCAGACGGGAGAACTCGCTGATGAATGTCATATTCGACCTAGGCAACAGGATGGTTTCGGGGGTGAATTTCGAAAGAGCCAGCATCGATTCCATAAGATCGTCCGAGGAGTGTTTGGACATCTCCGATACGCTCGAGAGGGAATATGCGATGTGCAGAGGGGATGAGCTGTCCGCCATATCCAACACCATAGGCCCTGTCTCGAAAGAGGTATCCATGGCCATGAGCAACATCTATGTCTGCTCCACCAAGGATGCGGATGATGCCGGTCGCATGGCGCTGACGATGGGAAGGCAGTTCCAGAGTGTAACCATTGCGAAGAAAGGTATGGAGACCAGACTGAAGTCCATGACTGATATGATGATGGGCACCGCGATGTTCTTCGCCCCACTGGTTCTCGGATTGAGCATATCGATGCTGGAACCGTTGTCAAGAATAGGCGGGACCATCTCTCTGGATTATACGAGCCTCATCCTCAGCATCTATCTGATTGAGCTCTCAGCTCTCATATCGATATTGATGACCTGCTTAGGGAGCGGCGATAGAATGTACAAGACGGTGTGGAGATTCTGCCTTATCTGCCCTGTCTCGCTGATAGTGTTCACGTTATGCTGCAATCTGTCCCTGTAAATCTATATCTGTTGCATCCGATAGGTTCCCATGGACCCGAATAAGGTCATGATGTGGATCGGAGCGGTCATGCTCATCATCCTAGCCTTGATTCTCATCACCCCTTTCTGCTATGAACCGGGCACCTTCATCGGATTGGACGGCAGGGCATCGACAATCGACCGCGATTGGTCCGGATATGGCGCAGGAGGCATCATCTATTCGTTAGGGGACCTGGTCTGCCATCAGGAGGAATCCAGGACGCTGATCCTCAACGGCAATGAGATGGCCATCTGCATAAGGGATCTGGCTATGCTGATCGGATTCGTGGCCGGATGCGCGATTTCACTCCTAACCGGAGAGAGGTTCCTTGACAGAAAGGCACTGATCGCAGCCCTCATCATGTTCGCCCTGACGCCTTTGGAATGGGTAGCCGAACAGATAACCGACCTCGATTCATCCGCTCTGCGCCTGGTGCTCGGGATAGTATCCGGAATCGGTATCGCGGTATTATTGAGGACATTCTTGAGAAAGATGGGGCCGGAGCCCCTTGAAGTTTGATCGCGCGATCACTCGCACTTGGTCCATCCGCAGGACTTGCAGACGTTGCATCCGCCCTGGAACTCCAGTTCGGCACCGCACTTGGGGCAGGGGTTGATGATCTCCCTCTTCTGCTCCTCGGGCTCCTCGGTCTTGACTCCCTTGACCTGCGCCTGCATCTCCTTGTACATGTCGGTGAGGGCCCATCCGACGGCCATCGGACAGCAGGATCCCATGCTGGTATCCCTCTTGGTGTGCGTCCTGACCACGTATGACGGGCATGAACCGGTGGACTTGAGCTGATCGACGATGGCGTCGATTCCGCATCCAGACCTCGCCGCCAGCGAGATCATCCTGGACAGACCGACCATGAAGTTGTTGCATCCTCCGGTGGATCCCTTGTTGAGGTATGCCTCCACGAGCTCCCCGGTGACGGGGTTGAAGAATGCCGTGCAGTGCAGCGAACCGCATCCTGTCATCAGCTTCCTCTTCTTTCCGACGACGTTGTCCTCGACGACGTCGACGACTCCCCTCTTCTCCTCCTTCGGCTCCTCCTCGACCTTCTTGCTCTCCTTTGTGGAGAGGATTCCGAGACGCTTGCATCCGTCGCGGAACACGGTGATTCCCTTGCATCCGGACTCCCATGCATACATGTAGATGTTGTAGACGTCCTTCTCGGGGAACTGCTCGGGGAGGTTGACTGTGGACGAGATCGATGCGTCGATGTGCCTCTGCCATGTGGCCTGCATGTCGATCCTCATCTTGTAGTCCAGGCTCTGGGCGGTGATGAACCTCTCGGGGAGGTCCTTCTCATCCCTGATGTCGAGATGCTTGTCCATGTAGGCCTGGACGATGGGCGTGTAGACCTTGTAGTACTTGTCCTGGTCGCCGTTGAGCGATGTCGTCCTCCTCTCGTATGAGAGTGCGAAGATTGGCTCGATACCTCCGGAGATCCCCAGCATGGTGGAGAGCGTTCCGGTGGGTGCGATGGTCAGGAGCTGGGAGTTCCTGAGTCCGTACTGCTTGACGAGCTCGGTTGTCTCGGGCGATGCGTTCGCCTTGAAGTATGCGGATGCGACGATCTGCTCGGGGACGCACTTCTCGAACATTCCCTTCTCCTTCGCGATGAGGGCAGACTCGTTGAGGGCGGTGTCTGCCATGAGCTTTCCGAGCCTGTCGCAGAAGTCGATGGATTCCTTGGAACCGAACGTGTATCCGAGCTCGATGAGCATGTCGGCGAGACCCATGATTCCGAGTCCGATCTGCCTCCATTCCCTGACCGAGTCCCTCTGCTCCTGCAGCGGGTGGAGGGGAAGACCCTCCTCAAGGACGTCGTTGAGACCGCGGACGCAGATCCTGACGGACTCCACGAACTCGTCGTTGAGGAACTTTCCGTCCTTGACGAACTTGGCGAGGTTCATGCTTCCGAGGAGACAGCTTCCTCCGGCAGGGAGGGGCTCCTCGGCACAGGGGTTGGTACCTGCGTATGAATAGTTGGGGAATTCGCTGAGAAGGTTCCAACTGGAGATCCTGTCCCAATAGAGGCATCCGGGTTCTCCGTAATCCCAGTTCGTGTAGCAGAGCTTCTCGAAGAACTCGGCAGCGTTGAGCTGCTTCCTGATCTGCTCGTTGCTCTCGGGACGGTCGAACTTCTGCGTGAACATGGTCCTCTGCTTGACGCATCCCATGAACTCATCCGTGACACGGATGGACATATTCGCCTTGGTCACCCTCTCGAGATCCGTCTTGACGGACATGAACTCCTCGAGATCGGGGTGGTCGCAGGACATCGTGAGCATGAGTGCTCCGCGGCGTCCGTGCTGGCCGATAAGGCCGGTGACCATTGAGAAGAGGTCTGTGAAGGATACTGCCCCGGAGGTCTGCGAAGCCGTGTTGTTGATCTTCGCTCCGCGGGGTGCGAGTTTGGAGATATCGATTCCTGCTCCGCCTCCGTAGCTGAAGGTACGGGCAAGCTTTCCTGCTGTCTCGAAGATGGATTCGATGGAATCCTCGGGAGGCGTGAGGACATAGCAGTTGGAGAGAGTGATCTTCCTTCCGGTCTTCTGGAGCCCCCTGTTCGCCAGGATCCTTCCTCCGAAGAGGAACTTCTGCTCCTCGATCATCTTCCTAATGTCCTTGTCACCGCCGCTGACACGGTCGAGCCATTCGTCGAACGTCTCGTTGTTGTAGCAGTACTTCTTAGTCCAAATATCGATACCTAATTGATTGTTCTCGCCTAACCAATCCTTCGCTTCCATGTGTTTCCCAACCTGAGCAGGAACCCCTGCTCTAACTCAGCCTTATGAGGCATGGGTTGTCGATATAATAAATCTTCTTGGATGTATATTCCAATTGGTTTGAACCTGCATTTTTTGTTAAGTATTGACATTGATTTGTCCCGTCTTCTGGGTCGATCGGGGTCTGAGGAACTTACTATTTGCAATACCGAGCGTCATGGGGACCGTACATTTTCGTCCATTTTCCGTTACTTACTATGTTTTTCGGACAATAGTATCATCGTTAATTTACATACTAAAAAATATCTTTTTATAGTAAGAAAACAATATAGATTTCGATATCATGCTGATGAATGAATCTCTAAACAAGGCAGACTTCGATCTGATGAAAGAAATCTGGACCGTGAGTGCTTTGGATGGGATCAGAGGCTCGTTCTACGCTAAGGAACTGAACGCTGCGATGCGGGAGCTCAGGGTTGCCAACGCACTCCTCCACGACACTGAGAGCATCCCTGTCACCGAGCAGCGCATCAGGGCCATCATCGACGGAGCAGAGCCAAGGACCCATAACGAACACCTCGTCTCAGGTTTCGACAATGCTCTGAAGATGATCATAAGGGACTACGAACACCTGGACTTCGATGAGAAGAGCCTCCTGAGCATCCACCGCGTGCTGTTCTCGGACCTCCTCTGCGAGAAGGGGAAGTTCATGTCCGGATCCGACCACGCGATGGAGATCCTGTTCAACGACTACAAGGCTCAGACCACGGAGGCCCTCGCCTTCATACCCCGCATTCTCTACCAGTTCTCCATGGTAGCGCCCTTCAGGGACGGCAACAAGAGGATGAAATCTTTGCTTACCACTCTCCTCCTGCTGAAGAACGGCTACAAGGCGCAGATCTACGTAGGGCTCGACGAGAACCTCAGCCTTCTCCCTGCCCTCGTAGAGAGCTACAAGGAGCTGGACAGGAGATATCCGATCGTGGACAACCGCAAGATGAAGAAGAGGGACAGGATCTACCACATCATCGAGACATCCCCCGAACCGGTCAAGAAGAGGGACATCTGCGCATGCATCCCGGACGTCAGCATCAGGACCGCCGATGTTGTGCTGTCATCCCTTCTCGAGCAGAACAAGATTGAGAAGCTCGGTACCTTCAAGGATGCCAGATACAGCCTCGTCTGATTAGACTATATATACATCCTACAATTTGAACGTGAATTGATAAAATGAAGACTATAAGGGCGTCCAGAAGGTCATTGGGAATGAATTACGCTATCCGCGAGGTCACCGTTCCCGCAGCAGAGGCTGAGAAGACCGGGATGAAGATGTACAAGCTCAACATCGGAGACCCCAACAAGTGGGACTTCGAGACGCCCGAGTACTTCAAGCAGACCCTCCGCGAAGCGGTCGACCAGGTCGACAACGGCTACGGAGATTCCCAGGGTGAGATGAACCTCAGGAACGCCATCGTCAACAGGGAGTACGAGAAGAACGGCATCCATATCGATACCGGCGACGTATACGTCACCGCCGGGGTGAGCGAATGCATCGAGGTCATGATGGGAACGTTCCTCGAGCCCGGCGACGAGGTGCTCGTGCCCGGACCCGGATATCCCTCCTACATGCAGTATGTTCACTTCTTCGAGGGAAGGACCGTCCCCTACAGGCAGATCGAGGAGGAGGACTGGAAGCCCGACATGGACATGATCCGCAAGAGGATCACCAACAGGACGAAGGCTATGGTCCTCATCAACCCCAACAACCCCACCGGTGCGGTCTACTCCGAAAAGGACATCAAGGAGTTCGGGGACATCGCCGCAGAATACGACATCCCACTCATCTCAGATGAGATCTACGACAAGATCGTCTTCGACGGCAAGTTCTATTCCGCTTCCAGACTGAAGGACGATGTGCCGAGGATCATCCTCAACGGATTCTCCAAGGTCAACCTCATGCCCGGATGGAGGATGGGATACTGCTACTTCATGGACGAGAAGGGACTCATGGACGAGATCCGCGTAGGCATGATGAAGCAGTTCAGGGCGAGGATCTGCCCGAACGTCCCCTGCCAGGCCGCCGCACAGGCTTCCCTCCAGGGACCCCAGGACTACATCGTCGAGATGAACAGGAAGCTCAAGGAGAGAGCCGATTATTCTTACAAGAGACTGAACGAGATGGACCTCATCTCCACCCGCAAGGCGAAGGGGGCGCTGTACATGTTCCCCAAGATCGACCTGAAGGGAACTCCGTGGAAGAGCGACAAGGAGTTCGTCTTCGACCTCATCAAGGAGGAAGGCGTGGTGTTCGTCCACGGAAGCGGATTCTGCGAGGAGTTCGGACAGGACCACTTCAGATCGGTGCTGCTCGCGCCCATCCCCACTCTCGAAGAGGCCTACGACAAGGTCGAGAAGTTCATCAAGAGACACGTCCAGTGATGGACACCGCTCACGGTGCGGATAGATATTATTGAGAAAGCCGCAGGGGTGCACCCGCACCTTCCTGCGGAATTGGTTTCACTTCTTCATATATAGGTACGAGACGGTAGAGAAGCTGCTCTTCGTCGAGGTGTCCTTTCCGGTTCCGTCCCAGACATATCCCTTGTAAACGTAGAACTTACCGTTCTCCAGGTTGAAATCCTGGATTCCCATGGTGACTGTTCCGTTGAACTCATGAAGAACCATGTCGACCCCCATATGCTGGACTGTCGATGTCTTTGTTCCCTCGGGGAAATCGGTTTCCTCGATCGGTTTCAGAGTGTAGAAGAAGAACATATCAACTGGATAGTTCACAGGGTTCGAGGACTTGGTACCGTTCACATATTGGTCGCAGTAGACCTTGTTGTCCTCTACGGATGTTACGACATGTTTGACGGTCTGCTTCATCCCCATATCGGAAGTCGTGACCTCGACTGTCATTCCGGGCGCGATCTTGTCATCGCTCAGGAGAGAGAAATCCGTTGTCTTGCCGGTGCCGTCCTTATCGTCATCGTCATCGCCTTTCATGAGGAATACGGCCGTTACGGCGCATACTGCGAGGACCGCGACTACAAGGATAGCTATGACCTTGGTGTTCATGAATCGAAAAGAGATGTGGACGGTAGATATAGGTATAGGGGAAAAGAAGGGTCTCACAGGCCCTTCAAGGTTTCAGTAGGGGTGCTTCTTGGACACTTCCACAATGGCCTGGATGTTCTCCACCGGTGTGTTGATCGGTGATGCGCATCCGGGACCCATGATGTATCCTCCGTCCTGCCCGGCATCTGCGAAGCACTTCTCAGCGGTCTCGATGACTTTGTTGACATCGTTGCTGAGCATGATCGCTACAGGATCGATATTACCCATGACGGCCATCTTCTTGCCGAAGCACTCCTTCGCCTTCTTCAGATCCACCTTGTGGTCCAGGCTCATCGCTTTGGCTCCGGTCATCACAAAGTCTGGAAGCATGGGTGTGGTGTCACCGCAGATGTGCAGCATCGTACCGACCCCGTACTCCTTCTCCCAATGACTGATGTTTGCATGCAGACGGTCACGGTTGAAGGTCTTGAACATGTTCTCATCGATCATATCAGCAGAGGATACTGGGTCTGTGTAAACGACATAGTCCGCATCCACCTCTTCGAGCTCTGCGCTGACGATGTCCCTTGAGAACTTCTGTCCCCTGTCGATGACCTTTCCGATCTCATCGGGCTGCATCAGAAGGCCCATTACGAGATTCTCCATTCCGAAAAGGAATCCCGTGGTTGTCATCACTCCCTCGCACCATACGGGCATCATCACATCAGGGCATGCCTTACGCTGCGCTTTGAAGATGTCCACCACATACTTGTGGAAGTTGGGACAGGCCTTGGCATCGAACGGGTCGTACAGGAACCTGTCGACCGCATCGTCGATGGACTGGAAATAAGCGCCCTTCAATGAACCCTGGTCATTGTCCGGCAGCTTGATGTCGATACCCGGCAGGTCCATGAAGATACCTTTGGTCTCCATTGGGCCGAAGAAGAAGTCCTCTCCTGTGGCTTTGACCCAATCTTTCATGATGGAAGCCACAAATTCGGGGTTTGCTCTGCATTCCTTCATGTTATGCCCAGTGAAGCTGAGCATAGCGGCGTTACCGAAATCGCATACGGGGGCACGATCCGGCAGTTCTCCGTTGAAAACCGCCAGACCACGCTCGCGCGACGTCATCGTCTTAGGAGACATGATGGTCACCATTTTTAAACTAATTTATTAACTATTTAATGGTGATGTATTATTCTGTGCGATTTAACGCATTTTTATACAATTCAGATTTTTAGCTTCGGTCAGATCTTATGAAAACCATCTTTCGATGAGATCCCTAAGCGTCCTCTTCCTATCCGAGGGGAACAGCTCGCCGTAGAACACATACCTTATCCATGACGATATGCCAGGCATCTCCTTTCCCGGAGGCGTGTAGTATCTTCTTATCGATATCGAGAGCACCATCATCAGGATGATCCCGTACACGGTGACGAGCGCCAGAGCCGGGCTTGGCCTGAACATGTTGGTGTAGCTGGTCCCGGTATAGATGAACATGGCCGTTAGGGTCGGTATCAGGAAGAACAGGCAGCTGCGGACAACCTTGCGCCATGACGTGAGCCTGCCTGACTCGATCCCGATCAATGCTACGATTGCCAGAATCATGAGCAGCATATCCACCAGGACCATGGTCTTGCTGAACAGCAGCTCCACATCGACATCGTTGATAATCGTGGTCCCGACCATCCCCATCCTGATATCCATGGTCGTACCGGTGAGCTTCGTCATGTACACTCCGCACATACCGATGAGGAAGAGCTGTGCGATGATCAGCGGCTTCGGCATCACCCTCTCCCTGTTCATGAGGCCGTTCTCATCCGTCGAATAATCGAACGCGCCATCCCTTCCCTCCAGATGAGCCAGCAGGCGATCCTCGTACTCATGCTGATAGCGGATGTGGTTGTTCATGCTCTTGAACATTATCACCATCAGAGCGAAGCTGTAGAGCCCGAAGGTTATGAAGAGCAGGATCAGACATGTGAACATGTTCCTGTGCTTCACGACACGGGGCATGGCCGGAACGTCGATTCCGCACGGACGGAGCGCATTCCTCAGATCCTCCGTGAACTGTATCTGCCTCTTCTCATGCCTGTATGGGAAGAAGAGGTTCTTCGGCAGCGTCAGGAAGAAACCCAACACAGGCGGGACGAAGATCATCAGTATCCTGTCAGGGGAGTCGTATCCGTCGACTGTCATCGCCCTGTAGCAGAGGACGACCATGACGGCCAGCAACACAATGAGCATGACCCTCATCCTGAAGTGCTCCTTCTTCATGATCGATTCGTGCCTGCTCCTGAGCTTGGATGTGTCCGCGCCTTTCGACTCGGCGAACGATATCAGGGATTCGCGCCATTCGATATCCCTTTCGGAATGACCAATGAGCCTCCCGTACATGCTGAAGGTTATGACCAGGATTATGAACGCCTCCATGACCGATGCGACTGTATACCCTGTATACTCCGAATACGAAGTGATGTAGTACTGATCCCCGTCGATCAGCAACGAGAACAGCATGAATACCACAGGCATCAGCACCAGGATGAGCATCAGTACCCCGCTGACTATGGAATCCCTGTTGTAACGGTCGGCTAGATTCCGCCTGAGACTCTCGAGCCCGTCGTTCATGGCGCCTGCCTCCTTATGACGAACACGCAGTATATGATTGCAAGGGCCGTGAACAGCACGGCAAGCCCTATGCTGATCTCGCCCGAATATGGTATTATCGCCCTCTTGTTGGTCTCCAGGACATAGAATCCAGTCTCATGGCATTCGACGGTCAGATGCTTCCCATCCTCGGACGGGACCTTGTAGAGCGGGGAGATGTGCTTCACGGTCATGTACTCCGAACCGTGCTGGTTGATCCCCAGTATGACCGATCCGTGGATCGTTCCCAGACTGCCGGCCTTGAACAGGTAGACGGGATCATAGCCTGCGATGTCCCTGTCCTCTAAGGACAGCTCCTTCGGGCTGACGCGCTTCAGGGATATCTCCGAGCGGTTATCTGAGAACATGCCCAATGCTTCCGAATCCATCTCGACGTAGTTGTCTTTGAAAAAGACCTTGAGATGCTGAAGAGAGCCTGTACCGTGCTCAAGGATTATCCTCCCCAATGAATTGTTCTCCATAAATGTGAAATCCCTGATCGAATCCCCTAGTGAGATCTTCGTCAGATTGGCGTATCTCGACGGATTCGATACATTGAAGGATGTGATCCCGTCCTCGATCCTCAGGATCTTCACGGATTTTGTATGCTTATGCCAAGGCTCCTTGTCGGCAGGGTAATCGTTCACATCCCCCTCGCCGTAGATCCTCAGAGTGCCCTTCTCATAATCCCAATAGGCATCATCCCCGCAGCTCCCTTCGGAACCGCCTATCAGGGATGCATCTGAATCGTCTGCCGACTGCAGCATGAAGACCATGGCAAGGCATACCAGTGACAGCATCGTCAGGATACCGACCATACGCATGCGGCAGGGCATGATTATGATTCGGAATCAGCCTATTTATTGTTAATGAGGGACAGATATCATTCTTACATAGCATATCTAGGGGATCTTAGTAAGTATGCAAAATAGAAGACCCGATATGGTTTTCTAGGTCTGTCGTCCTATTTCATATCCAAGACTATTTTAAATGAACCCATTCCTCTTAAAATGCATACATCCTATGATTATTCATGGACAAAGCAGCACCCCCTAGGACGTTTAAGGATGATGTCCTATCCGAAGTGGCATTGCCGGCGCACCCGTACTATCAGGCGGCATTGGATGACCTGAATGCATTGGACGCGATGTATCAGGACGGGTTCCGTTTCCCGGCGGAGGCGTGCATAATGATGGCGCGCATATCGGAGGAGCTGCTCAAGACGAAGATGATGCTCAGAGGAGCAGACTATGTCAACATAATCGACCAGTGCGTCCTGATGTCCGAGCTGGGTATCGATTTCGACGACCCGCTGATGTATATCGGGAGACAATTCAACGAGTACATCATAATGAGCTATCTGCCGTACAACCAGAGGAAAACGATCACGTCGGAGACGGCGAAGGAATCATACAACGACCTTTTCAGGCTCATCGATCGTCTGAGGGAGATGGAACCGGTATTCCATCTCCCGGCCAAGGCTGTTAAGAGAAGAGGGATAATCGGAACCCTCAAGAATTATTGACCAGCGGAAACCGGATAGACATAGCGTCCGCTGAATACAATCGATACCATCCGTCTTAGGCTCAGTTCGAGACCGTTACGGATTCCTTTCCCAGCTGTACCTTGGGCTCCTTGACTTCGACCATGACCAGCTTTCCGTTGACGAACGTGAACTTCTTGCTGACCTTAGGCTTCTCAAGGGGCTTGACCTGAACATTGTCGGTATTGAATTCGCCTGATCTCATATCGACCTTGGGAGGATCTGCCCTAGACGATGTGCACGAACGGCTCATGGACTCCACGGATGAGGTCCTGCCGCTGACCATGCGCTCGTTCATCCTGGATACGAAATCGGTGAGAGGCTTCTGCTCCACGACCCTTCCTTTGTCGTAGGTGCCCACGTGCGTCCTGATGTCGCACTCGAAACCGCGCTCGATGTTGGAGAAGAGGTCCCTCGGGTTGGAGGACTTCGCTGTGGCCTTGCCCTGGACCTTCGCGGTCTCGGGCTGCTTCCAGCTGGATCCGACGAATACTCCGGACTTAGCCTGCACGAAGACTGGTTCTCCGTCGTTGAACATCGCCCTGTCGGGCATCTTAGCGATATAGATGCTTCCCTCGTCGTCGATGTTGTACTTCTCGTATCCGGAATCTAGCTCGGGCTGACCCTTCGAATAACTGACTGAGCCTTTCGGCATTACTGCTGTCCCTTTCAATGTGTTACCATTGAAACGGGAGTTGAATCTGAGTTCATCTCCCATGTCTATCCCATCCAAAATTACGTAAGAAGTCTTAGAATAAAAGAGTGCGCATACTATAAATTATTGTGATTAAGTTATTAGCTAAACTTATAGACCTTATTTAGTAAGTAACCGATTTTTCGACCTCGAAGCTTAATATACGTCCTCCCGCTCGATGCTCCTTGGATGCATTCGGATATAACACACGACACGTGACGGTATCCGAATGGATGGAATGGATTGCAGAAACCGATTCGGCACCGCCCAACGAGGCGAATAGAAGAAGGGATAAGAGCATGAAATGGAACAAGACATCCAAAGAGAGCTACATGATCAACGACGGCCACGGACGTTCGATTTCCGTGTCGATGGTCGAAGGAGGATGGCAGCTCTCATCGAAGGACTTCGGACTCAACAGGAGATTCGACAAGCTCAACGATGCGAAGCAGTGGGCGGAACTTATGATGTTCTGACCTTTGCTCCTTTGGTAAGAATGATCGAGGGCGGGACCGACCCCGCCCTCGTAAATCGTTTTCAGAATTTGGGTTTTCTTCCGCAGACCGCGATCGTGATTCCGACGAGGATCGTCACGATAGTGCACAACACCACATATCTATACGGGGAGTCTGTGAACTCCTTCAGAGTGATCGATGCTTTGATGTCAACGAACAAACTGTAGTCATCATCATACGGGGTTATTCCGTAATACGGGATGTCCTTATCGTAGTTCAGAGTGGCGATGGATCCGACCGGATATGTGTTGGTGGAATAGTCAAGGGATTTATCATACGTCCTGAGAATGAATGCACCGGAATCCCTTCCTTCAAAAGTTTTGGCCGAGGACGCCTTCACCTTGACTGCGGTCCCATCTTCGACAGCGATCTTGTACTCGCCATAACTTTCGAGAACAGAAGTGAATGAAGGATGGTTGAACTCATCATCATATTGGAAATGCCCCACATAATAGATTGCATACGTAGTTCCCTCGTTGATATGCTTTAGTGGCCTACCCGGTGTGGACAGATGATCGGGATCGTCGATGTAAGCTCTCATGGAATCATCGTGACCTTTCTCATAGATGTAGACATACGGGTAAGTGATATCGAAGGTCTGGCTGGCAGTCGCTTCGGCATAGTAGAGGGTATAGTCCGACATACGCATCTTCACGGTCTCGGTGCTGTTCGCATCAGCTTCCGTAGTCGGGATAGCTGCGAAACACATAAGCATGATAGCAAGAATCGCAAATGCTACTTTCTTCATCACATCTCCCTCCTGCTGACTGCGAATATTCCGATACCGAGGAAGACCAAGGTCCAAACGATCGAGATCACAGTGACTGCGACCAGATTCAATTCAGTAATATCTATGATGGGGACGAATGCATTGATGAATCCGACGACCGAACCTGTTGCGTTGCTTCCCAACGATATCGAAACCATATCGGGAAGAAGATTGGGCATGAACATCAGCATATCCATATCGACCTTCTCCGACATAGCGAGATAGAGCTCGATTGATGGTAGAATGAACCCCATGATGATGAATGCCAATATGGTGGTACCCCTCTTGATGAAACATCCGATAGCGAATGCGAAGGAAGTGAAGACCATAAGAGCCAGCACCATCAGAATAAATGCCAATCCCAGCGACTCCTCATCGTATTGGGTATAATCGGTCATGGAACCAGCCATGGCCATTCCGAATGCGAAGACGAACACTCCGACGGTGACAACTAGACCTGCGAGGTATTTCCCGATACAGAACGAGAACCTCGACATGGGCAATGCCATGTTCATGTATGCGCTGCGGTCCTTGAACTCCTTGGGCATGAGCGAGCTGAGGAGCGAACCAGTGAACAGGGCCATGACCAGGGGCAGCAGGAACAGCATCAATCCCATCATTCCATTACCGCTCTTCTCGGTGAATGTTCCCATCGGGAAGATGTCCTTGATGTAGTAGTATATGATGGGGATCATGATTGCCATCACGAGCAGCACGTAGATCGACTTGCGCTTAGAATAAAGTGCCATCTGGGTCTTGAACATGCAGACCGTCTGGTTGAATGAGGATTTGATGCTGTATCTTACATCGCGGTGGGCCTCCTCGTCGTTCATGGTGGAGGTCTCCTCCCAGGTTCCCCTCGGACGGTTCTCCCCGGATTCCGCAGACTCTGCGACCTGCTCATCCTGATTCTTCTTGAGGAAGTTCACGATGCCCCCTCCCCTTCTGTGAGCTCCATGTAGAGCGATTCCAGGTTCTTTCCCTTCTCGTTCACGCTGAGGAGACCGAGACCGGAGTTGAACGCCATGGCGATGATGTCCGCCTGCTGCTCCTGCGTTCCGAGGAACTCGAGCCTTACAACATGATCGCCCAATGTCTCGACATGCTTCACACCGCTGCATCCACCGAGATTGGTGACGAAATCGGATGTGAGGTCCTTCATCATCTTGACCTCGAGGGTGACCGCGTTGTCGGATTCGCTTCCGATCAGTTCGGATACATCGCCGGAAAGAACGGCCTTTCCGTCACGAATCATCGTGACGGACCCGCACAGTTCCGATACCTCGCTGAGGATGTGCGTGCTGATGAGCAGAGAACGGTCCTTCTTCTTGAGATTCTGCAGGATCTCCCTTACCTCGACCATTCCCCTGGGATCCAGTCCCGAAGTGGGCTCATCGAGGATGATGATGTCAGGATTGGGGAGCAAGGCCTGAGCGATGACGACCCTTTGCCTCATTCCCTTCGAGAATCCCTCGATCTTCTTGTATCTCCAGTCCCAAAGTTTCATCTCCTCGAGGACATCCCTGCTGCGGATGGAGATCTCCCTCCTGTCGAGACCGTAGATCCTTCCAACATGCTGGAGGAAATCAGCGGGTGTGAAATCAGGATAAGGGTTGGGGGTCTCGATGACGCATCCGACATGCTCGAGAGCATGGCGGTGGTCCTTGATGTCCATGCCTTGGATCCTGATGGTACCCGAAGTCGGTATGAGAAGTCCGGTGATAGCCTTGAGAGTGGTGCTCTTTCCTGCACCGTTCGGGCCCAGGAGGCCCATGAACTCTCCTTTCTTAATATCGAAGCTTATGTCGGATACAGCGGTGAAGTTGCCGTACTTCTTGACAAGGTTCGACAGCTCGATGGCGCTTTCGCCTGTCATGATGTTCTGTATTAATCCTGATTATTAATACTATCAATTCGACTAATAACGGTTTTTGGGACATGTTTACACTGAAAAAATGTACGTAATTCTCAAACAGCAATGATAAGAAATTCGAACCTTTCGCCCTATGTTAATAGCACCCGGATAAGAGTAAATCAAGTAAAGTGACCAACTTAACTCCTTTATAAATAGATATAAAGAGATTGTTTTTCCATGGGATGCATCTGTACTTATTGCGGTACAGAAAACGATAGTGAGCTCAATCCGTTCTCTCGCTGTTGGTGCTGCGGTCAGCCCCTGGCGATGAGGTTCGAGCCTGTCGCTTTCTGATTAAACTCCAAACCCCCGGATTGCTCGTTCATGGGATCTGGGGGATAAACCCGTTCAAGCGTTACTTACTCTTTTGATAAGCATCTTGAAATTGATGCGACCCATTGTCCTCTCATAAGTATTCTGCAATTAATTTATCTGGAAACTTAATTTATTGTGTATTTTTATAAAATATTTCAAATCGTATCTAGATTTCTGCTGTAGGAATTCTATTATTCAGGTCCAGAACAATATCTTTATCATTGAAGTTACTTACTCATTACGATGGGAAACAACTTGCGCTCTAACCAGGACGGAATCCACTACCAGGATATCAACGGAAAGATGAGGACCACCTCCATATCCAGCAGCAGCCTTAACAGTCACGACATCAAAGACAGGGGATACGAAAGGTACTACGTCGCCGATCACGGCGAGATCTTCATCTCCAGATCCTCCGACAACATCAGCTTCATCGATGTCTGATCCTCAGTGAGAATCATGAAGGGGATACGCCTTACCATAGCACAGATGAGATCAGTCGCCGGGAGTCCCGACGAGAACCTCGCTGCGATTGAAAGGATAGTACGCGGACATCCGGATTCGGATATCGTCTGCTTCCCCGAGATGTGTCTCTCAGGCTATTCCTCGAAGGACCCTCTCAGGTTCGGACTGGACCCCGGCGATGCTCATATCCTCAGGATACATGAACTCTCAAAGGAGCTCGATGTCGCCATTGTTTTCGGATACATCGAACGCCAGGGCGACGACCTGTTCCTCAGACAGGAGATAGCAGACTCCGCTGATGACGTCAAATTCTACCGCAAATCCCATCTAGGCCTTGCAGAGAGCAGGATCTTCTCACAAGGTTCTGACCTCCCAGTTTTCGATGTGAAGGGATGCAAGGTCGCTATCCAGCTATGCACGGAATCCCATATCCCCGACATCACCTCGACCTATAGGGGACAAGGCGCAGAGCTGGTCCTGATGCCTTTCGCCAACGGCATATCCGGTGAGAAGAGGAGATCCGTATGGAACAGCTATCTGCCTGCAAGAGCGTGCGACAACGGCATCTATGTCGCAGGATGCAGCGCAGTCGGAGACAATGGGGAAGGTTCGGTATTCGGCGGAGGGCTTATCGTCCTCGACCCCAAAGGGATGGTCATGGAACAATACTACGGGACCGATGAGCATGCGATTACCGTCGATATAGGGGGCAGACTGCCTCGCGACGGTCCGGAGACCATGAGCAACATCTCGTATTACGACAGAAGGAGACCGGAACTGTATCGGTGAGACTCAGGCCTTCTCGGCATTGTTGTTCACAAGGTCGTCGACGAAGGTCTTCAGCTCCTTGAACCTTTCGACATGGATATAGTAGATGTGATCGGGGCCCTCGACCCTGGAGTTCACGAGTCCTGCCTTCAGAAGGGATCTGAGCGCCGCGTTGGTCCTCTGGGAATCGAGACCGTACAGCCCGTCCGGGAATGGCGAGCGGGCCTCCTTCTTCATGAGCCCCTTCAGGATGACGAGAGAATCCTCATCGTCGAGAACATGGATGACATCGTAGAGCGGATTTGATGAGATGGGCATCAGAATCGATCCGCCGCATCCGCAGACATGCTTGCTCATCTTCACCTTGGGTTGCTCTTCCATGGTATCGGGATTGATTGAACGTAGATAAGTAATATCGCATCGGAAAGATGGGCGGGTGTGCGCCCGCCCTTGATTATCAGCCCTTGATGGCCTTGACCAATGCACGGATGTTCTCATCGGGCGTTCCGATGGGCACTCCGCATCCGGCCGAGATGACGTTGAATCCGGCATCCCTGCTGCGCCTTGCGGCCGCAGCTACATCCTCAGGGGTTCCTTTGAACAGCGGGAAGGCGCAGCCGACGTTACCGACCATAGCACCTCTGTGCTGCGAGATCTCTATGGCCTTCTCCGAAGGGACCTTCTCCTCCACGGATATTCCTGTCACGCCTGTGTCGAGCATATACGGGATGATCGGTGCGGAGTCCCCGCAGATGTGCAGGATCGAATACGCATCCAATCCGTCGAAGCACTTCTTGACGAACTGCCCGGTTATGTCCCAGAAGTCATCCGGGGACATCATGTCTGTCGATCCGGAAGGCTCTGACATCTGTACGAGATCCGCCCCTGCCTCGACAAGCGCCTCACCGAAGGCCTTGCAGTACGGAGCGACGGAACTGATCCACTTCTTCGCCTGCTCTCTGTCCGTCCAGACAGAGAACAGCAGGTTCTCGGTATTCACCAGATGGCCCGTCAGGGTCATGGGTCCGGTGTTGCCTCCGATGATGATGTAGTCCTCCCCGTGCGTCTTCTTCATGATGGTCATGGCATCGATAGCGGTCTTGACCCTGCCAGTGTTCAGGAACGTCTCGATGTCCGGCATTTTGCTGGGGTCGTCATACACTTCGTTTTCCGGATCGTATAGATAGGGATGGCCTTTGAGCATCGGGGACCTGTTGGCGGAGCCCATATCCATCGGGCATCCTAAGGCCTCGGCCTCCTCCGTGAGGCAGAATCCAGCCCTCACGGATTCCAATCCGAAATAATCTGCCTGTGCGCAGGCAAGCGTCGCCATCTTCTGGGGATCAGAGTGCGCCTCCGGCCATGAAGAGCCGCACGCCTGCATCATCCCGATGGTGTCGCATGTCGTGAAGACAGCTACAGGAGGCCTGTCGAGGCTCTCCTGATTGAGGGCCGCTATGACCCTCTCCCTGCAAGACATTGTCATTTGTTTTCCTCCTTTCCTTGCACGTATCTCCGTGCAATAGCGCCGCTGTGCTCCAGCGGCGCTAAAATAAGAAATCGGACTGAGTTTATTAATAACTTGAGTTTAAAAACGAAAAAGGATGAAGGTGTTTAACAGGCTCCGGTCCGGGAGCCTTTCATCTGAAGAAGATGGATTTCTGATCCTCGCTCAGGACGGAGCCGTAGCGTTCGGCGATGACATCCTCCAGCCTCTTGAGGACAGCGTTGTACTCGCCTTCCAGATCCCTCTCCTCCTCGTTGAGGGAATTGATGTACATCCTCTGGTTCTGGGGCTCGTCGGATGATGCGACGAAATCGACGATGGCCCTGATCTTGGACTCGATGTCCTCCTTGCTGGTAACGTTTATCGACAGGATGAGATCGATGAGCTTGAGGTCCGTCTTGAGGAATGTGATGACGTTCTCGCAGGCCTCGTCGTTGAAGTGTCCGTTGAGCTCCCTGTCTATGAACAGGTCGATCTTGCCGTCCTTCATGGAGCGGACGTTCTTCAGGGATACCGCATCCTCTATGCTGATGATGAAATCGACCACTCCGTCGGCCGCTTCGTCTCCGGCAGGCTGTTCGGCCGGTGCAGGAATGGCATCCTCTGCGGGAGCATCTTCGGAGACCTGATCCGCCGGTTCCTCTGCCGCCGCAGGCTCCATGGCCTCCTCGGGCGTATCGGCAACGACCGCATCAGAGGTTATCGGTGCGGGCTTCTCGGGGATGATGACGTTGGCAGGCTTCTCAGGGATCTTCACATTGGCGGGAACCTGAGGTTCCTCCACCTGCATCGGTTTGGGATACTCGGGGATGACCGCCGGCGACTCCGCCTTCGGCTGGACGGCGATATCGGATTTGGGCTTCACCGCTACCGATGTAGTCATATGCTCCTTGCAGATGATGGGGCCGAAATCGTTCTCCCCCTTCCTGCAGGCATCGAGACAGTATTCATCCATGGATTCGAGCTTCGAGAGCCTGCTGCGGTAGGATTCGTACTCTATGGGCGTGGTCTCAGGGATCGGATTGTTCTCGGCCAGGGCCTCGACGAGGTCCAGGTCCTTGTTGATCCTGTTGATGATGTCGATGTACTCGCCGCGCTTCGACATGTCCGTGCGGACAAAAGCCGCGAAAATGACCAGTTCATTGAGCTTGCGATCCCTGATGGCTTCAAGCCTTGCATCCCACATGATACATAAATGGTAATCGTGGTTTATATATGTGCTCAAAAAATGGAAGATTTCCGAAGAAATCGGACGTTTTTGATAGAATGGAATGATCAGGGTAAGGAAGACCGTCCCTAAAGGGACGGTCAGGAATTCAAAGGTTTCAAGGAAGAAGTCCTGCGCTTCTGAGCTCGTCGGCGAGGTTGTCGACTGCCCTTCCGGCCTCTTCGAGCTTCTTAGCACCAGCGATGACGATCTTTCCGGATCCGAACAGGAGGATTACGACCTTGGGATCGTTGATCCTGTAGACCAGACCGGGGAACTGCTCAGGCTCGTACTCGACCTTCTCAAGACCGAGGGTGATCGCGGTTGTGTTGAGGTTGACCTCGGAACCGAGATCCGCAGATGAGACCATGTTCTGAATCTCAGTCTTGGGGTTGTCATACACATCCTGTCCGATCGCTTTGAGGTCGGAGAGGACTTTCTTGACTGAGGCTTCGAGCATCTTGAGGTCGGTAGAACCGGTGAAGACGGCCTTACCTGACCTGAAGAGGAGAACTGAGGTCTTGGGATCCTTTACCCTGTACACAAGTCCGGGGAATGTGTGGGGGTCGTATTTGGAATCGTTAAGACCCTCCATGATCTTGTTAAGATCGAATCCGTCGGAAAGCTGTGTTGATGCTACGATGTTCTGTACGTGAAGGTCCCACATACGACAGGGGATTTATAATCAGTATATAAACTCTATTTCTGATTCGTAGAAAATAATGCACAAATTAGTCCGAAAGCACTTACTAACTTCATCTGCGGGGCTTGCCGTAGGGCTTCTTTCCGAAAGCAGGCTTCTTCTTGGGCCTCCTCTCGTAGCCGTCATCCTCGAATATGGAGCCGAACGTCTCCATGTCGCCCCTGTCCTCAAAATGCTCCCTCACATAATCCAATACATCCTCATCGGTGCAGACCTTCTTCAGCCACTTCACCGAAGGGATCTCCGGGCTGCCCTCCATGGCGAAGTAGAGCTTGGCGGCATCCATGTCAGCGCCTATGTCGTGGAGAGCATAGATCATCTTCTTGCTGTGATAGAACTCGTCCGCGGACCTCGCGATGAGCTCATCCCTGCAGAACTCCATGCCCTTGTCGTAATGGTCCTTCAGCCAGTCGATCTCCTTGCCTACGCTCTGCTTTCCGAGCTCCTTCCCGACCTCGATGATCCTGTCCCTGCTGTCGCCGCAGTACTGGTCGAGATAGTAGTTGTCGTCGAGACCCGCCTGGTAGACGATGATAAGATTCGCGAGGTCGCCGTTCTTCAGATAGATCCCTGCCAGGGTCTTCCTGACGTCGTTCCTGAACATCTTCTTCTGGAGCTCGTCCATGGCCTCCGGCGAACCCGCCTTGGCGGCATTCATCATGACGGACATGAATTCCTCCTTCTTGTACTCCAGGTTCTTGGCCTTGAGGAACATCCCGAATGGGGTGTCCTGTATCTTGAACTCACCCCGTCTGGTGATGATGAGGTCCTTGTACTGAGGATACTTGGATCTGAGCCATTCCTCGTTCCTGCCGTCTGCCCTTGCGGACAGATATTCGCTGAAGAATGCGGCCTCGGGCACCTTCTTGGCGTGATGCTTTAGCTCCGAGACTGCCCTTGCGTCGCCGTTCATGGCGCGTGTGAACATAACATAGATGGATTGCTTGAGTCTGATGGCGTCCTCGATCCTGGTGAGATGCCTCTCTGCGGATTCGGAATCCTTCTTCCTCTTGAGGAGCTCCAATCCCTTGATGACCTTCTTCTCGTCGTCAGGGTATCTCGAGGCGAACTCGTCGATTATCTGATCATTCCCTTCGATCTCCTCCATGCATATCCTGCGGTAGATCGCATGGGTCCTGCCTTCATCGAATGCCTTGTCGAATGCAGCACGGGGGTAGGTCCTGCTGATCGTCATGCAGAGGTAGTCGAACTCTGTGAGCGCATCCTCGGAGCAGTTCGGAGCGATATCCGCCCTCATTGCGGCGAAGCCGTCCTTTCCGACCTCCCTCAGGATGCGTATCGCGTTGTTCTCGCACCCTTCGCTCATCATCACCGATCCGTGAAGGAACATGATCATAGCCAGGTTATTCTTCCCGTTGACCTGGCAGTCTATCCCTCTGTAGAGGAGCCTTGACGCATCCTGCGGCAGCAGGAGCTTCCTCTGCTCGGTATCCTCCTGCACTGCCGGCCTCTCCTCCCTGCGCGGCCTATCGTCACGGCGGGGCCTGTCATCCCTGCGAGGCCTGTCTCCGTAAGGCTTCCTCGCTCCGTCCCTCTTGGGCCCGTTTGATCTGGATCCCCTGTTCCTGTCTCCGAAGCTCCCTCTCGGCCTGCTGTCTGGACGGCGTGGCCTGCTGCCATCGTTCTTCCTGTCGCCGCCCTTCCTGCTGTCTTTCTTGGATGACGGTCTGCGTCCAGTGTTGTCATAAGCCATGATAGGGACCTCTGACGAGCCTATCGCTGTTTAGTATATATTTACGCTGGCACGGAGGAGCTGAACGCTGGATGCGATGGCAGATTATATACGCTTGAAAGAACGTCCCGCAATCATGGGTCTTTTCTCAAAGAAGAAGGAAGAAGTCTCGCTGCCCTCGGGCGGTAACGAGCTCTACACCGACAGAAGATACAATACATATTGGCTTCTCGGCCTCAGCCCTTTCGAGGATTACACGGACGAGGATTTCCAGAAGAGCATGGATTCCGAGATCAGGAAGCTATCCCGCGTCCTCAAGACACAGCCTATCGAGATGGTCAGGGTCAAGACCCAGAAGAAACTTGACAAGCTCCAGGACATCTATGGGAAGAAGGACATCATAGAGAAGGAAAGGGATGATGCCATCATGATGTTCAACGAGGATATGCTCAGGAGCAACAACGAGCTCAGCAGGGACATCGATAAGATCAACTCCGCCATCTCCAGGACCGGATGGAGGGGCGATGGGATCAACCTCCTGAAGGTGGACGGCCTTCCGCAGTGCGATAGCTGCGGATACATCAACCGCAGGGACAAGAAATGCATCAACTGCGGCAAGAAGCTCTGATCACGGTCTGAGGAATCCGAATCTGGATTTCTTCACGTTGCCGTTCTTATCGAACTTCTTCTCGAGGAGACGATCGTAGTTCTCCTTTATCTTGGCGTCCCCGGGCTTGAGCTTCATCAGGATCTCCAGCTCCTGTTTCGCCTTCTCATAATCCTTCAGATCGTTTAGCAGCAGAGCGGCGTAGTTCTGATGGTACTCATATCTGCCAGGCTCCATCCCTATGGCCTTCTCGTAGCATTCGCCGGACCTCTTGAAATCCAGAATCTGATTCCTGAGGAATCTCCCGTATGCATTGTAGACCTCTGCGGACGGATTGACCTCGATGAGCTTTTGGAACTTCTCATCGGTGTCCCTGTTGTACTTCTTGTACTTGGAGGTCACCGTGACACGCGCCAGGAGCGCATCCGTGTACCCCGGGTCGATATCCAGTATGATGTCGAGCTGCATCAGACCGTATTCGAAATCATCTAGTCCGTATATGATGTGGTTCGCAAGCTGAAGCCTCACCTTTAGATTATGGGGATCGGCCTTGAGATAATCTTCAAGGGTGTTCACAGCTCCTTGGAAATTCCCACTGTCGAATTGCCTCTTGGCCTTGGATACGGCCTCGTACTCAGGATCGCTCGTCATCAGACTTCGTATACCCTAGTCTGTAATAATCATTATCTGTAGAAATCCAGCCTGCCGGCCGCAGGCTTGATTTTCCAGAACTCGGCCCTCATACAGTGGGGGTGTTGCGCATTCTCAGACCCATCTGTTTGGCTTCGTGCAGCACATCCTGATTCTTTTCCACAGGCTCTTCGCCCATCTGATCACAGTATGTGATTACATCCATGATCTCGAATCCGAACTTCCTCAGGGTATTAGCAAGTCCTTCTGCCACTTCCTTGAGTCTGGTCTCGGGATAGTAGCTGGTGACGATGAGTAATGCTTTCTTTCCTGGTTTCAGGACAGAATTCATATCATTGTCGAGGAAACTGAACATCCTGTCTTCGAGAAGCTTGTACAATGCACATGGTCCATCAAAATAGATAGGGGTTGAGAATACGACACAATCCGCGTCGGCGATGTCCTCGAGGACTTTCGCCATATCGTCATTGATAACACATTTACCGGAAGTTTTACACGCCATGTTACGGCGGCAGTCCTGAATGGATCTGAACTTCGACAATCTGTAAAGTGTGATGAAGTTCGTGGATAAGCCCATAGCTCCATCTAAGAATGCATCAGTGATGCGCGATGATGACCCATTGGATTTGGGACTACAGGCAACAGCCACTATTTTTCCCATAAGTTAACATCATTGATTCATTATAAAAATCCTTAGTTGGTTACGTCCATTATTTATTGATTACTCAATATACGACGATTGTTGAACAAAAAAGTCTGATATAAAACAAATAGTCTTGATATTTTGACTATTTGGACTGCTAAAAAAAAAGTTGTTAAATGGCCGCTATTCGCTTTCAGCTGAAATAACGTCAATTAACGAGGGCGTTTATCCTTATATTCTCTCCAGTCGTTACCGCATTAGGTGAACAGATGGCGTATTGCAGAAAATGCGGCGTACAAATCGATGATGAATCGGTTTATGTCCAAATTGCGGCGTTCAACAGCAACCGATAAGATATGAAAGCAACAAAAACGATGACAGCGGGAGCATCGGATGGTTCATCCTCGGATTCTTTTTCCCTCTTATCGGTTTCATCCTTTGGCTCGTTTGGATGAAGGATAAACCAAAATGCTCCAAGATGGCTGGACTGGGTGCGCTGACCCCCATCATATTGTTCGCCGTGCTATTCGTACTTATAATCGTTCTGGCTTTATTATCCCCTGCCGACCCCGATCCCACAGAGATCATCAACATGATAATCTGAAACTTCATACCGGATCGAGAGATCCAGATTATTCCTTTTGAATCGAGGCCTGTGGGCGCTGAATCATAGAAAGAAGGAATGTGCACACTCACTTCTTAGGTGCACGAATGGACTGCGCCTCGTACCCGTCCGCAGGCGGAATGATGTGGAGGTGGGTGTAGAACGGATCCTCGTACTTGGAACCCATGTAACTGTCGATATCGGTGTTCATGTTGTTCAGTACGCGGATAAGGGTGTTCCTCATCTGGAGGATATCTTCTCTGGGGATATCGCGGAAGTAGCTGTTGTTAAGATCGGTGATACCGTTCATGACCTTGGCAGCGAGCTCATGCCCCTCCTCTGTGAGGTAGATGGAATACTTCTTGCTGGACTCCGACTTACGATCGTCGTAGATCAGGCCCTTCTCCCTCAGAACCTTGACAACACGGTTGGTGTTGGCCGTATCGAGATCCAGGAAACGTGAAAGACTGACAAGGGTCTGACCGTCCTTCAGATGCAATGCGATAAGGTAGACTGCGTGAGCACTGGTTAGTCCATATTCTGAGACTATCTCGGTCATATTCTTACGCATGACGAGACTCATCCTGTCGAAGAATGCGGGCAAGAAAGAGTTCCAGTAAACGTCTTCCTTCTCTGGCATGCTTGGGGTTAATAATTCTTCGTTTAAATAGGTTGGTTTCTGCCCGTACATAATAGAGGCGGGTATCAAGGGGATCACTTCCGAGTAAAGAAGGAGAAACCGGGGGGCCCCGCAGCTGGCACTGCGGGGGTGATCCCCTTTGATTTTGATCTCAGGCGTCTGAGAATGCAGCTGTGAACTTGACAACTGCGTCGTTTGCGCTCTCGGAGTAGATGTCTGCTCCGATCTCGTCTGCCCACTGCTGGGTGACGGGTGCTCCTCCGACGTTGGTCTTGACTTTGCCCTTGAGGCCTTCCTTGACCATCATCTCTTCCAGGGTCTTCTGTCCGACCATGGTGGAGGTCATGAGTGCAGATGTTCCGCAGGCGACTGCGTTGTTGTCCTTGCATGCCTGGACGATTGTTGCGAGAGGAACGTCCCTTCCGATGTTGAAGACGTTGAATCCTGCAACCTTGAGCATGATGGCAACGATGTCCTTTCCGATGGAGTGGATGTCTCCCTCGATTGAACAGATGACAAGGTTTCCGAGTCCCTCTCCGACGGATCCGCCGCGCTTCTCGATCTCAGGAACGATGATGTCCATTCCTGCGGTCATTGCGTTTGCTGCAGCCATCATGTGGGGAAGGAAGATCTTCTTCTGGTCGAAGAGCTTTCCGACCTCTGTGATTCCTGCGGAGTAACCCTCCTGGATGACCTTGACGAGGTCGATGTTTGCGTCAGCAACTGCCTCCTGGGCGATTGCCTTTGCGTCAGGGACCTTGTATGCCATAACTGCTGCTTTTGCTCTTGCACAAATATCTTCTACTGTAGCCATTTAAATCACTCCATTCCTTTTCTCTTTCTGAAAGCGGCGTCTGCCTGTTTTACAACGTCTTCCATTGCTGCAAGACGGTCTGCCTGGATGGGCAGTACAACGTGGTTTGCCATGATGTCGACGACCATATCGTGGGCCCTCTCGACACAGGATTTGGATCCGTTGGCCATCCACTCTCCGAGCATTGTCCTGTCGAAGAGAGTGGGGTTGGATGCGGATTCGAAGTTGTTCATTGTGGTCTCGTGTGCAAGGAAATCATTTCCGACTCCGATCTCCTTGATTGCGTCGACTGCGAGGGTCTCGTCTGTGACGGGTGCTCCCTCCATTGCCTTGTAGTTCATTGCGATGATGTCGTTGTCGATGCAAACCTGCTCCATTGAGAAGGTCTGTCCGAGCTCGAGCATTCCAGATCCGTAGATGAGGTTGACGCCGGCCATTGCGGGGAGGAGTCCAGTGATGGTCTTCTCGTGTGCTGCCTGGGAGTCAGGGATCTTGGCGTCGGTCTACATACCGGCTGTGAAGACGGGCAGTCCGTAGTACTGTCCGAGCTTAGCGACGGCTGCGGAGATGACAGCGAGTTCAGGGGATCCGACAGGTGCGGTTCCGTTCCTGAGGTCGAATGTTGTTGTGGAACTTCCGTAGAGGACACGTGCTCCGGGTGCTGCAAGCTGGGAGAGAACGAGTCCGGAGAGGATCTCGGCGTTGTGTGTGACGAGTGTTCCGGTGAGGTGGATAGGTGAGGATCCTCCTGCCATTGCCATTGAGAGGACGTTGACGGGGATTCCGAGCCTTGCTCCCTTCATGATGACCTGAGCTGCGTTGTGTGAGAGCTCGAGGGGTGAGGTGGGGCAGACGAGCATCGACATGATGGGCCTGTTGCGTGCCATCTCTTCGTCTCCGCCGTAGTATGCCTTGAGCATCTCCCAGTAGAACTCGACGTTCTCTGCGACGGGGTCGATGTGGTGGAAGTGCTTGGATGTGTTCTTGATTGATGTGATCATCTCGTGGACATCCTCAGCTCCGACTCCTGCCCAGTTCCTTGCGGAGACTGCGAGGGAGTAGACTGCGAGGTTGGGGAGAGCATCGACGATCTTTGCTGTGTTGGCGAGGTCCTCTTCGTTGGAGTCCCTTGTCTTGTACTTGTTGTCTCCGAGGTAGTCGCACATCTGGATTCCGGTACCGAAGTTGGTGTAGTAGACGGGTCCGTTGTGTGTCATGGGGACTGTGTGCTCATCGTCACGTCCGTAAAGGTAGAACATCTTGGGTGTGCTTGCGAGTGCCTTGTTGACGAGCCATGTGGGGATCTTGACCATCTTTGTCTCGAAGTTGACCTCACAGCCTGCGTCTGCGAATACCTTGAGACCCTCTTCGTCGGAAACCTGGACACCGTAGTTTGCCAGAACATCCCTTGTTGCGTAATCGATCTCGCGGATGTCGTCGTCGCTGAAAAGCTCGACTGTGATTCCGGCCTGTTTGTTCCTGCCGGGGTAGTGCTTGCTTACCATTTTTCATTCCTCCAATTTGAGCCGTCTTTGCAACGGCCTTCGACTACGGGAAAGCTTCCCGTTTCGTCTGATATTGAGATGTCACCATTAGTATATAAATTCATTGACACGTCATCATAATAGTTGTATAGTGCAACAAAATGATTGTCGGCGACAACATTATTGATTGACTATATCAATATAATATATGGACGAGTACAACATATTTTAACCATGAGGTCATTAACGACCATTAATATGGAGTACTCATCCATCCAACGATGGATGCATACCCGGAGGTTCAAATGTCCGAGAAAAACGATCTGCAGTTCCCGTTCGTCCGCATTGTCGGTCAGGATGAGATGAAACGCGCACTGTTGTTGAACATAATCGACCCTGGAATAGGGGGCGTTCTGCTCCGCGGAGAGAAAGGAACGGCCAAGTCGACCACCGTGCGCTCCCTCACGCAGATCCTTCCGGAGGTCCCGTATATCGAGGGATGCCAGTTCCATTGCAACCCGGAGACCCCGAGATACCTTTGCGATGACTGCAAGGAACGCATGAGGAATGGCGGCTATAAGACGTCCATGCGCGGCATGAGGGTGGTGGAGCTGCCCCTCAATGCTACCGAGGACCGTATCTCGGGAAGCCTGGACATCGAGCATGTCCTGCGCACAGGGGAGAGGAAGTACGAGGGCGGTGTCCTCGCACAGGCCAACGGCAATCTTCTCTATGTTGATGAGGTGAATCTCCTGGATGACCATATAGTAGATTTATTATTGGATTCGGCGGCCATGGGACGCAACTTCGTTGAGAGGGAGGGTATATCGTTCTCCCATCCCGCGAGATTCGTGCTCATCGGTTCGATGAACCCCGAGGAGGGCACTCTGCGCCCGCAGCTGATGGACAGGTTCGGAATGTGCGTTGATATCAAGAGCGAGGTCAACCCCGACACAAGGGTCGAGGTCATCAAGAGGAGGCTTGCTTTCGACGCCGATCCCGAGACGTTCGTATCGGAATGCGAAGCGGATACCAACGCGCTGCGCGACAGGATCGAGAGGGCGAAGGAACTCTTACCGAAGGTCTCGATGTCCGACAAGGTCCTGACCGCCATCGCGATGGTCTCCATCCACTACAAGATGGAGGGGCACCGTGCCGACCTCGCCATGATCCGCGCCGCCAAGGCCAATGCGGCCCTCGAGGGAAGGACGGAGATAACCTTGCAGGACATCTCCACCACGGCCCCGCTGATCCTTCGCCATCGCATGAAGGCCGGTCCCTTCGAGGAAGCCCAGTTCAAACAGAACGAGCTGGACAGCATCCTAAGGGGGTACATAGGATCCTGAGGCTAGACCAGTTCATAGGGATGGACGATGCGCTCCGTGCACTCGAGTGCCTGATGGTTAACCCCGACCTGCACGGCGTACTCATCAGAGGCCCGTCCGGATCCGGGAAATCGTCCTTGATCCATGCATTCTCACGTGCCTGCACCGGCAGGAGGGCAAAGGTCGTGCCTCAGAACATAACCGACGAGCAGCTGTTCGGAAGCATAAACCTCGAGGAGATGCTCACCACCGGCAATTCGGAGTTCGAACCCGGACTCCTGGGGGATGACGGAGGCGTGCTGCTGGTGGATGATATCAACCTACTCCCCAGGAACACATCCCTCACGCTGATGGAATCCGTCTGCAGAGGCGAGGTGCATGTGGAGAGAGAGGGCATTTCCAAGAGGTACGCCTGCTCCGTGAACGTCGTCGCCACCGCCAATGACAGGGAACAGCCGCTGTCCTCATCGCTCAACGACCTGTTCGACATGTGCGTTGTGATCTCACGCGAGCCCGATGCGGAGAAGAGGGTCGAGGTGATGGAATCCGTCGGATCCGAGGATGCGGATGACGGGGGCATCGATGATGACCTCGTTAGGAGGATCGGAGAGGCCCGTTCCATTATAGAAGAAATCAAGATTAAAGATGATATCCTGGAAGCCATAGTCGATGCATCCGAGAGATTCGGGATGCAGGGACATCGCGGGGAGCTTTCCGCAGCGAGGGTTTGCAAGGCATCCGCTGCTTTGGACGGGAGACTCGAGGTCGATGAGTATGACCTGGCGTTCGCACTCAGGGTGTGCGTCCCCCACCGCCGCACACGCCATAAGAAGGATCCGAAGCACGTCGAGGACCAGGTCCTGTTCTTCGGCGATTCGCACATGAGGCGCTTCATCCATGACGAGCGCAAGGAACTGATCGAGAAGGGTAAGAAAGACGAAGAGCCAGACATCGGTGCTTCCGCTACCATGGACCCATCCGAGTTCGAGCCTGTCCTGAAGATGGACCCGGATGACCCGGATCAGAAAGTGGTCCTGGAGATGGACAAGATATTCGATTCCATAGATCTTCTGGATGACACACGCAAGAAGAAGAACCAGATGGATGCCCAGCAGATGCGCCGCTACACCAAGGGAGTGGGAAAGGATGGACGGTACGTATCATCCCGTCCGGCTGACGATTCAACGGAGGACCTTGCGGTCGATGCAACAATCCGCACTGCCGCACCGTATCAGAACAGGAGGCGTGAGCTGACCGGAAGGGACGGCATCATAATCCTGCCCGGCGACCTCAGGCAGAAGGTCAGGGAGAAGCATACATCCTGCCTGTTCTTCTTCATGGTTGATAACAGCGGATCGCTGGTAATCAGGGCACGCATGCGTGCGGTGAAGGCTGCGATCATGTCGATGCTGGCCGACCATTATGTCCGCAAGGACAGCGTGGCGGTCATGACGTTCAACGAGGAGTTCGTCGGTATGCTGCTCCCGCCCACACGTTCCGTGGGAGGCGTCAAGAAGGTTGTCGACGACATCCCGACAGGGAAGAAGACCCCTCTCAGCGAGGCTCTGGTCTTCATGCACCAGTACGTGGGCCAGTACCTTAGGAAGCATCCGTCCGATGTTGCCTTCGTGATACTCATGACCGATGCTGGAGCGAATCTCGCCATCACCGAGGGCAACGACCCCATGGAGGAGGCTCTGGACATCGCCTCCCACCTCAGACTGGAGAGGATGGAGTGTGCCCTCGTCGACACGAAGGTGTCGAGCGAGGTCAACGAGAAGGCTCGGAAGCTATCCTATGCCTTGGAGGCGCCGTATTACAAGCTCGAGGACCTCAGATCGTCCGACAACATCCTATGAGCCGTTGGATGTCTGACCAGCCAGGCTGCCTAGTCAAGCAGTATTTATAATGAGTACTCAACATTTATATTGATGGATAAACATAATTGGCCCACAGAACGAGCGCTATGAAAGAAGGACTCGGGAATAACCTGGCAGTGAACCCCGTGACATGGCATCGAACTGAGGTGAAAATATGTCTGAATCAGATAATGAAACCCAGTCGGGTGCAGGCCAGTTGGCTCGTACTCTGACATGGAAACAGGGTCTCATCGTTGCTATGGGAGTTCCCATTCTGATCATGCCCTCAATCGCCGATATGTCAGGCCCCCTCTGGGGTATGAGTATCGCGATCTGGGTCCTGTCAGTTATCTCGGGATTCTTCATCAATCTCCCCATAGGAGAGCTTTGCGCAACATTCGGAGTCGCTGGAATGGGAGGTTCAATCCAGTACGTCTTCGAGGATGATGAGAAATACAAGAACAAGAAGATCAATACAGGTAGGCTTATCGGAGCCATCGGTGCATGGAGCTACTTCATCGCATGGTTCACCGTCATACCTATCTTCACCATCATGGTAGGATACTACCTCATCGATGCGTTCGACTTCCTCCAGGACTTCAGTTACTGGGAGGAGATCGGATTCTATGTCCTGCTCGGAGTAGCAGTCTACGCATACACAATCGGAACCAGTCTGAAGGGACTCGAGGGAGGAGCCAAATTCCAGATGATCCTCACCCTTCTCACTATCGTCCCGCTCGTCGTCATCGTCGTCGCCCCCTTCATCATGGGTGACTTCCACTTTGACACCGTCGTCGACGAGTTCACAGAGCCCGGATGGACCTGGAACGCTGATGCGATCCTCCTCGTCCTCTCACTGCTGACCATCGCACAGTGGAGCGCCGTCGGTTGGGAGACCGCAGCAACATACGGTGCAGAGTACAAGGAGCCCTCGAAGGATGTTCCCAAGGCTCTCATCATGTGCGGTATCGCATGTCTCGCCCTCTACTTCCTCATCTCCTTCGCAGTGTACGGAACACTCGGACATGCAGGAATCGATGCGGCTGGAGCAACCAGTCTCGCCACCATCGCCGAGAACAGCTTCGGCGAGACCGTCGGACTCATCGCCACCCTCCTCCTCATGGTCGGAATGATCGTCATCGTTCAGACCTCGATGCAGGGATGCGCAAGGACCATACAGGTCATGGCGACCAACGGACACATGCCACTCTGGCTCTCCAAGACCAACAAGTACGGAGTCCCCGTCAACGCTCTGCTCTTCCAGGCAGCAGCAGGATTCCTGGTCATCATCTCCGGACTGTCGGCAAGCGAGACCCTCGCAATCTCATGCCCCGGATATGTCATCACCCACGGACTCTGTCAGCTCGCGTTCATCAAGTCGCGCAAGGACCCCCGCTTCAAGGATGTCGAGAGGATCTACAAGGCGCCCAAGGGATTCGTTGGAGTCTCCACAGCGGTCGTCATCATCGAGTTCTTCCTCTTCCTTCCGTCGCTTTTCTGGTACCTGTACACCTACTCCGGTGTCGTGTACTGCATCGTCGCAGCCGTATCGATCCTGATCTACATCCCGATCTGGTACCTGCTCCAGAGGATGAACCACAGCAAGCACCCGGAGATCCCCAACGGACTCAACTGGGAGAACTGATCCGCAATTACATCCTGCCCCATCCCCCAGGGGCAGGATCAAACCCCTTAGCTTCATTTTCGTCGTTCATTCTTTTAATCAGTAAGGCCATTGCCCGCCCATTATGGCAGAGAACACCGGCCTCAAGAACCGTGGGAAGACGAAATCCGATGTTGACGAACGCCGCATGGCGGCGGAGGAGTTCACAGGAGCTAAGCTGGAAACGATCGGCAGCTACGGATTCGATCCCGAGAGGGCGTCCAAGAACATCGAGAACATGATCGGTACCGTGCAGCTCCCGTTGGGATATGCGGGGCCCATGAAGATCGCCGGAGACCATGCCCAGGGCGAGTTCCTCATCCCGCTTGCAACCACGGAAGGCGCATTGGTCGCATCCGTATCGAGAGGCATGTCTGTCATCTCACAGTCGGGAGGAGCGGCTGCATCGGTGTTCGATGATTTCATGACCCGTGCCCCGGTCCTCAGGGTCGACGGCATCAAGCATTCCAGAGAGGTCATGGCCTGGATAGATTCCCATATCGAGGAGATAGACGAGGCCGTAGCCGGCACTACTTCGCATGGCAAGCTTGCCAAGATAGAATGCTTCCCGGACGGAAGGAACCTGTTCCTGAGGTTCTCGTTCTCGACAGGGGATGCCATGGGCATGAACATGGCGACGATAGCATCGGAGGCCGTATGCAGGCTCATCGAGAAGGAGACGGGAGCCGTCATGGTCTCCGTATCAGGGAACATGTGCTCCGACAAGAAGCCCGCCGCGATCAACATGATCTCCGGAAGGGGAAAGACCGTCATCGCTGAGGCGACGATCCCCAAGGACATCGTCGAATCCAAGCTCCACACCACTGCGGAAGCCGTCGTTGAGACCAACTACAGGAAGAATCTCGTGGGAAGCAGCATGGCAGGAATACTCGGAGCAAACGCACATGCTGCGAACATGGTCGCGGCGATATACATCGCCACCGGGCAGGATCCGGCACAGGTCGTGGGCGGAAGCATGACCCTCACCACCTGCGAGGTCGTCGATGGCGACCTCTACATCTGCGTACGTATGCCCGCCGTCGAGGTGGGTACCGTAGGCGGAGGGACATCCCTTCCCTGCCAATCGGAGGCACTCGAGATGATCGGATGCAAAGGCGAGGGGAAGGCGAAGAAGTTCTCGGAAATAGTTGCGGCCACTGTCCTTGCAGGAGAGCTCTCCACGCTGGCGGCTCAGGCTGCAGGACAGTTGGGCCAGGCCCATAAGGCCCTAGGCAGATGATCATCCCGTCTTAGAATCCTCCTTCTCGGCGAAATCGCTGATCGTATAGGATTCCTCCACCGGGACGACGAATATCTTCCCGTCCCCGTGATTGCCTGTGGCAGCGGTCTTGCAGACGGTGTTGATAACGCTGCGGACATCCTTGTCGTCGACGACGATCTCGAACTTGGTCTTCTCGATCTCATCCACGACTATCTCCCCGAACCTGTTGGAGAACTTGAGTCCCGCCTGTCTTCCACGTCCGGTCACATGGGTGATCGTCATCCCATTGAAACCTGCCTCGTGTATCGCATCCTTCACTTCCTGAGCCTTCTCCGGACGAACTATCGCTATTATCATCTTCATCTTAACACCTCAATGGTATGCGGGCTCTCCATGCTCCACTATATCCTGTCCCATGTCCTGCTCCGAGGATGTCACTCCTACGCGTATGAACTTCGATATGACATAGAGAATCGCGAATGAGATTATCGTGCTGTAGATCATCGTGAAGGCCACCATTATCAGCTGACTGGCTATAAGGTCCGTTCCGCCGAAGAGCAGCCCCTCTGCAGCCTCTCCGACGATTGTGGGCTCTGCAAGGAATCCTAGTGCTATCAGACCGTATATCGTGACACATCCATGGAGGGCGAAGACATCCAGAGCATCGTCGAACTTCTTCATTCCGTGGAAGAAGCGTATCGCAAGGTATCCGATTGCCGCCCCGGAGGCGCCGAGGAACATAGCTGACTGTATGCTTACATATCCTGCACAGGGTGTGATCGCAACAAGTCCGGCGAGCAGTCCAGTACAGATACCGGTGGTTGTCACACGGCCATAGAGGCTGTACTGGATTATCATCCATGTGACAGTGCTGGCCATCCAGGCTACAACCGTGTTTATTATGACATGAAGTGCGGACGCTCCGACATTCCCGTATGCCCCTCCGTTGAATCCCATCCATCCGACCATGAGGAGCCCCGTTCCGAGGAACACCATAGGGATGTTGTGCGAAGGAAGCTTACGTATGTGCTCCTTCCTGGGCCCGAGGAACTTCACCGCGACGACCCCAGCCATCGCGGCACTGAGATGGATTGCTATTCCTCCAGCGAGATCAAGTCCGGTGAACCAGTCTCCGAATATCTTCTGGAACCCCCCGTCCCACTCGAAGTGGGCCATCGGCGCGTAGACCAAAAGCGACCAAAGCGCCATGTACAGTATAGCAGCCGGGAACCTCATACGCTCTGCGCTGGCTCCTAGGAACAGACACGGAGCTATGATCGCGAACATCATCTGGTAGATGGCGAACTCCAGCTCGGATATGTTCCCGTCCGATGCCGTGTCCACAGCGCCCTCGAAGAACATCCTCGAGAAATCACCGAATGCGCCGTCCCCTCCGAATGCGAGAGAATAGCCGCATATGATCCACAGCATACCGACTACCGCCGCCCCGCTCATCGACTGGGCGATCATTGCGGACATGCTCTGCTTGCGCAGCAGTCCTCCGTAGAAGAGGATCAGTCCCGGCACCATAAGAAGCACCAGCGTTGAACTGACAAGCATCCACGAAATACTGCCTCCTGCCGCCTCATCGGAGGGATCCACCGAAGCTGAGACGGAGGGGATCGAACAAACTGATACGACCGCGATAGCAAGGATCGCTAAGGGGATCGAAATCTTTAGCAGTTTTCTCATTCTATCACCTCAATGCTTGTCAGACAAGCAATGCTTGCCAAACGTTTTCCAGCAGTATTTAGAACATGCCCAGCTAACAAAAAATGAAGAGTTTTACAGAAAACAACAGGTTTTTTGCATTGTCCGATTCGGAACAGCGCTCTAATTGTTCTTACAAACCTGAGGAACAAGTGTCGGTCGATGGTTTTTAGATGTACGACGGCGCATTCGCCGGAATAATCGTCGAGCTGCCAGCATTAACATCCATAGTACGCGCGCGATTACCTTTATTAACATCAGCCATCATCGAGGTTGCATGCCTGTTATAAACTTCAAGTACAGCGACCTTTGCTCGCTCATCGGACAGGAAGTCCCGATGGAGACATTGGCCGATAGGATACCCATGATCGGTGCTGACATCGAGCATGCCGAAGCCGGATGCGACGACATGTCAGTAGAATTCTTCCCTGACCGTCCCGACCTCTACTGCGTCGAGGGTACCGCCAGGGGGATGAGGGCGTTCCTGGGCATCGAGAAGGGCATGAAGACATACGATGTAACGAAATCGGATATCGATGTCTTCGTCGACGATTCTGTCAGGAACGTCAGACCCTACTTCCTATGCGGAGTTGTACGCGGAGTCGACATCGACGATAACATGCTGAAGTCCATCATGGAGATGCAGGAGAAGCTCCACACCACCATCGGAAGGAAGAGGAAGAAGCTCGCCATCGGAATCCATGACCTGGACAAGATCAATGCTCCGTTCACATACAGGCTCGCGGAGCCCCACTCCATCAGGTTCGTGCCCCTCGCAAAGACCGAGGAGATGGACATGGAGGAGATCCTCACGAAACACGAGAAGGGACGCGACTACGCCCACCTCCTCAAGGGATATGACAAGTACCCCATCATCCTCGACAGGGACAACAACGTCCTGTCGTTCCCGCCAATCATCAACGGTTCGCTGACTACTGTCACCACGGACACGCACAACCTGTTCATCGATGTCACCGGATTCGACAGGAAGGCCGTGAAAGGTGCATTGGACATCGTGGCCACCGCACTCGCAGAGCGCGGAGGAAGGATCGAATCAGTCACCATGCACGAATCGGGGAAGACATTCCAATCCCCCGACCTCACACCTGCGGAGTACAGAATCTCCGCCGCCGAGTGCAACAAGTACCTGGGTACCGACCTCACACCCAAGCAGATGGTTGATGCGTTCGCAAAGATGGGATTGGATGCGGTAGCCGACGGCGATGAGCTGAAGGTCACCGTTCCCGCATACAGGCTTGACATCATGCACAAGGTGGACCTCTTCGAGGATGTCGGGATCGGATACGGTTTCGAGAACTTCGGAGGAAAATACACATTGCAGCAGACATCCGGTGTCCTGGAGCCGGTCACATCGTTCTCGGAGGACATCAGGGACGTCATGATCGGACTCGGTTACATGGAGGTGATGACACTCACACTCATCAACGACAAGGATGAGTTCGAGACCTCCAAGCTACCCTGGATGGACAACGTCAGGGTCCTGAACCCGGCGACCGAGGATGTCACGTGCCTGAGGACCTACCTCATGCCCAGCCTCATCAACATCCTGAGGCACAACAAGCACCGCGACCTTCCCCAGAGGATCTTCGAGGTCGGCAACATCGTCAGGGACAATGATATCCACGTTCACCTCTGCGCGATGGAGACGGCTTCGAAGGTATCGTTCACAGGAATCAAATCGGTCACCGAATCCGTCCTCAGGGAGATGGGATGCGAGTACGAGCTCAAGCCCACGGACATTAAGACATTCATCGACGGAAGGGGTGCCGAGATATACTTCAAAGGAAAGCCGATCGGAATGTTCGGGGAGATGGCCATAGATGTGGTCACAGGCTATGAGATCACACACCCCATCGCATTCCTCGAGATCGACCTCGGACCCATAATCGCAGACCACAAGGACACGATGTTCTGATACCATGGAAACAGGAGAGAGATTCCCGGATTTCGTCCTCCAGGACGAGAATGGCGATACCTTCGACAGCAAAACGCTCGAAGGAACGAGATATGTCATCTACTTCTACCCCAAGGACAACACCTCGGGTTGCACCAGGGAAGCGATCGAGTTCAGCGAGAACCTCGAATCGTTCAAGGCCCTCGGCATACCTGTGATCGGCGTCAGCAAGGATTCGGTAGCTTCCCATCGGAAATTCATCGATTCCAAGAACCTCACGATCAAGCTCCTGAGCGATCCGGATCATGTGCTCCTCGAGGCATCAGGTGCCTGGGGAACCAAGATGATGTACGGAAAGGAGACCACAGGCACCATCAGGTCCACCTTCATCGTCGGAAAGGACGGTAACATAGAAGCGGTCTGGAAGAAGGTGAAGGTCGCTGGCCATGTGGAGAATGTCCTCGAGAAGGCCAGATCGCTCTGATCAGAATAGGTTCCCTATATTCAGGATATAATTGGGATCGAGGATGCCCTTGATCCTTACCAGATCGTCCACGGCCTGCTGGCCGTATTTCATCCTAATCGAATCGTTGTAGAGCTTACCTGATTCCTCTGTAGGGCATTCATCCTCATGGTCAGAGACGTAGATGTCAGCTTCGGTTATGATGCCGAACACACCCTCCGAACCTATGAACAGATCTATGAGATCCATATCCGAGGATATCCTCGGTCCGAAATCGTCAGCGGAATCGTATGACGGGAGCTCGAATGAGAAATAGTTCCTGCCTGCGGCGAAGGCCATCCTCCTGTCGGATGCCTTGTAATCCCCTCTCTGTATGTACATGAAGGTGCTGTCTGAGAATACGACCTTGATCCTCCTGACGAACCTGCGGATGCCTGAACGATTGGCAGATATGCAGCCTCCTACCGTTGAGTTGCGGTCAACCTTCACAGGGAAGACCATACCGCCGAGGGCAGGTATTTCCTCAGTGACGACCTCGGGCTGCGAGTTCCTGATACGGTCGTTGAACATTGATATGGTTGTGCAGGGGAGGACTCTGACGAAGACGCCCTTCTCATCCTTTCCGACACCGATCACACCGCGGAGGTATTCCATCGACATTATGTCGCCCCCGTTCGGGACCGCTCCTCCGGATGAACCCGTGCGGTTGCCCGAGATGGTTACCTTGGTGTTGCCCTTGCTCGAGTACCTGATGCCTTCTCTGAGCTCGGTCTCGTCGTTCGGGAGGATCACGTTCTTAGCGTGACCTTTGAGACTGGACATGTCGTGAAGGTACTTCGAATCGTCGCGTATCCTGTCTCTGAAGAACATTCAATCATCCCATAGACGCGGAATCATGGCCGCCATCACGGATTGCTCCGTCAGTGATTTACGGTCCAGGAGACCTTTGCTAAGCAACCCGATGGCGCCTTGCTTTTTCCCTATTTCGGTGCTTCCGTAGACCTCCTTCATCGCATCGCCCACGGTCGATCCCGTTCTGACCAGCTCAGCGACCTTGTCGGGATATCTGAAACCGGAGCCTTGACCGTAGGTCGCCTTCCCGTCCTTGGATATTATGGTGCAGTGCTGAATGTCATAGAGCCCATCGAGCATCTCGAAGACGCCCGCCTCGATACCGACTGCCATGTCATGTTCGCCCAATGCCGCCTTCGCACGGTTCTCCGAACCCTGATGCGTCTGGTCTCCGAACGGCTGGGGAGGGACTCCGCTCTGAACATCGACGGCGGTGATCCTCACCTCGCCGTAAATCCTCTCCATGACCGCCCTTACGGCAGCGACCTTCACCTGGTTGGTGGAGCCTACCGCGATATCGATGACATCCCTTCTGCCGCTACGACTGTATTCCCCTTTGAGGATGGCCGATGCGCTGATCTTCTCCCCGTCGTCGGTCCTCAGGATAGGTACGACAGAGAGCTCCAGAGGCTTCAGTCCGCGTCTCTCCCTCTCCTCGTTGATCTTCCTGCCGTTGCCGAGGGTCTCCTCGGATACGACCAGGACATCCACGTCATCCATCATCACGGCGGGGCCATACATGTCGTCGATCTCGAATATGACATACTTCCCCATGCCGGATATGAAGGATTCCAGCTCTTTCCTGCGGTTATGCATGCTGACGAAGGAATCCCTTCCGGAGGATGCCATGCGGTCCGACGTTATCCCGATCCTGACCTCGTCGCCGACCTCGAACGCTCTCCTGAGCATGGCCTTGTGGCCGTCATGAAGGATGTTGAACGTCCCTGCTACCGCTGAGATCATTTCCAACCGAACCAGAGTGCAACCACGACGATTGCGACGAGCACTACCTCGATTATGAGATATTTGCGCAGCTTTGTCTTAACTTCATCAGTGGACGTCTCCCTGCAGTAGTCGCTGCAGAACTTGTCGTCCCCGATGAATGCCTTCCCGCAGACGACACAGTGCCTGTGCTGCGGGATCTTCTCTGTATAATCTGCCATGTGATCACTCCGTCCTGCGGTCCAATTCGTTCTGTGCGATTATCATGCAGTGGTCCGCATGCAGGCTGTAGGGCCCGATGCATATCTTGTCGGGAGAGTACGACAGGAGCTCCTGCTCCTCCTCCTCGGTCAGGTCGTGGTTATCCCCGAGCACGAAGATCGGGTTCTCGGGGAAATCGAACTCCCTGCAGTCTATCCCGTCCTCCTTGAGGTAGACGAATGAGCCTACCTTGGAGAGCCTCCCGATCACATCGGAGAATGACATCCTAGTGATGTACACGCCGGGGGATGACCTCAGCTCCTGGCCGGGTTCGACCCTCTTGAGCAATGCGTTCCTGATGAGGGATGATGTGCTCCTCTCATCGGGATTGAGGTATCTGAGGTCCTCTCCTTTGAATACGACCGTCTTGGGCGCATCGTCGCCGCCCTCGAGAACGAGATATGCCTCCACATCCTTGCGTAGGTTGTGGCTTAAGAAGAATGCAGAATTGACACACCTCACCAAAATGTCCAGCCTGCCGGCGCCCCCTGCTATGTCATCGAGCTTGAAATCGCCGGTGGTGACGGCCTTGTGGCCGGTGATCACGAAGTATCTCATTCGGATCCCTGCAGCTCCTTGAGACTGTCGAGGTCTATGCCGCCCATCTGCTTCATGAGCTGCTTGCGCATCTTACGGTCCTTTCCTACGGACTTCATCATCTTGCTGCTCTGGTTGTACTGCTTGAGCAGCTCCCTGACATCGTGGGTGGTGACTCCCGCTCCGTTTGCGATCCTCTCGATGCGCTTGGACTTGAGTATCGACGGCTCCTCCTTCTCCTCGGGGGTCATCGAATCCATTATGACCTTGAAGACCCCGAGCTTCTGCTGAGTAGCCTCATAATCGACCTTGTCTCCCATGGCGCTCATTCCGGGGATGAGGCTCATAAGCTTCTCAAGGGTACCCATCTTACCCATGGCCGACATCTGATAGTACATGTCGTTCAGGGTGAAGCGTCCCTTCATCATGTTCACGGCGACCTGCTGCATAGCCTCCTGGTCGTCGATCTCCTGCGAGGCGAGCTCGACAAGTGCTGAGAGATCTCCCATTCCGAGCAGTCTCGATATGAACCTCTTCGCATCGAATGCCTCGAGGTCGCGGATGTGCTCCCCGACTCCCAGGAAGACGATCCTTGCATTGGTCTTCTGGATGGCCGAGATGGCTCCTCCTCCCTTAGAGGTACCGTCCATCTTCGTGAGGATGACGCCTGTGACGCCTACTGCCTTGTGGAACGCCTCTGCCTGAGGTCCGGCCTGCTGACCGACCTGAGAATCCAGCACCAGGACCCTCTCCTCGGGCTGTGCGACCTTGGCGATCTTCTTGATCTCGTCGATGAGGTCGTCCTCGAGTGCGTGACGTCCGGATGTATCGATTATCACGATCTGCTTGTGCTTGAACGCCTCCTTACCTCTCTTGACGATGGCGGCGGCATCCTTCTCGCCGGGTTCCCCGTAGACGTCAACCCCGACCTTCTCTCCCAGCTGCTTGAGCTGATCGAGAGCGGCAGGCCTGTACACATCGGCTCCGATGAGTCCGACCGAGAATCCTTTCTTGGAGAAGTAGAGTGCGAGCTTTCCCGTGGTCGTGGTCTTTCCCTGTCCGTACAGACCGACCATCATGATCGTCTGAGGTTTGAGGGCGAGACCGTCTCCGTTGTTGACCAGTCTCACAAGCTCGTCGTAGATGATCCTTGTGACATGGTCCTTCATGCTCCTTCCGGCCTCCGGGGGCTCGTTGAGCGCACGGTTCTTGACATTGTTTGTGACCTCGATGACGAGCTTCACATTCACATCGGCTTCCAGGAGGGCGCGCTGCAGATCCTTGCACAGATCATTGACCATCTCGTCATCGATGACGGATGCCTTTCCCAAGCGATCCAATACGCCCCTCAGGGATTTTCCTAAACCTTCTAAGACCATGGTAAACGACCTCAAATGCGCGCACGCGTAAAAAAAGGATATGGTGTCTTTGTCGACGGAATTGGGTGATAAACAGTAAGGTTGGGGGACCGGTCAGCTAATAAGAAGGGATGGGATGCACTCTACAGCCTGACCGTGTCCCTGTAATTGTCTTATTAACGAATGAGGTATATAATCATTCCCTAAGTCGTTTTTAAAGTACAGACCTAAATTTGTTAATGCCAGAGATAAAATGATATCATCCGAACATTGATTTGGCACCGTTTATAGCAAGTATCGGAAAAAGGTAAAAGATAGAAAGGGGCCGAGGCCCCAAGTAGTTTGATTTCAGAGGTATCCAGACTTCTGGAGGGCCATGAGGTCCTCTGTGGAGAGCTTCTCTCCCGCCTTGAAGCGCTCGAAGATCTCCTTTGCTTCCTTCTTACCGGACTCGTCGATCCTCTTCTTCTTGACGTTGTTCTTCTTGTTCTTGAAGGCAGCGGAATCCTTGTCCATCTCGTGAACGGACTTGATCTGCTCGATGTGCTTCTTGTGCTCCTCGTCGGCTGCCTGCTTGCACTCGATGAACTTGGCCTGGGCTGCGTCGGCTTCCTTCCTGAGCTTGTCTGCCTGCTCGTAGTATCCGATCATCCTGTCGTGAGCGGCCTGTGCCTGCTCTGCGTACTCGGACACCTGATGGTGGTAGGTCTCTGCCTGTGCCTTTGCCTCCCTGAGCTGTCCGACGAGACCCTTGATCTCATCGTTCTGCTCGTAGGTCTTCTCCCTCTCGCTGATCTCCTTGGCAAGGGCCTGAATCTGCTTGACGATTCCGTTCTCCTTGTCCTTTCCAAGGATTTGTGTCTGCTGGGTGTATTCAAGATCCTGGAGCTGCTTCTTCAGCTGCTTGAGGGGGACCTGGTCCTTCTCCTCTGATTTCTCAGTCCTGTAAGGTGCGAGCTGCTCTTTGAGTGCGGTTACCTTCTGGTTCCACTCATCCCTGAGCTCCTTTGTCTCCCTTACCTTCTGATTGTAGGAGTCGCGCTCCTCCCTGCACTTTCCTGCCTCGTCGACGAGTTCCCTGACCTGTCCGTTGAGTGCGTCCCTCTTGGCCTTCCACTCCTTGGTCTGGTTGTTGAGCTCGTCCCTGAGCTTCCTGTGCTTCTCTGCATCGTCGTTGGCGATGCTGCGCTTCTCCTCCATCTCTGCGAGGCCTTCCTCGGAATCGATGGTCGTCTCTTCCTCGGCGATCACCTGTTCGGTGACCTCTTCTGCCTGCATCTGCTGTTCCTGAGAATCCTGCTGCTGAATTTCCTCCACAAAATCTTCCATAAATGTTCAACTCACTATGTTCGCATTGACCATGAGATAAGCATGGTCCACTTTGATTACGCGTAATAACAGGTTATTAATAAAGCTTTGGGAAAATCTGTCCGCCAATCCATAGTTTTTCCTTTATATCGTAAAACCTTTCCTGCGGGCATGAACGAGGAGTTCGCAGTGGATGAGAACGGGCTTACCGCTGACGGATACCATGTGCTCGATCCCAAGAGCAAGACATCTATGTATCTCGGCAATCTTATAAAATGCGCGTTACTGTCCGCATTGGTCGTGCCTGTCCTGGTCTTCTCCGATGACATTTTCGCGGATCAGAGGGCAACCGGATGCGCGGTCGTCATCGCTTTCTACGTCATCGCGCTCATCTACCTGATGATAACGCCACAGGTCTTCTACAGGCGCTACCGCTACAGACTCGACGACGACAAGGTCGAGGTCAGGCGCGGTGTCTTCTTCGTCACCCATACATTGGTGCCCATCGAGAGGGTCCACCAGGTACAGGTCAGGAAGGGTCCGATCAACAAGATGCTCGGGCTCGCCGATGTCCAGATCACAACAGCAGGCGGCGCGGCATCCCTGGAGTTCCTGGACGAATCCACGGCAGAGAGCATCGCCGCGAGACTAAACGAATGCGTCGTGAAACTCCTCAAGGAACGTGACTGAAAGTGGATGGTGAAACGCCTGAAGCACCAAGGATAGGCGAAGAGACCTTCGTCCTGAGGAACCACCCCTCGGTCATCTTCGGCAATGTTGTGAAGACCATCGTCTTCTTCCTGCTGGTGATCCTGGTAAATTCGGCCAACATGGATGTGGATTTGTCCAAGGGCAGGGAGAAGCTCGGGGACTACAGGATCATACTCATCGCCGTGGCCATACTGATATGGCTCGTGATCCTCTTCTGGAGGAGATGGAAGCTCACCACCTACACCTTCAGCCCGACCGAGCTCACCGTCAGGAGGAATACCCTCTACAAGAAGGACGTGCACATCCAATACTCTAGGCTGGCGTCGGTCAACGTCAGGAGGACCGTCCTCAACCATGTGTTCGGTACCACGGAGCTGCTGTTCAACGTGAACTCGTCGGTCAACTTCAATGCGGCCGAGGCGAGACTCGTCCTCAAGAGCCCGGAGGCGGACAAGCTGAGGGAATCCATCTCCACGAGGATCTTCGCCCGCGAGATGAGAATGGAAGAGGAAGAAGTCAAGGAGACTCTGGTCAAGGTCAGCAACGGCGACATCATCCTGCACGGTCTTTTCGGACAGCCCACGGCACAATCTATAGTGGGAATCGCCTCCCTCGTCTACTCCTTGGCCACGATCTTCTTCGGGGACGGGACCGGAGTCGCGCCTGCGCTGGTACTGTTCGTCTTCTCATACGCCGTGCCTTGGGTCAGGACCATCATGAGGTACTACAACTACAGGGTGTACCGGGTAGATGACACGATCACCGTGGAGAGCGGGCTCATTAACAACTACCGCAGCTCGTTCAACATAAACAAGGTCAATTCCGTCCGCATCAGACAGCCTCTGCTGGCGAGGTTCATGGGAAAGGCGCTGCTCGAGGCGGAGGTCATCGGCCTAGCGGATTCCGAAGGTCTGCCGCTCCTCTGCCCGCTGAAAGGAAAGGACATAGTTATGAATCTGGCACACCAGCTTGTACCAGAATTCCTATTCGATGTAGAGCACTGGGGCCAGCCCAGGAAGGCCCTGATCCCCACCGTCATGTACAAGGTCATCCTCTCATGCATCTTCATCGGCATCGGTGCGTTCACCCTCATCACCGCCGAGACCGCAGGTTATGAGGACGATGTATCGAGGTACCTGGTCTACGGACTCGTGATCTCATTGGCCGCGGTCATTCCCACCCTCCTGATGATCCACGGCATACTGGCTCATGGCAACCGCGAGTTCATCATGGGCGACGATACCTTCGCCTTCGTCATCGGTGCATACGACAGGGAGACCGATTTCATCAGATACGACAAGGTCCAGAAGACCGACGTGAGGAACGGACCCATCCAGAGGAGGTTCGGGGTCGCCGAATGCCGCGTGTCGATGATGTCCTCATCGGGAGCCAAGGTCATCAGCTCGGGGATATTCATGAGGGAGGACCTGGAGAGGATCGGCGACGAGATCATGTCCAGGATCAGGGACGGCAGATACGACTACCGCCGCTATCTCTGACGCGCGCGCAATACCTTTATAACATTCCTGCAATCGCCGTCACGATATCAATGAGCAACAGCTGTCCCCTCGATTACAGATACGGACGCCCCGAAATGAAGGCTGTCTTCTCGGAAGAGAGCCGTATCCAGAACCAGATGTACGTAGAAGCCGCCCTTGCCAGGGCCCACGCATCCCTCGGAACCATATCCGAGGCGGATGCCAAGGAGATCACCCGCGTGGCAAGCCTGGATGTGGTTTCCGTCGACAGGATCAAGGAGATCGAGAAGGAGACGAGGCACGACCTCATGGCGATGGTCAAGGCCATGACCGAGAAGTGCGAGGGCGACGCCGGAAAGTACGTCCACCTCGGTGCGACATCGAATGATATCGTCGATACCGCAACCGCTCTGCAGATCAAGGATGCGATGGAGATCATCCTCAAGGATGTCGAGGACTTCATCCACACCCTAGCAGTGATCGCCAAGAGGGAGAGGGACACCCTCGAGATCGGAAGGACGCATGCTCAGTTCGCTATCCCGATCACATTCGGATTCAAGATCGCCGGATACATCGCCGAGATGATCAGGCACAGGGAGAGGATCATCGAGTGCATGCCCAGGGCATGCGCGGGTAAGATGGCGGGTGCCGTCGGGACCGGTGCCGCTCTCGGGAAGAACTTCTTCGAGATCCAGAGAAGGGTCATGAAGGACCTCGAGCTCACATACGAGCCTGCGGCAACACAGGTCGTGGGACGCGACAGGTACACCGAGGTCATCTGCCTGATGGCCAACATCGCCACCTCCATCGAGAGGTACGGAACCGAGGTCAGGAACCTACAGAGGTCCGAAATCGGCGAGGCATCGGAGTTCTTCGATGTCAAGAAGCAGGTCGGAAGCTCCACCATGGCTCAGAAGCGCAACCCGATGAACTCGGAGAACTGCTGCGGACTCGCAAGGGTCGTGAGAGGATTCGTCACACCCACGTTCGAGAGCCAGGTCCTCTGGCACGAGAGGGACCTCTCCAACTCATCCACCGAGAGGTTCACACTTCCCCACGTGTTCATCCTCACCGACGAGATCCTGAAGAAGATGAACTGGATCTTCGAGGGTCTTGAGGTCCACTCCGACAAGATGCTTGAGAACATCGAGTCCTCAAGAGGTCTCGTGATGGCAGAGCCCCTCATGATGAAGCTCACCGAGAAGGGCGTAGGAAGGCAGGATGCCCACGAGATCATCAGGGAGTCCGCCATGATCGCAGAGGACCAGAAGAGGCACCTCAGGGATGTGCTCCTCGAGAGGGAGGACCTGAAAGGGGTGCTCACCAAGGACGAGATCATCGCCACAATGGACGCCGCCAACTACATCGGTGGCGCGAGGGAGATCGTCGACAAGATGGTCGAGGCGGCGGAGAACGTCACCGGCAGGAAAGTGGAGTGATGGACAGGAACGCCAAGCACGGGCTCATCCTCGGCGCGATAGTCGGTGCCTCGCTGACCGCATTCTACTGCTATCACGGCGGCAACCCGTGGTTCGGCATAATATTCATCCCCATCGGAGCGTTCATGGGTGCAGGACCCTGGCTCGTGATGCGCAAGGAAGACGATTGAATCTTCAAAAATTAGTAATCGGCACCGCCCGAGAGGACGGTGCCATGAAGTTTTCAGAGTTTGTCTCCGGCGTGATCGCCGGGCGTCACGTAGAAGATATCCTCGACCTTCATCTTGATGAGGTTCTTAGCAGGATATGTCTCCTTCTTGGAATGGGCGAAGGCAACGGCCTTCTCATAGTCCGCTCCGGAGTTCTCGATGGTGACGGTTCCCTTGATCTGGTAGGACTCTTTGAAATCCCTGCTCCAGATGTAGAACGCCGCCTTGGGGTTCTCCTTGAGGTTCTTGAGCGTCTTGTTGAGGTAATTGTCGATCAACCAGATGTTTCCATCCTCGCCCTGGAAGATCATTCCTACAGGTACTACATTGGGTGTTCCGTCCTTGGATGCGGTAGCGAAGGCGATGATTCCAGTCGCCTTCATCTCCTCGAGCATCTCTGCAGTGAGTTGTGCCATGGATGTCGGAATGTCGGTACAGGGATTAAAGGTTAAGGCGGAATGGCCAAATTATTTATTGGGGTTCACGGTACGGTGTCATACCGGGATTTCTCAATGGGCAAGTAGATCAGCCCGGTTAGATCGCTTCGTTCGCAACGAAGAGGCCGCGAGTTCGAATCTCGCCTTGTCCACTTCCTTTGTCCACCCAGACTATGAAAATCAGGATTGTCATTGTCCACCAATTTCCGCGGCACTGTCCACCAATCAGACGTTCCTGTCCACCAGTCGTCTTTGGTGCATTGTCCGCCATCGCCAAGGATCTCGACCTCAAGATGATCATCATCTTCGGATCGGTCGCGAGAGGGACCGCCGATGGTAACAGCGACTTGGATATGCTCATAGTGATGGATACCGATAAGAAACGGGCCGAGAGAGTGGCCGACGTTCAGATATGCCTGTGGAAGAGGGATCTGATCCTGGAAAAGGACATAATCGTGGTCACACCGAAGGAGTATGAGGAGAGGAAGGATGATGAGCACTCCTTCATACACGAAATCGTATCCACCGGGGTTGTGGCATATGAGGCTTGAGCCGAGGCGTTTCGGGATCGATCGTTTCACATACCATCCTGCAGGAAGGCCGCTCTGCCTGTGGGCAGCCTGATGAACTCCTCCGGGACCTTCCTGAGGACCATCTCCTTGTAGGCATTGCCATACTTGCTAAAGCTCGAATTGTACAGGCGGTTGGAGCTCAGAAGCGACGTGAGCCAGGCCGGATACCCGTACAGGGTCTTGATCTCCATCAGCGTGTACCCTTCCGGAAGGACGGGATGCCCTCCCACAGGCAGTGTCAGGTCCGCATCCTCGGTACGGGCCAGGATGTTGGTGTCGATTGTGATCCTGAGGTCCCTGCCGGAGCTGTATGCATCCCTGTCGTACGACAGGTACATGGCCGGACGGATGTCCGGGTAGCGTACCCTCATGTATCCGATCTCCTGCCCGATCTGAGTGGTCGGCCCCTGGCCGCATCCGCATAGCCAGTCGACGGCATCGCGGAGCGGCATTGTGAGCCTCCTCTTGTACACCACGGACTCGTACTTCTTCTTCAGCTCCACGAAGACATCGTCGTCGGAGGAGAGGGAGCCGTAGGAACGGAGTCTGAGCTTCTCCTTGTACACGGGCTTGGAGATCGAACGGCGCGCAAGCAGATAGCTTGGCGTATCGAAGTAGATGTTCCTGATCGAGCTGTGGGCGTAACGGTCGGCTCTCATATGCTCGTTCAGAGCCTCCTTGACCGCCGAGGCCTGCTCGTCGTCCATCAGGTACTTGAGCTCGTACCTCTTGAACACGGACCTTGCGTCCACGGAATCACAGCCCCTGCTGCTCCGTATCCTCGACCGTCACCGCCACCTCGAGGTTCCCGTTCCGGACCCTTATCCTGTCTATGAGCTCCTTCTGCTGATCGATATCGTTCATCCTCACCTTGTACTTCAGCTTATACATCGTGCCCATGTTCGATGAGCGGACGGATATCAGCTGGTGCTCGGAGGTGTACTCCTCGATAACAGGATCGATCTCCGTCCCGTAATCGACATCCTCGGGTATGACTATCCTCACTACCCTGTCAGCGGAATTCGCCTTGGTTCCGCCGAAGTTGACGGCGGTCAATACGAAGAACACCATGCCCACTATCACGGCGAATAGCAGCCCGTAAGCGACAAGCCCCATGCCGCAGAGCAGGCCTGAGGCCATGGCGAGGAACAGCACCGCTATCTCCTTGGCGGAGCCGGGTGCGGAACGGAACCTCACGAGACTGAATGCGCCTGCAACCGCTATACCCGCTCCGATGCTTCCGGAGACGGCCATTATTATCGCAGAAACTATGGCCGGGAGGCACACCACGGTCACAGCGAAGCTCCCGGAGTGGCGGTTGCGGAACATGTAAAGGGCTGATAGGATCAGCCCCGCAAGCAGGGCCGCCCCTATGCTTATCATGAACTCCTGCGGTTCAACGGAGCCCACGGTTTCGATTATGCTGTCGAATATACTCATCTTGTCTTTCTCCCTTGGGCCGTCATACGGCATTTTGCGAAAGGGTTTGGAAAACACGTTCTTGCCATCAAGGATGGCGTGGGATGGATGCGCCTATGCTGAAGACTGCAGTTCATTATGCCGAACCGTGCTGCAGGGATTGATTGGGATATCGGATGAACGAGAGTTTCTTATTATTTAACAACGGGCCGCTGTTGATTTATTGCAAAGATGAACTGCAACGCGAACTGTGATGATGATAGTGTGTGCACACATTTCAACAACGGCGGATATCGGTACGGAAAAACTGCGGCATCCCCCTCCATGAAACATGCTCACAGAAAGAGCCGATCGTCTAAGGCCGGATAGTCATTTTTACGGTAACATTGCGCCGTCTGCTGGATACAGCCGTGGAAAGCCCTGGCTTTCACTGCGCAGGAACAGTACCCATCCTCATCCTGTGCATCCTTACCATGACCCGGCGTGCCGCCGGCTGGGCTATGAGCATCTCCACCCAGAAGGCTATGCAGAAGTTCCTCGGCCAGATACGTGGCCAGTTCTCGATCAGTTCCATGACATCGACCGAGGGGCCTCCCAGCATGAACCCGATGGTCTGACCGACCAAACCTCCGAGGAAGGTGAGGATCACCGACATGAGCAGGACGCAGACTATGATGTTCATAGTGATTATCGCATTGGTGCTGTCCCCGGGGGAGCTGTATTTTCCAACTACGATCTTGGCGATGCGCCCCACGACGGTGTTCACCAACGTGAATGCGAGAACGAACATCACCGGCCAGATGACGATGTACTGCAGCACGAACTCATCGAACCTGTCCAATGTGTAACCCATGTTGTCGTAGACGTTGTACCCGCCTATCAGCAGCGATGAGATGGATGCGATAATGCATCCGTAGATGATTCCTTCCTTGGCGTTCCACGGCATCCTGTATTCCATAACGATTTCACCTCAGACAAGGTCACTGTTTCCGCCGAGGCTTCTGATTTACGTGGAACCTTTGGGTCTGCGAATGACGCATCGGTTATAAGCGTTTGGTCGGGAAGATGGATCGCGGGCTCAAGATGCTTTGCGGCTTGGAAAAAGAATTGGATCAATGATGTCCTGACTGCTGCGTATCCAAGGATAGATAATGAAAAGGGTTTGAGGGGCGAACCCCTTGGAATGTGATATTCACGACTCAGATTTTAGAATCGTTCTTCAGCACGAAGATGGCGATGAACCCGCCTACGATGGCGACGATACATCCCACCATCGACAGATACAGGCCGAATCCGATTTCGATATAATCCCCGAAGATTCCGGCTTCGTCGATCTTGTCCTTGATATACATATATGTCTTGATGAGGAAGAACAAGGATACGATTGAGAACGGGATCGCCAGGGCACTGCCGATCTTGGCCACGGTATTGCTGATGAACATGGTCGCGATCGGCACCAGGATGAGGAGGATCGCAAAGATCAGAGTGACGAGAGGCGCGTATTTAGCACAGGTTTCATCGAAGTCCTCGGGTTCTTCTGTGTCATCGTAGATCTCCCAGCCTGTGAGGCTCTCGTCGGCAAGTCCAGGGATGTCGACAGACATCCATGTGGTGTAGACGCCGATGAGCATGATGACCGCGGCGACGACGATTATTAGATTCAGTAATCTTCTGTTATCCATTACTATCACCGATAGTTTTGCCATGGAATCTGCTGTTGGGTATAAATCGATTGAGTGAGGCCAGAAGTGTTTTCTCATCCGTTGAACCCTACAAAACCTAATATCCGACACCCCCAATCCCCCTGGCATGAAGATCTACGATGCCTACAGGATGGCCATCGAGGCAGGCATGAAGAGGGACCTGCGCCCGCAGTCCGAAGTCAGGAGGATACTCGATGACTTCAGGGAAGTGTTCGACAGCCTTCCCGAGGACAGGAAGGAGCTGTTCGATCAGGAGAGGCTTTGGAACCCCTATGCCGACTCCCGTTTCTCATACGGTTCCGACAAGGCGAAGGAACTGGATGCGGAGAGGTTCATGTGGGGCATCGACATAACGTCGTCGGAGATCATACTTGCCGACAGGCTGAGAGAGAAGGGCGAGAGGATCGATGCTGTGATCGCACATCATCCCAACGGCTCGTCCAAGACGCCGTTCCCCGAGGTCATGATGCAGATGACCGCCATGTTCAGCGACATGGGCGTGGATCCTCAGAAGGCGCACGACCTGGTGAAGGAGCGCATGGAACAGGTCCTGAGGAACATGCAGGGATTCAACTACAACCAGACCGCGGATGCAGCGAGGATGCTCGACATACCGTTCTTCAACATACACGCTCCCGCAGACAACATGGTGGAGGAGTTCATGGTCAGGAAGATGGACGAGCTGCAGCCTAAGACCCTGAAGGACATCATCGACTCCCTCTATTCCGAGCCGGAGGTCCGCGCTGCCGCCAAATGCAACAGCCCCCCGATAATCCTCTCGGGCAATCCCGATGACGAATGCGGGAAGGTCATGGTGAAGATGAACGGGGGCACTTCGTTCTCCAAGGAGACCTATCAGGCACTCGGTGAGGCAGGGGTCAAGACAATTGTTGCGATGCACTATCCCGAGGACCACGTCGAGAAGGCCGAGGAGGCGGGGATAAACCTGATCATCTCCGGACACATGGCATCGGATTCCATAGGCGTAAACCTGATCTGCGACATCTGGGAGAAAGAGGGCATCGAGGTCGTCCCCTGCTCCGGATTCACACGGTTCTCGAGAAACTGATACGATGTGGAGGATCGGCGATATCGAGGTCGACGGCCCTGTCGTATCCGGACCCATGTCGGGATACACCTCGAGGAGCTACCGCGACTTCATGAAGCCGTTCGGTGTCGCCGTCTCCATGACGGAGATGACCTCCGCCGTCGGGATCATCAACTCCGATGAGAAGACATCCGATTACGTGATGTTCGACAGGAACTATCCGACGGGGCTGCAGCTGTTCGGGCATTCAGCCGAAGACATGGCGGATGCCGCGGTGAAATCCCTACAATTCAATGAAAACATCGATTTCTTCGACATCAACATGGGCTGCCCCGTGCACAAGATACTCCGCAGCGGTGCGGGCTCAGTCCTGATGAAGGACCCGAAGCTCTGCGGCGAGATCGTCAGGCAGGTGAAGAGAAGGACGGACAGGCCTGTGACGGCGAAGATCCGCCTGGGGTCGGACCCGAACCACATGAACTACATGGATGTCATCGAGGAGCTGGAATCCGCAGGAGCTGATGCGATAACGGTGCATGCGAGGACCAAGGACCAGAACTACTCCGGATATCCCCATTACGATATCATAGAAGGACTTCAGAAGGAGATGTCCGTACCGCTCATCGTCTCCGGGAACATCTATTCGATGGACGATGCGATTGATGCGATGGACATCACTGGGGCAACCGGCGTAATGGTTGCAAGGGGAGGAGTCGGCAATCCGTTCCTGTGCAGGCAGATAGACGAGTACTACAGGACAGGCAGGAAGCTGGAGAACCCCACAGTCCACCAGCAGATCGAATGGTGCATACAGCTGACAGACATGCTCATCGGGGAGAAAGGCGAGGACTGCGCTATTCGCAAGTTGCGCAGCATAGCCCCGAAGTTCGTGTCCGGATGCCACAGGTGCAGGGAGTACCGTCTGAGGCTCGCCACCGAGACGGTGGACAGGGGGCATCTTGTATCCATCTTGAACGAGATCGACAGCAGGATGGGGCTTGAACAGATCAACATGGATGGAAGGAGAACATACTATCCTGTGGACCTGCCGTCCGGCGAATGACAGCCGGAGACCGTTTGTATCCGTTAAATAGGAACTCAACATACGAAGCCACGATGTTCCTGCTATCCAAGAAGCCGAAGACGGTCTCGAAGATCGTCGATATCAACATCCACTGGTCAGGGGACGATCCCTTCACATTCATCTCCCACCATCATGACCAGTATCCCAAGGGCAACGCCCAGATGGCCCCTCCGCTCGAACAGATCAGAGGAAGGAACCTCGGAAGGGACTACCAGGAGAGGTTCGGCTTCAGGATGTACCACGGCAGGGTCGTACCCGGATTCCCGATGCATGCGCACTGGGGATATGAGACGATGACCATAGCCGAGAAAGGCTATGTCGACCATTTCGACACCGAGAGGAACTACGGAAGGTACGGCAACGGCGATGTGCAGTGGACCTTGGCCTCCAGCAGGTACGAGCACTGCGAGATGTATCCCCTCGTCGATCAGGAGAACGACAATCCGACCCACATCACGCAGATCGTCATCAACATCCCGCTCGACAGGAAGAACAAGGGGAACACGGTCAACAACGTATGGTCCGAGACCATACCCTCTTTCGAGGAGGACGGATGCAGGATAACGCTGTACTGCGGTTCGTACGGAGGTTCGGAGATATACTCTCCCAACCCGGGATCATGGGCTGCGAAGGAGAACTCAGTGAGAGTCATGAGGATCGAGATGGAGCCTGGTTCCAGGTTCGCTCTCGAAGCTGTGCCAGACGGGGTGAACCGCAACGTTTACTATGTCTCCGGCAAGGGTGCCGTGATGGACGGGACCAAGGTCAAGCCGCATCTCAGATTCAAGATGAAACCGGGAACGGACCTGTCGCTCGAGAACGGTGCGGAACCGTCCGAGTTCTGGATCCTCGAGGGGAAGCCTATCGGCGAGAAACAGGCTGCGTTCGGCCCCGTCATCCTCTCGGACCTCGACGAAGTCCGCGCATCCATGGACGAGATACGCATCAGGGAGTTCCAGGAGTGGCCGTGGGAGCTCATGGACAAGACCAATCCCATCGATATGGGCAGAGAGCTGCACCGTTCCGACGGCACTGTGGAGAAGCCTTGACCCTTACGTGTCCTTAGGACACGTATTTTATGTTAAGTCCCCCATGCGGGAAGCATGAATGGGATGAACAAGACACTCTACGGAGTAGTCTCGCTGATAGCACTCGTATACGCCGGCCTATGCTTCGCGCTTACCATGGAGCATTTCACCTCCACGGACGGAGCGGCTCTGGACTTCTTCTTGTTCTGGCCTGTCGGCGGCGAATTGGGAATCAATCTGACAGAGAAAGCACCCGACTTCATCGCCGATGCGCTGAACTCGTACGGGGACCTCATCGACGAGATCGCCAAGCTCTTCCAGCTCGATGAGGACACCGAATACTATGTCGAGCTGTCCATGGTCGTGCTCGGATTTGTCATAATGGCAGCCGGGTTCACCACGAAGTTCTCGAAGGACGTGGCAGGCACAACCAACCCTGTGGAATACCTCTGGACGCACAGGCCCAAGGCGTTCCTCAAGTGCATCCTGATGCCCTTCGGGCTCATCTTCGGATGCTGGATGAGGTGCAAGCCCCTTATCGTGATCCCGATCGTGCTCCTGCCGCTCTACTACCCCTGGGCAATCATGACCCTGCTGTACCTGATCGTGCCCTTCCTCATCTTGAGGTTCTTCGTCGGAACGAGGATCAAGGCGGCATCGAGGAGCGAGGCCAAGCAGTACCGCAGGAACACCGATCATGGAGTATGCCCTCAGTGCAAGAGGGATTTCGACAGGCCCAAGGTCAAATGCAGATGCGGACTCATCCTCGATTACCCCGTACCCAACATCTACGGTTACAAGTACCACACCTGCAACAAGGGACACACGATCTCCTGCCAGAGCGGGAAGAGGACCGGATTGGAAACGGTATGCCCATACTGCGGCGAATCGATCCAGACCAGAGAGGCACGTCCGATCACGATCTCCCTCGTAGGTGCTACGGGATCCGGAAAGACGACACTCATGCTGTCCGCCGTCGACACCATCACCCAGAAGGGAAGGATCGTGGACATCACGGTCGAGAGCGCTTCCAGCGGCCTTTCTAAAGATGCGATAGCCGCCAAGGACGTCGCCGCACCCACCGCCTCCGGGGAGCTCGAGTCACAGATCATCTTCCTCAAGTCTTTCAAGCTCAAGGACAGGGAGATAGTATTCAACGACATCTCGGGAACGGAGTTCCAGCCCGATATGGAGAAGGTCATCTTCGAGGAGTACTACAACTACTCCGACGGTATCATCTTCACATTCGACCCTCTGGCACTCAAGAGGGGAGTGAAGAAGAACACACCTCAGGAGATCTTCGAATCATTCCATTACATGTTCACCACGGTGAGGCGCATGAGCCCCTCCGCCACCTCGGACATCCCGTTCGCCATCGTGGCGACCAAGAACGATATACTCAACTCTGCGCTGAGCGACGACCAGGTGAGGCAGTATCTCATCGACAACGGGGAGGAGAACTTCGTGAGGATCGCCGAATCGCTGTTCACGGACATCAGGTACTTCTCCGTAACATCCCGCGGAGCAGACTGCTCATCATCGATGAGGCCCGTCTGGTGGATTGTGGAACACGTGGACAAGACGCTCACCGCAGCCATCCCATCGGATTAAATAGGATATAGGAATCGAGATAGCATGGTCAAATCAGTCAACGCATCGCACATCCTGGTATCCAACGCAAGGGACGCAGAGGGAATCATGATCCGCCTCTCCAAGGGAGAGGACTTCGCACAGCTCGCGAAGAGGTTCTCCAAGTGCCCAAGCAAGTCCAAGGGAGGGAACCTCGGATGGTTCAGCAAGGGTGAGATGGTCCCCGAGTTCGAGAAGGCATGCTTCGAAGGACAGAAGGGACAGGTGGTCGGACCCGTCAAGACCGAGTTCGGCTACCATATAATAATGATCAACGATCAGAAATGAACCACTTTACCGACCCCAGAGGGGTCGGAGAAACCCATTCCGCTGCTTCTCTTAATGAAATGAATATCGCATCATCCTGAAAGATACTGCTTTATTGCCATTCTTCTTTACACACATCGCCGATCTGATGAAGACCTGTCATCGGCATTTGAATTCAAAGGTGACATAACAGATAGTGAGGTGAGAAACTGATAAATAACAAATTCTTCCCAGAGATCAAGGGGAACTTCGGATTCGGTCTGATGCGTCTGCCGATGAAGGACGGGAATATAGACAATGAGACGCTTTGCAGGATGGCAGATGCCTTCATCGATTCCGGACTGAACTATTTCGATACCGCCCACGGATATCACAACGGCGCTTCGGAGACCGCCTTCCGCGAATGCGTATCCGCCAGGCACGACAGGGAGGAGTTCCTAATCACCGACAAGCTCACCGATCCCTATTTCAAGGAGCAGAAGGACATTCGCCCGTTCTTCGAGCAGCAGCTGGAATGGTGCGGTGTCGATTATTTCGACTTCTACCTCATGCACGCCCAGGATAACGGGAACTACAGGAAATTCCAGCGCTGCAAGGCGTATGAGACGGCTATGGAGATGAAGGATGAGGGCCTGATCAGACATTTCGGGATATCATTCCATGACAAAGCAGAGGTCCTGGACATGATACTGACGGACCATCCGGAGGTCGAGGCCGTGCAGATACAGCTCAACTATGTAGATTATCACGACACCTCGATAGACAGCAAGGCAGTCTACGAGGTCTGCGAGAAACATGGCAAGCCCGTCATAGTCATGGAGCCCGTCAAGGGCGGTACCCTGGTGAACCTTCCGAAGGAGGCCGATAGCATACTTCGCGGGCTCGACGGAGGGAGCAACGCCAGCTACGCGCTCCGCTTCGCAGGCAGCTTCCCCAACATCGCCATGGTCCTGTCCGGGATGAGCGATATAGAGCAGATGAATGATAACCTGTCATCAATGAGAGACTTCGTCCCGCTGTCAGAGACGGAGATGGAGGCACTAGACAGGGTCTACGGGATATTCGAGAGCATGGATCTGATCCCCTGTACGAAATGCCGCTACTGCATAGAGGAGAACCAATGTCCGAAGGACATCCTGATCCCCGACATCTTCTCTGCCCTGAATTCCTATCAGACATTCCACAACTGGAACAGCCAGTACTACTATAACACATCCCTGACCACCAACGGTCACGGCAAGGCCTCCGACTGCATAGGCTGTAAGAAGTGCGAGAAGGTCTGCCCTCAGCATCTGGAGATCGTCAATCTCCTCAAAAATGCCGCAAAAACGTTCGAAAGCTGATGGCGTTGGCAATTATCTATTCCCATGAAATCGTGGGATTCATTCCCATGAAATCGTGGGATTCATTCCCATGAAATCGTGGGATTAGCTTTCATCACACCATCCTCTCCGGCACTAGACAGGTCACCGTATCCGTCATTCCAGGACGTAGCAGTTCACGATCTCCCCTATATAAGTGACATGATCATCCTCGTCGGAATCGTGCATCCACATGACCGTGCTCCTTCAGATATGGTCGAATTCCTGTAATTCCATCTCAATCCCCCATAGCGGCGATGCGGTCACTGGACGGGCGTGACGATGAATCCGACGACCCCGTGCCTTACCTGGTCCTTCTGATCGAAGTATGCGAGCATGTCGGTCGGGTTGGCGGACTCGTGCTCACCGTATCCCAGCTCGTTCTTAGGGAAATACGCATAGAGCTCGTTGAATGTCGGGAATATATGGATGGATTCCACGTTGGCGCTCATGAGCTCCCCGTTCTGGATGTCCTTGAACACTATCGTATCGTTGGGGCGTACGGCCTGCCTCTTCCCGTCATATAGACGCATGTATACCTTCTTATTCCCTGCCTTGATAGATACGAACGAATTGTGAACGATACTCATCTTATGTTCCATTTTCCCACCTCATACCAGATTGGTGTTGCATATCCCGCATTCCTTCATCTTAGGAACCAGCTTCTCGACGAGATCCGGGATGATCTCCATCATCGCATGGTTATATGTGAACCTGTAATGTCCCGAATGGATCCTGTAATCTATGAGGAGATAGTCGATGAGGACATCCTTCTGGAGGTCCACCCCCTTCCTCTTCTTCGGAGGATTCTTCCTCTCATATGACTCTATGGTGTTCATCGCTGCCATGACGACCATCGGGAGCTCGCTCTTCAAGAAAGGCTCTTCGATGCCTGTGTGCAGCCACTGCGACACTTTGTTCCTCGGACCCTGAAGGTCCCTGTCGGAGAACTGCTCGTCCCTGAGGCATTTCTCCAGGAGCTCCCAGGGGAACTTGTTCCTGTAGTAGTCGATGCACAGGTCCGCCTCGGCGATGGCATCCTCGAGTATGCTCTCGGCCATCCTCCTCACGGCGTCCCTGGAATCCGATGCGAGGATCTCCTTGTCCTCCGCCATGCGCTCAGCGAGATAATCCACTATGGGCTGCTCGACGCGCCCCTTCCATGCGGATGTCCAGAACAGCGCCCCCAGCTCCTTCTCTATGACCTTGGCCAGATACTTCCTGTTCTCCTCAGTCATGTAGATGTCCTTCTCGTCCGGGGCATCGAGGTTGCGGTGCGGGATCATTCGGAACCCTCCTGCACCGCACGGTCTATGGCCTTCTTCACATCGGCGTCCTTGATCCCCAGCTTCGACGGGTTGTATGCGCTCTTGACGAAATCGGATGATTCGAAGAACACCCATGATCCGCCGGAATCGTCCGTGTTCCCTAGAGCGTAGTCGAGCTCGCGCTTGCGCTTGAACATCGCGATGACATCCTCGACGGCAAGCGATAGGATCTCCTTCCTCAACGATTCGCGTCCCATTCAATCATCCTCCTTCAGACGTACGTCCTTGACGGTGACCAGCTCCAGCAGCCCTGCGCCTTCCAGAACCCTGTCGTCCCATCTCCTGATGATGCGGTTCTCTATGACCGAGAACATGGCATCCGTGACCTGTATCATCCTGCGCATGTCCTTCCTGTTAACGTACTCGGGTGCCTCCGACCTGAGTTCGAATATGTCGTTCCCCTTCTCGCATTCCTCCGGGAAATACAGGCTTATGTCCATCCCTCCCCTGACGTTGACGTACATCGTCACGCTCAGGTCCCCGGGATCCACGAACAGGTTGAAGTCCTCGAACACGTTCACGGAGCATCCGTTCACGGTACCGTCCCCGCCGATGCTCTTCACCAGCGCGGACACCTCCCTCACACGGAGATAGTACGGTAAGGCCAGCTCGATTATGCGGTCCCCGTACTCCTTCATGCTTCCCTTGAAGATGTCCCATGAGTGCTCGTGCTTGAAAGGCGAGTTGACGTCCAGGACCGTGGTCGTGAAGACCCTGACGAACGTGAGGAACATCGTGTATCCTCCTTCGGAGAGGACGGTCACATCCCTCCCGTTCTTGTAGGTCATGCTCATGCCCATCCTGGTGTAGAAAGCCCTGTACTCCTCGGGCTTGATGGTCCTCATCCCCTGGACGAGGGACATCGTTGCGCTCTGCTCCGAAGGCATATCGAAGAATCTGGGAGCAGGCGATGCATCGGCGAACAGCCTCATGCCGGCCGGGGCCTCGGCCTCCCTGCAGAGGTATGTCCAGTTGGGATTGTATTCCGATTCGAATATGTTGGTCGCGACGACGATGCGGGAAGAGGGGACCGAACAGAGCAGATGCTCGTAGAGCTCGCCCTTCTCGCCTGTGAAGGATGATGCTCCCAGTACGGCAAAAGACGTGAAATCGAGCTCTTCCTTGAGCTCGTCCGGTGTCGCTCTGAGGAGGTCCTGCGCCTCATAGATATTGCGGCATCCGTCCTTGAGTATCATCATCTGCCCCTCGAGGAATGCCATGCGGAGCCCTTCTACCATATCCCTGTACATGGCCGCCCCCGCCTTGAACTCCATCTTCCCTGGCACAACGATTATCCTTCTCGGATCGACCTTTCCCGACAGTTCCGTGAGGAAATCCTTGCATGTCGAGATCCCGAAGGCTATGTTGCCGTTGATTATGAGGTATGCATCACCATCCATCTTCTCCGCTATACCTTCGACGATACGGGTATAGGGTCCTTTGGAAAGGTTCAGATCGGATATGTAGAACATCCTATAGTTGGACTCACCGGGTAACTCCCTCATGCCGTCCGCAGCAACTGGAACATTCATAGCAAAGGGATTGCAATCAGATATAATAATGATATTGGATTGGATGCTAATGCCCACAAAAGACCTATACCTGTGAGGGATAACCGAGAGGCGATCGGAATGAAAGGGAATGATCTAGAAACGATGCTCGGCGAACCGAAGCACGCAATCCGCTCCCTTGCATTGGCGCTTTCCCTTTCCTACCTCATTGTGCAGCTCAATTCGTTCATAGATTCCTATTGGACCACAGGTCTGGGCGATGAGGCCATGTCCGCCGTTGCCACGATGAATCCGGTGTATTGGATCGTCACCGCGGTCGGGATCGGGCTCGGGGTAGGAGTGTCCACCACCATCGCCTTCCATCTCGGCAGAGGGGATACGGAAAGGACCGGACTGCTAGCAGGCAATGCCCTGATCACAGGGCTCATCGCATCAGCCGTTGTATCCACCATCGTTTATTTCTCCCTCGAGCCTATGGTCGAGTTCATCGGTGCGGATGACATCAAGGAATCCTGCATCGACTATGCCATACCGTTCGCCAACATGTCGTTCGCCCTTATCCTGAACGGTATCGTCACGGGACTTCTGAGATCCGAGGGGTCGAGGACGAAGTCCATCATCGTCCTTGTCATCTCAGCAGGGCTCAACATCGTCCTGGACCCGATCCTGATGTTCGACATGGGCATGGGCGTCTCAGGGGCAGGGTGGGCCACATGCATAGGCGCATTCATCTCCACGCTGCTCGGTCTCTACTGGTACGCAACAGGCAGGATGGAGGTGAAGCTCACCAGGTCCAGCCTGCGTTTCGACAGGAGGGCTTCGCTCGAGGTGCTCGGGGTCGGTGCCCCCCGTACCGCCGAGGCCCTTGTCACAGGGATAACCAATGTCATCCAGAGGGTGTTCATCGTAGCTGTGGGCGCCACTGCCGGCGTGCTGCTGTACAACCTCCCCTGGAGATACATCACGATCATAATCGTGATATCCGAGGCCCTGGGTGCGGCCATGATACCTGTCTGCTCTGCCGCTCTCGGCCAGAATGACAGGGAGAAGGCGATCATGGGCATGAGGTATGCGGCGGTCCTCTCGACGGTGCTCACGACAGCGGCCGCGGCCATCGTCTTCATATTCGCAGAACCGCTCACCGAGCTCTTCATGAACGACCCCTCGATGGAGCAGCACAAGGACGATCTCGTATGGGTTATGAGGATGTTCTGCCTGTTCATCCCGTTCGACGGCCTGAGGAAGATCGGATCCTGCATGCTGCAGGTGATAAGGAAGTCAAGGGTATCGACGAGAGCGATGCTGGTCTGGGCCGTAGTGAAGCTGTTCCTGTACTGGGTCGGCAGCCTGTACTCTTTCGAGATGCTCATCTACGCCACGGTGGCGGCATATGTGTTCGGAGGGGTCTGGATGATGCTGCTTGTCCGCCATTATGTGAGGCAGAGCATTCCTGCCGTACCGGCGGCTGTCTGAAAAAGGAAGTAACGGCCCGAAGGCCTTTGTTTGATCAGTTGACGTTCTTAACTGCGACGATGAAATCGAGCAATCCTGCCGCGATGAGAAGTCCTCCGAATATCTGGAATGCGACATCCATTCCGAGGAAGATGGTCACACCGGCAGCGATGACCAGGAGCCCTACGATGAAGCCGAAGAACATCCCCACCTTGTCGGTCTCCCTGAATGCCGCGAACATGTTGAGCGCTCCGATGATGATCGCGATGACTCCGATGATGATCTCGAAGACCAGGGTGAACAGTTCTGGGGCAAGGATCAGAAGGATACCAAGGATGATCAGCAGCAGACCAAGAACGTTGATGGTTCTGCTCTGGATCATCGGGAGGATACCTCCGATGAGCAGGAAGATTCCCGTGATGATGAAACCGACCTCAATGGCCTTGTCCTTATCGACAATGAAGAGAGCACCGATGACTATCATCAGGATTGCAGAGATAACGAGACTAGTCTTCGTCTGCTGCACATATACTTTCAAAGTATCATCTCTGTATGGTGACAGTTGGAAATCAAATATAAACTGTATCCTTTCACACCAGGTCTTTGAAGGAATCCTCGAATGTCTCGAAGGATGCTTCGATATCCAGACCATGCCTGGAAACGGCATCCTCGCAGCCTTTGAGACAGCGGAATCTCACTGATTGCAGGATCCTGTCCGTCTTCTCCTTGCCGTAGTATCCGATGATGTTCTCCATGAAGATGTCGACCTGCTCGGGATCCTGGAAGATCATGTACTGGACATTGCCCCTCTTCATCTGCATGAAGAGATGGAGCTGGGCATTGCTCGCCTTGATGGCGTCGTGCTTGTCTTCCGCATCCTCTATGACGGATACACCGAAGGCCTCTAGACCGCTGTTCTTGGCCAGTTCGGACTGGTCTTTGATCTTGCTGGTGGTCGTGGTGAATCCTATCACTGTCATCGTATCAGGACCTGAAACCCTCGTCATACTTTTTGAAATCTTCGCACTTGTAGGGCGGATTGACGCCAAGGCTCCACATGTAGTACGTTGGATGGAAGTACCTTCCCCTGTCCTGCGTGACGTCTCCGAACTGAAGGGCCTTCTTGGGGCACATGTTTATGCAGCTCATGCACATGGTGCACTGCATCTCGTCCCACACCGGCTTGCGGTGATATACCTTGATCACCTGCTCGGGACAGACGTTCTCGCATATCCTGCACTCGATGCACTTCTCATCATAGGAGAAGGGGTCGGTGTTCCTGAACTTGGCGTACGCCTTCCTCCCTTCCTCGAATCCGTCCTTGGAGGCCATGGTACGGAAGTCGCCTTCCTCCCTGCTCTCGATGCGTGCGATATACTCGTCTATCCTCTCATCGGCGGCCTTGTTGATCTCGGCGGCCTCCTCCTTCGAAGGGACATCTTCGTAGAACACCGCGTTGTTGGGCATGAGCAGATCGAACGATGCATCGACCTTCAGCCTGTCCCCGAGGATGTCCTGCAACTCCTCGCATGCAGCCCCGGAGTCCCCAGCGCATGTCGATATGCAGTAGACATAGCCAGGGTTGACGATCTCGAGGTTCTTGAGGAACTCCTCGACTATGGTCGGGAGACCGTAGAAGTAGACCGGGAACATGAATCCGATGCTCTCTCCGCCGGCGTTGTAGAATGAACGGTTGTACCTGTTCGCCGCTGCCATGTCCACCATGTTCTGGTTGAAGTGCGCCGCGATGCGCTTGGCCGCATGATACGAGTTTCCGGTTCCCGAGAATACGAAGATCATGAGTATGTCATGGCGGACTCAGATTAAATGATGTGTGACCTTCGAATTGGCTGAATTTATGCTTTTGGAAATAGATTGTCAAGTAGTTTCTGGTCTGCTCCTGAACAAGAGGAAAACCAGAACGGGTCCGCCTATCACCGCTGTTATTGCTCCTACGGGCAACATTATCGGATTCATGAAATCCTTTGCTATTATATCCGCAATGGTGAGTAACAACGCTCCTGTGACCGCGGATGAAGGTATGAGGAAACGTAAGCTTCCCCCGGCTACCAGTCTGCATATATGGGGTGCCAAAAGACATATAAAACCTATAGCTCCAATGAAACTCACGACCACTGCTGTGCAGAAACATGCCACCACCATCAGCAAGACCCTGATGAGATGGACATTTACTCCCAGTGATGCGGCTGTATCATCCCCCATGCGCATCGCATCCATGTCCTTGGTCAGATACATAGAGACGATGAGCATCAGGATGGCAGTAACGGCGACGTAGGGTATGAATTCCAACAGGACGCTGTTCAGATCGCCAACTGTCCAGAATACGGCCGATTTGGTGGCTTCGGCATCTCCGAAATACTGCATCAATGTGGTACATGCACTGAAAACGTATGAGATTGCCACACCTATCAGAACCATCGATGCCGGGGACATGTTCTTTCTGGCAGATGCCACAAGGATTAACATCGCGGGGATCATCGAGAATATGAATGCATTGAATATCGTGCCGTACCTTCCAGCAACAGCCGTGATCCCCATGACTATCGAAAGCGATGCACCGAACGCCGCACTGGACGACACACCTAGAGTGTATGGGGTGGCGAGGGAGTTGCGAAGGATAGTCTGCGTGATAGCTCCCCCAATCGCCAGTATCATCCCTGCGAACAATCCCATAAGCACGCGCGGCAGGTACGTGTTCAATACGATATGAGTTGTACGGTATGGAACATCGAAGGTTCCGGGAATGATTTGATTGAATATCACCTTGTAAACCTGGGCAGGGGTGATTGTCGTCGAACTTATTGTCACGGACCATGCCATCAGAACAACCAATACAATAGTGACTGAAGTTATATAGAGGGCCATCCGGATGCGCATGTACCTGATTTGCTTCTGAGGATCCTGATTCAGCATTCCCACATCACCGCCCCAATTCTCTTCATGCCGTCGGTTTTCGTCAAATCATGCTCGGCGATGTAACTTATCAGCTTCGGATCGGATGCGTCCATATCGAACATTGGTCCGAGGGCCTCTGCCGTCTCTTCCACCGATCTAACCCTCGTCGCCCTTTCGAATGATCTTCTGACCGTGACCGGATTGAGACCGCACTGTTCTGCGACCCCTTCGATCATCTCGACATCGGTATGCTTCGTCACTTCCTTCCCGAACAGCCCCCTCTGGACCTCCAGAGGGACACGCAGCTCATCTGATGCGAATATGACCACACGGTCGGATATTTCCGACATCCTCATCAGCTGCTTCGGCAGTTCGTGCATGAAGACAGAGAACGATGCGAACGACATGTCGTAGCAGGATGTGGGCCTATAATCCTGCCAGTAGGAGTTCACGACCTCGATGTTTGTGGCCCCCATGGTTTCAGCCTCATGGCGGAGACAGGACAGCATCTTCTCGGAAGGGTCGAGACAAGTGACCGATCTGCACTGTTTCGATAACGGTATGGAGAGCCTTCCGCACCCGCAACCGATGTCCAAGCATTTCCAATCACCGTCACAGTCGAGTATCGACAGTTGCCAATCGAGCATCTCCCTACCGAAGGAGACATTGCCCCTCACACCTTCCACCCTGTCATCCCAGAACGAACCATCATCCAGAAACCGCCTGGAAGTCGAATGCAATTCCGCTTCCCAGACCGCATTCCAATCCACATCGCACATGTTTCCGATCAAAATATGGGGGCAGAGCCCCCTTTGTTTCACATCTGCTTGTATATGACAACCGCGTCCTCGGACACGTCGTATCCTGAAACTCCCAACCAATCCTTGACATAATCGTTGTGCATCTTCACCGGATCGATATCCGAGAATATCTCGGGGTTGATCACCTTGGCCACATAATATGCAAGGAGGACACCGCCGCTGCATCCGTTTCTCAGATCACCTGAGTCAATATGGAGATTGTCGGGGCTGTCGAGCTCATCCTTCACCAATTCCTTCCCTGTCGCGTGTTTCCATGCTTTCTCGAAATCGGAATAATCGTTGGTGGTGTATCCGTGGGATACTCCTTTGATCTCAGTTCCGGCATAGGTATACTGGACCGAATGGCAGAAGATGTAATCCACATACACCTTTGGGTCATCATTGAAGATCGCATCATACTGCAGACTTGCAGAGTATCCTTTCTTGTAAGCATCCTCGCTGATGTCCTGAAGAACGTTGTGTCCTCCTGCGACTATCACTGCCTGCCCCTGCGGGTCGTTGTAGTTGTATACGGACATGTTGGTCCTCGTGTCGTCAGCCAGATAGCTGTTCTGATAGTTCGTCATGAGGACATGCGGTTTATCCTTCTCTTCGATATCCTTCGTCTTGTCCATCAGATAGTTCAGCTTATCGAGGATCCAATCCACATAAGCCTCTGCACGATCGACCTTTCCGAAGATATAGCCTGCCTTTAGGATACCGTGGACATATGCGGAGTTTTCCGCCTTGATCAGGTCGGGCGCATAGAGTCCGAGATAGATTACATCGCAGTCCACGAGCTTGGCCTGTTTCGTAGCGATGAGGTCCTCATCATAGCTGAAACTGAGAAGGACATCGAGTTCGAGCCCGTTGATCATGTCGTAATCGGGATTATTCATTGCGGCCATATTCTTGACGGACGCCCTTGCCTTCTCATCCTGGAAATAGAATTCCTTCATCTGGTATGGCGCGAAATCCACCGCAACGACCCTGTCCATGATGCCCAGGATCATACAGAGTTCGGTGTTACAGAAATATTCGGCACCGATACGCTGTATATCGGTGGAGACTGTCATCTCATTGTTGTTTCCATCGAGAAAACGGATCTCCTTGGCTTTTCCAGAAGCAATAGTCCTGATAGCATCTACATCCTTGGAATCTATCCTGCCGTCGCCATTGACATCGGCAAAATATTCCGTGATCTCGGGCAGGTCATCGCCCTGGTTCTTGGCATTGATATAATCGTTCAGGAGATCGGCATCCTTTGAATCGACATCGTTGTCACCATCGATGTTTCCGAAAATCTCCAGACCATATCCCCCAACATCCTTCTTGCTATCATCGTCATCATTCATCAGGAGGATGACTGCGTATCCCCCTGCGATCAGAACGCCGACGAAGGCGATAGCAATAATCACCTTAGTGTTCATGTTAACACTAATTTACCAAGTAGTATTAAAATCTGCATACGAAATTTTAATTAGTAACACTAATGATACCAGATTATGAGCCTTCATGTCTCGAATCTGTGCTTCAGCTACGGAAAACAAGAAAATCTGAATGAGATTTCTCTGGATTTGGAGGAGAGCGAGATTCTAGGGATATTGGGGCCCAACGGTTCAGGCAAGACCACGCTGATCAGGTGCATCAGCCGTATTCTCCAGCCCAAGAGCGGTAGTGTCATACTAGACGGCGAAGATGTCTATAAGATGTCAAGGAATGAAATCGCCAAGAACATCGGGTTCGTCCCTCAGAACAGCATGCAGGATCAGAATCCACCTACAGTCTATGAAGTTGTGCTCATGGGCCGGAGACCGTATATCTATTGGAACTACACGGAGAGGGACAAAGACATCGTCTGGAGTGCGATGAGGGAGATGAAGGTGGATGAATTTGCAATGCGCCCCTTCAACAAATTGAGCAGCGGTCAGGCACAAAGGGTGCTGATAGCACGTGCAATTGCCCAAGAAGCCAAAATCATCATGTTGGACGAGCCTACAAGCAATCTTGACGTCAAATATCAAATAGAGGTTCTCGAAACCATACACAAGACAGTAAAGGATAAGAATCTGTCAGCATGCCTGATCATCCATGATCTCGACCTTGCCATGCGCTTCTGTGACAAGGTCCTGTTGATGAAGGATGGAAAATCCTTCGCCTTCGGAGAGACTTCGGAGACTCTTTCCTCGGAAAACATCTCTGCTATATTCGGGATAAACTGTGTTATCGATAATAATTACGGAAGGTCAAGAATCATAATCCTTGATTGAATGTACGAATAGCCAGCAATTGTAAATTGGCTCGTGATTCGATACCTAAAGCAGATTGTTTGAAAGGCGACGCAGGACATACCAAAGTAATTCTACCAGCATCGCCATGCTACCATCATGGCATCAGGGAACGGAAATGAGTTAATGATCAAGGACGACATCTTCTGGATCGGAGGGGACGACAGGACCGCTGGCCTGTTCGAGGGTTCGTTCCCCGTGCCCGAGGGAGTCTCCTACAATTCATACCTCATCATGGACGAGAAGACGTGTCTCCTGGACACCTGCGACATATCCGTATCGGCCCAGTTCTGGAAGAAGCTCCGTGCCACTCTGGACGGAAGGAAGCTCGACTACCTGGTGATCAACCACATGGAGCCCGACCACGGAGCCGCCATCGTTCAGGTCATCGAGACATATCCTGATGTCATAGTGGTAGGCAACAGCAAGACGTTTGATATGCTCTACAACTTCTACCAGCTCAAGCCGACCAACACCCTTGAGGTCAAGGACGGTGATGTGCTGTCGCTCGGTAGGCACAGCCTCAGGTTCATCTATGCGGTGATGGTCCATTGGCCAGAGGTCATGTTCACCTATGACGAGAAGGAGAAGATCCTTTTCTCAGCGGATGCCTTCGGTACTTTCAAGGCCCTGTCCGGATCGCTGTATGCGGATGAAATAGACTTCGAGAGGTGCTATCTCGATGAGGCGAGACGCTACTACGCCAACATCGTCGGTAAGTACGGAGCAAAGGTCCAGAATGTATTCGGGAAGCTTCAGGGAACGCTGATCGACATGATCTGCCCCCTGCACGGACCTATATGGAGGAGTCAGAGCATAGGGTACATCATGGAGAAGTACTTCCGCTGGAGCTCCTATGAGCCAGAGGAACCCGGAGTGGTCATCGCTTACGCATCGATGTACGGCAACACGGCCGCAGTGGCCGAGAGGCTCGCGATGCTACTCAAGACCAAGGGCGTCAGGAACGTCTCGGTCCATGATGTCACCAGGACCCATCCGTCATACGTGGTCGCGGATGCGTTCAGGTTCACGAACATAGTCCTCGCTGCACCCACCTACAACAACAGCCTCCACCCAGCTATGTCCGCTGTCCTCGAGGACATGGGGATCATGGCTGTCCAGAACAGGAGGTTCTCGGTCATAGGGAACGGATCATGGGCCCCGCAGTCCCCAAAGATAATGGAGGAGAGACTCTCTGCGATGAAGGACATGACCAAGGTAGGCGAGACCTTCGTCATCAAATCCTCGATGAGGCCGGAACAATCCGAGGACCTGGCTAAGTTGGCCGAAGCCATCGCGGCATCCCTGTGAGATTAAGCTGTCTGCTTTACAATTCTGCCAGAATGGTAAGTAATCCCAGCAACCCTATTATAATCCGGACCCGATTTTGGGACCATGGCCTTCACCATCAGGTTCTGCCCATACTGCGGCGATGAGATCCAATCCGAGGAATCGGGCATCTATGTCTGTCAGGAATGCGATAAGCGCATCGTGAGGTCCAGAACCAACATGAAGGCGTTTCTGCAGAACAAACCTTATAAGATGGAGTTCGACAAGATACTCGGTATGACCGAGGAGGACCCGGATAAGGCTCTCGAGATGATCGAGGAATGCTTCTCGGAAACCGAGGCACCGAATGCCGACATGTACTTCACCCGCGGCATAGCCTACGCCGCGGTCGGTGAGGACGGCAAAGCCCACAACGATTGGAAGAAGGGATTGGATGCCCTGACCGACCTCCGTTACATCGATGCCTACATCGTCGCCGTGAGCAGGAGCATCGAGCAGCTTATATGCCTCAAGGAACGCGAATTCGTCCAGTTCAACCCCCTCGAATACATCGATATGATCTCGACCGAGTTCAGGCTCAAAAGCGAGGTTCCCTGCAAAGGGGTGTTCTACATCACGATATACAGGAACTTCAGGATGGATATGCAGTCCGGAAAATTCGAGGACGAGTACGAGATCTTCGAAGGCATCATCCCGCCCATCCTGAACAGGATCCTGGCGTACGGACGCAACTTCAGGACCACGTGCGACATCATCGAGGAAATACTCGAGGACTTCCATTACAACCCCGAGACGTACATCGAGGACGACAATCTCAGGCTCCACCTGTGCAGCATCCTCGACGGAAAGTATACGGAGCTCTCGAAGGATTTCTCCGAGGACCATATGATCCGCATCTTCAGACACTGGAACGACGAGAACATGTTCGAGCTGGAGTATTGGGTCGGAGAGCTCATGAGGTCAGTCAAGGACACGACCATCCTTCAGACGCTTAGGAAGCTCAGGGTTCTTGACCACGGGGAGTTCGATCTCGACGCGGCCGTGGAGTACTTCGCCAGGAAGCACCTTCTCATAACGGAAGAGGGCGTGGACCTCTCAGAACAGGCCTAAGTGCTCAAGGAGTATCTTCATCCCTATCGCTATCAGGATCAGTCCGCCGAGGATCTCCGCCTTCGAGCTGAATCTGTCACCTATTATGCTCCCAAGCTTCACACCCGCCATCGATATGACCATGGTGATGGAACCTATTATGAGCGCCGGTTCGAATATGCCGACATCGTCGAGCGCAAGCGATATCCCCACTGCAAGAGCATCTATGCTCGTCGCTATGGCCAGCAGGAACATCACCCTGACGCCGATGTCTGCATCCATGCCTTCATCTGAACCTTCGAGAGCCTCCCTTATCATGTTGAGCCCTATCAGGAGAAGGAGTATGCAGGCCACGATGTAGTCGAACTGAGAGATGAGATGATGGAATGATGAGCCCAGATAATATCCTATGATGGGCATGATCCCCTGGAAGGCACCGAACCACAGACCGACCGTGAGAGTGGATCTGAGACCGGGGGTGCGCATAGAGAGCCCTTTGCAGATAGATACCGCGAAGGAATCCATCGCCAGACCAACGGCGATGAGGATCACAGCTATCAGGTCCATATCTACCGTTATATCTGATAATTAATCATTGTTTCGCTCAGGATTAGGATAGGTTAAAATAGTGATATATATGTTGGAGGTATAATCCAATAATGATATTATGACAGCAAAGGAGGTAACGGTGAAAGAATGCGGGAGGTGCGGACATAAATGGTCCAGCAGCATCGCTGTCCCGGCGAGATGTCCCCACTGCGGGACATACCATTGGCAGGGGGAATCCACTGAGTACAGCTGCTTCGTGTGCGGCCACACTTGGTTCTCCCGTACTTCCAAGATCCCGATGAGGTGTCCGAAATGCAAGACGCGCTCTTGGCAGACCGGACCGAAGACGTTCAGCGTCAAGAACATCGATGTGAAGGACAAGAACGTCAAGACGGTTATGGACCACTATCGCCGCGGCAGAGGATGCGTGGAGATAGCCATGAAGACCGGCATCGCACTCTCATCCGTCATCAATATCGTCAAATCGTATTCCGGCGAAGGCCATCCGCCGAGAATGTAAGAATAAAGAAAGAAAGGGGGCTCTCACCCCCGTTTGTTCTCACTCCAGTCTCTGGAGCATCTTCACGACAGCATCGACGACATCCCTGCCCTTCTCGATCCTGTCCATGGCCTGAAGCTCGGTCATTCCGGGTCCGGTGACACCGAATCCCACGGGCTTCCCGTATTCGAGACCGAGGTCCATGATTTTCCTTGAGGCCTGTCCGATGACGACCTCATCGTGCTTGGTCTCTCCGGTGATCACTGCACCGAGCGTGATGACCGCGTCGATGTCCTTGTCCTCGAGAAGTTTCTTGGTGGCCATCGGGATCTCGAAACATCCGGGAACCTTGATCTCCCTGGTGATCTTGACACCGAGGAAGTCCGCCTCTGCCTTAGCCCTCTCGAGCATGAGCGAGGTGACCTCGTAGTTGAACTCTGCCACAACTGCTCCGATCTTGTATGCTTTCATTTCAATACCTCATCTATAGCTTACGGGACCTTTATCGGCGAATCCCTGCCTGAGACCCGTTCCTGCCCTCTTAGTGAGACTCTCGGGGCGGAACAGCAGGTCGTAAACGTTCAACGCATGCTCCCTAGCCCTGCGATCGGCAAGGAACGCCAGTTCTGCATCGTCCTTCGCCTCGTCCTCGTGGACGAAGACCTCGATAATGTGTTTGTTCGTCATAAGCTGCGCGCGGATGAGTCCCGTGGAGGCCTCGTGGGCGCACATCTTGTCCTTCTGCATCGGCCCGGGCATCCCCAGGGCCATGACTATGTCGCAGTTCTGCTCCTCGATGAGCTTCTTGCAGGCGACCGGTAGGTCCTTGACGCCGGGCACCGTGTACCTGACGATCCTGAAGCCTGTGCCGGCATGCTGTAGCTCATCTATCGCGGAATGACCCATGTCGTACCTTGCGAATGTGGTGTCGGCTATTCCTATGATCTTCATTGGGAACCCATCTCCCTGATTTTGGCGACTATGCGCCTTGTCGCATTCAGGTCGTCGGCCGCCTCCGTGGCGCGTACCACCCTGATGCCTTTGAATCCGTGTGCCTCCAGGTCCGCCTGGAGCTGCTCCTCCTTGAAACTCTGGTCGTATCCGAGCACGATGATGTCGGGGTTCACCCTGCGTACGGTTTCGAAGAAATCTCCGTCGTTGCCGACTATCGCCTCGTCCACAGGCTTGAGGGAGCCAACGATCAGGGCCCTCATCGCCTCCGGGGTGACTGGCTCGTGCTTCTTCCTCCTGACGGTGTTGTCGCAGGCTATGACCACGGTGAGGTGATCGCCGTAGGCTTTGGCCTGCTTGAGATACGAGATGTGTCCGGGATGGATGAGATCGAACACGCCGGAGGCCATCACTCTGACCATTTCAAAACTCCGGGTGGGTCTCTTTGAACTTCTTCCACTCGGCGATGACCTCGTCACCGTCGATGATCTGCATGCCGTGCTCCTTCGCATACTCGGCCACGCTCGCCTTGGGCCTGGATCCGAAATCGTCGCCCATCATCTCGCAGATGGTCGCCGAGGGCATGACGCCTGCCATGTACATCAATGCGGTACAGAGCTCGGTGTGCCCGAAACGTGTCTCGAGGATCTTCTCCGATGTGTTCAGGAGGTGGATGTGCCCGGGTGCGCGGAAGTTGGTTCCGAGATCCTTCTTGATCTCCTCGGCCGGTTTGTCGGCGAAGATCACCTTGGCATATTCGCTCGCTGTGAGAGCGCGGTCCTTGTCGGTGATCCCTGTGTAGGTCTTCCTGTGATTGATTGTGATACCGAATGATGACTTGGTGTTGTCATAGGGGATGTCGGTAGGAGCCATAGCCTTGAGCAGAGGATACTTCTCGCAGTCGTCCCAATAGACGTCTGACATGAAAGGAAGCCCCAGCTCCCTCGCCTTGGCCAGCGGGGTGGTCACGCAGATGAGCCCCCCTGCGTCCTTCCTCATCTTCTGGATGATCTCCGGTGTGACGAACTGCGTAGCGACGGTCATGTCGCATTCCCTCTCCCTGTCGTCAAAATCGTAAACAAGAATCGGTTTGCCTTTCCTTACATCTTCCAGGATATCTTCGAATGCCATATAAACACTGAAACGCTCAATCGTCGGAGTATATAATATAAAATTGGTAACTACACTTTAATTGGTAGTGTTTAAATATATTTTATAATCCTTAGCCCTAATAAGCATATATTGGAAGTATGGGGCACGAGGAAGTTTTTTTATCGTTCTTATAATACGGAAAGACGATCAACATGGCCGTAGAGGACGCCAAATTCATAAGAGAAAATGTCAAGGCCCATAACAAGTGGTTCGAGGAGTGCATCCCCATGATCGCTTCCGAGAACCTCATGAGCCCATTAGCTAAGGAGATGCTCATCTCCGATTTCGCCGACAGATACGCAGAGGGACTTCCCGGAAAGCGCTACTACCAGGGAAACATCTACGTCGACAAGGTAGAGCTCAAGGCGATCGAGCTCGCCAAGAAGGTCTTCGACTGTCAGTTCGCAGACCTCAGGCCTATCTCCGGAACCGTCGCGAACATGGCGGTCCTGATGGCGTTCGCAAAGCCCGGTGACATCATCACCACATGCGCCCTGGACCAGGGTGCACACATCTCCACCTGTGAGTTCGGTGCGTTCGGACAGAGGGGAGTCAATTCAGTCAACTACCCCTGGAACGAGTCCGACATGAACCTCGATGTCGACGGAACCATCAAGGTGCTCAAGGCTGCAAAGCCCAAGGTCGCCCAGTTCGGTCTCTCTGTGTTCCTGTTCCCTCCGCCACTCAAGGAGCTCCAGGACACGTTCAACGAGATCGGATGTCTCGTTTGGGAGGATTGCGCACACGTCCTCGGTCTCATCGCAGGAGGCCAGTTCCAGGATCCCTTCAGGGATGGGGTCAACGTCGTCTCGGCATCGACCCACAAGACCTTCCCCGGACCCAACCACGGAATCCTCCTCGGTCAGAACCTCACGGAGGAGCAGGAGAAGAAGCTCCAGCACGCGGCGTTCCCCGGAGTCACATCCTCGCACCACCTCCACGCCATGGCGGCACTGGGAATCACCCTTGCGGAGATGGATGTCTTCGGAAAGGAGTACGCGGCACAGGCATGCAAGAACTCGCGCGCTCTCGGAGAGGCCCTCTATGAGCTAGGAGTCCCCGTCCTCTGCCCCGACCTCGGATTCACCAGGTCCCACGCCATCGCAGTCGACGTATCCGAATTCGGAGGAGGAAAGCTCTGCGCACAGCTCCTCGAGGATGCGAACATCATCTGTAACAAGAACATGCTCCCCAGGGACAAGAGTTCAGTCAACCCCTCCGGACTCAGGCTCGGATCGCAGGAGATGACACGTCTCGGAATGAAGGAGAGCGAGATGAAGCAGGTCGCAGAGCTCATCGCAAGGGTCGTCAAGAAGAAGGAGGACCCCGCTAAGGTGAAGGAGGACGTCAAGGAGCTCAAGAAGAACTTCGCGAACGTCCAGTACTGCTTCAATGCAGGCGAGCCCGCCTACAGGTACCACGAACTCGTGGACTTCTGAAACCGAAGGGGGGGATTCCCCCTTCATTCACAGTTCGGCAATCTGGATGATTCCCGACGACCTTTTTTATAACGTCCTTGCGTTTACTCATCGATGACATCCGATAATCGCGAGGACTACCTCATCAGCATTCTCAGGCTGAGCGACGGCGATAGGACTATCAAGACCACTGAGCTCGCCAAGTTCATGGACGTATCCCCCGCCAGCGTCACGGAGATGACGAAGACCCTCGCAGAGGACGGCCTCGTTATCTACGAGAGGTACAAGGGAATCAAATTATCGGAGAAGGGTGTCGCTCAGGCGCGCAGGATACGCAAGAAGCACCATGTCGTCGAACATCTTCTGACCGACTGTCTCGGCATGGACCATCAGGAGGCCCATGAAGAGGCGCATAAGATAGAGCATGCGATATCCGATTCCACCAGCATCAAGATCTGCAACATGATGGGCAACCCCTTGGACGATGACTGCGCATACTGCTCGGATCCGTGCAAGCATTACAACCAGGGCACCACCAGTCTGATCCAGCTCAACAAGATGGCGAAGAACAGGGAAGGCGTCATTGCGTACATCAAGACCGAGAATGCAGACCACATCAAGAGGCTGAACTCCATCGGTTTCGTACCCGGAAGGCAGGTCAGGATCGAATCCATCCTCATGGATGGTGGCGACAGGGTGGTCAAGGTCGGAGAGAACCTCATCGCCCTGAGCTACGAGCTCGCCTCCGCGGTCTATGTCGACGTGTCCTGATCTACGGAGAGGATTTCATGGTCTACTGCAGGAATTGCGGCAAGGAGATCGCAGAGGACTCAGTGTTCTGTGAGTTCTGCGGAGAGCGTCAGAAGGCGGAGGAGAAGGCCTCTGACAATGATTCGGGCAGCCCCTGGTGGGCAGTGCTCGGATTCTTCATCCCGATAGTCGGATTCATACTCTGGCTCTTATGGCGCGATACCAAACCCAAGAGCGCCAGGAGCGCGGGGATTGGGGCATTGATCGGATTCGTCCTGAGTCTGCCGTCATACCTCTACTGGTATTGAGGAGCAGTTGTTATTTTTCAGAAAAATGAAGTCCGGCCCGCAGGCCGGAATGAGTTTCAGCGGTGAGCGAAGATCATGGAGACGGACTTGGCGTCCTTCTTCTCGATCCTTGCGAACCCGATCCTCTCGAGCTGGACCATGTCGTTGGTCTCCTTCGCGATATCGGGCTCAACGAGTCCCTTGAGGACCGATCCGTCGGGCATCAAAAGGGTTGCATCCAATCCGTCGGCTGCGACCCACTGCACCGCACGGACGCCCTTCTTGAGGATGGATACGTCATTGCCGTTGTACTTCGCAGGGGTTCCGAACTCCAGGTTGCACAGGTCCTTGAGCCTGATCTGCTTCTCATCCTGGAACATCTTGTAATCGGCATCGGAGAGGTACACCGTCCTGGGTGCCGAGATGCTGTAGACCCTGCTTCCCCTCTCGGGGTGGTCGGGGTGCTTGGGAGCCTCTCCCTCGATCTTGTCGATGCCGTCGATATCGAATTTGACGGGATCCTGCACGTAGAAGAACCTGTTGGCGTCGGTGTCGATGACATCCCTGTTCATACCGTAGAGGTTCTGCCAGGAGAACTCGATGTCCACGGATTTGATACCGGACTCCACCCAGTATCTCCTGATGGCCTCGGGCCTGATTCCGCGCCTCTTCATCGCTCTGACCGTTCCGGTCCTGACATCGTCCCAGCCGGTGTACTCCCCGTCCCTGATGCTCTGCTTGATGATCGAGGTCTTGAGGACTGTATCGGGGATGTTGACGAGACCGTAGTGGTAGTACTCGGGCTTCTTCCATCCGAAGTAATCGAAGATGTACTCCTGCCTGAACGTGTTGTTCAGATGGTCCTTTCCCCTGATGACATGGGTCATCCCCATCTCATGGTCGTCGATGGCGACGGAGAGGTTCATCATCGGGTATGCGATGTACTTCTCCCCGGTGCGGGGGTGCGGCGTCCTGACGAGCCTGAGGGCGACGAAGTCCCTGACCGCAGGGTTGGGGTGGGCGATGTCCGTCTTGACAACGACGACCGCCTCTCCGTCGGCATAGTCTCCGGCGAGGAACTTGTCGTATCTGTCGAGCTGCGTCTCGACAGGGAGGTCGTGGCAGGGGCACTTCTGCTTCTTCTCCTTCAGTGCCCTCCAGTCGTCGCCGTTGCATGTGCAGACGTATGCATGGCCCATCTCGAGGAGCTTCCTGGTGTAGTCGTAGTACATTTCGAACCTGTCCGACTGGATGTACTGCTTGTTGCATTTGACTCCGAGCCAATCGAGGTCCTCCGGGATCATGTCGTATGCGTCGGGATCGATCTTCTCGGGATTAGTGTCCTCGAACCTGAGGACAAGGTCCCCTCCGTATCTCTTGACATACTCGTCGTTGAGGATCGAGACGCGTGTGTGTCCGATGTGCAGGGGTCCGGAAGGCCCGGGTGCGATACGCATGACGACCTTCCCGTTGACGTTCTTGAGGTCGGGGAGCTCATACTTCCTCTCCTTCTTCTCCTTCACGAGCAGGGACGAATCCATCTCCTCCAGCGCCTTAGTCTGTGCCTCGAGGCCCATCTTGTTGACCTCTTCCACGATCTGATTGATGAGGGGTGTGATCTCTCCCGCCTTGGACCTGAGTTCGGGGCAGCTGCCCAGAATCTTTCCAACAACGGCTTTCGGATTGGCTGTACCTTTGAAGAACACCGCGTTCTGCAGTGCGTATTTCCTGATCGTCTGCTCGATCTCGTCGGACATGCTTCTCGCGTAATTATAAGGAGTATTTATGCCGTGTTACAGCCCCCATGCATCTGTCACATGCTATCGTATATTGTCTGGAGATGTTTCCGCGTCGATTGTCGGAACTTAGTTTATTATCTGTAAAAACGATGCCCCGAAACATGTCGGTCAAGGAATCGCTCTTCGGCGAGATTGTCACAGTCAAGAATCACGTAGAATCCGAATCAAAGGATGTCACCTCCAAGCTCATGGAGGATCAGGATAAGACGTATCTCTTCGAGGACCTGAACGGGGGGAAGGCCGCAGGGAACATCTTCTCGACGAGAGAGAAGATCGCTAAGGCCCTGAACATCGAGAAGGACGGCATTGTGAACCATCTGCTCGATGCAATCAGCAACCCCCAGCCCTACGAGGTTGTGGACAAGCCGGCATTCCGCGACTGCTCGATCGATGTGGACCTCATGAAGCTCCCCATACCAAAGTACTTCCCCGAGGACGGTGGAAGGTACATCACATCCGGAGTAATCGTGACCGACTACAACGGCAAGAAGAACGTGTCCTTCCACAGGATGATGATCATGGATTCCAACCACATCGCGGTCAGGCTCGTTCCCAGGCATCTCTTCACGATATTCAACATGGCGAAGGAGAACAAGGAGGAATTGAGGATCTCCATCTGCGTCGGTGCCAAGGCCGAGGTGCTTCTGGCGGCCGCAACATCAATGGACTTCGGAGCGGATGAGCTCAACGTCGCCTCTGCCATGCACATCAAGGGCCACGGAACACCTCTCAAGGTGGGAAGGTGCGACAACGGCATCCTCGTTCCGGCCGACACCGATTACGTACTTGAGGGAAGGATCACATTCCAGGAGACAAAGGAGGGACCGTTCGTTGATATCACAGGAACATACGATTTCGAGAGGCAGCAGCCCGTCATCGAGATCGACAGGATATGGACGTGCAAGGACCCTGTATTCCACCTTCTCCTTCCCGGAGGATACGAGCACTTCATGCTGATGGGGCTCCCCAGGGAACCCATGATCCTCAAGACAGTCAGGCAGGCTGTCCCGAGGGTGAAGAACGTACGTCTCACCGAAGGGGGATGCTGCTGGCTGAACGGAATCGTGTCGATCAAGAAGAACAAGGAGGGCGACGGCGTGAACGCCATCATGGCTGCGTTCACCGGGCACCCCTCCATGAAGAGCGTCATCATCGTGGATGACGACATCGACATCTTCAACGACCGCGAGGTCGAGTGGGCGGTCGCCACCAGGATGCAGGCTGACAGGATCATCAGGATCCCCGGAGCCGCAGGATCGTCGCTGGACCCCAGCTCCCACGGGAAGACCACCTGGAAGGTCGGGTACGACGCGACCATCCCGATGGATGCCGACAGGACGCTGTTCACCAAGATCAGGCTCTGACTAGGTTCTAAGGACCCTCGATACCGGGGTCCCGTTCTTAATCCCCGCACACCGAATCATCTGTGCATTCCATCTTCGGATGGATGCATCAGGTGATGCAAAGATGAATAAGACAATCATATTGATTGCAGTGATGCTCAGCATATTCACTGCATTCCTTGTCATCGAATCCGGAGATGGGAGCGACGGTGCGACTGAATACATCAACGGTCACAAGTACTACGTGATCGAGGATGCCGATACCGCCGTGTACACGGATGAAACGCTTCCCGCAGGCGTCGCAAGCAACGGAGGCAGGATCTTCATAGACTGCGGCTCCATCAAGGACGGCGCGTTCAAGAACTGCAAGAATGTGAAGCACGTCTATCTGGAGGACACCGTGAAGAGCGTCGGCGCCAGCGCGTTCGAGGGATGCACCAACCTCGTGAGCTTCGACGGGGAGGAGGGGCTGACGTCCATAGGTGCATCGGCTTTCAAGGATTCGGGGATCGCATCGATCGTTCTGCCGAGCACCGTGAACAGCATCGGGCAGGATGCCTTCAGAGGATGTTCCAGACTGTCGAATTCCGTCCTCTTCGGAACGAATGTGAAGACCCTTCCCGCAGGCGTGTTCATGGACAGCGGGATCAAGGTGGAGGATCTGAGGAAGGTGACGAGCATATCCAATTCGGCCTTCACCGGGACCGACCTGAAGGTACAGGTCCTCTCTGAGGGACAGTCTGTCAAAGCAAGGAACGTTCCTGCGGTGTATGTCAAGGACTTCGTAATCGAGGATATCGAGATACGCTCGACGCTGAATGCCCAGGACATATGGGAATACACCCTCAGGCTCCAGGTCCAGGAGGGGATATCTCTGATGAGCAGGAACTCCGACGGGACGTACGCCACGTTCGATTCCGAGGGGGAGATCTGGGTGGGGACTGACCACATCTGCTCCATCCTCGTAGGCACGAATGACCTGCACCTCGAGCCTGTGAGATACACGATACATTTCGAGGACTATCTAGGGATGAGCGATGTCATAAGGAGGAGCGGTTCGGGGACATACACCATGCCCTCCCCTGCGATCGGGGCATCGGTGTTCAAGGGATGGAAGATAGACGGCATGACCGGCTATGTCACCAAGCTGACAGAGAGCAATTTCCAGACGCTGGGTATGAACATCAGTCCCATTGCCGAATTCCAGGAGTTCACCCTCCTCCTCGACCATTCGGCGGTGTCATCCTCCTCGGCATATTCCTCTCTGCCGGGATCGGTGAAATTCACTGTGAACGGAACGTATCCCGACCTTGAAGACATCACGGGATACGAGTTCTCGGGATGGTTAGAGGGCAGCACCTTCCACAGCCCGGGTGACACCATAACCAACTACTCCACTCACACGGTGAAGAGCGTCTGGAACGCACAGATGCTGAATCTCACCCTTGTCGGAGCGGACGGGTCGAGGACGGTGCAGCAGGTGTCGGCAGGAACGGAGGTGGATATACAATCTCTTTCCGTTGATGAGCCGGAGGCTAAGAGGTTCATCGGATGGAGCAGAGCGGAGAACGGCACCATCCTGACATCGAATCCGAGGATGGATTCCGATATGATCCTGTATTCGGTTTTCACGGACAGGCCTCATCACACCATCAGATATATGGACGGGACCACCGTCATCGGGACCCAGAGCGGATACGAAGGGAGGAATGTCGTGATCGACATCGAGGACCCTTCCTCCGAGGGAAAGGTGTTCACCGGATGGAGGCTCGGCGGCAGCCCCGTCGAGAACGGGGACACAATCCTGCTGACGGGGGACATAGAGATACAGTCTCAATGGAACGTCAACACGGTGAACATCACATACCATATCGGGAGCAATGCTGTGATGACTTACGATTACGGGGACACCGCGACCATCGATCAGGATGCGGGGACCAATTTCGGATACGTGTTCGCAGGGTGGTCTACGATGGAGAACGGATCCGTAGTATACACCCAAGGGGATACCTTCATCATCAAGGATAACATCGATCTTTTCCCTTGCTGGATCAGCAACGGGATGCTCATCGTGACACTGCATGACTACCTCGGCAGATCGGTGCAGACCGAGATCGCTCCGAACGGGGAGTTCATCATCCCTTCGCCCACCGTGCGCGACGGCATGGCATTCTCCGGATGGGGGATCGTGCAAGGCGGGGACCCCGTCTATCAGACCGGGCAGACGCTCGTCATAACGGACAGCACGAACCTCTACGAGGTGTGGACCGATGTGGTCGAATACGAGGTGAGCATCCATTTGCATGACGGCACCGTGGCCGTGGAGAAGGCGATAGGCGGATCATCGTTCAAGCTGCCCGACGTTGGAGTGCGGATCGGGTACACATTCGCAGGATGGGCTGTCTCTCCCGACGGTTCTGCTGTGTACAGGGACGGGGACACCATCAGGATAAATGGCGACATCGACCTCTACGAGGTGTGGGAAGCCGTCCCGGTGTTCACGGTAACGGTGCATTCCGACCCGGCGGTCGTGAATACCGCATTTACGGGAGAGACAGTCTCTGCAGCACTTCCGTCCATGGCCAGAGAAGGATACAGCCTGCTGGGCTGGAGCACCGTCCAGGGAGGCTCCTCTCAATACGATTGCGGGAGCACGGTGGAATGCAGAACCGACACGGATTTCTATCCCGTGTGGGAGGCGATGGACGTCTACACCGTCACGGTCCACCTGTCCGGCAGCGATATCGAGCAGTTCACAGTCTACGCAGGCGAATCGATTACCCTCCCTGCATCGATGGGGACATCGGATGGAAGGGCTCATGAAGGGTGGACGACTGGAACCGACGGGACCGGCAGGTTTTATGCGGTGGGTTCATCATTCGTCCCGTCACAGTCGATGGAGCTCTTCGCATATTGGTCCGATCCGGTGACTGTGAAGCTCATCCTGAAGGACGGCGACGCGGTCATCCAGCAGATCAATCTGACCAAGGATGCGGATTTCAGCATTTCAGGCATCGATGATCCGTCGAAGGCAGGATACCGCTTCCTCGGATGGTCCGATTCGCCGAAGGCGGACGGAGTCACCGTCGACAAGACCGATGTCCTGAGCATGAGCTCGGACCGCATCCTGTATGCCGTGTGGGAGGCGCTTGTGAAGGTCACGTTCCATGACGGCGATGCGGTGTCGACAGCGTACTATCAGAAAGGGAGCAGCATCTCCGCACCCTCTTGGACCAGATCGGGATACAGGCTCACTGGATGGTCGCATGAACCTGCTGGCACAGTCATCGGCAGCCTCAGGGCTAACAGCGATACCGACCTGTACGCCGTCTGGGAGGAACTGAATCCGAACGGCGGAGGAACGGATGTTCCCAACGATCCTCCGAAGGAGAGGGGATCGGGCGGAGGAGGCGGTGATGACGGCACATCGATCGCCATCGCGTTCGGCCTGGCCGTCGCAATATTCGTATCGGCGCTGGTCCTGTTCCAAATCCACAGGAGCTGATAGTCCGTGTAAAATTAATTAAATAGGAGTCCCTGGGGGTAGACTGAGTACAATGGCAGCTATCAGATTGGGAAAGAACCATCTCAGATGGTGTTACGAATGCAACCTACCGATCCTGGAAAAGGAGCAGTGCCCGGTCTGCGGCTCGCCGACAAAGGAAGTGGTGCTCACGCCCCCGGGGGACTCCAGACCCGCGTTCCAGCACGATATCGACCTTCTCAGGAGGACGCTGGACCGCGATTACGGCGAGGGTGCCGGCGAGGCGGTCATCCCCGATGATCACATAGTCATTCTAAGCAAGGCCCCGTCCCTCGACAGGATGGACGAGGTCGTCATAGACGGTGAGGTCATCGCATCCTTCAGATATGACATGGGCTCCGGATGGAAGTTCGTCGCGAGGATGCAGGGCGCATACAGGATCGGGAAGCACTTCTCGAAAGGATACGTCGTGTGCCACCCCGATGCGGTGAAGTTCGTACAGGAGAGCAAGAACCTGATGGCGCCCGGCGTCGTCGATGCTGATCCGGACATCAAGTTCGGCGACGAGATCCTTATCGTGACACCGGACAGGCAGGTCGTCGCCACGGGTATGGCGAAGATGACCGGCCCGGAGATGGTCGAGTCCACGAAGGGCGTGGCGGTAAGGACCAGATGGTACAGACCCGAGGAGTTCAACGACCTCACGGATAAGCCCAACTCATGGGATGCTGCCGTCAAGGCCAACGAAGGGGTCATCAGGAAGAGGGTCGATGAGGCCATCGGTTTCATCCACAAGACCATCGAGAAGAACAATCTTCCCGCCGTTGTATCGTTCTCGGGAGGGAAGGACAGCCTCGCATCGCTTCTGCTGACATTGGATGCTGGACTGAAGCTCCCGATCATGTTCGTCGACACCGGACTGGAGTTCGACGAGACCGTTGCCCATGTGCACGACGTGTGCGAGAGGCACGGATTGCAGCTCATAGAGGAGAAGGCCCCGACGGATGCGTTCTTCGGGAACCTCGTCTACTTCGGACCGCCTGCTAAGGATTATAGGTGGTGCTGCAAGACCAACAAGCTCGGACCTACGGTCGGAGCGATCAACAAGCACTTCCCCGACGGTGTTCTGTCGTTCATCGGCCAGAGGAAGTATGAATCGGAGCAGAGGAACTCCAAGCCCAGGGTATGGAGGAATCCGTGGACCCCGGGACAGGTAGGGGCATCGCCCATTCAGAACTGGTGCGCGATGCACGTCTGGATGTACATCTTCTACAAGAAGGAGCCTTTCAACGTATGGTACACACGCGGTCTAGACAGGATCGGCTGCTTCCTCTGTCCCGCGTCGGACCTCGCCGAGTTCGAGGTCGTAGCAGGCAACAGCGGCCGGTGGGACCAGTGGAACGAGTATCTGGACAGGTACATGGAGGACAGGGGCCTTCCCAAGGAATGGAAGGAGTATGGGCTCTGGAGATGGAAGACCGCCCCCAATTCGATCAAGGAGGAGGTGCAGAGGGTGTCAGGAAAACAGGTTTCCGAATTGACAAAGCAGACGAAGGCCCCTGAGAAGGGACCTCTCACAATGAAGGTGCAAGAGGGATACTCCCCGTGCGTCATAGGGTTCAGCGTCGAGGCGGCGCTGTCCAGGCCCATCGACCTCGAGAAGGTCAGGCCGTTCTGCCATGCGATCACATGGGTCGTCCCCGACAAGATCGAGGGGGACTACATCGAGCTGGGAAGCGCCACGCTCTACGCCGAAGGTTCGATCATCAGCAAATCGAGCTCCGAACTGGATGCGAGGAGGACCATCGACCATATCTTCCAGCTCATCATGAGAGCGGAGCAGTGCGTCGGATGCGGCCTCTGTGCTGCAAGATGCAGACCGGGCGCCCTCTACATGGAGGACGGCAAGGTCCACATCCACGAGGACGAATGCATATTCTGCAGGGAATGCTTCGGACCCTGCCCCTCGGTGAACTTCGCCAGGGGAGAGGAGTTCGAGCAGTGAGGCTCCCATGAAGCTCATCGCCGGACATACGGACATCACGATGTCCGAGCCCATCGTCATCCTCAACAAGGACGATTGCCTTGAGATGGGTATCGGTCCGATGGACCGCGTGCGCGTGACCGCCCAGGAGACGATGGTATCGACCATAATCGTCGCCGATGCATCCGTTATGAAGGGGCATGTGATCATGTCGCCCTATGTCATGCAGAGGGTGGGCGCAGAGGACGGGGAGATCATCGATGTCGAATACTCCCCCATGCCCGAATCGGTCAGGTCCATACGTGCGAAGATCAACGGCAAGATCCTCAGCCACGAGGAGATAGATTCCATCGTGAAGGACATCATGGACGGCAATCTGTCGGACAAGGAGATCATCGCGTTCGTCTCTTCTTTCAACGTCAACAACTCAGACCTCTCCGAGGTCGCCTATCTCACTAGATCCATGGCCGAGACAGGCCGCATGGTCGACCTCGGTGTGAGGCCGGTGTTCGACTTCCACAGCCTCGGCGGTGTGCCCGGCAACAAGATCACACCCATAGTGGTATCCATAGTGGCATCCGAGGGGATAGTCATCCCGAAGATGTCATCGCGTGCAGTCAGCAGCGCATGCGGTACATCCGACTACGTGGATACGTTCTGCGATGTGGAGATGGACACGGAATCGCTCATCAAGGCGGTGAAGGAGGTCAGCGGGGTGTTCACCTGCGGCAACATGGACTATGCCCCTGTCGGAAGGAAGATCATCAGGGCCGAGCGCCCTATGGGAATCGACCCCAGGCCTACCATGATGGCATCGATCATGAGCAAGAAGGTGGCCATAGGCACCACGCATCTCCTGGTCGACATCCCCATGGGAGCCGGATCGAAGATATCAGACATGAGAACCGCAGAGGGATTCGCCAAGGACCTGCGCGATCTGGGAACGCTTCTCGGCATCCATATCGAATGTGCCGTTTCCATCGCCGACCAGCCCATCGGACGCATGATCGGTCCGATCCTTGAGGCGAGGGAATGCATCAAGGTCCTGGAGGACGGGGACGGTGACCCCACTGTCGTGGACAAGGCCTGCGGAATGGCGGGGATCATCCTGGAGATGGCCGGCGAGAAGGACGGGATGAAGAAAGCGACGGAGATCCTGAGATCGGGCAGGGCGCACAGGAAGTTCCTTGAGATCGTGAAGATTCAGAACGGTGACCCCGGCCTGAGATCCGACGATCTCGTACCCGGGCGGTTCGTCAAGGATGTCCATGCGAAGAGGACAGGTTTCGTCCAGTACATCGACAATCCGAGCATCGTCGCCATCGCGAAGGGTGCCGGTGCCCCTGCGGATACGGGAGCTGGTATCGAGCTCCTGCATAAGATCGGGGACCATGTGGAGGCGGGAGATGTCCTGTTCAGGATATATGCAGAGAACCAGGCCAAATTGGACCGTGCGGTGCAGTCGGCGAGATCGCGCCGTCCCATGAGTGTCGCTGCCGCGGAAGTCGATATCCCCGACGGCGGTATGATCGTAAAGAGGATCCCTTCGAAGGCCATGCTCGACCTTATCAGATTCAGAAATGACTGATAGAACGACACGCTTTGAAAGGACATTTATGTTGGATGACTATTCCAATCTAAATCGAGTGTAGTTGGATTAGTTCTGGCTCCCGATTCCTTGCATCCAGCATCCCCGATGATTGCGCTTCGTACAGATTTTACTACCTAATGAGTGGCTATACTTTCCTTGATATCTGCATCCTTAGCATCAATTTTACGCATTAATGTTCATTTTCATTATATTTAAATCTACGTTTTTATACATAAAATTTTAAATATCAATTATCAGAATTTTCATTAATTTTAGATAATTTTAAATACTGACCACATTTTACACAGTTTCCTACGATTATCTTTAAATAACTACAAAATCATCTTTTTTTCACTAAGTACGGGTAGTAGTTAGTATTAGGAGGAATTTGAAATGACAAACGAAGAGATTCTTGCTGATCTTAAGAAATCAGTAGAGACCTGGAACATCAAGCTTGCCCAGGAAGCAACCCAGAAAGCCATCGATGCGAAGATGTCCATCGGAGACATCATCGGAAACGGGCTCGGAAAGGGAATGGAGACCATCGGAATCAGGTTCGACAAGGCTGAGATCTATCTCCCCCAGGTCGTTGCAGCATCAAAGACCATGGAAGCGGCTCTCAACATCCTCAAGCCCCTGATGGAGTCAGGTTCCGGAAACCTCAAGGGTACCGTCGTCATGGGAACAGTCGAGGGAGACATCCACGAGATCGGAAAGAACGTATGCTGCGCCATGCTGAGGGGAGCAGGATACAATGTCATCGATCTCGGACCCGACGCGTCCGCAATGGACTTCATGGATGCGGCAGAGGAGAACAACGCACAGGTCTGCGGAGGTTCTGCTCTCATGACAACCACACTCGAATCTCAGAGAGAGCTTGTAGAGACCATCAAGGAGATGGAGGCCCCCTACAAGGCAATTTTCGGCGGTGCACCCTGCTCCAAGGAGTGGTGCGACGAGATCGGAGCTGACGGATACTCCGAGACTGCGAACGAAATCATCGGACTCGTGGACCAGCTCACTGGAAACTGATACTCTTAGAGAAAGAGAGATATTATGGCAGCAACAAGATTTTTGACAGTAACCGACGTCTACGAGAGATTCCTCAAGGGAAAGAAGGTCCCCGAGGCAGACTGGGATTACAAGATCATCCCCGAGACAGCGACCGCGATGAAGGAGAAGTACAAGCTCGACTTCGGGAACAAGTTCATCCCCGAGGACAACGAGACCAAGAACAACCTATTCCAGGCAGGTCTCGAGATGCTGTGCACATGCGGTTTCTACTGCCAGGACCTCGGACGTGTAATGAAGTTCACCGAGGAGGAGATCTGGGAGGGAATCAAGAGAGCCCCCAAAAAGATCATCCTCGGAGAGGGAAGGGACATCGCCAGATTCTACCCCCGTCACGGAAACGCACCCATCAAACCCATCATCCAGGGAGGACCTACAGGATCGCCTGTTTCGGAGGATGTGTTCGTACAGCTGATGCAGTCCTACGCACAGGAGGGAATCGTCGACGACCTCGTCAACGGAGTCATGACGACCGTCGAGGGAAAGCCCGCCAAATCCAAGACACCTTATGAAATCCGTGCTACAATGCAGGAGCTCAGGGCCACGAAAGAGGCAAGGATAAGAGCCCAGAGGCCCGGACTCGGAGTATAGGGACCAGAGACACCTCTGTCCGAGGCAGCAAGGCTTGTGGCCGACTGCCCCAACGCAGGACACAGGATCACCGATGCACACGAGTGCTCTCAGCTCAACGAGCTGAAGATGGATATGACCGGACTCAACATGCTCGCCGGATGGACAATCTCCGGTGACGTCATCATGATCGAGCAGATGCCTATCTTCGGAGGATACTGCGGTAACCTCGAGGAGACAGCCATCTGTGACACGGCCACCACACTCGCATCATTCGGACTGTTCTCAGGTAACTTCCACCTCGACGGACCTATCCACATCAGGTGGGGAACGACCATGGCAAGGGAGACGCTTGCTGTCGCCGGACACGCATGTGCGGCAATCGACAACAACACCGACCTCCTGCTCGCCAACCAGTACTACCCTGTCGCAGGACCCTGCACAGAGATGGGACTGATCGAGACCGCCGCCCAGGCAATCTGTGACACGGCATCAGGAAGAGAGCTCCTCTCCGGATCCGCAGTCGCAAAGGGAGTCGTCCAGGACAAGATCACCGGAATGGAAGCCCGTATGATGGGAATGGCCGCAGCTCAGACAGCAGGAATGAACATCCCTGAGGTCAACGACCTGCTGCTCAAGTTCGTCGACTGGTACGAGCCCCAGTACACATCCGCCGACCTCGGAAAGACCTTCCAGGAGTGCTACGACGTCAAGACCGTCAGGCCCACCAAGGAGTACCTCGAGGTATACGACAAGGCCGTAGCCCGCATGGCAGACTGGGGATTCGAGATCACACCGTACAACACAGGAATCATGTACGGCGGATACGACGATCCGAAGAACTACAGATACTGAAACCAGAAAATTAAGCCATGTCCGTCAGGTGCCGAGAGATCTGCGCCACCCTCCTTTGCTTAATCCACCGGACATGGCTTAATCAAACCCTTTACTACCGATATTTTCACAGCCGTTCATCCGAACGACCTATTATTTATCCAAAGGATGATACATAGAACGATAGAATGAAGGTAGACCCTGACGATCTGGCAGCAGCGATGGAGAAGGATCCAGCGATCATCGACGAGAATGATGCGATCAAGTACCACACCGGGCTGCAGGCCGTTTCCATGTACAGGGAGAGCCATGAGCTCTGGATCAAGGGAGAGAAGGAGAAGGCCAGGGAGATCAACCACAGGGCCCACCAGCTCACAGGATGCGACATCCACCCGGGAGCCACTATCGGGAAGAGATTCTTCGTCGACCATGCCACAGGCGTCGTGATCGGAGAGACCACAATCATAGGCGACGACGTATCGATCTATCAGGGAGTCACGTTGGGAGGGGTCTCCACCAACAAGGGCAAGAGGCATCCCACCCTGGGCAACCACATCGTAGTAGGATGCAACGCATCCGTTCTCGGAAACATCACAATCGGCGACAACGTCCGCATCGGTGCCGGATCGGTGGTCCTTCATGACGTTCCCGACGACTGTACGGTCATCGGTGTGCCGGGAAGGATCGTCAAGCACAGGGGAGTCAAGGTCCAGCACGAGCTTTCACACAACGATCTGCCCGATCCTGAAGAGGACGAGATCTCGCTTCTCAAGAAGGAGATCGCAGAGCTCAAGAGGGAACTGGCGGAACTGAAGTCCAAGCAGTGATCCTGTCCCCTTCTTTTTCATCCAGGCAATACGGTCATCTTATCATTGGCTGCAATTCTGTAATGAAAATCCATTCAATTGGATTTATTTTTATTTTTACAAATAAATCCATTCAATTAGATTTATTATCGATTTTGAAACCTAAACTCCGAATTTTAGGGAATATGTCTCTCTGAAATCCGGAGCAATTGATTATTTCCTGATCTA
>SUSV01000005.1 GCA_015063245.1 Thermoplasmata archaeon
GGAGGTAGCTCCTCCCGTAGTGGAAACCCGCTGACGGGGGTTCAAATCCCTCTGCCCCCACTCACGCATCTTCGATGCTTCTTCTTTAGGCACCTTAGGGTGCCGAACAACCTTCTTCCCGTTATCGGTTTTTGATTTATTATCTCAATAAGTTTCGATCTTCGAGGCTGCTGTCAGTTATTAATACCTATACCCCCCATAGGTATTATTTTATACTCAGATTCGTTTGTAACTTCATCCATCATCCAATGGATAGGAAGAGGTTGCACGCAGGAACCATCGGTTTCTTCGAAAGGTAAAACCAATCGGGGAACATCTCTTCAAAGTCCATAATATCACACATCGGTGATTCATGCGTGTTCGGCGACTTCCTCTCAGAAAGCGAGAGCTGGGGGGAAGGGACCGCTGTTCAAGGCACACGCCTTGTCAATCAGGCCCTCACAGAAATGAGAGGGCCACTTCCCAATTTTAACATCGTTTCTTCATCCGGAATCCTTGCGATTCCGAGAAGTCTGGTTGAAAAAAATGTAAGTGCCAGGGGTGCCCTGGCTATGTTTTCAGTTCTTGAAGCTGTGAATCGGTGCAGGGATCCTTCCGCCGCGATTTACGAAGTCTGCGCACCCGAACTTGTTGACGGGCATGATCCTCGCTTCTCCGAGGAGTCCTCCGAACTGGGCGAAGTCACCGACATCCTTTCCGATGACGGGGATGAGCCTTACAGCAGTGGTCTTCTGGTTGACCATTCCGATGGCCATCTCATCAGCGATGATTCCCGCGATCGTCGTAGCAGGTGTGCTTCCGGGGATGGCGATCATATCGAGCCCCACAGAACAGACGCAGGTCATCGCCTCGAGCTTCTCGAGGGTGAGCGCTCCAACCTCGGCGGCCTCTGCCATCGATCTGTCCTCTGTCACGGGGATGAACGCTCCGGACAGTCCTCCGACATATGATGATGCCATCACACCGCCCTTCTTGACCTGGTCGTTCAATATGGCCAGTGCGGCGGTCGTGCCGGGTGCTCCGGCGTATTCCATGCCCATCTCGTGGATGATGTCGGCGATACTGTCACCCACAGCAGGAGTGGGGGCGAGGGAGAGGTCGACGATACCGAACGGGACGCCCAGCCTCTTCGATGCCTCCTTGGCGAAGAGCTGTCCGACCCTTGTGACCTTGAATGCTGTTTTCTTGATCGTCTCGCAGAGCGTCTCGAAATCCTTGCCGCGGACCTTGGACAGCTCGTATTTCACGACACCGGGGCCGCTGACACCGACGTTGATGACGCGGTCGGCCTCGGTGACCCCGTGGAACGCTCCGGCCATGAACGGATTGTCGTCAGGGGGGTTGCAGAACACGACGAGCTTCGCGCATCCGAGGGAGTCGTTCTCCTTGGTGGCCTCTGCGGTCGCCTTCACGATATCCCCCATGAGCCTGACAGCATCCATGTTGATACCGGTCCTGGTGGAACCGAGGCTGATGGATGAGCACACGCGCTCCGTGGTCGACAGCGCCTCGGGGATGGACTCGATCAGGAGCCTGTCCCCCGTGGTCATCCCCTTCTGGACCAGGGCGGAATATCCTCCTATGAAGTTGACTCCGACCTTCTTGGCCGCCTCGTCGAGCGTCTTCGCGATCTTGACATAGTCTTCGGGCGTCCTGCACGCGGCACCGCCGATCATTGCGATGGGGGTGACGGAGATCCTCTTGTTGATGACAGGCACTCCGTATTCGCTGCCTATCTCGTCGCCGACCCTGACAAGGTCCTTGGCGGATTCTGTGATCTTCTCGTAGACCTTCCTGCAGAGGGCGTCGAGGTCGGGATCGATGCAGTCCAGAAGGCTGATGCCCATCGTTATGGTCCTGACATCGAGATTCTCCTGGGCGACCATGTTGACGGTCTCGAAGGCCTCGTTGAGCTCTACCATGGGATCAGATCCTGTGCATCATGTCGAAGATCTCTTCATGCTGGGCCTTGATGATGCAGCCCACCTTCTCGCCCACCTTCTCCAATCCGGCGTTAAGATCCGCCGTGGATCCGGTGTATCCGTCGGTGTCGACGATCATCATCATGTTGATGAATCCCTGCGATGTGGTCTGCTTGAGGTCCACGATGTTGATGTTGTTCTCGGCGAAGAAGTTGCAGACGGTGGCGATGATGCCAACCCTGTCCTTCCCAACCAATGTCACGATGGTCTTGCTCATGTTTTTCACCCGATCATTAACTTGTATTCTATGGCGTCCACCAGTGCGATCAGACTGGCCTCGACGACGTTGTTCGAGACACCGACGGTCGTCCAGTTGTGCTTCCCGTCGGTGGACCTGATGAGTACGCGAACGCCTGATGCGGTGGCCGATTTCTCATCCAGGGTACGTACCTTGTAATCTGTGAGTTTCATCTCGTTGATCTCCGGGAAGAACTTGAGCAGCGATTTCCTCAGCGCCTTATCCAGGGCATTGACCGGACCGTTCCCGTCCGCCGCCGTCTGCTCCAGTATCCCTTCGGAGTCTATGACCTTGATGCTCGCCTCGGTATCCATGTCGCCGAGACGGTTGTCGATGAGGATCTTGAATCCCTCGACAGTGAACTTCTGCTTCAGCTCCCCCCTGAGCCTCTTGACCAGGAGCTCGAAGCTGGCATCCGCTCCCTCGAACTGATATCCCTTGGACTCCATGTCCTTGATCTTGCTGGTGATGTCGGGGGTATCGTCCCCGCACTCCAGGCCCAGCTCCTTGAGCTTCTCGACGATCCCGGCCTTGCCGGCCATATCGGATACGAGTATCCTCCTGGAGTTGCCGACCAGCGACGGGTCGATGTGCTCGTAGGTGCGGTTGTTCTTCGTGACGGCGGAAATGTGCACCCCGCCCTTGTGGGCGAACGCGCTGTCCCCGACATACGGCATGTCCGCACGGGGGGCGATGTTGGCTATCTCGCCGATGGATTTGGATAATGCAGTGAGCTTGGTGAGGTCCATCTCGGACGTCTCGAAGCCCGTCTTGTGGACGAGGTTGGGGATCACGGTGCAGAGATTGGCGTTGCCGCATCTCTCGCCCAGTCCGTTGATCGTTCCTTGTACCATTGAGCATCCGCTGTCTACGGCCGCGAGCGAGCATGCCGTGGCCAGGTCGGAGTCGTTGTGGCAGTGGATCCCCAGAGGGACATCCACAGATAGGAGCGCATCCTCCACCGCTTCGGATACCTCCGCGGGGAGAGATCCTCCGTTCGTATCGCAGAGGACCAGCCATTCCGCCCCTCCGGACTCCGCAGCCCTCAGGACGTTGAGCGCGTATTTCCTGTCCGATTTGTATCCGTCGAAGAAGTGCTCCGCGTCGAATATGACATGCTTGCCCGATCTGACCAGGAATCTGATGCTGTCCTCCACCATGTCCAGATTCTCGTCCAGACCGATGTTCAGCGCCTCCTTGACCTGGAAATCCCATGTCTTGCCGAAGATGCAGCACCATTCCGCTGGGCACTCGACCAGCGCCCTGAGGTTCTCATCCTCCTCTGGCTTCAGCCCGAACCTGCGTGTGCTCCCGAAGGCCACAAGCTTGGTCCTTTCCGTGCGGATGCCTTCCAGTTCTCTGAAAAGGGCGTCATCGGTGGGATTGGAGCCGGGCCATCCGCATTCGACGAAATCGATACCGAACGAATCGAGCTCACGGAGCACGTCCAGTTTGTCCTCGGTGGAGAAGAGCACTCCCTCCGTCTGCGCTCCGTCGCGCAGGGTTGTGTCGTATATCACGACCTTCTCGGACAACTCATTCACCGATTCTCTTATCCATGATGGCGACGAGATCGCTCATGATCGCCGATGCCGTCTCGAGACGGCCTGCACCCTTGCCGGATACGGTGATGGGTCCTGCGTATTCTGTGATGATCTCTGCCGTGTTCAGTGTTCCCGGGAGGCTGAGCGGGTGTCCCTTGGGGATGAGCCTGGGGGCGACCTCCAGCTTCGTGGCCGAGACCTCTCCGATGAGCCTGATGACCATTCCGTTGGTCTTCGCCAGCGCGACCGCGTCGGCGTTGATGCTGGTGATTCCGGTGATGTCCACATCGTCGAAGGTGGCGTTCCTTCCGAATATGGAGTTGGCCAGGATGACGACCTTGCATGCGCTGTCGTAACCCTCCACGTCGCTGGTCGGATCGGATTCTGCGTATCCCTGCTGCTGGGCCTCCTTGAGCGCCTGCTCGAAGGGCTGTCCGTTGTCCATCTTGGACAGGATGTAGTTGCATGTTCCGTTGAAGATTCCCCTGATGGACTTGATCTTCTGTCCTGCCAGGTCGCTCTTGCAGAGGTTGATGATGGGCATCGCGCCTCCGACGGTTCCCTCGAAGCGGATGAGGCATCCGTTCTCCTCGGCCAGATCCATGATCTCCCTGTACTTGAGGGCGAGCGGGCCTTTGTTGACGGTGACGACGTCCTTCTTGTGGTTCAGGGCGTACATGATGTTGTCCATCCCGACACCGCCGTCCTCGACGTCGGTGGGGGTGACCTCTATGAGTATGTCGAAATCCACGGAGTCGAGCGCATCCTCGGGCTTGGTGTAGGTCCTGTCGCCGACCCTGCCGGTGGTCTTCTTGTTCTCGAGGAGCTCCGCAGCATCCATTCCCTTCTTGTCGAAGCAGTATGACTTTGAGTCCATGGCCCCGACTATGAGCAGAGGCTGTCCGTAGCGCTCCTGGAAGTAATCCTCCTTCTCCGCGATGACCTGGGCGATTCCCTGGCCAATCGTTCCGAATCCGCATATGAATGCTTTCATTTTCAGACCCCCCTCACGTAGGTGACGTTTGCTCTCTTGCATTCCCTCCTCAGGATTGCATCTATCTTGTCCAGATTGTCCTCGTAGCGTGCTTTGACGGATATGAGGCTGGTGTGGCTTGCTGTCTTGATCGATTTGGACGAGTATCTGACGTTGACCTCGTCCAGCGTGGTCGCCTCGTTGATCTTCTTGAGGAGACCCTCGATGTACTGTGCGTTGACATCCCCGATGAGGATGTAGTCCATGGTGAACGTCTCATGGACCGATCCGAGGTTGGAGATGATTATGTCCTTCCTCTCCCAAAGGTCCTTGAGTTCTTCCAGATGCCTTTCGTCGACCTCGAATGTGAGGTTCACGCAGATCCTGTGATCGATGATCTTGTCACGGTTGTGAACCACCCCGAGAATGTTACCGTCCACAAGGGATATGGGCTCAAGGGATCCTATAAGCTGTCCGGGTAAGTCGTTGACGAAAAGTTCGGCGTTAACTATCATACTTCACCAATTATGATTCCCCATTGTCATAACCCCTTAATAAGGATACGCGCGCGTCCAGCGGTATTTTTGTAAACGAAATACGCAGGTTTGAGGGGTATTCATCATTCGTTCCAATCGCTGTATCACGGCAAAGTTATAATGGTGGGTACTCAGTTAACTCGTCGGAGTCAGCATGGACATATACCTGAGCTTTCTGCTTCTGATCCTCGTTTCCGATGTCATCTTCCTGACGATCATGGCCATCGGAGAGTGGGGCAATCCGCACAGGATGCTCGGATATACGTTCTTCATCCTCGGCCTCCCGTTCCTGGGATTCTTCTTCTACCTGGTGATCGGGCAGACCGCATACAACGGATACAGGCAGAAGGAGTTCGGCGACGATGCCGAGAATCTTGCAAGTCTGGCACACATAAAGTTCGATGACATATCGGATGAGCCGGACGAGGCCCACAGACAGGTGTTCGAGAGGATGAGAGATCTCGGAGGGGTTGGTTACTCCAGGGACAACGAGATCAAGCTCTACACCGTCGGGCAGCCCAAGTTCGAGGATATATTCGCGGATATGAGGGCGGCCAAGAAGTTCATCTTCCTCGAGTACTACATCATCAAGGACGATTTCATGGGCAAGACCCTTCTGGATATCCTTACCGAGAAGGCGAAGGAGGGCCTGGAGGTCAAGCTGATGGTCGACGACTTCAATTTCGGCAAGAAGCCCAAGAGCGACTTCAAAGAGTTCATCGCCGCAGGCGGGGAGTTCGTCATCTTCCACATGCTCTGGAAGAAGTTCTTCAGCCCCAGGAAGAACAACCGCAACCACAGGAAGGTCGCCTATATCGACGGAGAGATCGCATACGTGAGCGGGTTCAACTTCGGGAAGGGATACGTCGGACTGAGCTGGAAGGGCTACTGGAGGGACTCCGCGGTGAGGATCAGGGGCAATGCCGTCATCCCGCTGGGAGTGAGGTTCTGCACCGATTGGGAATACATGACCGGAAGGAAGATCGAACGCGACGAGTTCCACTTCAAGAGGACCGAGGAAAAGCCCGGCGAGTACAGCGCGATGATCGTCTCCGGAGGTCCGAACCTCGATGTGAATCCCATCGTTTCCGAGTATCTGGAACTTATCAGGATGTCCAAGGAGACGCTGTACATCCACTCGCCCTACTTCAACCCGACAGAGGAGGTCAAGGACGCTCTCAAGGATGCCGTGAAGAGAGGTGTCGATGTGAGGATCATCATCCCCAACATCGCAGACCACGTCTTCGTGTATTGGAACAACATCCGCACCGCCGACGAGCTCATGGCGTCCGGCGTGAGGTACTTCAGGTACACCAAGGGATTCGTCCACTCCAAGACCGTCGTGACGGATTCGGAGTACTGCTCCGTCGGCTCCGCGAACTTCAACCCCCGTTCCATCAATCTCGATTTCGAGACGAACGTCTTCATTGCATCCAAGGACTTCGGGAAGCAGATGTACGATGCGTTCCTCGAGGACCTGGAGGATTGCTATGAGTACACCCCGGAGATGTATCAGAAGGACAGGAAGGAGAACGGGCTCAGGCTCTGGATCGCCAGGATGTTCGCTTATTTCGTCTGATTCCGGGCGGGAGTTTCGCCAATAATCGTTATAGCGTACAATCCTCATCTCCAAAAGCATGAATGATAGGGATGCCGCATTGAACCGCCGTGTTATCGATGCGGCATCCGCTCTTACAGATTTCGATCCAGATTTAGGTCTCATCGACCCCGAAGTTTTCGAGAAGCTGCTCTTCCCTCATAAAGACATAAGGGATGAGGCCAGGAAGCGCTCTAGAGGATTCCTTTTCAGGCTGGGATTCGTCAATAAAGAATTCAAAACCAATGTAACGGCATTCCTCAAGAGATACGATGAGTATCTGGACAAGGTAAGGGCGCACAACATCCCTATTGTGACGAAGCGCTTGGTCGACCTGGAATCAGAACTGTCCGGTTATGACTTCGGCACGGTTCTAATAGATGAGCAGGGTCTCAATGGAATCGTAAAGACATTTGCGGACGCCAAGAGGGATTTGCTCGAACAACCGAAAGAATACCTGCACATGCTGGGTGTGGATGACAAAGGTCTCAGGCCTTACATCGACCGGTTCCTAGACTCCTATGCTGTTTTTCCAGACAGGGTGAGGGAGCATAACATCCCTATCGTGAAGAAACTCCTTTCCGATGCGTCCGAGAGAATGGGCAGATGCGATGTCGGCCCTATTCTGATCTATCCCAAGGACGAGGATATTGCTCTTGCCCCGTATACTGTGCTCAAGACCGATATTCTGGGTCGCTCCAAGGACGGTGCCCGTCTCCTCGGTCTTGATGATGAGGCCGTCAAGTCTGGCATCGGTCTGTTCCTCAAGAGGTATGAAGACCACCCCAAGGTGGTCAGGAGCCATAACATCTCTGTCATCAGAAACCGCATCAGCGACGCGGCAAGCGCCCTGTCAACCTGCGATTCCGAGGAACTGATCGATCCCGCGGATTTCGATGCGATCCTTTCCCCTTATACAGAATTGAAGGAAGATCTGTGCGATCCCTCCAGTGAGTATCATGCGGTATTCAGGATCGACTAGAAGGAGATGAAGGATGATATCGGGTTGTTCCTGAAGAGATACGACGGATATCCTGATTTGATCGGGGAGCATAACGAGGAGATAGTCAGGAAGCGCGTGGTAGAAATCGATTCACGCATCAATCCCGTAGAGGGCCGCAACCTGGATCGTCAGCAGTTATCATGCATCGCCTACGATACCAGGACCAGATTGGTGATCGCGGGTGCTGGCACAGGTAAGACCACAACCATCGTAGGGCTTGTGAAGGATCTGATACTGTCGGGCAAAGCGGCCCCTCATGAGATCCTTCTCCTCTCATTCACCAACGCTTCGGTGACCGAATTGAGGGGAAGGATTGCGGAGGAGACCGGCGAGAAGATCGAGGTCTCGACCTTCCATCGTCTGGGCCTCAAGGTTATCGCCTCCGTGAACGGAAAGGTCCCTAAGGTCTCCAATGCCGATCTCACCGATGTCATCCTTGAAGGCATCGAGAGCAGGAAGACCGATCCAAGCTACGTCAGGATACTGAATCAGTACATGGCCTACGATTTCGTTTCCGATAGGGACGAGGGCGATTTCGAGACAGGTTCCAAGATGAACGACTATCTCATGCACAATCCGCTCTATACCCTGAACGGGGAGAAGGTCAAGAGTTACGGTGAATCAGATATCGCCAACTTCCTTGCGCTGAACGGCGTCCCGTATGCCTACGAGGAATCCTACAAGTTCGATACCAACGATTCACAGTTCGGCCAATATCATCCGGACTTCCATATCAAGGGAACGGACATCTATATCGAATACTTCGGGATCGACAAGAACGGAAATGTGGCTCCCTTCATGACTGATGCCAACCCCAATGCGGCGGAGGAGTACCGGGAAGGTATGGAATGGAAGAGGAGGCTGCACGAGGAGAAGGGAACAGTCATGATCGAGCTGTTCGCCTATCAGCGCTCGAACGGAACCCTTCTTCAGTCTCTCGAGGAACAGCTGAAGGCGCACGGCGTCGAGCCGATCGAGACATCCCCGGAGGAGATCTACGACAGGATGTTCGGAAAGGATGAGCGTAAGCTCAAGACGCTGGCATCCACATTCGCTACGGCGATCCTCCTCATCAAAGGATTCGGCAGACCATGGGATGAGGTCTTCCCCAGGGACTACGGTTTCCTCCAAAAGAAGAAGATGGAGAGGCTGGAATCGATAATCAGGCCTCTTTATGATGATTATCAGAAGCTCCTGCAGGACAACAACGAGATAGATTTCGAGGATATGCTGAATACGGCAGCCGGTCTGATACGCGACGGGAGACATATTCACAATTACAGATACGTCATCGTCGATGAGTATCAGGACCTATCCCGTTCAAGGTACAATCTTCTCAAATCCATGCGCGACTCAAAGGAGTACAGGCTATTCTGCGTCGGAGACGATTGGCAGAGCATCTATCGTTTCAACGGGTGCGATGTTTCATACATCCTCGATTTCCCGAAATACTGGGGGCCGTCCACGATCCGCATGATCGAGACTACATATCGTTTCTCAGGGGAGATCCTGGAGAAGAGCTCAAACTTCATATGCAGGAACAAGGCACAGTTCCAGAAGCATCTCGTCGGAGCCAACGGCAACAAGGGGAGCGTCATCCCCATCATCGCTCCCAGCAGCAGCGGGATACGCGACCGGATCGCTGAAGCCCTGATGAAGGTACCTAAGGGGAAGAAGGTGCTGTTCCTCGGAAGGTACAATCATGACGTGAACGTGCTCTCCGAGGATGGATTCTCATGGAAGCCCTTGGTGGGCGATAAATCGATCACCGTGAAGTACAGCGGACGTCCGGATTTGGATATGAGGTTTATGACCATCCATTCATCGAAGGGATTGCAGGCGGATGTGGTGTTCTCACTGAACAACATGACCGGGAGCTACGGCTTCCCGAGCAACAGGCCGGAGCCTCTCATAATCACCCTTCTCCTGGGCGGAAAGAGCACTCAGTACGATGAGGAACGCAGGCTGTTCTATGTGGCCATGACCCGTGCCAAGGAAGCGGCATACATAGTGACAAAGAGCGGTCATCAATCGGATTTCTTCAAGGAGATATTCCCGTTCAATTATGGAAAGGGAAGGGCGTTCATCTGTCCGATATGCGGAGGGGTGCTCGTCGCCAGAAACGGGAATTCCAGCATGTTCTATGGTTGCTCCAATTATAGCTCGAAGGGTTGCAAGTATACCCGTAGGATGAATTAAGCGCAGAATTCGATCCTCAAAACGGAACGCCTTATTGCAGAAAGAGCGAAAGCGATGTAATCAGGAATGTTAGATAAGAAATAGTGCTCCCGACGGGATTCGAACCCGTGTTGAAGCCTCGAGAGGGCTTCATGATTGGCCGCTACACCACAGGAGCAACATTCCACAACATAGAGAAGTAGTAGATAAAGATATCTGATTACCTCATATCAGAATTCTGGAGGGCGGATTGCTGGCAGTCTCTTGTGCTCCATCAGGCTTACCTGTCTGCGTATGTCAGAAACCTGTTCCTTGGGCAAGCCTGTATCCGCAGCGATCTGCGAATCGGTCCTGTCCTGCTCCATATCATACAATATCCTGTCGAGGTCATCGTACTTGATCCCCATCTCAGACTCATCGGTCTGACCCTCCCACAGTCCAGCGGACGGAGGCTTATCGATGATCGGCTGAGGAACTCCTATGAGCTTGGCGATCTGCCTGACCTCGGTCTTGTACATGTTGGCAAGAAGGGTAACGTCGCATGCTCCGTCCCCGAATTTGGTGAAGTATCCCATCATAATCTCGCTCTGATTGGATGTTCCGACGACCAGATACTGCCTCTTCTTCGCAAGATTATATAGCACTATCATCCTGCATCTCGCAGATATGTTGCCTCTCTCCAGAGGGGTCTCCGCATCGGAGAGCAGGACCGCTGCCAGAGCATCGACGGCGGGGCCGACATCGACTACCCTGAACTCCGTTCCCCACATCGAAGCCAGTTCAGAAGTGGTCTTGTAATCCTCGGCAGGGGTCACCCTGGAAGGCATGAAGACGTTGAGAACATTCTTCGGGCCCAGCGCATCCGCGCAAAGCTTCGTGACAACAGCGGAATCTATTCCTCCGCTCAGTCCTATCACCACTCCTTTGGCATTCGCCTTGGCAACTGTGTCCTTGATGAATTTCTCGAGATTGCTCACATCGTCCTGTGTGATCTTTGGAATGGCCACTTCCGACATCGTCCACGGAATCGCATGGTGGCCATATAACGTCTTGGTCAGGGAGGCCACAAAAAGCCTTTTATAACGTCATAAGTTCCCCCTCATTGCACGCCGAGATGGCCCAGCCCGGTAAGGCGCGAGCCTGGAAAGCTCGTGGGCGCCTTTGCCCTCGGGAGTTCAAATCTCCCTCTCGGCGCTTTTATACCATCTATCTGTGTCACGTTGCCTAGCCGATCCTCAATTATGAGTTCGAGGATAATGGCCTCTTTGCCCGCGTATCGACGTGGACAAAATAGTTCTGCATCTCCTCTGGTACTTCTCATCTCATTTCAGGCATCTGGACACGCCATCTCATTCTCTGAATGGACATTAACGGGCCTTAACAGAGTTGAATTCCGCTCAAAGCGGTGTATCTATTATTAATAGGGCAGATAATCCGAATCCTCATGAAGATCGCAGTCACTTATGAGAACGGGGATGTATTCCAACACTTCGGAAGGACGCAGGAGTTCAAGGTCTATGACGTCGAGGACAACAAGGTCGTCTCATCGAGGGTCATCGGGAACGATGGTCTCTCCCACGGTGCGCTCGGGGAGATCCTCATGAGGGAGGGGGTCGAGGTGTTCATCTGCGGAGGCATCGGAGGCGGTGCACGTCAGATGATCGAGTCCCGCGGGATAAAGCTCCTGCCCGGAGTCCACGGGAACGCGGACGCTGCCGTCGACGCATACCTCGCAGGGAACCTGGAGTACGATCCCAACACCTCGTGCCATGAGCACGGTGAGCATCACAACTGCACCCATAGCTGTCACTGACATCCTTTTCTATCAACCCTTTACCGGCGGAGACCCCGCCGGGATTCTCCCGAAGCGGTAGGAAAAATTGACCGCTCAATATTGTTGAGTGGTTGAAAACTCGAATGATTTTTCTTGTTAATAAGGTTTTATTCTCGAAACCATATTTAAACAGTATTTAACTTAATATTATTTAGATTCAAAGTTCATAACGTGTAAATACTGTTTAATCGGATTATATATCCGAGGGAGAAACCTTGGTTACAGAAAGAGAAAGATACAACAACGCAATAAAGATGGAGGAGGTCGACAGGCCCGTGGCGACATCGCTCACGCTGATCACTCAGGAGATGTTTGCAGACACGAACATCACGCCTGTCGGATTGTTCGACCATCCCGAGGATCTAGCTAAGCTGGCGAAATACGGGCATGATGCATACGGGTTCGACTCATGCGAGATATTCAACATCTGGTCCCACGTCGAGTTCCTCGGCGCGGAGGTTGAATACAATGCCGAGCAGCCCCACATAAAGGACAACATCTACACGCTGACGGATGATTTCGTCGCTCCTGATATGAGCAAGTACATGGATTTCCATAAGACGAAGACCTCGATCGCAGGGGTCAAGGAGCTCAGGAAGCTCGCAGGAGAGGACGGGGCCGTCAACTGCATCAACAGCTGGGGGCCGCTGACATGCGCAGGCCACCTGATAGGTGCGGAGGAGGCGATGATGGCGACCTATATGGACGGCGATGCGCTGAAGAAGCTGCTGAGATTCATCTCGGACTTCAACGTCGAGGCATACAGGCTCGAATTGGAGGGAGGACAGGCCGAGTGCCTGGACACGCTGTCCATGGCAGAGCCCACCGCTACAGGTGACATGATCGCACCCGAGACGTTCGAGGAGTTCGTACTGCCCTATGTCAGCCAGGAGCAGAAGGTCATGCACGACTGCGGGGTATCCACCATGCTCCACATCTGCGGTAACACCACAGCGAACCTGCCCCTGATGATCGCATGCGGCCCCGATGCAATCTCCGTGGAGCAGACCGTGGACCCATACGAGATCGTCAAGATCGCAGACAACAAGGTCTGCATGTTCGGTAACATCGGGCCTATCGAGCCCCTATGGAAGGGAACGCCCGAGCAGGTGGCTGAGGCGGTCAACAGGTCGATCGATGCAGGATTCAGGATGATCGCACCCGGATGCTCCTTCGTACCCATGACTCCCGGAGCGAATCTCAAGGCGATGACCCAGACGGTGAAGGATTCCAAGAAGGGCTTCGCCAAGGGGAAGAACTGAGGCGACAGCATGGCAGAGATGTCTAAGAAGGAGAGGTTCGAGGCTGTCGTCAACGGCGAGCTGCCTGACAGAGTGCCCGTCCACGACGTGGCATGCATCGCCATGTCCAAGGCGACGGGGAACATATGGAAGGATCTCCGCTTCAACGTGGAGGCAAGCACGAAGGCCACCCTGGAGTACAACAAGCTGTCCGATTCCGATTTCTGCTTCGGGATGCTGGAGACGTCATCGATGTTCTCGGACCTCGGTGTGGATGTCAGCCAGCCCGAGGACAACTACGGCAACGTGGGGAGCTTCTACTTCTCATCCCCGGAGGATATCGAGACGAAGGAGCTCTACGATCCGTCGGACCGCTCCCAGTCGCCGCTTGTGCACAAGGGTATCATCGACAAGATCCAGGATTACAGGAAGAACAAGACGTCCGACCAGCTCACATGCGGATGGTCATGGGGCGCGTTCACCACGGCCGGTTTCCTCAGGGGGCCCGAGAATCTCCTGATGGATGTCCTGGAGGATCCCGATTCAGCGAAGAAGGCGGTATGCAAGGCCGCCAAACTGGTCGACGGACTCATTAGGGAGGATTCCGTGGGAGTGGATGTGATCTGGATAGCGGATCCCACATCCACCGGAGGTATGATCGACGAGGCCATGTTCAGGGAGTTCGTCCTTCCGGAGACCAAGAAGCTGGTCGAGGGATGGAAGAGGGACTTCGGAGTGCCGGTCATGTACCATGTGTGCGGCGATACGATGCCGATCATAGATGCCGTACCGGAGACAGGTATCGACATCTTCAGCATCGACCATGCCATGAACATGGCAGCCGCGAGGGAGAGGGTGAAGGACAAGATATGCCTCATGGGTAACGTCGACCCGATCACAGCTCTCCTCAACGGAACGCCCGAGGATGTGACAAGGGAATCCAAGAGGATCATCGAAGAGGGCGGAGCCGACGGAAGGTTCATCCTTGCAGGAGGATGCGAGGTCGCCAGGGACACTCCGATAGAGAACATACAGGCGATGGTATCCGCAGCGAAGAACTACAGATACTGAAACCGTTTTCGGGACTTCGGTCCCGATTTTTCTTTTAATAAAATTGTCTTTATTTGATATGTAGTAAGCATTTTTGTCCATTATTGTTTTATATTGAACAACGATACGTCATTGCATGGATAAACTGACTGCAGCATTGAAGAGGTACCCTTCGCAGCGCAAGGTCGCGCAGAAGCTCCTCGAATACGGGATAAGGGTCTCCGACGGGATCGCATACTGCGGAGACATCGAACAGACCGATTCAGGCATAGCACGCGTCTGCGATGTGGACAGGAGGGTCGTGCGCACAACCCTCGAGCACATCACTGCGGATCCCCAGCTCTACCGCATATTCTCCAAGCTCAGGCCGATGCTCTCGATGATCGACATGGCAGAGGAGATCGGATGCTCAGCAATCGTTATCATACCCGTGGATGCAAGGGTGCCGGGAATCATCGCCGACGTCACCACCGTCCTCTACAACAACGGCATCTCCCTGAAGCAGGCGATGGTCAGCGATAACGGGGAATCAACACCCACCCTCCAGATCGTCGTGGAAGGCAGGATCCCGGACAGCGTCATCATGCTCCTGAAATCATGCCGCGGTGTCGCTAGCGTCATGATCAAGTGACGGGTGTAACCGAAGCAAGATTTATGTCCTCTATGTGTTTCCGAGGGTCAGGCGAATAATCATGCCGATGTCCAAGAAACAATTGGAGAAGAAGAATCAGGCCAAGAAGGCTGAGCTCGCCGAGCTCCAGAAGAAGGCCGATGCCGGTGACAGCGAAGCGAAGAAGAAAGCCGCAAAGCTCAAGAAGAAGATGAAATGAGAGGTCAGGGGGCTCAGCCCCTGTGACCAAACCTTTTAGTTTTACTTTCTGACAGGAACGAGGAATTCGGCTATTCCGTATCCCGTGCGCCCGTTCATCACAGTTTCCGATATCGTCTCCACCAGGAGCATGTCCTTGCTGCCCTGCATCGGGAGCGTCGCATACCTGAGGATCTTTGCATCGACCGAGTACTCCTTCCCGCTCTTGCCCTTCATGGACATCCTGTAGGATGACGGCACGCTGCCGTCGTAGGAGACGTCGACATCGATCCTGACGATGGGGTCGTTGGAGTCCTTGTTCCCGTAATAGCCAGCATCCACATCTCCGATGGGGGTGCACAGCTTGGTCGCATTGAATCCTGTGCCATCGTCGTAGACGGAGTTCAGCCACATCCACATCTTGGATGCTCCCCAGTCGCGGACCCCTTCGCTCTTGTCCCTTGCTCCGGTGCCGTCGATCTCGTACGTCCTGTCTCCTGCCTTCAGGGTACCTTTGGCGGTTCCGAACTGTTCGAAGTGCTCCGAGGCGGTCTGAGCGGACATGGCCGCGCCCTTGGCATCCACGCAGTCATGATAGTCCATGAGAGGATTGATCGGTCTCCAGACCATGTCCATCGAGGACATCATCGGGACAGGCTCCTTGGAGGCCATATCGAAGAGGGGCCCGTTGAAGGTCAAGTGCCAGCAGTCGCCTTCCTGCTTGAATGTGAGTCCAGAGCAAGACATCTTCTCATCGTCGCAGGGCACTGCGTTCCTGAGCCCGCAGACCCTGTCCTTCTCGATCAGGAAGAAGAAGACGGACTTCTCGTCCTTGTTGGGTTTGTTGCCTATGCGCATGAACGCGGTAACCCCGTTACCCTGATCATGGAAATTGAAGTAGTAGCTCTCGTTCCATTCCAATTCGGTGCTCATTTGGATTCCTCCAGGATGATGACCTCTCCCTTGCTTCCGTCGACGATCACTAGATCCCCGGTATGAAGGGCGGTCGTTGCTGATTTGACTGCGGTCACCGCAGGTATCCTGTACTCGCGCGATATGACCGCTCCGTGACAGAGGATACCGCCTGTCTCGGTTATAAGCCCACCGAGTTTGGAGAACACGACGGTCCATCCGGGGTCGGTGTTGCTCGTTACGAGGATCTCCCCCTTCTCCACCTGGCCCAGGTCGCGGACGTCCATGATGACCCTGACCCTTCCCTGATAGGTTCCGGGACTGGATGCCGCTCCGATGAGGGTGTCCCCATGGGATATCGGCTCATCATCGAAGTCCACCCCGTTCAGGAGGAACTTGGGCGGGAGCCTGTCGCGGTATTTCATGAACTCCGCCTTCCTCGGAGCGATGGTATCTCTGATGCCCGAGGCGTCATCCCCTCTGAGGATTCCGATGGCTTCCGTATCCTCCAGGAAGAATATGTCCTCCCTGTCGTCGATGCATCCCCTCTCGCAGAGCCTCCTTCCCAGTTCGAGGAAGATCAGCCTGTTCCTGTACATCATGTGATCGAGGTAGAATCTCTGGTTCTCCCTGAAGATGAGGTATGTCCTCGCATACTTCAGGACCTTGAAGAGGATCTTTCTCTTAAAGAAGCCGAGCTCCTTCCTTGCCATCTCCTCGGTCTCCAGCCTGCGCTGTACACCGTTCTGGAACTCAGCTCTGAGATCGGCGCCTCCGTTGCACATCTGCAGCGCGATGCCCATCACGTATTCGGGATCCTCGGCCCACCTTAGGGCGTTGAGCTCCCTGGTCCCGGACCTGTGTCCGAATTCCTTTATGAATGAATTGTACGCGTCTTTGAATTCGCATTTTGAATTCTGGAGCCATTCCACGAACTCCTTCGCGGGCATGGACTCCGCCTTCTCCTTGACCTCCGGCTCCGCCCTGAGCGCTATCCCGAGGTCCGAGAATCCCTTGTTGGTCTCGACGGTCTTGTTGTCCTCCAGGCCGGACATCAGTCCGGCATAGACTGTGCCGTCATCCTTGAACCATTTGATGGACCAGTTCTTGACAAGGAGGTTGGTCATGATGGAATGGGACACCATGCCGTAGCGGATGAGCTGGTAGTGCTTCGTGGATCCGACGCGTATCCTCTCATACCAATCGGCCAGATCCGTGTCGGACAGTGCCGTCAGGTCTATGGAATCGAACTCTCCGCATAGCTTCAGGAACCCGTCGGCCCATTCCCTGTAGACCCTGTCGGTCTTCCAGATCATACCGTCCCTGTCGCGGAAGAACAGGACGATCTGCGATTTCACCGCTCCGAAGTAATCGTTGGGAAGCTTGGAGATCCTCTCCTGTTCGGAACGGGGGAAGTACTCCAGCAGCTCCTTAGAACGTATGAATTTCGGATAATGGGCGAAGATCCTCTCCAGGACCGTCGCGGAGAAGTACACCCTTGATTTGTGCAGTTTAGTGAGAGGGCCGGACTCCAGGTCCTTGTAGCCCATCATGTGGGCTCCCTCGTGGTTGACATAGTCTGTGAGCATCTTGCCCATGACCGTGTAGAACATCGGTGTGGTTGCATCGGCCCAGTACTCGTCCCCGTATCCTCTGGACCAGAGGATGTCATCCTTCTCGGAGTTATCGGGCAGTGTGGTGATCGCCCTCGACTGTAGGATGTACACCTTGCCTTTCTCAGCAGCCCATTCGATGTCCTGGGGGCATCCGAAGTGGTCCCTGAGCCTCATCCCCTGTTCGGCGATGAGCTTCAGGATATCATCATCGGCGCAGCGTGCGTTGATCTTGTCGGCGGGGATGTCGACCATCTTGTTCTCCCCGTCCACAAGATAGAAACCGTGCTCCTTGCTCTTCACATCGGCGGAGAGTACCTTTCCATCGTTTGAGACGATGTACCTGTCCGGTGTGACCAGTCCGGAGACGATCGATTCTCCGAGTCCCCATGACGCCTCTATCACGATGTGCTCCTCCCCGGTCACCGGGTCGGATGTGAACATGACTCCGCTGATGTCAGAGGACACCATCCTCTGGACGACCACCGCCATCCCCTGGGAGAGGTGGTCCTTGGATGCGTCATGCCTGTACTTCATCGCCCTCGCGTTCCAATACGACGCCCAGCATGTGAGGACCATCCTGATGATGTCATGCTTCCTCACATTGAGATAGGTGTCCTGCTGCCCTGCGAAGCTCGCATCCGCCAGATCTTCCGCCACAGCGGATGAGCGCACCGCGAAGTACTCCCCTTCCATCCCGGATAGGTCTCTCTTCAGCATATTGATCTCATCTTCGGGAAGATCGGCGTTCAGGAAGAGTCCGCGGATGGTCTCGGAGGCATCCTCGAGTGAATCCTCATCGTCGAAATCCGTGGATTCCAGAATCTCCGATATCTTTGTTCTCAGCCCGGTGATGTCAAGGAACATCTCGTATGCATCCGTGGTCACCGAGAATGCCGGGGGCACGCTGAAACCGTCGGATATCATCTTCGCAATGTTCACTCCCTTTCCGCCGACCAGAGCAATGTCCAGGTCCGACGAGTCAAGGGGAACTATGGGGCGGGGGCTGTCTGAACTCATCTAAACGGCTTATACCAAATTCCGTATAAAGTCTATCACTCGCGGCGCTTAGGCGAAGACAGCGTTCAGACGATCAGTGCCAGCGTTATGCCGAAGGCCCTGGTTATGTAGCCTGTCAGCGACCCGAGGCAGATGCCCACGAACAGACCTGCGGACAGTCCGAGCCTGTTGGATGGGAGGAACAGGGGCACGCAGAAGAAGAGGAATGTGAACCTCCAGTACCATGTGATGGCGAACGTGATCACGAACGCCGCGATCAGCCCTGCGAAGAAGGGTTTGCCGAACACACGCTCCTTCAGGGGTCTGTCATCCGCGCCGGCGAGGATCCTGATCTCCTCCGGGACCTCGGACTGAGGCATGGGGCGAACCATGTTACCGCATTCGGGACACTGGTATTCGTTGTCCTTGAGGTAACGTCCGCATCTGGGGCAGAAATCCATACAGGTCACTGTCATTTTTACTAGATAAAATCCCCTGATTCAGTTTCAGAGAATCCTGCCTTCCCTGGAAACCACCGTCTCCTTCACCGGGATGTCCTTGCCAGCGGCCTCCAGAGACGACCTCACCAGCCTGGTGAGAGCGCTGCAACAGGGGACCTCCATCCTGACGATATCGATGCTGTCGATGGGTGCGTATGAGAAGATCTCCCTCAGCTTGTCGAATCTTGTGTGATCATCGAGCTTGGGGCAACCTATGACGACCGGATCGCCCTTGGCGAAGGTATCCTTGAACGAATCGACCTTGAAGGCGGTGCAGTCCGCAGCGATGACCAGTCTCCCCTTCAGGCAGTCCGACCTGGGGGATACGAGTGCCAGCTGGATGGGCCATTGGACTCCCGGAGAGACCATGTTGGGCGAGAAAACCATCGGCTGCACATCAGTCTCGACGAATGATATCGCATCCTGAGGACAGGCCGGAAGGCAATCGCCCATGCCGTCGCAGTAGTTCGGTCTGACGAGCTTGGCTTTTCCGTCGACAAGCGCGAGAGCGCCCTCATGGCATGCCTTTACGCAGAGCCCGCATCCGTTGCACCTTGATTCGTCGATTGTGATGATCTTTGCCATAGAAATGTGAGCGGTCTCAGATTATAAGGGTGTTTCCAGACTTCATTCAAGTATTTGATCAGGATTTTCTTCTTCAATCACTTTTTCATGTGTTTCTTTAGTCTGGTACGTACCAGTATAATGAGATTTTTTCTCACATGTAGATGTCAAAGGTTCTAGGCAATCTGAATCGTTGTCATCTCTCATAATCAGATGAGGGCGACCGCAATCATCTATGATTTTACATTGGACTCCATACACGGTATTGATATTTTCTTCAGTAATGACCTCTATAGGTTTGCCTACTGAGAAAATAGTTCCATTATGCATCAAAATGATATTATCCGAATACTTAGAAGCAATATTGATGTCATGACTAATCATTATTACAAGCATATTCTCCTTGCGTGAAAGGTCACGTAGCATCCTAGAGATACCAAGTTGGTGTTTAATATCGAGATTAGAAGTCGGTTCATCAAGTAACAGTATCTGTGGTTTTTGAACGAGGCCTCTGGCAAGCATAACACGTTGATGTTGTCCTGCAGACAACTCATTAAACGGCCTCATAGCTAAATCCGAAATACCAAGACTGGCGAGAGTATCGTAGACAATCTCTAGATCCTCGTCTGTGGTTTTCCAACCAGCATGAGGGTGTCTTCCCAATAGGACCGTATCTACGACTGTAAGTGGGAATGTATCTGATGATGAGTATGGGACATAGCCGACCTTTTTTGCCATCTCTTTGAGTGTATAGTCATTAACATCCTTTGCATCCAGAAGGACGGTTCCTCCACGCGGGGATAGGATTTTGTTGATACAATGGATCATTGTAGATTTTCCAACCCCATTCGGGCCGAGTATGCTAACCAATTGAGGGCCCTTGATGTTAAGGTTGATAGATTCAAGCACATCGAGGTCGCTATATCCGAAAGACATGTTGTTAGCATCTATTTCCACGGCTCTTCCTCACCTTTGGTAATGTCGGGAATAATTAGACGTATTTGAATAATTGGATTATACGTCCTACTAGACTCTAAAATGAGACTAGTAATTTGCTACTTGCAATTAGCCAGATGTATCAAAATAGCGTTTAATCAAAGCGATGATTATAATTATGATGATTACATTGGATGATACACCCAAGTGGTATTATGAACACGAAATCAATGGTCATTTTGGCCATAGTTGCGGTCGCAGCCGTTGCTGTTGTCGGAGGCATTGTGCTATTCGGACAAAGCGATGACGACGACAAGAAGACATATGCTATCGATGGTAGTCTCAACGTCTACGGAAACGCAGATAGAGATTACAAGATCGATAATGAAGATCTGCAAATTGTAAAGGACATTGTTGCTGGAGAGAAGAGCTTCGCAGACTACCCCTTTGCCGATGCAGATTATAATGGAACGGTTAATGATGCAGATGTTGAGCTTGTTCAGAAGATTCTCGACAAAGAACCTTGTACAATCACTCACGTCAACATTAAGAAAACAGCAGGAGAATACATTTCTCAGACCAGTTGGCCCGTCAAATCTGCAATTGCAACAGGTTCTTCCAACAACTTGATGCTTTTCACTCTGGCAGGAATTAATGACAAGATACATGGAATCTGTTATTCGTCAACACCCGACTACACGCTGTTCCCTACATATGAGAAGGTAGAGAGGCTCGGAACGAAGTCTACTGCGATATCATTGGATGCTGCTAATGATACAATCAAACAGTACAAAGTAACAGCATTAATTTCAGACTATACCGACTCTACAATCAGCAATGAGAGCGAATTCGAAGATAACGGAATTGATGTCATTAGAATCTCAGCAGCAGTTGTCGATCCAGATAAGTATGCTAGTCAGCTACTGTTGATTGGTTTCCTCTTCCAGAGTGAGACCAAAGCCATGGAATTCTCTGAATGGAATACTAAAGTTCTCAAGGAAATTGCGAGCAAAGTCAGTACAATCGAGAAGAAAAAGACTGTTATTACCTGTAACTCTGCTGCATCATCGAAGGGTGTATGGGTATCTGCTGGTGCTTCCGACTACAGGGATGTTGTAGAGGCCGCTGGAGGAGTTTACGCAATTACGGACGATTATGATGTTCAGTCTATTAGCGGTTACACCTCTGGTGCATACTTCGCTGAGGGAGACACATGGATCTATAACCTCAATCCCGATGCAATCGTCTCAATTCGTGTATCTGATTGGTACAGCGGATCACTCGACATTGTGAAGAAGTATGAGGAGAGTGTGGGTCTTTTCAAACAGACTAAAGCCTATGAGGATGGATACGTTTCGGTCATTACCGGTGATGCACCAATCTCAATACGTGTTGCTTACGCAGCGGCTATGATGTATCCTGATGTTTTCTCAATCGAGTGGGCGAACGAACTCAATGAGGAAGCATTCGAAAAGTTCTACCCTGTAGACATCGACTTTAAAGGCAAGACTTTCGCAATCACTTCAGAAGATTACGAAGCAGCTAAAGAAAAGGCTTGAAAACAAATTACCGGGGGTAACCCCGGACTTAAAAGGGTGGAGTGATTGGGCAAAGAATCTCTGAAGGATGAGTACAAGAGGTATACAGGCAGGAAGATTATCTTTATCCTGGTCTGCACAGTCTCAGTATTTATCCTCATGGGGTTGTCCATTTATTTCGGAGGATCCGATCTATCACTCCACCATATCTATGAATTGATTTGGAACCACATTTGTGGAATGAAATATGAGATTGGCACCGATGATTTCCATGATGATTATGTTGTTTGGAATATTCGTATGCCAAGAACCGTCTTCGCGGTAATAGCAGGCGCAGGATTGGCTGCAGGCGGAGCAGTCATGCAATCGGTTATGAAGAATCCCCTTGCCGATCCATACACTACTGGGATCTCTTCAGGCGCATGTTTTGGAATGGCATTAGCAATTGTCCTAGGGATAACAGTTACTGGCGCCGGTATAAACGACATGGGCGGGATCATCAACGCCTTTATTTTTGCATTAATCCCAGTCGTCATCGTTATCGTAATCACACAGCGTTCTGAAGTATCGCCTGCGACTTTAATTCTGGTCGGAGTGGCGATCACATACATCTTTAACGCATTCACAACCATTCTTATGATGATATCAGACTCGGAAACTTTGGCAACAGTTTATCGCTGGCAGATTGGTTCATTTTCTGAAATCTTGTGGAGAGATATTCCCGTGATGGCCGCCATCAATCTGACGGGGATATTCATCTTACTCTTGTTATCCAGAAAACTTAACATCTTGTCATTGGGAGACAACAGTGCAAAGAGTCTAGGATTAGATGTAGATATGATGCGTATTGTATGTCTGCTGATAATCTCGTTTATGATAGCATCTGTAGTATGCTACTGTGGTATCATCGGATTTGTCGGGCTCATTATCCCCCATATTGTTCGTAAACTGATACAATCAGACAATTTATTTGTTATTCCGGCGTCAGCAGCATTCGGTGCGGTATTTCTGCTTGCGGCAGATACTATAGCCAGATATCTGTCCCCGCTTGATGCAATTCCGGTCGGAGTTGTCATGGCATTCATAGGATCGCCATTGTTCCTTTTTATCATTATTAAAAGTAAGAAGGAGGTGTGGTGATGAACGAAGAGGTTGCAGAATATCGTAATAAGAACAGAAAGAAGCTTCTGTGGATGTCTGTTCTTTTTGTCGCGATGATTATCGTTGCCACATATTCCATCTGTGTGACACAGTACTCAATATCATTTTCTAGAGCTATGGAGATAATAATCAATCATATTAACGGTGAGGAACCCCAGGACTATTGGGATCGGTTGGAAAAGTTCATCGTGATTGACAGTCTGTGCCCACGTGCGGTTGGAGGTGTACTTGTGGGACTGATTCTCGGAATCTGTGGTACATTGATGCAGTCCACTATTCGCAACCCACTAGCCGACCCTTATACAACAGGAATATCGTCAGGTGCTTTGTTGGGGGTCACTCTTTTCACTGTTTTTGGTTTTTCTGTAATTCCTTCGGCAGATGAGAATGTCGGACTCATAGTATCTGCTTTTTCATTCGCGCTTATACCTTGTATACTGGTCATTTCTATTTCTTCATTCAAGCGGGTTACTTCGACCACCATAGTTCTGATCGGGATTGCAGTGATGTATGTGTTCAACGCTTTTTCAACGCTTATAAGATACACCGCATCCGATGAAGATGTTGCATCAATTTATGCGTGGTCTGTAGGTTTACTGGGAAGAATGAATTGGGAGTCATCAGTTTACCTTTTCATCGTGTTTATCCTATTATTTGTAATTTCAATATATGCTGCAAATACACTGAATGTGTTGGCCATGGAGGATAAAATGTGTTCAGCTTTGGGTGTGAATCCACAGAGGACGAGATTATTCATAATGGTCATAGTAGCCGTCGCAACCGCTACGGCAGTCTGTTTCGTTGGAACCATAGGGTTCATTGGTCTAATTGCGCCTCATATAGGGCGTATATTTGTGGGTTCAGACAACAAATACCTCATACCTGCCTCTGCCATTATCGGAGCTTTTATTCTGATCTCTGCAGATTCTGTCGCAAGGATAATCACAACCACTGGATTGCCTGTCGGTGTTGTGACATCTGCTATAGGGGGGCCAATATTCTTGATTATCTTATTGCGCCAGCGTAAAAGTGCGTGGGGCGACCATTGATATGATCGCCTCTTAAAAGCGTCAAGCCATAGATGCTCAATCCGAATCAAGCGTCTTATCCTCGATGGCCTTCACCATCATCAACACATGGTCGGCTACGATCTTGCCCTTCTTCGTTATGACGATGACGTTGGTGTTGGTCCTGGCCGTCTTGTAAATTTTGATCAGCCCGAGCTCTTCGAGATCATCGATCTTCTTGACCATGTTGTTGGCCCTTGAGATGTTGTTGTACACGTCGGACTTGACCACCGGCGACATCTGACTGATATAGCACAGGATGCTGAGAACGTATTTCCCTTCAAGGACCCTGAGGGTGGTCTTCTTGACCTTGGAATCCGCCTTCCTGTCCTCTAGGATTTTCTGGATGTCGGGGGGAAGCTCCTCGAAGGGGAGCGGCTCTTTCGTGACATTGGTCCTATTATCCAGCTTTCCACCTATAGGAATGCTTGTCACGGTAGCAGAATGTTCATCCATAATGCGAAGTATGTCTCAAAGAATTAAACCATTTGTGCTACACCATATATGTTTTCAGAACCGTTATTTCAAAGATTGTTCGTTCTATAATCAGTGTTTGCATCAAAATGAGCATAAAAAATTGATAGAATATTGTTTACAAAAAGTGAGCAAGGCCTATGGCCCGCTCTTATGTTTGACGGTCTTCAGATCTCAAGACAGTATCTGGCGATGGTCTTTCCGATCTCGAGGACCTTGCATTTTCCCCTGAACTCGAAGTGACCCTTGTGGCCGTTGGAGAAGTAGAGGTCGAGCTCAGCATCGGGGATGAGCTCCATGAATCCGACGGTCTGGACGGTGAAGTACTGCACCATCTTGTAGGGCATTACCTGGATGAACTGCTTCTTTCCGGTGATTCCCTTCACATCGACGGAGATGATCCTCTTGTTGGTGAAGATGAGCTGGTCCCTGACGGTCTTGAATGCGTCGACGACCTCCTCGCCCTCTACGAGCATAGCGTAAACGTTCTTGTTGACATCTTTAGTATCGATCTGAGTAAGGTCGATTGCGATATCGGTATCAAAATCGATTCCCATGGTAATCGGAATTGAAATCGTCGGGACACTATTTGTACTTAGTCAAGTATAGGATAGACATGGTAGATTCCATCTGTCCGGGGTGCGGTGCGCCGCTGACCCTGATGAACGGTGCGGGATATGTCACATGCAAATTCTGCGGCATGTCCGTCAGGGCGGATGAGAATCCATCCGTCGATCCCGGCGCGGCGAAGGATTTCTTCTGCTCGGGAGACAGCAGCGAGGCCTTCAGGCTTCTGTCCGAACAGGCGGAGAAGAATCCCAATGATCCTGCCATCTGGCTCATGAAGGGCAACTGCGCTCCGAGGGCATCGGAGAGGGATGCCGCATATGCGAATGCGGATAGGATCCTCAGGTCACACCCATCCGACTCGGTCCTGCTGGAGGTGAGATGGACGTCCATGGTGTTCAACTGGAAGTGCGAGCTCACCATCGACGACCTGACCTTCAGGCTCGGAGGGATGGAGAGGTACCGCGCTTTGGTGCCGAAGGGCGACCATACTTTCGTCTTCAGATGCCCGAGCGCCAATCTCGAGACGAAGAAGGAGATAACCGTCAAAGGTGATAGGACTGTATCTCTCGAGGCCAAGAAAGGGCTCCTATCAAAGAGCCTGTCCATCGATTGACATAATGATTCTCAGAAGAACGGGATGAGTGGGCCTGCCCGGATTTGAACCGGAGTCAATGGCTCCCGAAGCCACAAGGATACCAAGCTACCCCACAGGCCCACGATGTCCGATAAAAGAACGTCCGATATAAATTATGGGGATGAGCCGAGACCTATCGTCTCCTCGGCTATCTTGATGCATGCGATGAGATCGTCCGCTGTGTTCCTCATGGTACCCGCGTTATCCGCCTCGATGCTGAAGATGAGCCTGTTCCCCTCTATCCTCGATTCGACATAGCCCTCGTTGTCGGGGCTCAGGGACCTCAGGACGGTCTCGGCCGTCTTGGTGTCGGGGTATTCGAATCTCAGTTCCAATGAGAGCATCGGATGCTGATTGGGTAGATGATATAAAAGTGATGCCGGGGGAGGTCCCCCGGCGTGAAATCGTTTCAGCAGGCGAAGTATCCGCGCGTCTTCAGCATCCGCTTCTTCACCAGATGGCTACCGAAGAAGTAGACGCATGCGATGATCGGCATCCATATCATGGCGATGGGTGCGATCTGCTCGATGAACACCTCTCTGTAGTATTCCGCGGGGAACACGGAGATCATCTCCCAGAGCCCGTCGGAGAACGGCAGGAGGGTTCCGATGATAAGAGCGGCTATCGCGGAGATGACCAGCGCCTTGCATGACCAGGACTGGAAGAAGGGCAGCTTGTTGGTACGCACGATGTGGATGGCCCATACCTGCATCCAATACTGCTCTATGACCCATATTGCCTGGAACCATGCCTCCGCATTCGTTCCCTCGAGGTTCTCCCTAGCGAGGATGACGTCCGCGATGCTTCCGTAGCTGTCGCCGAATCCCATGTTCACCCCGTCTGCATCGCAGATGAGGCTCGCGTCCAATGAGGTGAAAACGACGAAGATCATGAACGCCCATGTGAGGATATCCGTTATCGGGCACATCGGTCCGTAATGGAACATGACCTGCTTCAGGTTGATGGCATCCCATCTCCGCGGTTCCTTGACGAACTCGTCCTCGACCCTGTCCCACGGGATGATGAGGCAGGCGAAGTCGTTGATCAGGTTGAAGATCAGGATCATCATCGCTCCCATGGGGCTGAAGTTGAACAGCAGCGTGGCCATGATGAGCGAGAACATGTAACCGAAGTTGATGGATCCGATCATCTTCACGTACTTGATGGAGTTGACGTAGACCTTCCTTCCCTCGATGGCACCGTTCTTGAGGATGCCCAGGTCCTTCTCGAGGAGGATCATGCTGGCGGTCTCCTTGGCGATGTCGGTTCCGGTGTCCACGGAGATGCTGACGTCGGCGTTCTTCATGGCGAGGACATCGTTGATACCGTCACCCATCAGTCCGACGCAGTGGTCGTTGGCACGGAGTGCGACGACTATACGGGATTTGTTCTCAGGAGTGAGTCTTACGAACACATCGTTGGTCTCCACGACATTCCTGAGCTCCTCGTCGGAGAGCTCGTCGATCTGGGGTCCGGTGATGATGCGGGACCCCCCTTCCATGACGGACAGCTCCTCGATGGAGGAGATGTCCTTCTCCATGACGTCGCATTTGATCCCTATCTGGTCGCAGACGTAGCGCGTTACGTACTCGTTGTCTCCGGTGAGGACTTTCACTCTGATACCGTAATCCGCAAGGTCCTTGATGGCCCCTTTTGCTGTCTTCTTGACAGGGTCTGTGAAAACGACGAATCCCGCGAAGGTCTGCTCGTATTCATCCTCGGGCGAGAAGTCGGTCTGCCCGGCAGGGAAGTACTTGTGCGTGACTCCGAGGACACGCATCCCCTTGTTGCTGTACCATTCGACGAGTCCGAGGATCTTGCTGACCGTGGAATCGTCAAGGTCCTGGATGTCCCCGTTCTCATCCAGATATCTGGTGGATATGGAGAGGATCTCGGGAACGGCACCCTTGGTGATCATCAGGTTGACCTCCTCGCCCTTCCTGACGACGACCGTGGCTCTCCTGCGGACGAAGTCGAACGGGACGTCGCCTACCCACTGGTAATCGTCCAGCTCCTCCATCAGGTACTCGTTCTCGGCATGCTCCTGGATGGCCCAGTCGATCTGGTTCGTGGCGGATGTGAGCTTGGTGCTGTTCAGGCACACGAGCCTCTCAACGAGCGTGCTCGGAGTGCCGTAGATGTCGTTGTTGGCCTCTACCGAGATCCTGTTCTCGGTCAGCGTTCCGGTCTTATCGGAGCACAGGACGTCCATCGCACCGAAGTTCTGGATGGCGTTGACGTCCTTCACGATGACCTTCTTCTTCGACATCTCTATGGATCCCTTCGCAAGGTTCGTGGACACGATGGTGGCAAGCATCTCCGGCATGAGCCCGATGGCGAGGGTGAGCGCGAACGTCACAGCGGCCATGATGTGGGTGACATCCATGTCTCCGTTGAAGTATGCCTTCGCGAGCATGATGAGGAAGACAGGAGGCACTGTGAAGAACATGAGCTTGAGCAGGACCATGACGATGGCCCTGCTTCCCTTGTCGTACATCGTCTTGGCGGAGCTGACAGAGAGCTTCTCTGCCATGTTCCCGATGACGGTGTCGTCACCGACGGTGATGACTACCGCCTCAGCGGAACCTTCCATGACGGATGTCCCCATGAAGGCCATGTTGTTGCACTCGAGGATGCTTCCCGTGGGCTGGAGAGGCTCGGAATACTTGGTAACGGCTTCGGATTCCCCGGTAAGCGATGACTGGTCCACCTTCAGGTGGTTGGATTTGATGATCCTGACATCGGCGGGGATGATGTCCCCGGTGTCGAGGATGAGGATGTCCCCGGCGACAAGGTCTATGGAGTCGACCTCGGTCTCGACGTTCTCACGCCGGACAGTGATGATGGTCGTGACCATGTTGACCAGCTTGGCAGCGGCCTTGCTGCTGCGGGTCTCCTGGATGAACGTCATGGTACCGCTGACCAGGATCAGGGTGGTCAGGATGAAGAAGTATGTATAATCGGGATCCTCCCCCACCTCGTAACCGAGACCGGGGACCATCCAGATGATATCGATGATCGCAAGTGTAATGATGAATACGTTTGCGAAGGCGTGATAGAGTCTCCTGAGCATCACATGGGTGTTGTGATCGGAGACTATGTTCTCACCGTACTTGATACGGGATGTGGTCAGTTCCTCGTTGTAGTGACCCTCGATCCTGCTGTCGTACTGCTGCATCACGGTCTCTGCATCCGTGGATGCGGCCGCCTTCATTCTTTGTTCCGGAGTAAGCGAATCCATTACCACAAAAATTGCGTATGACCTTCTGTTCTTAAACGTGTCCCTTTTGGAAAACCGAGGTTTGTGCCTACAGGGACGGGGGTGTCTCTGGCGGGACAAGCAGACTGCTCTTGGAACATTAGAGCGGGACGATCACTCAGAGAGCCCGTCGGAATCGTGGGCCTGCATCTCGTACATCTCGATGATCTCGCCAACGGTGGTGCATTGCTCCGGGGCCTTGTCGTCCCTGACCCTTCCGGTGAACCTCGGGAACCTTATCCCAAGTCCCGCATCCTCCTTCAGGACGCCCTTGGCGGCTGTGTGGATGGGGCTGAGGGTGATCTCGGCAGCAACAACTTCGAGTACTGTGGTCGGATTGAACCACACGTCAGGTATCATCTCGGCATCCACAAGACGCGGTTTGCTCTCAGATAGTCCTGAGTTGAGCAGCTCAGGCATCGAATCGAGGAACGCATCGTCGAATCCGGTTCCGAGCTTGCAGACGGTCTCGAACCTTCCGGAGTCCTCGTTGAAAGCGGCCATCAGGAGTGCACCGTACTTGCCTGCTCTTTTTCCCATCCCGTAGAACGCTCCCACGACGGACAGGTCGAAGGAATCGGTGAGCGCCTGCTGATAGTCCTTCTTGTACTTGATCCAGAGGAATCCTCTGGACCCTGCCCTGTATATGGATTCGGGCGATGTGGACTTGGCCATGATTCCCTCGCATCTGGCGGCAACGGCATTGGCGAAGAACTCCTCCCCCTCCCCGGGGCTGTTGACGAGCCTCATGGTGGTCATCTGCACCTTGTCGCCTATCTCGAACGTCTTCTCGAGCTCTGACCTCCTGTCGAGGTAGGGCACGTTGGTCATGTCCTCCCCGTCGCGGTAGAGGATGTCGAACATGAATATGCGGACGCTGACCTCCTTGACAGCCTCGTCCATGCCGTGCTTCTTCCTGCGGTGGGTGACGGCCTGGAACGGGAGCATGTAGCCGGTCTCCGGATCGACAGCCACGCATTCGCCCTCGATGATGACCTCCTCGTGCCTGCATCTCTCGCGCAGGGCCTCGGCTATGTCGGGGAAGTTATGGGTGAGGTCCTCCAGCCTCCTCGAGTACAGCTTGACCGACTCCTTTCCGATGTGCGCCTGCACCCTGATACCGTCGTACTTGTACTCGATGGCGCATTTCCCGCCCATCTTGGCGACGACCTCGGAAACCGAGGGCAGACGTTCTGCCAGCATGACCTTGATGGGGTTCCCGATCTGGACCTTGATCTGATTGATGGCATCCATTCCGCCGTTGGCGATGGTCTCGGCGACGAAACCGATGTCGCATGTGATGTTGAACGCCCTCTCTATTGCAGGTCTGTCCTCCTTGGTGGCGAATGCCTCGGCGAGAGCGTCGAGTATCGTCATATCCCCCGCTCCGACCCTCATCCGCCCGGTGACGATTCTGCATAGATAGCGGGCCTCGACGGGGCCTGAATCGTGGAGCATGTTGGCCAGGAGCTTCATCTTCTTGTCCTGCGAATCCTTGCCCTCGGCATCCTGGATGGCTGTCAGGCCTTTGTATACCCTGTCCACCGTGAGCTCCTCGGCGAAGAGCGTCATCTGCTTCTTCTTGGAGATGAGCTTCTCCGCCACCTCTCCGGGGTCGCCGGTCTTGATCCACAGCTCCTCGGCCTTGGATTCGGGTGTTCCGGACGTGAACGATATCGCCTTGAGGACGAGCCTGTCTGCCATGCCCAGCTCCTTCGCTACGAAATCGGGATGCAGCTTCCCTTGGGACAGGTAGATTATGTTCCTGAGCTCCTTCCTGTCGACACGCTTGATGAATTCCGCTAGGATGGTGGTCATCTCGAGACGGCTGCCCGTGGCCTCCAGTCTGTCGAACGTGTCTGCGAGCTCGGAATACAACATGGGATTCCCCATCGCCTATGCTGATAATAATTATTTTCAGAACCCGTCGAGGCTTCTCTGAGAGCTGTCGGGGAAGAAGCCATGGCCCCTGCTCAATTCCTGGTTGAGCCTCTCGATGTTGGCGCGCATGTTCTCCTCCTTGCGCTTGCTGGTGCTCTCGGCGGCCTCGTCCATGGTGTCCTTGGCTATCAGCACATAGACATCCCCGTCGTTCTTCCTTCCGGTACGGCCTCTCCTTTGGATGGTGCGTATCTCTGACGGGATGGGCTCGTAGAAGATGACCGCGTTGGTGCTCGAGATATCCAATCCCTCCTCGCCTACGGATGTCGACACGATCACATTGACCTCTCCGCTGCGGAGCTTCTCCAGGAGCTCTATCTGCTGCTTCTGCTTCAGGCCCTTACCGGACTGTCCGATGAGCATCCCCACGCGGGCGTTCTCCACCGCCGATAGCTTGTTGGCGATCATCTCGCAGGTATCCCTGTACTGTGTGAACACCATCACCTTGGAATCAGGCTCGTCGTAGAGCGTCTTGCTGACGATGGACATGACCTTGGAGACCTTCGGATGCTCGACCTTGGTGGAATCCACGATCTTCCTCATATCGAGGTATTCCTTCCTTCCGGTGACATCCTTGGCGCTCCTCCCGCCCTTATCCTGGTCGGCCTCGGCCTCCAGCTTAGCGAGATAGATCTTCAGCGGGGTGATCCCCTGTGTCTCCGCCAGCATGATTGCATGGTACAGCTTCATGCTCATGGAGGTCAGTGCCAGGCCCCTGTAGACGTATGCGGTCTTCTCCCCTCCGTTGAGCCTCATCTGCAACGTCCTTTGGATATCGAGGAAGTGTTTCCTGGAGGGGGGCCTTCCGGGGACCGTGAGCTTCAGGGAGACCATCTCCTGCACGTATTTGCCGAGTTCCTTCTTCAGGAGATCGACGATCTTGAGGAGTTCCTCGGGGAGATTGACGGTGAGATGGATGATGTATGTGTCGTGCACATAGGGGGCGACATCCCTGTCGTCCTCCGTCCTCGCATCGATCCTCCTGAGGTCGAGGTTCAGGCAGACCTCCTTGATCCTGTTCATGTTCGCTCCCGGGGAAGCGGTCATGCCGATGGAGCGCATGCCCTTGTGGCAGTACTCGGCGACACGGACGTAAGCGTAATCGCCGACACCCCTGTGCGCCTCGTCGTAGATTATGAGCGAGAACCCGTCGAGATTGTATCTTCCAGATTCCAGGTCGTTGCATATGGTCTGAGGCGTCCCGATGATGACATCGTTCCCTGCGATGAGCTCCGCCCTCTTCTTCTGGTCGACCTCTCCGCTCACTACGCACACGCTGTGCCCGACCATCAGCTCCTCGAAGGTCCCCTTGTGCTGGTCCAGCAGGGGTTTCGTAGGGGCCAGGATCATGACCTTTCCCTTGGAGACGTACTCCGCTGCGACGTACAGCGCTACTATCGTCTTTCCCAGTCCGGTGGGCAGAATGAGGAGCGAGTTCGACGTGAGACAACCCTTGACCATGCTGGTCTGGTAACTGCGCTCCTCCACCGTGTCCGGCTTGATGCAGGGGTGGACGATATACTTCATTGATAACTGCAAAGGATAATCGCAATAAGTATGTTAGGATGGGGGTTTCGATAAGGAAAAAGGATGGGCCCGAAGGCCCTTGACATGTTTAGTGGCATCCGCCGCCGCAGGAGGCGCAGCCGTTGAAGTTGGGGTTCTTAATGGTAAGTCCCGTTCCGAAGTTGGGATCGTCGATGAATTCGATGACGCACTCGTCGAGCTCCTTCTTGGTCTCCTCGTCGTAGTACATCTTGAATCCCTTTGCGGTATCATCGATGATGTCTCCGTCGGCCTCCTTCTCCTGGAATGACATTCCGAACTGAGGTCCGGAGCATGCGAAGCCTGCGACGTAGATCTTGATTCCGTATCCGGTCTTCTGGTTCTTATCGAGCAGATCGGTGATGAACTTCTCTGCATCCGCTGTGATTGTTACCATTGGTATCAGCTTCCTTTAACAAGGTCGTTTTTATAATACTTGTGTACGGTACTTCGTCAGTACTCGATGTTAAATTCGTCCGCATATGCTCTAAGAGCATATGATTGCGATCTAGTCATGGACATGTACGAGCCGATCATGATGCTCTCAAGGATCTCATCCCTTGATGCCCCAGCCTCCCTGGCATGCTTGATCTGTACCTTGAGGCAGTGCTCCCCTCCGACGGCTGCCGCCGCCGACACAGCGAGGAGGAACCTGTCCTTCCTGGGGACTGCCCCGTCCTCCCTGTCGAGGATGCATTTGCTGAAGTCCGCCGAGGGGACGAACATGTCCGGACGGACGCTCAGGACCTTGTTCGATACCGGGATGAAACCGTATTTCTCTTCGGTGGCCTTGAGGATCTTATCTGTGATCGCACGTAGTTCGGGATCTTCCTGCATGAGCGAAAGAGGTTGTTCTCTGCCTAAAAACGTTAGGATGGGAGTGCAACTTGCACGTAAATATCATCTTTAAATTACGGGGGTGGAACGTATGATATTTGCGCATCGTCGCAGGGAATAGAAATGGAAAGAGAAACCGATGTTGGAAGGATATTCGCGGAGGCGGGAGAGAGGTTCGGATACCGCCATGTCGACGCGACATTCGTGAAATGCAGCGAGCTGAAGATCAAATGGACCCGTCAGAACAGGACCGTGGAATTCTGGGTCACAGATTATCTGAAGGATGCCCCGGAAGAGGTGCTGTCTTCTCTTGCGAACACGATATTCAGCAGGCTTCACGAAGATGCCGATACGCCATACGACGATTCGGTCATAGCGTATCTGGAGTCGGAGGACTTCATCAGGGAGAACCAGCCCGTGTACGTGTCCAGGCTCGGATGCGCATCGGCTTCCCCCGTGGGCATGTACAAGGATCTCAGGAGGTCGGTGAAGAGCCTGGTATCTGAGGAGCTGATCGAGGGGATCCCGGACAATCTGTACTACGGGTGGCTTCCTGTAGGGTTGGGGGACTGCGCCGGGCATGCGAGCGGTCTGATGAGGAGCATCGTCATAAACACAAGGCTCGACCGTGCCGAGGTCGACGACGAGATCCTGGATTTCTGCATGTACATGCAGATCGTGAAGATGCAGCAGGGCTCCCTGCTGGAGGGTCCGAGGCGGATGAACTCCGAGTATCTGAAGAGGGTGGAGGAGTATCCCGGGAGCGAAAGGCTGCTGTCGGAGATAGGAAAACTGGGCCTGAGCCCTTGGAAGGCATTGTCCCCCGAGTGCTAACACACTCTTTCATGGTTACGACGATGACGCCGATCTCGGAGCACTGACTTACACCGGGGGTATGTGTCGGACCCCACGTTGACCCCCGGTCATCGCTGTGACGACGCGTCACGAACTCCCACGGGAGCCCAACAAAGTTGGGATGAGGCCGCTGTACGCCGTCCCATGCACATGGCGGTCACTGTTCGCGCCCCTTCGCTGGTACGGCAGGATGGTATCTTCGCAATTAGTATATAAAGAGGGACAGAGCCTCGCGGCTCTGAGATCATCTTGATTCGGTGAATCTATAGAGGGCATCCATGCCCTCTCCCGTCCTGGCGGACACAGGGAACACAGGTTTCGCAGGATAGTTGCGGGAGAACCAGGATGTGATGCGGTCGACCGTCTCCTTCGAGGCGATATCCGACTTGTTGATCAGGATGATGTCCGAACCGCTCATCTGCATCTTGTAGAAGTTCTCCTTCTTCTCGATGAGGATGTCGAAGCGCTCGGCATCGGCCAACCCGATGATGGAGCAGGAGTCCTCCTCTATCATGGATGTATGGACGAACTGCTTGACCTTATGGGGGAGTGCCAGACCTGTCGGTTCGATGATAAGTATGTCGGGGTCGACATCCCTTTTGATCTCCCTCAGAGTGGCCTGAAGGGAGCCTACGAGGCTGCAGCATATGCATCCTTCCGGAAGCTCCGTGGCGCTCAGCCCCTCTGCCTTAATCGTGGCACCGTCCACCCCTACCTCTCCGGATTCGTTGACGATTATCGCCACCTTCTTCCCCTCTCCGGTGTAGAGCTTCGCGAGACTCAGGAGCACGGTGGTCTTACCGCTTCCCAGGAATCCTCCGACTATGAACACGTGCATACGAACACCGCTTATGCCAATCTGAGCGAATCGTATTTGTAGACTTTCTTCGGACAGCTGAACTGGCATCTGTAGCAGGCGGTCCCCAGGCAGTTCTTGGTCTTGACGACTATCTCGTTGTCATCCTTGACCGTGAGCGCATGCTCCGGGCATTCCTGCTCGCACTTCTTGCATCCGATGCACCCGTCCATGTATCCGCGGAGCTCCGTACCGATGTCGTGGAGGATGTGCAGTCCCTTCTCTCCGAGGTCGGGGATGTCACGCTTCACCATCCTGTGGACCGTGGGGTGTCCTTTCGGCCTGGGAAGCTCCTGTATGCCTGCGAGGGCGTTGTTCCTGTTGTACATCTCCATGCTCATGCCCTCGTCGCAGACGGCGAGCTCCTGGGTGTAGATCTGCTCGAAGATCTTGTCCCCGGCGAACATGATGTGGTTCGCCCTGATCCCGTTGGCTATGTCCTGGAGCTCGTCGAGCAGCTCCGGGTCCTTCAGGATGTCGGTCGCCATGGCGAGGGATGTGTTACCATACTGGTAGATGGTGCTGCAGGAGGGCGGAAGCAGTCCGACCTCTCTTGCTTTGACCGCGTCCACATATGTTCCGGACGCACCGGCCATGTACATTATGTCGAGCTCGTCGAACTTGATCCCGGCATGTTCCAGGAGAGTGAAGTGGCCTGCCCTCATGGCACCTATGGCCTTGAGAGCCTCGGAGATGTCATGGGAGTCGATGTAGACTCCGTCCTGGAGATGCAGCAGCCCGTCCGATGTCATGAGCTTGCCCTTCCTCCAGAGGTGGGAGTCCATGGCTGCAGCGACCGCTGCTATGACTCCCGTACCCGTGATACCCTTTGCCTTACCGCTCATGGGCCCCTCGGGCACAACGGTCTCGAGTCCGAAGTCCACCCTGTCCCCGTTCTGGGGGAGGATGTCGTCATCGAGGACCTTGCAGATGTATTGGAAATCGTATTCCAGATCGGATATGGCGCCGGGTCCGGCGAGCATACCGTATTTGATGGACTGGCCTTCCATGGCCGGCCCTGCAGCCGCGGAACCCGTGTAGATCTCATCGCCGATCTTCAGGGCCATCTCGGCATTGGTACCGTAGTCGGTCACGAGGCAGTTCTCCTTCTGCTCCAGGAAACCGCTCTTGTACATCATAGCCAGCGCATCGGCTCCGATCTCATGCCTTATGGCAGGCGGGACAAGCAGCTCGCAGTTATCCCTGACGTTGAGCCCGACGTCGGCGGCGTTGAAGACCCCCGCATCCCTCTTCTGATCCACGATGCCCCTTGCCTTGTGGGCGTTCTCCCCGGCGAAGGCCAGATCATCGACGGGTATCCCCTGGAAGAGCGAGAGCTGTATCGGGTTCCCGCATATGCTCACCCTCTCGACCTCCTTGAGATCGATGCCGAAGGTCGCGATGAGCTTGTTGACCGTATCCATCAGGATCCTGTGGGCGGTATCCACGCCGTTGTTGATGCAGAACGTGAGGTGATCCATGATGTTCGCACCCGGAAGCGGGTGGCATTCCGTCACCGATGTGGAGATTATTCTTCCGTCCGAGAGGTCAACCGCGTGGCCCCTGGTTCCGCTTGTACCGATGTCCAGAGAGATTCCGTAACTCATTCTATAACCTTCAGGGAATGATTGGTAAACTGTTTCGGGTAGGATAAATATTGGTCCGGCAGAGGGGAGGTACCTCTGCCGGTGTGGGGTTTAACGGTTATTCGTTTCAGAGTCCGTAGTTCTTCATGTTGAAGTTGGGGACGGTGTCCTTGTACTCCTTGATGGCCCACTCAACGAACTTGTCCTCCTCATCGGGGAGTGCGGACAGCTTCTTGTTGATGTCCTGGAGGGTCTCGAGCTGCTTGGTGGTGAGGCCGAGCTCCTTGGACTCGTAGCCCTTGAGGAGGATCTCGACTGCCTTCATTCCGGCTGCCTTGGACCTGAGGTACAGGTTGTCTCCGTACTCGGCGATTGCCTTTCCGATCTCGTATGCGTGGTCGTATGCGAGGATGTATGCCTCGGGGCCTCTGTACCTGTCAGAGTACATGTACATGTCCCTGAGGGTCTTCTCCTGCTTGAGCTGGATAGCGGTGTTCATGAGTGAGGCCTCGTATCCGATGGATCCGAACCAGCACTGGACCGATGTTCCTCCGAACTCGGGGTGGTACTCGACGGACTCGTTGGACCAGAGGTCGCAGCACTGTGCGATGAGGTTACCCTGGAGATCGCAGTGTGCGCACTGGCAGTTCTTTCCCTCCTGTGCGGTGGGCTTTCCTGCGATCGCCTTGACGATGGGTCCCTCGTATCCGCAGTCCTTGTCGGGTCCGACTGCTCCTGCTTCCCAGGCGCAGAGTGTCCTTGCCGCGGAGATTGCACGGGTGACTGCCGAGAAGGTCCTCTGGACATCCTGGTCCATCATTCCTCCTGCCATGAACATGGAGACGTTCGCTCCTGAACAGTTGGTGTCTCCTCCTGCTACGCAGTGGTTCTTCTTTGCGATGTCGACGAGCTGCTCCCAGAGCCATGTCATGTCGATGGATCCGAGGTATCCGACTCCGAAGAGGAATGCGACGATGTCTCCGTTGGTGACGGCGTAGTCTGCGAACTCCTTTCCTCCGACTGACTCGATGGAGAGGTTGTTGCATCCGTTCTCACATGCGATGTCCGCACACTCGAACAGCTTCTCGGGGTAGGAGTGGGCTGAGTCCATTCCGGGCCTGAGTCCGTGGTCTGCCTCACGCTGGTCGGGGATTGTCTGCCTGGTACCGCAGTTGAGTCCGTACTCCTCGTGGTACTTCTCGCAGATCTCTTGCTGTCCTGCGACGACGGGTGCCGAGAGCTTTGCCTGGTTCATCTGGGAGACCCACTCGGTCTCGAGCTGGACGTTGGGGAATCCGACTGTGATTGCCCTCTCGAGGATGTCCTTGGAGATGTAGTCGACGTACTCCTTTCTGAGCCTCTCGGGATCCTTCTCGGTTCCGGGCCTGGGTGCGTAGTTGATCTCGGGGATGACGTATCCTGCTCCGATCTTGAGTCCGAATCCGTAGGAAACGGGGCTCTTGGAGTATCCGAAAACCAAGTCGTCTGCACTGTCGTATGCCATCTTTGTGTATCTTGTTACTGCCATCTCACTGACCTCCTACAATAGCGTCCCATTCGTCTCTAACCTGTTTCCATGTGTATCCCTGCCTGATCTTCTCGGCGATCAAGGGGGTCTGAGGTGCCTTCTCGGAGTAGATTCCGAGGTCGTAGGAGTTCGCGTACTCCCTGTTGACTGCTCCTCCGCATCCCATGAGGGGGATCTCGATTCCCTTCTCCTTGAGGATCTTTGCCTCTGCGGGGAAGGCGGACATGGTTGTGGTCATGAGGGCTGTTCCGCTTGCGAACAGGGGCTTGACTTCCTCGACCTTTGCGATGAAGTCGACGATAGGTACGTCACGTCCCATGTCGACGACGGTGTATCCGGAGGATCTGACCATGACGGCTGCGATGTTCTTTCCGATGTCGTGGGGGTCTCCCTCTGCTGCGTGCATGACGACAGTTCCCTTGCTCTCTCTTCCGCCGGGGACCTGTTTCTCTGCGATTGCGATTCCGATCTCCATGGTCTTCGCGGCCATCATGATCTCAGGGAGGTAGTAGACGTGCTCTGCGTACAGCTTTGCGACGCACTCCATTCCTGCGACGAGTCCGTTGTTGATGACGTCGAGAGGGTTCCTCTGCTTGAGTGCCTCCATTACAACGGGGCCGACGGTCTTGAATCTCATATAGAGAACTTCTTCTGCTACTTTCTTAAAGACTTCATCTGTAGGCAAAAGTTTCTTTGCCATTTCTTCAGGTGTCATTGAGACCTGTGTTTCGATGTCGTAACGCCTGAGGATCTTTGTGAAATCTGCTCCTTCCTTGCTTAACACTTTACCACCTGTGTTGAATGATACCAAGATGACTAGGTTTATAACCTGTCTCAAAATCAAAAGTCGATACTTTTGTTATAACAAATTTAAAACTTTCGTTATTCATCCATGGATGAATGAATCATCCACTGAAAGGAAATAATAATTTACTATTCCAATGCTGGATACGAGAAATAATCACGATAAATAATGTTGACAAATCATCATTGTGTATTGTATAATTGGATAACTATTTGTATAATTAAAAAATTATACAACATGGATGTCATCCATCGTCTACTTGAAGAATCCGAAGTCCAATACGGTCTACGCTTATCTCAACGAATCCGTCTGGGATCCCGAGAAGAAGAAGACCGTGTACAAGCGCAGGTGCATCGGGCATGTCGATCCGGAGACCGGGGAGATCGTCCCGAACAGGAAGGCGAGGTTCAGGGAGAGCCCGACGGTCAAGTCAAGATACCTGTGCGCAGTGTTCGACAAGGTATCAGAGGACCTCAAGCTGACCGAGACGATGAAGATGGCGTTCCCCGACGACTGGAAGAAGATGCTCTCGGTGGTATACTATCTGGTGGCTACCAGGGCCGAGCTCTCGTTCTGCAAGCAGTGGTCCGAGAACCATAAGACGCCGTACAACCAGATTCTGACCTCCAATGTCATCAACGACCTCCTCTCATCCATAAACTCCAACGGGATATCCCTGTTCTTCACACTGTGGAAGCTGCGCCTTCAGCCGGAGGAGACCTTCACATCCTCCATAGATTTCGGCGGTTCGAAGGTGGACCTCTCACAGTACAGCAGGGACTTCGATATGCTGGAGAACGATTTCGACAACAACCTGAAGCTGACGATATACTTCTCCACCAGGAACAACATACCGATATGCTATCAGCTCTCGAATCTAGCCACCGGCCATGAGATCGGGGATTACGATGTCTATCCAGGAAGCTTCAGCAGGCTCTCGTCGTTCATGGACGAGACGCGCGGGGATGCCGTCGACCCGTCCCTGATCCCGTATGCGAACAGCAACATCACCATCCGCACGTATCCGGAGAACGAGTTCGTGAGGGACCTTGTCCTGAAATCGGAGCCTTCGATGACCAATCCCGCCAACTACAGGATCATACTCGGGACCCCTCTGTTCCTCGAGACGTACATGCAGCACGTCAACGGGAGGAGGTACTATGTTCACATCTTCTTCGACCCCAACCAGGCCGTCAACGACCTGTCGGCCTTCATCTCGATCATAAACATATGCAAGTACGAGGTGGAGATGGACAAGATGAAGCCGCAGCATCAGGACCTCTACGACCGGTTCCTGATAATAAAGGAGGATGAGTTCGGGAGGAAGAACGTGGAGCTGAACAGCGAGGCGATCATGCACCACGACAAGTTCCTCGGCTACAATGTGCTGATATCCAACTTCACCCGCAACCCGGCCACCGCGATCGTCCCGTTCCTTCAGAAGAACACAGTCTCCAAGATGTTCAGCTCCATCAGGAACGAGTACGACAACACCGCGCTGAACCTCTACACCCAGACCAACTACCTGAGCCGTATCTTCCTCCAGTTCCTCTCCCTGATCCTGAGAATAGGGGTCCTGAACGTGATGAACTCCAAGAAGCTCAACACCTCGATGAACTACAAGGAGATGGTCATGGAGCTGTCAAGCATAAAGACCGTGCGCACCCCCGGCTCGAAGAAGGGACAGGACACGTTCCTGTCGGACAAGCAGATGCGCATCCTCCAGGCGTTCGACGTCGAGTACCGCGACGAGTAATCGGATATCATTATATCTTCGGCAATCCTGTTAACAGTGGTAACATGACTGATTGCAAAGTATGTGTCGATGCAGGCGTATGCAAGATGAAGACGATCATCACCGCTAGGACGAACGACATCGGCATGGTCGAGCTGGACATCAAGAGCGACTGCCCGAACATCCTCAAGATGTCATGGCGCCTCGAGCCCATCTCCCCGTATTCAGAGGTGGAATCCGAGTTCTACAAGTCAGAGGTGTACAAGTTGGCGCAGGAGGCCCCGATACCTCATACTGCATGCCCGGTCCCGTCGGCGATGATCAAGGCCATCGAGGTTGCAGGCGACCTCGGTCTCAAGAGGGATGTCTCGATAAGGTTCATCGATGACGACTCGGAGGCTTGACGCGTCTAGAGATTATCTATATGGATGGCCCGAGCGTCGTTCAATGATTACGACGATGGACGAATACATGCCCCTTGAAAGGGGCAATTTATGTCATTTTTGTTAGACATACGACGATTACTACTAAATTCATAGAAATTCCATTAATTTTCTACGAAAACCGTTTCAAATATTATGTAAATTGACAGTTTCAAACGTCCACCTTGTAAAGTATTATAATATAGCTCAAAGATTACCACGCATGAAAGGACTACTGACACCCAAGGTTGTAGCCGTCATCGGTGCATCGAACGATGAGACTAAGCTAGGTGGAATGCTTCTCAAGAACATGATCAACGCAGGTTTCACCGGACACCTGTACCCCGTCAACCCCAAAGGCGGGGAGATCCAGGGCCTCAAGGCCTACACATCGATCACAGAGGTCCCCGAGCCCGTCGACCTCGCAGTCATCTCGATCAAGGCGGCCTTCGTCCCCGACGAGATGGCCAACCTGAAGAAGAACGGCTGCCACTGCGCGACCATCCTCACGGCAGGATTCAAGGAGGACAGCCCCGAGGGAAAGATCCTCGAGCAGAAGCTCGTCGCGGCGGCCAAGGAGGCCGACGTCAGGATCTTTGGACCCAACTGCTTCGGTAACATGAACCCCTGGGCAGGAGTCAACGCAACATTCGCCCACCTTCTCCCCCGTAAGGGACACATCTCCATCTTCTCCCAGTCCGGAGCGGTCGGATCATCGATCATCGACTGGGCATACTTCAACAAGATCGGAATCGCCAACTTCGTCACGTTCGGTAACAAGGCCGACCTCGACGAGGCCGACATCATCCCCGAGATCTCCGAGGACCCCAACACCAAGGTGATCGGAATGTACTGCGAGGGAATCTCCAACGGCCACAGGTTCGTCAGCGCTATCGAGAACATGCCCGTCGAGAAGCCTATCGTCGTCTACAAGTCCGGAAGGACCCAGGCCGGAGCCGCAGCGGCATCCTCGCACACGGGATCGCTGGCAGGGGCCGACGCGGTCAACAATGTCATATTCAAGAAGCTCAACGTCTACAGGGCATCCACACTCGAGGACATGTTCGACGTCCTCAACGTGTTCAGCGGATGCGACGAGATGAAGAAGAGCGGACTCGGAATCATCACCAACGCCGGAGGGCTCGGAGTCATGTCCGCCGATGCGGCATTCGACGCCAAGGAGGTATATGCAGTCAAGTTCTCCGACGAGACCATCAAGGAGATCAGGACGAGGGTCCCCACCGTCGCAGGAGTCACGAACCCCATCGACATCCGCGGAGACGCCAAGCCCGAGTACTTCAAAGAGGTAATCGACATCCTCTCCCACGACCCCGAGGTCGGTGCGCTGGTCATCATGGGATCCCCCCTCGATACAGCGGACCTGGAGGCGGTCGCCCAGTCCATCGTCGAGATCAAGGACCAGATCCCGGTCCCGTTCGTCGTCTGCTTCGCAGGAGGGCACAAGTGCGACAAGGCCAACGCATACCTCAAGGAGGCCGGAATCCCCACATACCCCACACCCGACAGGGCCATCCACGCCCTCGACGTGCTGAGGACATACACGATCAACAAGCAGAAGAGCCACACCCCCATGGCATACCCCGAGGTCAAGAACGGCGGAAGGGAGGCTGCGAAGAAGATCATCGACGCCGCGAAGGCAGAGGGCAGGGACTCGCTGTCCGAGTCGGAAGGAAAGGAGATCCTCAAGGCGTACGGAATCCCCGCACCCGGAGAGGCGACAGTCAACTCCGCGGACGAGGCCGCTAAGGAGAGCGACAGGATCGGTTACCCTGTGGTGATGAAGATCGTGTCCCCCGACATCAAGCACAAGACCGACGTGGGCGGAGTCGTCGTAGGCGTCAAGAGCGCCGACGAGGCCAGGGCCGCATACACCAAGATCATGGACTCATGCACGAAGAACGTGCCAGGAGCGAAGATCGACGGAGTCTCCATCCAGCAGATGGTCTCCGGTCAGGAGGTCATCCTCTCGATGATCCGCGATTCCCAGTTCGGACCCGTCGTGTCCTTCGGACTCGGAGGAATATACGTCGAGATCCTCAGGGAGATCTCGCAGGCACACGTGCCCATGACAGAGGAGCAGCTCGAGGAGATGATCACATCCACCAAGGCATACAAGCTCATGTCCGGCGCAAGGGGACTGGCTAAGTCCGATATCCCCGCAATGAAGGAGATCATCAAGAGGATCGCCCTCATCGCCATCGAGAACCCCGAGATCCACGAGCTGGAGATCAACCCAGTCATCGTGCAGGTCGAAGGCAAGGGAGCATACCCCGTGGATGCTCTCGTCACCCTCGTGAAGAACTGAAACTCATTAGGGAGGGGAGACCCTCCCATCTTCTATAGGAGTTGGAGAGCCAGCAGATCAGGGATCGACATCCGCTGACTCCCGAGCCTTATGGCCGGCTCAGGCCTTTATCACTACGATGGGTTTATATCCAATCGATTACGATGGTGATATCACTAATCGTAATGGTCAGCCGAAATCCTCCAAACGGACACCGGTTGAATGATACGTGTGTGTTAAACACATTAATCACCTCCCGCCGAGGCTGGGGTCGATCTACCCTGATTGAACCTCGATGATCCGCGTATTCGGACCATCAAGGCCCGAACTTCGGCGGGAACCCCATGTTCTCATGTAGTTTATAATAGAACGTTTGGGTTTTCCCAATGTCCAGATTCGAGTGTCCTCATAGGTAACACTATTTCAAGATACGTGTTACTCTTGAACCATCCCCTCTTTTATAATGAGAATCCCTTGGACGAACGATGACATCCGAACTCATCTTCGTAGGACTGGGCCTCAGCGGCACAGATGGAATGACCGTGAAAGCATTGAACGCATTGAAGGAATGCGACAAGATCTATGCTGAGTTCTACACGTCGTTCCTCATCGGCACGAAGGTGGAGGAGCTGGAGGAGGCCATCGGGAAGAAGATCAAGGTCCTCTACAGGGCTCAGGTCGAGGAATGCGACGACATCATAAGGGATGCCATGGAGATGAGGGTCGCCTTCATCACCGCAGGGGACCCCATGTCGGCCACCACCCATGTCGACCTGAGGATCCAGGCGGCCGAGGCTGGGATCCCGGTGAAGCTGTACAACGGCATCACGATATTCTCTGCATGCCCAACGGCGTTCGGGCTCCAGAACTACAAGTTCGGAAGGGCGGTCACGCTGCCGTTCATCGAGCAGGGATACCACCCCAAGTCACCCTACGATCACATCATGCAGAACAAGAAGATGGGCCTCCACACCATGATCCTGCTGGACATCCACGCGGACGAGATGCGCTATATGACGGCGCACGAGGCCATCGAGTGGCTCATGCTCGGTGAGGAGAAGTGGGGAGAGGGACTCATCGATGACAAGACAATTCTTTGCGTGGCATCGCAGGTCGGTTCGCCGACGGAGAAGATATTCGCAGGCTATCCCCAGGACCTCCTGAAGATGGACCTCGGAGAGCCTCTGTTCACCCTGGTGCTCCCCGGCAACCTGCACTTCATGGAGCAGTATGCTCTTGTGAAGTTCGCAGGTGCTCCGGAAGAGATCATCGAGGATGAATGATCTCACGTTGCATCGATTGAAGATTTCAGAGATGGTAATCTCCGACGAATCTCTTTGGGAGGACGAATATCTCCCCATCCTTGTCGGTACCGACGGATGCCTCAACCTCATACACATCACGTATGAGCTGTTCGGTTATGACCTTCTTGGGATCCCCGACGGCTACCAGTTCTCCCTTCTTCATGATGATGCAGAGGTCACAGTACCTAGCCATCAAAGAGATGTCATGCTCTGCTACAAGGATGGTCATATCCTGTTTCACCATGGCACGCAGATACTCCATGACATCGAGCTTGTATTTCATGTCAAGATGGGATGTGGGCTCATCAACCAACATCAGCCTGGGGTTCTGAACATATGCCTTTGCGATCATCACACGCTGCCTCTCTCCGGATGACAGCATGTTGAGAGCACGGTCCTGAAGGTGGTATACTCCGAATTTCTTCAGAGTATCCACCACCATGGTCTCGTCTTCCTCCGTCTCCCACCACATGTTCTGAAGATAGGGGTACCTTCCGAGCATAACCGTCTCGAACACAGTGAGCCCGAATGATGCAGTAAGTTCAGCAGGTACGTTCGATACCAGTCTGGCGACCTCAGCGGGGGACTTGGGGAGGACCGATTCGCCATCGATCAGGATATCTCCAGATGTGATGGAGTGCATCTTGTTTATGCATCTCATCAGAGTGGTCTTTCCGCAACCATTCGGTCCTATGAGTCCCACCAGCAATCCCGATGAGAGTTCGAACGAAACGTCCTTGTCAGCATGATAGCCGTTGTCGTAAACCTTGTTGAGATTGCGCACTTCGAGAAGCGGTACTTCATCCATTGTATATCTTCCCCCTTTTGTACAGTAAATAAGCGAATACCGGAACTCCGATCAATGTGGTGATCGATCCGACCGGAAGTTCCAATCCAGGCATGATCATTCTAGCTAAAAGGTCTGCACCTATCATAATTGCTCCTCCGAAAGCGATAGATGCAGGCAGAACTATTCTGTGATCTCCTCCGAATATCATACGGCACAGGTGAGGTATAATCAAACCTACGAATCCGATTATTCCGCAGAAAGCAACACAGAATGCTGCCAGGACCGATGACAGGATCAGGATCATAGCATTGAATCTCTTGACGTTCAGTCCCATCTGCCTTGCCTGATCGTCGCCCAGTAGTACGAGATTCAATTCCTTGGAGTATCTCATGATGAATACGGACAGTATCACAGCAGGGATGAGGACACACAGTGTCTCCCTCATAGTTATCTGTGAGAATGAACCGAACAGCCAAAGCATGGTGTTGGAGACCGCGTGACCGGAAAACAGGATCATAACGGTCTGTATCGCACCGAATATCAATCCTATTACAACTCCCGATAGGACGTAAGCATTGGTCGACGCACCTGCCATATGGGCAAGGACCATGGTCGCTACAAAGGCCAGCAACCCTCCAACTATGGCCGACGCAGCTATCAGGAAAGGAGAATGCGCTGAAACCAGGCCGAAGAATGTGAAGCCATAAGCGATCGATGCTATTGCGAACGTGCCCGCTCCGGACGAGACTCCCATGATATATGGGTCCACCAGGGGATTCCTGATGACAGCCTGATATCCGGCCCCTGCAATCGACAATCCAAGACCTACCGCTATGGCCGCGATCGCCCTGGGCATACGTGAGCTGTATACCCTGACCTCATCATTGGTCATATCGGTGCCGCCCTTGCCGATGGCTGAGAACAGATTGGAGAACGCATCGATGGGGCTCATTATCCCGTCAGGGCCGATGCACAATGCTGCGACGAACATGGTCATCAGAAGGATGAAGCCGATGAGCAGCATCATCTTGGACAGATGTTTCTTCTTTGCGATGTGCGTCTCGCCTTTCCCATTGAGCACCGCTCTGATTCCGGACATCACCCTGTTCTCCTCAGGCATCGTACTTCCCCCTGCTCCTGATAAGAAGGTATGCAAAGACAGGCACACCGATTATAGTCGTCACCGCACCCACCGGCAATTCGAAGCCGGTCAGCAGTGCACGGGACAGGAGATCCGCGACGATCATGAGCGATCCTCCGAAAGCCATGGTGACCGGAAGCATGAGGCGATGGTCTCCTCCCATTATCATCCTTGCGACGTGAGGCACCACAAGGCCCACGAAACCTATTATTCCGCAGAATGCTACGCAGAACGCAGTCAATATCGATGCGATGATGAGTATCATTCTGTTGAATCTCTTGACGTTCAGTCCCATCTGCATAGCCTGATCGTCACCGAGAAGCACCAGATTCAGTTCTCTGGCCCAGATCAGCGGGATCATGGAAAGCGTGATGCAGGGAATCAATACCAGCCATAGCTCATTCCAGGTTATCGATGCGAACGATCCGTAAAGCCAGGACAAGGCATGGGCGATCTTGGTCCCGGATTGGATCATCATGATGGACTGTATCGCCGAGAACACCAATCCTATGACGATACCGGCCAAAACGAAATTGATGGATTTGCCTCCAGTCTTCTCTGCAAGGAGCAATGTGCATCCGAATGCGAACAGCCCTCCGATGATGGCAGAGATGGCAATAAGGTAGATGTTGCTGGATGAGAACAATCCGAAGAACGTGAAATCCGTGACGATCACAGCGACTGCAAGTGTTCCTGCTCCGGAGGACACTCCCATGATGTAAGGCTCGACCAACGGATTCTTGATGACGGCCTGATACATCGCACCTGCAACCGAAAGTCCGATTCCGACCGCGATTGTAGCAATTGCGCGAGGCAGCCTCTGGTTGTAGATCAGCATCTCTTCGTACGTAAGCCCGTGGCCGCCCTTCTCTATTGATGAGAATACCGCTGAAATCGCCTCTACGACCGATAGATTGGTCTTGACGCCGATGCATAATGAAGTCAATGCCAAAATGAATGTTATCAGCGACCCTATGATGATAACAGCATACAGCTTACGCTTGCTTTTGGTATTGTGGGAGTAATTCTCTCCGAAGAAATAGGTCATTACCCGTTTGTGGATCTCTTTGAACGGTTTATCCCATTTGACGATGAATTTCAAGACTATCCACACAACGGCCAGAATCACCGCGATGGCCGCGAGCACGATCACCAATATCTGCCACAAAGGTGTCGGCTCCGAGTATTCAGGAGGCACATATTGATCCAGCTTCGATCCGCTGAAGGCAGTCACTCCGTTGTCATCGCTGCGAACTATGTAATTATCCACAACGGTAACAATCGCCATTGCATACCATTTGTTATCGAATGAATACCGTCCGACTACCTCGCCGTCAACGTTCAATTCATACAACTCGCGTGTTGCATAGGTGGATGCATACAGGAGTTCATTGTTGACCAGGGTAGGTGTAGCATGGGTCTCCCTGGAGAACCCTACGATGGGGCTCAGCAGTGTCGCATTACCTTCCAGGTCCACTTTGAATATGCCCTTGTTGGTCGCTGAGAATACTCCTTTGAAATCATCGGTGACATAACGTGTGACCATGTTGCATGTGAAACCGAAATTGGATTCGCCTGCTAAATCCTTCAACTTGGTCAATGTGTTGGTCGAAGTCTCGTACTTGTACAAAGCCAGACTTGCGATCTTGGAGTTCATTCCGAGTCCATCGGAGTATGTCATGAAAAGATAGTAACCGCCATCATAGCGTATAGGCGACGGCACGTTGCAGGCACCGATAAGTTTGCCCGTATTGGGGTCCTCGGCCTGGAACACGACCTCTTTCTTGATAAGAGTACCATCGGCACTGTTCAGGATGTATAGGCAACCGTCATACGTTCCTGCGAATACATAATCGTCGATCACGGTCAGAGGCGTATAGTAGGCCTGTCCTCCCATCTGATATGACCAGACTAATTCCAGTTCGCTGTTGAAACAATAGACCATTCCGTTATGGGCCTTGAGGAAGATGCAGCCTGAGTTGAAGACAATGGCTGCAGGGCCTCTTCCGTATGAGGAATAGAAATCCAATTCTATGGTCTCCTCGGGAATATCCTCCGATTTGATTACATTCTTGTCATTGACTCCAGGGCCTTCGTGTATGTCGAAGGAGTAAATCTGGCCCGCTGTCGTCGGGAGGTAGACTTTCCCTCCAGCGATGACAGGACAGGCCATTTCGATCTGAATCGATTTGTATTTGAAATCCCAGATTGTATGCCCCGTTCTTATGTCATAGCATGTCAGCAGACCGCCGGTCTTCACTATGGCCATGCCGTCAGCATAGAGTGTTCCGCAGTAGCAACCGTAGGCGCTCATCTGGGAGCCATCTCCATGGGTATGCCAGAGAGGGATGCTCTCTTCGGTGGTATCTCCCACGGTCTGATTGACGCTGTTCTCCGAATCGCCAGCGAACATGGTCCATGCAGTCTTGTATTCTGGATTGACGGTGGGGGTCATCCCATTAGGATAGAATCCCACAGCCAGTTTGTTCCCGGAATACGGGGAATCGTATTCAGCAGGATCGATAACGGTCCATGATGAGGTGTTGTTGCTCCATGAGTAGAGGGTCCAGTGCGATTCTACCTTCACGCCTGTTGACCCGGGTTCAGATACGGATCCCCCCGTATCAGCTCCACCTATGGTCCGCGACGTAAGGCCATCTATCGTGATCTTGCCGTCAGCGATCACTGCCGAGAAACTCGCATCGGAAAGGGTGTTTATGACGGTGGACGATATTGTATTCGAAGCATGTGTTCCGACCCATTCAGTGGAACCGTTACCGTGGTCTATCAGGAAATCTCCTTGAAGTTCATCAGATGCGGAATCAGAGCCGGGCAGAAGTGTGATGCATGCCGCCAGGGCCACAAGTGATACTATCGCCAAGATTACCTTCGCTCTCATATCAATCATCGAACCCCAGGTGCTTCGTGTATTTCAGATAGGATTGGTAGTCTCCGCCTATCGCTTTCGGGACTTCAATACCGTCATCAAATGAATCCGGATTGATTACCCTCGCTGTAAGCTCAGTCAGCTGTGCGATCCTCGGTCCTGAACGCTGAGCCATTTCACCAAGGCCTTCTGTGAACAGATAGATATTACCGTTCTTGTATGCGGCCGTCTTCTTCCATTCATCTGACAACGAGGAAATCATGAGGTCATAATCGTTAGCCTTGTACTGACCGTAATCGAATATTATGATGCATTCGGGGTTGAGATCCATCACCATGGAGGGGGTGATGTTAGGCCACCCTCCCTTAGGTGTACGCTCCGGCCAATGGGAATCATTGATTGCATTGCTCCCATTGACCTTGTACAGGATGTCATCCACATAGGTGTTTGTTCCTGCAATGAAAGGTGAAGCTGCAGAGCTCAACGTGACCAAGGTCTTGTAACCATCGTGAGAGGAGGTCATACCTATTATGGTATTCAATGCCATCTCGATCTGTGATGTGACATAATGTCCGCGGAGCTCGTAGTTCATAGCTGTTCCTACGATGAATATGTTCTTCAATACCGTATCAAGATCAGTTCCATCGTAGATTACCACGGCATTGATGTTTGAGTTCCTCAGGGTCTTGGCCATTGTGATATGGGAATATGCCGATGCATCGCATACCACGATATCAGGTGAGACCTCCATGATGGCCTCATAACTTGGACTTGTGTAGGTTCCGACCTCTTCTAACGTATGATTGTCCTTCTCCCTTTGTATCAATGAGGGATAATTGCTGGACTGATCGGTACCGACGATCATGTTGGCCGCATCCATGGCCCCCACCAATTCTGTACAAACAGGCGACAGCGTCACTACCGAGTGGGGTTGTGCGTATCCGTATATGGATGTGGCTGTGGCGTCTACGCCGACCGTCGGGCTCTTCCCCGTGGCAGTATATGCCCAGGAGATGACCGTGTAGTTGGAGGCCTTGATATTGTAATCTTTACTTTCTTTGAAATCGAAATCCCCCTTCTCGACGTACCATAGGCCCCATTTATGGTCAGCATCATTTTCGACAATGTCGTCTCCCCTGTCTATGGCCGTGAGCACGCCGTCAACGAAGATGGGTTCAGTGGAATAGTGGTCGTTGCAAGCAATGGTTAGCAACTCCACAGGATCGTTTGTCTCTTCAAAACTGGCGTTCGTCCAAACGGTGTTGTAGTCCCCGTAGTCTATCACCACGCCTTCGGACTGATATAATGTGACGTTTGAACCGACACCGTTCATGGCCAATGTTAAACAAGAACCGGCAATAATCAGCACTACGGTAAGGGTGACCTTTAGCCTCATCGCACGGTTGCCGTATCCTGATGAGGTGCTGTCCCTCTTGATCCATGAATTGTCGATGGCCATGTGTTCTGAGAAGGGTGGCGGCCGAACGGCCGCCTTTAATGGTTTAGTTCAAGGTTTCTTCTTGATCATGAAGAATGCTACTACAACAATCACCAGGATCACTGCTGCTGCGATTCCTGCGTAGAGGATGATGTTGTTCTCTTCCTCATCGTCGTCATCGCCGCTGTCTCCTGAAGGCATTACTGCAGGAAGCTTGGTCCAGTATGCATCCATTCCGTATGCAGGTGCGTGATAGTAGAATGAATCATCCTGGGGATCTTCCATCTTGTAGTTGTCAAACACGTGGGAGATGACAGTAGCAGTGGTGAGATCATCAGACTGCATGTCCTTCCACTTGTTCTGAGTTCCGTCCTGACAGTACGTTGCGAATCCGTAGTAGTCTGCGGTACCGTATGTTCCGTGTGTAGAGTATGTGTAATCGTTGGCTGTGACTGAAACCAGGCCTGTGGCGTACTTGCCGTTCATCAGGCTGAATCCAGCCTTCTCGGCACCCATCGTCCTTGCGCTCTTGAGCGATTCGCCGCTGATTCCGGGCTGAATGCTGGAGGTCCATTTGCTGAATGACTTATCTCCGTCATTCATCTGGAAGTAGACCTTGTACTCCACCATCTTTACAGTTGGGAGGGGTGACCAGTAGGGGTCGGAACCAGGGTATTCGTTCTTGTAGTATTTGCTGGCGTCAGAGGGTTCTGAGAAAGCATATTTGTCGAAAACGATGACGAGCATGGTTTCGTCAGCAAGGCTGGAATCTTTCCATGCAGCTCCGTCGTAGTAGTATACTGCGAAGTTCTGGTAGTTGTCTCCGCCCCATTCCGAGTAAGCTGAACCTGCGTAGGTAACTCCATCAGCAGTGATTGAGCTTATCATACCATAGGATCCAGTTACGATGGTGAGGCCGGCTTTCTCGCACGCATTGGTCAATGCAGCGGTGTACAGGTCAGAGGTGGGCTCTGTTCCATACACAGACACATCTGCAAGGCGTGCGCTGTAGGAATTGCTTCCATCCCTCAGGTCGAGGTAAAATGAATATGTTACTGATTCTTCACTTGCTGCTGAAGAATCATCAGATACAACGGCAATTGCAAAAGCGGAAGCGCAGAATACTGCGACCGCGACAATTGCATACATTTTCGTGTGGTTCATCATATATCCTCCATGGGCTACCCAATGAGATATGGACCATAGAACCAATACAATGGATAAATAAGTTTGGAGCATTAAGCCAACTCAATGAATATTTGTGCTGCTCCAGATTATCTGGATGGTGTCTTTTGGAAGGTATCTTTTTTGGCAATAACGGTAGGAAACTACGCACATTGGTCAATATTCATTGATTTAGAGTATTTTCCAGAGAACAGGATATAAACCACCAGTTGATTTCTCCATTTATGGTCAGATGCATCCGCGTGCTCAAGAGGGACGGAGAATCCGTCAGGACACGTCTCGTCTCAGAGGACCTTCTGGACCTCGATTCGAAGATACGCGCGGACGGGGATTATCTTCTGATCCCGGTGAGATGCGACTCCTATCCCGGTTACAAAGTAACCGAAGAGGATCTGGAGGTGCAGGAGCACAAGGCCCTCGACTACACCGAAGTCGTCGAGGTGCCAGATGAGCTCAGGCAGTATCTGCCCAGCTCTTTCGACATCGTAGGTGATGTCGCCATGCTCAAGGTGCCCGACGAGCTGACTGAATACAGGCATCAGATAGGTGAAGCGCTGATCAAGGTCAACAGGAACATCCGTGTCGTCTTCCATGACTACGGAGTCAAGGGGGACTTCAGGATCAGGGAGCTAGAGAAGATTGCGGGTGAAGGCTCGTCGGAGACCATTCATAAGGAATTCGGAGTCAAGCTGTACACGGACCCGTCCAAGGTATACTTCAACCCGAGGCTCTCATCCGAAAGAGCCAGGATAGCCAAACTGGTCAAGGATGGGGAGACGATAATCGATATGTTCGCCGGTGTCGCGCCCTTCGGTACCGTCATCGGGAAGCTCGCCGATCCCAAGGTCATCTACTCCATAGACCTCAATCCCGAGGCGGAGCACTTCGCACGTCTCAACGCAGAGAAGAATCATATCGAATGCATCGTGCCGATGACTGGCGATTCGTCGAAGGTCATCTACGACCTGCCGATGGCGGATCGTGTGATCATGAACCTCCCGCAGATCGCAGACAGGTTCCTGGGCTTCGCCATGGACAGGATGAACCACGGGGCGTATGCCCACATGTACAAGATAATCGAGAGGGACTAGTTCCCCTCGTTCTGTGAGAAATTGACGGAGGAGATGGCCGCGAAGGGCCATAGGATAGAGATCCACAGCTCCGAGCTGAAGACCTACTCCCCCACCATGAGCGTCTACTCGATGGATGTCGAGAAGCTCTGATCAATCCTTTTTGATCTGCTCCAAGGTCACTCCCGTCTGTCCCTGGTAGTGCCCGCTCCTCTCGGCATAGTCCTTGAGCGTATCGCTGTTCAGGGTCTCGAACACCATCTGGCAGAACCTCTCTCCTATAGGCAGCTCGATGGGGTCGTCCGTCGCGTTGTATGCGCCGAGCGTCAGCGTCCCCTCGAAGCCAGCATCGATCTTGCCGAACGCGCCGATTATCCCCTTCCTGATCCAGGTGGTCCTGAGCCAGAGCTGTGCGCAGATGTCCTTCGGCATCCTCACCCTCTCGATGGTGGACACGTAGAACATGGTCCGGGGAGGGATGGTGACAACGCCTTCAGTCTTCAGATCCGGATCGCCCCTGACCATGATCTCCTTGATGCGGAGGTCGTAACCGTTGGGTGTGAGGCCCCTTTCGTGATAGTCGCTGATCCCGAGGTAGCCTGTCATCATGCTCTCGACGATGTCCTTGTCTGATAGGATTGCCATGAAAGGTGCATCGAATCGCCCCAATAAAGGTTATCTTATCAATAGACATTCCATCGAACATGATAATCCCCGCATTCCTGAAGGAAGGGCAGGCCATAGGTGTCACCGCACCGTCGTTCGGCGTCGTGGAACCTTTGGATATAGTCCGTTTCGACCATGCCAAGGAGGTCCTTCTCGAGAGGGGCCATCCTGTGAAGGAGACTTCCAACGTCCATACCGCGGACGAGACCGGAAGGAGCTCCCCGATGATGCAGAGGGTCATGGAGCTGGGCAGCCTGCTGGAGGATCCCGAGGTCGGTGCGATAGTCTCGGCGAGCGGAGGCGACTACCAGTGCGAGATGCTCATGGGGATGGATTGGGATTTCGTAGAGAGGCATCCGAAGTGGATCCAGGGATACTCGGATAATACCGTCCTGCTGTTCAAGATCACCGCGGAGCACGACATCGCCACCATATACGGAAGCAACTTCGGGGACTTCGGAATGGAACCCTGGCACAGGAGCGTTTCCGAGAATCTCGAGTTCCTCGAGGGCAGGAGGAAGGAGCAGGGATCCTTCCCCGGATACCAGGACGGATTCTCAGACAGGGTCACAGGATTGGAGCCCCTGAAGGAGGAGAGGGAGGTAGAATGGATATCTTCTGTAGGGGACGTATCCTTCTCGGGAAGGCTGATCGGCGGATGCATGGATGTGCTCGAATGGTATCAGAGGAAGGGCATCGTCGACATGAGCGGATTCACATCGAAGTACGCCGGGGACGGGATCATTTGGTACATGGAGACGTACGACATGGACGAGAGGCGCATCCGGAAGATGTTCGAGGGGATGTCGAAGGACGGGTGGTTCGAGGGCGTCAGCGGATTCGTATTCGGAAGGCCGCTCTTCTACCAGGGCGGAGACTATCAGGAAGTCATCTGCGAATCGCTGAAGGAATACGATGTGCCGAAGGTCTTCGGAGCCGATGTCGGTCACAAGGGTCCGAGGATGACGTTCATCAACGGTGCGGAGGCCAGGTTCGACATCGCTGGGAAAAGAGCAAAGCTGGTCTATAATCTCTGATTCTTTGTGCTATCTCAAATAAAAGTCTAATTGGATGATAATTCCAATATAAATACGGCGAGTTGGATACATGGTCCGATATCATGGACAAAAAAGTGATAGCACTTATTGCAGTTGTAGCCGTAGTTGTCGTTGCGGTCGCTGCAGTCTTCGTTCTCAATAACGGTGGGGATGATGACAGCGATGACGGTGTCAAGGATGCCGCCGGAAACATCATCAAGCCGATCGAGAATCCGGGGAGAATCGCCACTACGACCAATGTCGGCGCAGAGCTTCTCAGCGATCTGGGATTCATGTCGAACATTGTAGGAATAACATCTCCATCAAGCTCTTACGATGTGGAGAATCACATCGTCGGAATCGATATGGAATTCGTCTATCCCGGTACTCTCGCAGCAGACCTGGATAGCGGTAAGATCCAATCTGTCGGAAGGTACTTCGGATGGTCCGCCGAGACCGTTGCCGCCGTAAATCCGGAGGTTGTCATCATCGATTATAATCAGATCTCTTCCGATGATTCGAAGATGAAGCAGCTCCAGTCGCTCGGACTGACGGTCATCGTTCTCGATACCGATTACGGATTCCCTAGCATCCTCAAGAACTACACGATGCTGGGAAAGATATTCAAGAAGGAAGCAGAGGCCGAGAAGCTCGTCGATGCCATGCAGAAGGCATACGACAAAGTCAAGGAAGTCGTGAAGAAATCCGATCTCGCAGGAAAGAAGTTCGCACTCATCAGCCACTGTCCGCCTTACGGCGATTATTCCTACGGAAAGCATGCAGTGATCAGCCTTCTCGAGGACTGTGGACTTGTGAACGCAATGCCCAGCGGAGGGCAGGCCAGCCAGTCCATCTCGCTCGGAGAGGCCCTCGCATCCGCCAACCCCGATTTCGTCATCTTCGAGGACATGGGAATGTCCCTCATCTGGTCGGATGTCATCGCAGGGTGGAAGTCCGACGACGTCATGGGTTCGATCGACTGTATCAAGAACGACAAGTTCTACTGTCTCGAGTACAAGCCCTTCCAGTCATTCTATCACACCAAACAGGCCATCAACGGATATGCCCTGGTAGGTGCGATCGTGAACCCGGAAGATACCGGCGTGACCGTTCCGAACATCGTCACATCCGCCGCATGGACCGATTACATCCAGTGGCTTGATGAATACTGAAACTCCTTACCGGGCATTTGCCCGGTTCAATCTATTATCGAGGCGGTATCTTGGAAGAGGTGGCATCAGCTAATACCTCCGGGGCGAAGAAAGAGCGTAAAGGCGTCAAGGCAGTCCGCTGGAGGATGCTCTTGATCGTGATTCTGGGGAGCATCGCACTTGTATTGCTATTCACGCTGTCGATGACCATAGGCCCTTACGATATTTCCTTCACTGAAGCGATGGAGCAAATCTGGCAGATAATAATAACAGGCGGTAAGCCCGAGGATATGAGCGGGAAGATCATCTACAACCTGAGGATACCCCGTTCCATCGCGGTCATGCTCGTCGGTGCTGGGCTCGCTATCGCTGGTGCGGTCATGCAGGCTATGATCCACAACCCTCTCGTGGACCCGTATGTCACGGGAGTATCATCGGGGGCATCGTTCGGAGTCATCCTGTTCACATTGGGTGCCTCGTACATAGGTTCGATGTCCGTGTACATGTTCGCGCCGATCGGTGCGATCATCGGGGCGGTCGCGGCATTCATGATCACGATGCTGGTCGCCGAGGGTGCCGGGGGTAAGGCGATGAGCTATGTCCTCGGAGGAGTCATCGTCGCAGCGGGACTGAGCTCGGGAACAACCCTTATCATGTCGCTCAACGCCGAGAAGATCCACAGCATCACAGCTTGGATGTTCGGAAGCTTCTCCAACATTGAGTGGCAGGACATCTACGTAATCGCCATCCCGATCATCCTGATCCTGATCATCATCCTGTTCGAAGCGAGGAAGCTGAATGTGATGCTCCTGGGGGAGAGCCAGGCACAGTATCTTGGAATCAATTCCCGTCAATACAAGAGGATCATGCTGATGCTGTCGGCCGTTCTCACGGCACTGTGTGTCGCTTACTGCGGAATCATCGGTTTCGTCGGATTGGTCGTACCCCATCTGTGCAGGATGGTCGTGGGAGGGGACCACAGGGTGCTGATACCGTCGAGCATCGTAGTGGGAGCCGTCGTTCTCATGGTCGCTGATATAATCAGCAAATCCGGACCTATCGGAGAGCTCCCCATCGGAGCGATCACATCCGTCGTCGGAGTGCCGTTCTTCATCTATCTCATGCTGAAGGAGGGAAAGAGGTATGCAATGTGAGGAACAGCAAGCAGAGAAGAACATGCTGGATGTATCCGATCTTGTGTTCGGTTATTCCGATGAGGATACCCTCAAAGGCGTGAACATCACAATCAAACCGGGAGAGTTCGTGGCACTCATGGGCCCGAACGGGTCTGGTAAGACGACGATGATGAGGTGCATCAACAAGATCCTGAAGATCAAGAGCGGTTCGGTCAAGATCGACGAGGAGGACATCCTGAGGCTCAAGATGGAGGATATCGCGAAGATATGCACCACCGTTCCTGCGGACACCCCGCTGGACTTCGCCCTGACCGTCAGGGACTTCGTATCATTGGGGCGTGCCCCGTACGTCAACACCCTCTGGTGGGAGACCGATGAGGATGAGAAGATCGTCGACCAGGCGATGTGGGACCTGGGTATAACGAGATACGAGAACAGGAGGCTCCATGAGCTGAGCAGCGGAGAGAGGGCGCGTGTGCTTCTTGCGAAGGGAGTGGTGCAGACGCCCAAGCTCATGCTGGTCGACGAGCCCAGCGCTCACCTCGACATAAAGTACAAGGTGCAGGTCATGGAGATCCTCCGCGATCTGACCAACAAGGGCCTGACGGTGCTGATAGCATCGCACGACATCAATCTCCTGACAAGGTTCTGCGACAAGATCATGCTGCTCTCCAAGGGCAGGATAATCGATTACGGCCTGCCCAAGGATGTCGTCACTAAAGAATCGATCAGAGAGGTATTCGACATCGAGGTGGAGCTCGTGGAGTGCAACGGGATCGTCTACATCCTGCCAACTGGCTCTACGATCATTGAACAGTGATCTCCACCGTGACCTGCCTGATAGGTTCGGGCTCCCATTCGCGTTTATACACGAATTTCACGGAGTGGTCCCCTGCGGTACCGCACAGGAACCTGTAACGCTGTGTCCCTCCTGCGCCGCAGAGGCCCTCCCTGTCAGGATCGGTGACATACTCCTCTCCGACCTTCTCCAGGTCGGATGATAATATCTCCCAGCGGTATCCGGTGGTGGGGTTGGATTCTAGTACGATCTCGATTTCTCCTCCTGCCGTTGCGCTCATCTTGTATGTTCCAGATGCAGAGATTATGTCCGAAGCCATTCCTGTCCCTCGTGACTCGGATTCCTGTCCGCGCACATAAAAGTTACATGCGAGCGTGCGATTAGTTTATTTTATGCGTAATGACATGCACTCGGCATGGGATTAATCAAAGCAACAGTTGGCGCCGTTGGCGGTCAATTGGCGGACCAGTGGAAGGAGTTCTTCTACTGCGAATCGATGCCCGCCGATGTCATGATCACCAAGGGTGTGAAACAGACGACGTCCCGTTCCTCCAACACCAAGGGAAATGACAACATCATCTCCAACGGTTCAGGGATTGCGGTCGCCGATGGTCAGTGCATGATCATCGTCGAGCAGGGTGCAGTCGTCGAGTTCGTCGCAGAGCCCGGACAGTACACGTTCGACAAGTCCACAGAGCCCAGCATCTTCGCGGGAAGCCTCGGGACCAGCGTCATCAACACGTTCAAGACGATGGCGAGGCGTATCTCGTACGGCGGGGACACCGGTAAGGACCAGAGGGTCTACTACATCAACCTCAAGGAGCTCATCGACAACAAGTTCGGTACCTCCACGCCCATCCCGTTCCGTGTCGTCGACAGGAACATCGGGCTCGATGTGGATGTGTCCGTCCGTTGCTACGGAACCTTCTCCTACAAGATCACGGACCCCATCCTGTTCTACACCAATGTCGCAGGAAATGTCACATCGGAGTACAAGAGGTCCAACCTCGACGGTCAGCTGAAGACCGAGTTCATCGCTGCTCTGCAGCCCGGATTCGGAAAGCTCTCCGACATCGGACTCCGTCCGAACCAGATCATGAACCACACCGAGGAATTGTCCGAGGCCATGAACGAGGCCCTATCCAAGAAATGGAGCGAGCTCCGCGGACTGAGCATCGTCAGCATCGCCCTCGGATCGGTATCGTTGCCTCCTGAGGATGCAGAGATGATCAAGACGGCACAGAGGACCGCCATCCTCCGTGACCCGTCAATGGCCGGGGCTACGCTCGTCGAGGCGCAGTCCACAGCCATGAAATCCGCCGCAGCCAACGAGGCAGGCGCGATGACTGGGCTCATGGGATTCGGAATGGTCGGACAGATGGGCGGCAACACGATGAACGCACAGGGCTACTACAACATGGCCAACCAGCAGCAACAGCAGCAGCAACAGTACCAGCAGCAGCCTCCGGCGCAGCAGAATGCGGCACCGGCGGCAGGATGGAAGTGCTCATGCGGCGCGATGGCCACCGGTAAGTTCTGCCCCGAGTGCGGAAGCAAGAAGCCGGAGGAGCCCGCAGGCTGGACATGCAAGTGCGGAGCGGTCAACCAGGGCAAGTTCTGTTCCGAATGCGGGAGCAAGAAGCCCGAGGGGGTCCCCCAGTACCGTTGCGACAAGTGCGGATGGGTCCCCAAGGATCCCACCAACCCCCCGAAGTTCTGTCCCGAGTGCGGCGACCCCTTCGGAGATTCGGATAAGGTCTGATAGACATGACAAGCGCGATGGAACACAAATGCCCGAGCTGCGGTGCATCCCTGGAGTTCGATGCGGCCTCCCAGAACATCAAGTGCCCGTACTGCGACTGCGAATTCGACGTGTCCGTATTCGCCGAGGCGGAGGGGGACCTCTCCATCGGGGATGTGGATCTCGCAGCGGATGGAGGAGTCGATTGGGATGACGGGGAGCTCTACGGCGTCTCCGAGTACCAGTGCGAATCATGCGGAGGAAACATCTACTCAGATGCCACCACGTCGGCGACCATGTGCCCGTACTGCGGGAACGCGGTCATCCTTAAGGGACGTCTCACAGGCTCCCTGAAGCCCGATAAGGTCATACCCTTCCAAAAGGACAAGGAGCAGGCGCTCAAGGGCCTGGAGGAGTACTGCGGAGGGAAGAGGTTCGTTCCCAAGAAGTTCCTCAAGGACAACAAGCTCGAGGAGATCAAGGGTCTGTACGTACCGTTCTGGGTCTATGATGCCGACCTCGACGCTCAGGTCGAATACCTAGGGGTCGATGAGAGGACCTGGAGGTCAGGAGATACGGAATATACCGAGAGGAAGTACTACCGTGTCATCAGGGGAGGGGACATCGCTTTCGACCACGTCCCCGCCGACGGATCGTCCAAGATGCCCGACGACCTCATGGAGTCGATCGAGCCCTTCGACTATGACAAGGCAGAGGAATTCACCACGGCATACCTTCCCGGATACGTCGCTGACAAGTACGATCTCGATCAGGACGCCGTCCGTCCCCGTGTGAGGCAGAGGATGGCCGAGGGAACTGCCGACAAGTTCATGACCACCGTCCACTACGACGAGGTATCAGTCAAGGATGCGCAGATCAGCGCCAAGAAGTCAGAGGTCAACTACGTGCTGTACCCGGTATGGCTGATGAACACCGCATGGAACGGTAAGAAGTTCACATTCGCGATGAACGGTCAGACCGGCAAGACCGTCGGTAACCTTCCGGCAGACTATATCAAGCTGGGAAGCGTCTCGGGATCGATATTCGCGGCTGTAGCTGCACTGTTCATCCTGGGATTCTACTTCATGGACGGAGGATTCGACGTGACATCTGCTCTCGTCGGTATCGTTATCGGAGCCCTTGCAGGAGGTCTCTTCTTCTGGTACTTCAAGAGGCAGCTCAAGACCGTCGAGTTCCAGCACGGCGCAGCCAACTATTACCGTGAAGGCAGTATGAACATCACGGTGAAGCAGGACAAGTACCTCTACAAGAGGGTCACTACCAGGCACATCAACCGCAACTGATAAACCATAAGGCCCTTCGGGGCCGTTTTTCTTTTACTTGACAAAAACGATGTTCATGGCAAAGAGGTGGATTTCACCGTTTGGACCCTGAAGTACAAGGCTACTATCAAGTCTGCTCGGACATCTCTGCCGAGAACACGTTGTCGCGGGAATTGGCACCATTGAAGGCAATCGATGACAATTATCCCAAATATATAATCTGCAAAGGGGACTGTATTTTCGATGATATCGACGGAATAAGGATCACCGATTACGGTGAATGGTGAAGGAGCCCTTCTGAAGTCTTACATTCCACATAATGTCTGTCCGACGAATTCCAATTATTCATGTCATCCTTCCAAGCTTCTGTAATTGGAGAAGGATGGAGCGGGCAGTGTATATCGCTCTGCGAATAGCAATAATTGCTTTCTCCACGTTTTCAAACAATTATTGAATTTTGAGTAATCAAATTATTACAATGTGAGTAGTTGATTACTCAGATTGTAATATATAGTCAAGCGACCATCCATATGCATGAAGTATCTGCCCAGAATCGCTGACGATTATTTCAGGACAAGGCTCAATTCGACTGGTGCACTGCTAATCGAAGGACCGAAATGGTGCGGAAAAACGACGACGGCGGAACAATTGTGCTCCAGTGAACTATACATGCAGAATCCGGATGAACGCGAATCCAACATGTACTATGCTTCTAAGAGGCCTTCTAAGCTGCTCGAAGGCGATCGTCCGCGTCTTATAGATGAGTGGCAGACGGCGCCTGTTCTGTGGGACGCTGTCAGGTTTGCCGTCGATAAGGAAAAGGGGAGAGGCATGTTCATCCTAACCGGTTCTGCCGTACCGAATCTGAAGAGAGAGGAAGAGGAAAAGATGCATAGCGGTACGGGACGTATTTCACGGGTGAGGATGCATACGATGAGCCTCTTCGAATCCAAGGAATCTGATGGTTCAATATCTTTAGCAGGCTTGTTCGAGGGTAAAGACGATTATTCTGCGAAATCGGATCTTACGTTGGAAAGGATGGCTTTCCTTGTCTGCAGGGGAGGTTGGCCGGCTACCATAGAAATGGATGAGCGTTATTCTCTTAGAACCGCGAAGGATTATGTGGAATCAGTCTCAACATCCGATATTTCGCGGGCGGACGGGGTGATGAGGGATCAATATCTTGCCAGGGCATTGCTGGCATCGTTGGCAAGAAATATATGCACATTAGCTGACACGACCGCTATCGCCGAGGACTTGAGGAACTATGCGACCAGAAAGACTGTCACCGAGTACATATCTGCGCTACGCAAGATATTCGTGTGTGAGGATGTGCCAGCATGGAGGCCGTCGCTGATGTCCAAGGCAAGACTTAGATTGACGGCGAAAAGGTGTTTTTCCGATCCATCTATAGCGGCGGCAGCATTGAACGCTAGCCCAGAAATGCTTCTTAAGGATCATTCGGCCTTTGGATCGATTTTCGAGTCGCTTTGCGTAAGGGATCTTAGGGCCTATATCCAACCGCTCGAAGGCACTGTGATGCATTATCATGATAACACAGGTTTGGAGGCAGATATGATTTTGGCCCTAGATGACGGAAGATGGGCGGCTGTCGAAGTGAAACTTCATTCTGGTGAGGACTTAGCCGCAGAGAATCTGCTGCGCATTAGGAAAAAGACCAAGACGGTCGGCGGAATCGAACCTTCGTTCTTAGCGATCATAACGGCTACAGGGATGTTCCGGGTTCGTGACGATGGTGTTTTGGTGATACCGATAGGCTGTCTCGGACCGTGAGCATATGGGTCCGATCACGACCATTCCTGGTCGGTGAATGCATGGCGTTTGAGTTCCCATGAACTCATAATGGCGACATTCAGGTAACACGAATTCAGAATTATTATTACCAATGATTCCATGTGAAGGTGCTTCGAAGTCAAGGATGAAGAAGAAGTGAGTGGTCCCGCTGAGATTTGAACTCAGGACCTTCCGGTTATCAGCCGGACGCTCAAACCGTGCTAAGCTACGGGACCAACTAAACCCAGGATAGAGAGGTGACATATAAAGGTATCCGTATGCTAGAATGCACCAGTATCATCGTTTTATATCTCGTATCCCATGGACGCTCATGGACCCGGTCTATCAGGAGTCACGCATGGTTCTCCCAAAGAATCTGGCAATACTGCTCGCCGCAGTTCTGGCCGCCACATGGCTGTTCATGATCGTGAACAAGCTCGTCTTCTATGACGGCATGCCCGTGCTCGCCATAATCCTGTTCGGTGCAGCGTTCGCCGTCCTGGGGGCGATGTGCTTCCTGATGAAGTCCTCCATAACGGTCTATGAGGACAGGGTCGTCCTGAAGCATATACTCCACAGTCACGAGATCCCCATGGAGCAGATCATCGACACCAAGGTCGGGGATCTGGACGTCATCAAGAACTATTCGGACTGGACTCTCAAGGGTGTGAAGTACAGGACTTTCGCGGTCATCGGAGAGGACAGGGGCATCGGCCTCAAGGTCACGGGCAAGAGGGTATTCTACCTCTCATCCCAGGACCCGGAGGGCATCGCTGCGCTGCTCTCGAAGGATGACAGGAAGGGGGCTTGAAGATGCAGGTTACATTCCATTGGGTCAGGGTTCAGACTTTCTGCTACGCAACCGAGAGGCAGGATCTGATCGAGGATACTCTGAAGGAGCTCCTCGGGGACATAGAGTTCGAGGAGGAGATCTCCGAGAGCGAGCACGGCAACCAGATGATGATCCTGGAGACACGCATCACCAAGCAGAGGGAGTTCAAGGAGCTGTTCTCCAAGCTGGGAGACGACATCCTGAACTTCATCATCGAGGACATAGAGAACCGTGTCGACGACGATGACATATTCTACCTACGTCTCGACAAGCAGAAGGCCGTCCAGGGCATCTACGAGGTCGCCCATCACGGCGACGTGATCTCATTGTTCGGAAAGGTCCAGGCCCATCCTGCGAAGAAGGAAGTTGCAGTGAAGGTCCTGAAGGAGTTCATTCATGATCTGCAGGGTCATTGATGGGCTCGTTCTTCACCACTACGGTGCAGTCCATCACACGGTGTCCCTTCACCGAATTCACAGTGATCGTGGCGTTGTCCAGCTCGACCTCGTCGCCCTTCGTGGGGGCCCTCTGGAGCTTGTACATGATGAAACCGGATATCGATGATTCGGTGTAACCCTCGCGATCGATGTGTATCCCAACGGTCTCCATGACATTGTCGAGATTGGCCTTCCCTTTCACGATGTACCTTCCGCCGGTGGTGGCGCTGACATCCTGCTGGATCGCGTCGCTCTCGTCCCAGATGTCACCGACCAGCTCCTCGAGGAGGTCTTCGAGGGTGACGATTCCTCTGGTCCCACCGTAGGAGTCGAGGACCACCGCGATATGGATCTTGGATTTCTGAAGGTCGTTCAGGGCGTTCGCGACGGTGACCGTCTCAGGGATGTACTTCACGGGCATGACGATGTCCCTGATCGAGAACTGTACGTTCATGGCAGTGTTCGTGAAGTATGTCTTCGAATAGACGACCCCGATGATGTTGTCGATGGTGTCCTCGAATACGGGTATCCTCGAGAAACCGGATGTGACGAAGAGGTTGCCCAGCTCCTCGACCGGCTCGCTGACCTCGATTGCGACTATGTCGACGCGGTGGACGTAGACATCCGCGACTGTGATGTCGTCTAGCCTCATGGCCGATTTGATGAGCTCGCTCTCGCTCTTCTCAAGGACTCCGTCGGACTGGATCTCGTCGATCATAACCTCCAATTCATCCTCGGTGATGACGTTCTCGTCACCCTTCCCGACAAGGACGGTGAGCTTGATGAACAGCCACGACAGGGGCGAGAGGACCTTGATGATCAGGCTGATGAGAGAGCACATCCTGATGCAGATGGCCTCGGGATGCTTCTTCGCGTATGTCTTCGGGGTGATCTCTCCGAATACCAGCAACGCCAATGTCATGACGACTGTCGACGCCAAGGCTCCTGTCTCTGCTCCGAGAAGTATGGCGAACATGGTGGTGGCTATCGATGTGCCTGCGATGTTCACAAGGTTGTTACCGATGAGGATGGTGGTCAGGAACTCATCGTAATCCTCGAGGATTCTGAGTGTCCTGGCGGCTTTCTTGTTCCCTTCGTTGGCCATCTTCTTGAGCTTGATCTCGTTGACGCTGGTGAAGGCGGTCTCTGACATCGAGAAGAAGGCGGAGAATACGATGAGAAATACTATGGCTAACGCATAGAGGTATACGATCGTGTCCATCTCTCAGGCACACATCCTATCCGGGGCATAAGTCGATAACAATTCTATCCAACCGTGTTGTTGAGCAATATGTGGACCCTACTTATAAACAGTATCCCCAAATACATCGTGTGCATATCGGTACTGCATGAAGGCATTGGTTGTCGTATGCTATCAGAACGACCATGTTTTAGGGAAGATGGGATGCAAGTACTCGAAGATGATCGAGAAGAACATCGTCAAGAGGATCGAGGAGGCTCTCGACTACAGCGACGAAATCTACTTCATCATGGATTATTTCGAGGAGGGGTTCTTCAAGACGCCCGAGGGGAAGAAGTACCCTGCGAAGCACTGCATAAGGGGCACCGAGGGTACGGAGCTCTACGGGAAGGTCGGAGCATATCTGTCAAAAGGTCATATGATCACGAAGAGGACATATGGCGCGAGCGGTCTCGCGCACAGCATCTCGAGATTCGACGAGATAGAGTTCTGCGGGGTCGATACCCACACCAGCGTACTGGCTAACGTGATAATAGCCAGGACAGCGAATCCCAATGCGAGGATACGTGTGATGCAGAACTGTGTCGCATCCAAGGACACGGACCTCGGGGAGGCCGCCCTTCAGATCATGGAAGCGATGGGTGTGGAGATCGAGTGATCAATCCGGCAGCTCGTCCTTCACCCTGTTTATCCTCTTGATGACCTGTATGTACTTCTCGTGCTCGATATCCGCAGCCTTCTTGCAGTCGAGGTACTGGTCGTGGCAGACCTGCGCCTCCTGCCTGAGCTTGTCCGCTTCCTCGTAAAGGGTCTGCATCTTGGCATGGACGGCCTGTCCGCTCGAGTTGCATTTCACCATCTTCTGATGATATGTGTCAGCCATCTGCTTCGCACCGCTGATGTCACCCAGACCTCCGCGGGCCTTCATCGACCTGACCTTGTCGTTCCACTCGTCGCGCTTCTGCCTGTTCTCCGATGCGGAGAGGTTGTAATCATCCCTCTGGGCCTTTAAGGCCTTTGCTTCCGAGGACAGTCTCCTGGCCTTCTCCTGCAGCTTGTCCCTCTTCTCTGCCAGCACATCCGCCTGCTGATGGTATTTGTCCCTCTCGGCCTTGTGCTTGCCGGCCTCCTTGTTCAGTTCCTTCAGAATGTCCTCGAGGGAACGGAGGTCTTCCTCCATGGATTCGGAAATCTCGCTCATGTACGAAGTGATAAATGCACTGGATGGATATATTCTGAACGATGAACGAGGCTTACCGCAAATGCAAGACATGCAGGTTCTGCAATCACAAGGGTGACCTGTGGGTTTGTGTCGCCGAGGAGAAGCCTACAGCTCCGGAGGGGACCTGCGGAAGATACCGTCCTGGATGCTGCGAGAACTGCGGTATGTTCGACAAGGGGGTGTGCAGTAGGACCGGCGAGGAGATGTTCGAGCTCGACGTCTGCACCGAGTACGACCCTTCAGGCTTTATCTGAGTTCCTGTCCTTCCTGTTGGACAGGACCGTCGAGACGCTGGTCTTCGCCGTGGAGTTGCCGATCATCACGTTCTTGGCCGATTCCGGTATCCCGTAATACACGATGTTGTCGCAGATTCCGGTGTCCGCCCTCATCTTTGGTCTTATCTTCGAGTAGGATTCCTGCAGCAGGCTGATCTCTCCGTTGAGCATGGATGTGAGCTCATAGACGTGCTTGAGACGGTATTCCCTGGCGTTGACGAAGCCGGTCTCCGGGAGGAGCGGATTATACGTCCCTTCCATGAAATCCTCGTCGAGATCGTCTATCGCATCCATGAGATAGACTACGGTGCTGAGCTGTCTGAAAACGTTATCGAGATCATCGCTGGCACATGGTCCTGCTATGTCTCTCAGAGCACCTATCAGGCCGTCTCCGAAGGTCCTTCCCATGAGCACCGCGTCCTTGCAGTTCCGGAGCTCCAGGGCACGGAGGTTCGCGAAACCCTCGCCGACCATGCGGTCGTATTCAGGGTATTCCTCGACCGCTTTCTTGATGGCGCCCTTCAGGGCCGCGGATGCCACCCTCGACTTCATCGAGGGCTTGTCCTCGTCATCGTCATGCAGCTCCCACTTGGTGAGGATCAGGGTATATGCTGCCATCTTCCTCATCAGGTCGGAATCCGCTTTAGGCTTATCCGTAACGCACAACCTCCTCTTCGTTCCACTGAAGTCGAGGACATCACCCGCGATGCTGTTCAGAAGGATGGTGTTGAACGTCATGTCGTAGTTGACTGTGAGGGTGCTCCTGTAGCCGAAGCCCTGCTTCAGCTGGTGGCATCCCTCGCAATAATACCTGCGGTACACCTTGTTGTCCGATGGGGACAGCCTGTTGTAGTACGGCATGGTGTAACCGAGCATGGGCGCCTATCTCCGTCGGCTGATTAATGCTTTCGGATGCCTTGGACGGTATTCCAGGAACGTCTGGACTTTCAGATACCTGGACCGCCATCCCTTATAATTAAATACAGTAAAATGGTTAGGCGGAATATCAGACCAGTGTATCTGATAAGGTGAATTTCATGTCCTACGATGCAGAATCCATCGAGAAATTGACAGCAATGTACGAGAGCCAGTCCCCCAATGCGTTCATCGCATTCGCAATGGAGGGCCTTCCCCAGGATAACGACCACGCGGTTCGTTTCGACAGGGAGTCCGACAACGAGCACGGAGAGCTCAGCCCTTGTTCATACGGTTGCTGCAACGACAGGGGATGCTGTGCGACATGGAAGGGATATGCCTGCCTCATCGGTACCGTGGTCGTACTCGTCGTCTGCTGCTGGTACGTGACGGACGGATTCTTCAGCGAATGGCCCTTCTGGCCCTTCTGATCTTAAAATTCACACCCGTCACGGTGCATCGTCGTGACGGGTTCATAACATGAAACCCCATATCACCATCGTTATCAAACCCACTCTTTTCTGCAACACCGATTGCAAGCACTGTTACCATATGCCCGAGGAGCGCGTCAAGGGCGAGATCTCCCTTGAAAGGGTGGAGAAGCTCATCAGGATGGCATCCGAGGAGTACGAGACCGCATGGTTCATCTGGCATGGGGGCGAGCCCCTGACGTTGCCGATGTCGTTCTACAAGGAGGCCATCGGCTACGAGGAGAAGTATTTCGGCAAGAACTCCATGAGGTACGGGAACACGATCAACACGAATGGGCTCCTCCTCAACAAGAGGTTCATGGCCTACTGCAGGGAGAAGAAGGTCAATGTGGGGATCTCCTACGAAGGTCCTTACAACAACGTCCTCAGGGCGGAGGATCTGGAGAGGACGCTGTCCAAGCTCTCTGACAAGGACAACAAGTATTCGGTAGGCGTGACCGTGTCCAAGGACACCGCGGACAAGCAGAAGGAGATATACGAATACTTCAGGGACAGGACGGTGACGATATCCATGTCGCCTGTAATCGGAGCGGGATGCGGCAGGCCGTATGTGCCGGATACCGACGAGTTTATCAAGGGGAGCATAGAGGCATTCGACGATTGGCTGTTCGACAACAAGGTCCCCGTTCCGCTGATGCCCTACTACCTTTACATCAGGAACTACCTCGGAGACCCCGTGCCTTCGGACTGCGCCCACACATCATGTCTGACCAAGTGGCTGTGCATGTATCCCGACGGCTCCCTCTACCCGTGCGCCAAGGCCTGTCCGAAGGAATTCTGTATGGGCAACATCGATGACATCGGGACCATAGCGGAAGCATTCCAGACTGAAGGGTTCAGGAACATTCTCATCGGTTCCATCAAGAGGCGCGACAAATGCGCCTCATGCGAGATATTCAAGTTCTGTAACGGCGGCTGCAGCGTCGATGCATGCTATGAGAACGGCATCGAGGAGAACGGCGGAGATTCCTGTGAAGCCTACAAGGCCATATTCAAGCATGTGGCTGGCGAGATTCAGAAGATCCTCGACGAGAAGCCCGATCTGGACCGTTACAACCCGTTCGTGAAGGAAGCGGTCATCAACAAGCTGATCAATCCGAAGACCGTCAGCCAATGATGCGGGATCAGTCGAATATCCCTGTGCTCATATATTTCTCCCCGCCGTCAGGCAGGATCGCCAGTATGACCTTATCGGGTTCCTCCTTTGCCTTGCGGAGCGCCGCATAGACCGCGGCTCCCGATGAGATCCCGCAGAAGATCCCTTCTTTTCTGGCCATCTCGACGGTCGTGGCGATCGCATCATCGCCTTTCACGGTCTCGATGCCTCCAAGAAGGCTCCCGTCGAATATCTTCGGTACGAAATTGGCTCCGATACCCTGAATCTTATGGGCTCCGGCCCTCCCCTCGGTGACAAGGGGGCTCTCAGCGGGCTCAACTCCGATGACCTTCGCCTTTGAACCCGAATCCCTGAATGCCATTGCAAGGCCGCATGCAGTGCCTGCGGTACCGAATCCGGCGAAGACGTAATCGACGTCGGGCAGGTCGCGCAGTATCTCCTTACCTGTCCCGACCCTGTGGGCGACAGCATTCATCGGGTTATCGAACTGTCCGCAGACCCAGCCGTTCTGCTCCTTGGCTATCTCCTCAGCCTTCCTGACGGCTCCGCCCATACCCTCGGCACCGGGGGTGAGGACTATCTCGGCACCATATGCGCGGATGGCCTGGATGCGCTCCTTAGACATGCTGTCGGGCATCACTATGACGGCCTTGTATCCGCGTACCGCGGCGATCATCGCTATCGCGATACCGGTGTTGCCCGATGTGGGTTCCACTATGGTACCGCCAGTCTTGAGGACGCCTTTGGCCTCGGCATCATCGATCATGGATAGGACAGCACGGTCCTTGATGGATCCGCCCGGGTTGCCTCTCTCGATCTTCACATAGACCTTCGCACCGGAAGGAGGAAGCTTGTTGAGACGGACGATAGGCGTCTCCCCTATGGTCTCGATGATGTCGTTGAATACTGCCATGTTTCGGTAATCGGGAATACCGTATATCTATCAATCGAAGCGCTCAACTTTAAAAGCAATCCAGCGAATCGGGGAATCATGGAATACACGGAGTCCGAGGTGAGAGCGGTCAAGCTGGCCTGCTGTATCTCAGGATTCATCGCTCCGCTGCTGAGCACCATGATGAACCTGTCATTGGTGAACATAGGCGAGGACTTCGATGTAGGATCCCACGATCTGGCATATGTGAACTCATCCTTCCTTCTGATGTCCGTGGTGTTCATGGTGCCATTCGCGAAACTGGCCGATATCGTCGGTAAGAAGAGGATATTCGTGCTCGGCCTGATGATAGTGATCATCGGATGCATAGTCGCCTGTCTCGCCCCCAACTTCTGGTTCGTGGCAGCAGGAAGGGGCATCATAGGTGCCGGAGCCGCATCGCTGGCGACAACGAGCATATCGATGCTCACGGATGTGGTCCCATTGAAGGAGAGGGGCGCAGCCATCGGCTATCAGACCATGTGCGTCTATATCGGGCTGTCACTGGGCCCTGCGATAGGAGGGGCCCTGAACGACCTCATCGGATGGAGGCTCCTGTTCCTGATAACGATCCCGATGGCCCTGGCCTCTGCAAGCATAATCCTGCACGGATTCAGGGGAGACATCATCAGGGACGAGGGAGGCATATTCGACATCAGGAGCTCAGTCGTATACGGCATCTCGGTCGTGCTGGCTATGGGCGGTGTCATGAACCTCCCGGAGACATGGGCGATGGTCTCGCTGCTCGCAGGCATACTGTTCCTCGCGCTGTTCGTGGTCATGCAGCTCAGGAGCGAGCACTGCATCCTCGAGGTGAGGCTGTTCAGGATATGGGCGTTCAGCGGCTCATGCATCGCGACGTTCATGAGCTATGCCGCATCGTACTCGATGTCCTTCTTCATGGCGCTGTATCTTCAGAGCATAGGCGCGCTCACAGCTACGGAAGCAGGGCTCCTGATGATAATCCAGCCGGTCGTCCAATGCATCTTCACCCCGTTCTGGGGAAGGATGATGGATAGGATCAGGAACAAGACGATCCTTCCCACCATCGGTATGGGGCTGACCTCCCTGGGGGTGCTGAACGTCGCATTCTTCGATACGGACACCGAACTGTGGTACATCATAGCGACGATGGTCATCACCGGATTCGGTTTCTCGATGTTCTCCGCACCCAACACATTCCTCATCATGTCCTCGGTCCCCAAGGAGTACACCAGCGAGGCATCGGGTGTGATGGCGGTCATGAGGCAGACCGGGATGATGGTCAGCATGGGCATCGCCATGACCTACATCGCCATCACGATGGGTTCTACGGATAATCTCGGTCCGGACACCTACGATCTGTTCATAGATGTGCTGAAGTATTCGTTCGGAACATGTTTCATCATGTGCATCGTAGGTATGGTTACCTCTGTGTTCAGAGGTTCTCCTAAAAAATTTGAATGAATCCTACGGAAATCATCAATTTATATCAAAACAAGGATATTGAAGTTATGGATGACGCCGCTAAGAGCAACTTCGATTTCCAGAAGGTGATAGCTGCAGTAGGCCTCATCCTGATGGCCATGAAGTTCGTCGCCTACGGTCTGACGGGTTCCATGGCGATTCTGACCGATGCGTTGGAATCCATCGTGAATGTGGTGGCGGCGTTCATCGGTCTCTTCGCGCTGTACCTGTCCGCTCAGCCTCCTGACAAGACCCATCCCTTCGGACACGGGAAGATCGAGAACATCTCGGCTACCGCAGAGGGTACGATGATCACGGTCGCAGGAGCCATCATCATCTGTCAATCGATCATGTCCCTGCTGAATCCGGGCGAGATCAGGGAGCTGGACATCGGTATCATAATCATCGCGGTCGCGGCTGTTGTCAATTACATGATGGGAAGGGCCGCCATCCGCAAGGGGACGAAGACACGTTCCCCCGCACTGGTTGCGAGCGGCAAGCATCTCTGCTCCGACACGTATTCCTCCATAGGTATCATCATAGGCCTGATCGTGGTCTATGTCGCCATCTGGATGGGGTACGACGCCGCTTGGCTCGATTCCTCTATTGCGATAATCTTCGGAATCATCATCGGATACACCGGGCTCAAGGTCATCAAGAAGAGCATCGACGACTCCATGGATCGGACGGACGAGGGTATGATCGAGGACATCTGCGATATCCTCAACGAGTACAGGCACAACGATTGGATAGACATCTATGGTCTGAGACTGATCAAGTATGGTCACAACCTCTACGTGGACATGCATGTCGTCCTTCCCAGGAAGAGTCATATCGATATGGTCTACAACGAGGAGTGCGAGCTTCAGGATGCCCTCAGGTCGAGATACGGGGAAGCCGTAGACCTGTCCATCACCCCGATCCCCTGCGACGGTCTGTTCTGCAGATACTGCGACCGCGACTGTGAGAACAGGACCGAGGATTTCCATCGGAAGCTGGACTGGACCACAGAATCGCTTCTGAAGAACCATATGCATCTTCCTCTGAGGGTCATCTCAATCGACGATTCTATAAAGAATGATGACCGATTCGGACACCATGGCTCAGGAAGTACCGGCGGAGATTTCGGCAGTAAAGTTAGATGATTGGTTCAATTCACTCAACAATCTCAACAAGGTGAAGGTGAAGAGATACCTCAATGCCATCGACACATCTTCTGTCACGGACTTCCTGATGGATCTCATGAAGCGCACAAGCGACGATCACAACTACGGATTATCGATCATCGCAGGCCAGTACGCACTGACTCACGACCTCTCCGATTACGACAGGTTCATGGTCACGGAGGCCTACATAGACGGTCTCTTCGGGGCGGAGTCCTATGACGAGATGAAGGTCCAGTGCTGCAACAACCTCGACCTCTTCCCCACCATCAGGGACCGTTTCATCAAGGAGAACGGAGGCGCACTTCCGAAGACCATCTACTGCCGCAACAGGCTGATCGATGTAATGGTCGGGGTGGAGTCCAACTATGACGAGGCGTTCGAGGCCCTTGACGAGTTCGTCGAGATCGGGATCCTCGAGAAGGACGAGCTGGATTACAGGAAGAACAGCCTCAAGATCCATAGGATGCAGAAGACCTTCGACAACGTGTTCTCTTACCGTCCGAAGGAATGATGTCCCTCCATGACAGCATCGGGATGACATCGACGGCAGGCTCCTCGTAAGGGTGGACCTCCGCGATGGTCCTCAAAACGATTTCAAGATCCTTCTTTTTGACAGCGAATTCCAATCTGATCTCATCCGCCGTCTCTATCTCGCCGATCGTGCCGTTATAAGGATCGGCTCCGGGCAGCGGTCTCCACGTGCCCTTGACGGGCCAGTACATGAACGTGCGGTCGTACTTCGGATAGAGGGGCTCCATCACATCGTTGACGGAATCCATCATCCTCTCCAGGAACTCCGGGGGCAGGTTGACGCCGATCTTGTAGACCTCGGTTCCTTCCTGCATCGTACTCACTGATGATCCTCTCCACCTCTGCCATGCGCTCGGGGATGTTGGCGTTGAATTTCCTCGCCCCTTTGGCGAGATAGGCCGTGCTCAGGACCGTGGCGAGCCCGCATGTCCAAGGCATGACGTACATCCATGCCGCGATTATGCCCGCGACCTTCTTCAGGTCGCTGACGCTCAGGATCTTCTCGATGAGGTGGTCCTTCTCCACAGGCTCGAGCTTGCCGCGCAGGCCCTTGTACATGAGCTTGGAGCCTCCGAGGGCGACCTCCACACTCCATTGGACCTGTGTGAATACCGGTGCAGGAACTCCTGCCGCCCTTGTCGTCCTGTTGAGGATCGACTTCCTCAGGTCCTCGGCGGTGGTCCCCTCGAACTCTGTCCAGTTGTAGCCTGAAGTGTAGATCGAATGCGCATCCGAACCGGATACCTCAGCCCATCTTCCCGGGTAGCGGTCCATGACCATCTTCGCGAACTTGTTGGAATATGCATCGGGATGCCCTCCGTTGATGGTCTCGAATCCATCTATGTCCAACGTGAGGATCTGCTCCTTGAGTCCGAATACATGGTAGCTGAAGGGATGGGGCGCGAGGACTATGCCGCCCTGCGAGCGGATGATGTCCACGGTCTCCTCCACAGGGAGGTTCTCGGGGATCGTCTCGTTGAGGAACAGCCCGATGATCTCTCCGTCGGCCGTAGTGACCTCCTCTCCGACGATGACCTCGATGTCATCATATCTCTTCGCGTATTCCTGTGCGATGAACGCTCCGTGGGTCTCGTCATGATCGGTGATCGCGATGACGTCCATGCCGTTCTTCCTTCCTTTTTCTACCTGGTCAGCGGGGGAAATGACCGATTCGGGGAACTTCATCACGCCTAGCTTGGTGAATCCCGAATACTGCGTGTGCAGATGAGTATCCGCTTTTCCCATGTTACACCTTCATTGATTCGTCTGTTGCAGAGCGTCCGAGTAATAGTATTCGCGTTTGGATTTCTGCTCCCTGTCCAGCCTGGAGTCGGGCTTGTTGATCCTGGGACGGTGCGAATCCGCGTCCCTCCTGAATGTGATGTCGACAGCTTCAAGGAATCTGTTCATTCCTTCGCGCATGTCGAACGGTCCTTCACCCATACCGTGGTGTCCCGGGTCGCCTCCGAATACCATCATGGAATCGGAGACCATGTCGAGGAAGTAGATGTCGTGGTCGACGATCATTCCGCTGCGCCCGGTCTTCTCCATCATCCTCCTGATGGTCTTCGCGGCGTTCATCCTCTGGTTGGAGTCGAGGTATGCGGAAGGTTCGTCGAAGAGGTACATGTCCGCTTCCGTGGCGAGGCACATGGTGATGGCAACACGCTGCAGCTCTCCTCCGGAGAGGTTCTTGACCTGCTTGTCCATCAGATGCTTGATGGCGAGGGGCTCCAGCACCTCGCCGTTGAAGAAGCTGGTGTTCACCGTATCATAATATTTCATGAACAGGAGGTCCTGGACGGTTCCGTCGAAGTCTGCCGAGATGTACTGCGGCTTGTATGCGACCTTCACCTTGTTGTCCATATCTCCGGAATCCGGTTCGATCGCTCCTGCGAGCATCTTGACGAACGTGGTCTTACCAGTTGCGTTGGGTCCGACGATTCCAACGGACTCTCCTATCTTTACAGCTCCTCCGGAGATGTCCAGCTTGAACTCCCCGAAGTCCTTCTTGAGGTTCTTGAATGAGATGATGTCGGCTGTCTGCCAGTCGGCCCTGGGAGGCGATGCCTCGAACTCGATGGGCCTCTCCCTGAACCTGATGTTCTCCTCGGGGAGGTAACCGTCGAGATATACGTTGATGGCGGTCCTGACCTGCCTTGCCATCGTGAACACTCCGTACGCTCCCTCTGTTCCGTACACTACGTTCACGTTGTCCGCAAGGAAATCGAGGATGGCGAGGTCGTGCTCTATGACCATGACCTGCCTCTCGGCGCTGAGGGCCTTGATGAGCCTTGCCATCTTGACCCTCTGGTAGATATCGAGGTACGATGTGGGCTCGTCGAAGAAGTAGACATCGGCGTCCTTCATCATGGTCGCTGCCATGGCGAGGCGCTGAAGCTCTCCTCCGGATAATTTGGATAGCTCCCTGTCGAGGACCTCGGTGAGATCGAACATCTCGGCGGCCTCATCGATGGTCATGCGCTCCTGCACCTTGGACAGAAGGTCCCTGACGACACCGTTGGATGCCTTGGGCAGGAGGTCGACGTACTGGGGCTTGATAGCGGTCTTGACCTTTCCGTCGTATACGTTCTTGAGGAAGTCGTGCAGCTCGGTTCCCGCGAAGTGCTTGAGCACCTCCTCCTTCGTGGGAGGGTTCTCGTAGTTACCGAGGTTCGGGATCTCCGCACCGGAGAGCATCTTGATAGCGGTGGACTTTCCGATTCCGTTGGGTCCGAGGATACCTGTGACCAATCCCTTCTTGGGAACTGGGAGTCTGTAGAGGCGGAAGCTGTTGAGGCCGTACTGGTGGACCATCTCTTCCTTCAGCTCATCGGCGAGACCGATGATCTTGATCGCATCGAAGGTACACTTGTTGACGCAGATACCGCAACCCTGACAGAGCTCCTCGGAGATGACGGGCTTCCCCCTCTCGCCGAAGGTGACGCATTCCACTCCCGTCCTGTTCAGGGGGCAGAACTTCTCACATTCATGGTTGCATTTCTTGTTCTGACATCTGTCTACCAGTAGCGCCGCTATCCGCATATCCTCCCCGACTGCCTTATAATATAAATAGAGTAGGCGCGAGGGTCAGTATGTTCTGAACCTTCGATTCTTACAGAATCGGAGGCGATGTCTAGAATCAGACACGAGATGTGTATAAAAGTGTTCGGAGAACACATCCTCTTTAAATACAGGTTAACCATCCTGCGGATTTCGTAGCCTCGGTTATATCCAGATTCTATGAAATCACAAATTCCGAGGCCATAAATACATGTCAACGATGGTGGTGAGTATGAGCGAAGGCACGGAGGGCGTCAGGGTCCTTTTAGGCGATCAGAGGAAGGGGATCCTCACATTGTCAGTACCCATAGCGATAGCTCTCTTCGTTCAGAATCTGAACAACATCGTGGACAGCTTCTGGGTGGCCGACCTCGGTCAGGCCCCGATGGCCGCATTGGGGATTGTGTACCCGCTCTACTGCATCCTGATCGGGATAGGGAACGGACTGGGGATAGGCGTCTCCGCCGCGATAGCCCGTAAGATCGGTATGAAGGACCACGACGGCGCGAACGGGGTCGCAGCTCAGAGTCTGGTCCTGACGCTGATCATATCGGTCGCGATGTCCGCCATACTCATAGCCACAGCCGAGCCCACCATACATCTGATGGGCGGCGACGACATGATGGATGCCAGCCTCTCATACGGATATCCGATCTACCTAGGTGCGTTCTTCATCATCCTGAGCGGAGTGATGTCCGGAATGCTCCGCGGAGAAGGTGCCGCGAGACGCTCGATGGTCATACAGGTCGCAGGCGCCGTGGTTAACATAATCCTGGATCCGGTGCTGATCTTCTGGTGTGACATGGGTGTCGCCGGAGCGGCGTGGGCCACTGTCATAGCTTTCATCATCTCCTCAGTCATGGCCTTCTACTGGTACTTCAGTAGCAGGGACATGTACGTCCGCTTCGAGAGGAGGAACCTCAGACCCAGGCTGTCCTATATGAAGGAGATCCTCAATGTCGGCCTTCCCGAATCGATTGAGCTCACGGTGATGAACTTCTTCAACGTCTTCCTCAACCTGTTCGTCATCGCCGCAGAGGGCGACGGCGGCCTGGCGGTGTACACGATGGTCTGGAGGATTGGATTCCTCCTTGTGATCCCGGCGCAGGCGATGGGCGGGGCGATGGTCGCCGTATGCTCCGCCGAATACGGCATGAAGGAGTTCGATATGATACGCGACGCGTACAATTTTGCCATACGCCGTTCGTTCATCTGGCTCATAGGACTTTGCATCCTGTTCGCGCTGATGGCGTACCCGCTCGCGGACATATTCCTGAGGACCGATGACATGGCCTACATGCACCGTCCGATGATCGAGTTCACCTATACCATGGCGTTCTTCATGCCGTTCTTCTCGCTGGTCTATGTGGGCTCCTCCCTGATGCAGTCGATAGAGAAGGCGGGACAGGCGATGTTCAACACCCTGTTCAGGAACATCCTGGTCACGATCGCATATGCGCTGGTGGCGTACGTCTTCTTCGGAGGCCTGGCAGGCATCGGCGTGTCGCTGATCTTCGTCGAGGGGCTCGGCGGAATAGCGATGGTGATTCACGGCAAGATAGTGCTGGAGAGGGTTGCCAAACGCGAGTCTCGTGCGCCCGCGCCCGCTTAACCCTAATATAGGGCGTGCGTGATTTAAGGCGCGGTTTCAAACATGTCGAAGGTTTGCATAAATATCGCCTGGCCGTACGCAAACGGCCCAATTCATCTCGGACACGTGGCGGGATCGCTCCTGCCCCCAGACATCTTCAGGAGATACAACCTGCTCCTCGGCAACGAGGTGCTCATGGTCGGCGGATCCGATCAGCACGGCACCCCGATCACAATCTCCGCTGAGAAGTGCGGAATGACGCCAGAGGCGTACGCTGACAAGTACCACGAGATAAACAAGAAGGCGATCGAGGACCTGAACATCCACTACTTCTTCAACAAGACTCACTGCCCGACCCATTTCGAGGTCACGCAGGACATCTTCAACAAGCTGAAGGACAACGGATACATCTACGTCAACGAGACGCAGCAGTACTTCTGTCCCAAATGCAACCGCTTCCTCCCCGACAGGTATGTCGAGGGGATCTGTCCAAAATGCGGAGCCGAGAAGACCCGCTCCGACCAGTGCGACAGCTGCGGAACCACCTTCGAACCCGGAGACCTCAAGGAACCATACTGCACTCTCTGCGGAGCGACCCCGGAGATCAGACCTTCGAAACACTTCTTCCTGAAGCTCAGCGCCTTCACGGACAGGCTCATCGATTATGTCAAGGACAAGGACTACTGGAGATCCAACGTCAAGACGTTCACACAGAACTGGCTGCAGGGAGAGGGGCTGACTGACAGGGCCATCACCAGGGACATGTCCTGGGGAGTACCCATCCCCGTGGAGGGCTGGGACGACAAGGTCATCTACGTCTGGTTCGAGGCCGTCATCGGCTATCTCTCCGCTTCCATCGAGTATTCCAGGATGATCGGCAAGCCCGACTACTGGAAGGAGTTCTGGATGGACCCTGAGTGCAAGCACTACTATTTCATCGGGAAGGACAACATCCCGTTCCATTCGATCATCTGGCCCGCCATCCTCATGGGTGTGGGCGGACTCACGCTCCCCTACGACATCCCCGCCAACGAGTACCTCATGATCGGCGGCGGAAAGCTCTCCAAGAGCAGGGGAGGGGCAATCGACATCCCCAGCGTCCTCCAGAAGTACGACGCGGATGTCATCAGGTACTACCTTTCGGCGGTCATGCCCGACACGCACGACTCGGAGTTCACATGGGAGGACTTCCAGACCAAGGTCAACACCGAGCTCGTCGCCAACCTGGGCAACTTCTTCCACAGGAGCCTCGACTTCTCGAAGAAGAACTTCGGAACCATCCCCGCAGGCGAGGAGGATCCCGAGGTGACCAAGGCCATCCAGGACGCCCTTGCGGAATACAGGGAATGCCTGGGCCACTGCGATTTCAAGAAGGGACTGAAGGCTGTCATGAACCTCTCGTCCTTCGGTAACAAGTACTTCAACGACGCGGCACCCTGGAAGCTCGTGAAGGAGGACAAGGATGCCTGCGGCAAGGTCATCTACAACGTACTCAGGATCGTACAGGCATTGGCCATCGTGGCATGGCCGTATGTGCCCGCAGCGGCGGAGAAGGTATGGGGATTCCTCGGCAACGAGGGAACCATCGAGGAAGCCGGAATCGACGGTGCGCTCAAGGCCATGACCGTAGGTCAGCAGCTCAACGATTCCGTCCCCGTGTTCAAGAAGCTCGACATCCCCGAGCTCAAGCAGGAACAGAAGAAGAAGGAGGAGCCCCAGCAGCAGGCGGCGTTCACCGGACCCTTCGCCGACTTCAGGCGTCTCGATGTCCGTGTTGGAACGATCGTCTCCGTGGAGGACCACCCCGAGGCGGAGAAGCTGTACGTCCTCAAGGTCGACCTCGCGGAGGAGGAGGGGCCGAGGCAGCTCGTCACCAACATCAAATCGCTGTTCTCCAAGGAGTACATGCTCGGACGCAGGCTTCTCGTCATAACCAACCTGAAGAAGGCCAAGTTCAGAGGCGTCGAATCCTTCGGAATGCTGATGGCGGCCGACGACGAGAAGGTCGGAGGCGATCATCTGGCTCTGCTCAAGCCCAATATCGATGTACCCAACGGTACCAAGCTCAACTGCGGGCTCGAGAACTCATCATCCAAGATCGAGCTGAAGCACTTCGAGCTCGTCACCATCAAGGCGTCCACCATCAAGGACGGCAAGTTCATGGGCAAAGACATCAAACTTCCCCCCAACGCACCCAAAGTGGTGGTCGCGGTCGTAGACGGCGATAACGTCATTCCGTTCGGAGACGGGAAGGACTGTGTGATCACGGTCGATGACGATTGCGGCATCCTTGACGGAGCCGACGTCAGATGAAAGCGGATCTTCATGTCCATACATGCTTCTCGTCAGACGGGAAGACCACTCCCGAGCAGCTTGTGGAAGCGGCCGTGAAGCACGGCATAGGCTGCATCGCGGTATCCGATCACAACGAGTTCAAAGCCTATGAGATCCTGAAGGACAACAAGGATGTCATAATCATCCCTGCGGAGGAGGTCTCCAGCACGGAGGGACATATCATAGGTCTGGGGATAGACAGGCTCATCCCTCCGGGACGCTCCATCCAGGAGACAATCGATCTCATCCATGAGGCCGGAGGCTACGCTGTCGCTGTCCATCCCTATCGGAAATGGTCCGGGCTGGGCGAGGAGAACACCCTCAAGTACGATTTCGACGCCATCGAGGCGAGGAACGGACGTTCGGTGCCCTCGCACAACAGGAAATCGGAGAAGCTCGCCAGGAGGATAGGCAAGCCGATCACAGTCGGTTCGGACGCCCACTCCCCGACACGCATCGGATTCGGCTACCTGGAGATCCCGGACGATATCACGACATGGCAGGAAGCGGTCGAGTACATCATGTCCGGCCAGGTCAAGAACACCTACAGCCACAGCCGCCATATCGCAGCTACGATATGGTACGGGCTGAGGACCTTCTTCAAATGGGTGTTCCGCGGATGCAGAAGGATATGACCCTGTTCACTGAATGTGAGCTCATAGGCATCTGTAGGGACCGAGGGCCTTTTTCAAGGATGATGCATGGGATCTTTTCCTTAAAACTTGCAAATAGCGGCATGAAAAGTCATGAAAAACTTGTAACAGATCGTCAAAAATCAAGACCGATCATATAACGTAGTCGCAGTCGATCTGAACGAAGTTCTGTGAGATCATATCCGTCAGCTTGACGCTGTCGAGATAGTTGTTGATAAGGGTGTCCAGGTTCTTCCAGACGGGGAGGGTGGGACAGGTGTCCGCACGGTCGCACTCGTAGCCGTCCCCGAGACATGCGACGGGTGCGAGGGAACCCTCGGTGATCCTGAGGATCTCTCCGAGGGTATAGGATTCGGGAGGCCTGGTAAGGCGGTATCCTCCGCCCTTGCCATGGGTTCCGTCCACGAATCCCGCTTCCTTAAGACAGGGCATTATGGTCTCCATGTACTTCAGCGAGATATTCTGCCTCTCGGCTATCTGCTTCAGCGGCTGAAGGCTTTCGCTGTGCTGTGCCAGATCCAGCAACACGCGCAACGCGTACCTTCCCTTGGTGGAGATCATGAAGCCCATTTCATTCCTCGAACAGTGCCGTTGAGAGATATCTTTCGCCGGTGTCGGCGAAGATGGCGACGATGTTCTTGCCCGCATTGGCAGGATCCTTCGCCAGGCGCAGTGCCGCGGAGAGGGCGGCCCCTGCGGAGATTCCGACGAGGAAACCCTCTTTCTTACCGATAAGCCTTCCGTTCTCGAAGGCCTCCGCATCCTCGATCGCGATGACCTCATCGTAGACCTTCGTATCCAATGTGTCGGGCACGAATCCGGCTCCGATACCCTGTATCTTATGAGGTCCGGTCTTCCCCTCGGAGAGGAGCGGTGAGCCCTTGGGCTCAACGGCGACCACCTTCACATCGGGGTTCTTGGATTTCAGGTACTTTCCGACTCCGGTGATGGTACCTCCGGTACCTACTCCTGCGACAAGGATGTCCACCTTTCCGTCGAGGTCATCGTAGATCTCGGGACCTGTGGTCCTGAAGTGGATCTCGGGGTTCGCGGGGTTCACGAACTGTCCGGGGATGACGGAGTTGGGGATCTCCTTTGAGAGCTCCTCAGCTTTCGCAACCGCTCCCTTCATTCCCTTCGCTCCCTCTGTGAGGATGAGCTCCGCCCCGTATGCCTTGATGAGCTTCCTGCGCTCAATGGACATCGTCTCGGGCATCACGATCTTGATCTTGTATCCCCTCGCTGTCGCGATGGACGCGAGCGCGATACCGGTGTTACCTGAGGTGGGCTCGATCAGGACGGTGTCCTTGTTGATCTTCCCCTGCTTCTCCAGCTCGTCGATCATCGCCTTGGCGATCCTGTCCTTGACGGATCCTGCCGGGTTGAAGAACTCGACCTTTCCGAAGATCTTCGCCTTAAGGTCGAGCTCCTTCTCGATGTTGGTGAGTTCGACGAGAGGTGTCCCGCCGATGGTCTTGTCTATCGATGTGTAAAGCATTCAATCATTCTCCACTGCTTTGAAACCTTTCTCAAGGTCCTCTATTATGTCATCTATGTGTTCTATTCCTATCGACAGCCTGATTGTGTTAGGCTTGATCCCGCTTGCGAGGAGGTCCTTCTCCTCAAGCTGGGAGTGGGTGGTGGAAGCGGGGTGGATCACCAGCGACTTCACATCGGCCACGTTGGCCAGCAGTGAGAAGAGCTCGAGGGATTCGGTGAACTTCTTCGCCTTCTCTGCATCACCTTTGATCTCGAATGTGAAGATGGATCCCGCTCCCTCGGGGAAGTACCTGTCGTACAGCTCTTTCTTCTTTCCAGTCTCCAGGGAGGGATGGTTGACCTTCTCCACCTGGGGATGGTTCTTCAGGTACTCCACGACCTTCAGCGCGTTCTCGATGTGCCTCTCAGTACGCAATGAGAGGGTCTCGAGCCCGAGCAGCAGGAGGAAGGAGTTGAACGGTGAGATCACCGCTCCCTGGTCCCTCATGAGGGTGGTACGGATCTTGGTGACGAAAGCGGCCTTGCCCACAGCATCGGTAAAGACCACACCGTGGTAGGAGGGGTTGGGCTGAGAGAGGGTGGGGAACTTGTCGTTCTGCGCCCAGTCGAAGTTGCCGCTGTCGACGATCACACCTCCCATAGCCACTCCGTGCCCTCCGATGAACTTGGTTGCCGAATGTACCACGATGTCGGCTCCGTGCTCGATCGGTCTGAATACGGTGGGCGGGCTGAAGGTGCTGTCCACTATGAGGGGGATGCCGTGCTCGTGAGCGATCTTCGAGATCGCATCGATGTCAGCGACATCCGAGTTGGGGTTCCCGAGGCATTCGGTATAGAGGAGCTTGGTGTTCTCCTTTATCGCCTTGGCGAAGTTCTCGGGCTCCGAGGGGTCCACGAAGGTAGTCTCGATCCCCTGTTCCCTGAGTGTGTTGGCAAGGAGGTTGAAAGTGCCGCCGTAGATGTTGGAAGAGGAGACCACGTGGTCCCCCGCGAGTGCTATGTTCTGTATGGCGTATGTGATCGCCGCGGATCCCGACGCTGTCGCGAGGGCCGCTATTCCTCCTTCAAGGGCAGCGATCCTCTCTTCGAAGACGGAGGATGTGGGATTCATCAGCCTGGTGTAGATGTTGCCGGGTTCGGTCAGGGCGAAGCGTCCTGCGGCTGTAGCTGAATCCTTGAAGACGTATGAGGTGGTCATGTAGATCGGGACCGCTCTTGAATCCGTGGCCGGATCGGGCGTCTCTTGACCAGCATGCACCTGCAGTGTCTCCTGCCTGTATTTCTTGGAGGTTGTCAATTTTTCACCTATTCCGCCTAAACGCAGGGGTTGTACTTATACCTACCTACTTACTTGGTAGGTAAATAGAAATACTAATTGGCGCATGGTTAGCTCGATACCGATGCCTATCAAGATACCGGACGGAATGCCTGCGGCATCCGTCCTAGAGAAAGAGAATATATTCATAATGAGCGAGACCAGGGCCGTCACGCAGGACATCAGGCCTCTTAAGATAGTAATAATGAATCTTATGCCTACGAAGGTGGAGACCGAGATCCAGCTGATGAGGCTGCTTAGCAACACCCCCCTGCAGATAGATATCACTCTGCTCGTTCCCGCAACGCACGAATCCAAGAACATCTCCAAGGTGTATCTGGAAAGATTCTACAAGACCTTCGAGGACATCAAGAACGATAACTTCGACGGCATAATCTTCACCGGCGCTCCGCTGGAGGACCTCGAGTTCGAGGATGTGGATTACTGGCCGGAGCTCTGCGAGATCATGGACTGGTCCAAGGTGCACGCTACCACATCGGTCTACATCTGCTGGGCATCGCTGGCCGGGCTGTACCATCACTACGGCATCAACAAGATATCCCTTCCCAAGAAGAAGGCAGGCATCTTCGAATACAGGAACATGATGGAGGACGACCCCCTCATGAGGGGAATCGACCAGATCCTGAGGATCCCCCAGTCAAGATACGCTACGGTATCGGCCGATGACATCGCTAGGTGTCCGAGGCTCTCCATAGCTGCGCTGGATTCTGAGAGGGATCCCGGCATCATCATCTCGGATGACAATATGGTGTTCATAACCGGTCACATGGAATACGACACCAACACGCTCGCCAACGAGTATCAGAGAGATGTGGACAAGGGCATAGAGCCAGCGTTCCCTCTCAACTACTATCCGAACGACGATCCGAGGTTCGATCCCATACTTTCCTGGAGGAGCTATTCGACGCTCTTCTTCACAAATTGGCTGAACTACTACGTGTATCAGCTCACTCCTTACGATCTCAACAAACTCAATCAGACGAGGCAATGAAAATGGAACCAGTATACCTAGACAACGCAGCGACATCCCCCCTCAGGAAAGAGGCATTGGAGGCCATGATGCCGTACCTGACAGAAGAATTCGGAAACCCCTCGAGCATCCACGGGGCCTCGAAAGGCCCGAGGACGGCCGTGAGGGAGGCGAGGGACACTATCGCGAAGACCCTCAACGCGGATTCATCGGAGATCTACTTCACATCCGGAGGTACCGAATCGGACAACTGGGCGCTGATCTCGACCGCACAGATGCTGGCCGACAAGGGGAAGCATATAATCGTCTCGGCGATAGAGCATCATGCCATCCTGGAGACCGCCGATTACCTGAAGAAGAACGGCTATGAGATCACCCGTCTCCCTGTGGATGCCGACGGTCTCATAAGCCTCGAGGAGCTGGAGAAGGCGATCAGGCCGGACACGATCCTGATATCCATCATGACCGCCAACAACGAGATCGGTACCATCGAGCCCATAGCGAAGATAGGAAAGCTGGCTCATGAGCATGGAGTGCTGTTCCACACGGACGCGGTGCAGGCCTACGGGCACATCCCGATCGATGTGAAGGCAATGGAGATCGACATGCTGAGCGTCAGCGGGCACAAGTTCGGAGGACCGAAGGGGATCGGTTTCCTGTACGTGAGGAAGGGCATAAGGCTCCCGCCGTTCATGCACGGAGGGGAGCAGGAGAGCGGGCGCAGGGCAGGTACGACCAACGTCCCCGGTGCAGTCGGAATGGCGAAGGCAGCAGAGCTCGCACACGCGGAGATGTCTGACGATATCGTGAAGATGACCGAGCTCCGCGACCACTACATCGAGAGGGTCGAGAAGGAGATCCCGTACTGTAAGCTGAACGGCCACAGGACCAAGAGGCTCCCCGGAAACGCGAACTTCAGCTTCAGCTTCGTCGAAGGCGAGTCCCTTCTGATGAGCCTCGGGGTCAACAAGGTGTACATCTCAACCGGTTCGGCATGTGCATCGGGTTCGCTGGACCCGTCGCACGTCCTTCTCGCGATCGGAGTGCCCCACGAGATAGCGCACGGTTCCGTCAGGGTTTCCCTGTCGGAGAAAACCACTTTGGGACAGATCGATTATGCTGTCGACGCTTTGAAGACGGCGGTCGAGAGGGTGAGGTCCCTCTCCCCACTATATGACGATTTCATCAGGAAACAGAAGGGGGCTTGAACATGTACGACGGAGAATACAGCGACAAGGTCATCGACCATTTCACGAACCCCAGGAACGTCGGGGAGATAGAGAACGCATCGGGAGTCGGAACGGTAGGTAACGCGAAGTGCGGGGACATCATGAGGATATTCCTGGACATCGACGAGAACGGCATCATCAGGGACTGCAAGTTCAAGACCTTCGGCTGCGGTGCGGCGGTTGCCAGCAGCAGCATGGCGACCGAGATGGTCAAAGGGAAATCGATCCAGGAGGCCATGGCCGTCACGAACAAGGCAGTTATGGAGGCGCTGGACGGGCTCCCGGTCGTGAAGATCCACTGCTCCCTCCTCGCCGAGGAGGCCATACACGCCGCGCTATGGGACTATGCCAAGAAGAACGATATCGTGATAGAGGGTCTGAAGGAGCCGAAGCACGATATCAACGACGACGAACCGAGCTGCCACGCCTGATCTCAGCTCAGGAAGAAATCGACGGCGTCGATTATCTCGACGCCCTCGGGGGAAACCGGGGGGTCGCGGTCCATGGTGATGACGTACCTTTTGCCGTCAAGCTTCACCAATGGATCGAATTCCCTCTTCCTCGTCTTCTCATCCGTCATGGACCAGCATACCTGATAGAATTCCGGACCCGCATCGCTCCATGCCGTGAAGTCGATCTCCTTACCCTTGTATGATCCAACCGATACCTTGTAACCCCTTCTGAGCAGTTCGATATACACCGCATTCTCCAACAGGGCACCCTCGTTGTATTCCGAACCCGTGAGGATGGCTTCCCTGAATCCGGTGTCTGCAAGATAGTACTTGGCCTTGGTTCTCAGATGTTCCTTCCCGATGACGTCGTACCTGTCCGCATTGTAGAATATGAAGCATCCGCAGAGTTTGGAAAGGTATTTGTCCACCGTGCGCTGATCCCCTACGAACGATCCCTTTGCGATGTTGGCCACCGAGGTGATGTTGCCGATGTTCGACAGCATGAAACGGGTCAGTTCGTCCAGGATGGATTGGTCCAGTTCCATTTTAGGTCTGATGTCGTAGTTTATGATCGAATCGTATACGCCCCTCAGGATGATGCGGTTCTTCCTCCAGTCATCATTGAGATCGAGGATCGGCATCCCTCCGAAACGAAGGAACTGGATCAGTCTCTGCGTGTATCCGGTGTCGTTGGTCACAGGATACCTCTTCAGGAATTCCTTGAAAGAGAATGGGAATACATGTATCTCCAAGAATCTCCCGGTCAGATGTGTCCCCAGGGATTCCGAGACCGTCTCCGAATTCGAGCCTGTGATGTAGATGTCCGCACCATGCTTCACATGGATGCTGTCGACCGCCCTCTCCCATCCCTTTACAAGCTGCACCTCGTCGAGCAGTATGATGGGATCGCGTCCCACGACATTCCTGTCCAGATAGTCGTAGAGGGCACGTTCCGAATCCACGGTGTATCTGGATTCCTCCAGATTCAGATAGATGATCGATTTCTCATCAACTCCTGATTCGACGAGCAAACTGCGGAACTGCTCCAATATCACCGATTTTCCGCATCTTCTGATCCCGGTAAGGACTTTGATCAGCTCGGTGTTCTTGCGATAGCTCATCAGTTCATCGAGATAGCTGTCGCGTAGTATGGTCGACATAGTTGAAGTATTGATTTTATGGATATAAATGTTACATTTTTATGGATTATAATCCAGATTTTTATTACATTCAAATCCATAAAAACCATACATGCAAATCCAGATAATTCGAGAATATAATCTCAGGAGCAATCTGCGAACGATGATCAAAAAGGAAAAAATAGGCTCCTGTCCGGATGGTTCCGGACAAAGAGCCAGATGTTTCAGGCAAGGACGTCGGTCATAGCGTAGACCTTGCCCTTCTTCTGCTTGACGACCCACTGTGCCGCAAGCACCGCACCGGCGACGAAGACCTCGCGCGAGTGGGCTTGGTGGCGGACCTCGATCCTCTCGGCGTTACCGATGAACATGACCGTGTGGTCTCCGACAATGTCGCCTCCCCTGACGGCGTGGATTCCGATCTCCTTTCCGCGGGGGCATACTCCCTCGCGTCCGTAGACGAACTCCTTTCCTCCGAGCTCCTCGGAGATGATGTTCGCCGTGGTGAGTGCAGTTCCGCTGGGGGCGTCCTTCTTCTGGTTGTGGTGGGCCTCGATGATCTCGACATCGTAGTCGAGTCCGAGGTTCTTCGCAGCCTCCCTCACGAGCTTGAAGAACACTCCTACTCCGATGGAGTAGTTGGATGAGATGACCGCTGCCACGTTGTTCTCGGTGACGGCATCCGTGATGTTCTTCTTCTGCTCGTCTGAGAGTCCGGTCGTTCCGATGATGAGGTTGACACCGGCCTTTGCGGCGATGGGCGCGTTGGCGGCGGTAGCGGGTGCGACGGTGAAATCGAGGAGGACATCCGTCTTGGACTCCTTCAGAACCTTCTCAAGGTCCTTGGGGTCGGATACGGGGACATCGAGCTTTCCGAGTCCGCAGATCTCTCCGATATCCTTACCGACATTGACGAGGTCGAATGCCGCGGATACGGTCATGCCTTCAGTAGCGTTGATGCGGCGGACGATCATCTGCCCCATCTTTCCACATGCCCCTACGAGGGCCGCTCTAACTTCTGCCATTTCTTTTCCTCCGTATGATCCACGAGAGACCATGGTTCTGCGTGCCCATTTTATCGATGGTATAAAATGGATGGCGAATGAAATTCGGAATTCGAAGATTGCGGGTGCTGTTTATTGCGTTATTCGGAGCGGGCAGGTCAGCCGAGGACTATCCTCATGACCCTCATGTGCTCCACGATCCTGTGCAGATGGTCAGCGCGGTACATGTGCCTCATGTTGCCGATGAAATCGAAGCGGTAGCGCCTCTGCATCTCCCTCAGGGCATCCTCGAGGGCATTGCCGGAGGCATCGTCCCCCATGATCTCATCGAGGGTGGTCTGGCGTGTGCCGCCCGATGTGAGATTGAAGACTCCAACGCCGATCAGCCTGACGGGGCGCTTCTTCAGCGATGAGAGCATCTCGAAGGCCTCCTTCCTGATGGTCAGCGGGTCGCTGCAAGAATGGGTGGTCTTCGATCTCGTTATGCTCCTCATGTCCGAGTACGTTATCTTCAATACGACTCCGTTCCCGTGGAGCTTGTGGCGTCCGGCACGCTCAACCACGGATATGGCGAGAAGGAGGAGCACATCGTTCAGCAGCCCGTAGTTGTAGACGTCCTCCTGGAATGTTATCTCGCGGCTGATGGACTTGGCTTCCTCCGGATTGTACGGAACGACCTTCCTGTCATCTATCCCCTGGGCGATCTCCAGGAGCAGTTCTCCCTGTCTGCCGAGGAGGCTGATGACCTCGCTCTTCCTGTCGACGAGGTCGCGTACGGTATAGATCTCTATCTCCTTCAGCTTCTTCTCGGTGCTCTTGCCGACTGTGTAGAGGACGCCGACATCGCGGTCGATGACCAGGTCGACGAAAGCCTCCCTCGTCGGGATCTCGAAGTACCCGTCGGGCTTCATCTCCTCGCTCGCCGTCTTGGCGGCGGATTTGGAGTAGGCGACGCCTACGGAACAGTTCAATCCGATCTCGTCCCTGGTGCGTCTCTTGATCTCCTTGGCCATCTCTGTGGCCCTCTCGAACGTGCCCGCGGTGTCGGTGACATCTAGGTATGCCTCATCCAGCGCGATGTACTCGGAAGCGGATGCATAGGAAGACCATAGCTCGTGGAGCTGGTTCGAGACCGACTTGTACTTATCGAAGTTGGGATGCATGTAGACCCCTTCCGGGCACAGGCGGTACGCCTCCTTGATGTTCATAGCGGAATGCACCCCGTACTCCCTGGCCTCGTAGCTGCATGTCGCGACAACGCCTCTCTCGGTGGGCAGGGAGCCTATGATCAGCGGTTTCCCTTTTAAAGAGGGGTCGTCACGCGACTCGACCGATGCGTAGAAAGCATCCATATCGACATGGATTATGATCTGTCCGATAGCATCCCCCTCTGGTTTCCCGAATACGTTCCGCGATTAATGATTTCTTGCAGACCCTCCGGGTTTTCACCTCGATATTTAAAGGATGTCGGCTATCGGACAGTGCGGACCATCAACTGTTTTTCGAATCAATTGTTAGATAAAACAACTTAAAAATAATGAAAACTGTGGACCGAACATCCGAAATGGAAGGTACAGCAAATGGACAGCAACGTACGCCCGGAATCCATGGTCCGCATCACAACCCCCGAGTTGGCAGATGCATTCATCAAAGAACAGGTCGAAGCACTCCAGAAGCAGATCGGGGACGGAAAGGTCCTCCTCGCTCTCTCCGGAGGAGTAGATTCGTCAGTAGTAGCAGCACTTCTGATCAAGGCGATCGGAAAGAACCTCACATGCGTTCATGTCAACCACGGACTCCTCCGTAAGGGAGAGCCCGAGCAGGTCATCGAGGTCTTCAGGAACCAGATGAACGCCAACCTCGTCTACGTCGACGCAACAGACCGTTTCCTCGACAAGCTCGCAGGAGTCTCCGACCCCGAGCAGAAGAGGAAGATCATCGGAGCCGAGTTCATCGCAGTCTTCGAGGAGGAGGCGAAGAAGATCGAGGGAGTCAAGTTCCTCGGTCAGGGAACCATCTATCCCGATATCCTCGAGAGCGACGGAGTCAAGGCGCACCACAACGTAGGAGGACTTCCCGAGAAGTTCGGCTTCGAGCTCGTTGAGCCCGTCAAGCTCCTGTTCAAGGATGAGGTCCGTGTCGTCGGAAAGCAGCTCGGTCTGCCCGATAGCATGGTCTACCGCCAGCCCTTCCCCGGTCCCGGACTCGGAGTCCGCTGTACCGGAGCAATCACGAGGGACCGTCTCGAAGCTGTCCGCGAGTCGGATGCAATCCTGCGCGAGGAGTTCGCCAACGCTGGGCTCCAGGGCAAGGTTTGGCAGTACTTCACCATCGTCCCCGATTACCGTTCCACAGGTGTCAAGGACGGAAAGAGGCTCTGGGACTGGCCCGTCGTCATCCGTGCCGTCAACACCAAGGATGCGATGACCGCGACGGTCGAGGAGATCCCCTGGCCGCTGCTCAACAAGATCACGCAGCGCATCCTCGCCGAGGTCAAGGGAGTCAACCGTGTGCTCTACGACCTCTCGCCCAAACCCTGCGCCACCATCGAGTGGGAGTGAATCCTTTTCCATGAGGGGCTTTGCCCCTCTTCTATTGTTTTAACGATATTACCCGAACAATATCAATAAAAAGTTGGGGACCTTTTAACACCGACCCCCCTGGGTGTAATGTATCAAAAAGTGAATAGATGATATAGGTTGGAATATACATCCAAATCTATAAAACTTTCTAGATTATGGGTGTTTGGCACCTATGTCTCACAGATAGGGATGAAACATGTTTCACGATACCGTTTTATTATCCCCCGACGATATTCGTCATAAGGTGCTATCATGGTGGATGAAATCCGCAGAGAGCTCGGTCTTGTTCAGATCTACACCGGAAACGGCAAAGGTAAGACCACCGCGGCGCTGGGGCTTGCGCTCAGAGCGAGCGGAAGGGGGCTCAACATCCTATTCGTCCAGTTCCTGAAGCCGGATGTCGGTTACGGGGAGCAGATAGCATGTTCCAGACTGGATAACATTACCATGGTCCCTATGGGATTGGACCATTTTGTATCATCCCCTCCTGCACAGGAGGACATAGACGCGGCCCATGCTGCGCTCAAGGTATCCGAGGACCTGATAGGCTCGGGGAAGTACGATGTGGCTGTCCTAGACGAGAGCATGAACGCGGTCCGGCTCAATCTCATCACGTCCAAGGAGCTCATAGATTCCCTGAACAAGAGGCCCAAGCATGTGGAGATCATCCTCACAGGCAGGGGGCTGACGCCCGAGCTCGAGGAGTATGCGGACCTCGTCACCGAGATGAAGCTGATCAAGCATCCGATGGATCAGGGTATCGATGCCAGAAAAGGCATAGAGTACTGATCCCATCCATTGAATTCTTCATACATTTTCTGTATGCTGGCTCTTTTCAAAACAAGCATTCTGAAGAACAGGATGTAAGAACAATCGTGAATCGGAAGTAGGAAATGACCAGCAACAAAAACGAGCGGCAGACTCGTCGAGGATGGAACGCAAGGAATGAAAAAGTGCGACATTCA
>SUSV01000001.1 GCA_015063245.1 Thermoplasmata archaeon
TAAAGGATTTCCCGCAATTCCTTGGCAGCTTACCATGCACTAAACGTAGCATCGAACGTCACTTCATTTTCAATAATTATCTGTGATTCTATGTCCATTGTCGTTTATTCTTCTCATACCGGTTCTACCAAGAAGTATGCCGAATTATTCGCAGAGAGGGCAGGACTTTCCTGCTATTCTGCCGACGATCAATACAGTCCTGATGAGAGCATCATCTACTTCGGCTGGCTCAATGGCCCTAAGATCACGGGATTGGATGGATTGGACCAGTCCAAGATCGTAGCGATCGCGACAGTATCCCTCGACGATCCTCCGGAATTCGGATGGGAGAAGGTCACCGAGGTCAATAAGGTCGCTGTACCAATGTTCCATCTGCGCGGATGGATCGACCGCAGCAAGCTTAAGTTCTCAGAGAAGCTGTTCTTCGCATTCCTGTGCCTCGTCTACAGGCTCAAAGGTCTCAATGACCATACGAGGCCGCTGTATGATGCAATGAAGAAGGGCGGCAGCTTCTTCGACGAGAACGGCCTGGATGAGATCATATCCTACATCAGTAGCATCGAAGAATGAATTGGTAGTCCTGTCCGGGTTCGAACCGGAGTCGCCGGCTCCAAAGGCCGGCATGATTGACCACTACACTACAGGACTATGTTCTGGTGGATGCGTTCGTCTTATAATTGTTTACCGAACAGATAGGTCGATCTGCAGTCAGTGACCTCTATATCCACGAAAGTACCCAGAGGGATATCCTCTCTGATCACAACGGGCCTGTAATAGGGCGTACGGACGATCGTCCCCTCCTTGCCGACCTCTGTTGCCAAGGATCTGAATCTCTGCCCTATGAGCCTCTTGTTGACCTCGTATTCGACCTCATTCTTCAGCTCGGTAAGCTCTGTGGATCTCTCCTTCAGGATGCGCCCATGGAGCTGCTCCATGACGGCCGCATCTGTCCCCGGTCTCGAGGAGAACCTTGTGATATTCAGAGTGTCCGCATGAAGATCTCTGACAAGCTGCTTGGTCTTCTCATGGTCCTCGTCGGTCTCTCCCGGGAATCCTGTGATGATGTCTGTAGCGATGCTGATCTCAGGGATGGCGGAGCGAAGCCTGTCTACAAGTTCCATGAAGTCCTCTGCACGGTATCCCCTGCGCATGTTCCTCAGAACATCGTTGCTTCCGCTCTGTACCGGGATGTGAAGGAATCTGTACACGCGCTCGTCATCCATGACTGAGATGAGGTCATCGGCGATCCTCTTCAGATGGTTGGGATTCATCATGCCGATCCTGACCCTGTATTCGCCGTCCTTCTGCAGCATCGAACGAAGGAGTGCAGGGAGGTCCGTGTTCGTATCGAATCCGTAGCATGCCGTATCCTGGGCGGTCACGAGGACCTCTTTGGACCCGCTGTCGATGAATGAGTTGAAATCAGCTACAAGACTGTCAGCAGGATAGCTCTGGAGCTTCCCTCTGGCGAACTTCGTGATGCAGTAGCTGCAGTTCCCCAGACAGCCCTGCGCGATGGGCAGGATGGCGTCCGTGGTCCCTCTGACAGGGACGGGCGGTCCTGCAATGCCGAACCTCGCCTCCACTTCCCTGGCGAACATATGGTAGTCGGAAGGAGGCAGCACGATTGAGTCCGGGAGACGTATCTCGACCCTCTTAGGCTGGACCTTCGCCATGCATCCCGTGACGATGATCTCCTTCCTCATCTTCTTGAGTTCGGAGATACGTGCCAGCATCTTCTTTTCAGTGGTCTCGACGACCGTGCACGTGTTGAGGATGACTATGTCCGCATCCTCTGCTGAAGATGCCTCGGAGTACCCTAGGGAGGCCATGTCGCGGGAGAGCCTGCGGCCCTCCCCGTAGTTCATCGTACAGCCGTACGATTCGACGTAGTACTTCATCAGCGTGTGCAGGGCTCTGTGGTGGGCATGGCGAAAGCGGTCTTCGCCGAGATTTTGGTGATCTTCGCGTGTACTGTCGCTCCCTTGACCGTACCGGGGACCACGATGAGGTAGTCGAAGATCTTCCCGACACCGTCGCCCTTCTTTCCGACGTCGGTGATGGTGATTTCGATGATGTCCCCTTCCCTGATGGTGTTGGCGGTATCGGCCTTGACAGCCTTCCTGACGGTGATTGGTCTGCGTGCACCGCATGCTTCGCATTCGAGCATGAGCGTCCTTCCGTCCTTCACCATCTTGGTGTCGGGCAGTCCGCATTCCGAACAGATAACGTATGTCTCGGTGTACATCTGGATCTTGTCATTGATCTGCTGGGGGCTGATCTTGGCTTTGAAGACTGCCCTCCTGCTCTCGATGTTACCGGGGGTTCCCAATTCCTTCAGCATGAACTGGAGGAGGTGCTGGGGGTCCCTCCTGAGCTTATCGGTGATGTCGATGAAGTTCCTGAGTACCGTGATCTTCCCTTCCTGGAGGACATCCATCTCTGGAAGCTCGAACCTCTCGTGGTTCTCGATAGTCTCAGGGCATGCGATCTTCGCCCTGTCGAGCAATGCTAAGTAATCATCGTCACCGGCCATTATATACACCTTGGGCTGGCAATAATGGTCCTATTAATAAAGCTTTACGCGCGCGTGCAGTAGGATGTAATAATGGTCGCAATTATTTGACCAATCGATAGTCAATTATTATAGGTAGGAGCGCCATGTGGGCCCGAGCGATAATATGGGTGAACAGAAGGGTATTTCCGATATGAGTTTTGAGGAGTTCTTCTCCGAGTCCAAGAAGAAGGCCGAGATGGCCGAGGACCGGAAGGCTGCCGCGCATTCCAACAACTCCGAGAAGCACGAGGGCGTGCGCGGATTCGTCGGTGCGATCCCCAAGATCAACTTCAACAACGGAAAGTTCCTCCTGTACGTCCCCAGATACAACGGTCTGGACGGGGATCATTTCGATGTCGCCATCGAATGCGGTGACAGGGTGGTCCCGATGCACCGCCTGGAGTTCACCAAGCAGAAGGGAGGGAGAGTCACACGCCCTTCCACGATAGATCTCACTCCCGCGGAGGTCACCCCGATGGATGATTTCACCCTCACCATCGACGGCGAGAAGGCCTTTGTCAACAAGGCTCGCCAGATATCATTCTACAACAGCGTCGGATCCCCCGTCGGGAGGCCCATGGGGGAGGTCACGGCGGTCACCAGGGCCGGAGTCCAGCTCAAACTCTTCAAGGCGGAGGTCATGGAGAGCAGCGTCAAGGGCGATCTGGCCGTGTACAAGGTCAATGTGCTCGTCTCCGGTAACGTGAAGGTCGATGAGAACGCCATTCCCGTCGAGGAGGTCCCGCCCGAGGAGCCTGTCAAGGAGGAGGGCGCGAAGCCCGAGGAGGCCAAGAAGAAGGCGCCCAAGAGGGTCGCCGTCAAGGGGGAGATGACCCTGTCCCAGCCGTCCGCGGATGCGGATGCGGAGTATCAGGAAGAGAGGCTCCCGCTGTACGTCTCGGCACCTGTCGCGACGGTCTCGGTCAAGGGATGCGAGCCCTCCGAGTGCATCATCCGTGCCGAGGGAAGGGACGGCGAGCTGCTCAACACAGCGGCCGCCGGACAGCTCTATGTCAACACAGGGGACTACGTCGGACCCGTCACCGTGACCCTCGAGAAGGGTGCGAAGAAGCTCTCATCAGCGAGATATTTCATCATCCCGGGAATGGAGTGCCAGTACTCCGGAAAAGGGGACATCACGGACGATACCGTCGTCAAGTACAGGATGCTCGGACAGGAAGGTTCGAAGGACATCAAGGACGACGATCCGTACACCTTCGAGCATGACGGCATGACGTTCAAGGTCATATGGTGCGTACCATACGTGACATACGACATCGGGGACGGCTTCGTACCGTTCAGCACTGCTGAGGTCGATGTCACCGACATCAAGGGCGACAGGATGGGCGTCAGGGTCAAGGGTGCGAGGAAGAAGGCGGTCTTCTTCGGCGGAACCTCCGGGAAGAAGAGGGACGTTACCCCCGACTGGGAGGGCGAGACATACTTCATCGACATGGAGCCCATCGTCGACGAGATCTACGCGGCGCAGTCGTCCGCGTTCTGCCTCTACATCACCGTCAACTCATGTCCCAGCAGGAAGTTCCTAACCATCAGGAACCCGGTGAGGATCAGGGCGAGGTACGAGGAAGGCAGCATCGTCGCCGACATCGACCCTGCGGTCAAGGAGTGCGTATGCCGCCTCTACAAGATCGACAAGTCCGTCGAGGAGCGCCGCATGACACCCGAGGAGAACACAGTACCAGTGCCGTCGGATGCCATAGAGGCGGAGGTCATCGAGATGTACAAGGGACAGCCCAACTCATCTGTCAGGGTCACCATCCGTCCGTTCCCGTTCCTCCACAGGGACGCCATGGGAGACAAGTGGATGTACGTCTCCAGCTCGAAGCGCATCCCGCTGCCCGACGACCTCTTCAAGGACGGACAGTCCGATCTCGCGCACATCAAGGCATGGCATGACAGGATCGTCAGGATGAATCCAGAGCTCAAAGGGGTGACCTTCGAGATGATCAAGAAGGCCTTCACCGACTTCAACTGACGGGGAGGGCGCCGCGCCCTCCCTTAAAACTTACTTATTATGCACGCACTCGTGCTATCTTTTATATATGAATTGAGGCTACGCAGATTGCTCAGAATACCCTGTGAAGGGTATGGAGGAGCATTCACGATCATTGGAATCGAAGAGATTCTTGAAGGTGAAATAATGGGAAATGGTTTGTATACCGCAAGAAAAATGAAGTCGGACCGTCAGAAGTTCCGCTGGTTGGACAGGGGATACAAGAAGAGGGTCCTCAAGCTCAGGGAGAAGTCCGATCCTCTCGAGGGATCGGCCCAGGGCCGTGGAATCGTGCTCGAGAAAGTCGGAATCGAGGCTAAGCAGCCCAACTCCGCTATCCGTAAGTGCGTTAAGGTGCAGCTCATCAAGAACGGCCGTCAGATCACAGCGTTCGCTGTCGGGGACGGTGCTATCAACTTCATCGATGAGCACGACGAGGTCATGATCGAAGGTATCGGTGGAAGGATGGGAAGGTCCTACGGAGATATTCCCGGAGTCCGTTACAAGGTCATCAAGGTCAACAACGTCTCCCTTGACGAGATGGTCAGGGGAAGGATCGACAAACCTGTAAGGTGAGTTAAATGGCAGACGAAATCGTAGCACAGAAGGCCCTCATGTTCGGAAAGTACGACTCCACAGAGGTCGTCGTCAACGACGGAGGACTCGCAAAGTACATCGATCTGACACCCACTAACGTGCCCCACTCCGGAGGAAAGCACGCCAACAGGTGGTTCGGAAAGTCCAAGCTCAGCATCGTCGAGAGGCTCATCAACAACATCATGAGGACCGAGAAGTACACCGGAAAGAAGATGAAGGCGTACAAGGCGGTCTCTCAGGCCTTCGACATCATCGCTCGCAAGACCAAGAAGAACCCCATCCAGGTTCTCGTAGAGGCCCTTGAGAACGCAGCACCCCGTGAGGAAGTCACCAGGCTGCAGTTCGGAGGAATCTCCGTCCCCAAGGCAGTGGATGTCTCTCCCCAGAGGAGGCTCGATATCGCTCTTCGTAACCTGAGCACAGGTGTCGTCAGCGCATCATCCAAGAACAAGAAGCCTATCTACGAGTGCCTCGCAGACGAGATCATCCTCGCCTCGAAGGGAGACATGACATCGTTCTCGGTCGCCAAGAAAGAGGAGATCGAGAGGGTCGCTCAGTCCGCTAGGTGAACTTAAAAGGTGAGTGAACATGGGACGCAGAGAAGACAACGCGAAGAAGGCAGTAGAACTGATGAAGGATCAGAAACTCATCAGGAACCTCGGAACGGCAGCTCATATCGACCACGGAAAGACCACCTTCTCCGACAACCTGATCGCAGGAGCCGGAATGATGTCCTCCGAGACAGCAGGTGAGCAGCGTCTGCTCGATTACGATGAGCAGGAAGCAGCAAGGGGAATTACCATCAACGCAGCATCCGCTGCAATGGTCGTTCCTTACAAGGAGCCCACAACCGGAGAGTTGAAGCACTACCTCGTCAACCTCATCGATACCCCCGGACACGTCGACTTCGGTGGAGACGTTACCAGGGCAATGAGGGCACTGGATGGAGTTTACATCCTCTGCTGTGCAGTCGAGGGAATCATGCCCCAGACCGAGACCGTTATCAGGCAGGCCATGAAGGAGCGTGTAAGGCCCATGCTGTTCATCAACAAGGTGGACAGGGCCATCGTCGAGCAGCAGCTGACTCCTCAGATGATGATCGAGAAATTCTCGAAGATCATCACACAGTTCAACCAGAAGATCATGGATGTACTGCCCGCACCCCTCAACAAGGAGTGGCAGGTCAGTCTCCAGGACGGAACCGTCGCACTGGGATCCGCTTACAACAACTGGGCGGTCTCACTCCCCTACCTCAACAGGCCCGAGCTCAAGAAGATCGGAATGAACCTGACAAAGGTATTCGAGTACTGTGCAAAAGAGGGCGGACAGGCGGAACTCGCCAAGATCATCCCTCTCGCAGACGTCGCACTCGAGATGGCGATCAACCACATCCCCTGCCCCGTCGATGCTCAGAAGGTCCGTATCCCCACCATCTGGAAGGGAGACCTCAACTCTGAGCTAGGAAAGCAGATGCTGAACTGCGACCCCAACGGAGAGGTCGCACTGATGGTCACCAAGATCATCATGGACAAGCAGGCTGGAGAGATTGCAATCGGAAGGCTGTTCTCAGGAACAGTCAAGAAGGGAATGACCCTGTACGTTTCCGGTATGCCCGCACCCCAGCGTGTCCAGACCGTCGCACTGATGGTCGGAGCCGACAGAACCCCTATCGAAGAGTGTAAGGCCGGTAACATCGTTGCAGTCACTGGACTGAAGGACGCCATCGCCGGATCCACTGTATCTACCCTGAAGGACATGGAGCCCTTCGAGAAGATGGCCCACTACTCCGAGCCTGTCATCACCAAGGCCATCGAGGCCAAGAGCATGGCGGACCTGCCCAAGCTGGTCGAGGTTCTGAGGGTCATCGCAAAGGCGGACCCCTCGCTGAGCATTGAAATCAACAACGAGACCGGAGAGCACCTTATGTCCGGAATGGGAGAACTGCACCTTGAGATCACCGAGTACAGGATCGTCAACGAACAGGGTGTCGACATCATCTCGTCACCTCCGATCGTCGTTTACCAGGAATCCGTCAAGGGACCCAACCCCAACGAGTTCGAGGGTAAGTCACCCAACAAGCACAACAAGTTCTACTTCATCGTGGAGCCCCTCGAGGAGGGAGTCAAAGAGGCCATCCGCAAGGGAGACATCGACACAGAAGCAAAGATCAAGGACCCCAAGGAATTGGCCAAGATCCTTGTCGACTGCGGAATGGATGTCGACCAGGCTAAGGGAGTTGTTGCCTTCAAGAACAACAACGTCCTCATCGACTGCACCAAGGGTATCCAGTATCTCCACGAGACAATGGAGCTCGTGAAGCAGGCCTTCGAAGAGGCCATGATGAGAGGACCTCTCGCAAACGAGAAGGTCGCCGGTTTGAAGGTCAAACTCATGGATGCAAAACTCCACGAGGATACGATCCACAGAGGACCTGCACAGATCATCCCTGCAGTCAGGGACGGTATCTACGGAGCAATGTGCCAGGCAGGAAGGATCCTGCTCGAGCCTATGCAGAAGGTCTTCATCAGTGTTCCCCCAGACTATATGGGAGGAGCAGTCAACCTGATCAACCAGCGCCGCGGTACCATCCTCGAGATGGGACAGGACGGAGCAGACTCGACCGTGACAGCAATCTGTCCTGTCGCCGACATGTTCGGATTCTCATCCGATATCCGTGGAAGCACACAGGGACGTGCGATCTGGTCGATCGAGAACGCTGGATTCGAAAAGCTTGTGCCCGACCTACAGAAGAAAGTTGTCACAGAGATCAGGACCCGTAAGGGACTCAACCCCGAACCCTACGATGACAAGTACTACTCAGGGCTCTAAACCTTTTAATATGAAACTAGTTTACGCATAATATAAGATTCCATTGGAGGAACAAATATGGCAGAGAAAGAACACATGAATCTGGTCATCATCGGACACGTCGACCACGGAAAATCCACCCTCACAGGAAGGATCCTGCTCGAGACCGGTGCAATCGACCCCCACCTTGTGGAGAAGTACAAGAAAGAGGCAGAAGAGAAGGGAAAGGGATCTTTCTACTTCGCATGGGTCATGGATGGACTCAAGGAAGAGAGGGAGAGAGGAGTTACTATCGATGTTGCTCACAAGAAGTTCTACACCGACAAGTACTACTTCACCGTCATCGACGCCCCTGGACACCGCGACTTCGTCAAGAACATGATCACCGGAACATCCCAGGCAGATGCAGCAATCATCACCTGTTCCGCTATCGAGGGACCCCAGGCTCAGACAAAGGAGCACGTCTTCCTCGCAACCACACTCGGTGTCAGGCAGATCATCGTCGCCATCAACAAGATGGATGCAGTCAAGTACGATGAGGCCAAGTACAACGAGGCCAAAGAGGCAATGACCAAGCTGATGAAGATGGTCGGAGTCAAGACCGATGAAGTTCCCTTCATCCCCGTCTCCGCATACGAGGGAGACAACATCAAAGTTGCATCCCCCAACACCCCCTGGTACAAGGGACCCACACTCATCGCAGCTCTCGACAACCTCAAGGTTCCCGAGAAGCACACCGAGAAGCCCCTCAGGCTTCCCGTTCAGGATGTCTACACCATCACCGGTATCGGAACCGTCCCTGTCGGACGTGTCGAGACTGGTGTCCTGAAGCCCAACATGGATGTCATCTTCAACCCTTCCAACGTCAAGGGTAAGGTCAAGACCATCGAGATGCACCACGAGCAGCTGCCCCAGGCACTTCCCGGAGACAACGTTGGATTCAACGTCGGTGGAGTCGCAAAGAACGACATCAAGAGGGGAGACGTCGCAGGACCTCTCGACAACCCTCCGTCTGTTGCTAAGACATTCACAGCACAGATCGTCGTCCTCAACCACCCCTCCGTCATCACAGTCGGATACACCCCTGTATTCCACTGCCACACCACCCAGACCGCATGCAGGTTTGTTGAGCTCATCAAGACCATCGACCCCAAGTCTGGACAGGCAAAGCAGGAGCATCCTGACTTCCTGAAGACCGGAGACATCGCAGTCGTCAAGGTCGAGCCCACAAAGCCCATGGTCGTCGAGACCGCAAAGGAGTTCCCTCCTCTCGGAAGGTTCGCTATCCGTGACATGGGACAGACCGTCGCAGCTGGTATGTGTATCGCGGTCGAGAAGTACTGAAAGTGATTCCAATGTCACAGCGCGCAAGAATCTCTCTCAGCGGAACTGACCCTGCAAAGGTGGACAGCGTCTGCGCCCAGATCAAGGGGATCTCCCAGAGGACCGGCGTGGATATCCGCGGACCCGTACCGCTTCCCACAAAGAAGCTGAAGGTCCCCTGCAGGAAGTCTCCCGACGGAGAGGGAAGCGAGACATGGGATCGCTGGGAGATGCGCATTCACAAGAGGCTCATCGATCTGGACGCCGACGAGCGTGCCCTCAGGCAGCTTATGAGGATCCAGGTTCCCGATGGAGTCAACATTGAGATTGTGCTTCGCAGTGCCTGAACACTAAACCTTTAAAGAGGGGGGAGACCCCCTCATCTCTCTTTTCTACAGTATATTTTTTCATCATCATTCCTTTCTCCGTCACAGTGAAAGCTGTATGAGAAGCGATGCAGTCAAGAAAGGCGTGGAGGCGGCACCCATGAGGAGCCTCCTCAGGGCGGACGGTCTCACGGACGAGGATTTCGACAAGCCGTTCATCGGCATAGCCAATTCCTGGAACGAGGTGGTCCCCGGCCACATCCATCTGAACGAGATAACCGAGAAGGTCAAGGAAGGCATCATCGAGGCGGGCGGAAGGCCGTTCGTCTTCGGTGTGCCTGCGGTATGCGACGGCATCGCCATGGGCCACAAGGGTATGAGGTATTCCCTGATCTCAAGGGAGGTCATCTCCGACTGCTGCGAGGTAATGGTGGAGGGTCACGCCTTCGACGGTTGGGTAGGGGTGTCGAACTGCGATAAGGTGACACCGGGTATGCTCATGGCCATGGGAAGGATGAACGTCCCCGGGCTGATAGTCACGGGAGGCGCGATGGAGGTCGGGTACAAAGGCGAGAAGGCCCTGGACCTGCAGTCCGTGTTCGAAGCCATCGGTTCTCACAGCGCCGGGACGATGACGGAGGAGCAGGTCAAGGAGATCGAGTGCCTCGCATGCCCCGGCAGGGGAAGCTGCTCCGGATTGTTCACCGCTAACACCATGGCATGCCTCACCGAGACGCTCGGTATGAGCCTGACCGGATGCGCCACCGCACTGGCGGACGACGAGAGGAAGCTGGAGATCGCCAAGGAGACCGGAAGGAGGATTGTCGAGCTGGTCAGGAAGGATATCAAGCCCCGCGACATCGTCACGAAGGAGTCGTTCCGCAACGCCATACGCGTAGACATGGCCATCGGGGGGTCGACTAACACAGCGTTGCATCTCCCCGCCATCTCGAAGGATTTCGGATGCCCCGTCACATTGGATGACTTCGATGAGATCTCACGTGTCACACCTCACATCACAAGCCTGAGGCCTGCAGGGCCCTACAGCATCAAGGACCTCGACAACGCCGGAGGGATCCCTGCGGTACTGAGCATCCTGAGGGAGGGATTATCCGATGAGATGACAGGCAACGGGAGCACTATACTACAGATAGCCGATGCCGCCGAGGTCAGGGACCATGATGTGCTGAGATCCGTCGACGATCCGTTCCACCAGCAGGGCGGGATCGCCGTGCTCAAAGGGAACATCGCTCCCGACGGATCGGTCATCAAGCAGGCGGCCGTCAGTCCGAGCATGATGAGATTCAGCGGAAGGGCAAGATGCTTCGATTCGGAGAAGGATGCGGCTGAAGCTATTGTATCAGGCAAGATCGTGGCAGGGGATGTAGTCGTCATCAGGTACGAGGGCCCCAAGGGCGCTCCTGGAATGCCTGAGATGCTCTCCCCTACGAGCCTGATCGTCGGGAGGGGTCTCGGGGAATCCGTGGCGCTGATCACCGACGGAAGGTTCTCGGGAGCATCCAGGGGCGGAGCCATTGGGCATGTCAGCCCCGAGGCATACGCCGGCGGACCGATCGCAGCGGTAAGGGACGGGGACATCATCGACATCGACATCCCCGGAAGGACCCTCAATGTGAGATTGAGCGATGATGAGATCAGTGCTCGCATGAAGGACTTCAAGCCCGTGGACCGTCCTGTAGTGGGAGTTCAGAAGAAGTACCGCGAGCTCGTGGGAAGCGGTGCCGACGGTGCCTATCTCGGATGATCCGCACTGAAACAATAGCCTTGCTGGCTGTGTCTGGACAGCTTCTCTGGACATTGCCACAAGGTTTATATTCAACCTCCAGATAACGGGATTCAAAGGGCAGTTAGATCAGCTGGAAGATCGCCTGCTTTGCAAGCAGGAGGTCGTGGGTTCAAATCCCACACTGTCCACTTCTTTTGTCTACTCAAGTTCTAATAACTCGGCTTACGGGCTATGGATATCTCATCTGAGAGTATATCGAGAGTGAGGTCGTCACATTCTTCACTACTAAGCTGAGATATGCATATGATTAGTAGGCGGTCGATGCGATACTCATGATTGACAAAGCTATCTTCAGATTGTTTTCTCATAACAATACTCTATAGACCGTATTGTGTATCTTACGGATTCTGAAATCTTCTGTCTCATACCCGAATTCGAAGCAGTGATCGAATTCCATATCCCAATGGCCGGTCTTATGACCCAGATCGGCCATACCTGGAAAGAAACGAGTGCAGTCTGTTACGAATTCGCCTTTGAGATATGTCTCGTACTCGACGGCTTCGACGGTATTTTTCCCATCCTCGTTCTGGACCAAGCACGGCACTACAAGGGGTTTGTCAGTGAACATCAGACTCTTCCACGTCATTTGATCCTCTCACTGTCCATCCCGAAAATCCCGTGCATGAGGATCATTTCGAATTTCCTGGCGGCATCTTCGTCTCCTTTCCATTCAATGAATTTTCCGGCTGCGAATACGTTCGATATCATTATCACATATTCGGCCGCAAAGATGAAATCTGGATAGACGTCCGTTATTCTTTCGTAATCATCCCCGAGGATTTTCTCCAGGACCGTCTCAGCGGATCCGTAACCGCGGGGGTACTTCCACCCTGTGCTGACGAAATACATGTATGCGCTGGCGACATGGTTCCTGGATTCAAGGTAATCGCAGTATGCCCTCCATACATCTAGGATGTATCCGTCGATCGATTCCTTGCTCAAGACCTGTGGTATTTCAACTTCTTCCAAGACAAGTCTCAGCTCGTGGCAGATCCAGTCGAAACAGGCGGACATCAGGCCGTCCTTGGTGTGATAGTATCTGAAAATCAGCGATTGCGAGCAGCCGAGGTCGGAGGCGATCTGTTCGGTAGAGAATGAACCGCCCTGTTCGGCTATGTACCGGACGGCAGTCTCCAGGATAGCCTCCTTCTTGTTGGGCATCGAGGTTTTTACAATCTCAGGGGATATAAATTAGAGGTGTCTGAGCACTCACTTTTTGATGATGGTGAGTGCCTGCGTAGTTCTTCGTTAAATAGCGAGGATCAATCCTTTGTAATGATATTGGAAACCATATCTCGAGTGGATAGGGGCACAATGATGAAGAAAAGTTACATAAAACTGCTCAGCGGCGTCAACGTCATGGTAACGGTATTCTGCATGCTTACGATACCGATTGAAATAGAGAGTATCTGTGGCAGCGTAGCAAGATGGGCGGCATGGGGAATTATCTTCGGAATAGCTCTGATCATTGCTGTGATACTGACGTATTATCTCAAGAAAGAAGAAAAGGCCAATACACAACGATGACCGCCATCCATTTCAGGGAATAACTGCACGTAGCCGAGTCTGAGATGGATCCTGCGTAGATTTGATCGAAGAAGGTCATCTCTGCGAGAAGGTCAAATGACCGATTCCCGGAATTCCAGTGTCCTCATTTTGTCGAATATGTTAACTATTTGTAAAGTCAGGGGCACGGTTGTCCCGTACGGGTCTAATGTACAAGAATGCCAATAAAAATGGTTAAAAATAATAGGGGGGTACCCTCGTGCAATGAACCAGAACACGAACAAGTACTTCATCGACCGTCAGGGAGATTTCGAGTCATCGGCTAGGAGTTACCCGCGCAAGTTCCCTCTTGCTCTCACGAAAGCGAAGGGATCTTGGGTTGAGGATGTGGAAGGCAATCGTTACATCGATTTCCTGAATGGTGCGGGTACCCTCGCATTGGGCCACAATGATGAAGAGGTCAGTCAGGCAATGATCGACCTGATCCAGTCCGGAGCCACGCTCCATACGCTGGATCTCATGACCCCGAGCAAGGAAAAGTTCGTAGAGGACCTTTTCTCTATCATTCCCGAGGAGCTCGCCTCCAAGGCAAAGGTCCAGTTCTGTTCACCGTCCGGTTCGGATGCAACCGAAGCGGCAATCAAGTTATGCAAGACCGCCACAGGCAGGGACACCGTCATCGCATTCTCCGGGGGATACCACGGTATGAGCCACGGAGCGATGGCGCTCACAGGGAACCTGCATGCCAAGAGCAAGGTCGCAAACATCATGCCCGGGGTCCAGTTCATGCCCTACCCCTACTCCTACCGCTGCCCTATGGGGCTCGGAGGAGAGGCGGGAACGAAGGCATGTATCGCATACCTGGAGCGTCTTCTTAAGGATCCCGAGAGCGGAGTCACGAAGCCCGCGGCGCTTATCCTGGAGCCGATCCAGGGAGAGGGAGGGGTCATCCCCGCACCCATAGAGTTCCTCCAGGCGGTCCGCAGGATCACCAAGGAATTGGATATCCCCATGATATGCGACGAGATCCAGTGCGGTATGGGCCGTTCCGGAAAGATCTTCGCATTCGAGCACGCAGGCATCGTCCCCGACGTGATCCTCATCTCCAAGGCGATCGGAGGAGGACAGCCCATGTCCGTCGTCGTCTATGATAAGAAACTCGACGCATGGGAGGCAGGTGCCCACGCAGGCACGTTCCGTGGAAACCAGCTCGCAATGGTCGCAGGATCCATCGTCATCAAGAGGCTCAAGCAGCCCGGATTCCTCGACGAGGTCACCCGCAAGGGTAACATGATGAAGGAGCGCCTCCTCAAGCTGAAGGATGAGGTCTCCATCATCGGAGACGTCCGCGGGAAGGGACTCATGCTCGGTATCGAGTTCATCGACCCCAACGGACCCAAGGACATCATGGGCGTCCCGGAGCCCAGCGGAGAGATATGTCTCCGCATCCAGAGGATGTGCTTCGAGAACGGCCTGATCATGGAGAAGGGTGGACGCAACGGTTCGGTCATGAGGTGCCTCTGCGCGCTCACGATCACCGACGAGGACATCGACACCGCATTGACGATTTTCGAGAAGGCCGTCAAAGAGGTCGACGCGGATGTCCGCAAGTGAACCCCTGCTGCTTTCAACGGACGAGGAAGTCAGGAAGAGATTCTCCGAGATGATAGAGGAGACCCTTTCCGCTATCCTCAGATCATACAGCGACGACAGCGCGTTCTCAGGCGTAGATCCATATACATTGAGGGAGGAGATCCGCTCATTGGGATTCCTTCCCGAGGAGGGCAAGGGCTTCGAGAAGGTCCTGGCAGAGGTGGAGAAGGATATCCTCCCCCATATGCTCCGCACATGGTCCACGAAGTACATGCCCCATCTGCATTCACCTGTTCTTACGGAGACCATCTGCTCCGAGCTGATCATCGCATGCTTCAACGACAGCATGGACAGCTGGGATCAAGGTCCGGCTGCTACCGAGATGGAGGAGAGCATGGTCCGCGGTCTCATCGATCTGTACGGGTTCCCCCAGGGGACGGCCGACGGATGCTTCACATCCGGCGGGTCGCAGTCCAACATATCAGCGATAATCGCAGCGCGCGATTGGTACTGCGCGCAGAGATTCGGATGGGATGTGAAGATGAACGGTCTTCCCCCGGAGTACACGAAGCTTCGCATATACACGTCGGAGATCTCGCATTTCTCCATGGACAAGGCAAGCCACATACTCGGTATGGGCTACCAGGCCGTCAGGAAGATCCCCGTCGATTCCAAGTGCAGGGTTGACATCAGGGCATTCGAGAGGATGCTCGAGGAGGATGTCGCCGCAGGGCTGTATCCGTTCTGTGCGGTAGCCACATTCGGTAGCACCGATTTCGGTTCCATAGATGATGCTGCATCCATGCGCGAGCTGTGCGACCGCTACGGCATGCATCTCCATGCGGATGCGGCATACGGCTCGGGCCTAATCATGAGCAGGAGGTACAGGGACAGGATCTCGGCGATCTCCCTGTGCGATTCCATCACCGTGGACTTCCACAAGATGTTCCTTCTCCCCATTTCATGCTCGGCGATCCTCATGAGGGACGGCGAGAGGCTGAAGTGCTTCGAGCTCCACGCAGACTATCTCAACCGCGAGGAGGATGAGGAGGACGGCTACATCAACCTCGTAGGCAAATCCATGCAGACCACGCGCCGCTTCGATGCGCTGAAGGTGTTCATGGCATTCCAGACAAGGGGTGTCGACGGCTTCGGGCAGATAATCGACAAGGCCGTCGGCAATGCTTCCTATCTGTACGGCATGATCTCGAAGGATCCCGCTTTTATCGCGCCAGTGGAGCCCGAGCTGTCCTCGGTGGTCTTCGCACTCAAGGATGGCGATGAGGTCAACAAGAAGGTCAGGAGGCAGCTCCTCAGCGAGGGCACCGTCATCGGGCAGACCGTCAAGGACGGCCGCGTGATGCTCAAATTCACAATGCTGAACCCCAACCTCGAACCGGAGCAGATCGACGCCGTCGTCGCAAGGATCAAGGAGATCGGAAGGTCCCTGAGCTGACCTATCGGATTTTGTATCCGTTCCCCGATACATACCCTCATGGCATTCCGTTCCAGATTAGTCACTGCAGCAGGCCCGAGCCTGGCGCTGCAGGAGCTGCTGTACGGTTTCATCATGGCGCTGATATTCGTCAACGCCACATTGATCGGTCTGCTCCATTACGACGATCCCATGTACTTCGTGATAGTGGTCACGGGGATGAACGCCACATGGGGGGCGATCGACGGTATCATCTTCTATTGTCTGGGAGTCCTCGACCAGCGCAGGTTCTCCAGGCTGCTGAAGGACGACTCCGTGGAGCGCGAGCAGAGGATCGAGGAGCTCATGGACGAGTTCTCCGCTACGCCGTTGGATGTCATGACAGATGAGGATAAGAGGGCTGTATGCGAGAGGATGCTGGATAGGGAGCTGCAGTCGCAGGAGGAGGCCATGACGGACAGGATGGCCATGGCTAAGAGTTCTTTAGCATGCTTCCTGATCACCATTCTCACCTTGATTCCGATCGTTGTGCCAGTGCTTCTGATATCGGACTTCATGCTTGCCTTGGAGATCGCCGCCGTGCTGTCCTCGCTGATCCTGTTCTTCGTCGGATTCTACATGGCTCCATACCTCGGTCTGAACCGCTGGTTGACAGGTATCGTACTGACTGCCGTATCGCTCGCGGTGGCCGTGATATCGACCTTCACGGGCGGATGACCGCTCTTCATCAGTGCGGTCATACTTTCCTACATGTCCCGTCTGTCCTGGGCACAATGTAAATATTCCGAATTCGTAACAACGGTTATGGCAGACGACCAGTCCGAGGAATTCAAGAAGTTCATCCTTGACAACAGGGAGATCATAGAGAGGATCCTGAACGAGGGCAAGGAGGAGGAACGCGAGAAGGACGTCAGGGAGGAGTTCGAGGAGCGCATCACTGCGGCCAAGGCCAAGGCCAAGGGCGCAGGGGATGCTGTTTTCGATATAATCGGCAACGACGATGTCCAGAAGCACCTCATCACAGGGTGTCTAGAGTTCATCCATTTCTTCGAGGCAGTCATCAAGGCCGCTCCGCTCTCGCCCGAGGCCAGGGAGGCCGTCGAGAGGATGGAGCAGACCCGCGATTCGGCGATCAGGAACGTCGTCGCGGTGGGTGCCAAGGATAAGATGGACAACATGAAGGCCGAAGAGCCCAAGGCAGAATCCAAGTCGGCATCAGAGCGTATCGAGATACGCGACCTCTCATCCGAGAATCCAGAGTGATCCAATTTTTAGAGGCCTGGTTCTGATGCTTACGTGGAGAGAGGTCCAGGCGGTGGAGGATACATCCGACAGACAGCAGGTCGGAACCATGCACCCTGGGATCCCGGTCTACAGGCAGAGCAGGGCACTCATAGCATTATTCCCCGATGACGGATTCAAGGTGCTGTCATCGGGTTTCACCAACGGCGGTTTCGTGGATTCCCCCGAATCCGTAGCCAATATCGGTACCATGGGCGGCATGCCCGAGTTCAGCTGCATGTTCGGCGGCCTGGATGAGAACGACGAATGCGCGCTCGATTACGCGGCAAGGCTCGGCCTTGATCCGAGGAGGACCGTGTGCATGTGCACAGCGGCCAACATGGTCAACGCTGTCATCACGAACAGGCAGACACCTGACGGAATCGGGGTCTCCACGGCCATAACAGCAGGCATACTCCATAACGGAGGGCGCTCCGGGGACCCGGCTACATATGACGAGTCCGCTGACGAAACCGAGAACACCAACGGAACCATCGTCATCCTGCTCTCAGTGGATGCGCAGCTGTCCGATATGGCCATGGTGCAGGCGCTAATGATCGCCACAGAGGCCAAGACGAGCGTGGTCCAGGAGCTGCAGGCGAGGAGCCTCTATTCCCCGAACATCGCCACCGGATCCGGAACGGATCAGGTCGCGGTGATCATCAGGAAGGGATCCAAGCAGGTCCGGACCATAGATAGGAATTCAGATCTGGCTATGACGATCTCCGGATGTGTGAGGGACGGCCTCAGGAAGGCGTTCGACCTCCAGTCGGGGATGGACACGGAGCTGCAGAGCGATGTGATGACCATCCTCAGCCGCTACGGCCTCACGCAGGATGTCATCAGGAACGAGATACGCTTCCCGGCGACCATGAAGGAGCTGCTGACGGCTCTCGACATCATCCGCAGGGACAGGTACACGGCAGCCATGGCGGCAGCCGTCCTGGAGATACAGGACGAGGTGAGGAAAGGGGTCGTGGACGATAAGGCGGGCCTGGACGTCGCCAGGAGGATATGCGTCGACAACGTCATCGGCGGATACGCCAGCGAGGTCGAGAGAATCAGGCTGGAATCTGCGGAGAGCATCCCGGAGATGGTCTCGTATCTTGCCGCGGTCAGGCTCATGCGCACCGTCGAGGAGAGGAGGTCCGAGCATGACTAAGGACGCAGTCTCCATCGGCGATTATGTATCGATCAAGCTGGACGGGGTCCACGAGGCATTCGGATCCATGTTCGACGGGATCCAATCTGGTTTCAAGGAGATCAGGATAGGGAATTCGCCGACATCGTCATCGGACGGGGTCCTCAGCATAGGCATCAAGGGAGATCCGTCGAGATCGTCGGTCTCCAGCATGGAGTTCACGAAGAACTCCGTCACCGCAGTGGCGTTCGCTGACCTCAGTTCCGGTATAATCCGTTCGGGCCTGAAAGGGACCGAAGGTGACGGAGAGGTCCTGTTGATCGTGCTCGTGGATGCCGATATGCCAGTATCCACTATGGCACGCGCAATGATAACCGCAAACGAGGGTGTGACCGCAGTCATACAGGATCTCGGTCTGAGGTACGGTTCAGCATTCGCGACAGGTTCCGTGAGACAGGATATCCTCATCGTCTGCAGGAAGGACCTGGGATTCAGGCTCCGCGGTTCGGGGAACCACTGCAAGCTGGGCGAGCTGATCGGCGCGACAGCCATCGAAGCGGTCCGGAAATCGGCATCGCACAACGGGGTGTCGATCGAGACCCGCAGGAGTATCATCGACCGTATGGCCGAGTACGGTTACACAAAAGACGACCTGCTGGCTATATGTCCCCCATCGGTCTCGGAGGATGTCGTTCTCGCTCGCGACTCAGACGGAAGGATGCTCTCGGGGGTGCTGTCCGTGCTGCACATCTGCGACTGCATCGGATGGGGTCTGATCCCGGAGGCCGAAGGCACGAAGGCGGGCAGGGACATAATCAGGACCGTGTTCGGCACCGTGCCTGCGGAAAGAAGGCTCATCGATTCCCTGGCGGAATCCGTGGCTAGATACCTTTTCATGCGCTGACCGCACCCGAATCCTCCAATGCACCCTTGCTCGCCAGCATCACTTTTAAATCATTTTTACTGCAATCACGCGTGCGGTGTTCGGCATGGAACAGAAGATAATCGATGAGATTGAGAAAGTTGTTGGAAAGGATGGGTACTCAGTGGAGCCTTCGGTTCTGTACACATATGGATTCGACGCATCGATCTTCCATAAGACACCGGACATGGTCGTCCAGCCCAGGTCCACCGAGCAGGTCTCCGAGATAATGAAGATCGCATCCAAGTACAAGATCCCCGTGGTCCCCAGAGGAGCTGGAACAGGTCTCTGCGGATCCGCGGTCCCGATCAAAGGAGGAATTGTCCTTGCCATGCAGAGGATGAACAAGGTCCTCAACATCAGCGTCGCCGACCTCTGGGTGGATGTGCAGGCAGGATGCGTATACAACGACCTGAACGCAGAGCTAGAGAAGCATGGCTTCTTCTTCCCCCCGTCTCCCGGATCCGCCGAGGCATGCCAGGTCGGAGGAATGGTCGCCACCAACGCCTCGGGAATGCGCGCGGTTAAATACGGTGCGACAAGGGACTTCGTCCTCGGATTGACCTTCGTAAAGGCTGACGGAGAGATCGTACGCTGCGGAACCAGGACCATCAAGGACGCTTCCGGATACCAGCTCGCACGTCTCCTGTGCGGTTCGGAGGGGACCCTCGGAGTCATCACCGAGATCACATTCAAGATCACAACCAAGCCGAAGAAGTCGGCATACTGCCTGTGCTGCTTCGACAATGTACAGACGGCAGGAGAGTGCATCTCCGCCATCATCGCCAAGCCTCTGATTCCTGCATCATGCGAGCTCATGGACAGCGTCAGCATCAACGCGGTCAACAAAGCCCGCGGAAACCCCCTGCCAGACTGCGGTGCGCTCATCATCGTCGAGGCGGACGGGGAGACCGACGAGGTCGTTGACAGGGACATCGCCATCGTCGCAGAGATTGCAAACAGCCTCGGAGCGATATCGGTCACACCCACCAAGGACAAGGCGCTCATCGCCAAGTGGACCGATGCAAGGAAATCAGTCATGGTCTCCCTCGCAGCGCTGAAGCCCGGATGCTCATCGGTCTCGCTCGCGGACGATATGGGAGTCCCCGTATCGCAGGTCCCCAAGGCCGTCAAGGCATTCCAGGAGATCGCGGAGAAGTACAGGGTCACTATTGCTACCTACGGTCACGCATCCGACGGTAACCTCCACACCAAGATGGTCATCGACCCCACCGACAAGGACGAGTGGGAGAGAGGCATCGCTGCGGTCAACGAGATCTTCGACGTCTGCATCGATCTGGGAGGAACCGTCACCGGAGAGCACGGGGTGGGGATCTCCAAGGCCCCCAACTACCAGAAGGAGAGGGCATCGGAGCTCAGCACCATCAGGGCCATCAAGAAGGCTTTCGATCCCGACAACATCCTGAACCCCGGAAAGGAGGAGCAGTGGGAGGGAACGATCCTCAGGGATCTGAGATACCCCTGCAAGCTCGACTGATTTCTCTAAACCTCAACATCCCGCCTTCGGGCGGGGTTTACTTCCACAACATCTCATGCCCAGTACAGGTCGGGCATGGCGAACATGATGTAGATCAGCTCCAGGGCCGCTATGGCGAATGCAGCGATCCATACCTCTTTCTTCCACGGGAGGATCTTCGATCCGTCCAACGGTGCGATGGGCAGCAGATTGAACGCAGCAAGGAACGCGTTGAGCTGTGCCAGCAGGTAGAAGAACACCACCGCTCCGGAATGGTTGCACAGGAGGCAACCCGCGATTCCGATGGCACTGAGGACGATGTTCACCACAGGTCCGGCGATGCTCACTTTACCGTTGGTGTTCCTGTCCATGTTGCCGTATATGTAGACTGCACCCGGCGATGCGAACAGGAATCCCAGGAACGCTGTGAGCAGCGTCAGTCCCAATCCGAGGGGCCACATGCGGAACTCGGACCAGAGCCCGTGCTTCTGAGCGACGAACTTGTGCCCGAACTCATGGAAGAGGAAGCTCACAATCACAAGGATGAAGCACAGCCCGAAGAGACCGAGGTACTTCGACGATTCTCCCATGTGATATGCGAAGTAATTGAGTATGTTGCTTCCGCGGAAAAGGTATGTGAAAGCAACAGACAGGACGACGACCGATACCGCGATGTCCATGATCTCCTTCTTGCTGAACCTCGGTTTTCCGAAACCGGGGTTGACATGCACCAGGTCATCATAGTATCTGTCGTTCATGATGATGCGATGGAATCGCTCTTTATAATGCTATCAGGAATAGGAACGGAAGATGCATGTGAGGTCCGCCAGTGTCCTCCGAACAATTGTTAACTATATCGAACATGATTCGTCGTCCCATGGTATTGGGCCTGGGGATAGATACCGGCGGGACATACACCGATTCGGTAGTCATCGACATGGATACTAATGAGATCGTATGCCGTTCCAAGGCATTGACGACCCGTGACGACCTGATCAAGGGGATAGTCGCATCCCTGAAGGGCCTCGAGTCCACGGATAACATCTCGATAGTCTCATTGTCATCCACCCTCGCCACCAATTCGATAGTAGAAGGCAAGAGCTGCCGCGTAGGCCTGATCGTCTTGGGAAAGAAGTTCGGACATACGGTAAGGGTGGCGCAGTACGCATATCTCGATGCGGAGTTCGACCTCAAGGGGAGGACCGTCAAGAAGCTCGACATGGATGAGGCCCGTGATGCGGTGGAATCCATGCGCGGCAAGATCGATGTACTGGCGGTCGTCGGCTACATGAGCGTCAGGAATCCAAGCCATGAGCTGACCATCAGGAACCTGGCGGAGAGGATGCTCGGGATCCCTGTTGTCTGCGCACATGAGCTCACCTCCAAACTGGGATTCGAGCAGAGGGCCAATACGGCGATCATAAACGCCGGGCTGATACCGACGATCATAGACCTCATCAACGCGGTCAATACATCGCTCAATGACCTCGGTATAACAGCGCCCCTGATGATAGTCAAGGGTGACGGGTCCATAATGAATGCGGCCACGGCCATCAAGAGGCCTATAGAGACCATAATGTCCGGGCCTGCCTCCAGTCTCACCAGCGCCATGGTCCATACAGGCATAGACGATGCGCTGATCGCGGATATCGGGGGCACCACGACCGATCTAGGCATCATACGCGGAGGATTCGTCCGTACGCTCGACAGCGGCGCCGTCGTCGGCGGCCATCGGACCAGGGTCAGGGCGGCGGACGTGAGCACTTATGGGATGGGCGGTGACAGCAGGATATCGGTCGAGAAGGGAAGGATCGTGCTGTCCACCATCCGTATCATCCCGATATGCATAGCGGCCACGAAATGGCCGAACGTGAAGGAATGGATCGCAGGGCTCGATTCCCTGAAATCATCGCCATCCGACACAGTATCCGACTGCGAGTTCTACACATTGGCATCCAACGACGAGCATTCGTACCTGACTGAATACGATGTCAGATTCCTCAGGACCCTCGTCGACAGGCCGTATACGGTCAGGGAGGTGTCGGAAGCGACAGAGATCCCGTTCGACAGGTTCTGTCTCAAGGATATGGAGGTCGAGGGCTATGTCACGCGTATAGGCGTGACCCCTACGGACATCCTCGCGGCCGAAGGAACCTACAACGAATACGATTCGGAGGCATCGAGGATGGCAGTGGATCTTCTCGCTAAGAAAGCAGGGATGGACACGCACACGTTCATCGAGAGGACCAAGAAGGCCATCACCGAGAAGATATGCAGATGCATCATGGACCATATCATCAGGTCCGAGACTGGGAAGGATGCCCTGACCGAGCAGGACAGTTTCGTGGTGGATGAGATCATCCGCGAATCCTCCGATTACAACATCGGGATGAGGCTGAAGATGCCTATCGTCGGTATAGGCGCGCCTGTCGGCGCATGGCTGCCCGAAGTGGCCAGGTTCTTCGATACGGAGCTCATCCTTCCCGAGAACTACGATGTCGGCAATGCCATCGGAGCCATCTCCAGCTCTGTCACCGAGATCGTCGAGCTATCTGTGCGTGCAGCCTTCCAGGACTTCTCGGATGAGCCCGAATGCACTGTGTACAACGGTGAGACGGCCTTCGAGTTCCCGGAGAAGGGGGAGGCCATTGAATTCGCCATCAAGGAGGCGACAAGGATAGCCACCGCAAGGGCCATCGAATCCGGGGCACAGGATGTCGGCATCGAGACCAAGGTGGACGAGACCTGCATCGACATGGAAGGCAAGGGCAAGAAGGTCTTCCGCGGTGCTACGGTCATCGTGAGGGCTTCGGGGAAGCCCATGATGCACTGGTTCAACTGAAATACATTAAAGAACAAGCAATCATTCGGCCCTCTTTGAGGAATCATGAGGCTGTCCGACGGAATGCTAATGGTGCTGATCATCATGCTCAGCGTGTTCGCTCCGCTGTCGACGGATATGTTCCTCCCGGCATTGGACGAGATGGTGGAGTACTTCGGCACCAACGAGTCCACCATGAGCATGACGATGTACATGTTCATGCTTTTCCTAGCCATCGGCATACTTTTCCTCGGTCCCGTCGGGGACAAGTACGGAAGGAGGTCCGTCCTGATCGGATCCCTCATCGTATACATCGCTGCAAGTGTCGCATGCAGCCTTGCGACCGATATCTACATGATGATCATCTTCAGGATCATCCAATCGATCGGAGCAGGGGGAGCGATGGCGACAGCGGTCGCTCTGATAAGGGACTGCTTCGACGGAGAGAGAAGAGCCAGAGTGCTCACAATCGTCGCGGTCATCGGTGTCCTCGGCCCTGTCGTTGCCCCCGTTCTCGGACAGACCCTCATCTGGACATTGGACTGGCAGTCGACGTTCTGGGCACCGGCAGTAGTTGCCGTGCTCTGTCTCGTACTGACCATGATGCTCCCGAAGGAGATCCCGGTAGAGAGGTACAAGGGTTCGATCATAGGTGCTGTAGGCACAGTCATCCCTATCCTGAGGAACCGCGACTTCAGGAGGTTCACGATCATGATGAACATGGTCGCCTTCTGCATACTGGCATATGTGTCGGTCTCGGAGTATATCTACAAGGATAAGGGGTTCGGAGTAGGCGATTATTATTCGCTGTATCTCGCATCGGCAATGATCCTCGGAGTCCTCCTGATGCTGCTCATCGAGAGGTTCGCGGACCGTATAGGCAACAAAGGGCATCTCAAGGTAATCTTCGCCCTGGTGGTAATCTCCGTCGCAATCCTGTGGACCGTCGGGAAGGAGCACGCCCTGCTCTTCTTCATAGGGATAGTCCCGATCATCACCGTGTCCTCGATCGCCCGCTCGTTCGGATTTAACATCCTGCTCTCACAGGATGTGGGCAATTCAGGTGCGATATCATCGGTGCTCAATTTCATGAACTTCATGTTCGCGACGGCAGGGATGGTCGTCGTGGTGAACCTCCCGTTCGACAACTATGTGACGAGCGTTGCGTTCTGCTTCACGCTGTACTTCATCGTGTACGTGTCCATCTGGGCTCTGATGAGGTTCCAGGGAACAGGTCTGAAAGGGCTTGAATGAGAATTATGCAAAAATGAAGGTATCGGGGCATCAGCCCCGATGTTTCATCGCTCACAGGATACCCATATCGGTGAGCTTCTCGGGAAGATACGTTCCCGTCGCGTACTCTAGACCGTATTTGGCCAGAGCCTGCTGCTCAGCCTTCTTTCCCATGTGGAGCATGGCCTGGATCTCGTTCACCCAGTACTCGTCAGCGAACCTGGGGTCGGAGAGCTCTGCGTTCAGGGCTCCGATATCCTTGTCGGAGAGCTTGTCCGTGGGCAGGTCGTAGTTCAGGATGTCCGAGGGCGTGATTCCGATGAACTGCGCCGTAGGCGTCGCGAGATACTCGGAGATATGGGCTGTCTTGATCGCACCGTATGCGACGGATGCGTAGATCCTGAACGACCACGGGTCCCCGTCGGTGAAGACGGTGACGGGCAGCTTGAACTCCTCGTTGAGCCTCTTGATGAGACGCCTGGTGGACCTGGCGGGCTGTCCGGACAGGTGGACGAGTGCGCAGTTGTACTTCTCGGGGAACCCGTTCTCGATGAGACGGGCGAACATTCCTCCTGTCTCGATCGCCATGATGAAGTCGACGTTCCCGGGCTTGATCTTGAATGTATCATCCTCCACCTTGTAGGGGACGGCGAATCCCGTCTCAGGGACGTCGTCGATGCAGTTGTTGGTCTTCCAGGTGCCCTTGGTGGTGATGGTGGTGAAGTTCAGGTCGCCGTACACGTGCGCTCCCGACTCCTCGGGACGGAGCTTGAAGTCCTCCCTCATGCATCCGGTGATCGTCTCCAGGTCCTCTGCGAGCAGGTTGCTCTCGTCCTGTGTGTGGAACTTGGCGTTGTGCCATCCTTCCGAGATGTAGTACATCTCCCTTAAGGTGGATGACTTGCCTTCCCTGATCATCTCGTTGATGAAATCGGTGGTGTATGCGGTCCTGAGCATGGACACAGCACCCTGCACGGTCTTGGCGGTACGTGCGGTCTTCAGGTCTCCGTATGTCCATACGTTGTGCCTCGAATCGAATTCGATGTTCTTCTTGGACCTCATGGGGAGGTTCATCGACGGGATGTCCCCCCTGTCCAGCTGGTCGTAGATGTTGGAGATGACTCCCGTGAGGCTCTCCAATGCAACCTTCTGTCTGTCATTCATCGTCAAGGTCTTCCACCTCCTGTGAATCCTCTTCGTCCTCGGGGACAAGGTCGTCCTCCGAGGTCTGGACTATCTCCAGTCCCTTTATTCCCCAGTCTCCGGGGAGCTGCTCTGCACCCATGACGATCACGGGGTTCAGTCCTGAGAAGTATATGTCGTCGGCATCGAACGTGTCCGCCATCTCCCCCGACAGCTCGAAGCTGACCTTGGTGGATGTGGACGGCGCCAGATCCTTGATCTCCCAGTTGGCCTTGCCCTCGTCGTTCATGTCGAGGAAGTACTCCCCTGTGAACAGCGAGAGGTTCACCGCCTCCTTCGGGACCTGCGCATGCAGCCTGATGCTGCGGGGCTGCGTCGTGTAATTGTATACGGTGTATGTTATGGTGCGGAGCTTCTTGTTCTGCTTCTTGACCTCCGGCTCCACCCATACGACGTTCATGATCTTCGTGATGGTCCTGCTGAGGTCGGGCACGGGCTTGTTCAGGTGCGTGGCGACCTTCTCGGCCATGTCGGGGAGGATCTCCTGGACGATCTCGAACTTGGCATGCGTCTTGTTCTTCCTCTCCTGCTTGTTGAGGTGGCTCTTGAGGTTCCTGGCACAGAGCCTCAGTGCGAGTCCGATCTCGCTCTGGAGCTCGGGGAATGACGCGACCGCCTCCTTACCCTCTGATGTGAACGGGACCTTGGTCGAAGCTACGTGAACGAGGATGATCGCGGGTCCGTACGGGATTCCCTTTCCTCCTCTCTGCTCTAGCCCGTATCTCCTCCAATCCATCTCGGAGACGGCCTTGGTGATGGCGCAGTCCCCCTGCTTGAACAGCAGAGGCACACGGTTCGCGAACCTGTAGATCTGGACCGGGCCGTCCGAGGGGATGTCCCCTCCGTAGACGATTCCTGCCTCCACCACGAACGGGTTCCCGTTCACGGCCTTGGGGGCACGGGTGACGGGTGTCGCATAGTACTCGGGCCTGAGGCCGTCGAGGACGTGCATGAGACCCTTCTTGATGAGTGTATCTCCGATTGGCGAGAGGCAGTCCGTCGGGGGTGCCATGATCTTCACCTTGGAGATGGCATCGATTATCTTGATGGCATCCTCCCTTGTGAGCTTGGACGGCTTCAGGTCTGGGCTGACACCGGAGATCTCGAATATCTCGCTGGCGAGCCTGTCCGTTATCCTGGAGAAATCGTTCTTGATGAAGGCCTTCATGGTCTTCTGCTGCGTGTTGTTCGCGTACTTCAGTATGTCTCCGATCTCCATTCCCTCGGGGTGGGGCTTGATCTCCTTTGGCCTCGGAGGCATGATGTCGGTGGCCCTCTCGAACACCGTCTTGGTGTTGTCGGGGTCGATGAATGTTATTTGGGCATGGGGGTTGACGATTGCTGTCTCTTTCAGATACTCGAAGATCGACTGCTTTCCGCTGATGTACCTTCCCTTCGTGGTGTACTCGATCTTGGTACCGTGCTCCTTGCCTTCCCATGTGAATGCCTTGTCGTTGGTGATGACGGGCCGGTTGGTCTTGGTGTCGATGAAGATGTCCATTCCCCATGCGACCTCGTCCGCGCCCTCGATCTTGGACATGGCGTGGGCGGGCTTTCCGGTCGTGATGTTACCGTACATGATGGTCGCGGATATTCCGATACCCTGCTGACCCCTCGACTGCCTCAGCGCGTGGAATCTAGAACCGTACAGCAGACGTCCGAACACGTTCGGCATCGCCTTGTGCGTGATTCCGGTTCCGTTATCCTCGATCGAGACCCTGTAATCTTCATCGTTCAGTCTCTCGATCCTGACCGTGACATCCGGCAGGATGTTGGCCTCCTCACAGTTATCGAGAGAGTTATCGACAGCCTCCTTGATTCCCATGAGCAGGGACTTGGATCTCGAATCGAATCCGAGGATCTGCTTGTTCTTCTCGAAGAATTCCGTGACGGAGATCTCCTGCTGTTTCGATTCCAACTTATGGGCCAATGCCGTTTTCGCTTTAGGCTCGGCCTGTTCTTTAACAACTTTATCTGAGGGCATCCGTTTCGGGCATGATGGTCCAATCTTAAAAGTGTATGGACAGAATAGAAAAGAAGAATCTCCGCCTCCCGGCGGAGTAAGGATCATTCTTCGTCCTCGTCCTCATCGAACTCGGCGCCGCAGTAGGGGCACCTCGTAGCGTTGGCGGGGACTTCCTTTCCGCATTCGGAGCACTCGAACGTCTCCTTCGAGACATCGACGGTTCCGTCGGCATGGGATATCTCGGTCTCCGTGTCCTCGTCGAACACCGCTCCGCACTTGGGACAGAACTTGGCGTCCATGGGGACCTCGGTACCGCATTCGGAGCACTCGAAGAAGTCCTTCTTGTGCAATACCTTTATCTCATCTGGCACCTCGATGGGAGCTCCGCATTTCCTGCAGACGATCTCTCCGGGGAGGACCATGGCTCCGCATTCCTTGCACTTGTCGTATCCCTCGGGGTAGAGCCTGCCTTCGGCTATGAGCTGGTCGCGCTTCTTCCTGGCGCTCTTCCTCATGAGCTCGGAGAACAGGAGCATCAGGAAGAACATCAGACCGATGACCGCTATAGAGGATATAGAGGACTTGAGGCTCATGGCGTTCACATCGCCGCCGTCGATGCCCGTGTTCACGCGTATCTTGTAGTATTCGTCGTCATCGCCTTCGACCTCGAGGCTGACCTCTATCACATAGTATTTGCCGGCCTTGAGCTTGCTAGCTAAATCATAGCTGTACGTGTTTCCGCTAACAATGCTCATAGGGTCTGTATCGGCCTTCTCCATATCCGGATATTGCGGAAGACCGAACACGATGCTCGTGATCTCCTCGTATTTGATGACAGGCACGGCTGTCGAATCGACCACGTCGACGGATATGTCATATGTATCGAAGTCGAAATGTTTCTCCTTCAGGTACTTCCCGTCGCCATCGTCAGCTTCCGCATTGTCCGCGGCCCCGCTGTATGCGAACGCCGCTATGAGCACTATCGCTACGATGAAGACCGCTCCGTACACCGATTTGACCTTGGGGGACGATACTCCGAAGACATGAGGTATCATGTAGAGGATGATCGCGACCAGGAAGAATCCGAGGCAGATCCTCAGGAACATCCCTGTGTAGACCAGTGCGATGCATATCGCGAAGGCCACAACGATCGCTGCCCATTGCTTGGGGGTGATGCCCTTGAATTCCTGGAGAAAGGTCTTCTTGGGCTCTTCGTTCTCTGTCATTGGACCTTGTATTTTCCGTGTTCTTATAATGGTATGGATGCAGGGGAGGCATGGCCGCAATGCATGGTCCGACCCCTCTGTCGCGCGTATTATATTATGGAGCATCAATCGTCCGAGCATGACAGCCCTCCTGACCAAATGCCCGTTCTGCGACTCCAACTTCATGCTCCTCAACACCGAGGGCAAGCACGGCGAGTGCGTCGTATGCGGGAAGAAGAAGGACTTCAACGAAGATGAGATCAGACAGGCGGAATCGCTCCGCGACACGATATCGGAGACATACATCGGCAGGATGGAGGAGGCCTTCAACGCCAAGGATTACGCCAAGATGGCAGAGCTCGCGGAGGATGTCGCCAATGAAGGCATCTCATCATGGTACGCATGGTTCTGCATAGGGTGGTCCGACCTGCACGAGGGCAAGGTCACTTCAGCTTTCGAGGACTTCAGACTGGCCGTCCTGTTCCTTGACGAGGAGAACTTCGACGAGTTCTACGAGCTCACCATGGATGCCGTGATAGAATCCATCCAGACCGCGGCGGAGGAGGACAAGGCATGGGGTGACGAGGAGACCTCCCTGGTCGATTTCACCGGGACCCTGTTCGAGCGGTACGAGCATCTCTGCGAAGGCGGCGACTTCATGACCGACCTGCTCCTGAGGCTCGACACGCTGGCCGATGACCTCGACAAAGTGAGCACCGGGGGCAATCTGATCAAGGAGATCATGATGCTCGTCCTCGACTACATGTCCGGCAACACCTTCGTTTCCGACCGTCAGGCATTGCTCTACAACGCGAAGATGGCCGTGGAGGACATAGACGCCATGATGAACATACTAAACGACGACTCTCTGCCCAAGAACACCGTCAAGGTGTGGGGCCCCGGATTCGTCGACCTCCTGGACAGGTTCATCGCCATGGGCGACAGGATGGAGTCCGAGTTCTCAGAGGAGGAGCTCCTGTCGCTCTGCGACTATTGGGGCTGCGAGGATTATCTCAGCGTGTTCAACATCCTCCAGAACGCATTCGAGTTCCATCTCGGATTCATACTTTCCAACGGAAGGAACAAGGGCATTGAGAAGAAGAGGGACAAGGCCCTCGAGGACTACGAGAAGGCGTTCAGGAGGCCATTGGACGAGGGGTTGTCCGCAGAGGAGGAGGGCGACGTCGAGTTCGACCAGATCTGTCCCGACTGCGGGAAGTACCTCAAGGCCGACGATACCGGGCTCATGAGATGCGAGTGCGGATTCAAGGGCAGGATCGTGACCGAGGATATCATGAACCTCCCGGAGAACGTCCCGCAGCTCATATCCATGGGCGTCAAGGCACTCGATGAATCGGACTCGGGCATGCTGAACAACTTAGGCGAGAGGATACTCGAGTTCGAGCCCGAGAACTGGAAAGGATTCATGTTCCTTGCCGAATCATGCATCCTCGACGGGGAGATCCCGGAGGCTGTGATGCTGTACTCGCAGGCCGCGGAGCACATCCCGGAGAAGGATGCCGACGCCTACGCGGACAGGGTCTCATATCAGCTGGGCAGGGTGTTCTCGGGGATGACCGACCCGGAGCAGCACATGTCCGCAGTGTTCCTTCCTGTCCTATTCGAGACCATCTCGAACTCCCCGGCGAAGGACAAGGGCATACAGCTCAGGATAATCGACGCTCTCGGCGATGCCCGTTACGATGATTCCAACACAGCCTTCGGAGCGACGGTGGTGATAGCCCCGACATTCACGTTCGAGGTGCTCCATCACACCGGCCTGAACTATCAGAGGGACATGTGTGCCAGATTGGTGAAGGTGCTTGATTCCATAGAGGCCGGGATGAACGATCTGAAGAAGGATCCCAACAACCTCAAGGACGAGGTGGTGACATTCGTGAAGACAAACCGCGACCTCTTCATGCACATCATCGCAGGCATCGACGAGAGGACCAAGGGGTTGGGTGACGAGAGGAAGGGATACCTCGCAGGATACTGGGGAGCGAACATGGACCGCTACCAGAAGATCATCGAGCAGCTGACGGAGGCCTTCGCATATGACGACGATGTCGCATACAAGCCGAATTCCAACACCATCCTCAAGTCCAAGCACATCATCGATTGCTATTTGGACGCGTATATGGACGCGGAAAAAGAGCAATGACTTTGATATATTATGTGCACATCAGAGCCCTAAGAGCGGACCATGGCGACCATCGAGGAGCAGATTAAGGAGCTGGAGGAGCAGATCTCCAAGACCAAGTACAACAAGGCTACCGAAGGTCACATTGGAAAGCTCAAGGCGAAGATCGCTCGTCTCAACGAGGAAGAGGAGAAGAGGCGCCAGTCCAAGGGCGGGAACACCAAGGGATTCTATGTCAAGAAGGCGGGTAACGCCACCGTCGCCCTGGTCGGATTCCCCTCGGTGGGAAAATCCACTCTCCTGAACCAGCTCACAGGCGCGAAGTCCGAGGTCGGAGCATATCACTTCACCACGCTGGACGTCGTTCCCGGAGTCATGGTCTACAACCACGCCAAGATCCAGATCCTGGACATGCCCGGACTCATCAAGGATGCGTCCCGCGGTAAGGGAAGGGGAAGGGAGGTCATCGCAGCGGCGAGGTCCGCTGACGTCATCCTGCTGGTCGTGGACATCTTCAACCCTAACATGAACGTGCTCTTCAAGGAGCTCTACAACGCGGCCATTCGTCTCAACCAGGTGAAGCCCGATGTCGTCATCACGCCATCCGATCACGGTGGAATCCTCGTCAAGCCTACGGTGAAGCTCACCAAGATCACCCCGGAGACCATCAAGGACATGACCGCGGCATACGGCCACATAAATGCCACCGTCGTCGTCCGTGAGGACATCGATGTCGAGCAGATGCTGGACGTCCTTGCCGGCAACAGGGTGTACATCAAGGCGATCATGGCCATCAACAAGGTCGACCTGGCCAAGCCCGGTCAGCTCGAGGAGGTCCTCGAGATGCACAAGCAGTTCCGCTGCATCCCCGTATCGGCGGCCACCGGATACGGCATGGAGGAGCTCAAGCAGGCGATGTACGACACCATCGACATGATACGCATCTACCTGAAGCCGCAAGGGCAGGAGGCGGATATGGACATCCCCCTCATCGTAAAGCGCGGGAACACGGTCGGCGATGTCTGCGAGCTGATCCACAGGGACTTCAAGAACAACTTCAGATACGCCATGATCTGGGGGGACAGCGCCAAGTTCCCCGGTCAGACCGTCGGTCTCGACCACAGGGTCATGGACAAGGACGTCCTCTGCATCATCGTCAAGAGGACATAAGCTACCAGACGGACCGGTTTTGCAGACCTTTCCACCGACTTTTATTTATATTAAAGCGGAATAAAGAATAGCAAGCACAGCACGAGTTGTGTCTTTTCTCATCAATTGGGAGATTAACTATGACTGAGGAGACTCTTAAGACCGGTACAACCACAATCGGATTGAAACTGAAGGACGGAGTAATTCTGGCGACCGACCAGAGGGCCACAATGGGCAACCTGATCGCCGATAACCACTGCCAGAAGCTGTTCCCAATCGCAGATAACCTCGGTATGACCATCGCCGGAGGCGTCGGAGACGCACAGCTTCTCGTACGCTACCTCCAGAGCGAGATCTCCATCTACAAGATGAGGAAGGGCGCCCCCATGTCAGTCCAGACAGCGGCGACCATGATCGGTAACATCCTCCGTCAGGGATTCTATGTAGCACCCCTCGTCGGCGGATACGACGCAAAGGGAGGACACATCTTCAGCGTCGACATGGCAGGAGGTGTCCTCGAGGACAACTACACCTCCTCCGGATCCGGTTCCGTCTTCGCCCTCGGAGCGCTGGAGTCCGCATACAAGCCCGACATGACCAAGGACCAGGGAATCAACTGCGCTATCACAGCCCTCAACTCCGCCAGGAGGAGGGACAACTACTCCGGAGACGGTTTCCTCGTCGCATACATCGGACCCGACGGATACGAGGAGATCTCCCGCGATGAGATCATCTCGCGCTGCGAGAAGCTCGGATTCAAGTTCCCCAACTGAGATTCGGGGAGCATAATCAAACCTCTTCTTTTCCAAACCCCTTCCCAAACTACTCAAAGCTCAACTTTTCAAAGCTGGATTTGAAAATGAACGTAGACAGACTATTCGAGACACTGACCGAGGAAGTCAAGAAGCTTGTGCCTCGGGACATGAAGATCACCGCGATCAGGTTCGAGGGACCTATCGTGGTGGTGTACACCGACGATTACGAGAAGTTCTCGGGCGATGACAGCATTGCCAGGACCATCGCGCAGGGCATCCACCGCAGGGTGGACATAAGGCCCGACCCGTCCACGCTGGAGGATGCCGACAAGGTGGAGGCCAAGATCAGGGACATGATCCCGGAGAAGGCCGAGATATTCGACATCAACTTCGTGGAGGCCACCGGCGAGGCGATCGTAGAGGCGATCAACCCCGGAGAGGTCGTCGGCAAGGAGGGACAGCTCCTCGGAGAGCTCAGGAAGGAGACCGGATGGAACGTCAAGGTCGTAAGGGCTCCACCCATACCTTCGAAGACGGTGTCCGATGTGAGAGGATACCTCCGTGCGAACCACGATGAGAGGCAGGACATGCTCACATACGTCGCCAGGAGGATCGCCAGGCCCAAGCTCGAGGGAGAGCAGTGGGTCAGAGTGACCGCCATGGGAGGATTCAGGCAGGTGGGGAGGTCGGCTTCTCTTCTCACCACAAGGGAATCCAAGATCCTCATCGACTGCGGATTGGACCCCTCATCCGATGCCACACCGTACTTCGCCATCCCGGAGGTCCAGCCGCTCTCGGATATCGATGCGGTCGTCATCACACACGCCCACCTGGACCATTGCGGGACGCTTCCAGCACTGTTCAAGTACGGTTACAAGGGGCCTGTGTACTGCACACCCCCCACCAGGGACCTCATGGCCCTGCTCCAGCTCGATAACATCAAGCTCGGCTTCGGCGAGGACAAGAAGACCCCCTACGAGGCATCGCATGTCAGGCAGGAGATCCTCCATACTATCCCCCTGAAATACAACGAGACCACCGACATCGCACCCGATGTCAGGCTCACGTTCCACAACGCGGGGCACATCCTCGGCTCTGCCATCGCACACTTCCATATCGGGGACGGACTCCACAACGTCGCGTTCTCCGGAGACACCAAGTTCGAGAAGACCTGGCTCTTCAACCCTGCCAATAACAGGTTCCCCAGGCTCGAGACCCTCGTCATCGAATCCACATACGGCGGTCACAACGATGTCACGCCCACGAGGGCGGAGGCATCGGAGGAGATGGGTAACCTTCTCCAGCAGGCCACCGCCAAGGGCGGCAAGGTCCTGATCCCCGTATTCGCTGTAGGAAGGTCGCAGGAGGTCATGCTCGTCATAGAGGAGCAGATGCGCACGGGCAAGATCCCCAAGTGCCCCGTCTATCTCGACGGAATGATCTGGGAGGCGACCGCCATCCACACCGCGTACCCCGAATACCTCAACAGCTCGCTGAGGACGCAGATCTTCCAGCAGAACGAGAACCCGTTCCTCTCACCCATATTCAAGAGGGTCGAGACAGCCGATATGAGGGAGGAGATCTGCCACTCGCCGGACCCGTGCATCGTGCTCGCAACATCGGGTATGATGTCCGGAGGTCCCGTCATGGAGTACTTCCGCGAGTGGGCGGACAACGAGAACAACTGGCTGCTGTTCGTAGGATACCAGTCCGAGGGATCCATCGGAAGGACTATCCAGAGGGGACGCCAGGAGATCACCCTGACGATGAAGGGCAAGCCCATCAACCTGCAGATCAAGATGCAGAGGGTCACCGTGGACGGATTCTCGGGACACTCCGACAGGAAGCAGTTGATGAGGTACATCTCATCCCTCGAGCCCAAGCCCAACAAGATCATCATCGGTCATGGCGAGGACAAGAAGTGTACCGATTTCGCTTCGTCGATCTACAAGAAGTTCGGAATCGAGACCAAGGCCCCGCAGAACCTCGAGACGATCAGGCTCAGATGAAACACTTTCCCGGCCCACGCCGGGACATTTTCACTCATTTTCTCTTTGAACTATTGTTCTTATGTCTACACCGTGTTGATTCGATATGGTCGATTTTGTAAAGGAATTGGTATAGCATTGCCTGACAACACCGATGAGAACTTCCTCTTCTACTATCTGATGTACTATCTCCAGAAAGAGGCAGACCTTACATACATCGAATGCAGGGCCGTTCTCAGAGACTATTCCGGGGATAATGTCGGCACCCTCAGTCAAGAGTTCAACTGTTTCATCAATGCCTTATACGAGTTCGAGAAGAAGAAAATCGATAAGATAAACGGCAGGTTCAAGCTCAAGCTGACGCCCAACCTCGATCGCTGAGATCCATCAAACGGCTGTGAGTCATCACAGCATTTTCCTTTTCATAACAGTAGAATTCAGAAAGAAGTTATCCTCCCGCCCGAAGGCGGGAGGGGTGAGAATCACCAGTTGGTAGCCCTGACCTCGAAGAAGGACTGGGCGTGCTTGCACACGGGACAGAAGGCGGGTGCCTCCTCGCCGACGTGGATGTATCCGCAGTTGCGGCATTTCCACATGACGACCTTGTCCTTCTTGAAAACGATTCCGTCCTCGATGTTCTTCAGGAGTGCAAGGTATCTCTCCTCGTGCTCCTTCTCGATAGCTCCGACCATCTCGAAGAGCTTCGCGATCTCCGTGAATCCCTCTTCCTTCGCAGTCTCTGCGAACTCCTTGTACATCGTTGTGTGCTCGTAGTTTTCTCCCTCTGCCGCGGCCTTGAGGTTCTCGACCGTCTTGGGGACCTTTCCGTCGTGGAGCTGTTTGAACCAGATCTTCGCGTGCTCCTTCTCGTTCTCCGCTGTCTCGAGGAAGATATCTGCGATCTGCTCATATCCCTCTTTTTTCGCCTGGGAGGCGAAGTAGGTGTACTTGTTCCTCGCCTGACTCTCTCCGGCGAATGCGGCCATGAGGTTGGCCTCTGTCTTCGATCCTTTTAGTTCCATAGTATAACCTCGGTGCTTAGTATGGCCGTTGTGTAATTAAGGTTTTATCCGAACCGTTTCGCCCGCTTGGGTAAATATACCTATGAGTGGTTACGATACACATGCGCGGGCCTTGTATCAGCTCCTTCCTGACCCTTCTCGGGACCGTCAACATATCCGAAGACGGAGAGGGGATGATCACGGGCGTTTTCCTTCCGTGCTGCAACCTGCCTCCGATGGACCAGTGCGAGACCGATGCGCTGAGGGAGGCCGCCAAGCAGATCAACCAGTACCTTGCAGGCAAGAGGATGGAGTTCGATCTCGACCTGAGATACGACGGTTCGGATTTCAGGTCGAGGGTCATGGAGGAGCTCAACAGGATCCCCTACGGAGAGGTGCGCACGTACAAGCAGATCGCCGAGGCGATAGGCTATCCCAACTCGATGCGTGCCGTCGGGACTGCATGCAGGGAGAACCCGCTCCCGATACTGGTCCCGTGCCACCGCGTCATACCGTCGACAGGAGGGTATGGCAACTATTCGGGAGGAGCATCATTGAAGAAGAGACTCCTGAACCTGGAGGGAGTGCACCTTGATCGATTACAGAAGGATCATCGAGGAATCAGCAGAGCCAGACTATGCGGAGTTCACCTCCAAGCTGATCCCGGGGAAGACGGGGATCAAAGGGGTCAGGGCACCTGCCCTGAAGAAACTGGCGAAGCAGATAGTGAAGGATGACTGGGAGGACTTCCTCGAGGAGGAGCCTCTCTGCTACGAGGAGGAGCTGCTCAAGGGATTGGTCATCGCAACCGCTCCGATGGACACGGAGAGGAGAATCGCGTATACTGAGAGTTTCCTCGGACACATCGACAACTGGGCCACATGCGACTCGTTCTGCGCTGCATGGAAGGTGCCGGAAGGAGACAGGGACAGGATCTACGGATACTTCGCTTCGCTCATGGACAGCGGGGAATGCTACAGGATGAGGGTCTCCATGGTGTTTAGGATGGACCATTTCATCGATGAGGGTCACGTCAGGGATATACTGCAGGACATAGTGGACTGCACCTGCGAGGAGTACTACTGCAGGATGGGCGCGGCATGGGCCGTGTCGTTCTGCTACATCAAGTTCCCGGACATCACCACAGAGTATCTGAGGATGGAAGGAATGGATGACTGGGTATGTAACAAATCCATCCAGAAGATACGCGAATCATACCGTGTCACCGACGCTCAGAAGGAGTTCGTCAGATCCCTAAAAAGGACGCGCATAAACTGATGCACGCGCCAATACTTATAAAAATTAGGCGAGCATGGGTGACGTATGGACTTCAAGCTCGGCATTTTCTTTGTAATGGCGGTACTAGCTGTCGCTATGTTCCTGCCTATGGTGGATGCCGAAGGGGAGGACCCCGAGCTGTTCACATACAGGTCGCAGCTCGATGAGAACGGCATGGCCGTCTACAGAGAGGTCTCTGCGGCCACCGATATCGACGGGGAATCCATGGAGTTCACGATCCCGTTCGAGCCCACGATGCTCTTCATCGCCGAGGAGGCCGCATCAGAATATGCGGACAGGACCGTGCAGAACGCGCTCGCCGCAGTGTATCTCTCGAACCCGATGATCCCCTACCTCTGGAACTATCCCGTGACCAAGATCGCCGTCGATCCTACCGTCGCAGAGAAGGGAAGCGAAGGCACCATATACTACGAGGTTGAGAGCGTTGCGTTCACCCTCGCGGTGCCCGAAGGAATCACAGCGGAATCCATGAAGGAGCTGGAGGATGCCCTCAAGAAGGTCAGCATCAAAGGGGACACGGACGGCAAGAAGGTCAAGAGCATAATGTCGTACATCGACGGGCTGTCCTACAAGAAGGACGAGGACGGCAGGATCAGCAACATCTACGATGCGGTCGTCAACGGGAAGACCACATCCGCAGGGGCTGCGCAGGCATTCACTCAGCTGTGCATCCTCAACAACATCCAGTCCATAACGGTAGCAGGAGAGAACATAACCGCTAAGAACGAGGCGGTGAACTTCTGGAACTACGTATATCTGGACGACGGTCACAACAAAGGGTCCAACGTATGGTACATCGTGGACGCCTTCTATAACGAATCGGCGGGAACCGCCGGGAGCCTCACATTGATCAAGTACGACGGCAAGTCCTACTCGATGGGTGCGGCGCTGAAGACGGACCTGGACCTATCCAGTCCGAACGACCTCAGCGCGCCCGATGTGATAGACAAGAAGTACGTGCCTCCCGAGGAAGGGCCAACCTTCTGGGATGAGTACGGCGAGATGGTATTGATAGCAGTCATCGGAGCTATCCTGGTATTGGGTATGCTCTATGCGGTGAAAACAGGTAATTTCTGAAAAACGAGGAGAAACGGGGTAAAATGACAGATGTGAAAGAGAAATCCAAGTTGTCGGTCGAGGCATGGGTGGATCAGCAGACGTTCCAGACGACTGACGATATCGAGATCCCCAAGATGATGGCGGACCGTGTCATCGGTCAGGACAGGGCGGTCGAGATCATGAAGAAGGCGGCGCTCCAGAAGAGGCATGTCATGCTGATAGGAGAGCCGGGAACCGGAAAGTCCATGCTGGCCAATTCGATGGTCGAATACCTTCCCAAGGAGGACCTGGAGGACATCGTTGCATATCATAACCCCGAGGATTTCAACGAGCCCAGGATCAGGACCTTCCCGGCAGGGAAGGGGAAGCAGGTCGTCAACGAGCAGAAGGCGGCCGCGGCGGCTCAGAAGAACCAGAAGAACACCGCTTACATCTACATATGCATCGCACTGCTGGTCCTCGGACTGGTGGGAGCGATGTTCTACGGATACACGATCGCACTGCTCGCATTCATGGCAGTGTTCCTGATCCTCATCCTCTACAGGAATCCTCTCCAGCAGAGGAACGAGGTCGCGATCGTCCCCAAGGTCCTGGTAGGGCACGAACCCGGCGATCTCCCGCCGTTCGTCGACGCAACGGGAACACATGCCGGAGCTCTGCTCGGAGATGTCAGGCACGATCCCTTCCAGTCAGGAGGACTGGAGACCCCGTCCCACGACAGGATCGAGGCCGGATGCATCCATAAGGCCAACAAAGGTGTCCTCTACATGGATGAGATCAACCTCCTCAGGATCGAATCCCAGCAGGCCATCCTCACCGCGATGCAGGAGAAGAAGATGTCCATAACCGGACAGTCTGAGAGGTCTTCAGGAGCATTGGTCAAATCGGAGCCCGTCCCCTGCGACTTCATATTGGTATGCGCAGGAAACCTGGACGCCATCCAGGGAATGCACCCCGCGCTCAGGTCCAGGATAAGGGGATACGGATATGAGGTCTTCATGGAGACCAACATGCCCGACACCGACGAGAACCGTATGAACCTGGTGAGGTTCGTCGCCCAGGAGGTCAAGAAGGACGAGAAGATCCCCGCATTCGACAAGTATGCGGTGGGAGAGATCCTCAAGGAGGGTCAGCGCCGTTCAGGAAAGAAGGGCGAGATCACGCTCAGGATGAGGGAGCTCGGAGGACTGATCCGTATCGCAGGAGATATGGCGGTCAACAAGGGCGACAAGGTCGTATCATCGGAGCATGTCATGGCCGCCAGGGCCACAGCGCGCAGCCTGGAGCAGCAGATCGCGGACAAGCAGATCGAGGGTATGATGAGGTACCAGCTCTTCAGGAACGAGGGTGAGGCCGTCGGACTGATCAACGGTCTTGCGGTGCTGTCCAACGGCAACTCCTCGGAGATGTCCGGAATGGTCATGCCCCTCGCAGCGGAGGTCACGCCCGCGCTCAGCAAGAAGGGCGGCAAGATCATCGCCACGGGACAGCTCGGAAAAATCGCGCAGGAGGCCGTGGATAACATCTCCGCGGTCATCAAGAAGTACACACAGACCGATCTCTCGGAGCTCGACGTCCATCTCGAGTACGTCGCAGCGTACAACGGAGTGGACGGAGACAGCGCTTCGGTCACGATGGCGACCGTTATCATATCAGCGCTCGAGAACATCCCGATCCGCCAGGATCTGGCTATGACGGGTTCCCTCAACGTCAGGGGTACCGTCATGCCCATCGGAGGGGTCACCGCGAAGCTCGAGGCAGCGGCGAACTCTGGAATCAAGATCGCTCTCATCCCCAAGGAGAACGAGAAGGACGTCATGATCGACAGGAAGTACTACGACATGATGGAGATCTACACCATGGAGACCCTCCGTGATGTATTCGAGTACGCGTTCGTGGACTGCCCTGCCAAGCAGAAGTACATGGATGCCCTCCTCCCGCTCAACCCCTCGGGAGAATCCACGGCAAAGAGGATCCCCGTTCCCGAGAGGTACAAGAAGGACGAGGTGGTGACCGAGGAGACCCCTGCGGACACCGTCGTCGAGACCGTCGAGGAGGAGGCTCCCAAGGAGGAGCCCGAACCCGCAGAGGTCGTCGTCGAGGTAGAAGTCGAGGAATGAACCATCCAAAGGGCCTCCGGGCCCGATCAAACCCATTATCTTTTTCCCGCACATTATTAAAGCACGCGCGTGTTACTATGCACGGTTAAAATGACCTGCAGGGTAGCAAGCATCAAACGTGAGACCAGGGAGACCAATGTTTCCGTGGAGCTCAATCTGGACGGCAGTGGACAATTCGATGTCGAGTGCGACATACAGTTCCTCAAGCACATGGTCGAGACTCTGGCGAGATACGCCGATTTCGACATCAAGCTGAAGGCTACCGGGGACAACGACCACCACCTGATAGAGGATGTCGCCATCACCTTGGGAAAAGCGCTCAGGGATGCATTGGGAGAGCAGCCCATCGAGAGGATGGCCACTTCCACAGTAGTCATGGACGATGCAATGGTGATGACCTCCCTGGACCTGGTGGACAGGCCCTACTGCGAGGCAGACTGCCCCGACCCCCTGTACATACACTTCTTCAGGAGCTTCGCGATGACCGCCGGCATAACCCTGCACATACTGGTCATCCGCGGATTCGATGACCATCACGTCATCGAGGCAGGATTCAAATCCATGGGAAAGGCTTTGAAGGAGGCCGTGAAGGTCAGAGACACGGAGCTTAGCAACAAGGGTTCCGTCAAGATTCAGTGATATCATGCTTACGAAGAGAATCATCCCCTGCCTCGACATGAGGGGCGGGAAGGTCGTCAAGGGAATCAATTTCAAGAACATCAAAGAGGTCGGAGACCCTCCGACGATGGCGATAGAGTACGAGCACCAGGGTGCGGACGAGATCACATTCCTGGACATCTCCGCCTCACAGGAGGAGAGGGCCACCATGCTCGACGTCGTTACCAAGACAGCGGAGGGGCTCAACGTGCCTCTCTGCGTCGGAGGGGGCATTAGGACAGTGCAGGACGTCAGGAACACCCTGAACGCCGGTGCCGACAAAGTTTCCATCAACTCGGCCGCCGTCCTGAATCCCGACATCATCACCGAATGCTCGGACGCATTCGGATGCCAGTGCATCGTCGTCGCCATCGACGGAAAATGGAAGGACGATCACTGGGAGGTCGTCACCCACGGCGGAACCAGATTCACCGGGATAGACGCCATCGAATGGGCGAAGAAGGTCGAGGACCTGGGCGCAGGGGAGATCCTGTACACATCAATGGATGCGGATGGAGTCAAGACCGGCTACGACATCAAGCCCACCGGGCTCATCGCCGATGAGGTCAGCATCCCCGTAATAGCATCAGGAGGATGCGGTTCCAAGGAGCACATCCTCGAGGTCTTCCAGCAGACCAACGTATCGGCGGCCCTCGCGGCGTCGATCTTCCACTACAAGGAGTACACCGTCCAGGAGGTAAAGGACTACCTGAGGGACAACGGAGTGTGCGTCAGATGACAGAATTGAAATTCGATGACAAAGGGCTGATCCCGGTCGTCGTGCAGGACTGGATCACGAACGAGGTCCTCATGGTCGCATGGGCGAACGCGGAGGCCGTCGAGCTGATGAAGAGCACGGGATACACCAACTTCTGGTCCAGAAGCAGGCAGAAGATGTGGAAGAAGGGCGAGGAGTCCGGACACGTGCAGAAGATCAAATCCATCCAGACGGACTGCGATGCCGATACCCTCCTGGTGAGGGTGGAGCAGACAGGCGTCGCATGCCACCTCGGCAAGCCGTCATGCTTCGACGAGGTCATCTACGGGGAGACCGATGAGACAATGGCCATCATCCCCGATCTCAGGAGGGTCATAAAGGACAGGCACGAGAACCCCTCCGACGAGAGCTACACATGCAAGCTCTTCAACGACGAGACACGCATGTGCAAGAAGGTCATCGAGGAGGCCGGCGAGTTCGCGCTCGCCATCAAGGACAAGGACACGGATGAGATGGCATGGGAGCTGGCGGACATGATCTACCACACAATGGTCGCCATCGAGAAGACAGGCCTTCCGATGTCGGAAGTCTACAAGAAGCTCAAGGAGAGGGCCGAATGAGGGCCGACCTCCACACCCACACCGTCTACAGCGACGGGGAGCTGATCCCGGCGGAGCTCGTCCGCAGGGCCATGGTAAAGGGACACGACCTCATCGCCATCACCGACCATGTCGACATGACCAATGTCGAATGGGTGGTCACCAACATGGTGAAGGCGGTGGACCTCTGCGAGGATTACATCAAGGTGATCCCCGGAGTGGAGATCACGCATGTCCCGCCCAAGCAGATCGACAGGGTCGCGAAGCTTGCCAGGAAGTACGGGGCGGAATGGGTCGTCGTGCACGGGGAGACCGTGACGGAGCCCGTCATGCCCGGTACCAACCGCGCATCGGTGGAGAATCCCGAGATAGACATACTCGCGCACCCTGGATTCATCACGATGGAGGAAGCTCAGCTCGCCAAGGACAATGACGTCATACTCGAGGTCACCGGAAGGGCAGGGCACAACATCACTAACGGTCACGTAGTGAACATGGCAAGGGCAGTCGGCGCGATGATGGTGATCGATTCCGACACCCATCAGCCCGAGAATCTCATGAGCGAGGAGGAGGCGATGATCGTCGCCCTCGGAGCCGGGATGACCAAGGAGGAAGCGGACCGCGCGCTGCACGTGACTCCTTACGAGATGACGAAGCGCATTTGATGTGCCAGCATCAAAATTCGCCATTCATATAAATAAATACAGGAAGGAGAATCAACGCTTATGCCTAAGATTGCAATCATAGGTGGAACGGGCATCTACAATCCCGACACCTTCGAACTCATCGAGAAGGTCTTCCCCGATACGCCTTATGGGAAACCCTCGGATGAGATCCTCATCGGAAAGATCGCCGGAGTGGAGGTCGCATTCCTTCACCGCCACGGTACCACCGTGCCCCACCCTCCGTCCACAGTACCCTACAGGGCCAACATGTACGCGCTCAAGGAACTCGGATGCAAGTATGTGATCTCGGCATGCGCTGTCGGATCCCTTCAGAGGAAGTTCGCAGCGGGCGACCTGGTCATCGTCGACCAGTTCATCGATTTCACCAAGAAGCGCGATTACACGTACTTCGACGATTCCATCACGCACATTGCCATTCCCGATCCGTTCTGCGATTACCTGAACAACATCTTCGCCGATACGGCAAAGAAGATGGGAATCAAGTACCACGACGGAGGGACATACGTCTGCATCGAGGGACCCAGGTTCTCCACCAGGGCCGAGAGCAGGATGTTCAGGCAGTTCGGAGACATCATCGGAATGACCGTGGTCCCCGAATGCCAGCTGGCCAGGGAGCTCGGCATGTGCTACTGCAGCCTCGCCACCATCACCGACTACGATGCATGGAAGGAGGAGACGGTCGACATCGAGATGGTCAAGAAGACCATGGCATCATGCCTCGACAAGGTCATGAAGCTCCTCGAGAACGGACTCCCCAGGATCAAGGACAGGGGATGCTCCGAGTGCGTCAAGGCGGCCAAGGCCTGCGGCGCGTTGAAATGATCTCAGAGGGGGACATCCCCTCATCCTTTCTTCCGTTCCTACGGAACGGCAAATCAAACCTGTTAACTACTTGATTTTTTATCTAAGGGACATGGCAGAGAAGAAGTCCAAAGGCCAGCTATTGGCCGAAGAGATACTGTCCAATCCCAAGAGCATCCCCGAGAAGGATCCCAAGTTCTTGGAAGAGGCGTCGAAGTTCTGCGAGGGATACAAGAAGTTCCTCGCCAACAAGACCGAGCGCGAAGCAGTAGCTTACGCCATCCCGATCCTCAAGAAGCACAAGTACACCGAGTACGTCCCCGGAAAGAAGTACAAGGCAGGAGAGAAGTTCTACATGGTCAACCGTGAGAAGGACCTCATCATGTGCACAAAGGGAAAGAGGCCCGTATCCGAGGGAATCAGGGTATCGGTAGCCCATCTGGACAGCCCCAGGCTGGACTTCAAGCCCCACCCGTTGTTCGAGGAGGCCGACATGGTCTACTTCAAGACCCACTACTACGGAGGCATCAAGAAATATCAGTGGACGACGGTCCCCCTCTCCATCCGCGGAGTCGTCATGAAGAAGGACGGAACCAAGGTGACGATCAACATCGGAGAGGACGAGTCCGAGCCGTCATTCATCATCACGGACCTCCTGGTGCACCTGGCAAGGGACCAGATGCAGAAGACCGCCTCCAAGGTCGTCGAGGGAGAGCAGCTCAATCTCCTCATAGGTTCATGGCCCTTCGATGACGACAAGGTCAAGCAGAAGGCGAAGCTCGCCATCATGAAGATCATCTACGAGAAGTACGGATTCACCGAGGACGACCTCGAGGCCGCAGAGCTCTGCGCCGTACCCGCATTCAAGGCCAGGGACCTGGGATTCGACAGGTCCATGATCGCTGCCTACGGACAGGACGACAGCTCCTGCGCATACGCCGAGTTCATGGCGGAGCTCGATACCAAGAACCCCGAGTACACCACCATGACCATCTTCGCCGACAAGGAGGAGACTGGATCGGACGGTGTCACTGGAATGGCGTCGTACTTCTTCAGGGACTTCGTCGAGGATCTCGCCCAGGCAGAGGGATGCGAGGTCAGGCACGTCATGAGGAACTCGTTCTGCCTTTCGGCCGATGTCGGATCCGCGTACGACCCCGCATGGCCCGAGGTGTTCGAGAGGAACAACTGCGCATTCATCAACTGCGGTCCCATCCTCGCCAAGTACGACGGTGCCGGAGGAAAGTACAGCACCAACGATGCATCGGCGGAGCTGGTCAACTACGTGCACAGGATCTTCAGGGATGCCGATGTCACATGGCAGATGGGCGAGCTCGGGAAGATCGACGTGGGCGGAGGAGGAACCATCGCCTCTTACATCTCCCTGAACAACATCGACACCATCGACATCGGTGTGCCTGTGCTCTCGATGCACGCACCGGTCGAGGTCATCTCCAAGGCCGACGAGTACATGCTGTACAAGGCGATCTACGCAGTGTACAACAGCAAGCTCCCCAAGGAGATCTGAAACGCTTCAAGGGGGATCATCCCCCTATTTTTAACGGTGGACACATGGAACAGCAGCAGTTCAGCCTGGAGGATTACATCTGCATGGCGGAGCAGGGCAATCCGGATGCAAAGTACATCCTGGCGACCAAGTACCGCAACGGCGAGGGCGTTGAGATGGACAAGGTCAAGGCAGCGCAGCTCTACAGGGAGCTGGCGGATTCCGGGGATTCGGATGCACAATATGACCTCGCCTTCATGCTGGACAACGGCGAGGGCATCGAGATGGACCGCACCGAGTCCGAGAGGTACTTCAAGCTGTCCGCCGATCAAGGCGATTCCGACGCATGCCTCTGCTACGCGGGCATACTGTTCGAGAGGGGACAGTACGCCGAAGCGGAGCAATACTTCATGACATCGGCCATGAAAGGCGATGTCAAGGCAGAATACAACCTCGGGCTGCTGTACATGGGCGAGTATCTCGGGAAGCCGGATGTCGGGAAAGCCAAGGAATGGTTCGAGTCCGCGGCAGACAAGGGATTCGCATATGCGCAATCGATGATGGGCTCGATCTATCTCGATGAGAAGGACATGGCCCATGCGGAGGAGTACTTCAGATACGCCGCCGACCAGGGTGAGCCCACCGCACAGTACAACCTCGGGGCACTCGGGCTGTCGAATCAGATAAAGATGTCCGATGAGGAGGCCGTGGAATGGCTGACGAAGGCGGCCGCGAACGGCATGGAGCCCGCATATCAGATTCTTATGCAGCTAAACGCTCAGAGATGAGCAGGATCATTCCTGTTCCTTGGTCCCTACGTAGATATTGACGGCGCCCATGGATTTCACGTGGAAGTGGGCGTCCTTGAAACCCGCCTTCTTGAAGACGGCGACCATGTCATCGCCGTAAGGGAAGCCCTCGATGGATCTGGTGAGCCACTCGTAGGGCGAGAACTTGCCGTCGATCTTCTTGCCGCTGTCGCGCTTGCGTCCGTAGGCCTTGACCCTCTTCATGTAGAGGTTGTATCCTATCTTCACGATAGGGTTCTTAGGTTTGGACAGCTCTGCGACGACGACCCTTCCGCCGGGTGCTAGCACCCTGTGCATCTCCGAGACCGCCTGAAGGATGTTGGTCACGTTCCTGAGCATGTATCCTGATGTGACGAGGTTGACGGAATTGTCCTCGATGTCGAGGTTGAGCGCATCGCCCTCGCGCCAGTCGATCTTGACCGGGAGGTCCATCTCGGCCTCCTTCCTCTTGGCGAGCTCGAGCATGGCAGGCGTGATGTCGACCCCTATGACAGTGGATCCGGGTCCTGCGGTCCTTGCGACATGGAATGCTATCTCTCCGGTGCCGGTACCGACGTCGAGGCAGGTCTTGCCCTTGATGTCGCCCGCCTTCTTCATCATGAACTTGTGCCATCCCTGCACCATGTGCATGGACATGACCTCGTTCATGTCGTCGTAGTATTCCGCTATCTCGGTGAAGGCATCCTTGATGAATTCCTCCTTCCCCTCGAACTGGTTGCCGGTCTTCAGCTCCTCTGTCATTTCAGATCACCATCGGGATAATGTTCATGTGTAAAACATATCCTATGACCAACAGCAGCCCGAAATGCCAATTGAGTTTGAAACACAGCGGGACCAGCATGAAACTGGCATGCGGGTCGGTAGGTGCCTTCCTGCTGTTGGTCACAAGGATGTATGCATCGTAAAGGGTCAGGAATGCGAGGGCGCATCCGAGGGGTGCGACTCCCAGGACGATCAGCACGACGAGCACGGGGAAGGATACCAGAGCCTCGAAGAGGTACAGTCTCATCCCGTTCTCATAGGACATGTGGCCGATCAGCGTCCCGGCCCCTGCCTTCTTATCCTCGTAGTAGTCCCTCATCTCGTTACCTGCGAGCACTCCCGTTATCATGAACGTGTTGGGCAGTCCCAGCAGAAGCGCCTCCCAGGAGAACATGTCGCCCGTCAGGACGCAGTTGGTCCCGAGGGGCATCAGGAGCCCCATCATGATGAATACGGACACCTGTCCCATGGCGTGGTACTTGTAGGAGAGACCTACGGTATATGTGCCTGCGCCGAGAAGACCCAGTAGTCCGTAAATGAGGATGCCCCATCCCGAATACCAGATGAATATGAGGCCGAGAAGGGCGGTCACCCCGAGGCATGCGAGCCCGGCGAAGAGGACCTTCTTCGGCGTGAGGACCCCTGTCACGAGCTCGGGCGATCTCGTCTCGTTGTCGACGGTATCGACGCCCGATGTGAAGTCGCCGTAGGTGTTCAGGATATTGGCGGCAGACTGCAGGAGGCACCCTCCTATGAGGATGAGTACGAATATGGTGACGCTCAGAGCGTCGATCTCCGCGGTCTGGAATGCGACCGCGCCTCCGATGAGCACAGGTATGATGGCTCCGTGGAGCGTCCATGGTCTGAAGACGTTCCACCATCCTGCCTTTACTGGTTTGACTCCCGCCATGATTGCCGATGTTTTTCATATTATTAATGAATTATTTATCGATAATCGATAAATATAGAGATTGGCATCGCCGATACATGAAAGCGATGACCCTGCTGACCAGCAGCGCGTTTATGATGATGGCCGCCATGGCGGTCGCGTTGATCACAAATTTCGGCGGATACTTCCCCGGAGAGACACTGAATCCGGATGTACGTTCCGACCTGACGATCTGTACCCTTGTGGTCATGCTCACTTTGTCCATGTCCAGGATACCCTTGCAGAACCTCAACCCGTTGAAATACGGGAAATCCATCGCCAGGGCCGTCATACTTGGAATGGTCATCGCTTCCATAATCCCCTTGGTAGGATACTTCCTCCTGAAGGATACCGAGTACTCGATGCAGGCCGCTGGTCTGGTATTCATCGCTGCAACGCCTTTTGCAGGTTCTGTCCTCCCTCTTTCTATCATTCTCAGGGGGGATGCGGAGCACGCGGCCAGGGGAACTATTGTTGTTTACATCCTGTCTCTTGCATGGATCCCCTTCATCGTCTGGCTGGCCCTCGGCGATTCAGTCGACATGGAGTTCCTGGTCAAGACCGTTCTCGAGCTCATCGGAATCCCGCTCGTCGTATCGAGGTTCCTGACCAAGCTGAAGATCAACAAGGACGTCCTCGCAGTCATCCTGAACTGCTGTATATTCTTCATGGTCTGGCTATCTGTAGGTTCGACCAACTTCAAGGGTAACGAATGGTGGCTGTTCATGGCCTTCATCATCATCGCTGTGCTCAGGTCGTTCGGACTCGGATTCGCAGTGGAGGTATCCGAGAAGAAGGCAGGCATCCATTGGGGTCAGAGGGTCACCGACATCCTCATGACATCGTACAAGAACAAAGGTGTAGCAATCGCCCTCTGCGTGGCCCTCTACCCTCCGGGAATGGTCGCAATCGCCACATCCATTCTCATCGAGATCACATGGGTAGCATTCATGGATTCGGTGCTGTTCTCCAAGAAGAGGATGGAGAAGGAGCTGGCTTCGGAGACCCAGGCGGAGACGGCCTGAGCCTCATTCTTTCTTTTCATCGGGGGCGTCCTCGACATACTCGAGGATGTCTCCCGGCTGGCATTTCAGTGCCTTGCATATGCCGTTGAGTGTGGAGAACCTTATCGCGCATATCTTCCCCGTCTTTATGTTGGAGAGATTGACGTTCGATATGCCTACTTTCTCCGCCAATTCGTTGAGGGAAATCTTCCTGTCCGCCATGACCCTGTCCAATCTCAGAATGATCATCTTATCACAACGTGCGGTCCGATTCATCCTGGAGGATGTTGCCGTAGCGGAAGATTATGGTCAGGCAGTACATCACGACGCTTATGAGGATGCACACCAGAAGGATGCACAACGCTAGGATCGCATCCTCCCTGTTCAGATACTCGAATGCAGTCAGCGGCACCGCGACGATCAGGTAAGTGATGCTGACGGTCTTGAACCCCTTCTCGTTGCCCTCCATGAACGGGCTGTGCTCCTTCATGATCGAGGACATGATGTCATGGATGACCTTGACGGTGATGAACATCGCTACGAAGAGAACTGTCATCTCGATGGCGCCGGATATCACAGAGAGGTCGGAATCGCCGGATCTGATGAGGGTGGTGAACATGTCGCGGACATCATCCGAATAGAACGATGAGATGCCCAGCCCGATCATGGCAACAGCGAGGACCGCGAAGACGGCCTCTGCCGCCATCATGACCACTGATGCATAACTGCAGACCCTCTTCAGTGTGTGTAGGTCGCCTCTCATGCCTGGACATGTCCCTCTCAAGAAATAAACCTTTATAGGGCTAGGGAATAGCAATTTTCGACCTATATGTCCGATGGAACGAATCATTTCCTGAAAGTCTTCCTGAGAGCGATCCCTGCAGGGATCTCGATAGGATTGGGAGGATGCGTTCTGCTTGGGACCATGAGTATCAACCCCGAACTCAAATGGGTAGGGGCCATCCTTTTCGCCATCGGTCTCTTCGCCGTCTTCACATTCGGATTCGATCTCTACACAGGGAAGGTCGGATACATGTTCAACGACAAGCCCTGGACATACGGCATCGACCTGCTCATCATGCTGGTCGGGAACTTCGTCGGAACAATGTTCGTCGCGGCATGCATGCCGATGTCGGATGCCTTCGTACCCGGATTCATCGATGCGAGGGTCGACATGCTCGACGAGCCCCTCAAGATCGTCTGCAAGGGGATCATCTGCGGTATTCTGATGTTCATCGCCGCCGATGTCTACAAGACAAAGAAGAGCTACCTCGGCGCATTCATCTGCGTGCCCGTCTTCATCCTCGCGGGTTCGGAGCACTCCATCGCGGATATGTTCTACTTCTGTGCGGCCGGAGAGTTCACTTTGGATGCTCTCTGCTTCATCCTTCTCGTCGCATTAGGAAACGCCATCGGAGGAGTCATAATCCCACTGTTCCAGAAGGTTATGAAAGAAGAGGAATGAAGAATCATTTCTTCATCATCGGTGTTCGTTAAGTAACACGTAATTTAAAATCGTGTTACTGAAATAATCCCAAAGAGCGACCTGAACAGCATTGAATCGGATGCTTGTCAGAATCCTGGGAATAAGGCAAACTGAAAGCTCAAAGGGAGAAGAAAATGGATGCGATCTCCACGATGACGATGGTTGCGATTGCGATTCCGACAACTGCGTAGGGGCTGATCTTGATACCCTTCTCGTTCTCAACGTCGAAGTATCTCATCAGACCTGCGGATGACTGGAAACCGCTGTCGTTCTTCTTTGCCATGTTTGAGCGAATCGGAGAGAGATATAAAAACACTATGCCTAGATGGTCATATCGGGTCGGAATTGACTACCTCATGCGGATGATTCGACAACGTCCCCATGCGCGCGCGACCGAAACCCATTTTAATTACACGTTAATAGCGGGCATCGATTAGAATGCATTGGGCAGATGTCATCGCAAAGGAAGTGGCAGAGACCTGCGAGCACCCGTTGATCGCTACAGGAATCAGCCCCACCGGAATCATACACGTAGGAAGTCTCAGAGAGGCAATCACAGGAGAATCGATCCGCAGCGCAGTAGCGTCCAAGGGAAAGGATGTCAGGCTGATATACCTCATCGATTCCTTCGACCCCCTCAGGAAGAGGTACGAGTTCCTCCCCGAGGAGTACGAGAAGTACGTCGGGATGCCTATCTGTATGATCCCCTGTCCCTGCGGGAAGCACAAGAACTACGCCCACCACTTCATCCAGCCCTTCCTCGATGCGGTGGACTCATTGGAGGTCCACTGCGAGATCGTGTGGACCCACGAGCTCTACGCCAACGGGGACTTCGCAAAGTGGATCGACCTCGCGCTCACCAAGAGGGCCGATGTCATCAAGATCCTCCACGAGGTCACCGGAAAGGAAGAGGACCCCAACTACGCGCCCTACAATCCCCTCTGCCCGGATTGCGGACGCTTCTGCAAACCAGTGTTCGATTCTTACGAGTTCCCCTACCTCGGCTACGAGTGCAAGTGCGGCTCCCACGGAAAGGTGGACATCCGCAAGATGGAGGGAAAGCTCACATGGAGGCTCGAGTGGCCTGCCAAGTGGATGATCTTCGGAACATCCGCGGAACCCTTCGGAAAGGACCACGCGGCCGCTGGAGGCTCTTACGATTCGGGTAAGAGGCTCGTCTCCGAGATCTTCGGAGGAAAGGCGCCCTATCCCATCCCATATGAGTTCGTGCAGCTCAAGTCCGGAGGACAGATCGTGCAGATGCACAAGTCCCTCGGAAGCGCCGTCACAGGTCTCGATGCGATAGGCATGACACCTCCGGAGGTATTGAACTACCTGTTCCTCAGGACCCTCCCGTCGAGGACCATCGACTACGACTACGGAATGGGCCTCCTCGACATGACTGACGAGTACGACAGGATGGAGAAGGCATACTTCGCCAACGAGTTCACCGAGGCCGAGGAGAACAACGTGAGCGCATACGTCATCGCTCAGCACAACCATGTCCCCAAGCAGCTCCCGCTGCAGATCCCTTACCGGCACCTCGTGAACGTGGTGCAGATGACCAAGGACTTCGACGGAGTGCTCGAGGTTCTCGGCAGGACCGAGGACATGTCGAAGGCCACAGAGGAGGACCTCAAGAGACTGAAGGTCAGGGTGGACTGCATCAAGTTCTGGCTCAACGGCTTCGCACCCGAGAACATCAAGTTCTCCATCCAGGATTCCGTACCCGAGGGAATCGAGCTCACGGATGCGGAGAAGGCATACTTCAAGGCACTCGGAGACAGGCTCAGCACCGAGGACTGGAACCCCGATGCGCTCAACGCGGCAGTCACAGAGGTCGCCAAGGAATCGATCGGCAACAAGAGCGCGTTCAAGGCGATGTACAAGATCCTGATCGGAAAGAACATGGGTCCGAGGCTCGGACCGTTCCTAGCAAGCATGGACAGGCAGTTCGTGCTCGACAGGCTCGGACAGGCATCGCAGTGAGATTCCAAGGGGGAGTCATTCCCCCGTTTTTATCGACTAGGGTGGGGAGCAAGTGGATAGAGCGGACATTCTGAAGAACATGACCTTAGCAGGGATCATTCTGACGGTGCTCTCGTTCACGCTCTACATACTCAAGCCGAACAACAGCTACATCGTGATGTTCGCCGTAGGCATAGCTCTGATGGTCATCGGATACGTCGCGGGGTCCAGAGATGAGGACAGGGTCACGAGCGAGCTCATGCACCTCAGGTCCCTGAGGGAGGACCTCGGCAGCCCGATCATAAGCCTGGACGGACCGTATGCGCCATATGAGGACTGCGGCCCCATAGAATCCCTGGAGGACCTCTGATGCCGGCACTCAACGCGCACATCCTCTACCTGTTCTTCGATTCGGCCAACATGCACAGATGGAACGACCATCTCAGGCCCGTGGACCTCACGGAGATGGACAAGCAGGCCCACAAGGCCGCAATATCCTGGGTGCTCGGGAAGTTCGAGGAGCAGTCAGGGAAGGAGATCGATTGGAGGAAGCTCATCGAGCATCAGATGTTCTCCTTCATCCAGCGTTCCGTGCTCACAGACCTGAAGCCCCAGGTGTTCTACAAGATCACGCAGGACAGGAGGGAGGAGGTCAATGTCTTCGTCATCAATGAGTTCGACCGGCTCGTCCCCGATTCCGATCCTGATTTCAGGGCGAGGTTCCTCGAGTATCTCAGGAACGACCCGGATTCCAAGGAAGATGAGATCGTCCGCGCCGCGCATTACCTCGCCACGCGCTGGGAGTTCGAGCTCATTTATGATTCGAACAGGTCCCTGTACGGCATCGATATCACGCGTCAGGAGATCGACGAGCAGATCGACCAGCACAAGGACCTGAAGGGCGTGGGCCAGATGGCCACGGACAGGTCCGCTACGTTCAACTTCGTCGACCTCATCGGGCAGCTCAGGTTCCAGCAGCGCTGGGCAAGGACGCCCCGCATCCCGAAGACGGCTGTGCTCGGACATTCGCTCATGGTCGCCAACGCGGTCTATCTCAACGACCTCGACGTCAGGGTCTCGGACAGACAGATCTACAACGATTACTACACTGCGCTGTTCCATGACCTTCCGGAGGTCCTCACCAAGGATGTGATCACGCCCATCAAGGTGAACGTCTCCGGTCTCGCGGCGCTCCTGGAGGAGTACGAGCACGACCAGGTCGAGGCGAAGATCCTCCCGCTCATCGAGCCGGAATGGCGCGACGAGTTCAGATTCATGGTCTACGACCCCTTCTCCGACATGGATGACGAGAAGTTCGGGAAACGCGACGGATATGATATCAAGACATGTGATCTGATGGCGGCATACATGGAGGCGCACATCTCCATCCGCTACGGTGTCAGTTCTTCAACCCTCAGGGAGGGTGAGAAGGATATACGCGACAAGCTCTGCTCCAGGAACAGGGGCATCGATGCCAAGAGGATAATCGAGGATCTCGAAGCAATGCATATTTGAGTGATGGATTCTTTTGGTCACTCATGAGAAAGGATTTCGGAGCAAAAGCCTGCATCTACCCTGAGCCCGTGCTCATCATCGCAACGTACAACGATGACGGCACCCCCAATGCCATGAATGCCGCATGGGGCGGCATCCACGAGGATTACGAGATCGGCCTATGTCTCTCGCCCGAGCACAAGACGGTAGAGAACATCCTGAAGCGCAAAGCATTCACTGTGAGCTTCGCCACGAAGGAGACCCTGGTCGGAAGCGACTATGTCGGAATCGTATCAGGCAACGATGTGCCAGACAAATTCGCCAAGGCGGGATTCCACGCCGAGAAGAGCGAGAAGGTCGATGCACCCATCATCAAGGAGATGCCCATCTGCCTCGAGTGCAGGCTCATCAGCTACACCGAGAGGAACTGCGAGTGCATAGGGGAGATCGTCAATCTCAGCATAGACGATTCGATCATGACCGACGGCAAGGTCGACCTCAGGAAATACCATCCGATCATCTACGACGGAATGAACCACGACTATCTCGCATTCGGCGAGAAGGTCGGAAATGCGTTCTGCGACGGAAAACAGCTTAAGTGAAAATGGAAGGGGTCTCCCCCTTCCGGATTTTTAGTGTTTCAGTGTCTCTTATCGATGACTTCCTGTCCCCTCATGTAGGGTCTCAGGACTTCGGGGATGGTGATGGTGCCATCCTTGTTCTGATAGTTCTCCATGATCGCTACGATGGTCCTGGGGAGCGCGAGTCCGGATCCGTTCAGGGTGTGGACGAACTCGCTCTTCAGGTGGGGCTCGGGCCTGTACTTGATCCTTGCCCTCCTTGCCTGGAAGTCCGTGAAGTTCGAGCATGAGGATGCCTCGAGCCATGCGTCCTTTCCGGGAGCGTAGAGCTCGAGATCGTAGCATTTGGAGCATGAGAAGCTCATGTCCCCTGTGCACAGGAGAAGCACCCTGTAGGGCAGCTGGAGCCCGTTGATGAGGTCCTCCGCGTTCTTCCTGAGCTCCTCGAGCCTCTCGTATGACTTGCTGGGCTCGACGAAGTTGACCATCTCGGTCTTCCTGAACTCGTGGACACGGATGATTCCCTTGGTGTCGGCGTGCTTTCCTACCTCGCGCCTGTAGGATGTCAGGTTGGCGGTGTAGTAGATGGGGAGCTGCGACCTGTCGAGTATCTCGTCCTGGAGCAGGTTGGTGATGGGGACCTCTGCCGTGGGGTTGAGGTACATGTCGTCCTTGGGCAGGTAGTACATATCGTCCTTGAGGTTGGGGTACTGTCCCGTTCCGATGACGGCTGCCTTGTTGATGACCGCGGGGACGACGAGCTCAGTGTAGCCCTGGTCCTTGTGCATGTCGAGGAAGTAGTTGATGAGGGCGCGCTCGAGCCTTGCTCCGTCGCCCTTCATGACGTAGAATCCGCTTCCGGCGACCTTGGTTCCCCTGTCGAAATCGATGATGTCCAATTCCTCGGCGAGCTCCCAGTGCTCCTTGGGCTTGAAGTCGAACTTCCTCTTCTCTCCGGCCTCGTATACGACCACGTTCTCCGTGTCGTCCTTTCCGATGGGGACGGACTCATGAGGGATGTTGGGGATGTTGAGGACGCAGTCGTTCCTGACGACCTCGAGCTCTGCCATGCGGGCATCGTTCGCCTTGATCTTGTCTCCGACCTCGCGCATCTCTGCGATCTTGGCGTCCTTCTCCTCGCCCTTGGGCATCTTGGAGATCTCCATGGAGACGTCGTTCCTGATCTTCCTGAGGCGGTTGTTCTCATCAGTGAGCGCCCTCCATTCGGAATCTGCCTCGAGGAATCTGTCGAGGATGGTCTCGTCTCTGTTCCTGTTCCTGATCATCGTCCTGATCATGTCAGGGTTCGATCTGATCACGTTAACATCTAGCATCTCATTACCTCAGAATTTCTTTTGGGAGAGTGAAGTCCAGGTCCTCTTGTCGGTGACGATCATGACCCCGCCGCGGACATCCACGATGACCGCTCCGGTGTTCTCCTCGATCGCGGCCGCGATATCCTTGGCGCCCTCGTCCGAGTTGGACAGCACCTTGATCTTTATGAGACGGTTCTTCTTCAGCTGGGCGGTGATCTCATCGTAGATGCCCTGGTCCAGCCCGTCCTTTCCGACGTGGACTGTGGGGCTGAGCTCGTTTGCACGTCTGATGAGTTCCTTTCTTGCATCCTTCTCCGTCATATTCTCTGCTCCCTTATGTACGGTATGCGCCGTACTTCGCCGCACACATCGCAGGTCATGCAGACCTTATGGTTCGAAAGGCGGACCGAACAGTTCACCCCCGGCATCATGGGGAGGTGGCAGTTCTTGCAGTACTTCCTGTCCTTCGGTATCGTCACCTGCGTCTTGCCGCTTATGCTCCTGGCAATCTCGACGTATCTCCTGGCCCTGTCGTCCCTGCCGGCTCTTACGGCATCCTCGGAGAGGTCTAGCAGTTTGGTGATGCGCTCCTCTCCGATCTCACGGACCACATTGTTCGGGATACGGCGTGACATGTGTGCTCCTATAAATGGTGGTCATCCCGCGCGCTATTATAAGTATTGTCCTTGTCGTGCGCGGATTGCGCGTCTGTGCATGGGTACGGATGTCAGATCACAGGGAGCAGCGACAGCAGGTATTCGCGGATCTCCTGCTCCTCTCCCTCGAACGAGCCCTCGTCTCCGGCATAGGTGTCGAAGAGGAATTCCATATACTCGTGGAATGCGACGATGGCACTGTCCCAGGAGGCCTTCCTGATATCTATACCAAGGATGTCGTTCTTGAGCACCCACTCGTCCCTGTCCTCATCGTATGCGGTCTTCGCAACCACGGTGTTGAGGAGCTCCCTGTCGGAGTTCTTCGTGACGATGGTGTGGAAGTTGAGCTCGGGGATGGTGTAGCAGAGCTTGATCCTGTCCACGTTCCTGATGTGGCCGTTCTCGTTCCTGTTGACCTTCCCGATGACGATGACGGGTCCCGCCTTGGAGAACGTAGGGATGTCCGACGGCGCGATGTTCTTGTCGAAGGACACGGGTTCAAGGAACTCATCGTTCTTCAGGTTCCAGTGGTTGAACTTCTTCTTGTCCCTGACGATGACACCGACAGCGGCGGATACCTCCTCCTTGAGGTCGGTGTAGGGGAGGATCTTCTGCTTGTCGAATCCCTTGAACCTTCCCTGCCTCTCGTCGTTACCGTACTCGAGCATGTATCCCTCAAGGTGGTCGTTGAGCACGATGAGGTCCTTCGCTATGACGGCCCTCGATTGGTCGTCCTCGAAGAAATCGGTCATCCAAGTTCCTACTGCGCCTTTGCCGAGGAAATCGAGTGTGGCACAGACGATCTTGAGTGCCTTCTCGAGCGCGACCTCGTTGCCTGCGCTCGGCCCCGATCCGATCCCGGATTCGGAACCTCCGATGCTCAGATCGAACTTCTTCAGCAGGTCCCTCGGTATCTCATTCTGCAGCCTCAGCTCGAGCCTCAGCATCATGGACCCGATGTCCGTGATGAGGGTCTGGATGTCGACCATGGTCTGGCCTGCTACTGATATGGGTACCCCTGATTTGTCCTCAGGGTCAACTGGAAGGACTTTGAATCCGAATGAGTGCATCAGCGTCGTCATCACGTGGAAACTTAATAATAATTGTCGGCGCTTCGAGACTTTAGTTACCAGTTTTCGGCCGCTGTTTTCTTAATGTTTATAATAGAACAGAGGAAGCCTGCCATAACATTTATATGGACGTTGTTAATCGTCCGAGACAGAACATGGAGGGTAACCTAGACGTTATATACGGCGTCCTGATTGCCATCTCCTATCACAATCACAATTGGTGGTGTCAATGGTAAGAAAGCCAGCATCGATGTACAGACAGATCAAAGGACAGGCATACACTCGCCGCGAGTATATGGGAGGAGTGCCTGCAAGCCGTGTTAGCCAGTATGAGATGGGAAACCTCAAGCAGGAGTTCCCTGTAACACTCACACTCAAAGTCAAGAACCGTGTCCAGATCAGGCACACCTCTATCGAGGCAGGCCGTATCGCAGCAAACAAGGTTCTCACCGCCCAGGCGGGAGTCGCCAACTACCACATGACGGTCAGGGCATTCCCCCACGTCGTTCTCAGGGAGAACAAGCTCGCAACCGGAGCAGGAGCTGACCGTGTTTCGAGTGGAATGCGTCAGGGATTCGGAAAGGCGGTCGGAACAGCTGCAAGGCTCGAGCGCAACCAGGCAATCCTGACAGTCAGGGTTAACCCCGACAAGGTCGCAGTTGCGAAGGACGCTCTCTGGAGAGCATCCATGAAGTTCCCCTCCCCCTGCTACGTCGACGTAGAGAAGGGACAGGAATTCGTCAACTGATCTTAGATGTTCGATTTCCAATTGGACAACATCGTTGCTTGGATCCGCGACGGAGGGTTCTCCTCCGTCGCCCTCCAATTGCCCGAAGGTCTGAAGATCAGGGCAACTGAAATCGCTGATTACCTGTCTGAGAGGACAGGGGTAGAAGTTTTGGTCATAGGTTTCCCATGTTACGGGGCCTGCGATCTTTTCAATTACAAGGGAAGAGCCGACGCTCTCGTCCATTTCGGCCATTCGCCGATCCCATCCCAAGGGGACGACCCTAACGTTCTGTACATCGAGTCCCGTTCCGATGCGACCGTCGACGATTCCATACTGGACAATCTGAAGGAGCTTCCCCAGAGGGTCGGGCTCCTCGCCACCATCCAATATCTCGATCTGATCCCCAAGGTGAGGTCCATCCTGGAATCCTCGGGAAGGACCGTCCTCGTAGGCACCGGGGACAGGAGGATAGCCTATCCGGGTCAGGTCCTCGGATGCAACTGCAGTTCGGCGGAGGCAGTATTGGACGATGTGGATGCATTCCTTTTCATCGGAGAGGGCGACTTCCATCCTCTCGCCGCCGCTTTCGGGGTCGATAAGGACATCCTGGTCCTGAATCCGATAACCAACGAGGTCCGCAGCATGTCCGAGACCAGGGACAGGATCCTGAGGAAGAGGTTCGCGGCCATCCAGTCGGCCAAAGGTGCCCAGAGCTTCCTCGTGATCGTATGCAGCAAGGTCGGACAGGACCGCACATCGGAGGCGGACAGGGTCGTGAGGCTCATCAGGGATCACGGCATGAAGGCCTACAAGGCGGTCATGGAGGAGATAACCCCTATATCGCTCATGGCATACCGCGTCGATGCATACGTCAACACCGCATGCCCCCGTGTCGCCATGGATGATTCCGCGAAGTACGATCGTCCGATGCTCACCATCCCAGAGCTCGAGATAGTTCTGGATGAGAGGGTATGGGCAGACTATCAATTCGACCAGATCAGGCCATAAGACCCATCTTTATTATTAGTAGAAGATATTGGAGTCATCATGTTCACAACCGAGTCTCTTCTTACCAGCGACCTTCCGAAGGTACGTGTCGGAATCGGACGTGGGACCCAGGCGGGCAACGTGGAGAAGAGCGTAGCAGCGATGAAGCAGTATGATGTAAGGATATACGACGACCCGGAGATGCTGGCCGATGACCTTGCAACAGGCAAGATCGATGCGGCCATCCGCGGCGACATGTCCTCATCGGTTCTCCTTCCGATTCTCAAGAAGAAGCTCGGACTCAACGCACTCGAGAGGATCGTTTTCATGGAACCTCTCAATGGCAAGATGATCATCATGGCACCCGTCGGGATCGATGAGGGGTGGTCCGATGCTCAGAGGACGGAGCTTGCAAGACAGTGCGTCAAGATGGCCAAGAGGGTCGGATTGGGAACGAAGGTCGCAGTCATGTCCGGAGGAAGGTGCGAGGATGTCGGAAGATGCAAGGCCGTCGACAGGTCCATCGAGAGCGCACGCAAGATCGTGAAGCAGCTCACCGAGGAAGGCTACGACGCATACCACTGCCAGATCCTCATCGAGGATGCCGTCAACAACGCCGATATCCTGATCGCTCCGGAGGGCATAACAGGCAACATCATCTTCAGGACCCTGCATTTCATCGGGGGCGCAAAGGCACTGGGGGCACCCATCGTCAATACGGACAAGGTGTTCATCGATACATCCAGGGTGAAGACGGATTACACTGATTCCATCGCATTGGCGATGAGGATGACGGAGGAATGAGTATGTATCTTGAGATAGACGGTGGCTACGGAGGCATAAGGTTCTCCGCATGTCATTTCATACCTAGGCACGAGAAGTGCTCTAGACTGCACGGACACTCCTATATCGTCCGCCTCAGGCTCGAGGGGGACATAGGGGAAGAGGGGATGATCATGGACTTCGTGGTCCTCAAGAAGAAGCTGAAGGAGATGATCGACGAGGTCGACCACAAGACGCTCCTTCCCACGAAATCCTCTGATGTCAAGATAAATGTCTCCGAAGATTCGGTCGAGGCGATCTGCGACGGGAAGAGGTACGTCTTCCCGAAGATGGATGTCACGCTTCTCGACATCCCGACCACCACTGCCGAGGAGATGTCGAAGATGATGACGCTCCGTATGGTCAGGGAGCTTACGTTCCCCCCGAACGTCAAATCCGTCTCGATCGGTCTTGACGAGGAGCGCGGGCAGACGGCTTGGTACACGCAGGTGCTATGATGCCCAAAGCAGTGGTACTTCTGTCCGGCGGATTGGATTCCACCACATGTCTGGCACAGGCGATAGCGGACGGCTGCGAACCGACCGCCCTGAGCTTCAGATACGGTCAGAGGCACACCAAGGAGCTCACCTCCGCCGCCAATGTTTGTAAATTCTATAACATTCCGCATGTCATCATCGACCTGAACCTCAGCTCGTTCCGTTCAGCGCTCACGAGGGGCGATATCGATGTCCCCATGGACCGCGAAGGGGAGCTCGATCAGGTAATACCGATCACATACGTTCCCGCAAGGAACATCGTCTTCCTGAGCATCGCCGCAGGTCTCTGCGAGTCCATCGATGCCGACAGGATATACATAGGGGTGAACGCAGTGGATTATTCCGGTTATCCCGACTGCACGCCCGAATTCATCCAAGCCTTCCAGCACACCCTCGAGGTGGGCACCAAGGCAGGAAAGGAAGGGCACCCCATCAAGATCGTCACCCCCATCGGAATGGATTCCAAGGCCGATATCGTCAGAAGGGGAAAGAGGCTGGGCGCACCGCTCCATCTTACCTGGTCATGCTACAACGGCGGGGAGAAGGCATGCGGTCACTGCGACTCATGCAGGCTGAGACTGGCCGGATTCAAGGAAGCTGGATTCAAGGATGAGATTCCCTATGAGGATATGTGAGATTTTCAAGTCGATCCAGGGCGAAGGCCTCACCATGGGTGTGCCCACAGTGTTCGTGAGGACAATAGGGTGCAACCTCGACTGCTCCTGGTGCGACACCCAGTATGCCATGTCCGGCGGCACCGAGATGACGATCCCGGAGATTATGGAGAAGGTCGGCGGATGCAGGACGGTCTGCGTCACTGGCGGAGAGCCGATGCTCCAGAAGGACATCTACGAGCTGTTCGATGCTCTCATTAAAGCCGATAAGAAGGTGGTCCTGGAGACCAACGGCGCAGTGGATCTCAGCAGGGTGCCCTCTGACGGACACATTCTCATAAGCATGGACATCAAGTGCCCCTCATCAGGGATGACCGAAAGGATGCTTGACTCCAACCTCAAATACCTCTCGATGAAGGATCAGCTGAAGTTCGTGATAAAGGACCAGGCCGATCTGGATTTCGCTCTTGGTTACATCAGGAAGAATAGGCCTGATACCAACATCATCTTCGGGCCTGTGGGCGGAACGGACAGATTGGAATGGCTGGTGGAAGAGGTCCTGAAGAACGATGTGGATGTCAGGGTCCTCCCCCAGCTCCACAAGATAATATGGGGAAACAAGCAGGGTGTATGATCACGCTGCGTTGTTCTTGTGCCTTCTCACGAAGTCCACGATGCACTGATCGATAGGCCCTTCCTCATCATATGAGACGAATATGTTGGCCCTTCTGAGGATATCGAGCCCGTGCATGCCGATCCCGCCAGTGATAACTGCATCCGGCTGAAGGGTGGTGATGGCCTTGGCCACGGCGATCCCGGCCCCCTCGGGCGAATCAGCAAACTCGTTCTCTATCACATGGTAGTCCAGTGTGTCTGAGTCCACCACTAGGAAGAAAGGGGCGTGGCCGAAATCCTCGGCCACTTCCGAGTCCAATGACTCGCCTTCGGAGATGACGACCAGTCTCATCATTCCACTGTCTTGATGATCTTGTCGATGATTCCGTCGAAGGCCTTGGCGGATGCAGAATCGGGATACTTGAGAACGACAGGCATTCCGGAGTCTCCGCTGTCCACGACAGCGGGCTCGATGGGAACGCGTCCGAGGAACTGGATGTTCATCTCCTTTGCTGTCGCTTCTCCTCCTCCTCTCTTGAAGATGTCGGTGACCTCTCCGCAGTGCGGGCAGACGAAACCGCTCATGTTCTCGATGATTCCGATGATCGGGATCTTTGTCTCGGCAGCGAATCCGACGGATTTCCTGCTGTCGAGGAGTGCAACGTCCTGAGGTGTGGTGACTACGACCATTCCGTCGGCCTTGGGGATGAGCTGTACGATGGACAGCGCCTCATCTCCGGTTCCCGGAGGCATGTCGATGACGAGGTAGTCGAGATCTCCCCATTTGACATCCTCGATGAACTGCTGTACAGCGGACATCTTGACGGGTCCGCGCCACATGACTGGGACATCCTTGCTGGGGAGCAGGAATGCCATGGACATGACCTTCAATGCCGGAGGCACTGTGATCGGGATCAGGAGCCTCTCCTCATTCGCCATGAGCTGCTCGTCCTCGATTCCGAACATCTTGGGGATGTTGGGTCCGGTGATATCGATATCCATCAATCCGGTCTGGTACCCTTTCATTGCAAGGGTCATCGCGAGGTTGGATGAGACAGTACTCTTTCCGACCCCTCCCTTTCCGCTGATAACGATGATGACATGTTTGATTTTGGCGAGCGTATCGTGGAGTTTCGTCTCCTTCTCGATAGATTCTCCGGTTAGAACATTTCCGGCCATTTACAATCCTCTGACTGAGCAACTGCGGTCTAATCCTTAAAGGTATTGCCATAGGATTCGAACGGATATGATGCTCTACGAATGGAAGATATAATATGGCCGACCGCGATACTGACAATATGCCAGAAGACAAACCGTTGGTCGGAGAGTACATGGTCCGCAACGTTCAGACCGTGGACCCGAACATGACCGTCAAACAGGCCATCGACCAGATCACCAGGTCGGAGTTCCATGGATTCCCCGTTGCCGAGAACGGTTATCTGCTGGGTTTTGTCACAGCAAAGGAGCTGCTGCGTTTCATCGACCGCCCCAATGCCAAGATCCGTAACGTAATGAAGAGAGGAACGTTCTGTGCCGTGCCGTCGATGACCATCTCGGATGCCACCCGTATCCTGTTCAGATACGGTCTCAGGAATCTTCCGGTCATCGATGACGACAGGAAGCTCATAGGTATCATCTCCAATCTGGATATCGTAAGGTCCCAGATAGAGAAATCCCGTCCTAACAAGGTGGTCACCGTCAAAAGGTTCCTGGAGGAGCAGAACGGCATCAAACTGAAGGTCGTCAACAAGGAGATCGAGGTCGAGAGGGTCATCCCCACCCAGAAGGAGGTGTACATGGATGAGCTCGTCGGAAGGCAGTATGAGCTGAAGAGAGGGATGGTCGAGCCTCTGATAGTTGTGGAGCGGAGGAGCGGATACCTCGTCGTGGACGGGCATCACAGGATCCTCGCCGCGAAGAAGATGGGCATGAAGACATACAAGGCGATCGTTCTCGTCCCCAATGATTACGACACCAAGCTCGGGCTCGAGAAGACCGCAGAGAAATGGGGCCTCAGGTCGCTGGATGATGTGAAGATCATCGAGGGTACCAAGCATCCGTTCATGGAGGTCACCACGATGCTGCTGCCCGGCGAGGAGACAGATGCTCTCACAAAGAAGCTCATCGATCGCGATTCCAAGTGATCTTCTATCGTCTCGATATAGAAGCTGACGGGTCTGAACCCGTCGTTGCATGAGATCATCGCCGAGCGCGGGTTCTTCATCCACCCGTCGTAGAAGTCCCCTCTTCCCTCGGCGAGCTCCTTTACGAAGTATTCCATGGATTCCCATGCGGAATCGCACAGTCCTTCAGGTTTCCTACCGTCAACGGAGATGAAGACATCCCCTTCGTTGATGTCGCACGCATGTTCGATGGGGTTCTCGTACTTCTCCATGAGGTCGCGGTGGCAGACCTTCCTGATGGCAGTTATCCTCACTTTGAACATGTAAAAAAGGAAATGGCGGGGGACAGCCCCCGTCGGTTTCAGAGTTTCTCCCTGAGCATCCTCAGGTCCCTGAGCATGATCTTCTGCTCAGCCGAGGCGATGATCCTCTTGGTCTTGTAGAATGTGTCGGGGTTAAGGGAGATACCGTCGATTCCCTCCTCGACAAGGAATTCCGTGAACTCGGGGTAGACCGAGGGTCCCTGACCGCAGATGCTGACGTACTTGCCGTTCGCGTGTGCGACCTTGATAAGGTGCCTGATGGCCCTCTTCACACCCTCGTTCCTCTCGTCGAAGTATCCCATGTGTCCGAGGATATCGGAATCCCTGTCGCATCCCATTGTGAGCTGCGTCAGATCGTTGGATCCGATGGAGAATGCATCGCAGTACTTGCAGAACTCGTCCGCCATGAAGATGATGACGGGGACCTCTGCCATGAAGTACAGCTTGAAGTCCTTGCTCCTCCTGAGTCCGATGGACTCCATCATGCGGGTGATCTCCTGGACCTCGTCGACTGTCCTTACGAAGGGCAGCATCATGTTCAGGTTCTTGAATCCCATCTCGTCCCTGACCTTCTTGATGGCCTTGAGCTCGCACATGAATGCATCGCGGTAGCTCTCCGAGACGTATCTGGAGCATCCTCTCCATCCGATCATGGGATTGTCCTCGTTGGGCTCATAGTCCGCACCGCCCTTCATGTCGTGGTACTCGTTGGTCTTGAAGTCTGATGTCCTGAGGACGATGGGCCTGGGGTAGAACGCCCTTGTGACCTTGGAGATACCGTCGGCCAGCTTGTCGACGAGCTCCTGCTCCCTTCCCTCTGCGATGAATGCGCAGGGGTGCTCTCCGACGTAGTTGGTGAAGAGGAACTCGATCCTCATGAGTCCGACTCCGTCGCAGGGGAGTTTGGAGATCTCATCGGCCTTCGCAGGCATGGACATGTTGACCATGACCTTGGTCCCGGTGATGGGCACGTACTCCCCGACAACTGTCTGTCCGGGAGATTCGGCAGATGAATCCGAGCTGCCTTTCTTCGCGATGATTCCCTTGTAGACGGTTCCTGTGGTTCCGTCCACGGTGACATCCATTCCGTTGGTGAGGATCTCGGTCGCGTTGCCTGTTCCAACCACACAGGGTGTTCCGAGCTCTCTTGAGATAATCGCGGCGTGGCAGGTCATTCCTCCCTCGTCTGTGATGATTCCGGCAGCCCTGCTCATTGCGGGGACCATGTCGGGCATCGTCATCTTGGTCACGAGGACATCGCCTTCCTTGATGACGTCGAGACTCATCGAGGTGTCGTAGATGATGACCTTTCCTGTCGCGAGTCCGGGGCTTGCTCCGAGACCGGTGGCGACGATGGCGTCGCTGGAGATGTCGTCTCCGACGGTCTCGTTGGTCACTGAGTTACCGGTAGCGGTGATGGGCCTTGCCTGGACGATGTATGCCTTGTTGTCCTCGATGCACCACTCCATGTCCATGGGCTTGTTGTAGTGGATCTCGATCTGGCGTCCGATCTCCGCAATTTCGAGCACGTGGTCGTCGTCGATCTTCTGGGCCTTGTGCATGTTGGCGGGCATGTCCTTCTTCTCGACACCGCCGTTCTTTCCGCGGATGTACTTCCAGGTCTGTGTAGAGATCCTCTTCTTCAGGATCTCCATCTTCTGCTTGTCGATGATGTATGTGTCGGGGGTGACCTCTCCGCCTACGATGGCCTCTCCGAGTCCGTATCCTCCCTCGATGACGATCTGCTTCGCACCGCTGTTGGGGTCGACGGTGAACATGATTCCTGAGAATTCGGAATTGACCATCCTCTGGACGACGACTGCGAGCTTGACATCGCTGTGTGCGTATCCCTGCTTCTCACGGTATGCGATCGCCCTTGCCGTGAAGAGCGATGACCAGCACTTCCTGATCTTGTCGAAGAGGTCGTCCTGGTCCTTGACGTTGAGGTATGTCTCCTGCTGTCCTGCGAAACTCGCGTCGGGGAGGTCCTCGGCGGTCGCACTGGACCTGACTGCGACGAATCCGATCTTTCCCTTGGGGAAGAGCATCTTGTACTTGGTGACGATCTCCTTCTTCAGGTCCTCGGGGATCTCGCACTCATCGAAGAGCGCCCTGATCTTCTCGGAGGCTGCTACGAGGGAATCGTCGGAGTTCCTGTCGATTCCGTCGAGCTCCTTGGTGATCTTATCGAAAATCTTGCTCTTGGAGAGGAAGTAGTCGTAGGCCACCGTGGTGAGGACGAATGCCTCAGGCACAGGGAAACCTGCGTTTGTCAGCTCTCCGAGGTTGGCTCCTTTACCACCTACGAAGGGCACATCTTCAACGTGCAGTTCGTTTACATCGACAATTTTCTTATCCATTGGGAATCCCCGCTGTGTTTAACGCAGTTTGGAAGTTTTTGCGGCTATGGCCGCTCACGGTGTTCAATAATTCTCATAGTAGATATAGTGTTTCGGTCAGCTCCGAAAAAAATAGTAAGTAAATTTTCAAGGGGGCTAAAATTACTTACTATTTTTTACAATTCGAATATAAAATGATTATTACAGGGTCCGAATATGTGCATTAATTTTCATATCACAGCGAAAAACAGTCAGAAAAAGAGACCGGTAATAGGTCCATTCATCCGACCCGTGCCCTCATATATTGATAATCCATAGGGGAGACGGAGACCAGATCGGATGGCAGATAACAGGCATGTCATCTGAAAACCCTCTGCGCAGTTTACGTTTATCTACAAAAAATCCTAGTAAATTCGTAGTAATTGATACGAATTCAATAGTTAATCCTGTCGAATTAATCGGTTTTTTGAGTCTGTTTCTCCATTATTCGTTAAAAAAGTGTTCAAAGACTTTAAATGTATTACAGGGTATGTAGAGGATAGTGGTACCAAATGGATATCGAAATACGTTGGCACGGCAGAGGCGGACAAGGAGTCGTCACTGCTAACGAGATCCTCGCAGAGACCGCGATACTCGCAGGAAAGTACGTCAAGGCCTTCCCCGAGTTCGGTCCCGAGAGGATGGGTGCACCTATCAGGGCATTCACCAGGATCTCAGAGAATCCCATCAGAATTCACAGTCAGGTCTACGAACCCGACATCGTCGTCATCATGGACGGAACCCTTGTAGGAAAGGTCGATGTCACACAGGGAGCGAAGAAGGACACGATAGTTGTGGCCAACTACGCAGGCACACCCAAGGAGCTCCAGGATGCTCTCGGAACTGATATCGAGTGCCACACATTGGATGCACAGGAGATCGCAATCCAGGAGATCGGAAAACCCATGGTCAACACCGTCATGCTCGGAGCGATCATCAAATGCTCCCCGCTGGTAGGATACGACCACCTTGAGGATCAGATCACATCCAAGTTCACCGGAAAGCTTCCGGAGAAAGTCATTCTCAAGAACCTCTCTGCATTGAAGAGAGGATACCAGGAGGTGCAGTGATATGGTAATGGCTAGCATCAGCGATCTGATCGTCGGAGGACGTATCATTAAGCCCGGTAACTCTGAGCAGTTCAACACCGGAGATTGGAGAACATACGTGCCTGTGGTCGACCAGGACAAGTGCATCGACTGCATGTCATGCTGGATCTACTGCCCTGACAACAGCATTGTCTTCAGGGAGGGACACATGTCCGGATTCAAGCTCACGCACTGCAAGGGATGCGGAATCTGTTCCAAGGTCTGCCCCAAGGACGCAATCACGATGAAGGAGGAGTGAAGTTGTCACAGGATATCGCAATCAACGGAGACAACGCTGTCGCACTCGCATGGAAGCAGATCGACCCCGATGTATGCGCAGCATACCCCATCACCCCCCAGACAATCATCGTCGAGAAGTTCGCGGAGTACGTCGCCAACGCAGAAGTTTCCACAGAGTTCGTCTGCGTCGAGTCCGAGCACTCAGCCCTCACCCTCTGTACCTCATCCGCATCAGCAGGAGCGAGGACATTCACCGCTACCGCATCCCAGGGTCTGGCGTACATGTGGGAGATGCTCCCCATCACCGCCGCAATGAGGGTGCCCCTCATCATGGCCGTCGCCAACAGGGCCGTGAGCGGACCCATCAACATCAACAACGACCACGGGGACGTCATGTCCGCTCGTGACTGCGGATGGCTCCAGCTGTTCTCGGAGAACGTCCAGGAGGCCTACGACATGTCGATCGTGGCACCCAGGATCGCCGAGCACCATGAGATCCAGCTGCCCTGTATGGTCAACCTGGATGGATTCGTCCTCACCCACGCCATCGAGAGGATGACGATGCTGGACACACAGGTCGTCAAGGATTTCGTCGGAGAGCACAAGCCCCTGTACCCCCTGCTCGACACCAAGCACCCCGTCTCCCACGGAAACATGGATGGACCCGACTTCTACTACCCTCACAAGTACCAGTCGGTGCTTGCTATGCAGAAAGCGCTGGAGGTCTGTCAGGAAGTCTTCGACGAGTTCGCGAAGATCTCCGGAAGGCAGTACAAGCTCGTCGAGGAGTACAAGTGCGATGACGCCGAGTTCGTCGCAGTCGTCCTCGGATCGTCCTTCGGAACGATGAAGGCGACAGTCGACCTGCTCCGCGAGAAGGGAATCAAGATCGGATGCGCGATGCCCCGTGTGTTCAGGCCCTGGCCTGTCGAGGCTCTCGCCAACATGATGAAGGGAAAGAAGGCTGTCGTCGTATTCGACAAGCACCTGAGCATCGGATCCTACGGACCCATGTTCCCCGAGGTCGTCGCAGCAGCTTCGGATCTCGAGAAGCTTCCCAAGATGTACAATGTAATATACGGTCTCGGAGGAGCCGATGCTACCGTCGCAGGATTCGAGAAGTCGCTGCAGGCGGTGGTCGACGGCAATGCCGAGAAGATCCACTATCTGGGGGTGAGGCTTTGACATCACTGGCACTCAAGGATTTACAGAAGTTACCCGTTAGGCTTACAAGCGGACACAGGCTCTGTGCAGGATGCGCCGAGTCCATTATCGCCAAGCAGATCCTCATGGGATCCGAGGATGAGATCGTCGTGTCTCTGTCCACAGGATGCTTCGAGGTCTCGACCACCGTGTTCCCGTACACATCGTGGAACGTCCCCTACGTGCACACAGCATTCGGGAACGGAGCCGCGACATGTGCAGGAGTAGAGACAGCGTACAACGCCCTCCACAAGAAGGGAAAGATCCCTCAGAACATCAACTTCGTCAACTTCGCAGGAGACGGAGCGACCTACGATATCGGTCTCCAGGCACTGTCCGGAGCGATGGAGAGGGGACACAGGATGACATACGTCTGTCTCAACAACGAGGCATACATGAACACCGGAATCCAGAGGTCTTCGGCCACCACCATCGGAGCCCAGACCACCACATCCTGGCCCGGATCCGTGTCATCGGGAAAGAAGGAGTTCTCCAAGGACCTCACCCAGATCATGGTGGCTCACAACATCCCCTACGTCGCACAGGTCTCGCCCCACAACTGGAGGGACACCGTGCAGAAGGCACAGAAGGCATTCACCTGCGGAGGGCCCGCGTTCATCAACGCGCTGTCGCCCTGCCCCAGGGGATGGAGGTTCCCCTCCGACCAGACCATCGCGATGGCCAAGCTCGGAGTCGAGACCTGCGTATGGCCTCTGTTCGAGGTAGTCAACGGAAAGTACGAACTGACCGGAGAGAGCGCAAGGATCGCGGCAGGAAAGGCCGAGAAGAAGCCTGTCCTCGACTGGATCAACTCTCAGGGCAGGTACAAGCACCTTCTCCAGGACAGATGGGAGCCCGTCATCGAGCAGATGCAGGCCGAAGTCGACAGGAGATGGAACAAACTCATCAAGCTGACCGAGCTCGACTGAAAACATTCACGGCCGTGATCCCTTCGGGGGTCCGGCCTTTTTTATTTGACAATAAGTAATACGAATTGATTATTCGTGATAACAGACGATCCTTTTCTTTGGATGCTGAGAAAGTTATACGGAGCTCACGCTCTTCTGATAGAATGGTAAAAGTGGTTGACAGCGTGCCTGAGTTCCCGTACGCTTGCGCAATACAGTACAGACAGGTACGCGGGAGGGCTTTACTGCCGGGTTCGGAATGGGACCGGGTGTGACTCCTCCGCTATGGCCGTCATACCAAGACAAGGCATGCTGGACTGGTATATAACGATTATGGATTATGGGGGTGAGGGTGCTTTACAAGAATCAGATGAGCATCCATACTGCACTTGCCGCCAAAGCGGCTATGAGCTCTGTCGACCAGTTGTTGGTGAATTTGGAGATGAGCCCCCTGTTCTCCAGGACCGCACCGAAGATGCTGTCCAGGATGTTCCCGAACATACCGAAGACGAACGGTATGATCAGCAGCCAGCTGAGGGATGCGGTCATAACCAGCCATCCGACGACAGCTATCCCTAGGGCGGCTACCGCCGATACCATCGTACCTAGCTTGGAGACGCCCCCGTTCACGCCCGGGCGCACAGGTTTCAGAGTGGTGATCATGATCGGATTGGGGTCCTTAATCCCGATCTCGCTGGCGATGGTGTCCGCACCGGCGACGACGATGGTCGTGAGGAATGCGATGACATACAGCGTATCGTCCATGGGCTGGAAGTAATCGATCACTGTGATGAGCACAGGCGGGAAACCGACGGCTGCCACGTTCTTCCATCCGCGTTCTCCGAATTGCCCCTCTTGAAGTCCCATGGCCAGTTTCTTGTCGATATCCTTCATCGTGGCGAAGAAGCTCACTATGACGAACAGGGTCAGGATGAAGAATGCGTTGACTGTCCCGAATATCGCCAGGATGACCCCGATGATGAGGGATGCAACAGCACCGCTCTTGGATAGACAGTGGAGCTTGTACACCTCCACGGCTAGAATCGCTGTGATGATGACCTCGATGGTCATCATTACATAGGGGTCCATGAGTATCAATCAAGCTCCTTTATATTAATGTTCTCGAACAGTATCAGAGATACTGTTCGAGGATCTCGGTCGCATATTTGATGCATGTCGCCTTGTCGGAAAGGGGGAAGAACATGACCTTTCCAGGCCTGTAGAGGGTGGTCTCCATGTTGTTCCAATCGTAGACGATCATCTGGTCGTCCTTGGATTTGATGTTGAGACCTTCAGCCTCTATCTTCTTGGCAGCCGCCTCCATGTCGATATCCATGATATCCACGGATACCGCCATGAGGGCCTGCCCCCCGCACAGGCGGGCGATCGAGAATTTCATCTGATCATCTCCAGGGTCTCTCTGACCTTCTTCTGGAAACAATCGAGATCCGAATCGTTGATTATGAGGTAATCGGACAGTGCCAGAACGCTCCCCATCCCCCATCCGAGCTCGCGGTTGTCGCGCTCATCGAACTCATAGATGTCATGGGGTGCGTCTTCGCGCCCTCTCTTCACAAGTCTGTCGTAACGGATCATGCGGGGCGCGTGCACACCGATGATGTAGACCTCCTTGCTCAGCCCTTTGTAGGAGTTGACCTCGTCGAGGCTCCTGCATCCGTCCACGAGGAATATGTCGCCGTGCATCTGCTCTATGGCCCTCTTGGCCCAGATGTCCTTGCCGTGCTTCTCCCTCTCGCCGTTGGCGACCTGTCCTACGGACAGTCCTTTCTCGGCGGCACCGGATCTGGCATGGAAATCCCTGACGATATCGCCCATCCTGAGGAACGGGATGCCCATGGAACGTGCGACGTTTAGGAGCTCCTCCTTCCCCGCACCGGGCATTCCTGTGACCAGTAGGATCTTCATCTTATCACAGCAGATGGTCCGAGATGTTCATCAGGATCTTGTCGCAGTAGCAGCACCTGAGCTGCATCGGGTACTTGGATACTACCTGGAACTCGGGGTCGATTGGTTCGCCCTTGTTCGTTATGCAGTTCGGATTGCTGCATCTGGCCAGTCCGACCACGCGCTCTCCGATCTTGACCTGATACTTCTCGGCTATGTAGTAATCTCTGACGATCGAGATCGTCGCATCGGGTGCGACGAGTGCGATCTTCTCCGCTTTCTTGGAATCCAGCTCCATGTCCTCGATCTTGATGATGTCCTTCCATCCCCCGAGGGTGCTGGAGCTCACGTGGATGCCCATGCTGATGGATGAGTAGACGTTGTTCTCGTTGATGCCGAGTATCTTGATGACGTTCAGAGCCTGTCCGCAGGCGATGTGATCGATGACTGTCCCGTTCCTGATGGGGGTGAGCCTCACCTCCTTGATCGGATTGTCCTTGGACATCAGAGTTCACCTCCCATGAGGGCGTTGAGCAGGGCCATCCTGACGGGCACTCCGTTGGCAGCCTGCTGGAAGTATTTCGCATGAGGCGTCGAGTCGACCTCTGGGGCGATCTCGTTGACCCTGGGGAGGGGATGCATGACTATCAAGTCCGACCTGGCGTTCTCAAGGAGCGCCTTGTCGACCCTGTATGTCCCGGCGACCTTGAGGTATTCGTTGGGGTCCGGGAATCTCTCCCTCTGGATCCTTGTGACGTACAGCACATCCGTGTCCGAGACAGCGTCCTCGAGGTCCGTCATGATCCTAGGGTGGCATCCGTTCGATGAGAGGTGGTCGACGATGTCCTTGGGCATCATCAGGCTCTCCGGGGCCACAAGCGTGATCTTCATTCCGAATTTGGTGAGTGCCTGTGCGAGGGAGTGGACCGTCCTGCCGTACTTCAGGTCTCCCACAAGCGTGATGTTCAATCCGTTCAGCGAACCTTTGGCCTGTCTCATGGTGAATAGGTCGAGGAGGGTCTGGGTCGGGTGCGATCCAGCTCCGTCGCCCGCGTTGATGACCGGGTGGTCGGAGAATTTCGCAGCCAGTCTCGCAGCGCCTTCGAACGGGTGTCTCAGGACCGTCGCATCGCAGTAGGCATCCACGATCTTGATCGTGTCGGCAAGGGTCTCCCCCTTCGCCATCGATGTCATCGACATCTCGGAGACATCGATGACATTGCATCCTAGCCTGTAGGCGGCACTCTCGAAGGAGAGCTTCGTACGGGTCGAGGGCTCGAAGAACAGGTTGCCGAGGATCTTTCCGTCCAGTGTGCGCTTGATCTTCTCTCCTCTCGCGTAGGGAACCATCTTCTCAGCCATATCAAGAATGCCTTCGATGTCGTCCTTAGAAAAGTCCATGATTGAGACGACATCCTTGTGATACAGGTCCATGTTTGTTCCTATACGCGTACGGATTATTAAATTTAAAGCCACCGCTTCGATGACCACTTTTTATAGGATGATTCGGGTCGTGGTAGCATGTTGGATGTGCTTTCGAGATCCCAAAGGGCGAGGGTCTGCGAATACAAGAGGAACGAATCAAAGATCGTCACGCCGTGCGTAGTGCGTTCGGACGTCGATTCCGACGTCAGGGTGTGCACCTCAGGCGGGGACAGGATTCTTCAGGTCATGGGCACCGAGGTTGTGCTGGAATCCGGTCTGAGGACCACTTCGAACTCCGGTATGAAGTCGGAGATCGAGGTCAAGGACGGGATCGCAGTAGTGAGGCTCCCTCTCCCCGAGGAGCTGGTATTCGATGATTCGGTCGAAATGGTCGTCGTTCCCAACGCATATGAGCTCAGGAAGGACCCGAGGCGCATCGTGGACAATGTCATCAAGCTCAGGACAGCCGCAGGCTTCAACCGTCTGCTGTATCTCTCGGGACTCGGGGAACCGTCGACGCTGGCACTGCTTGCATACATGGGTGTCGACATGTTCGACGACACCCTTCCGAGAGCGGCCGGAATCAGCGGTATCAGACTGATACCCGAGGCCGAGATCGCCACCGGAGAGGACGAATCGGAGCACAACATAGAGGCGATGGAACAGGAGATCGAGAAGATCAGGATGTTCATCAGGTCCGACCGTCTGAGGGAGCTCGCAGACCAGAGAGCGCCCTCCACGCCCACCTCCGTCGCTCTGCTCAGGCTCTACGACGATGCAGGTTACAGGTATGCGGAAGAGACCTGCTCCTTCGTCGGATGCAGGTTCAGCTGCAACACCACGCAGGCCCTCAGGAGGCCTGACATAAAGAGATACAAGGAGCGTATGGCGGAGTACAGGAAGCCGGAGCACAAGAGGGTTCTCCTCCTGCTCCCCTGCTCTGCGAAGAAGCCCTATCACATCTCCAAATCGCACAAGGCATTCTCATCGGCGATCCACACGGCTCCCCACGACACCCTCGTCCAGGAGGTAATCGTGACATCGCCTCTCGGAGCGGTCCCAAGGGAATTGGATGCATTCTACCCAGCGAACTCATATGACATCCCTGTCACAGGGGAATGGAAGCCCGAGGAGAAGGCAATGATCCGCCAGATGATCGGCGACATAATAGCACAGGGTTGGGACAGGATCGTCTGTCATCTCGGTGACGATTACGAACTGGTCGAAGGTCTGGCCGATATGGAATGCACCGTCGTCGGCGACGGCACATCGCCAGCATCCCTCCAGAACCTCGACAAGGCGCTCAGGGAGGCTACCAAGGGCATGGAAGCCGTCGACTACTCCCTCGACAGGGACTGTCAGATGAGGAACATGCTCAGATTCCAGTTCGGAGCGGAAGCAGCCGACATCCTCATGGACGAGAACACCCACGCCATGGGCAAGTTCCCATACTTCAAGCTGTTCCGCGAGGATGCGGACCATAAGAAGACGCAGCTCGGCATGTTCACCCCGGAGAGGGGAGGCATATCCCTCACGCTCGAGGGGGCACAGATCCTGGCCGATTCAGGATATCCCGTCATAGACATCATGGACTTCGAGATGAAAGGTAATCTATTCGCGGTCGGAGTGATCAAGGCCGACCCAAGCATCCATGTGGGCGATGAGGCGATCGCCGTCTGCAACGGCAAGGTCCGCGCTGTCGGAGTGGCCGAGATGTGTGGCCGCGAGATGACCGATCTGAAGAGGGGCATAGCCGTAAAGACCAGGCACAAGTCCAAATGAGCCCCGGCCGAACCTTATATATCATCCCAGTTATGCGAGGGATATGATTCAGTGTCCGCGCGGTACTAGGGATTTCCTCCCTGATGAGATGGAGAAACGCAGGTTCTATGAGAACAAGCTCAGGCATACCGCACAGACATTCGGATTCAGGGAGATCGAGACCCCCATCTTCGAGGATGCGGAACTCTTTATCCTGAGGTCCGGACCCAACGTCCTCAAGGAGCTCTACGCCTTCAAGGACAAGGGCGACAGGGACATCGCGCTCCGTCCCGAGATGACCGCACCTGCCATCAGGATGTTCGTCAACGGGATGAGCAACGAGCCCAAACCAATCAAGATATTCTATTTCGGACAGTGCTTCAGATATGAGAGGCCACAGAGCGGAAGGTACAGGGAGTTCTTCCAGTTCGGTGCCGAGCTCATAGGGTCCGCCACGCCGGAGACCGACGCGGAGGTCATCTGCATGGCTGCGGCCATGATCAAGCAGCTCGGGCTCAAGGACTATAAGATCCACATCGGGCACATCGGTGTCCTCAGGCAGGCCATCGCTGATGCGGGTGTGCCCAAGGAGAGGACTGCAGAGGTCCTGCAGAAGCTGGACAAGAAGCTCTACGACGAGGCAAGGCCCCTCCTCGAGGAGATGAATGTCGCATCGGACGTCATCGACAGCATATTCACTCTGACCGAGACGGTCGGAGGGGAGGAGGTCCTGGAGAAGGTCCCGGGGGATGCCGGCGACTACCTCAGGCAGGTCACAGCCTACATGCACGCCATGGGCGTCCACAACTTCGACATCGACCTCGGTGTCGTCAGAGGACTCGATTACTACACAGGTATGGTCTTCGAGGCAGAGGCCCCCGCACTCGGTGCGGAGAAGCAGATCTGCGGAGGAGGCTCCTATACGCTCTCCGAGCTCTTCGGAGGGGAGAAGGTCTTCTCCACCGGTTTCGCGATCGGATTCGACAGGATCCTGCTCGCCATCGAGAAGGAGGGACAGGTCTACGAGCCCAAGGGAATCGGCGCCTATGTCGTCCCCGTCTCCGACGATGTCAGGCTTAAGGCGGCGGAGATCGTAGCTATGCTCCGCAGCGAGGGTGTATCATCCGATATCGACATCATGGGACGCAAGATGGCGAAGGCCATGAAGTATGCGTCATCGATAAGAGCCAGATATGCCGTTATCGTCGGTGCCAAGGAGCTCGAGGAGGACTCTGTGACGCTCAGGGACATGACCTCTGGAGAGCAGACTCTCGTCAAGATCTCCGAGCTCGCATCCAAGATCAACTGATCTCAGTGCCTGTCCATTTCCTGGTTCAGAAGGAAGTCCGCACGGGGGATGAACTCCTCCGACCTGCGGACGTTGCGGAACGTGACCTTAGGTATCATCGACGACAGAGTCTTCGCATCGTCGTACAATGCCTTCATGTCGGGACTCTTCACCTTGTACTCGCCGTTCATCTGCCTGATGACCAGCTGAGAGTCCATGACGAACTCCGCTTCAGCGCCCTTCAGGTCGAGCACCTTGGCGATGCCTGCGATTAGTCCGCGGTATTCCGCATAATTGTTGGTGTGCACCCCGAGATACTCTGCATGCTCGTGGACGACCTTCCCGTTCTCCGTTACAACGATAGCATAAGCGGATTTCCCCGGATTGCCCCTGGAACCTCCGTCGGAATATACCGTGTACATCAGTAGACCAGCTCTCTGGATACGGCGTTCTTCTCATCCACCAGCAGGACCTTGGCCTTGATGGGCTTGTCGGTGAGTTCGTAGCCCATGATGATGACCTTGTCGCCCTCGCTGCAGAGGTGGGCTGCGGCACCGTTGATCGCGATGATCCCGGAATCGCGCTTGCCGGGCAGAATGTATGTGTCGAAACGGTTGCCGTTGTTCACGTTGGCGATGGTAACTTTCTCCCCTACCCACATGCCGCATCTCTCCAGCAGACTCTCGTCTATGGTGATACTTCCCTCGTAATCTAGGCGGGTCTGCGTGACCGTGGCCCTGTGGATCTTGCTGCGGAGCATCCAACGCATGTATGCTCTCAAAGACTCTCTCTTAAAGAAATTTTTGGTATGTAGCTTGTTCTGTATCCATTAGGTCTATCGCTCTGTTATCCAGAAAGTCCCTATTAGGCACCTAGTGTTATTATTTGATTATTTTTATCATAATTAGTAACACTAATAGATAGTATTTTAACACTAAGGTGTATACACGGGGATGGGACAAGTCTGATACAATGTCTTCAAAAATGGTTAGGAAATCCGCAGCCGTAGCTGCGATCATGATTCTCGCATTCTCAGTTGTATCGATTATGATACCTTCGGATACGGATGCAGCATCATCGTACACGGTCAAGGATGGAACAGGAGCGGAATTCTCATTCGAATCGGCGCCCGAACACATCGCAACAGTCGGTACCGGAATCACCGCAACCGCGATTCAGATCGGTGCTCTTGAGAAGATCGTTGTCACTGACAAGTACACAAAGGACAACAGTTCATCGGTGTTCAAGGACCTCAAGGATAGGATCAGCGACGGAAAGGTCAGGGCGAACGGGAGCGGCTGGACATCAGGCCAGAGCGATCTGCTCGCAGACATCATCTACATGTCCGAGAAAGGCGTTCTGGATAAGAACGACGACTTGATCATCATCACCGGATCTTACAGCACACTGAGTTCATTCGTCGATAATCTCAAGAAACTCGGATTCGAGAAGGTCATGGTCTGGCAAGACATCAAGGATTACACGGAAATCTCTGCATTCGTTGAATCCGTTTCAAAGGCAATCAACGGAGAGGTCTCGTCTTATGTCGAGCAGATGGACTACGTTGCAGAGTACATCGCGGAACATCTCGAGGGAGTGGAGAAGAAGAAAGGGATGTTCATAACCTTCTCCTCAGGAGACTACAAGGTGGGAAACAAAGGCTCTCTTGCGAACTCCATGATCAACGCCGCAGGAGGAATATCCATCTCCGAGGATTCGTCAAAGAGCGGTTCGACATACGGTGATAAGAACACGATGGCGAGCCTCATCATCGCCAACCCCGATGCGGTGCTGTTCCTGAACAGCAGCGTTGCGGATAATCAAGAACAGGTGAACGAGATCTCCGCCATGGGCAATGACAGTAACAAGCTCGTCGCGTTGGATAGCCTGTGGAACAACTACAGCATAGCCAGCATGGACGGAGTATGGACGATGGCATGCGCCCTGTACCCGGACATCTTCGAAGGGGATGTACCGACCGTTGAGAGCGATGAAGAGGACAACCTCATGCTGTATGCCGGAATCGCCGTTGCCGCTATGGCCATCATCGGGATCGTTGCATTCCTGATAATCAGAAGGTGATCTCGAAAAATTATAAACCCTTTAATCTTAACGGGGCCTGAATGAAAAGAAAGATCTCGATCCTGGTCGCGATAGCGGCTATCCTGGCGATCACCATCGTCTGCGTTATGTTGGACCTTTCTTGGATTTCAGGCCGCGATTATTATTCCTTCAAGGAGGTCTGGGATGCCCTGATGGGGAACGAGTCCTGGGGGACTGAGTATATGGTGCGTGAGATCAACGCACCGCGTGTCGTGGCAGGATTGTTCGTCGGTGCAGGCCTTGCGGTATGCGGTGCAGCGATGCAGGCCGTCTTCAGGAACCCGCTCGCATCGCCATACATCCTCGGACTGTCATCGGGAGCCTCCGTAGGTGCTGCGCTAAGCATCCTGTTCGCTATCCCTTTCATCCCGCTGGCTATTGCGACGCCGCTCCTGGCTTTCGTCACATGTACAGGCACCATGGTGCTGGTCTACCTGATGTCGCGTGCAGGCGGATATGTCAAGACTGAGACGCTGATCCTCTCTGGAGTCGCGGTGTCATCGCTCCTGTCCGCGATCGTATCATTCCTCACATTCATCTCTGGCGAGAAGCTCGAAGGCATAGTGTTCTGGACCATGGGTAACCTCGGCAATGCGGATTGGAATGAGATAGTCCTGATGGCCCCTATAATCGTCATGTGCTCATTGCTGCTGATAACTCAGGCGAAGAGCCTCAACGCTATGATGCTCGGAGACATCCACGCATTGGATCTGGGAGTTGATGTGAGGAAGGTGCGCCTGTTCATCCTGTTCATCACCACAGTAATAGTGGCTGTCGCAGTGGCCTTCGTCGGAACGATAGGATTCATAGGGCTCGTCATACCGCATATCCTCAGGATCCTTCTCGGTCCCGACAACCGCGTCATCATGCCGCTGAGCATGTTCGCCGGCGCAGCCTTCATACTGATATGCGACTTCCTTTCACACATCGTTGCACCAAGCTACGGCACGCTGCCGATCGGTGTGGCGACATCGCTCATCGGTGCACCTATCTTCATCTACCTGCTCATCCGCAGGAGGAGGTCGGTAGGATGGTCGTGAACCCGCTCGAGGTCAAGGACCTCAAGTACACCTATTCCAAACAGATCGTCCTCGACGGCGTCGATCTGAAGATAGAAGAGGGCGAGATTCTGGGGATCCTCGGTCCGAACGGATGCGGGAAGACCACTCTCCTGAGGAATCTCAACAAGAACCTGTCCCCGGACGGCGGATGCGTTCTGCTGGACGGTTCGGATCTCGAGCAGATACCGAAGAAGGAGGTCGCACAGAGCATAGCGGTGGTCCCTCAGACCAACGAGATCAGCTTCTCATTCACCGTCAGGGACATCATCGCGATGGGAAGGATGCCTTTCAAGAAGGTGATGGATCCCGAGACGAGGGACGATATTGAGCTCATCGATCAGGCCATCGAGGCCACCGGACTTCAGAATCTCCAGGACCGCAGGATCAACACCATGAGCGGAGGAGAGAGGCAGAGGGTCATGATCGCCCGTGCCCTCGTCCAGACCCCCAAGATACTTCTGATGGACGAACCCACCCTCCATCTCGACATCAACACTCAGTTCGAGGCCTTGGACCTCGTGTCGAAACTGGCAAGGGAGAAAGGGCTGACCGTGGTCATCGTGTCGCATGATCTCCCGATGGTCGCCAGATACTGCGACAGGGTCGCCATGATCCATGATCACAAGATGATGTGCGTCGGAACACTCCAGGAGGTCCTGACTCCGGAGAACATGCGCACCGTCTTCAAAGTCGATGCAGAATTGGGTATCGATTCCAAGACCGGAAAGCAGACCGTTTTCCTGCATGGTGTGTCAAGCGATTGATACGGTCATCGGACAGTTTTTTCCCAAGCCGGGATAAAATCACGCGGGCAGATGACCCAGATGAATGATTGATAGAAGAGATGAGCGCCCTGGACGGAATTCGAATCCGTGTCGAAGCCTCGACAGGGCTTCATGATAGGCCGCTACACTACCAGGGCAACAGTCCAGAGTATAATGGAGATATATTTAACACTTGGGGATGCATTGTTTTTCTTAGCCAGAAGTGCTCGGTCATTGTTTATAAGCGACCTATGCGATGGTACGGATATGCCTCTAGGAGATCCCCACGGAGCCAATTTCGAGTACACGGTAGAAGGCCTTCCCGAATCGATACATGTATGCACGATCCCGGTGAAGGACGTCTCCAGGGCCATCGGTTTCTATACGGACATCCTATGCATGGAGCTCCTGGAGAAGGATGATGAGGTCGCATATCTCATCAGAGGGGCCTGCAGGATAATCCTCAGGAGGTCGCAGACCACCGGCATAGATACGGGACTGTACTTCGGTGTGGACAGCCCTTACAATACACGCAGGCGTCTGATCGACGAAGGCGTAGTATTCGTCCAGGAACCGAAGCACGGTCCGTTCGGAACATTCTGTTCGATACGCGATGATGACGCTAACGTGATACATCTCATCGAGACCAAGGCCGAATTCCGCATCTGATCAGAATACGAATGCATCCTTCTTTCCGAAGATGATCTCAGAGGCCTGCTCTATCTGTTCGACAGGCACCTGTCTCGGCTGGAGTCCGGCGGAGTCGGTCCATTCCGTCCACTTCTGAACGAATTGGATTGAGTCCTTGCCTTGGATGTATCTGATGTCCCCGAGGGCCATGCTCAGCAGGATGGCTTGGATGCCGGGTGAGCCGTCGAATCCGGAGACAATGGTATCGAAGAGCTCTTTCATTTTGCCCATCGCTTCATCCGACTCTGAATTCTCCATGAAATAGACCGTGGCCTGAATCTCGGTGATCTTCCTCTGAACCTGCGAAATCTGATCCATGCCCATGCCTCGAAAAAGTAAAAGAAAGGGGGATGTCCCCTTGTGTTTCCTCAGTCCCCGACGTTGGCCTTGGCGATGGCCTCGTCAAGTTCCCTCTGGAGCTCCGGCGGGAGCCCTTTGATTCCGCCCGAGAGGAATCCCTTGACGATGAGGCTGACAGCGTCATCCTCGGACAGTCCTCTGGACATGATGTACTCGATCTGATCCTGGGCGATCTTTCCGACCGCGGCCTCATGGGTCATCTCAACGTCAGCGATATGGGCCTCCAGCTCAGGGATGGCAAGAGTTGCTCCGCCGTCCTTCAGGATGATGCTCCTGCACTCAAGGTGTCCCTTGGCTTCGGGCGCGTTGCCGACCATGCGCCCGCGAGCGGTCATGTGCCCGCCCATGGATATGGACCTGCTGAGGATCTGGGCCTTGGACTGGAATCCGTTGAGGTTGACCATCCCTCCGGTGTCGATCTCAGAGTTCTCATGTGCGATGCACATCGTGTTGTAGGTGGCCGATGAGTTGTCCCCCAATGTTGCGACGGGGAAGCTCTGGAGGCTTCCGACGGGATTCAGGATGACATAGTTGTTGGTGTAGTTGGAGTTCTTTCCGACGATGCAGTTCGTTCTGGGGCGCACACCGGTCTGCTTTCCCCAGCTGTGGATCATGCTGAATGTGAGGTTGGCGTTGTCGCCGACGAATATCTCCGAGACTCCGACGTGGAGCGCATCGTTGGCATGGTGCGCGGTGGAGCATCCCGTGAGCATCTCCAGCGAGGCATTGTCCTCGACGATGACGATGTTGTGGACGTTCTGGATGGACTTGTCCTTGTTGAGGAGCATGCAGGTCTGGACCGGGTTCTTGATGTGGTATCCGGACTTGACCCTGATGAAGTAGCCGTCCCCGTCCTCGAGATAGGTCTTGGCGGTGTACTTGTCCTTGGTGGGGTCCATGGCCTTCCAGAAGTAGTCCTTGAGTCCGTCATATCTGGCGAGAGCCTGCTTGGTGGACATCATCTCGATTCCCTCCTGGAGCTTCGTGGAGCAGTGGCTGGGGTTGTTGTCGACGAACAGAAGGGTTCCTGTGCGGTCCATCTCGTCGGCCATGATTCCGACCTGCTCCATGTACTTCTTGTACTCAGAGCTCTCGAGGTCGTCGACCTCGATGGTCTCGTCGGCCCTCTCGTCGTAGTGATCAAGGTCGAGATCCTTTCCGAATGCTGCCTTCTTGTTCAGTGCTTCCTTGACTGTCTCGCTGTTCGGCATTTCACTCATCCTCCTCTCCGTAGCCGTTCTCCCTGATATCGTTGAGGATCTCCATCGGCTTTCCGCTGCTGATAATCCTTCCGTTCCTCATGACATAGCCGCAGTCCGCACCGATGTAATCCATGATCTGTCCCGTGTGGGTGATGACTAGGGACGACACATGTCTCTGCGATCCGTTCTCGGCATCCTCGAAGAGCAGGTCGTGGACCTTCCTTCCGATGAGGTCTATGTTCTGGAGGTCGACCCCGGACTCGGGTTCGTCCAGAAGTATGAACTCGGGTTTCTGTGCGGTGAGCTGAAGCAGTTCCGACCTCTTGATCTCCCCTCCGGAGAATCCTACATTGATCTCCCTGTCGAGGAATTTCTCCATCTTGAAGTTATCAGCCTCGTCGAGGACCTTGTCCGCATTCTCGGCCGCGGCAGTCCTGATGAGGTTCTCAAGAGTGACGCCGAAGATGTTCGGAGGCCTCTGCATCATCATGCCGATGCCGAGCTTGGCACGGCTGTCAACGGTCATCTCGGTGATGTTCTCCCCTTTGAAGAATATCTCACCGCTGGTGACCTTGATTGAACTGTATCCCATGATCGTTGAAAGGAGGGTGGATTTACCCGAACCGTTGGGTCCGAAGAGGACGACGGTCTCCCCTTCCTTAATCGTCAGATCGACTCCTTTAAGGATCTCCCTCCCGCCTGCTTCCGCGTGGAGGTCGACAATCTTCAGCATATCGGTCATGTCATCACCTAATGGAGCACCGATAATGTCGTTGTATATATTTGCGCGCGTCGGAGACACGCGCGTTCTGAAAGGATTCGTGCCTTTTTCAGCGATATCCGTCAGCAATTCATGCCATGGTCATGCGTCCGGACAGAACAATTAATACTCAGGGCTGATTACGAATGGGCATGAAGATCATCGCCATCAACGGAAGCCCGCGCCCCATCGGCAACACAAGCAATGTCCTGAACGAGGTCCAGGACCAGTTCGAGAGGGAAGGCATCGAGATGGAGATCATCAACATTTACGAATACAACCTGATGAACTGCAACGTGTGCCTGACATGCGAGATCCGCGGCGACGGAAGATGCATGGACGAGGACGACGGTCTCAACGACATCCTCGACAGGCTCAGGCAGGCCGACGGTCTTCTCATCGCATCGCCCACCTATTCCAACGCATGCCCGAGCGTCCTGCAGACATTCATGGAAAGGGCTCAGCTGGTCTATCAAAATGGTGATCTGGGTCTTAATGGAAAAGTCGGCGGGGCGATAGCGATATGCAGCCACGATGGTGGATCATTAGTCTACAATCAGATCGTCGATTTCCTTCTCCGCAACGGCATGTCGGTCTGCGGTTCGAACCCGCTGCCGATCATCCATGCGCTCAACTCTCCTCAGTACGAGGACGACAAAAAGGGGATGAAGGGTGTGCATGCTCTGGTGAAGAACATGACGACACTCCTTCTCCGTCTGAACGGCTACGCCTGATTCAGAAGAAGTACCAGCCGCATTCCTCTGCGACCGAGATCTTAGCGACCGCTTCCATCCTCTCGACGGGACCTTTGTAGCGGTTCACGTAGACCTTCCCCTCCTTGGGGAGGGCATCCCTGAGGATCTCAATCTCCTTCAGGAGGTTCTCTGCATCCTCGGGTGTGAATATCTTGTGGGATTTGGCCGACTTGGGTGCCGATGCCACGATTGGGCAGTCGTATTTCTCGGCGATCTCGGGGAGCTTGCTGGTGTCGGGTCCGAATGCACCGATGCATCCGCGTCCCTTGTCCCATGACAGGGGGCACTTGGAGCAGAGCTCGTTCATCTCGTCGAACTCCAGCTGGTCCCATCCGGTGATGATGTCATCTTTTCCGGCGACCTTGAGGACTTCGGCCTTCCTCTCATCGGAGAGGCCTTCCATCTCGATCCATCCGGTGCAGACCTTCTTCGCACAGGGCTTCAGGAGTTTGATGTCCTCTTCCTTCTTCACCTTGGACATGTAGATGGCGTCGGACTCCTTGTTGATCCTGTTCCTCTTGATGAAGTCCTCCCAGTCACCGACCTTCTTCTTTGCGACTTCGAGGTCTACGATATCCTCATACTGGACGATGTCCTCGAAACCTTTGGGCTTATCCACATGGACTCTGATTATGGTGGATCTGAGATCCTTGCAAGATGCGTTCTTCGCTTCCATTTCGCAAATTCCGATGTTGATTCCCGTTTTATATTCCCCCCGAAGGTGAATTATGCATCGCGCTGTGATTATAGAACGTTTACGTCTTGCTTTGCGATTTTCGTACTATTGTCTGTGCAGGTAGGGAAACTAGTATTGGATATTTCGTCCAATAGTATATTACGCCCTACCGAGATTACATGCCGAACACCGATGTATCAGATAGCTCTGTATGGAAAGGGCGGTATCGGGAAATCCACCATGGCCGCCAATATTTCAGTCGCCTTGGCCAGGAAAGGCCTGAAGGTCATGCAGGTGGGATGCGATCCCAAGCATGATTCCACAAGACTGCTCCTTGGAGGGAAGGCACAGCCTACGGTTCTGGAGTATGTTAGGAACACGCCTATGGCGAAGAGGAGATTGGAGGATCTGATCATGGAGGGTACGGACGGAGTGCTATGTACGGAAGCCGGCGGACCGGAACCCGGTATAGGATGTGCCGGACGCGGTATCCTGACCACGTTCGATACGTTGAAGAAATTGGGCTCCGACAAACTCGATGTGGACATAAAGGTGTACGACGTCCTCGGGGATGTGGTATGCGGAGGTTTCGCGGTCCCGCTGAGAGGGGAGTATGCCGACGGCATAATGCTCGTCACATCCGGTGAGTTCATGGCCATGTACGCGGCAAACAACATCATGAAAGGTCTGTCCAATTTCGACACGGGCTCCCCGCGTCTCATAGGCATAATCCTCAATTCACGCGGTGTCGAGGGCGAGGAGACCCTCGTAAGGAGATTCGCCGAGGCCACGGGAACGGAGGTCATCGCTGTCATGCCACGTGACAGGCTTTTCGCAGAGGCCGAGGGCCAGGGCCATACGGTGCGCGAGCTGTTCCCAGATTCGGACATCTCCAAAGTGGTGGATTCCATAGCCCAGCGCCTGATAGATGTCTCCGAGGGTAAGGCCGAGTGCGTATACCCTCACCCGCTGAACGACGATCAGCTGTCGGATCTCGCCGCAGGAAGGGAGATCAGGAAAGCGGAATCCGGATCAGAGAAACGAGATGGGTGCGGTGCATGTACCAGCTGCAAGAGGTCCATCAAGGACTCGCGCATCATGATGTCCTGCGCCGCATACGGCGCCCTTGCGGCATATTCGAAGATGAACGACTTCGCCGTGGTGCTCCACGGGCCCGAGAGCTGCCTGTACTTCATGGACACATCACGTGCGAAGGCGGTCCTGGAGCTCTACGACCGTGACATCTTCGAGGTGGAGCCGGCTCATAACGTGAGATGCACGATGATGGATGACGCGGTCTCGATATTCGGCGGTGTGAAGTACCTCGAGAAGGCGCTGAACGATACGATCGCGGATGGATTCACGAAGATCGCCGTCGTGACCACATGCATGCCGGGGATCATAGGGGATGACTGCATCAGCGTCATAGACAAGGTGATGAAGCACAATCCCGGGATAGACATACAGTACGTTCCAACGGACGGGGATGTCGTTGGGGATTACACGGACGGTTTCATGATGGCGGCCTCCAACATCGTCCATATGATAGACACCTCTGTCGAACCGCAGAGGGGGCTGGTGAATCTGATAGGGACATCGTTCTTCGACCTCCATTCAAGGAAGCACATCGGGGAGCTGGACAGGATGTTCGGCAGGTTCGGCCTGGAGGTCAACTGCAGGTTCCTGGACGAGACCACTTCGGAGTCGGTGGAGAATTTCTGCAGAGGCTCGATCGACATGATACTCAACGATACCGCCAACAACCGCGAGCTGTGCGACATGATACGTCAGCGCACGGGAAGGGAGGTGTTCGATGTACCGATTCCGGTCGGACGCTACGATTACGAGGAATGGCTGGGCTGCATCGGGGATATCATGGGCATGGAGGATAGGGCCAGGGAGGAGATGGATCTGGTCGAATCCGAGTACGAATCATTCGTGGAGGAGCACAGGCCGCGTTTCAAGGGCAAGAAGGTGCTCCTTCTTAACAAGCTGTCATTCAACATCGATTGGCTGATAGACATCCTGCTCGACCTGGAGGTGGACTTCATAAGGGTCGCCTGCCAGACGAGCCCCAGGAAGAGGGAGACGACCACGGTGTCGCGCCATATCGATATGATCACACAGAACTACACTGCGGAGATGATGAAGGAGGACATCAGGACGGGGCATCCCGATCTGATAATCTCGGATATCATGATGCCGACCGGGGGAACGAGGTTCGCCAGGGTCGGGAAGGTCGGATTGGGTCTGAGGCCCTCGTTAGACTATGTGGTGTATCTGGAGAACATAATGCGCCTTCCTAATGACGAGGGATGGAAGAAAGGGGGCAGGGCATGAGGAGAACATTGCCGGACGGGTTCGTCGGAGCAGTGATGGCCGTAGAAAGCATATCGGATGCCATAGTGTTCCTCCACGGACCGGGAGGATGCAGGGTCAGGTTCATGGTCTATTCCAGCGCCGTATATCCGAGGATGACCCTCGAGGAGAGCGATTCATACTTCATACCCTATTTCTACGGTTACCCGAGGGTACCTGCCACGTTCCTCGACGAGTACGATTACATCAACGGCGCGTTCTACAAGCTCGAGGAGGGACTCCCCATAGTAGACTCCAAGGATCCCGGGCTGGTCGTTGTCATCAATTCCCCCGGTGCCGGTCTCATCGGCGACAACCATGAGAAGGCGATCAGGGAGGCTCACATGGAGGACAGGGCGATCTACATGGGCGAGGCCCTCGTATCCATGCCGATGACACAGGGATATGACCACACGCTCAGACAGATATTGGAGCATCTGGCACCTGTGAGGGACTCCCCGGAGAAGGATACCGTCAACCTGCTGGGGATGACGGTCCTCGACAAGGATTGGGCGGCCGCCGTGGAGGAGTTCAGGGAGAATCTCGAATCCATGGGATTGAAGGTCAGATGCGTCCCCGGAGCAGGGGCCGAGCTCGGAGACCTGAGGGATTCGCTCAATTCCGAGTACTGCATCGTGGTCTGTCCAGAGGCATGCGCATCGCTGTGCGACTACTACGAATCCAAGGGGCTGAAGATAATACGCTCGAAGGCTGGAGCGCCGGTAGGCTTCGATGCCGTGGAGGGATGGTACAGGACCATTGCCGATGCTACTGGTAAGGATCCATCCGTCCCCATAGCTAAGATAGATAAGGCCAGGACCAAGATCTATCAGAAGTTCGTCGGCATGAAGTACAACGCGCTCCGCATCAAGGGGCTGAAGTTCTCTGCCGCAGGCACCGCATCGGTCGTGAGGCCGCTCACGAAGTGGATGTACTACTATCTCGCGACCGCCCCCATCGCCGTCGATACGGATCTGGGTTCCGACGAGGACGAGGTGAGGGAGCTAAGGGAGTTCCTGGAATCCATAGATTATGCCGAATCCTTCGGGGTCGAGCCGAAGATAGGTTCGGACATCGTCCTCAGCGAGGGGATAACCGCGCTCACCATGAAGATAAACGGACAGTGCAGCATCGGGATCCCGATCGGTCATTCATCGATGGGTCTGGACGATGTGATCCCCCGTCCGGTATACGGCGTGCAGGGTGCCCTCTACATCCTCGACGAGATACTCCACGGGGTCCGCGGAAGCTGATCTCAGATCTTTCTGACCTTGAGCATGTAATGGCTCAGTGCGAAGATCACCACTCCGAACACGACCAGTACCGCCAGGGAAATCCATGGGAAGTCCGTGTAGAAGTCCGGCAGGCATGCCGCTCTTATGCAAAGGCTCGAGTGTGTCAGAGGCAGACAGTAGAGGATGCCCTGGAAGATGGGCTCCAGCGAATCGACCTCGAAGAAGGTACCGCACAGGAAGGTCATCGGAAGGATGATCAGGCTGTTGAACGTGGACATGCTCTGATGCGATTTCGCGATGAGGGCCGCAAGCATACCCAGCATGGAGAAAACCATGCAGCTGATGATGACGCAGATCACCGCAAGGGGCGTGAGCTCGAGATCGGGTGCAAGCACCAGTCCGATGGCGTACATAAGGAAGCATCCCATAAGCCCTCTTACCAATCCGAGCATGCTCTTGCCGAGTACGATCGCAGCGTTGCTCAGAGGACAGAGCATCATCTCGTCGAAGCTCTTGTAGTACAGCCTCTGGACGTTGATCCTGGTGGATGTGGACGAGAACGATCCCGAAAGGGATGTCAGTGCCATGATTCCGGGGATGACGAATGCGACGTACGACACTCCGATGTCCGTCTCTCCCGACCTCAGCCCGTATCCGAACGCGATGAGATAGAGAAGCGGACCCATGATCGTCATGATTATGGTGTTCAGGAGGTTGTGCTTCAGGAACATCAGGTCGGACCATGCTACGTGGTAGACCTGATGGAAGAAACCGGTGTTCCTCTTGTATTCGCTCATCTCTGATCACCTACCGATTTCCCGGTGAGCTCCACGAACACGTCCTCCAGGTTGGTCTTCCTGACGGTCGCATCCTCATGCCCGCCGGCGGAGACGAACTTCTGCGCCTCGTCCATGCTGTGGAAGTAATTGTAGACAGTCTTCCCGTCCTCCATGTACTCGACGGCGGTCCTTCCGGTCTGCTCGATCAGGACGGAGGGCTTGTCCAGCGCGATGATCTTACCGTGGTCGATGATGCCGACCCTATCGCACAGGGCCTCGGCCTCCTCGATGTAATGTGTGGTCAGGACTATGGTCGTGCCGCTCTGGTTGAGCCTCTTGACGACATCCCACAGGAGACGTCTGGCGTTGATATCGAGGCCGGATGTCGGCTCGTCGAGGAAGAGGACCTTGGGCTGATGCAGCATGGCGCATACGATCGCAGCCCTCTTCTTCCAACCTCCCGAAAGGGAATCGACGGGTTTGTCAAGATATTCCTCCAATCCGAAGTAGTCGGAAAGGTCCTTGATCCTGGCGTTCCTCTCCGCCTTCCCCATCCCATGGTACATCGCATGGGAGACCATGTTCTCGCGGATGGTGAGGTCCTTGTCGAGGGAGATGGTCTGCTGGATGACCCCCATGAACTTCTTGGCCTTGGTCTGCTCCTTCACGACATTGACGCCGTTGACGTAGATCTCTCCCGAGGTGACGTTGGTGAGGGTGGAGATGCATCTCACAGTAGTGGTCTTGCCGGCACCGTTGGGGCCGAGGAATCCGAAAAGCTCTCCCTCCTCCACCGTGAATGAGATGCCGTCTACCGCGGTCTTCTCGCCGTACTTCTTGACGAGGCCGATAATCTTGATTATATCTCCCGTGAAACCACCTGTTGCCAGAACACTGGCTTGCAGGATATTTAGGATTTATCATCCAGCTGATGCGTTTTCCAACTTCCAGGCCGTTCAACATGCAGGCAAGGTGTGTAATACCATGCTCCCAGGATTCTTCTGGATTATCGGTGTCGTTGCGACGATATTAATGCATCACATTGGTCGCTTTGGTGACGTCTTTTTCATTCATCGTTGAAGCGTTAATTGGAATGTTATGGTGAAGGCGCGTCTGTGTATCTGCATCCCCATAGGGGCACTACCGGAGTGCAAATGTCTGCGCTGCTAGAGAGAATATTAGTTTGAAATTTACAGAATTTTTTTAATAATTTCAAACTAATTTTTTTCTATCATGTCCGAGAGACTGCTGTTCCGTGAGAAATACCTGGAAAGAATAAGGCCATACTATGAGATGGATACTGTCAAGGTGATAGCAGGACCCAGGCGTGCAGGTAAGTCAGTGATTCTCGCTGCTATCAGGGACGAGATTGATGCTGACTCCGAACACAAGATCTACGTGAATTTCGAGGATATGGATTATGATTACATCAGGAACGCCTCGGATCTGAACAGATATGTATCCCAAAGAATCGGAGAGGGGAGGTATTACCTTTTCTTCGATGAGATACAGCATGTAATGCACTTCGAGAAGGCCATAGCATCATTCAAATCGAAATACGACTGTTCCATCTTTATAACTGGAAGCAACAGCGAGCTGCTGTCGGGCGAATTGTCGACACTTCTAGTCGGAAGGACAAAAGAGTTTCTGATCCAGCCGTTCACTTACTCGGAGGCGAAAGAATATCTGGAGCTGTCGGGGAAGGAAACGGAAGGTGCTTTTGATAGCTATCTTCGCATGGGCGGTTACCCCCAGCGTTTCCAACAGCCGTCGGAGAATGCAGTGAGGGAATATCTTCAGGATCTCTTTGAATCCATACTCAGGAAAGATCTACTCAAAAGGAACAATGAACGTACCGCCGAGAAACTTAGAAGGGTAGCATCGTTCGTATTGGCCAACAGCGGTTCGAGATTCTCCGCTCAGAACGTGGTGGATTATCTGAACAAGATACACAAATCGGAGAAGTACATATCCCTTCAGACGGTGTACAATTATCTTGAGAGGATGGAGAAGGCCTTCCTGATAAAAGGCGTGAGGAAGTACAATATCGCAGGGAAAGAGGTGAAGAGCTCCGTTGCCAAGTACTATGCTTTGGACAACGGGATGTCGTTCATCAATACCAATTCCACCGACATCAGAGATACCTTCTTCTTGGAGTCACTGGTCTATCAGGAATTGATCTCCCGTGGTTATGAGGTCTATGTGGGTGAAACGTACAGGAGCGAGGTGGATTTCATCGCTGTGAAAAACGGGAAGAAATGCTTCGTGCAAGTGGCATACTTGCTTGCCGACGAAAGGACAATCGAAAGGGAATTCGGAGCATTCGGTCCGATAAGGGACAATTCTCCTAAATTCGTGCTTTCGCTGGACAGACTGGATATGTCACGCGACGGCATCACTCATATGAACATTATCGATTATTTGGAAGGGAAATCGGACCTCATACTGACGTAAAGATTGGGAATCCCTGGAATAATTCCCGGAATTCCAAACAAACGAATGTGCATCTACCTTCCGAGAACAATTATTGTTGCTGATGACGTGTAGATTCATTGCGGATTTACTTTCCATTAGTGCGACCATGTAACTATGTTTTCAGTCGGTACTGAGAGAGTGGAAATTGAGTCAGGGAAGCCCCCGGCCCCGAAGGGGCCTGAGGGCCTGTTAAAGTTTAGATAATCTCAGAGCTTCGAAGCGAAGTCCCTGATCTCCTTCAGCTTCGCATCGGACTTGTTCTCTCCGCCGTTGGCGGTGATGACTCCCATGTCCTGGATTCCGGTGTATGCCATGTATCCCTTGTACTGGGCGATGGCGGAGTCGTACACTCCGGGCGATCTGGAGGAGAGGAGCAGTGCTGCCTTTTTGGCTTTCTGGGGCTTTCCGACGCAGTATACCCTCTGGATGGCGCTCTCCATCTGGGCGGTCATTCCGAAGTAGTAGATCGGTGATGCGAACACGACCATATCTGCCTCGAGGTATGCGGGCATGATCTTCTCGAGGTCGTCCTTCTGCACGCACTGTCCCTGTCCTTTCGTGTGGCAGTACTCGCAGCCGAGGCATCCGGCGATCTTCATCTTTCCTACCTGGTATTCCTCGACCTCGTGTCCTGCGGCCTTCGCTCCCTCGCAGAATGCCTGGACCATTGCCGAAGTGTTCTCTTTCCTAGGGCTTCCGTTGAAAATTGCAATCTTCATGATGTTCATCTCTTCGTCTTAAGCGGTTTCCACCAGTGTCTCGGCGAATACGCTCCAGCCTCATGGATCAGCATCTCGTCGGGATCAATCTCACAGATTCCACCGGCGGTCCCCCGAAGGGACCGATGGTATAGGGAGTCATCTGTTCTGGGTGTTCCTTCAGATATCGATAATGTAGATATTATACTGACGGTGGGTCCATCGTGTCCGGGCTAAGCACGCCGTCAGCGACACGGCTCATTCCTGCTCGCGGAACTCTTCGAGCATCTTGTTGAGGGATGCCGGGTCGTTCTGCAGGCTGCGGAACGAGAGTTCGGTGGGGTTGAAACCGTTGTATCCGTAGTCGATGAAGAGATCGGCTGCATCGAGGATCTGCTTGACGTAGTATGTGATCGAGTATGTCATCCATTCCGTCTTGTCCTCGGTGGAGGCGTCGACGACGCTCTTTGTGTCAGTCAGTGTGCAGTCCTTGGTGACATCGAAGGCCGGGGCCATCCTGGCAGCCGTCTTATCGAGGCCTTCGAAGGAGAATTCTATCTTCGCGAAGCGCTCCGGATCGGATTCGAGCAGATTCCTGGTGACCTTCGAGAACCTGGACTTCTGCTTCACGGAGTCCACCATCTCGCAGACCTTGGAGTTCTCGATGTCGAGATACAGGTCGCCGGTGAACGGGAGCGTGAAGATCTGCGTCATCTCTCCGATGATCCCGGGCTTCACGCATCTCCTGCCCTTCCTGACCCCTGATGTGAGGTATGTGGCGACAGCGAACTCGGCATACTCGCGTGTGCGCGGAGGGAAGTTGTCGAACCACTCCTTCGTCTCCTTGTAGTTGGGGTCGTCAGGCTTGCTCATGGTCTTCCACATCATCTGGAATCCCATAAGCCCTCCCGAATCGTCAGTGGGCGAGACCTCTTGATAGTCGACGAGCGTGGGGATGAGATAATCTTCCGATGTCCCCATCCATTCGACGGTGGTCTCCCACCTGTCGCCGAAATCGTAGTTGTAGTGGATGGGTTGATCCTGATAATCCGCGATGGCGAACTCCCTCTCATCCTTGACGTCGGGGATGGCCGTATGGCCGATGAGCTCCCTCTGCTTCCCTACGACGAACTCGTGGAGATGGGAGTCGATCCATCCGAATGAATCCTGAATCGCACGGTGGAGGTCGAAGAACGACGACTCTGCGGGAATCGCTACCGTTCTCGTGATCTGCGGCTTGGAGCCGTCCAGTGTGAATTTCAGGATGAATGAGGTCATGCGGTGCCCGATGACATCGATATAATTATGATTTGTCCTGCAGTCCCTCGATTCTCTCCTCGAGGTCCATGAAGAGGTCCTTCAGCTTCTCGATGGTCTCCGGATCGGCATTCCACATGCCTCTGTCGTAAGCTTCCATGAGGCGGTTCACCATCTCCATGGTCGCATAGGGGTTGCTCTCCTCCATCCACTCCCGCGTCTCAGGGTCGAATAGGTATTTTTCTGCAAGACCTTGATACATCCAGTCATCCGCGATATCCGACGTGGCGTCCCACCCGAAGGTGAACTCCGTCAGGTTGGTGACCTCAGCCACGCCGCGGAAGCCATGCTGTTTCAGACCATTGATGTACTTCGGATTGAGCGCCTTGCTCCTGTACACGAACTGGAGCTCCTGCTTTGAATCCCTCAGCTTCACCTTGTCCGGATCGGAGCCGTCGCCCATGAATGATACCGCGTCCTGATTGCCGTAAGCCTTGACGAATGCGTTCAGCCCGCCCAGATACGAGTAGAAGTCGTCGACATCGAGCACATCTATCTCTCTGTCCGGGACGTTCTTGACTGTGATGCCCACCTTACCGAACCTCTTCATGAACTGGTCCTTCATCTGGACCCCGGACATGCCCCTGCCGTAGGCATAGCTGCCCCATTCCATGTAGATGTCCGCCAGGTCCCTGACGGTCTTCCAGTCCCCGTATTCGATGGCATGGTTCACACCTGCGCCGTAGGCGCCCGGAGGGCATCCGAATATACGGACGGAGTTCTTCTTCCTCGCCTCGTCGACGGTCATGCCGTTCGCAAGCGATTCCACGATGTCCCTGCGGAGATTGGCGGCGAGATAGTTGTCCTTGTCGTCCTCATCCAGTTCAGAGACCATCCTGACCGCATCGTCTATGAGATCTATCAGATTCGGGAACGCATCCCTGAACAGGCCTGTGATCCTGACGGTGACGTCGATCCTCGGCCTTCCCAGCTCGGACAGGGGGATTACCTCCAATCCCGTGACCTGCCCGCCCGTCTCCGACCAGACCGGTCTGACGCCCATCAGCCATAGGATGTAAGCAACGTCGTCCCCGTTGGTCTTCATCGTATCGGTGGCCCAGATGATGAAGCCGACCTCCTGCGGATACATGCCCTTGTCGTCGATGTACCTTTGGATCATCTGGTCGGCCATCTTCCTCCCGATCTCCCATGACGACTTCGGAGGTATGGTATCGGGATCCACGCTGTAGTAGTTCCTGCCCATCGGGAGTATGTGGGCGTTCCCCCTCATCGGGGCGCCCGAAGGTCCCGGGAGAACATACCCGCCGTCACAGGCATGGATGATGTTGTCCATCTCGTCGCTCATTTTCGAGATGTTCTTCGAGAGTGTGCTGCAAACGTATACGACAGAGGCCCTCAGATCATCCGTCATCGGGTCGAACAATCCAATGCAGGAATCGAGGTCGTAATCCTTCTCGCGCATCTGTGCCAGCAATCCCATAAGTTCAGAATCCAACCTGTCGATTATGAGTCCGTTGACCTCTCCGCCGGTCAAGGAAGACGGGGATTCCAAGAGGGCATCGATGTCATACGATCTCGATGCATAGAACGATGCTCTGAGCGATGGGACGTCCCCGTTCCTGAGTCTCATGAGGCCGTAGATCATCTCGTCCAAAAGCTCCCCTTCGGGCGCCCTTCCGAGGATGTGCAGGCCATCCCTGATCAGAGCATCCTTGACCTCCGTGATGTACTCGTGTATGTCGTCAAGATGGTATTCCAGCTCCTCGGCAGTTATGCCGCTGTCAAGGTTCAGATCTCTGAGCATATCCGATTTCTTCAGCGCTTCAAGTATCTCTGTAAGCATCGCCTTCTTCCTCTCATCGTTCTGCGATGCCTTGGATCTGAAGTAGCTCTGAAGGGGCTCATCAACCGCCGAGATGTCGTCGTAGCTGCCTGCGCGTGTCATGGTCGGGCACATGTGGCCGATGAGTACTGCCTCCGACCTGCGTTTGCATTGGATTCCCTCGCCCGGATCATCGATGATGTATGGATAGATGTGCGGTATCCCGTCCAGCACCAGGTCGGGGAAGCATTTCGACGAGAGCCCGTGGTTCTTACCGGGAAGCCATTCCAGTGTGCCGTGGGTGCCGATATGGAACACGACATTGGCTTTGAAATCGTTCTTCAGCCACCTGTAGAACTCGAGATACTGGTGCGGGCACGGTATGAGCGGATCGTGATAGACGGCCTCCATCTGCTCCGCCCATCCCCTGAGGGGCTGGAACCCGATGTAGATGTTCCCGTTCACTATGCCGGGGATGACGAACTTCCCCGAATCCACTGAGATCTCACCCGGCGGCTTCCCCCAGCTCCTCTCCATCATATTCCTGTTGAACTCGGAGAGCCTGTTGTAATGCTCAAGATAATCGGAGTTGTCCACCAGAGCCACGGCCTTCTCCCTGACCCTCTCAGAGGAGGACCATTCGAGGTCGTTGGTTATGTTGTCCACGATCTCATCGATCAGGGCCTTGCCGTTCTCAGGTACATGGTCAAGCGTGTATCCCTCTTTACCGAATCTTTTCAGCATATCGCTGATGCTCTCGATGCTGTCCAGCCCTGCGGCTCCGCCGATGCGCCCCGTCTCGGGCCTGGATTGGTACATCAGGATCGCTATCCTTCTCTCCGAACGAGGTGTCCGTGAAAGGATCGCCCAGGACCTCATCATCTTCGCCAGATGATCGATCCTGTCATCTATCGGGGAGTATCTCTTCATGCTTTTCCCGGATTCGTTGCTGGCGATGGGCACCGTGATTATCTGACCGTCGAGCTCCGGCCATATTATGCTCATGCTGAGCTCCGCTTTGCTCAGCCCCTCGGTCGTCTCCTCATAGTCGGCGAAATGGCCGGATATCATCATCACCTGCATCACGGGGATGTCGGTGAGGGTATGGAAGAAGTTCTGTTCATCGGGCGTGTATATCCCGTAACAGTCCCTTGAGTTGTTTATCTGAGAGAATGCTGTGCACATGGCGATGGCATCCACCCTTCTCTTGTCCCCGTCCATGAAGTATCTCTTCACGACGTCCCTGGTCCCGAGCCTCTCGTCCGCATTGTGGGCGGTGACGCTGAAGAACACCGGGATGACGTTCATCCCGAGAGATTCCATCTTGCGGATCAATGCTATGATGTGCTCCTGATTGTTGTAGATCCAGAGGTTCGACGTGTACAGGATGCCTATAGTTGGTCTGCCCGGGACGAGGTGTTTTAGATATTCCTCAAGAGTAATGTTCTCATCGAAATCTGGGTGGTAGATCCCATCCTCCCTCGTTGTGACAGGTTCAGGAGGATTGCCTGTGCCAGTAAGCTTCCATTGCAGCCAATGGAACACTCCCGCGTCGTTCTCCTTGCAACGGTTGGAGAGATAGGTCCTCAGACGGAGGAAGTCCTCATCCGTTCCCTTGAACAGGTCCCTGTAGAGGAGGGCTACATCACCGCTCCCTGAATGGATCATGACGTATCCCGGACACGTGTCCAAGACCTTCTCCAGCTTTTCGAACCTTTTCATCTTGGTGGGGTCGGCCATGCACCTTATCAGGACAAGATCGGCTTCTTTCACCCTCAGGGTGAGCTCATGGTAGGTCAGGGGATCGTCGTCAACCTGCTCTCCGTTCCTGTGGTACAATTCAACCTGGATGCCCGTGGCCTCGGAGAAAAGATCGATCCCGGCCTTGATGGTACTAGAATCGGCGCTTTGAACAGAGATGTAAACCACTTTGAGAGGGCTCATTGGATGTATAATCCGTTCAACCGATATCAATCTGTCTTTGCATCCACCACTAAATAAATTGAACTGGCTTTTATTTAGTTGGACGAACATTCAAAATCCGATATCATGGACAAACTCATTTTCCCGTTCGTCTCGATAGTCGGACAGGACGATATGAAGAAGGCGCTTCTTCTGAATATGGTCGATCCGAGCATCGGGGGAGCACTCATAAAAGGCGAGAAGGGTACCGCCAAATCTACCACGGTACGTTCGCTCTCGCAGATCCTTCCGTACAGAACAGTGGTGGATGGATGCGTCTTCAACTGCGATCCGTCCAAGCCCGAGAACATGTGCCCGTATTGCTCGGAGAGGCTCTCCAAAGGGGAGGAGCTGAAGAGCAGACAGGTGCAGATGAGGGTGGTCGAGCTGCCGCTCAGCGCCACCGAGGACCGTGTGGCCGGAACCTTGGACATAGAGCATGTCCTCAAGACAGGTGAGAAGAAGTTCGAACCCGGAGTTCTTGCGCAGGCCAACGGCAATCTCCTCTATGTGGATGAGGTGAATCTGCTCGACGACCATATCGTGGACCTCCTTCTGGATTCGGCAGCTATGGGAGTGAACTACATCGAGAGGGAAGGCGTCTCATTCTCGCACCCATCCAGGTTCATCCTCGTAGGGACCATGAATCCCGAGGAGGGCGAGCTCAGGCCCCAGCTTCTGGACAGGTTCGGACTGTCGGTAGACGTCAAGGGCGACAAGGATACGGAGCTCCGCATGGAGGTGGTCAAGAGGAGGATCGCGTTCGATACCGACCCCGCAGGATACACCAAGAAATGCCAGGCGGAGACCGATGCGATGCGCCAGAAGATCACCGATGCCCGCGAGAACCTGCCTAAGGTGGAGGCAGGGGACGGCATAATAAAGGCCATTGTGACAATCACAACCAATTTCGAGATCGACGGACACAGGGCGGACATAACCATGCTGAAGGCCGCTAAGGCCAATGCAGCCCTGGACGGCAGGATCGAGGTGACCAAGGACGATATAAGGGCGGTCGCCTCCCTCGTGCTCTCGCACCGTATGAGGCGCAGACCCTTCGAAGAGGCCGCGTTCGATACCGAGGAACTCGAAAAATGTCTTCAGTCGATCTGAGATACTTCCCCTTCTCGGCAGTATACGGCGTGGACGATGCCAAAAGGGCGCTCCAGTGCTTATTGGTCAGCCCCAGCCTGAGGACCGTGCTCATAAGGGGCGGACAGGGTTCTGGCAAGACCCTCATCGCGAGGTCGATCACCAAGATCTCGGGCAAGAAGGTCATCAACATCCCGGTGAATGTCTCGGAGGAGCAGCTCTTCGGCGGTATGGACCTTGACGAGACCATCAAGCAGGGCAAGCCCGTGGTACAGCCTGGACTGCTCTCCAAGGCCGACGGGCAGCTGGTCTATGTCGACGATGTCAACCTCATGGACCAGAAGATCCTGATGACCCTTCTGAACTCGGTCATCGACGGAAGGGTCGTGCTGGAGAGGGAAGGGGTATCCGCCGAGTACACCACCGATGTGAAGCTCATCGCCACGATGAATCCGAAGGACACGGACATCAGCCCCCATGTACTGGACCGTTTCGACCTCTGCGCCTACATTACGCCTCCGGAGAACGATGAGGAGAAGGCGGAGGTGCTGAGAAGGAACATGGATTTCCAGAAGGACCCCTATGCATTCTCTATCCATTACATGGAGGATGACGAGGAGGTTAGGTCCAACATTGAGAGGGCGAAGACGCTCCTCCCCCTGGTCACGGTCACCGATGATCTCATAGAGGTGTCCGTGGAGCTGGCCGTCAAGGTCATGGCCGACGGTATGCGCGGAGACATAACATTGATCAACACGGCGGTCTCGATGGCGGCCCTGAACGGCCGCGACGAGGTCATGAAGAAGGACATAGAGGAAGCCGCGATGCTGTGTCTGGCTCATAGGCGCAACTATGCTCAGGAGCCTCCTCCGGAACAGCCTCCGGAGAATCAGAATGACACGGAGGACCAGCCGGACGAGCCCCCGCCGCAGGATGACAGGAACGATGATGAGAGGTCCGATGAGGAGCCCCCGGAGGATCAGGATGATACGGATGATCAGCAGGAGCCCCCGGACAACGATTTCCAGCAGCTCCTGGACGAGATGGTGTTCGAGATCGGCGAGCAGTTCAGGGTGGTCGATTATCTGAGCGACAGGCACAGGAGGATCTCCAAGACCTCCGCCAAGAAGGGTCGCAGGATGATGGTCGAGAGCTCGGATGCAACGGGCCGCTATGCAAGGCCGAGGATACCGTCCGAGAAGACAAGCGACATCGCGTTCGATGCCACCGTGAGGGCCGCCGCCCCATACCAGAGGAGCAGGGAGCACAGCGGATTGGCCATCAACATCCAGAAGCAGGATGTGAGGGAGAAGGTCCGCGAGATGCGCGCAGGATGCACCATCCTGTTCCTGGTCGATGCAAGCGGTTCCCTCGGGGTCAGGAAGAGGATGACGGCCGTCAAGGGTGCCGTGCTGTCCATGCTCAAGGACAGCTATGTCAAGAGGGACAGGATAGGCATGATGGCGTTCCGCCGCGACTCCGCGGAGCTGGTGCTCCCGCCGACGAGATCGGTCGAGTACAGCTACCGCAAGCTGGAGGAGATGCCCACGGGAGGCAAGACGCCCCTCGCGGAGGCATTGGTCACCGTGAACGAGTACATGACCGCGTACTCGAGGTCCCATGAGGGAGAGATGTGCTACATCGTCCTCATAACGGACGGCCGTGCGAACGTCCCGCTGAAGGAGGGGGCGAACGCCAACGAGGAAGTGATCAGCCTGGCGGAGCGTATGGCGATACCGCAGGTCAAATGGATAGTCATAGACGCGAGTGCAGGATTCATCAGATTCGACAACGCCAACAGGTTGGCGGAGGCACTCGAAGGCACGTATTTCAGATTGGAGGATCTGAACGCCGACAGGCTCGCGGAGAGCGTGAGGGCCGCGATAAACAGATGAAGGGTACAGGGAAAGGAGGCAGAAATGTATGAGGTTCGTGAACATATCGATCGGGACCATCGACAGCTATCTGATGAACGAGGCTGTCAAATCGGTGCGTTCGGAGGGTTACGATGTGGATTACCACAACTATGACAATGTGGATCTGGATGACGATCCGCTTTATCTCGCATCGGCCATCAAGGTGATATCGAAGGCCGATTTCATCACGATAAAGGTCCATGGGGACACCTCCTACTGCAAGAAGTTCGACAAGATCCTCAACACGATAGAGAAGCACAGCATATGCACCCATCTCAGCTGCACGGATGATTGCGTCACCGACGCCTTCAGAAGGCTGTTCATAGGGACGGATGAGGAATACGGCAGGATAATGGCCTATGCGGTCCTCGGAGGGGACGATAACTTCGAAGCACTGATCAAATGGGGGCTGAGGAGGTTCGACGGCATAGACCTTGAGGTGGCTGAACCGAAGCACCCTCTGACAGAGGGAGTGTACATCCCAGGTTCGGATGACAACGACATAGGGAAGTATCTCGATTCGCTGGATGCGTCCAAGCCCAACATAGGGATATTCTTCTATCAGAAGCAGTGGGTCACAGGCAACCTCGGGAACATCGACGGGCTCATCAGGGCCGTCGAGGACCTGGGAGGCAACCCTGTGCCGGTGTTCCTCAACACATACGAGAACAAGATCGATGGCTCCAAGGGGGTGAAGAGGCTGCTCAGGGAGGACCTGACCCGCAACGGGAAGCCGGTCCTCGATGCCATCATCGAGACCATGAGCTTCAGCCAGACCCTGGTGGCGAACCCGGGTACGGGGGACCAGGTCTGCAATGACAACTTCTTCGACGAGTACGGGGTCCCGGTGCTGCAGACCACGACCATGGTCTCAACGGAAGAGTATTGGAAATGCCATCTCGAGGGATTATCCCCTGCGGAGATAGCATACGACATCGTGCATCCTGAGTTCGACGGCCAGATCATAGTCCCCGCATCTGCGACCAACGAGATGGACGGGGACGTCCGCTATTACAAATCATTGACAGACAGAGCCTACCGCGTTGCGGATATGGCAATGATGTGGGCGAGGCTCAGGCACATCGAGAACAGGGACAGGAAGGTTGCTATCCTGCTCTATCAGTATCCTCCCAAGAACGCGGGAGCGGGCGGAGCGGCAGGACTCGACACTTTCGCCAGTGTAGTTAACATCCTGCACAGGATGAGGGATGACGGATACAACGTCGGCGATTCGATCCCGGAGACAGCGAAGGAGCTGGTGGATGTGCTGCTGTCCGGCCTCACCAACGATACCGAGATGATGTCATCGGACGAGGTCAGCAGGCGCGCGGAGGACATGATACCTCCGGAGCAGTACAACATATGGTACAGGGAGCTCTCGGAGGCAGCCAGGGCGAGGATCGAGAAGGACTGGGGGAAGCCTCCCGGCGAGTTCTACACGGTAGGGAAGGACATCATCGTACCCGGAACGGTGTTCGGGAACATCATAGTGGGCTTCCAGCCTGACAGGGGAAAGGACATTCAGTCTGATTACCACGACCCGGACTGCGTGCATCCCCATCAGTATTATGCATACTACAAGTGGCTCAGACACGATTTCGGAGCCAAGGCGGTCATCCATGTGGGTACCCATGGGACCCTCGAATGGCTTCCGGGGAAGGCGGTGGCGCTCAGCGGAGACTGCTGTCCCGACTATGTCATGTCCTCTCTCCCGGACATATATCCGTACGTCATCGGCAACCCCGGAGAGGGAGTTCAGGCCAAGAGGCGTGCGGCCGCGGTCATCATCGACCATATGATCCCGACGATGACCCGCGCAGGAGGCTATGATGAGATCCTGGAGCTGGAGGGCACCGTCCAGAACTACCTGAAGGCGGTGACGCAGGGCCAGGAACAGAGCGCGGCGATGATCCTTGAGAAGATCAGGGAGATCCTGACCCGCATGGACATGTTCAACGACCTAAAGCTCGATCCGGGATGCTCGGACAAGGAGCTGGAGGCCAAGGTCAACGACCTCTACGATTACATAGTCGACATTAAGGAGAATCTGATCAAGGACGGCCTGCACATCCTCGGGGAGATCCCCGAAGGGAAGAGGCTGGAGGAGGACGTCTACAGCCTGACCCGCATGCCCAACGGCGAGGTGCCGTCATTGAGGGCGGGGATCGCATCCTCGATGGGCTACGACATATTCGACCTCCAGAACAACTCGTCGGAAAGGAACGCCGAAGGCGTCCTCAAGGGGCAGATACTGGAGGATGTCGAGACGAGGATGGAGGACCTCATCAAGGATATGCACGAGGCTGGATTCGATAAAGCTCAATGCCTGTCACTCGTATCCGATTACAACGAGGATGTGAAGGCCGTGACCTCGTTCATCTGCGACGAGCTGTATCCTAACCTGCTGCATATGGACAATGAGATCGACAGCGTCATGAAGGCATTGCAGGGGAGGTTCGTGGAACCCGGTCCCTCGGGATGCCCGACCAGAGGGAGGGCGCAGATCCTGCCGACCGGCAGGAACTTCTATTCAATCGACCCGGATGCGGTCCCCTGGCACTCCAGCTGGGAGATTGGTAAGAAGATGGCCGACCAGATGATAGAGCGCTATGTGGAGCAGCACGGCGCATATCCGAAGAACGTCGGTATCGTCATGTGGGCCACCGATACGATGAAGACCGGGGGCGACGACACCGCATACGTCCTGTGGCTGATGGGTATACGCCCGGTCTGGACCGGGTATGCTGGGCGCGTCAAGGACCTCGAGGTCGTCCCGGTATCCGAGCTTGGAAGGCCCAGGATCGACGTCACGCTGAGGATCAGCGGTCTTTTCAGGGACACGTTCCCCAACCTAGTCAGGATGATCGACCGTGCCGTCCATATGGTCGCCGAACTCGATGAATCAGAAGAGGAGAACTATATCCTGGCCAATCTGCGCAGGGATATAGTGCTCTCCATCGAGGAGGGGATGCCCGAGGATCAGGCGAGGGAGGATGCGATGATACGCATCTTCGGGGATGCCCCGGGAACCTACGGTTCAGGTACCAACATCCTCATCAGGACCTCGGATTGGAAGGAGCAGGACGAGATCGGGAAGATATACCGCGACTATGGTGAATATGCCTACGGCAACGGAAGGTACGGCGAGAGGAAATCGGATGCGTTCAGGCACAAGCTCATGAACATGGATGTGACCGTGAAGAACAGCGTCAGCAGGGAGTATGACATGTTCGACAACGACGATGTCTACACGGATCTGGGAGGTTTCAACGCAGCCGTGAAGTCCGTGCGCGGGGAGATGCCGACTTCTATCATCGGATTCTCGGCGGATACGGCTAACATCAAGACGAAGACCATCGAGGAGGAAGGGCGCTACATCTTCCGCAGCAAGATCAACAATCCGAAATGGGTCGAGGGTCTGAAGCCCCACGGATTCAAGGGGGCCCAGGAGATATCGAAGATGACCGAATACGTATTCGGATGGGGTGCGACATCGGATATAATCGAAGGCTGGGAGTACAAGTCCATCGCGGACAACTTCCTGTTCGATAAGGAGAACTCCGAATGGTTCAGGGACGCGAACCCCTATGCCATGTTCGAGGTGACATCCCGTCTGCTCGAGGCGATCTACCGCGAGATGTGGGATGCCGATGAGGAGACGGAGGAGAAGCTGAAGGAGCTCTACGAGGATCTCGAAGGAGACTTGGAAGGTCTCAGCGATAGGTGATCCCATCGGCTGCGGATGAGAGCGTTTATCATTATTGGCGGATATATCCCACTAAAAGAGGTATCGGATGGACAATATCGTTGAAGTGAGGGACCTAGTAGTCAAATTCGGCGATTTTACGGCAGTGGACGGTATATCATTCGATGTCAAGAAGGGCGAGATCTTCGGTTTCCTCGGTCCCAACGGGGCAGGGAAGACCACCACGATCCGCACCATCACAACCATTCAACAATACACATCTGGCTCTGTGTCGATAGACGGCCATGACATAAAGGACGAGTACCTTGAGGCGAGGAAGCTCATAGGCATCGCCCAGCAGCATATCTCCTTGGACAAGGACCTGACCGTCCGGCAGAATCTCAAGCACCATGCGATCCTCCATAAGATACCGAAGAAGGATATCGACCGCATCGTCAACGAGACAGCGGACATCCTCGAGCTGAGGGAGTTCATGGACCACAAGGTCATGGACCTGTCCGGCGGGTGGAAGAGGAAGGCGGCGATAATCGCGGCGATCATCCATCAGCCCAAGATACTGCTCCTCGACGAGCCTACCGCCGGATTGGATACGCGTTCCCGCTACATGCTGTGGGATCTGGTCCGGATGCTCAACGAGCGCGGGACCACCATCTTCCTTACGACGCATTACATCGAGGAGGCGGAAGCCCTGTGCGACAGGGTCGCCATCATCAACAACGGGAAGCTGGTCGCGATCGGAACGGTCGACGAGCTCCGCGACTTGATCGGACAGGTGGCCGTGGAGACCACGGACGACTCAGGCAAGCGCAAGGTCCATTATTTCAGGACAAGGGAGGAGGCGACGGATTTCGCCCATACGCTGACAGATAGGCTCTACAGCGTCAGGAAGACCACTCTGGAGGATGTGTTCCTCGAGATCACCGGAGAGGACGGAGGGAAGCTGCAATGAGCATCCTGGACGAGACCTACCGCGTGGCATGGGGAGACCTACAGTACATGTGGGGGAACAAGATCGAGGTCCTGCTCTCATCTCTGATCGGACCCCTGCTCTATCTCCTCGCATTCGGATTCGGTGTTGGAGGCACGATGGAGGATCCGGACACCTACGTGATGTACATCGTACCCGGAATAATCTCGCTCACAACGCTGTCCGCGACGTTCAGCACGGTGTCCATGAAGGTACTGGTCCAGAGGCTGTTCTACATGAGCTTCGACGAGCTGCTCCTGTGCCCGATACACATAACCTCCATAATCCTCGGAAAGACGGTCCAGGGAATAGTGAGGGCATTCATCAGCTGCACCATACTCCTTGTGGTGGGATGGCTCATCTCGCCGGAGGTCGTGATCAGCCCGTGGATAATCCTGGCGATCCTTGTTGGAGGGCTCATGTTCTCACTGCTGGGGCTGCTTGCCGGAATCCTCACCAACAAGACTCAGAACCTGTCACTGTTCTCCAGCATCGTCGTCGTCCCCATGACATTCCTGTGCGGGACGCTGTTCGATGTGGACGTCCTTCCGGATGCTGTAGCGTATGCAATCTACGTCCTTCCCCTGACGCATCTGAGCAATCTGATGAGGGGCATCATGCTGACGGACTACAGCGTGGGGGTGGACTCGGTCGCTATCATCTTCATCTACATCGCCGTGATGTTCGGCGCCTGCTATTACATGATAAAGAACAACAAATGCTGAGGGAATCGCAATGACTGTAGGAGACAAGAAGAAGGTGGCCGCCGTGCCCAAGGATGACAGGAAGCTCGCTCTGGTCATCGTGGATGTTCAGAAGAAGTTCCTGACCGGCGATAAGGATGCTACCATGGAGACCATCAGGGAGAACACGCCGCAGATGCTGAATGTCATCTCACGTTTCAGGGAGGCAGGAAGGCCTGTGATCTGGATACTGTACGAGGGCGAGACCTGCGTGCAAGGGATCACCGATGATTCCGACATCCTCTTGGACGGTTTCAAGATAGAGGAGGGGGATTCCGTCGTGAGGAAGTATCACATGAACTCGTTCCTCAACACCAACCTATCGGATGTGATCCGCTCCAAAGGCTGTGACGGGGCCCTGCTGATGGGGATGTACGCTCAGCACTGCGTCATGTCCACATACTGGGGCGCGTTCGACAAGGACATCTCCCCGTACATGATGGAAGGCTGCCTGATCAGCACCGACAGGAAATACTGCGATCTGGCGATAGAGCTGTGCAAGCACTACACCATGGAGGAGCTGGAATCCAATCTCAGGGTCAATTCCAAGAAGGCTGCCTGATCATCCCTTCTCATGCTTCTCGATGACTTCCCTGTAGAAGTTCTCGATGGCATCCGACGGCGAGAGGCCCTGCTCCATCAGGATCTTCTCCGCCTTCAGCTTGATGATGGGGTCTATGCGGGCATTTACCACAGCGCCCCTCTCGAGCTGCTTCTTCCCGTAGACCACCTCATCGTAGAATATCGCGATGAGGTTCGCATAACCGACCCCTCTGTCCCTGGCGATGGCGCGGATGAGGTCCGTGGTACCGGAACCGTACTGCGAGGACTTCTTCTTGCGCTCCGCCAGGAAACCGTATCCGAGGTCTATGGCTACATCCTTCAGCACCTGCTTCCTGGAGTCCATGTCCTTGGGGACCAGCGCCTCCGGGTCGATCTTCTTCACCTCGTTCAGGACGTTCTTGTCAAGATAGGGATAGATGAGGGTCTTGCGGAAGTACTTGGCGATCTCCTGCTCGCAGGGGACCGATACGTTGAGCAGCCTCTCAACCCCGGCGTTCTTCAGGAGCTCGAACTCCTCCTCGCTCTGGCCGACGTACTTGGCGCATCCCATGAAGAATTCGTCCGCACCCTGTCCGGTGAGAATTATGTTCTCCTTGCACTCCTTGCAGACGCTGAAGAGCTGGAGCTCGTATGAAATGGTGAACGGATCGGACACGCCGGTGGCGGTGACCATCTCCTTTATGAGGTCCTCGATCACACCTTTGGAGATTTGGACATGAACGAACGGGAGGTCGAGCTTCTTAGAGAGATCCTTGGCCATGGCGACATCGAACGCATTGGCGGTTCCGCAGGTGTACAGTGTCACGGATTCCGCATACTCCTTGGCGATGGCCGACACAAGCCCGGAATCGAGCCCGCCCGAGCAGGCTATACCTATCCTTTTGCCCTCTACGTTCCTTCTGATGACGTCGACTATCGAATCCCTCAGTCCGTCCCACATGCCTGAATGATTGGAGGGGATGTAAATGAAACTATGTCCTGTCGGTTTCATGTTTTTTCGGAATCGAATCCCGAATTTTCATAATCATCAGCAGATACGGGTCCCCATCCCATCCGCAGGACTGAATGATCGGACAGAAGAATGAAACGATGCTCCGCTCGCCATTTTATTATATACACGTGGCGATGCACATCCAGGTGCACTAATGGGATTCCTCGATAAGGTCAAGTCCACGGTAGATGATGTTACCGAATCCGTCAGCAGGAAGATCGGTGTCGAGAAATACGACATGAAGATCAAGGACGAGCAGAAGATCATCGACAGGACATACACCGAGATCGGAAGGATAGTATCCGAATGCTTCCTCAGAGGGGAGCCTTTCAAAAGGGAGCTGGTGGAGGAGCAGTATCTCATCATCCAGGAATCCCAGAGGAGAATCGCGGAATTCAATGCGATGAAGGAGCAGTACGGCACCAAGCAGGAGAAGCCCAAGGAGGAAATCCCGGAGGAGCCCCAGGCGGAAGCGACCGAGGGGTCTGAAGAGATCTCTCAGCCGGAACCCGATATCGCTGTGCCTACCGAGCCTGCTGTTGAGGAAGCCGCACCGGCAGAGGAAAAGCCTCCAGTCGAGGAGGAGCCTGTCCAGGAACCTCCTGCAGAGCCTAAGAACGATTTCATGAAGAAGCTGGTCCTGTCCAGGAATGTGAGCAGAGCCCCTGCAGCGCCCGTATCCGAAGAGGAGACGCCCGCAGAAGGATCCGAAGCTGATTCACAGAGCATCGCCGAGGAGCCGGCGCCTGCCGATGAAGAGCCCTCGAAGGAAGAGGTCATCGAGGAACCCTTGGAGGACGAAGCCGCTGTCGAGGCGGAGGAGCCTGAGGAAAACGCCGAAGAGATATCTGAGGAGACAGCGTCCGAAGAGGAACCGATCAAAGAATCATCAGAGGAACCTGAGTCCGAAGAGGAATCGGAGCCTTCTGTGCTAGATGTTCAGGAAGAAGCAGAATCCGAGTCTCAGGATGAACCCTCCGAGGTCGAGGAGAACATCGAGGAAGAATCTCCGAAGCAGGAGGGGATCGTCGAGGAAAAGACTGAGGAAACCGCCCCGGCTCAAGACGAGCAGTCGCCTGCCGAGGAGAATGCAGGGGAACCTGAGGTCGATGAACCCGAAGCTCAGGACGAGCCCCATACGCTAAAGAAACCTCAGGAAGAGGATCCCGACAAGGGTGCGGATGCTCCGGAAGAGGGTTCGTTGCTCTCCCGTATCAAGCCCTACAGGTCAGCCAACTATCAGGACAGGGACAATTGAACGTCGAATGCGGATAGACGTTCCGCAGACGGTGCAATGGAAATGATTATCTCTTATAGTGCCTTACGGAGTAAGGTTACGAAACATGACCGATTATTCAGTCTATTTCATTCTGTTGATCCTTTCATCGATCTTGCTGAGGCTGGCACGCATAGGGTACGCGCGCGTCAGGGGCGGCGGCATTATGTCGGTGAACCGCGGGCTGACCATGCTCATCCTCCACATCCTTGGCTTCATAGCATTCGGTCTTCTGCTGTACACCTTCCTCGGATTGGAGGACAAGATAACGGTGACCGACTGCATCCTCACATCGTTCACCATCTACATCTGCGTCAACACGCTGATCGGCATCTATCTCAGACAGAAGCTGAAGCGCAAGATCATAAAGAAGATCCAGACCGCATGCATCAATTATTGCAGGGAATGCGGATATCCGATGGCAGGGGAGTACGACTTCTGCGTCAGATGCGGTGCGAAGTTCAAGACGGCGAATCCTGTGGATACAATATCGGCAGACAATGCTGAATAAGAAGCGACTATCCATTCGGATAGCTGGTCCATATATATTCAATGGCCGTTAAGCATCCCATGGGATATCTGGAAGACGCAAAAAAGAGGTTTGACAGGCCGCAGATAATCAGGGCTGTCGGCTCATTCATCGGAATAGGGTTCCTCGGTGTCCTCTATTATTTCTACGATCTCCCGCTGCTCCTGGCCTCGTTGGGTTCCACGGCGGTGACCCTTTTCGGACTGCCCAAGGCGCCCGCGGCCAAGCCGAGGTCGGCTCTTGTCGGCCAGATCTCCGCTGCCATCGTCGGATGGTGCACACAATATTTCCTGGGGTCTGAATGGTATGCGGCAGCAGTCGCGGTAACGCTGTCGCTGGTCGTAATGGTCCTTCTCAATGCGGTGCATCCTCCCGGAGGAGCCACAGCGCTCACGGCTATACTCACGCCTCAGGAATGGACGTTCATCATCGCGCCTATCGCTGTAGGAGTGGCGTTCCTTGTCCTGGTCGCGTATCTGACCAACAAGGCCTGTGAGAGATATGAGAAGAAGCCTGAGGCCTGAATCGTAAAGAAGCGATCGGCCTCAGGATATTATTAGAATCATTCGTCGCTGGAACCGGAACGTACCTTCACCGCCATTCCCTTCTTCATCTGCTTTATCTCGAAGGGGATGAGGAATGCGCGTCCGGTCGCGACGGGGTTGTCATCCTTATCGGTGACGATGACCTCCTCCATCAGACGGATCTCCGGGTCGCAGTCTGTGACGAACTGAGCAAACACGTTCCTTCCGTCTGCTGCGAAGGGTACGGCATCGTCGGCGATCTGGACCCTCATGTGCGGTTTGGGAACGGCTTTGACGATCCTCTTCGCTCCATCGAGCTTGAGGGTGTAGAGCCCGTCTCCTGCACGCATCGAAAGCACATGCTCGCCGTCGGATATGACATTCCTGATCTTCCCGGTCTTCCTGCTTGTGACCAGCTCGACGGGCTCCCTGAACAGGGCATCCGCCGCCTCGATACCGAACTGGTATCTGGCGACCGCCTTCGCCCTGAGCATGTCCGCATTGTATTCCTCGGTCCCGTCATCGGGGATCTGGTCCTGGAGGATGACCTCCTTGACGTTCATCTTGCTGAGGAACTGGTAGGTGATCCTCTCTGATTCCGTCTCCGTCTCCATATCGGGGATCTGGGGGAAGAGGGACTGTGCCAGCGGGTAGACCTCGTCGAGCTCTGCAGGGACAGGTCCGAAGGGGGATACGACTATCGGCGTGTACCCTGCTTTCCTAGCCTTATCGAACTCGTGCTCGTACGGTCTGCTGTACGGCTTCCCGTGCGTGTCGTCGAAGAGGACGACCTTGTCCGTGGGGAGGACGTACCTGGTCCCGAGCCTGTCGAGGTATCTCTTGAAGACAGGGCGGCCCCTCGTCTCCGGTCCGGTGTAGAATATGGCGCCGTCGCGGCTGATAGGGTCGTACTGCTCCATGACGTCCTGATAATCCCTGAGCTTTCTCAGGGCCTCGAGAAGAGCGGGGTGGGACCTGCATCTGAGCTCGGCGAGCTCCCACAGGCGTCCCTCGCGGATGTACCTCCTGACGAGGTTCAGCTCGTTGACGATCTGATAGAGGTTGTGCTCCGCAATGAGCTTGGTCCTCTTGGACTTGTCCATCTTCCTGAGCTCTTCCAGCGTGTGGCCGCGGCATGCGGGGCAGTTGCAGTCCAGGGATTCCATCTCAGCGAGACGGAATGTCCCGTCGACGAACATCATCCTGTCATCGCGGGCGAACTTCGCATATGATGCGGAATCGAAGAAATCGCATCCCATGAGCGCAGCGAAAGCGAGGATCATGGGGTGTCCCGCACCGAACAGATGGACGGGGCGGTTGGGGTTCAGGCCCTTCTTGCTGGACATGATGACGTCTACGAGCTCCGCGTACCTGTACTGCTCCATGAGGGGGACGACTCCTCCGATGGGGTGGACGTCGATGTCCATGGTAGCCATCCTCCTTGCGCAGTCTTCCCTGAGGTCGGGATAGATGGAACCCTGCGCGACTCCGTTGATCATCATGTCGCCCTTCATATCGCAGGCCTGCTGCGTCCTCTCGAGGGTGACCTCGATGGATGCGGCGGTCTCCTCCTTCGTCCAGTAGGGCTCCGTGAAGATGTCGAGAACGGTTCCTATGTCGGTGCCGATGGATTTCTGGAACTCCACGATCTCCTCGTTGGTAAGTTCGACCTCACCGTACATATGGCTCTGGAACGTACCGGAATCGGTCATGATGATCCCGGGGAAGTCAAGCATCTCATGGAGTCCCATGGACTGGGCCTTCTCCTTCAGGTCGGGGGTGTTCTTGATGATGTACGAGTTCGTGATAAGGGACTTGAATCCGAACGTGTCGTAGAGCTCCCTCGCGGGTACGGTGTTGATCTTAGGATTGATGACCGGGAACAACGCCGGCGTCTCCATCGTACGGCCTGATTTGGTTGTGAATTTTCCGATGCGGGCGAGCCCGTCCCTTCTGATGATCTCGAACATTGTTCAAAGGATGGGGATGTCGTAATAATATGTTGGCATCGCGCGGATGCTTAAAAGGAGATGAAAATAGGTTGGAGGATGGTGTCGGCCATCCTCAGGGATGATCACTGTGCGTTCAGTTCCTTCTGCCTCTCGTCGGCGTAGACCTTGGCGATCGCGTTCTTCATGATGGTGTCGGGAACGTCTTCAACGTACCTCTCCTTCCAATCAAGGGTCGGACGTCCGAAGAGGACCTTGGAGGGCTTGCCGTGGTCGCAGCTCTCCTCGACATCGAGGTGCCTGATCTCGAGGCCTTCGATGATATCCTTGATGGTCCTGTTGTTTATCAGGACGGTGTTCTCGCCCTCGGCGATGATCGTCTCCTTGAACGAGCAGGGTATATCCCCGGACTTCATCTCATGGATGAGTCCCTGGATGTAGGACTTCATCTTCCCGGTGGTCGTCCGTCTGATGGTGGGGTCATCGATCTCATTCTCGGTGTGGATGTATTCGATATCGATCATCATGGCGAGTGGATATGAATAGGATAGAAAAAAGGATAGGTTCTGACGTTCGTATCCAGCGAATCATTATTTACTAAATCATATGATGGTGAATCATGGTTTCCAGTTATGCGGAATTCATGGACAAGGTTCGTGAGGTGCACCCGCTCGTGCACCACATAACCAATTATGTGACTGTAAACGACTGTGCTAACATCTGCATATGCTCCGGAGGCGCTCCCGTTATGACAGACGAGGCCAAGGATGTCAGAGGGATGGTACCGATCGCCAGTGCAGTGGTCATCAACATGGGTACACTCAACGAGCGTACCGTCAAATCGATGCTCATCGCAGGGAAGATCGCGAAGGAGAAAGGGATCCCGGTGATCTTCGATGCAGTGGGCGCGGGAGCTACGGGCTACCGTAACGAAGTCGCGAAGGACATAATCAAGACAGTCAAGCCCGACGTCATCAAGGGAAATGATGGGGAGATATCCTTCCTCTCGGGAATCGAGGGAGGGGTCAGGGGCGTGGACGCCACCTCGACATCCGGCGACATGGGTTTGCTGGTGAAGGATCTGGCACAGAGGCACGGATGTGTAGTAGTATCCACCGGAAAGATCGATCACGTCTCCGATGGGGATGTCGTCTACGAGCTGTCCAACGGTACGGACCTCGAGTCCGCAGTGTCGGGAACAGGATGCATGCTGTCCTCCGTCCTTGGATCATACGCAGGGGCCAACGGGGTCTCCGCGGAGGCCATGGTCGCAGGAATAACCGCATTCAACATCGCTGCAGAGAAATCGGCGGCGGACGCCAAGGGTCCCGGCTCGTTCAAGGTCGGACTCTTCGACAACCTCTTCAACCTCAGGAACGAGGATCTGAAGGATGCAAAGGTAAAACAGCTCTGATCAGAGCATCTTGAGCTCGCCGGTTATCTTGTCGAGCTCGCTGACAGGCGCAGGTCCCAACCCCATGCATGTCGTCGTGCCGGGGGCGATCTGCGTCCTGCCAGCATCCGTTATGACAGCGATATGGATCCCGGAGCTGCTGGCGATCTTGCGGTACTCGTCAAGCTCCTCCATGGAGTCCACTCTGAGAACGATCTTGGCCTGACCCGAGCTGTGCCAGGCATCGAAGGCTTTCTTGTTCTTCTTCTCTGCGAAGAGGGCGCACTCAACCGCCGCATGGGCGACCTGGGCAGCAATCTTGCCTTTGCCCATCTTGAGATCGTTCCTGACTAGGACGACGAGCTTGTACTCCTCACTGGGTTTCGAGAATGTGAAAGCCATGATGACACCGACCCATCTCAGATATTTGATTTCTTCTCCATGACGTACACGGGGAAGTCGACCCCCGTTCCGTGGAATGTCACGGTCTTCCCGTCGCTGGAGACTGCGTATGCCGAGCTGAGCCTTCCGAGTCCGAGATCGGAATCCGTATCGGCCACGGTGAACATCGTCCCGCCGCTATCTATCATCACAGGCGTCGAGATGAAGCTGTGCGACATGTCCAGGCTGATGGCGGCCACGGTTCTGTCAGGGAGGCCGATCAGCGCCACGGAGACCTTCGGATCTGACAGGTTGCTGGCCATCAGGGCGCAGAACAGGATGGCACGGTCCTCATCGTCCCCGCACCCCCAGAGAACGGTCTCGGCAGGGTATGCCCAGTAGTCCTCCACACCATAGACGGAGCTGTCCGGCACATCCGGGAAGCACTGCTGGACGAAAGAGAGTATGAAGTCCGCATATCCGTCGGATGTGTACGTGTAGCTGAGGTCGCTGTAAAGCCTCATGAGTTTCCTGTCCAATTCGGATACGGCCTGGCCGAGTGCGATGAAGTCTGCCATGTCCGCCCTGGTCTGCATGTCCATCCTCTCGGTCAGGTCGTACTCCAGGCAGGTCCTGACATCATCCTGGGACAGGGTGTAGCTGAGCTTGCACGTCTTCCCCTCGTATTCCCATAGGTAAGAGGCATCGAGCTTGCCGTAGTATGTGCCGAAGCCGCTGTGGATCCTGCATTCGCCGTCGTATGTGTAGCATTCCGCAGTGACGCTGAACCTTCCGACCAGCACATTGCCCCACGTGACGGTGCCTATGGCCGAATCATCGCTGTCCCTGATCTTCGTCACCTTCGTGTAGAAGGGATTCTTGGAATTGCTCCCGTTGTACCCTTCGGTCTTGACGACCCATATGATCTTATTGTAATCGGATTCCAGGCCCTCGTCCAGCGATATCTGTATCCTCAGGTCCGGGTCGTACAGGGGGAGGACCTTCAGCGTGCCGTCGGTGAAATCCCCTGTTAGGTCCATGTACCCGTTGGTGGCGATCCTGACGACAATACCTTCGGTCACAGGGGAATCATCATCGGAATCGTCGGAGTTGTGAGAATCAATGTAATCGAAAATGACAAGGCACCCGGCGAACACTAGGGCGACGACGACAACCGTCATAGCTACCCTCACCTTGGGGCTCTTCATATCGATGTTGGTGGCATCCTGGACCTTACGGAGGACCGGTCCGAGGTCGTCGTTGTACTGCCTGATGTCCTGACCGCAGTTGGGGCAGGTATCGTGACCGCTCTCGAACTCGCTACCGCAGAACGGGCAGAATCCCTTTCCGGTGCGCTTATCCTCAGCCAAGGGACCACCGTCAGAAGTTGTATCTCGGCGTATCATCCCTCTTACGGGATTCGTGCTTCTCGTAGTATCCGATGAGCTCTCCGTCATCGTCACGGAGCGCGACCATGTAGACATCCTTGTCGCGCCTCTCATCGTAGAATGTGTGGATCTTGTTGTGGTCCTTGCTCTCCGCGAACCATTTGGTTACTTTCGTTATGAGCTCGCTGGACCTGGGGTTATGGCAGTCATGGATGTTCCTGCCGAGAAGTATCTCCCCGCCGTGCCCGCTGTAGTATTCGATCCCTGTCGGGTTCATGTAGACTATCGTATCCGACGCGTCGCATACCACTACGGGCATATCATCCTGGTCGATGATGCTCTTGAACAGCTGATCGAGCGTCATCAGTAGAGGTCCCTGTCCTCGCAGACGAGCTTGATGTCTCCCGCGGGAGGTACGTCGAGGGAGAAGCAGTTGTCGTAATCCAGTTGCACGGGTACCCCGTCGGCATAGATGTCGACGTTCCTGTCGCCAACCAGCCTGAGCTGTATCGATGTGACGCCCTTCTCAAGCTGTATCTGTCCGGAGACGATCTGGTCGCCGAAATAGTAGGATTCCTTGCCGAGGTCGATGACCTTCGTCTCCTGAGGCATCTCCTTGACCTCGAGCTCGCTGAAGTTGAGGCTGGTGCATGTGTATTCGCTGAGGAGCCTGTCGGTCTCGGCCGCCGATGCGGATTCGATGTAGTATCCGTAATCCGCAAAGACCCTAATCTTGTTGTTGGCGGGAACGTAGAGTCCCTCGGACTTCTTCTCGTACTCCTCGGAGTCTATGAACCTGACCGACGAATCGTCGGAGATGGGCTTGCTGGAGCTGAACAGCGAGAACGAGCAGTTCAGCAGCTCCTTGTCGGAGATGTCGAAGAGACGCTCGATGTGGAGGTCCGATGTCATTGTGATGGAATAGCTCCCGTCCTCTGAAGGCTGCAGCAGGTACGCTATGCCGTCGTGCACGTAACCCATGTCCGCCGCTTCGGAGACGGAGAGCGTCAGGACGGATCCCGAACGCACATCGTACGGATAGGTGAGCTCGCGGCCGTCGACATCGTACACGCTGATCCCGAGGCCGTCATCCACGGTCAGGCTGACCGTTCCTGCCTCTACGTCCGTTCCGGAGTCCGTGATGCTGAACACCAGGATGCCTGTGAGCATGATGAGGAACACCGCCGCGGTGATGTACCTGACGGTCCTGAGCGGTTTGCCGTCGGTCTTCTGGCTGCGGTTGAGAAGCGCCGTCTTGACCGACGATGTCCGCTTCTTCGCGGCAGGGGCCGCGAGGTTCTCGACCTTGACTCCCTTGACAGGGGTCATGCTGAGCGCGGGATAGATCTCCTTGAACGAGATGTTCTCCTCCTCCACGCTCCTGACGAAGATTCCGCTGCTGGCCATCTCGAGCCCCTGGTGGGCCATTCCCTTGATGAACGTCATGGCCTGGGCCATTCCGGATGCGGGGTCGCTTCCGGAGATTCCGATGGTGAGCGGGTAGACTGATACGATGCTGAGCGACAGACCGATGGTCTGGGCTATATCGGACATCTGTCCGAAGTAGGTGTCGAAGTTGCCCTTGGTGTCGGCCGAGCCCATGGCCCTCATGTACTTGGCACCGAGGACGACCATGATGTACTCCGAGTCGAACCCGAACTTCTTGAGACAGGCCATGGTGTAGAGCAGCAGGCCCTCCATGAAGCCGCCTTCCTTGTCCTTGGCCGCATCCAGGGTGTTGCGGATGTCCTCGTTATCCGCCGATATGGGGCGCGACCTCTTGGCGAGGATCGAGCACGCGAGACCGTAGTATGCGGCTCCCGACTCGGCGTAGAAAACCGAGATGACCCCCTCCTCGACCATCCTGAGAAGGTTCGAGGTGATCGTGGACCTGGGGGAGTCGACCCTGTTGACGATGTCGGTGATGCACAGGGGCCTCTCGTAGATCGCATCGACGATCTCCATCTGGACGTCGCTGGTCATGAGTCCGGCGTTCCCATCCAGGTCTACCACGAGGAAACGGTGGTCGTCCCTGTGGTGGAGGCTGCTGTTGAGGTAGGGCGGCTGAGCCTTCTCCGTGCGCTCCATCGTGACCTTTATGGCGGTCTCGGAGCCGTTGAAGTCCTCCAGCGAGGCGATCTTGTAGGTCCTGCCTGTGGAGTTCTCTATGAGTCTGATGATGAAATGCATCATCATGTCCGATTTGGACCTGATGGTGTCGTCACCCGTCACCACGAGTGTGAGGGGCGAGAACGAGAATACAGTGAAGTTGAAGCCTGTGAGCCTTGAGAAGATGTCCCTGACGTCGAGGATCGCATCCTCGAGGTTCGCTTTCTTCGAGGGGATGGAGTCTGCAAGGTCCTCGGCATATTTGCGCTTGATAGGGCTGACGTCAAGTCCGATCTCGGAGACGTAGCAGTCCAGCATGTTCGCCAGCGAGGACAGACCGGAATAGTTCCTCAGCGGATCCTCGAACGTCTTCTGGGAGGCGCATCTCGCCCTGTCATCTGTCTCTTCTGAGCGGGCGAGGACGATGGCGCTTGTTGAATAGTAGACTGTCTTCTTGTCCGTCTCTGGTTTGATCCTGTCGACTATGCCGGAATCCGCCATCTTGTCGATTATGAAATGGAGCGATGAAGAGCTGAGCCCGAGCTCAGAAGTGAGGTCGCTGGGCCTCTTCATCCCGTTCTTCAGGCTTTTGTAGACTGCTATCTGCAGCGGGTCTGTAAGGGGTATGATACCCTTGTCCGTCAATAGGATGCAGAAATTGCGCAGATATTCATCCTGTGCTCCCATATGCGATAGTATCGACTCGGAGTATATTTAATAGCGCGCGTTTTTGTCAGTCTTTGTATTAAAGGCGGGCCTTGAGGATCAGGTCCCTGAGGTCATGTGCCGCTTTCCTGACATCATCCTGTGCGACGACAGCGGATACGACAGCCGCAGAGTCGGCACCTGCACGGATGACATCCTGGACATTGCCCTGGTTGATGCCCCCTATCGCGACGATCGGGATGTCCACAGCCTGGCTGATCTTGTACAGCATGTCGAGTCCCAGGCCCTGTGCCGCATCGAGCTTCGTGGTCGTGGTGAAGATGGAACCGACGCCGACGTATGTAGCGCCGTTCTCCTTCGCCTCGATCGCCTCCTCCACTGTGGTGACCGATATCCCGATTATGGCATCGTCGCCGAGGATCTTGACAGCCTCCTTCAGCGGCATATCCGACTGACCCAGATGCACTCCGTCCGCTCCCGAGTCGAGAGCGACCTTGACGTTGTCGTTCACCACGAAGAACCTGTTCATCTCGTCTGCGATCTTCTGAATCTCCTTGGCATCCTTCAGCATGTCCTCGTAGGAGGCGTTCTTCATTCTGAGCTGAACGATGTCGGCTCCCCCTTCATATGCCATCCTGGCTATTTCGACATTGGAGCGTCCTTTGGACAATGATTCATCTGTCACGACATAGAGATCGAACATGCACCGGACATAGTTGGATGAGTAGATAATCCATTTGCCTGCGCAATTACTATAAAAGTAGACAAAGGACTTTAATATGGGGTTTAGAATCGCTTTTGCGGTTAAAATGACTGGCGAAAATAAGGCCAAGAAAGACAGGGACCCAATCTTCACGATTTGTTTCGTTGTCTTTGTTATCGCAGCCGTCATCGCTGTCGGATATTACGTCTACGACGAGATCTCCGACGAAGAGGATGGAACGGCAATGTATGGGGACACTGTATCCGTGGATTACACGGGAACGCTTTACGGCGAGTACGGATCAGAGAACGCAGTGGTTTTCGACACCAGCTACTCAAGTGTCGCCAAGAACAGCAAGATCGCCAAGTCTAACGATTTCGAGAAGAGGAGCTCATACAAGCCCCTGTCCTTCCAGATCGGAAAGGGAACAGTCCTCAAGGATTTCGAGAACGCAGTCATCGGACTCGATGTCGGCGATGAAGTCAAGATCAAGATTCTTGCAGCCAACGGTTACGTCGCAGCGAACATCACAGGAAGCCTGAACAAGTCTGGAAACACGATGGCCTCTTCGGTAACCATGACTTACTCCATGTTCAACAGCCTGTACTCCGATGTCTCCGTCAAAGGAAACAGCAACGTGAAGTTCACCAGCATCTACGGATGGGACGCTTATGCGACCTGCACCGACCAGGACACTGCAGTCATCGTCTCGTATATACCCACGGTCGACGAGGAGTACACAGCATACGAGTCCGGGGATGTCGTCGTCAAGTACAAGGTCACCTCATTCGAGGCGGGAACGATCACATACGACATCGCTATCGACGGAGCCAAGGAGGTCGACGACGAGGGTCACATCCAGATGATCAAGCTCGACCTCGGTGACAAGGTCGTCTACATCAACAAGATCACCGACTCCGCTTACGAGTACAAGGAAGGAAAGGAAGTCTCCAACGAGGACCTTTACTTCAAGATCAAGCTCGTATCAGTCAACTGAAACAGTCATTAACTCCCGGGCACCCGCCCGGGATAACCATAGTTCTTCTCAATCTTTCTTCACAGAACCCTTCGGTATCTTTCCGCTGGCGACCAGTCTTCCGTGAAGAAGGCAGTACATGATGAGCGAGACTACCGCCACCCCTGCCATCACCAGATAGTTCTCCTGATATCCCATCTCGTCGATGAGCGACCCATGTATGACCGGACCTATGACGTAAGCAAGGTCGATGAAGATGTTGAACGTGGATATCGCGACAGCGACACGATCGGCTGATGTCAACTTGATGACGATCGAATTGCCTGCGGAGACGAGCATGGCAACGTTGACCCCCATCATCGCTCCGGAGATGAGTAGCACCCATCCGTTGTCCGTGGTGGCCATCAGGACCATCCCTGCGATGAACAGGATAAATGATGGAATCAGCAGGATGTTCTCCCCTCTGACATCGTAGACCTTGCCCAGGAACATCCTCGAGAGGAGTGTGCTGATGGAGAGGGCTACGAAGAAGAACGTAGCGAAGGATCCGAGGCCGATGTGATCCCCGAACGGGGACATGAACGACAGTACCCCGGAATAGGCCAGGAAGAACACCAGGGCGACGATGGATATCGGCAGGGCCGAGCGTTCGATGAGGCCTTTGGAACCTCTCGTGGGGCCTGTCTCTCCCTTGTCGCCTGATAAGAGTACTGCGAACACCGTTCCTATTAGGCTCATGACGAACCCGATCATGAATATGTCAGTGTATATCCCGTCGTCATCAAGGATCATGCTCAGCATCGGGCCGACAGCCGATCCGATGCTCATACTCAGCATGAAATAGCCCATTCCCTCGCCCATCCTCTCGGACGGGATGGTGCGGGCGACCTTGGTGTTTACGGCTGTGCTAGCCGCTCCGTATGTCATTCCGTGAAGGAATCTCAGGACGCTCATCGAGGAGACATCCCAAACGACGAAGTACAGGAGGGACAGGACGGTGCTTGCCGCCAATGACAGGGCGATGAGGTTCTTCAGGCCGATCGCCGCGATGGCCTTCCCCGAAAGAAGTCTTGCGACAAGGTCCCCGACGATGAACAGGCTGACCGTGACCGCCGCAAGGGCGCTGTCCGTACCGAATTCCAGTTTGACGTACGATGTCATCCCTGTGTAGGTCATGAAGAACATGACTACGCAGAAGAACAGTATCATCGTGCACAGCATGAAATCGCGAGTGAAGAGGGTACCGTCCTTCTCTGACATCACGACGGAGATAGGGTTTGATGGATATATGAGGGTAGTGAGAAATGTCCGGCCTCATCGGCCGGAATGAATGTGTTTCAAAGGATGTTATCGAGCTTCTGCATCATGAGTTCCGGATCTCTGGCTATTATCCTGATGATCCTGTCCTTCTTGGCTCCCTTGTCGACGATGGCGTCGGGGACCCTGCCCGCTATGGCGATCGCTTTGGCTGTCGCCTCTGATATCTGATCCTTGGGCATCTCGACGGATACGGCGGTCATCCCGACCTCCTCCATGATGTCGATGATGTCGTCGCGGTATGCAAGGCTCATGATGCATCTGGCCTTGGGGTCGTGCTTCATGACCTCGAGGAGCACATAGGACAGATGATCCGCGGCTCCGAACTTGGCGGGGCCGTTCTTCTTGAGGATCCCGTTGTGGACGACGAGCCTCTTGTCGATGGCCGCGATCTCCTCCGGTCCTGCCGCATCCTTCAGCGCGTAGGCGATGTTCATCCCTGATTTGGGTACGAACTCGTCCGGGACGAGATCGACGATCTTCGCTGCGGCATTGTCGAGGGCATCGAGGACCTTGAACCTGTCCGTGTCGCCCTTCATCTTCACGAGGGGATTGACGACAACGTCCCCGTGGCCGATCGCATACTGCGTAGCGATGGATTCCTGTATAAGGCCCCTGGATTTCATGACCGCGTTCACGATGTCCAATCCCTTGGCCATGTTGGCCGTGATGAATGCGGACAGGCAGCATCCGCTTCCGTGTCCCGCCTTGTTGAGCCTGGGGTACTCGAGCTTGTTGAACTCGGAGGACAGGTAAAGGTAGTCGACGACCTTGGGTCCTTTGAGGTGTCCTCCCTTGAACAGGACCGAAGAGCCCTGTTTGCCGATGAGCTCGCATGCGAGCGTGATGTCATCCTCGCTCTTGATGCTCATGCCTGCAAGGACCTCGGCCTCGTGCCTGTTGGGCGTGACCAGTTCGCAGATGGGAAGCAGTTTCTTCTTCAGTGCCTTCACGAAATCGTCGTCGCAGAGCGAGAATCCTGTTCCCGATATCATCACGGGATCCACGATGAGCGGGACCTCGTGGTCCTCCAGGATGTCCGCCACCGTTTCCACGATCTCTGCGTTGTAGAGCATACCGGTTTTGACCGCCTTGATGTCGCAGTCCTTCAGCACCGCTTCGAGCTGAGCCTGTACGAATTCCTCAGGCATGGGGAAGATGCCGTCGACCCCCTGCGTGTTCTGGGCGGTGACGGCGGTAATGACTGAAGTGGCGTGGATCCCGACGACCGACATGGCCTTGATATCCACTTGGATACCTGCTCCGCCTATCGAGTCCGACCCAGCCACGGTAAGAGCTGTTCTCATTAGAGGTTCCTAAATAATAAGGTATTAATAAAGTGTGTCAGCTAACGTGGACCGATGAAGGTCAGCAGCGTCCATTTCGTTCTGAAGGGAAAATCGGATTACAAGGATTTGGCACCCGTGTTCCCGGATATCTTGAAGATGTTCCTCGAGGCGATCGACCAGATGCCCGAAGAGGAGGAGCTTCTCCAGATGCTGATCGAGCTCAACATGATCGATATCGAGCAGAACAGGAAGCCCGAGGGATACAACAGGAAGGGAAAGATCAGGCTCGTCTTCCCCATGGATTCCAAGGAATTCTATCTCAAGACCTTCGGAAAGGCTACCGAGCTCAAGCCCATCGCGGACAAGATCAGCGATATGCTGACCGCAGCCAACATCAAGTTCGAGATCAAAGAGAACGATCGTGTCGAATACGATTGATCCTCTTCGAAGGTTTTCTAAGTAACACGATTAACTATCAGTGCTACCTGTTGCTGCAAAGCGTCTCAATGGGAGAACAGGTCATTCCAGAAGGTTCTTCCAGCAGTTCTCTATGAGCTGTGTCTCCTGACGCACGATCTCCTCGCGCTTCATGAGCTGCTCTATTGCCTTGCTGATCTGCACATCCGTCGATGACGGGGCGGTGCCTCCATAGGATTCCCTTCTCTCGGCGCATCTTCTGACCGTTATGAAGTCGTAGACATCCTTCTCGATCCTGTCGGAGAATGTCCTGAGCTTATCGAGGGGCATGTCCTCCAGGTTGACTCCGGACTCGATGCTCTCCCTGACAGCGGCACCCACGATGGCATGGGCCTCGCGGAACGGGATGCCCTTGGTGACCAGGTAATCGGCAAGGTCGGTTGCGTTGATCTGTCCCCTGCTGGTGACCTCCATCATCCTGTCCTTCCTGAATGTGGTGGTGGAGATGACCTTCGCCATGATCTGGAGGCAGTAGATGACAGTATCCATAGAATCCATCACCGGTTTCTTGTCCTCCTGCAGGTCGCGGTTGTATGTGAGAGGTAATCCCTTGGTCATGACCAGCATGGTCATCAGGGACCCCACAACACCGCCGGTCTTGCCTCTGACGAGCTCGGCGATGTCGGGGTTCTTCTTCTGGGGCATGATGGACGATCCGGTGGTGTACTTGTCATCCATCTCGACGAATCCGAACTCCTGCGAGGACCAGAGCACGAGCTCCTCGCAGAGCGATGAGAGGTGTATCTGGGTCTGTGCCGCACAGAAGGAGAGCTCGTTGACGAAGTCCCTGTCGCTGACCGAATCCATGGAGTTCTCCGTCGGCTCCCTGAATCCGAGGAGCTCGGCGGTCATGAACCTGTCGATGGGATATGTGGTCCCGGCGAGGGCCGCGGATCCGAGAGGGCATTTGTCCATCCTCTCGAATGCGTCGAGGAACCTGTCCGCATCCCTCGAGAACTTGAAGACATATGCGAGCATGTGCTGCGCCAGCGTGACGGGCTGCGCGTGCTGCATGTGCGTGAAGCCGGGCATGATCGTGTCCGGATTCTTCTCGGCCACGTCAAGCAGGCTCGTGATGATGCCGCCAAGAGCGGAGGCGGCCTTGAGCGCCCTGTCCCTCAGGTACATCCTGAAGTCCACTGCGACCTGGTCGTTCCTGCTCCTGCCGGTGTGCAGTTTTCCGCCTGCGGGACCTATCCTCTCGGTGAGGGAGAACTCGATGTTGGTGTGGATGTCCTCCAGCTTGTAATCGAGCTCGAACGTCCCTTCCTCGATCTCCTTGAGGATGGCCTTCAGGCCTTCGATGATCCTGTCAACGTCCTCTGGCGGCAGGATGTCGCACTTCTTCAGCATCCTGACGTGCGCCAAGGAGCCCATGACATCGTAGAATGCCATCTTCGAATCCACATCCAGGGAGGATGTGAAATCCAGGGTGGAGTCATCCATCTTGTCCTTGAACCTACCAGACCAGAGGGCTTGTTTCAAGTGATCACTTCTTCTTCGTAGCTGTCTTCTTGGCGGTCGACTTCTTGGCAGGGGCCTTAGCATGCGCCTTGGCCGCCGTCTTTCCGGGAAGTCCCCAGCAGTAGATGAATCCGACAGCGGAGTTGTGGTCGAACTCGTCTCCCTTGGCGTATGTGCTGAGTCCGACATCGTACAGGGAGTAGGGTGACTTCCTTCCGACTACGGTCGCGGTACCCTTGTACAGCTTGACCCTGACGACTCCGGTGACGTACTCCTGGCTGCTCTCGATGAACGCCTGGAGGTTCTCTCTGAGTCCCTCGTACCAGAGGCCGTCGTAGATGATCTCGCTGAACTTCTGCTCGATGATGCGCTTGAACTCGATCGTGTTCTTGGGCAGTGTGAGCGACTCGAGGGCTCTGTGCGCAGTGATGAGTGTGATCGCCGCAGGGCACTCGTATGTCTCGCGGCTCTTGATTCCGACGAGACGGTCCTCGACGTGGTCGATCCTTCCGACACCGTACTTTCCTGCGAGATCGTTGAGTGTCTCGATGAGCTTGACTCCGTCCATCCTCTCTCCGTCGAGGCAGACGGGGACTCCCTTCTCGAATCCGATCTCGATGTACTTGGGTGCCGCGGGTGCCTTCGCAGGGTCGACGGTGTATGCCCATGCTCCTGCAGGGGGCTCCTCCCAGGGGTCCTCGAGGACTCCGCATTCGCATGAGTTGCCCCAGAGGTTCTCGTCACGGCTGTAGGGGCTGGACTTCTTGACGATGATCTCGATTCCGTTCTTCTTGGCGTAATCGATCTCCTCCTCTCTGGTGGTGATCCATTCCCTCATGGGTGCGATGATCTTGAGCTCGGGGTTCTGAGAGATTAGTCCGACATCGAACCTGACCTGGTCGTTTCCCTTTGCGGTACATCCGTGTGCGATGTACTTGGCGCCCTCCTTCTTGGCGACGTCGGCGAGGACCTTTGTGATCAGGGGCCTTGCCACTGCTGTGCTGAGGGGGTAAACGTTCTGATACATGGCGTTGGCCTTGAGTGCGGGCCAGATGAAGTCCTCGACGAACTCCTTCCTAACGTCGATGAAGTCTGCTTTGATGGCTCCGTTCCTGAGTGCACGTGCTACGATGTCGTCTTTGCTCGGGGGCTGTCCGACGTTGACCGCGATCGCGATGACGTCTACGTTGTAGTTCTCCTGCAACCAGTGGATGTCGACCGAGGTGTCGAGTCCTCCGGAGTATGCGAGGACGACTTTGTCCCTTACCTTCTCCACAGGTGCCGCCTTCACGGTCTTCTTCGCTGTGCTAGCTTTCTTTGTTGCTGCTTTCTTCGCTACTGCCATGCTAACCGGCAAAACGATGTGACTTCCTTTATTAAAGACTTAAGAGGGCGTGTGTGCGCGTGGAGACGTACCGCAGGGTAACATGTGCGAAAAGGGACAACAGATGTTCACCCTCTCTATCCCACGGTCCGCAGGCGTTTGGCGGAATCATCTCCGAAAACACATCCATGCTACTCATTCTCATGTCCCCAATCCGTCGGGGATATCCTGGTATCAACTCAATGTCAATAATCAGACAAGATGTGTTCGATATAGAACATCATCCTTAATATAGGGGAATGTATGGGTCTTTTGAATCTATTTGGAGGAATATCCATGGTAAGAGTCGGAATAATAGGAGGAACCGGATACACCGGCGGTGAGCTGTCGCGCTTATTGTGCACCCACCCCGATGTCGAGATAGCTGCGCTCACGTCCCGTACCAATGCAGGAAAGAAGGTACAGGATGTGCACACATTCCTCAGGGGCTATGTCGATCTCGAGTTCACAGAGAAGATATCCGACACCAAGGATCTGGACTTCGTCTATGTGGCGACGCCCCACGGTGTCGCGATGAAGGAGGTGCCCGCCCTGATCGATCAGGGGATCAAGTGCATAGACCTCTCCGGGGACTACCGTCTCCACGATGTCGATGTCTACCAGAAATGGTACGGGCACGAGCACACGGATGTCGACAACCTCCAGAAGGCCGTGTACGGACTGCCCGAGTTCTTCCGCGACGAGATCAAAGGGGCCGACCTGGTAGCCAATCCCGGATGCTATGCTACATCCATCATATTGGCTTGCGGACCCCTGCTCAAGGCGGGAGTGGTCGACGAGGACATAATCGTCGATGCGAAGTCGGGAACATCCGGAGCAGGAATGGTACCCAGCGAGCGCACCCATCACTCCACATGCGGTGAGACGATCATCCCCTACAGCATAGGGAAGCACCGCCACACCCCGGAGATCGAGATGGCCGTCGACAAGTTCGCGGGATCGCACACCAGCGTGACGTTCGTGCCGCATCTGCTCCCCATCGTGCGCGGGATCCTCTCGTCATGCTACTTCAACGTCAAGAAGGACATGACCCAGGAGGAAGTGGATTCGATTTACAGTAAGCAGTACGGCAAGGAGACGTTCGTCCACTACGTCCCCGAAGCCTCGATACGCGCAGTGGTGGCTTCGAACCATGCGCAGGTGTCGTCCAGGGTCATCGGCAACAAGGTAGTGTCCTTCGGTGCGCTGGACAATCTGGTCAAAGGAGCCTCGGGTCAGGCGGTGCAATGCATGAACCTGATGCTCGGACTGGATGAGAAGAAAGGATTGAACATACCCGGATTGGGGGTCTGAAAATGGTAGAGATAATCGATGGCGGAGTAACCACTCCGCAAGGATTCAAGGCTGCGGGAGTGCACAGCGGAGTGAAGTATCGCTCGCTGGATCTGGCACTCCTGTATTCAGAGGTGCCTGCGACCGCCTGCGTAGGCTACACCAGCAACAACGTGAAGGCGGCGCCGGTACAGGTGATGATGAAGGAGAACTCCGACAAGCTGCAGGCAGTCGTGGTGAACAGCGGTAACGCCAACGCACTCACGGGACGTCGCGGAATAGAGGACGCTCTCGAGATGAAGAAGGTCACGGCGACCGAGCTCGGACTCGACCCCCTCAACGTCGGGGTCATGTCCACGGGACTCATCGGACGCTTCATGGACATGCACAAGATCCGCTACGGAATCTCCCGCGCAGCGAGAGAGCTCTTCGACGGACGCCAGGCCGACGCCAACCTCGCCGAGGCAATCATGACGACCGATACGATCAAGAAGGAATGCGCAGTGCGCGTACGCCTCACCGACGGTACCCTGGTGTACATCGGAGCGATCTGCAAGGGAAGCGGAATGATCGCACCCCACATGAAGGTGCTCCACGGAACCACGCTGTCGCTGATCACAACGGATGCGAACCTGTCCACAGCGTTCCGTGCCAAATGGCAGGAGATCCTCGACGGCTCGCTGAACATGGTGTCCGTCGACGGGGACCAGTCCACTAACGACACAAGTATCCTCCTCGCCAACGGAATGGCCGGAGGGAAGTGCGCCGATGACGATCCGGAGTTCTTCGAGGCTCTCAACTTCGTCATGACGAAGATCGCACGCACCGTCGCATCCGACGGAGAGGGAGCCACGAAGCTCATCGAGGTCAAGGTCAGCGGAGCCGAGTCCAAGGAGGATGCCAACAAGCTGGTCAAGACGATCATCAACTCGCCCCTGGTCAAATCGGCCATATTCGGATCCGATCCCAACTACGGACGTATCATGATGGCCCTCGGGAACAGCGGATGCAAGTTCAACCTCGAGGCTGTCCGCCTCACCATCAAGGGAGGGGACATGGAGGTCCCGATCCTCGATTCCGGAGCACCCGTCTTCCAGGACGAGCGCTCGGTGGAGGTCGTCCGCATGGCGATGGACAACAAGGAGGTATGCATCATGGTCGACCTCGGTGTCGGCAAGGAGACCGCTGTCGGCTGGGGATGCGACCTCACCTATGACTACGTCCGCATCAACGCAGAGTATGCGACGTGATAAGATGGATAATCTATACGTCCTCAAGTTCGGAGGGAACGCCATCCGCGGAAAGGAGGCCATGATGCGTCTCGCAGGCGAGATCGCACAGATGACCAAGGAAGGCGCGAAGGTCGTCCTCGTACACGGCGGAGGTCCCGAGATCTCCGAGGAGATGGAGAGGAGAGGGCTCAAGCCGAAGAAGATCGCCGGAGTCAGGGTCACCGATGCCGACGGTCTCGAGGTGGCCGAGAAGGTCCTGAGCAACCTGAACAGGGATGTCGTTGGATGCCTGACCGATGCAGGGGTCCAGGCCATCGGGATGCCCGGATACCACTGCACCCTGTGCGTCAGGAAGGCCCCTGTCGAGGCGGAGGAGGACGGCAGGAGGATTACAGTGGACCTCGGGCTCGTAGGAGAGGTCTCCGAATGCGATCCCAACGCCCTCCTCGACCTGCTCGACCAGGGCATCGTCCCCGTCATCTACCCCATAGGCAAGGACAAGGACGGAATGAAACTGAATGTCAACGCGGACACGATGGTCGCAGGCATCGCGGCGGCGCTCCCGTGCAGGGAGATGATCGCCATAACCGATGTCCCCGGCATCCTGATGGATGTCAGCGACCCGTCGTCCAAACTGGACAGGGTCGACCTGAAGAAGGTCGACGAGCTGATAGCGTCCGGAGTGATCTCCGGAGGGATGATCCCCAAGGTGGAGGCATGCCGCAAGGCCCTTCTCGCAGGGGTATCGACGGTGCGCATGGTGAACGGCACCGATCCCGACTGCATAGTCGCAGACGTGATGAAGGAGGGAAGCCTCCACGGTACACTGATAACAAAGTGATAGAATGAAATTCCAAGAAGTGAAGGAGCTGAGCTCCAAATATCTCTTCCAGAACTACGGCCGTATCGACCTGTCGTTCACACACGGGGAGGGCTGCTACCTGTACGACACAGAGGGAAAGGAGTACCTGGACCTGGTGGCGGGGATAGCGGTCAACTCCATAGGCTACTCCCACCCCGACTGGGTGAAGGCCATGCAGGACCAGGTCTCCAAGCTGATCCACGTCTCCAACCTCTACTATGTGGAGGAGCAGGCGAAGCTCGCAGAGAAGATCGCATCGGTCACGCCGGGCGACCTCAACCGCACGCTGTTCGTCAACAGCGGTGCGGAGGCTAACGAGGGTGCCCTCAAGCTCGCTGTGAGATACACGGGCAAGACCAAGGTCATGGCGGCCTTGAACGGGTTCCACGGAAGAACCGCGGCCGCATTGGGAGCTACGGGACAGACGAAGTACCAGTCCTCATTCGAGCCTCTCATCAGCAACGCATACGAGTATTACAACTACGGCGACCCTGAGTCGGTCAAGAACATGATCAGCAAGGATGTGGCGGCGGTCATCGTCGAGCCCATCCAGGGCGAGGGCGGTGTCAGAACCGCTCCGAAGGAGTTCTTCAAGACCATCCGTGACGTGTGTACTGACAACGGTGCGATGATGGTCGTCGATGAGGTCCAGACCGGGCTCGGACGTACAGGAAAATGGTACGGTATCGAGAACTTCGATGTTGTGCCAGACATCATCACGATGGCGAAGGCGCTGGGCGGAGGGGCACCCATAGGGGCGGTCACATCCACAGACGAGATCGCCAAGGTCATGACCCCCGGAACCCACGGAACAACGTTCGGAGGCAACCCCCTGGTCACAGCATCGGGTTGCGCCGTCCTGGACATCATGAAGAAGGAGAAGCTCGTCGAGAACTCCCGCGACCTCGGGGCAAAGTGGATGCAGGATCTGAAGTCCATCGAGTCCGACAAGATCAAGGAGGTCCGCGGATACGGTCTCATAATCGGAGTCGAGATGGACTCCAACGAGACCGCAGCAGGCGTCCAGAAGTACTGCCGCGACAATGGCGTACTCGTCAACGTGTGCCACGGCAACACCGTGCGTCTCATACCTCCTCTCATCCTCAACGACGGGCAGAAGGACAGATTCACCAAGCTCCTCAAGGAGTGTCTCTGAAAACCATTTCCGTGCATCATGCACGGTTCATTCTTCTTTCATTCCGATGTATTACGAATTTATATCCGAACAGGCATCGTGATGCCCAGTATCCAGCAGATACGAATAGAAACGGAGGTAAACAGATGATCTCGATCGAAGAAGAGAAGGACATGGTTGCGAAGATGAAGGCAAAGAACAATTCCGATGCCGAATACGCTGACGGGATGCTGAGCGTTCTCGTCATGGTAGCCGAGGGGAAGTCGCCCGAGGAGATCAAGGCCTACGTCAACAACACCCTCAGATGCCTGATGTGCTGAGCGCACGGCCATCTTCAAACCATTGGCAATGCCACGGCATTGCCGCACATCTTCTCTCTTCAAGTTTTATTCCTTACATTCGGGATAATGATTAATTAGGAAGAGGGGATAACCAACCTCATGAAGTCCAAGTACGCAGTCGCCGTAGCGGCAGTCGCAATACTCGCCGTACTCATCTACTCATTCGTGACACAGTGAATCGAGTTCACAAGTCAGCAAGACATTTCAGTCCGTTGCTTCTTACTTCCAGTTTGCACTCATGCGGTGTCTGGATTATTGCTACGATACCTATTGAGGATGGTAACGCTTAGACCTACACGCGGATCGTCCTTAACCTCTGCTTCAATCTCGAACAGACGTCTCATGTTCTCAGGAGTTATGACTTCTCTTGTCGTTCCTGCAGCGGCGATGACTCCATTCTCAATTGCAATCACCCTGGTGCAGTAACGGGCGGCGAAGATCAGATCATGAGTCACTATGATGATGAGGAGTCCCCTTTCCTTCGCGAGTTTTGTGATCAGTTCCATCAGATCGAACTGATGATTGATGTCAAGATGAAGGGTCGGCTCATCCAGTAGGAGGATTTCCGGTTCCTGAACCAATGCACGGGCAATCATGACTCTCCTCCTTTCTCCTCCTGACAGCTCATCGATGTCACGGTCGGTGAATTTCAGGATACCAGTATCCTTCATAGCCTCGTAGATGATTCTCCTGTCCTCTTCCGTCTCATCTGAGGAGAATGCCTCTTTGCGTGAATAACGGCCCATCTGGATGGTTTCATAGACTGTGAACGGGAATGTTGTGTTCGTCGACTGCATCACGAAACCCATCTTCTGTGCGATCTGTTTCTTGGTCAGGCTGTGCACATCCATATCATCGAGGGTCACAAGACCCTTTGTTGCTTTCAATGAAGAATTGATGCATTTGAGAAGGGTTGTCTTACCGCAGCCGTTCTGACCAATTATACCGACAACCTCGCCGGGTCCGGCAGAGAAAGTTACTTCCTTCAGAACCTCTCTGGAAGGGTAGCTGAATCCAACATTATCGATGTTCAACTGCATTCGATCACTCCCATATCTCCTTTTTACGTGTTTTCAGGATGTAGATGAAGAACGGTGCACCAAGCAATGATGTCAATATTCCAACGGGGAATGAACCTACAAAGGACATCTTCGCTATTGTGTCCATGATCATCAGGAAGGTTGCACCTCCGAAGATACACATGGGGATGAGCAGTTTGTGATTGGGTCCGACCATCATCCTGAAGATGTGGGGCACGATGAGTCCAACGAATCCGATGGTACCGGCCATCGCAACCGCTCCTGCGACACAGCACGAGGTTCCGAGAATAGCGATCAGACGTGTGCGTTTCACATTGACTCCGACATTTGCAGCCTGTTCTTCACCTGCAGATATCAGGTTGAGCTCTCTGTAGATGAACGAGAGCAGGATCACTCCGACGAATATCGAGAAAGATGATTTGCTGAAGTTAGACCAGTTGACCTTGTTGAAGCTTCCCATGGTCCAGTAGACAATGGCACTCAATGTATCGTCATCGGCAATGTACTGCATCATCGAGACGAGTCCGTTGAAGAATGCACCGACCGCCACTCCTGCCAGAAGGAGGGTGACAGTCGAGATACCGTACTTGGAACGGGCTATCAGATAGACCAAAGCCATCGTTGCAAAACACATCAAGAAGGCCATTGCAGATGTGTTGTACTGGCCGAATATCGTGGCTCCGACCCCGAAAGAGATCGCGATCGATGCACCGAATGCCGCTCCTGATGAGATACCCAGGACCGATGGTGATGCCATCGGATTCTTGAAAAGGCTCTGCATGGTCAAACCGGCAATAGACAATCCGGCACCGACCAATGCGGCAGCTGCTACACGGGGCAGGCGGACATTCTGGATGACGGATACGACACCAGTTTCACCTTGCCCTATGATTGCAGGGAAAACATCTTTGGCCGGTACTGTGTAGTTACCGACCATCATACATACGACAAACGATACCAAGAACGCTACAACCGTGGCTGATATCGCTATGATTGCCTTTGTGATATTTTTTCTTCTGAGACGTACGAGGTCCTCGTAGGTCTCTATAGTATCGCCTGTCATATTATCATAAAAAAGGTCAGGGGCGAACCCCTGGTTGATTGTTTCAGGCAATCCTCATCTGCACATCTCTTCCACGGTCATCGTTGGTGTAGAAGATGAGCACATCGGGGTGTGCCTGCAAGAGAGATTCGGTGTCGTGCTCCTTTCCATCGAAGAGATCGATGTTGAATCCAAGGAACTTGCACAGCTCGGCACCGCTTCCGGTGTTCTTGGACGCAGTTCCCTTGCTTCCCTCGAAGTATGCCTTGTGGTCCTCGTTCTTCTCCTGAACTGACCAGTAGATCTTGTAAAGCCTGAGCTGGAGGTCCTGGATGACCTTATCGGTGTATTCGTCGAGTCCCATGATCTTTCCGACGAGATCGATTCCGGCATATGTTGACGGGATCGATGTTGCAGAGTTGAGTGCGATCATTCCGCCGTTGTCGGTGACCATCTGGTATACGTCAGCGTTCTTGTCCTTGGAGATGGTTCCAGATCCCATGAGGACAGTCGACTGTCCCTTTGATGTGAAGGTCTTCACATCCTGTCCAATCTGTTCGAGGTCATAGGTCTTGAGTGACGCTGCGTGGCTGATGTAGTCATCTGCGTAGTATTTCAGAAGGTCGGGTGTAGAAGTCTCGATAGAATCCTTCAGAAGAACTCCCTTGCAGTATCCGCGGAATTCGTTAACAAGGTCTTTGTTCTTGAAAGCCGCATCGGAGTAGGGTTCAACGTTGTATTTCTCACAAAGTGCGTAGTAGATGATAGTGTGGTACGCAGTTCCTGTGGAGAGGAGAACCTCAAAAGGAGCATCGATCGTGAAGTCCTGCTTGTTCTTGTCGTCCACGAGGGTGTTGTAGGTGATCTTACCGTCTGCACTAACGGATGCAGTCGATGTGTATTTTCCGTAAGTGTTCCAGTAAGTCTCATCGGCCATGGCATCCTCGATTGTCAGTTTTTCTGCTCCAGATGCCAGGGATCCGTAGACCTCTTTGTACATGTACTCGATGGTCTCAGCCATCTTGGGGGTGGAACTCATTCCACCCATGTCGACATCGAGGATGGTGGCATGAAGGTCGTAGAGACCTCCTGTCTTCTCATCGCTGTCGTCATTGTTATTCATCATAAATACAGCGGCACCGACAGCAACGACTGCTACTACTGCGATGACCACTGCGATCATTTTTCCATTCATTTCATCCCTCAAAGTCCAATTTGGAGATAATTGGATAATTAATCCAAGTAGGGGGTTTGATTCATCCATATTATAAAAATTGTTTCTGTCATGTTTCGATAGAGGAGACAATGATAGAGGTGATAATGCGTCCAGATTAAATCTTGGAACAATAATCCAGAATCATGAAGAGAGATGTGATATGGGGTACCAAGATGGCACTGGTCGTCATCGACCCCCAGAGGAAGTTCTCGCTGTCCGTTCCAGATTGGGAGGACAGGATGGTAAATGCGGTCAAGGGCATGAACGCCATGTCCGATGTCTTCAGGAAGAACGGCTGTCCAGTGCTGTTCATCCATTTCGACGGTTCCTCGCACACCGGCTACGAAGGGGATGACGCGGACGCATGGCTTCCCGGTCTGAATGTCGAGGATAAAGACATCGTCGTGCACAAGCAGCATATGAACTGCTTCAAGGAGACTGTTCTGGAGGAGAAGCTCAGGGAACTAGGCATCGACTGTGTCCTCTTCGCCGGGATGCTGACAGAGTATTGCGTGATGACCACATACTTCGCAGCGGCAGAGAGGGGATTCTACCCGTTCATGGCAGCCGACTCCACGATATGCTACGACCCCAAGGGGAACGAGGCCGCAGGCATCATCTGCAACGTGGTCGACACCGGTGTCGTCGACAGGTTCCTGAGGGGAGATCAGCCTCCGTTGGACCTTGCAGGCATGTAAAAACGTCATTCGAGATTGAATTGGGAACAGTTTGTTCACAAACGAACATTTTCCAAAAACAATGTTCGAAAGCAGACATAAAATACTATGTTGCCGTTTACCATTATATGGTAAAGAGCGAAAGCAAGGAGAGTCTTGCCGAGAAGACGAGGATATACATCGATGCGCATCCCAGCGTCAAGGACTGCGTTGCGAAAGGTCTCATCAACTACTCCTCTCTGGCTAGGATGATCATGAAGGACATAGACGTCGATAACGAGGAGGCCGTGATGATCGCCTGCCGCCGTTACGCCTCCAAACTGAACATCACCACGGACCACGAGCTGAACATCCTCAGGATCCTGAAGGACAGCAGGCTCGAGATGAGGACCAAGACCTGTATCGTCACTGCCAAGAACGATTGGTCGGTCCTTCACAAGATGGACAACCTGTTCAAGGATCTCTGGAACGAGAACTCCATCATGCAGTGCGTCCAGTCCGCTTCCGCGGTCACGATCATCGCCGACCGCATGCTCAAGGACAGGATCACCGACACCGTCGGAAGGTTCAACATCATCAAGATCAGGGAGAACTTGGTGGAGATCGCCGTCAAATCCCCTGAGAAGATCGTGGATACCAGCGGGGTCATCGCATATCTCATCACCAACCTCTCCGATGCCGGAATCAACATCGAGGAGACAGTCAGCTGCCACACCGACACGATCTTCATCGTCGGCGAGAGCGACATGATCAACGCATACTCCGTTCTCACCAAGTGCATCCAGTCCGCCGAGGCTACGGTCAAGGATTGAGATGTCCGAAGGCGTCCGTCTGAACAAGTACATCAGCGAGGCCGGCGTGGCCTCCCGCAGAGCGGCCGACAGGCTGATCGAGGAGGGGAAGGTCACCATCAACGGCAAGCCCGCGGTAGTGGGCGACAGGGTCTACGAGGACGATATCGTCGCCGTCGAGGGAAAGAGGATATCGAAGGTGGAGGAGGACATCATACTGGTGTTCAACAAGCCGCGCGGAATCACCTGCACATCCAATCCCGAGGATAAGGACAACGTCATAGATTTCATAGGCTACCCGAAGAGGATCTACTCCATCGGAAGACTGGATAAAGATTCGCAGGGTCTGCTCCTGATGACAAACAACGGCGAGCTGGCGAATCAGGTCATGCGTTCCCGCGGGGAACATGAGAAGGAGTACATCGTCACTGTCGACAGGCAGGTCACCAAGGAATTCGTCAAGGGAATGTCCAGCGGGGTGCCGATCCTCGAGGACCGCATAACCAAGAAATGCTTCGTGGAGAAGATAGACGATTTCACCTTCAGGATCATCCTCAAGCAGGGCCTGAACAGACAGATACGCCGGATGTGCGAGTATTTCGGATACGGCGTGATAAAGCTGGAGAGGGTCCGTGTGATGAACATAAAGCTCGGGAAGCTCAAGGAAGGACGCTACCGCGACATCACCAAGGAGGAGCGCGAGGAGCTCTACAGGGAGCTGGGGTTGTGATGCTCGGCTACAAGGACGTATTGAGATTCGACGATAGGATGCTGGCACTGTACGAGTCATCCTTCACGGAGGAGGAGAAGGTGCCGGTCGAGAACCTGTATCGTGCGATGAAGGACGGTGCCGTCCTCACCAAGTACGATGACGGCGGCGAGTTCATCGGGATGACGTACGTGTTCATCGATGACGATCGGATGTTCTTCGTCTACTTCGCAACGGTCCCGGAGGTCCGCGGGAAGGGATACGGCTCGCAGATCATCGACTGCGTCCGCCGCAGATATCCGAAGACTAGGATATTCTTCGTCCTCGAACCCGAGGACGAGGCGGCGGAGGACAACGGCATCAGGATCAGGCGCCACGGGTTCTACGAGCGCAACGGATGCAGGGACACGGGGGTCCAGCTGATCTCCGACAACGAGCTCTTCGACTCGATGTTCATGCAGGGGGAGCTGACCGAATCGGAGATGATCGATACGCTCGAACTGTATGAGAACGTGCACAACGGAAGGGTGTGAGCGAACATCTGGGCAATCAAATTAAACGCCAGTACATTATGAGGGATAAGCATGGAAAGTCAGCCGGTGTTCGGAACCTCCGAGGAGTACCACACGTGGAAGCTCCTGAACGGCACGCTGTCGCCGAAGATGCTGAATTCCATCACGAGCAAGATCAGGAAGGGAGGGCAGGTGCATCCCGCGATCCTGATCTCGCTGGTCAACGCCCTCAAGGAGACCACCGAGGTCACCGCTACGGAGTTGACGATTCTTTCAGAGAAGGCACGCCCGCAGGACATCTCCCCGATAATGAGGATCGCTGAGATACTCATCGAGATGGACGAGATGTCCGCAGCGCAGAGCATCATCACGACCAGCGAGTCCAGGGACTCGTTCTATAGGCTCTAGGCCGAGGCCAAGCTCTTCCATGTCCGCGGCAACAGGGATAGGGCCGTCCTCAACGCCGAGAAGGCGATAGGATACGACCCCACATGCGAGGACCTGTACAAGATGCTGGACGAGGACAGTCCCGAGGGAGACTGGAGGGACAGGATGTTCGTCGAGCTCATGTACGAGGGCAAGGAGTCCAAGCCGCCCCGCGACGACAGGCTCAAGGCGATCTATCTGATCTACAGGGATTGGTTCAGCGGCAACAAGGATGCCGCCACCGAGAGGCTGATCCATTCACAATACTATCTGCAGGGCGACTGGGAGTTCCTCCTGGTCTCCGCCAGGATATCGATGGACGAGAAGGATTACCGCTCAGCGAGGATGATGTACGACAGGATCCTGGAATCAGCGCCGCCCTACGTCACCTACGAGGCGGCGGAGGCGCATCTCGCGGCCCACGACCCGATCTTCGCTCTGGAGCTCTACGACCGTCTCAACCAGACTTCGCTCAGGGCGATGAAGGGAAGGATTAACGCTTACATGGAACTGTCCTCTGAAAAGGATGTGCTGAACTCCATATTCGATTACCTCGACAATGAGTACGTCGGCACGGAGGAGTACCGCGAGTGCTTCAATCTGCTGATGGCATCCAAGAACGTCGAGGATGCGAAGAAGGTCCTCGACCACATGTCGAGGTCCAACATGAACGACCCGACCTATCTGCTCTGCCTTTCCAAATACCGTCTCGAGAGGCGTGACCTGAGAGGTGCCAGGCAGATAGTCCGCAAGGCGGTCCGTTACAGCAAGAACGACATCTCGGCGAGGGTGCTGTCCGCGGAGATCAAGCTCGCATCGGGCGAGCTGAAGTCCGCCGAGAAGGAATGCAGCAAGGTGCTCGCGGAGGACCCGCAGAACCTGGAGGCCATGGTCCTGAAGAGGGATGTCCTGCTAGCTACCGGAAAGAAGAGCGAGATGCTGTACGTCTGCAGGCAGATCCTGGATCACAGGCCGACCGATGTGGAATCCATCAAGGCCATGGCGATATCGCTTGCGGCGCAGGATGACCCGAACGGTGCGGTCATGGCCCTCAGGAAGGCCTTGGAGATAGATCCCAGCAGGGACAACACAGTCAGCGTCATCAGCATGATGATCGAGTTCGGCATGTACAGGGATGCGATGTATGTCTGTTACGATGCGGAGAAGAAGATGCCCGCGGATGCGATGATCAGGAGGCTGAGGGGGAACGCCGAGTACAACCTCGGGGAGTATCTCAAGGCATCGATATCGTTCTCATCAGCGGCCGAGATCGACCCTCACGACCCTGTGCTCTGGTATTCCAAGGGCATGGCTGACGAGGCCAGGGGCGATCTGGATGCAGCGGAGCTCTCGTTCAACCGTGCGGTCCTGTTGGATCTCAACCAATCGGAGTATTGGATCGCGAAGGCCGCGGTCCAGGAGAAGTTCGACGACCTCTACGGGGCGATCGAATCGCTGAACCGTGCGATAGAGCTGGATCCGGAGTCCGTATATCCGATGGTCCGCAAGGCCATCATCATGGAGAAGGCGGGCAGGTACAAGGAGGCGCTGTACTTCGTCGAGATGAGCAGGGTCACGGATCCGAACAATGCTAACGTCATGATACTGGAGGCCAGGCTTCTCAGGGAGCTCGGACATTACAAGAGCGCCATAAAGAAGGCGAAGGAGGCCAACGATGCGGCCCATACGGAGGAGTCCGTCATAGAGCTGGCCAACGCATATACCGCATTCGGACGCAGGTCCGAGGCATTCAAGCTCATCGACTCGGCGATGAAGGAGATGGGCTCCACACAGGCGCTGCAGGATGCCCTGACCGCACTCGAGCAGGGACTGAACGAGGTCCAGGCATCGGCAGGGGTGCAGAATGATACCCGTCTCATCGACCCGGAGGAGTCGGCCAGGGTGGCCGAATCCCTTGCCACGATGGGCGATTACAAGGGAGCGGTCAAATCCATCGACAGCGCCCTTGCCGCATCGGGCGATGACCTGAAGTATGTGATCATGAAGGCATCCTACCTCCTGAAACTGGGGGACAAGAACGCGGCCAACAACCTGATCAACGAGGCACTCAAGGTGAGCCCCAAGAGCGCGGCCCTGCACGAGGCTCTCGGAGATGTCAGGATGGCCAAATCCGAGTTCAGGGGAGCGCTCCAGGAGTACGAGAAGGCGATGTCCTTCGGACTGAGCATATCCTCGCTACTGGCGAAGAAGGGGGATGCGCAGCAGGGGCTCGGCTATTATGACAAGTCAATCGACACCTATACGATGGCGGTGAACAGGGATCCGGACAACAGGGGCCTCCGTTTCAAACTTATCGAGAAGCTGTACGACAGGAACTACCTCTCCCGTGCGGAATCGGAGCTTCTGAAGGTCCTTGAGGAGGATCCGCAGGAGGTCAGGGCGATCGTCATGCTCACCCGCGTCAGGAAGGATCTGAGGAAGGACGAGGGCATCACCGAGGCGTACAGGATGTTCAGGGAATGCCCCAATGCAAGCGACGATGCCACGGAGACCATGATCGCCATCCTGGAGGGTGCAGGGCACGACGAGGAGGCCAAGAGCCTCAAGAAGACGGTGCCGGACCAGTCCGAGGACCTGCTGGTGAAGAGGACTGCGGAGAAGGTGCTCCGCAGAGCCTATGTAGCAAGGGTCCTGCCCACTGATCCCGATCTCCTCTCATCCATGGGGCTGGAGGGTGAGATGGCGGATGATGTGGTATCCTACGTCAGGAAGAAGAGCGTGTTCGGGGACATCATCACGGGTACGACGACATTCCAGGAGATGGAGCGCGCTTCGAACGACGTCGTCATGAAGCTCGGGCTCAAGAACATCGAATCCATCAAGGAGATCCCTCTGGAGGGAGTCTTCGTCATCGGGAACTACAAGGATGCAGATGAGGCCAAGTACCTCATAGCCTATATGGAGAAGGCATTGACCTGCCAGATAACCAGCGATGAGTCGCTAAAGGTTGTGCTGGACAGGGTCCAGGGGATATCCCTCTATGACATTATGAAGAACTGCAAGGTCGGAATCTATCAGGCCAGGCAGATAAGGCTGCTCCTGGGCATCAAGGACTGACGCTCATCCCAGGAACGCGGTCATCACGAGGACGGTGTCCGTCACCGTCTTCAGTTCTTTCGCATCATCCACAGATGCCCACATGAATCTCTCGTTCTCCTCGTTGAGCACAGGCTCCTGACCCTCCGAATCGAAATGGAACGGGTAGACCTTGAACAGGACGTTGCCCTCGCGGACGTAGAGCGGTTCCATCGTACCGAGGGGTTCGCCGACCTTGATGGATGTCTCCTCGAGGATCTCCCTCCTGGCGGCCTCCACAGGGGTCTCGCCCCCCTCGATCTTGCCGGCCACCAGCGACCAGCATCCGGGGTAGGAGCGGCTCGTATCGAACCTCTTCTCGAGGATGCACTTCCCGTCCTTGGAAACGACGGAAGACACGACCTCCTTGTAGACGATGCCTTCGATATCGACCGTACCGGCATTGCCGTCCACGGTCACGATATCGCCGTCGCAGAACAGCCTGACAGAAGGGATCTTGTCGATCATCGGGGTCGATGATATGACCGCTCCGGTGGCGACGATGGTCTCAGCGGATTCATTGATCACTGCGGCAGGGGCCTTACCGTGGACCATGAGGTCGTACATGACGAACGATCCGACCGTGCTTCCCTTTCCCTTGGGGAAAACGAGGATCTTGCCGGCCACATTGCCGTCCCTCACGCGGAGGTCGCCTGTAGAACCGTCGACGCCTCCCAGGAAGCTGAGGGGCTCGTCAAGTTTGATGACCTCTCCTCTGGCCTTGCCGTTCGAGATGCTGCGTCCTTGGAATATCAAATTACCAGCTCCATCAGTGCGGCGATGTCCCTGCACATGGCCTTCTGCGAGCAGAGTGTGGGCAGATAGTTGCCTGCCTTGGCCGAGTTCGTAGCAGTCCTCTCGAACGTGCCCTCTATGGGTGCGACCACCATGCAGGTGTCAGCGAGGACGGGACCGAACCTCTCCATTATCTTCACATCCTCCGGGCATCTGGCTCTTACCTCCTCGGAAGTGCAGAACCATACCTCGATGTCCTTGTTCTTCTTCTCCTTGTCCTTGAGGAACGAAGCGATCTGATGCATCTCCTTCTCAGTGAGATGGGGGCAGCCGATCGCGATGAGCTGCACGTTATCGGTCTTGTTGAGCTTCGAGTATGCGTCGTCGAGCTCCTTCTTCCCGATGTGAATCGTCTCAAGCTCCGAGATGTCGAAGCAGCCCGCTTCGGGCGTGATGCCCTCCGCATGCCAAAGGGCCATCGAGCCTGATGCGGCCATCGCCGCAGACAGTGCCTTGGCCTCCTCGACCTCGGGGCTGATGTTCTTGAAATAGGGTATCCCGGACCCGATGGCCATTCCGACCGCCTGTCCGAGCAGTGAATATGAGAAGACGGAGCCGTCGATATCCGCATCGATGACCACCGTGGGCTTCCTGTTCTCGTCGAGATGGAGCCCGTAGTTGGCCGTCTTGCCGAGGATCGCCGCCGCCAGGGCACCGGGGCCCCCCTCCCTGTTGGTCCTCGCTCCGATGAAGGAGTTCACGAAGCTGAGGGCTGAGGATTCAGCCCATGCCACATGATCCCCCATGGAGGGGACGTTCTGACCGGTATAGGGTGTGCACGAGCAGGTCTTCTTGATTCCCATCTGACCGTATAGGTCGATGATCCTCAGCTGCTTCTCCGCGAATTCCGGTGAGATGTGCATCTCCTTCCATCTAGCTCTGTCCATACCGACGGGGTTGAGGGTGGATGGCACGGATACCGTGGCACCTCCTCCGACCAGGTCCTCCAGGTACTTCAGCCCGCCATCGCCGATGGTCTTGTACGAAGCTCCCGAGAGATGCGCAGAGGTGATGTCGATGAGGCTGTCGGCGCCGTAGATCTTACCGAGGGCCGTGACCAATTCCATGGCCTTCTGTCTTCCTTCGCCTTGCTCCCCGTTGAGGATTGCCTCTTCTTCCCTGGTCAGATCCATGTTTGGGGTCATGGCGGTATCCGATAAAAAAGAGTCCTAGGGGGAGGCATGGGCGCATATATCCTGCTTTGAACGTGCAATATTATATTTGGAAACAGATTTCCTTTCCCGAGGAGAGTACTCTGACAAGAGAATACGACGACGTTCCTGAACTGAACGATAACGGTTCAAGCGAATTCGACAACTTTGCAGAGTACGATTCAGACCTTTATTCCAATTTTGACAAGGTGGACGAGTACAACGGTGTCGCCGAGGAATTCCCGATGGCAGACGACCAGTATGCCGCCCCGTCAAAATCAGATGTGTTCGGCAGCAGCGCCTCCAAGAAGGCAGCGGAGGAGGCGGAGAAAAGGGACAAGGAGTTCGTCAAGCGCTATCTCAACATCTCCGCCGCACAGGTGGCGGCGGCGACATTCGTCGCGTTGGTCGCGGTATCAGCGATAATCATTCCGGCGATAGAGAATGAGGATGTAGAGGTCTACATGGATGTGGGCTTCGAGAACGGTTATCTCTATTTCTTCGTTGAACTGGAGAACACGGTCGATCAAGAATTGTACTATGTTGTGGTCCTGGAGAATGACAGTCTGGTGTACCAGAAGGCCATTGAAGACCATTACATGTCAGATAGTATAGGAGGTATGGACCCATACAAGGACCATAAGGTGGAAGTCAGGTCCGGTCATCCTCCTTTGTTGGTCTTGGATAGCAAGTCGATCCCTGCCATAAAGACTGGAATAACATGGGATCATGTTGATGTAGGTCTCGATTTCGTAGACTACGGTGTAAATGTCGAGGGTATAGAAGAGGAGCTCATCATCAGTCTTTACGATCCCACCGGAAGCAGCAATGCCACGACAGGAGAAGGTGACGGTGTGGTCGTCTACTCAGAGGCGATCTATCAGGGATACAACTCGGACACAATCAGAGATCTCAGGCCCGGTCACCAATATTATCTGACCGTCTCGTCGGAGAGCAAGACATATCTGTCCGAGGATATCATGACCAGGGCCCCAGTCCAGGTAGGTTTGGAACTCTCGGCAGATGGCAACACTATCAGTTATGTCGCCAACGTGTACGGCGATGGAGACTCCGTCGAACTGTGCCTTGTGGATTCCAAGACCGGAGAGGACATCGGCGAACCCAGGGACATGAAGGCAGGGGAGAATACGGGAACTTACACAGGACTGTTTTTCGATACCCTATACGTCGTGGTCGCCAGGTCATCTTCGACGCCGTCGGCCGATCCCTACGCAACCAGCGAGATCGATACCGAGCCTGCCCTTGAGTTCAGCGCTACAGACGTCACCAATAACACGATAACATACAACGTGCTGATCCGTACCACCGGCGTGAGCTACAATGTGACGGTGACGGACCCCTATGGGGTTTCCGTACATGAGAGATCCATTACATCGACCGACGGGGCTACGATTCAGAGTCTGGAGGCCTACACATGGTATACGTTCACAATCCTGGCAGATACCGGAGAGGAGTATGTGGAGAGTGTCATGACACTGTCCAATGTCAATGCCACATTGGATCCCGACTTCTATTCCATCGGCTATGAGGTGACTCTGGAAGGTATCGATCCGACGGATGTGCAGGCATATCTCTACCACGAGGGTCAGGAATACGCTTCTTCCAGGTTAAGTGGCAATTCAAACCCTTACACCGGAGTCTTCGATAACCTGGCATCCGGTGAAACCTACACATTCAAGATCATGGATACGCAGACCCAGAGCAACACATATTTCGAAAGTGACGTGAAGACTGATGCAGCGGTCACAATCAACAGCGGTCCGACCGTCGAAGGAAAGGTGGTTTCGCTCAATGTGACCAACAATACAAGCCACGAGTTATCCGTTTATCTCACAGACGGAAGGATGACAAGAGCATCCGATACTCTGGAACCCAACCAGGCCGGAAAAGATGTCGTGCTCATTAGTGACGGGATCGAGTATGATACAGAATACGCCGTCGAGATCATCGACTCCGACTACGGGGTTGACGGGATAACATGTTATTACTCATCCGTCCGCACCGACATCGGCGCAAACGTCGGAACAACAATTTATGGTAATGCCATAGGATACAACGTGACGATAGGCGATTGGGTGGACCCCAGCACTGTCACAATATCACTGCTTCAGGATGGTCAGGAAGTGGCCAATGCCTCCTTCCAAGGCAACAATCATGTTCGCAGCGGAGTGTTCACCGACCTAGGTCCCTCTGAGCCCAGTTATGAATTCGTTGTCACGATGGAGAATGATGGCAATACCGAATACCTCTATGACGATTATTTCGAATTGAAGGAGAAGGCAACTCTGGATGCCTCATCGGACCAGGTTGCTATCAATTACACGGTTGTCAACAACATGTACGATACGACCGTTGAGATAAGGGTCTCCTTAGCATACGGGACTACTGCAGAACCGATTTCAACGAGTACGTTGAATCTGGGGGAGAATACAGGCACCTTCAGTGATGGATTGCAAGCTGTCACAGAGTATGAGATCAAGGTCGTGGCGGTTTACGATTCTTCGGAAGAAATAATCGCTGAAACGATCGTCATGACTGATCAGTATCCCTGATATGAAATAAGAAACGATCCAGTCCCCTCGGGGGACGATGATATGAGTTGATAAAATGGCAAAAGAGAAGAAAGAAAAGAAAGAACGCCAGGCCAAGGATAAGCCTGGCATGAACGCAGAGCAGCGTCTCATACTGGTCCTGCTCGGAATACTCGGAGTGATCACGGTAATCGCGATGTTCCTCGATTCGCAACTGTTCGGGGACGATTCGCAGTTCCTCGACAATCCCACGGGCAATACGGCACTAGATGCTATCTATCACAAGGTCCCTGCTATGTTCAGGACCTGTCAGATCCTGTTCCTCGCACTGCTTATATTCGTCGTGCTGAACTTCGTGAAGAACGCTATCAAGCCCGAGACGCACTTCCAGACAGCGCTCAGACTCATCGTGAGCTTCACCAGATACGCGGTATTCATCGTCGCTATCATCTGGGTCCTCTGGGCATGGGGCGTGGACACCAAGACTCTCCTTGTCAGCGCGGGAATCTTGGGACTGATCATAGGTCTCGGAGCCCAGTCGCTCATCGCAGACATCATCGCCGGAATGTTCATCGTGTTCGACGGCGAGTACAGGGTCGGAGACATCATCGTCGTCGAAGGCTGGAGGGGAACCGTCATGGAGATCGGTATCCGTACCACCAAGATCATCGACGAGGGCGGGAACATCAAGTACATCAACAACAGTACGATCAGGACCGTCGTCAACCAGAGCCAGGAGCTCTCCGTCATCAGATGCGAGCTCCCCATCTTCTACGATGAGGACCTCGAGAGCGTCGAGCTCAGGATCAAGGAGTACCTCCCCAAGATCAAGGACAAGACCCCCTACATCGTCGAGGGACCCTACTACAAGGGAGTCAACGGAATGAACGACAGCAGCGTCAACCTTCTGTTCCTCGCGAAGTGCGACGAGCACTACTACTATCCCGCGAGAAGGGCCCTCAACAGGGAGATCTACAGGATGGCCAACGAGATGGAGATCCCGATCCCGTATAACCAGATCGTCATCAACCAGCCTCTCCCCGACGGAACCTTCGACAAGGAGACCACTCCTCAGCAGAAGAGGCAGGCCACCAGGTTCGCATACGACCAGGCTGCCCTCTCCGAGGACATGGAAGGAGAGAACGTCTCGTGATCTCGTAAAACTCATATCATCCGGTCCCGGGGGAGACCCCGGGGCCGACAACCCTTCGTTTTTGGGGATAAACGTTATATGGCGTTCCTGATGCGGATGTCATGATCCCGGATATTTTCGAAGCGGCGATGCTCGTCTGCTTTGCTGCTTCTTGGCCCTTCAATCTCATCAAAGCATACAGGGCCCGCACCAATGTCGGTACGAGCCTGCTGTTCATGTCGATAATCATCATGGGATATCTCTGCGGTATCGCCGACAAGGTTGTGAGCGACGACATAACCTATGTCATAGCGTTCTATATCATCGATCTGGCTCTTGTAACGGCGGGTGTGCTGATATACCTGCGCAACAGGGCGCTCGACAAGAAGGCTCGTACAAAGGCTTGAGACCTCATCCTATTTTATTAATAAGGAGTAGACCTTACTCGGACCCAATGCAATCATTAGAGCAATTGACTTCTTTGGCTGAAGCAGGGGACGTGCAGTCCTGCTTCGAGCTTGGGCAGATGTTTGCACTAGGAGATGGGGCCGAGCAGAACGACTCCACCGCATTCGACTGGTACAAGAAGGCGGCACAGAGGGGGCACCCGATGGCCGAGTTCGTTATCGGTACCTGCTACATGAACGGCATCGCGATCAGGAAGAATGGACCCGAGGCCGCCATGTGGTATTTCCGTGCCTCCCTCAAGGGACAGACTGATTCTCATCAGGCACTGCTCAACTACTACAAAACGCACGACACCCCCGAAGACAAGGAGGTTTTCAATTATTTCTTTAAAAAGTCCGAGAAGGATGCGGATGCCGCATACGTCCTCGGAAAGCTCTACGAGCTCGGAGTGGGAACGGATTTCGATCCCGAGAAGGCATTCGAGTCCTACAAGAAGTCCGAGTCCATGGGCAGCCCCTATGGTGCGCTCCAGACGGCAGTATCTATCCAGAACGGGATGGGGGTCAAGAGGGACCGTGCGGAGGGAGCCAGGCTCCTGCAGGCACTGGTCGACAAGAAATTCGCACCCGCCTTCATCTCATTGGCAAGATGCTATGAGTTCGGATTCGGTGTCGAGCGCGACCCCAAGAAGGCATTCGCTCTCTGCGACGAGGCCGTGACCCTCGGATCGATCGATGCCATGTATCAGCTCGGAAGGTGCTACATGGACGGCATCGGCGTCGAGAAGGACGGCAACTGCTCCAATGCATGGTACTATGCCGCAGCCACTAGGGGAAGCTTCGATGCCCTCTTCGGCATGGCGAGATGCTACCTCGGAGGCGTGGGCGAGGATAAGAACAAGGAAACAGGTCTCGCGCTCCTCGAGCTCGCCGCATACTACGGCAATACCAGCGCGATGATTATGCTCGGACAGCTGTACGCCAAAGGCAAGCTGGTGCCCAAGAACGCCAAGACATCGGCGGAATGGTTCAGGACGGCCGCGGACCTCGGCGACGGATACGCTCAGATGGTTACCGGGGACAACCTCTCCGAGGGCACAGGATTCAAGAGGGATCCCAAGGCCGCATTGCTCTATTACAGGAAGGCGGCGGCGAACGGCAACACCGTCGCATGCTACAACATCGGTACAGCATACGCCCTCGGCAAAGGGGTCGAGAAGGATCCCAAGGCGGCATTCGATTGGCTCAGCCGCGCCGCCGAGGACAATTTCATGAAAGCGATGTTCTCCGTCGCGGAGGCATACTCCAAGGGAAGGGGCGTCGCCAAGAACCCCGAGAAGGCGTTCGAGCTCCACAAGAAGCTCGCCGAGAACGGATTCGGGAAATCACAATATCACGTCGCATACGGATACTTCGAGGGAATCGGAACTCAGAAGGACGACAAGCTCGCATTCGAATGGTTCTACAAGGGTGCCGACAACGGCAATGTGCTGTGCCAGTATTACACAGGATACTGCTTCGCCAACGCGATCGGAACCAAGAAGGACGAGAAGAAGGCGCTCATCTGGTACACCCGTGCCGCCGAGCAGGGTCACGTGGTGTCAAGGGAGATCGTCGAAGGGGCCACAGGCAAGAAGGTCGAGGTCAAGGGAGAGGAATCCCCGTTCCAGTCCTACCTCAACTCGGCCAAGAACGGCGATCCCGACGCGATGTTCATCGTCGGACGCTGCTACCTGGACGGAGTGGGGACCGAGAAGGATCCCGCAGAGGCCAAGAAGTGGTTCAACAAGGGTGCCGCAGCTGGCAACCTCGCGTCCAAGAGAGCTCTCCTCCATATGAGGAACGAGCGCTGAAACACCAAAAGGGGAGCGATCCCCTTCTTTTCTCATCGATAATTCATCTGACAGGATTCTGGACAGCGTTCACGCTGGAACGATACATAGTACAAACTGAATCATATTCTGTCCGGGTCGGACTGGTCAGTTGCAGAAGCCTCACATCGTGAAGTAGAATACAACTCCGATCGCAACGATTGTAAGGAATGCCAGGAAGGGCATAGCGTTGACGAACTTGTCCTGCTTGGAAAGCTCGGGCTGCTTGGGTGTCATGATTCACGAGTAAGCCATCCACCTATAAATCAAGTGCCATTGTTTTATCTGAATACGGTGTTGCAGATGACGGATCCAATGACAGTCAACGTACTTTTCGTATGCTTCGGCAACATCTGCCGCAGCCCTCTGGCCGAGTTCGTCTTCAAGGACATGGTGTCCAAGAGGGGGCTATCCCATCGCATATACGCCGAATCCGCAGGGACAAGCGGATTCCACAACGGGGATCCCGTGGACAGGAGATCCGCAGAGGTCATGGCCAAGCACGGCATCTCATGCGCCGGCAAGAAGAGCAGGCAGGTGACCCTGAAGGATTTCATCGACTTCGACTACATCATAGCGATGGACAATGACAACATGGAATGCCTGGCGGAGATGTGTCCCAATCCGGGAAGCTGCACGGTGAAGCTCCTCCTCGACTATGCGGGAGGTGGGATCGTCGACGACCCATACTTCACATTGGATTTCGATAAGGCGTATTCCGACATCGAGCGCGGATGCAGAGGGCTCCTTGAGGAGATCGAGAAGAAGTTGGTCCGATGAAAATCAGGATGTTCATCTCCGTCCCGCTGAAGGACCCCTCCGTGCTGGAGCCCATCCTGAGCGATGTGAAGACGATCAGGAATGTCAGGGCATCGCCGATATCGCAGATGCACATCACGATGAGGTTCATAGGCGACATAGACGACGGGAAGACCGGGAAGGTCGCGAGATGCGTATCCGAAGCCGTCCGGGGTATGGAACCTTTCACTATCGCGGTGAGGGGTTGCGGATGCTTCCCTAACCCTAAAAGACCGAAGGTCCTGTGGGTCGGTGTCGAGCCCGAGGATGTGCTGAAAGGGATATCCGACAGGATATCGGAGAATCTCAGGGCGTCGAACATAGCATTCGACGAGAAGCCCTTCAAAGGGCACATAACCATCGGAAGATGCAACGGGCCCGCCGATTTGGAGCAGTTCCTCAGCATCTATTCCTGCGATGAATTCACATCATTCCTGTGCGATGAGATCCTTGTCATGAGGTCCGAGCTCTCTCCGAAGGGTGCGAAGCACACGGTCCTCGAGAGGGTTCCGATCGGGGCGGAATGAATCCTTTTTCCGATAGTCAATTGAACTGCAACATCAAACCTTTAATTCTGTTCGATGGAAACCTCTTCCGAGTGATACAATCATCGAGGATATTTGCAGGAACAGGAAGGGCGGTATAGAGGGGCTCCCCCTCCAGCTGATGATCATAATCATCGTCGCTACGTTGGGCTGTGCCGTGATAATCGGATGGATGGGCGGGATAGATTCACCGCATTACATCAAGACCCTCGGCATAGAGGAGAACGTGGTCACCGTGGAGGACGGTGTGATAGGGGATATCCACCTCCGTATACTTGACGAGGATAACGAGCCGATGAAGGGCGTCAGCGTCAGGATAACCAACAAGCAGGTCACCGGACCTGTGGACTTCGTGACGACGGACGGTCAGGGCAGGGCGGTGCTGTCGGGATGGACATTGGACAGCTATCCGAAATCGACGATCAAACTGAACATATCAGCATATTACTCGGGATACAGCGACCGCACTGAGCAGGTCGAAGGCCTGATAGTATGATCGGATGCAGGAGAGGCGTCATCAGCCTCCCCGTAAAGCTCGCGATCTCCTTCATGGTCATCGCTCTGACGGTACCTATGGTATTCGCTGCGGTGGAGAACGTAAAGGAAGGGATGGACGACAGCAATCTGAATGCAGTGTCGGAACAGCTGAGGGACAATATATCGAAGGTCCACAGCAGGAGCCCGAACTTCAGTATGCAGTTCGAATTGGAGATTCCCGACGGATGCCATCTTGCTATCGGCGGCGACGAGGGGATGGTGATACGCATGTACAAGGATGACCGGCATATGGGCAACATCCTCATGGACAGCAGGGTGCTGGGCGATGAGCTGATCCTCCACGGGGATGTGCTCCTGAGGATCTCGAATGACGGTGACGGTGTGAGGGTGACGGAACTGTGATAGAGTTCACATTCTCCAGGGTAACGCTCTGCGTCTGTGGCGTGATACTCCTGATATCTGTCGCCGGATGCCTCGGCGGAATCTACGATATGGACATAGAGGCCGAGGATGAGCATCTCGCATCCCGTATAGCTCACATGCTCGATTCGTTCGAGTCGTCGGAGGTCGACGAGATGATATTGGATGGTTCGATGATCCTTCCGGAAGGTTACACGCTGAATGTCCACGACGGATTCGTAGAGCTGCGCAAAGGGGACAAGGTGTCGATAGCCTCGACCGAATATCAATCGGCATTCGAATTGGATCACGGCGATGTGATCAGGATCACTCACCGAAGGTCTCCGCGATCTTCCTGACCGTATCGGTGAAGATGTCGATCTCCTCGGGGCTGTTGTAAAGATATGTGGAGGCTCTGGCACTGCCGTCCACAGCCCTTGATACGTAGAACGGGTGAGCGCAGTGCATGCCCGACCGGATCATGACGTTAGCCATGCTGTCGAGCATCATCGCGATGTCATGGGAGACCAATCCGTCAATGTTGAAGGACAGCACTCCGCATCTCTTGCCGGGCTGCTCGGGCCCTACAAGGTGAAGGTTCTTGATGTCCTGGAGGTTGCCGACTGCCCTCTTCATGAGTTCGGTATCCCACGCTTCGATGTTGGCCATCCCGACCTTCTTAAGATAATCCAGGGCCGCTTTTGTACCGACGATTCCCGCATAGTTGTGCAGACCTGCCTCGAACTTGTCGGGTATCGGTGCGAGGTTGACGCTGTCATAGGTGGCAAGGCCCACTGTCCCGCCCCCTACTGTAAGGGGGCGCATCCTCTCTAGGGTCTCCCTCTTCCCGTACATGACACCCATCCCGCTGGGCCCCAGCATCTTATGTATGGAGCAGCAATAGATGTCCGCATCGATCTTCTTAAGATCCACGGGCATATGCGGGGCCGCCTGAGCACCGTCGATGATGACCGTCGCGCCGTAGTCATGCGCGATCTCGGTGACCGCCTTGACGGGCACGGAGCATCCGGTCACGTTGTTGGAATGCTGCACGGATACGACCTTCACCTTCCTGTCCATGCACGATTTGAAGGACTCGATATCGAACTCCCCGGTCCTGTCGGATTTGGAGAACCTACGCTCGATACCGACGTTCTCCTTCAGAAATAGCCATGGCACATGATTCGAGTTATGCTCCGCATCGGTGGTGACCACGACGTCGCCCTTCTTCAGACCCAGTCCGAAGGCGGCTGTGTTGAGGCCTTCGGTGGTGTTCTTGGTGAAGATGTAGCACTCGGGATCCTTGGTATTGAAGAAATCTGCAAGGGCCTCCCTGGTGTCGTCGATGGCCACAGACACCTTCGTCGCCATGGAATGTACGCTGCGCCCTCCGCATGCGGGATACTCCTCATAGTACTCGTCCATCGCCCTTATGACCTGATCGGGTCTGAGGCTCTGGCAGGCACTGTCTAGATAGATCCCAAGATTCCTGCGTATCGTTGGGAAATCCTTGCGGAAGGGGCCCATATCCATGAATCTCAATCCCTGGGGCTGTTTATAAGGATATCCTGGGGCGGACACGTCCGTAGGGACATCATCAATTATATCTACCCAGAAATATACAGTAATCCATTCAAGGTGTACAGATGTCCAAATCGTATGAGGAGATCAACGATAAGATCCGTTCCGGCAAAGCAGTGGTCTACACTGCAGAGGAAGTGATTGATATCGTCAGGAAGAAAGGCGTCGAGAAGGCGGCCGAGGAAGTAGATGTTGTAACGACCGGAACATTCGGAGCCATGTGCTCGTCCGGTGCGTTCGTGAACTTCGGCCATGCATCGCCGCCTATCCGTATGACAGACATCGAACTGAACGGAGTGAAGGTGGACGGAGGACTCGCCGCTGTGGACACCTACATAGGAGCAACGGCTCTCAGCGACCCCAAATCCGGATACGGAGGGGCGCACGTCATAGAGGACCTCATCGCAGGGAAGAAGATCCATCTCCATGCCACCGGACCCGGTACCGACTGCTACGTCAGGAAGAGCATCGACACCTACATCACGATCGACGACATCAACGACGCGTTCCTGTACAACCCCCGCAACTGCTATCAGAACTACAGCGTTGCGACGAACACGTCCGACAAGACCATCTACACCTACATGGGAAAGCTCCTTCCGAGGATGAAGAACGCATCCTTCAGCTCCGCGGGACAGCTCTCCCCGCTGCTCAACGACCCCCATCTCGAGACCATCGGAATGGGGACCAGGATCTTCCTCGGAGGAGGAGAGGGTTACGTGAGCTGGCCGGGAACCCAGTACAAGACCAACGTGGAGGAGGTCAACGGAGTCCCCGTAGCAGGAGCAAGGACGCTCGCATTGATCGGTGACATGAAGCAGATGGATTCCAAATTCGTCCGCGGACTGGACATCACCGGCTACGGGATATCCATGGCCGTAGGTATCGGAATCCCGATCCCGATCCTCAACGCGGACATCATGAAACGCTGCGCGATATCGGATTCGGAGATATTCGCGGACATGGTCGATTACAGCCAGCCGGTCAACAGGCCCGCCATGGCGAGATACAGCTACGAGCAGCTCAGGTCCGGAAAGGTCGAGTACCAGGGCAAGACGGTAAGGACATCATCGCTCTCATCGTATTCCGGGGCCAGGAAGGTCGCGAACCTCCTGAAGGACTGGATAGAGTCCAAGGAGTTCACTCTCAACAAGCCTGTCATGTCCTTCCCCAAGGATGTCAAGCTCAAGAAGCTCGAGGAGAGGGGGTGCTGATCATGGATAAGAAGTTCAAGATAGAGTTCACGGAGGCCAACGTCCAGGATTCCGTCGCATACATCCTGGTCACTGAGTTCGACCTGAGGCCCAACGTCCTCAAGGCGGAGATCGAGGGCGACGGATCCGGAGTCATGATTGTAGGATTGGTGGGAGAGGAGGAGAAGCTCGACGCCGCAGTCAAGAGGCTGGAGGAGGAGGGCTTCACCGTCAAGGAGCTCGTCAAGCGCATCGACCGCAACGAGGACCTCTGCTTCCACTGCGGAGCCTGCGTCTCCATCTGCCCCACAGGTGTGTTCTCGCACAACAAGGACACCTGGTAGGTGGAGCTCGATGTGCACAGGTGCATCGCATGCCGCTCATGCGTCAACGCCTGCTCCGTCCATGCTCTCAGCGTGCATCTATGAGATACCATTTCCAATACAGGGAGACGATCGTCAGCATCGTCTGCGAGCCCGAGTTCCTGAAGACTGCCGAGGATGCCATATTCGAGGCGCGCAGGATCATAGAGGACAAGGTCGCCCGGGACGATTTCTTCAGGATCACCTACGACCCCTATCATGCCTGCAGCGATGATCATTCACTCATCCGCAGGATGTGCGAAGCATCGGAGAGGTCGGGCGTAGGGCCGTTCGCAGGGGTCGCCGGAGCGGTCGCCGTCTATGCTGTGGAGAGGATGAGGGATGCTGGCGCGTCCACGGCCATCGTGGAGAACGGAGGCGATATCGCGTTCCTCTCCCCGGAGCCCAAGACCATAGGCCTATTCGCCGATCACCCTGTCCTCAAGGATGTAGCGTTCAGGGTCGCTTCGGACGATATCACAGGCATCTGTTCATCGTCCGCGAAGATAGGTCCGTCCGTCTCATTGGGCAACTCCAATGTATGCACGGTGTTCTCGGACGATGTTATTCTCGCCGATTGCTGCGCCACGGCATTGGGCAATCTTGTCACCGACGAATCCTCTCTCGCCGATGCTTTGGAGAAAATAGGTTCGGTGGAAGGCGTCAAAGGGTGCCTTGCATGCATCGGCGGGAAGGTCGCGATGTTCGGGGAGATCCCGGAGATGATCGAGGCGGACGTCGGCAGCGCGATATGAGGTCTTGATATGGTAGCCAATCCCGCAGAGGTCATGAGGTCGTACATCATCGACATGGATACTCTCAATCTAGCCGAGCAGGCAGGGATGTTCTGCGAGGCCCTGAAGGAGAATCTCAGAGACCTGTCCCCCTTCGAGGGCACCAGGTTCATCTATTCGCCCGACGAGCCCTACGAGGCCCATTTCATCTGGGACAAGGGGGACATCAGGATACAGCTTTCTTTCATGGGCGATCCCGACGATTCTGTCTGGACCGTCATCAACGGCAAGCGCAGGTTCAGAGGCAGGATCGGCAACGACCGCGAAGCTTCCTGCAGGGAATTCCTCAGAGCCGTGGATGAACTCAGATGAATCCGTACAATCGATAATAGGAAGAATGGTGCAAGGGACGAGATTTGAACTCGCGGACCACTAAGGACTAGCCCCTCAAGCTAGCGTCGTTGGCCATGCTTGACTACCCTTGCACTCAGCAATCCAGTGATATAGATGATGTTAATAAAGGTTTGGTATCGCAGGGATTGCCCCCTGCAGATATCATCATCTCTTCCAGTATGTCCTGGCAGCCTCTCCCATCGCCAGGATGTTCTCATCGCTTGTGGCGATAGGCGTCTCGCATCCCGGAGCGAGGATGAACCCTCCTTCCTGGCCTGCCGCATCGATGACATCGTAGCATGCCTTTGTGATGCTCTCGGGATTGCCCATCATCATGACCTGGACCGGATCCACGTTACCCATGATCGAGATGTTCCTTCCTGCCGTCATCTTCGCCGCAACAGGGTCGACCGCATGGTCGAAGCTGAGACAGTCCGCTCCTGTCTCGGGCATCTGCCTGAGTATGTCCAGGGTGTTGCCGCAGATGTGCACGAATGTGGGGACCTTCTTGTCCATCGAATTGACATCCTTAACCACCTGGGTGATGTAAGGTTTGGAGAACTCGCTGAACATATCGGGCGATATAAGATCCTCCGAGGACGTCGGATCGGCCATCCACATGAGCGTTGCCCCAGCCTCTATCATGCGTGTCTGCATCGATGAGACCATCCTTGTGACCTTCTCGTTGAGCATCTTCACGGTATCGGGCTCCATGAGGATGCCCATGACCATGTTCTCGACCCCCATGATGTATCCGGATGTGGTGATCGGGCCCCACGAGAGTCCGCAGATATGGATGTCCTCGGGAATGATCCTCGCGGTCTCCTCCAATGATTCGACGAAGGTCCTGTAGAAGGTCGGGCATTCGGATTGATTCGACGCATCGAACAGCTCCAGCTTCTCGATCTGTTCCGCTGTCTCCGCTATGGGCCTCACTATCTGCCCGTAATCGTTCTCCGGGAAGCGCACCTCCATGCCGATGTCTAGGAAAGGGATCTGCGAATCGAGAACGGGTTTGACGAAGTCCGACTTGGTCTTCATCGCATGATCGACGGCCACCTTGGCCGAGATCTCCGGGTGCCATCTTGCCGCTTCGACGGATATCCCCGCGCTGTGGGCCGCTGTGGCCAAAACGAAGTTGTTCACCGGAGTCCTGTCGGTCTTCTCGTGCTTCAAGGCTGCTTCTACACAATCCCTGTGCCCTGCATCGATCATGTATGCTTGTAACTCGGTATCCAAATAAAAACGTAGTCTGGCGGACCCGTATTATAGGACGGTGTTAGGGACTCAAAGACGCGACAGGACGCGATCCGTGAACTCCTTGGTGGAGAGCTTGCCTCCGACATCCGGTGTGCGCTCCCCCGCCTTGTAGGTCTCGCAGAGCGAATCGATGATCCTCCTCGCTTCCGTTCTGAGGTCCATGTTCGCCAAGATCTCCGCCGCTGCGATTATGGCTGATGTGGGGTTGACGAATCCCTCTTCGAATCCCTCGATCTCGGGCGCGAAGTTCGGTTCGTAGAGCGAGTAATCCGTTCCCTTGTAGACGGTTGGGTAAAGGTTCTCGTTCCCAGCGAGTCCCGACAGCGCTCCAGCCACGATCTGGTTGTAGAGGTCGACGCAGACGATGCAGTCGTCGCGGCGGGGGTATTTGAATATCTCGGACATCCAGTCCTTGACGTTCATGTGCCTGGTCTCCAGCGGGCGGGAGCCGAACGCCTGGTCGAAGGCCTCGTTGAACATCCCGCTGCTGATGGGGAAGAAATCCTCCCTTGAGAGGCATACGACGCTCTTGAGACCTCTCGCCTCGACATCGGAGAGGGCGGCGGTCATCATCCTGTTGTAGGCCTTGTCCTTGATGTATTTGGAAATGGTTATGCCGTCGAAATCACTGACCTCGGAGATCTCGCTGGCTATGTTGTTGTAACTGCTCCATAGCGTGACGTCCATATCCTTGACACCGAGGTCGGGGGCCAGGGTCTTGTAGAACCTTCCCCTTGCATAGAGGTCCAGCTGGATCTTCAATGTCGCAAGGGGGTTCTTGACGTTCGCGGGAACGGCTGCGGGCCCCGACAGTATGATCTTGCATTCATCGATGAGGTCGAGCGTGTCATGGGGCAGGTAGCTACCCGTACTCTCGTAGGCGCCGAGGCCGACATCGCCGTGAAGGATCTCCAGCGATCCGACTGATGCATTCAGCACCATCTCCGCGGATCTTGTAACAGCGGGGCCGATCCCGTCGCCCGAGAGTACGAGTATCTTATCCAATTTCATTCCAGCCTATCGACGAGTGAGGCGTAGATCATGGGCAGGGTGATGGTCGCATCTCCCTCTACGGTCATCTTCTTGGCCTCGGGCTTGACCTTACCCCAGGAGATTGCCTCCCTGAGCCTTGCTCCGGAGAGCGATCCGTCGTACTCCTCGGCTGTGGTGAGGTACACCGCGTAATCGAGTCCTCCGCGGAACTGGTTCCACCAGATGACGTGGTGCTTGGAGATTCCTCCGCCGATCATCAGCGCACCGGTGTTGGTCGCGTGGTTTGTCATCTCGGAGAGCATCTGCTCGTCACCGAAGAGGTCGATCCTGAACTTCCTGTGGGTCTGATAGTACATCCAGAGCTGGCATCCGAAGGAACCGTCCGTGATTCCGGGGACGACGATGGGGATCTGGTTCTTCCATGCCCAGTACATGAGCGAGTTCTCGTTGTTCATCCTCTTTCCGACCTCCCAGATGATCTCGTGGGTGGTCATGGAGTCCTTGCCCTCGAAGATCTCATCGAACATGGGGAGGATCTCTCCTTCGAGGACCTCTCCGTAGCAGTCGTCTGGTACAAGGACGTTTCCGAGCCTTGAGATCTCGTACTCCTCCCTGAGCTTGGCGTCGTCCATCATGAAGTCCCCGTGGTAGTAGTGCTCGTAGGTCCTCGAGATGTCGTGGTCGAGGCATCCGCAGGTCGTGATGATCAGGTCTACTCTCTTGTTCTTCACCATGTCGACGAGGACACCGCGTGTTCCGGTCGCCATGATGCATGCGGGGAACGACAGGATCTTGAGACAGTCCTTGTCCTTCTCCATCCTTTCGAGGATGTCCGTCGCATCGGCGAGCTTCTGTGCGGTGAATCCGCCTGCTCCGCTCATGGCCCTCATGAGCTCGTCAACGGTCATTCCTTTCTTGACTTTGATATCATCGACTTCGATCAGTTCGAGTTCTGCTTCCTTCGACATTATGTCATCTCTGTCGGCGGGCTAGGGACATGAAGTTAAAAAGGCTATTGGGCGCGGATTCATGCCCGTCGGAAGCATAAAACCGCAATATCGGAGGGACATCGCTCCTCTATATAAGGGATATTAAAGAGAATGTTGCCTTGTCATTAAATATAAGTTGAGTAATCAGACGCTCAACCAAATGGAGTTATGATCAAATGATTGACGTATTCAGTACTGACAATCTGCTTTTCATGATTCCGGTTGCTGCAGTGGTAGCAGTCATCTTCGCCGCATACTTCTTCAAGAGTGTGTGGAAGGTTGACAAGGGAACTCCTGAGATGCAGAAGATCTCCAACGCTATCGAGACTGGTGCAATGGCTTACCTGAAGCGCCAGTACAAGACAATCGGTATCGTGATTGTGGTATTAGCAGTCGTCATAGCCCTTGCAGGACTCAATGAGGATTTCGAAGATTACCTCAACTGGAAGGTCTCGATTGCATTTGTCATCGGAGCGGCATTCTCTATCCTTTCCGGATACATCGGAATGAAGGTCTCCGTCAATTCGAACATCAGGACAGCTTCTGCAGCCAGGACCTCCCTCAATGATGCATTCAAGACATCATTCAGGGGAGGAGCGCTCTCTGGTATCGCAGTGTCCGCACTCAGTCTCATCGGACTCTTCCTCGTCATCTTCGTCTACGAGATGGCATGGGGAGTTGAGGACGATGAGTCACTCAAGACAACACTCCGTCTCGTCGTAGGATACGCATTCGGAGCATCCTTCGCAGCTCTCTTCGCACAGCTCGGAGGAGGAATCTACACCAAGGCAGCCGATGTGGGTGCCGATCTCGTCGGAAAAGTCGAAGCAGGAATCCCTGAGGACGACCCCAGGAACCCTGCAGTAATCGCTGACCTCGTTGGAGACAACGTAGGTGACTGTGCAGGACGTGGAGCAGATATCTTCGAGTCCACAGCCGCAGAAATCATCGGATCGATGGTCATCGGATCCGCAGTCGTCGGAATGGGACTGAACTTCTCAGCAAACTGGGTGTTCCTTCCCCTTGTCCTCATGGCATTCGGACTCATCGCATCACTCGTCGGAATCCTTGTCGTAAGGCTCAAGGACGACAACGCAGACGTATGTTCCTCACTCAACATCGGATACTACGTCACAATCGCACTCAACCTGGTCTTCCTCGGACTGACCACTTACATGTTGCTTAAGGACGAGATCGACTCATGGTACTACTTCTTCATCGCAGGAGTCGTGGGAATCGCACTCGGTCTCGCAATCGTCTACATCACACAGTACTACACCGGTGACCACAAGCCCGTCAAGGGAATCGCAGCAGCATCCGAGACCGGAGCAGCTACCAACGTCATCGAGGGAATCGCAATGGGACTGGAGTCCACCGTCCTCCCCGTCGTCTGTATCGTCATCGCAATCATCTCGACCTACACACTCGGATACTTCGCAGCACCCGACTTCGCAGACAAGATGATCTTCGGATTCTACGGAACAGCGGTCGGAACCATCGCAATGCTCGCATCTTCCGCCTTCATCCTCGCAGAGGACACATTCGGACCTATCACCGACAACGGTGGAGGAATCGCCGAGATGTCCAACCAGCCCGAGGAGGTCAGGAACAGGACCGACAAGCTCGATTCCGCAGGAAACACAACCAAGGCCCTCACAAAGGGATACGCAATGGCATCTGCAGCACTCGCAGCATTCCTGCTCTTCGCAAGTATCGCTGAGGTCGTCGCAGACGTCAAGACATCAAAGGGAACACCCACAACACTCTCTGCTGTCTTCAACATCAACATCGGAGAGCCTCTGATCTTCGTCGGAGCACTCGTCGGAGCAGTCCTCGTGTTCTACTTCGCATCACTCGCCATCCGTGCCGTCTCCAAGGCAGCCGGAGAGATGATCGAGGAGGTCCGCAGGCAGTTCCGCGAGAACAAGGGAATCATGGAAGGAACACAGGAGCCCGACTACGCAAGCTGTGTCGATATCGCAACCCGCGGAGCACTCCGTGCAATGGTCCTTCCCGCACTCCTGCCGATCCTCGTGCCCCTCATCTTCGGACTCATCTACAAGTATGTCCTCGTCGACATCTACGACATGGACTACCTTGCATACACCGGAGTTCTGGCACTCGTCATCGGAGGAACCATCGTCGGTATCCTGATGGCCAACTTCCTCAACAACGGAGGAGGAGCCTGGGACAACGCCAAGAAGTACATCGAAGAGGGTAACCACGGCGGAAAGAAGTCACCCGCTCACGCAGCGGCCGTCGTCGGAGACACCATCGGAGATCCCTTCAAGGACACCGCCGGACCTTCAATCCACGTTCTGGTCAAGCTCCTGTCCACCATCTGTCTGGTGACAGCTGTCCTGTTCGTGTGAAACTCTAAACCGAGGGGGTTCGCCCCCTCAATTCTCATCCAGATTCCTATTTCTTTATTACGCGTGGGTATACTTTATATAACAGTCCTCACTAACGGGAGTTATCAGAGGGCACGCTATGTACATGCTTACAGAAGTCGAAAAGGTCGTCCGTATCCCACCGGCCGAACTCAAAGAGGACATCGCAAACGTCATCGACAAACTCACCTGGGATGCCTACGAGGGCAGATTCGGTGAGGACAAGACCTTCACAGTCCTGATCAGGAACGTCAGGCCCGAGGGCCCCGGACGCATCGTCCACGGTGACGGAGCAGTCTATCAGACAGTGAAATTCGACCAGATCGTCTTCAAGCCCAAAGAGAACGAGATCATCGAAGGGGTGGTCGTCGAAGTGCTCAAGTTCGGAGCATTCGTCAGATTCGGTCCCCTCGACGGACTCCTGCACATCAGCCAGGTTATGGATGACCGTGTGGACATCGACGAGACCAACCAGAGGCTTGTAGGTAAGGACAGCGGAAGATTCCTTGCAGTGGGAGATGTAGTAAGGGCAAGGGTCGTAAGCATCGATCTCAACGAGAAGAACCCCCAGGACAGCAAGATCGGTCTCACAATGAGGCAGCCCGGACTGGGAAAGCTCCAGTGGATCGAGGAAGATGCCAAGAAGCACAAGGATTCGGAAGGTGATGAGTGATGGCAGTCGTAGTCCAGAAGGCATGCAAGCAGTGCAGTTTCATCTCTGAGGACGACGTGTGCCCCCGCTGCGGCGGTCAGACCTCGAAGGAGTGGCAGGGATACCTTGCAGTGCTCGACTTCGAGAAGTCCGAGATCGCCAAGAAGATGGGTATTTCCGCCAACGGAAAGTACGCACTCAAGGTCCGCTGATGTTCGAGAAGGACCTCGTCCTCCCCAAGAAGGACAGACAGGTCTTCAAAGAGCAGCTGGGTACGGAACTGTACGACAGCGACCTCGAAGAATTTCACGCTCAAACAACCTTAATCACCGTCGGGGACGTGGTATCCCTGACGTTCAGAAAGCACGGTATGACGCCTTTCCTGTCGATCTACGACGGGATGACGGAGCGCCGCGAGATGACCGAGTTCGCCATCCTCGTCGAGGACGAGGAGAAGGACGAGGTCGTCAACCCTGCGGGGAAGATCACCAGGGAACTGGTGGACTGCATCCGCAGACGCATAGAAGGGTCCGGTGGACTGATAAAGGTCGACGGAGAGGAGGATCTGGCTCTGATGCCGGTGATCCTCCTGGCACCGCTCGGCTCCGACATCATCTACGGATGGCCCGGAAAATGCATGATGCGCATCACCACGGATGAGAGCATCAGATCCAAAATCGAACAGATGCTGTTCAGAATGGAGGAAGAAGAATGAAGATGGAAATCACACAGCAGAAAGACAACCCCCTGTCCAAGAGGGTCGAGGTGTACTTCACCATCAACCACGATGGAGAGAGCACACCCGGAAGGAACGCAGTCGCAGAAGAGATCGCCAAGGCATGCAAGTCCAAGAGAGACTGTGTCGTCGTCGACACGATCGAGTCCGTCTACGGAAAGGGCATGTCCAAGGGATACGCAAAAGTTTACGAGAGCAAGGAAGCAGCACTCGAGTTCGACAGGGATTACCTCCTCAAGAGGAACGGAATCGAGGCAAAGGCTTACGAGCCCCCAGCAGCCGAGGAGTGATTAAGATGGCAGCAAAGGCAAAGGCACCCAAGGCAGCAGCAAAGAAATCTAACGCTTACCAGGTCGACGGAAACACCGTCACAAGGACCAAACAGTTCTGTCCCAAATGCGGACCCGGAACATTCATGGCAATCCACGCAGACCGTGTCTCCTGTGGATGCTGCGGATACACCGAGTTCACAAAGAAGGACTGAGAAAGTCAACTCTTCATTCGCCTCCTCCCTCTCAACAGGAGGCTCAGGATCGCCGGGGGAGTATCTAACCCCCGGCAAATTTCTCTTTCCTTCTCATTTGGGCCTGTAGTATAGCTTGGATAGCATAGGGGCCTCCGGAGCTCCGGACTCGGGTTCGAATCCCGACGGGCCCGCATAGTTTTATATATTAGTTATTCAAAAATTGTTAGAAACACGAAAGTATGATAAAAGACAAGGCAGTATACGTCATAACATCTGCTCAGTTTATATAATGTAGAATTGAGATTAAGGACTATCATGTTCGAGGACAAGGTAAGCGCATTTGTGGACAAGGTCTCAAAAGATTTTGATCCAAAAGCAATCATAGTCTTTGGTTCAGTAGCAAAAGGAACAGCCACAGAGGACAGCGATTTGGATGTGGCAGTCATTCTGGATACTGACCTATCTTGGACAGAACGTGTAATTGCCATACGCCGTTCTTTAGGACGTTTTGGTGTTGCATTGGATCTACTAGTCTTCACTCCGGAGGAGATCGAAGCAGAGAAGAATAATCCTTGCACAATAGTCAGTGAGATCCTATCAACAGGAAAGGTAGTTTATGGAACCGCATGAAACTCCAGAGGGATTGAGGGCCAGGGCAGCCGAGGATTTACGCGTAGCGCAGATTGTCAAAGAAAACGATGACGAACTGGTCACCATCATCTGTTTCCATCTGCAGCAATATGTCGAGAAGAGCCTCAAAGCCCGTTTGATGGAGTTGGAGATTCCGTACGGTAAGGTGCATGACCTTTTGATGTTGGTTCAATTGCTCCCTGACGGGGCACCGATTGAAAATGAATACTGCAATGATTTGATTGCACTCACCCATTACGCTACAACAGCGAAATACAGCGCACGTGCGCCGACGGTCGATGAGATGGAACGTGCGTTCAAAGCAGCTCCAATCATTGTGTCTTTGATCAAATGACCTATAATGCACCAACATTATCCCCTATAAGGGGTATAATGTACCGTTTTCCAAAGTGTCTGGCTAGCATCTTAAGCTAGTCCCGACGGGCCCGCTTAAGTTTACAGCCAGCATCCAAAATTTTTGGTACATTATACTTTCACACTCCATATACGAGGAAAAACTAGCCACTACATTATCCCTCGGTGAACACAATTAGGTTGTTAGGTTGTTAGAAATAATGGGGAGATACGACAGGGCTAGCACAAAGACGGAACTCGCGATACAGGAAGCATATTGGAGAATCTACGAGAATGGGGATACCGCTACGGTGACCGTGGATGAGATATGCGATGAAGCAGGCGTCCACAGGTCGACATTCTATCACCACTTCAAGAGCGTCGAAGCAGCATCGGATTCCATCAAGGAAAGGCAGATGTCCCTGCTGAAAGATCTATTCGAAAGGACCGGAGGGAAGAATGTGGATTTCACAGCCTTCATCCCGGCATTCCAGGAGCTGTTCGATGAGAACGAACGCTACCTTGTCCCGCTTGTGAAAGAGTACGGGACAGGGAATTCTCGTTCCAATACAGGTCCTACCTCGAAGATATGATGTTCGAACACCTGAAGATCTCATACGATAACCGCGACACCAGGACAGCAGGTGTAATGGCGACGGTGATCTCGGGACTCGTCGACATGTTCCTGCTCGCCCTGTCCAATCACACCATCACCCTTTAGGATGCCAACATGCTGTCCAACGGGATGATCAATACAGGGCTCAGATCAGTACTCCGCGACGGTTTCGGTATACACATCGGATTCACTATGATGAAACTCCACAATACCTATGATGAGGGTGTATCTGATAGAATAGCTCCCTCCGATGGGGAAAGAAAATAGGCGGATACGTACTGTATCCGCCATGTCCCTGAAACACAAGGATAATCCGTTACGAGAGGTACTTTCCGAAGAACTCCTGTATGGAATCGAAGGGAATGAACTCGTACCTGTCATACAGATCGCAATGGATCGCTCCCGGTACGATGATCTTCTTCTTGTTGTCCCCTTTCAGCAGGGAGAATGCGGTCTCGCCCATGTAACGGGAATGGGCCTTCTCCCCGTGGACCAGCAGCACGGCGCTCTCGATCTCGTCCGCGAACCTCAGGATACGTGTGTTCAGCAGGGATGTGGACGCTGTTTCGCACCAGCTCATGTTGGAACCCAGCGAGCGCGGGTGGTATCCGCGTTCGGTCCTGTAGTATTCCGCATACTGCCTGATGGAATCGGGCACCCCTTCCGGAGGGAGCTCCTCGGGAGCGGGGAGTCCGCCTGTGGTGTGGAATTCATTGGATGCGAAGTCCTTCGTCCTCTGTGCCATGAGGTTCCTGCGGGCTTCCATCCTGGCCTCCTTGGAATCCTGGGAATCGTTGTATCCGTTGCAGACCACGCGTGACATGTCGTACATGGTCATCACCGCGGTGGCCTTGACCCTGGTGTCTATGGCAGCTGTGTTAAGAGCGAATCCGCCCCAGCCGCATATCCCTATGATACCTATCCTCTCCGGATCCACATCATCGCGGTTGGACAGATAATCGACCGCGGTCATGAAATCCTCGGTGTTTATGTCGGGGGAGTTCATGTATCTCGGCATCCCGCCCGATTCTCCGGTGAAACTGGGATCGAAAGCAAGTGTCAGGTATCCTCTTTTGGCCATCTCGTGTGCGTAAAGTCCGGATGATTGTTCCTTCACGGCACCGAAGGGGCCGCATACGGCAATGGCGGGAAGTCTGCCCTCTGCGCCCTTGGGTCTGTAGATGTCAGCGGCGAGGGTTATGCCGAAGTGATTGACGAACGTGTCCTTGGTGTGTTCCACCTTATCGGACAATCTGAAGGTCTTGTCCCACTCGTCCGTCAGTTTCAGCTTCTCTTTGACGCATGATGTTGTCTCTATAGGCATCTTATCGGCTCCTTTGATCGATAAACTTAAAGTTACATTAACTACTTAAAGTTAATTAAAGTCATAGATGTAACTTTAAAATATCCTGTTCCGGTAGGGGAATCATAATGATCTATACCGTAGGCGAACTTTCAAAAGCGACGGGCGTTCCCGCATCGACCATACGCTACTATGACAGCCAAGGGCTTCTGCCCCAGGTAGAGAGGAGCAGCGGAGGCATGAGGGTATTCGACGATAGGTCATATCAGGCACTGCAGGTCCTGGGATGCCTGAAGGAATCGGGTCTGTCCATCAAGGAGATGAAGGAATTCATAGAACTCGTCGAGGAGGGCGATGATTCTCTGGGAAAACGCCTCGAACTCTTCCGCTCCCGCAGGGATGCCATGAGGGAACAGATGAAGAAGATGGAATCGTTCTTGCAGATCCTGGATTTCAAGGTCTGGTATTATGAGACCGCCCTGCAGGCTGGTACCGAATCGAAAATGGCATCCCTTTCGGATGAGGATGTGCCGGCAGAACTGCGCGAGGCGTGGAAGAGGCTCAATCACTGAACCGAATACGCCATATGACGTTACGATTGTGATTCGGCGATCTTCTTGCTACTGATGCCTAGGCGCAGATTGGCCGTTATCGACAAGATCGGCCCGCTGCTGGAGCTGCCGATACTTTCTATCACTGCAAACATGCGTCTTGGGTTGCGGAGCAGAATCTGCGGCGATACAGATTTGTGAAGGGACTCTGGCAGATCCGATGATGGACTGACGGTTCTGGCACAAGTTGAATATATCCAAATGCCTTACATGGACAACATGAAGGGGCGCATCTTGCCGAGGAAGGAGCTCTCCGATCTGCCGAAGACGGTTCACGGCGGTCAGGCCTGGAAGCTCCGGGATATAGAGGACTACAGTCACAACCTCAATCCGTTCGGACCTCCCGAGGGCATAGATGAGATCATCGCCTCGGCAGTGGCGGATATCGGCCACTATCCCGACGATTCCTGTGCAGAGCTCAAGGATACTATCTCCAAGGTCTTCGGCATCGATCCCGAATGCATCACGGTCGGAGCGGGGTCATCCGATATCATCAGGAACGTCCCCAACACATTCTTCAAACCGGGCGATAATGTCGTCCTCAGCCGTCCGGGTTTCGCCGAGTACGCACAGCAGTGCAAGATCGTCGGAACCAACATCGTATGGAACGAGCTCACGCCCGAGAACGATTTCAGGATAGATCTGGATTCCCTCATGTACAATGTGGGCGACAACACCAAGGCGCTCTACATATGCAACCCCAACAACCCCACCGGGAGGGTGGAGCCCAGGGATAAGATCATCAGCATCGTGAGGGAGTGCGAGGACCGCGGAGTGCTGGTCTTCCTCGATGAGACTCTCCTAGAGCTGGTCCCCGGATACGCGGATATAACGCTCTCCGGTATAGTCGACAGGTTCACCAACCTCATCGTCGCGACATCGCTGACGAAGTCGTTCGCCATACCCGGCATAAGGATAGGCTTCGGACTATCCAACCCCGACATTATCTCGGAGATGGAGAAGGTCAGGATGACGTGGAATGTCGGTCAGATCGAGCAGACAGTTGCGACGGTCCTGATCAGGGACCATATGGACTATGTCGATCAGGCCGCGGCAGTGATGGGCGAGGAGTCGGAGATCATGAACTCGTCGCTCAACAGCATCGGCTTCCCGGCAGGACCCGTATCTGATTCGTTCTTCTATTTCAACGACATAAGCAGCCTCGGCATGGACGGTGCGGAGTTCCAGAAGAAGATGCTCTCACACGGTATCATGATCAGGGACTGCGCCTCTTTCGGACCGGAGTTCAAGAGCTACGTCCGCTACAGCGTCAAGGACAGGGAGCGCAACTGCCGTTTCCTCGCTGCCGCCGATTCTGTGATCAACGGGTGATCCCTTTGGAGCTATGGCTGGATGCATTGGCGATAGTGGTCCTGTCCATACTCATCGACCGTTTCATAGGCGACGTCCCCAACACGTTCCATCCGCTCAGGTGGATGGGGAATTTACTGTATGCAATAGACAGGAGGATCAAGAACCGTACATCCGGATTCACATCGGTCCTTGGATTCCTCGCATATCTCCTCGTGTTCGTCCTTTTCGGAGGATTGGGGCTGCTTATCATCGCGGCTACGCACCACTATGTGAGCGAGTATGATTCACTCTGGGGCGAGATCGCATGGATCGTCGTCACCGCATTCATCTTCAAGATACAGTTCGCGATATTCTCGTTCAGGAAGCATTGCGACCCCATCTGCGAGGATCTCGACAGCGGCAGGGTCGAGGATGCGGCCTCCAAGGTGCAGATGATCGTGAGCCGCAACACCAAGGGGATGGACCCGGAGCACATCGCTTCGTCATGCTGCGAGACGGTGTCCGAGAACCTCGTCGACAGCATCCTCTCCCCAACGTTCTACTTCGGTCTCTTCGGGATCATGGGATCGATCATGTTCAGGTGCTCCAACCTCATGGATGCCATGTGGGGATACCTGAACGAGAAATATGCCAGACTCGGATTCTTCCCTGCGAAGTTCGACGATGTCCTCGGCTGGTTCACATCCAGGGTATCGCCTCTGTTCGTCGCTCTCGCGGCACTGTTCCTCAGGATGGACTGGAGGGCCGCCGTTCCCGCGGCGAAGGCCGAGCACACCAAGACGCCGAGCCCCAACAGCGGATGGCCTATGACCGCCGTCTCTGCGGCTTTGGGCATATCCATGGAGAAGAAAGGAGTCTACGTCATGGGCAGCGGACCCATGCCTACGACGAAGGATGTGCAGCGCTGCATGAGGCTCGTGGAGCTGACATCGATCATCTTCATGCTCACAGTATGCTTCGCTCTCTATGCACTCCTCGGCATCCATATACAGCTGTTCTTCGAGGGATTGTTCCCGTTCTGAGCGCTCGACGAGACGGCCTTGCGATCCCTCAGGCGAACTATTTAATCTGCGTGTCCCTTATTACTGGACAGAGTAGGGGATGTACTCAAATGCCTGAAGACACGAAGGATAATGTCCAGGCTTCCGAGAACAAGGTGGTAAAGGGATTGTTCTCCCGCTATACTGTCATTAAGTTCAAGGGAAGCTCCAATGAGAAGAATTCAAGACTGAACCTAAGCCTGTTCCCGTTCGTCGGAGTGATGCTCGCTGCCATAATGCTGCTGCTCATCATCATCGTAGAGTGCCTGAACAACGCGCTCGATGCCGACATATGGGCCTTCATGCTGCTCATCGTCATAGCGGTGCCGTTCGTATTCTACGGGTTCAAGCCGACACAGGGCCTGATGAACGTATGCGAACGCCTGTTCCCGAAGAAGGGAAGCGAATCCGTGAGCGCAGCGTCCGTCATGGTCCCGGCACTGTTACTCCTGTTCATATTTGTCACATACAGCATGATCAGCGGTTTCGGCCCGACCTGGGACGACGACCTCAGGTTCGAGATCACAAGCTATGCGCTGTTCTACCTGCCTGCCTTCGAGATCGCAGTGACGCTCGCTGTCGTATCGACGCTGTACTTCAGCAAGGTCAACAAGGATTCCCGTTACACAGGGTGCGTCGATACCCCCGGATTCATCGTGGCGGTAGTCATCTCGCTCATAGCATGCATCGTGTTCTCCTGTGTCCCCATCCTCATAGAGGTCGACATAGAGTTCAAGGATGTCCTCATGATGATCCTGCTCAACGTGTTCGCGGTCATAATCGGACTCATCCTTGCGCAGCTGTTCGACAAGAAGCTCAACGGAATGAGCGACAGCGAGGTCGGAGCATCGTTCGAGCTGTCCAGACCGATCCTGGCTCTCTTCTTCATCATCACCTATATCATCGTATTCTGGTGAATGCCGGAGGTGGCAGGCATCGCCCTGCCATCTCAAAACTCATTATTCGATTGTTAAACCGATAGATTTTATGTCAGGACCTGTTATCCATCGGTAAGGTTATTGCATCCATCCAGGGTGTACCGGAGGCATCGATTTGGGAGCGCTGAAGTCACTGGTGTCGTTCTACACGATATTCCATATGAATATCACGCAGGAGGACATGGATGCCATGGAGACGAGGTTCCATCTCACGCCTCTGGTCGGAGTGATCTTCGGAACGCTCCTTCTACTCGAATCCGCTTTGCTCGTCTGGCTCTTCCGCGAATATGGTTTCGGGAGCGGGATGGCTACAGCCGTGCTGATGCTGCTCACCGTCTATGCGGGAAGCAAGTTCCTCCATTTCGACGGTCTCACGGACTTCGGGGATGGTATGATCGTCTCCGGACAGCAGAGCGACCACATCCGTGCATTGAAGGATACCCTTGTCGGAGCGGGAGGTATCGGTGTCGCGATGATCACCGTCCTGTGCTCGGTCGCATTCTATTCCATGTACGGCAACGATGCTGTGATCCTCCTTGCATTCCCTGTTATCGAGGTTTTCGTCAAGCATGCGATGGTCGTCGCAGCAGCAAACGGGAAGCCCGGAAAGGGGATGGCCGCAAGACAGGTGGAGAGGACCACAGGAAGGTCCGCGATCCTGTCGCTCGTGATATCATTCATCGCATTCGCCATCCTGTCAGCGTTGGGAGCGGTCCTGATGAACACGCTCTTCGATGTCGAATACGACTTCGCGATCAAGACGGCGGCGATATTCCTTGCTGTTGGATTCATTGTATCCACGATCATGGGGCTTGTGATGTCCAGGACCGCCAACAGGGTGTTCGGCATGGTCAACGGCGACATCCTTGGAGCTACAAACGAGGTCACCAGGCCCTTCCTGGCATTCTTCCTCTTCCTGGCATTCAGGATCGCTTTGGAACTGTCGGTGATCTGATGGAGGCACTGGTCCATGCTGGAGGGAAAGGGACCCGCATGGGGCGCTGCGGTATCGAGAAGCCGATGATGAAGGTCGGTGACAAGTGTGCGGTCGAGAGGGTGATCGAAGCTCTCAACGCCTCGAAGAAGATCGAACGCGTTCTGGTATCCGTCAGCGACAACACCCTTGAGACCGAGAAGTATCTCAACAGCATCGGTGTCGAGACGGTCCGTACCTCCGGAGACGACTTCATGGGCGATCTCCATCAGGCGCTGGAGTGCATGAATGGGGAATATGTCCTCACCACACCGTCCGATCTCCCGCTCATCACAACCGAGATCTTCGATGCCATCATCGATTATTTCGTACCCGGTATGATGGATTCGCTTCTGGCGGTCATTGACGAGCGTACGGTTCGCGGACTGGGAATAACACCATCATATACACGCGAGAGCAGAGGCAACTCATGGGTTCTCTCGGGCGTTTCCATAATAAACCGCAAGAAGACCCTGAACGGGGATTACCTGGAGGAGGTCCTCTTCGAGACCAACTGGCCCGAGCTGTCCGTCAATGTGAACACCCAGCGCGAGCTCACGCTGGCACGTTCCTTCTTCAAAGAGTGATCAGTCCATCTGCATGATGTCTTCGTAGATCTCGTGGACCCTGTCCTGGAGGTCCTTCGCTGTGATCTTCCCCGCCGATGTTATTATCGCGCCGACAGACGACCCTCCGCAGCCGGTACCTTCCTTGATGTAGCCCCATTCGTACGCCTGGAGCCCTTCGTACGGGCTGTCCGTGTAATCGACGTTGACGTACAGGATGGGCACCTTATCGGATATGCAGTCCATGATCCTCTTCATGCTGGAGTTGGGATCGTTCATCAGCCACCTTGTGGTTCCCTGAACGAAGTTCCCTATAATCTCGGGGTGGAGTTTGACCGCGGCGGCCATGACCGCTGCCAGCTGCGTTCCCCCTCCGACGATGACCGGTACGTGCTGTGCGGCACCGCAGAGGATGCCGACGTTGGCGGGCATCATCGGGTCTCCGAAGAGCTCGATCGCTTTCAGGGGATCATCCGCAAGGTCGCCGGGCTGAAGGCCTGCGGTCTCGAGGGATTCCTTGACGAGCCTGCTCTTCAGCTCCTTCGGGTTCTTGGGCGAACTGCTGCTGACGAGGTTCTCCTTGAGGACTCCCATGGCAGTCATCACCGCGAGCGCGGTGGTGGTGCCTCCGGCACAGCTCTCGCTGATGATCACGAATGAGTTATCCTTCGCCAGCTGCTCACCGAGCCTGAATCCTTTTTCATAGATCGTCTTCACATTCTCGACGGCATGGGCGGTCGTGATCTTCTGACCGCATTTACCTCCGAGGTAGAAGTACGGGATGTCCGGCTCGACGTAGCATCCGCCGTTGACGATGAAGAGTTGCATCCCGGAGAGGTCCAGGGCGGCCTTGGTGAGCGTAGCGGGCGTGGGGATTCCTCCGGGGTTGATCGGGACTCCTTTGATGCATGTGGTCCTGCCGTTGACCAGGAGCTCCGCGTCGGCGGCCCCCGTGTAGAGCGTGAGCTCAGGTGTATCCCCCGCGTCGGAGACGCCGGGGATGCTGGATGTCATGGTGCTGGCCACCGTGCAGGTGAACACACCTCTCTTGCCCCAGATGCGGGAAAGGATGTCCTTTGCGATCTTCTCGTCCCCGTAGAGCCCGAGGGACGGCGGTATTTCGAATTCCGTCATTGTGTTCACCTTTTGTTCTTGAGTAATGTGCTGACAAGCGTGTTGAGCGGGAGGACTTCTTCCGATCCCTTGTTGATATCTATGGTGGTCCAGAGAGGCACGTTCATCAGTATGTGCTCCCCTGTGAGGCTGGAGGTCCCGTGGTCGACGAAATAGATGATGTTCTCGGTGTCGGAGAAGTATTTCTCCATGAGCCTGTCCGTTCTTTCAAGGATGTCCTTCTTCTTGAACGGGTCCTTCTGGTGGCTGTATTCGTCGACCTCGTCGATATGGATGAACACATCCCTGTGCTCGAGCTCCTCCTTGGCGACGATGAATCTGTCCTCAACCTCATCCACGAGCTTGAAATCGAATCCTAGGGATGCGCATACTCCGAGGGCTGTCGGGCTGTCCGAGACTGCGAACAGGTCATGAAGCCCTTCAACGGGCGGGTACTGCTTACCGAACTTGCCGCATCCCCAGGGATATTCCGTCACACCACCCATGTCGTCGTATATCCTGCGGATGAACTCTCCGAGCGTTCCGGGTATGTCAGTGACGGGTGTGTCGACGGGAGGGCCGGGCAGTTCCGGGACGTAATCTGATTCCAGGGTAAGGATCGCCCTGCCTCCGATGAAGTATCTGATCTGCGGGTCGTAGTCCTTCAGGATACAGAGGTTCCTGTCAACGGTCTCCCTGAGCCTGTCCTTGAAGTCATCCGTGTGATAGCTCCAATGGACCATACCGTCCTTGATCTCCGCGGGACTGAGCCGGTATGCGGTTCTTTTGGGATCCTTGATGTCGAGAAGACCCAAGCCCATCGCTTCTATGGCGGCTCTGGCCATCTCCGGCGGATGCCCTGTGAAGAACTCGTTGAGGAACAGGTGCGTGTAGCCCCTTCCGGTGGTAGTGTATTTGAAACGCGCCCTGTCGTGCAGGAATGGCATCTCCGCGACCTCATACGGCTTCCTACCGCCCATTTGCGGATTAGGGTGGTCTTCCGCCCCGTCAAGGAGTACGAAAAGTGTGTTGCTCATTCCTATCTGGGGGTGGTATGTGAAGCAAGGATAAAGGGATATGGATGGATGTGTCGGCCATCCAAGTACCAGATATGAAATCCGTTTCAAAGACGATGAAGGGCGATGGCGGTCTGTCCTACGGACACGCCCCCGTCTCCGTTGGGAACATCCCTGTGGATGGCAGGCTTCAGATCGGTCTCCGCGACGAGGTCCATGAATATCTCCGTTATCGTGCGGTTGTACGACACCCCTCCGGTCAGCCCTATGTATCCGATGCCTTCGGATTCCGCCGCAGAGGCGGCTGATGATACAAGTCCTTTCATGATATTGTACACGACAGAGTAGGCGACATCCTCTCTCCTTTCCGATGTTCTGCGGAAGAGGTGTGCTGTCATGACGACTCCGTCCATCGTCTCGGTCTCGAAACCATCAACCAGACTTCCTTTCGCGAGGAGCGGCTCCAGTTTCATCGCGGGCTCTCCGTCATAGGTCCTTACATTGCACACTCCCAGCGAATACGAGAGTGCGTCGAGCACCCTTCCGAATGACGATGTCCTGACGCTCCGATCCATGAGCTTGCTCAGGACGGCTGCTTCCGAATCGGTGAAATCGGAGTTGCTGTCCCCGTTCATCATGTCTATGGCGAATCTCAGTCTCCTGAGGTCGTAGAGGGCGCGTTCCGAGCCGAGGAGCGGGATCTGCTCCAGGTGGGCAACCCTTCTGTATCCCGTGAAGTCGCATTGCAGGACCTCGCCTCCCCAGGCGGTCCCGTCATCTCCGTGTCCGGTTCCGTCCAATGTCAGCGCGACGCATTGGTCGATGCCGTTATCGACCATCAGCGAGGCGGCATGCGCCCAATGGTGCTGCACCTCGATCAGCTGGGCATCATACTCCTGTGCCAGCATCTTCCCGAGAGGCCTGTTCGCATATCCCGGATGGAGGTCCATGGCCACGATATCGGGTCTGCAGTTGAGGAAACCGATCTGGGTTCTGACCGCTTCCTCAAGATACTCTGGAACTCCGATCTTCTCTCCGTTCCCTATGTACTGTGTGGGCCATATCGACCCATCGACCGCTACCGATGCGGTGAGGTTCTCCTGAGGTCCGAGACCCACGGCGCAGCCTTTCGAATCCGTTCTCAGATGATAGGGGACATTCCCCCTGGAGCGTCTGATGTACTGTGTATTGCCCTGGAATGCCCTTACCACACTGTCATCTGCACGGTTGAGGATGGGCTGATCATGAAGCAGGTAATAATCAGCATGGAGCTCCTTGATCCTGTCATCATCGACGATCATCGGTTCCCCCGGGAGGTTGGCCGATGTCATGACCAATGCGTCATGCTCCAGCTTCGAGAACAGGATATGATGCATGCCCGTGTACGGCAGGAACATCCCTATGTTGTCGAGGCCCGGTGACGCCAGTTCTGTGATGTCGGATTGCATCTTCTCTACGAGCACTATCGGCCTGTTGGGGGATGTCAGGAGCTCCTCCTCGAACGACGTCGGTCTGCCGTATCTCTTCAGCGACTCCATGTCCTTAGCCATTATAGCGAACGGCTTCTCCTCCCTTCCGTACCACTCGCGCAGATCCTTCAGTCTGTCGAGGTTGCAGCAGATATGCATGCCTCCCCAGCCTTTGACGATTGCGATGCAGCCCTCATCAAGCTTCTGTGCCAGCATGCCGATCGGGTCATCGGTTTCTATGATCCCCGAATCATTCTCCAGCCTGTATCTGGGCCCGCATTTGGGGCAGCAGACGGTCTGGTGGTGGAACCTCCTGTCGGAAGGGTCCGCGAATTCCTTCGAGCATTCGGGACAGAGGGGGAACGTATCCATCGATGTCAGGGGGCGGTCGTAAGGCATCCCTCTGAGTAGAGTGAAACGCGGTCCGCAGTTCGTGCAGGTGGTGAACGGATAACCTCTGCGCCTTCCGGGCGAGAACATCTCCTTCAGGCATTCGTCGCATACAGCGCTGTCCGCTGGGATCGATGCCCCGCTCCCGCTGTCCTCCGAGGGGATGATGCTGAACGTGCCGTCACCTTTGAAATCGGATTCGTGCTTCTCGATTGAGTCTATCCTCGCCAGAGGCGGGAGGTTCCTCTGAAGCTCCGCTAAGAGGTCCTCTCCCCTGTCGGTCTCGATGATGACATCGGAGCCGTTGTTCCAAACGCTTCCGCTAGCACCGACGCTGACGGCGGACCGGTACACCGTCGGCCTGAAGCCGACTCCCTGGACCGTTCCGCGAATGAGGATCCTCATGACCGGTGTATCAGCATCTTGATAAATAGTGTGAACGTTCAGCGGGATGGAAAAGGCATACCATGGAGACGAAGACTAACCCTATGAGGCATCTCGACAAGCTGAAGATTCACTACGAGACCGTCCATTCGGAAGGGGAGTTCATCAATGGCCTGGAAATGGCGAAGGCCAACGGCCAGGATCCCTCCAGGGTGTTCAAGACCCTCATGACCATGGGCAGGGAGAAGTGCTACTACTGCTTCCTCGTGCCTGTTAGCGGCGACCTGGACCTGAAGAAGGCCGCCGCATCGGTAGGCGAGAAGTCGGTCTCGATGCTGAAATCCGATCAACTCCTCCCCCTCATGGGGTATGTCCACGGAGGATGCTCGCCGCTGTGCACCAAGCGTCCTGTAAGGATCACCATCGATTCCACCGCCCAGGATGCAGATTACATGTATTTCAGCGCAGGGAAGGTCGGATGGCAGCTGAAGGTGAATGTATCGGATCTGCCAAAAATGATGGATTTCCAGTTCGCCGATGTCAGGAAACCTTTGAACTGACTTTTCCTTATTGTTTCTGTCAGAAATAATATTATCCTAATTGTACAAACATTTCCCATAGGTATAATATATCGATATGGATGTGTTAGCATCGTAGGCGATCCTATGGACAAAAAAATACTGATTGCAATCGTGGCAGTAGTTGTTGTTGCAGCAGCAGTCGTCACCGTATTCGCTATGAACAACGATGATGACGATAGCAGCGGTTCCGGAGCGGATTACGTCTCTCTCGGACTTACCAACAACTTCTTCCCGGAACACACATGCTGTGTGGTCGCAGCCAACTACAATTATATTCACAACAACCCGATAGGTGTCGAGAAGTTCCTCGCAGGATACTATGACTCAGTACAGTACATCAATGGTGTGCTGGCAGATCCAGACTCTCAGGAGTATGCGGACCTCGTTTCTTTCACCAAGTCCAAAGTTCCGGGTCTTACAGACAAGGAGGTCAAAGATGCTCTCGGAACTATCACATATCTTTATGCAGACTCTTCTGACGGCAGTCTGTCAACACTCAAGAACGACATGAAGACACTCATCGCTGACCTCAATTCCGTTGGTGCATTGAAGAAGGAGGTGTCAAACGTTGACGGATTCGTTAACAATTATGTGGATGATACATATCTGACCACCGCAATCAGCAACAAGGAATCGCTCAAGGGCGGTAGCAACAGCGTCACCGTCGCCGTTATCTCAGGAGATATCCATCAGATCGCAATCCATGTCGGAATCGACAAGGGATTCTTCAGAGAGTACGGAACCTCGGTCACGATCTCCAACGCCACCAACGGAGGAGGGATCGCAACATCACTCATCAACGGGGACTCCAGCATCGGTTTCCTCGGTGCACCCCCTGCGACCATCAATATGATCAACCAGGGATACATCACATCAGATGAGGTCAAGGACAAGGCGTTTAACCTCGTTGCCCGTGTCAACTCAGAGGGATCAGGACTGTTTATTAAGAGCAGTGTCCTCGATGATTCAGATTCCGATGTTCCCATGAGGAAAGGAGTTGCATTCTACAGCGTTTCGGATGGCAGGTTCACCGTATCTTCTGAGAATGCAGCAGCTTGGGGCGGTTTGATCTTCAGCACTCCCGGAACAACATCGATCCAGCATATCCAACTCATGACTCTCGCGAAGAACCTTGGACTCAAGACTCAGGCATACCTTGCAGGAGAGAGCACAAGCAATGACACCATCTATTATGTGACAAACCTCGCTAATTATCAGCAGATTGTCGCAGACCCCAGTATCAACGCGGGAATCATTTGGGAGCCTCAGTATCAGAGGGTCATTCAGGAATCCTGAGCAAACTCGGTCCGGCCACTTGTGCCCGGACCGAACATTTACCTTAATATCTGTTAAACGATACACTATTGTAGTTGAGGAATCCCGATGGAGTTCAAGTACGACAAACATAACAAATACCATCGTTTTGCAAGATCAGCATGCATCACGGTGATTTCTCTGATAGTGTTTGTTTGGGTTTGGTGGATTATAGCGAGAGTGACCGTCAATCCTGCCATACCAGATCCTTTCCTGACATTTGATGCTCTCTTCGATCTTATCGAGAACGGGGATTCTATCACAGGATTGTCATTGGGGACATATGTCAAAGCCAGTCTTACAAAATTCATTTACGGTTTCCTTCTGGCTTTGGTAGTGGCGCTCCCATTGGGATTGCTGCTTGGTAATTTCAAGATTCTCAGGGAATTCCTGACCCCATGGATCGAGGTCCTGAGACCAATAGCTCCGATTGCATGGGCGCCTGTGTTCATCCTTCTGTATGGTTACAAGGAGGGTGCGATGCTCGTTGTCTTCATCGGAATATTCTTCCCTCTGCTGACCAACATAATCTTCGGAGTCACGAAGATCGACCCTGTTTTGGTAGATGCCTCGAAAACACTCGGGGCCTCTAACCTTCAGATCTTCCTCAAGGTTCTGATCCCCTCTACAGTTCCGTATCTCATGAACGGAGTGAAAGTCGGATTGGGAATAGGATGGATGTGTATCGTGGCGGCTGAATTGTATGCAACGCCTCTGGGAGGAATCGGATTTTATGTGGCAAATATGATCACGTATGGTGCATTCCCAGAAGCCTTTGCCGGAATCATAGTTATCGCTGTCTTAGGATTGCTGACAACCAGTTTGGCGGAATATGTCTCTAAGATAGTTTCAAAGAGAATGGGGATTGATGCCTGATGACTGAGAAAATAAAGATTGAAGGCAAGAAGTGGAGTAAGGAGCGCGTCCGTGCCGACCGTACCGACGAGCTCTATGCGCACATCCCCGAAGGCGAGACCCTGATGTCCATAGACGACCTCCGTGTAGTCTACGTCACTGATGATAGCGAGACCGTCGCCGTCGATAACTTCACTCTCGATGTCAAGAAAGGAGAGCTAGTCTCCATCGTAGGCCCTTCCGGATGTGGAAAGACCACAATCCTCCGCTGCATCGCAGGACTTCTCCAGCCAACAAGCGGAAAGGTCTTGATGGGCGACAAGGAGTGCACATCCCCCGGTTCCGACCGCGGAATGGTGTTCCAGGACTTCGCTCTCTTCCCGTGGAGGAGCGTGAAGAAGAACGTCGAGTTCGGAATGGAGGTCGCAGGGGTACCCAAGGCGGAGCGCGAGGAGAGGGCCATGAGATACATCAAGGCCGTCGGACTGGAGAAGTTCGCCAATTCCCGTATCCACGAGCTGTCCGGAGGAATGAAGCAGCGTGTCGGTATCGCCCGTGCGCTCGTCATGCACCCTGCCGTCATCCTGATGGATGAGCCATTCGGAGCATTGGATGCCCAAACGAGGAACATCATGCAGGAGCAGCTCGACAAGATCATCACCCACAGCGAGAGGACGATCATCTTCGTCACGCACTCCGTCGATGAGGCGCTTTATCTCTCGGACAGGGTGGTTATCCTCAGCAAGAGGCCCTCCACCATATTCAAGGTGGTGGACGTCCCGTGGCCAAGGCCGAGGGACAGAACCAATCCCGAGTTCGGTGCTCTCAGGAAGCAGATCCTGCAGTATCTGGAAGAACAGAACGTTATGGATGACTGAAAACGATTTTCCGACCCCGGAGATGGGGCCGGATTTTTTCTTATTTAACAGATTTGAGAATCACTCGTGATCGTGGTGATGGTGGTGCTTGTGGTGACACTCGCACTCCTCTTCGTCATCGTCATCATGGTCGTGGTGATGATGACAGTGCTCCTCCTCATCATGGTGATGGTGGTGATGCTCATGGTGATGTTCGCACCTGCACTCAGCATCCTCATGGTGATGGTGGTGCTCGTGATCATGATCATGGCAGTGGCATTCCTCATCATGGTCGTGGTGATGATGCTCATGGTCGTGATCGTGACCGCAGCAGCACTCCCCATCTTCGTGGTGATGGTGATGATGCTCATGGTCGTGGCAGTGGCATTCCACATGCTCATCGATCTCATAGAACAGTCCGCTGTCGTCGACCGCGTGATACATGATGTGCTGGAGCTCGTGCTCATCGATGTCGAGCACCGCGCTCATGAATGTGAAGTTGACCTTCTCCTGCGGCTCGAGGTTCCCGTGCTTCTCGACACCGTTCCTGAGGTCTGTGAGGTTGTATGTGACGCCGGTTCCGTCATCGAGCGTGACGGCTGCCTTGATGTGCCCGAGCATGGCGCCAGCCTCCTTCTCGACCCATTTGCCTACCTCGAGCATGGCCTTCGTGAGCCTTGCCTCGGCATCTGCGTTCCAGCATCCGATCCTTCCGGATATTCCGGATGCTACTCCGCCGGCCTCTTCCAATGAAGTCTTCTCCCCGCTCATTTCATCATCCCGTAAATCGTATCCATGTTGTCTCCGGTCTTGGCTGAGATGGCGAACACCTCCTTGGAGGGGAACTCTTTGCCGAACCATCCTCTAATCTCGTCGATCTGTCCGGGCTGCGCGAGGTCGAGCTTGTTGATGAGGACGAAGTCCGCTGCCTCCATCTGCTTCTTTATGAACTCCTCCTTCTTGGAGACGAGGATCTGGAATCTCTCGACATCGGTGATTCCGATGATGTATGTTCCGTCGGTCTCGATGCCCGAGCTCGTGACGAGCTCCTTGACTTTATGGGGGAGTGCAAGTCCTGTGGGCTCTATGATGATGATGTCGGGATCGATGTCCTCGACGATGTTCTGAAGAGCGCTCTGCAGCGTTCCTGAGAGCGAACAGCAGATGCATCCGTCCGGCAGTTCGATGGCGTCATATCCTTCGGCCTTGAGGGTCGCTCCGTCGACACCGATCTCACCAGACTCGTTGACCAGGAGTGCGGTCTTCAGACCGCGCTTGGTGTACATCGATGCCAATTTCATCAAAAGGGTGGTCTTCCCGCTTCCAAGGAATCCTCCCAATATATAGACATACATAGAAGTGGCCTAAGCATCGGAGATATTTGTACTATGTCATGCGACCGATGAAAGGAGACGAAACCGCTTCCGCCGGCCTTCTTCAGGGCTCGGGGCCCACGGATAAGGTGGGTTCGATATGCCAGCGTTTACGTAATTTAGGACGTAAAGCTTTAACTCTTGGTCAGAGATTTCTTACCTGAAATGACCATACTATTGGCGTATGACGGGAAGCCGGATACAGAGGCAGCTTTGGATTACGCAACCAAGCTTTCGGTGTCGCTGAACGAACCTTTGTACATCCTGACGGTCGTCTCCAAGGAGCAGATGGATCCGGAGAATCCGGACCCCTCGATCCAGGAATACATGGAGGCAGCTTCGCAGAAGGCGCTGTCGCAGGGTGCCGATGCACACACGATCATCGAGGTCGGCAAACCCGAGGACACGATCATCGAGGTGGCGGACAGGTTCCAGTGCGATGTGATCGTTGTCGGAAGGCCGGACAGGTCGCGTTTCGACAGGATGGTCATGGGAAGCGTATCGCAGGACATAGTCGCCAACGCCGTCTGCCCTGTCATCATCGTTCCCACCCCGGACGAGTCCGAAGTCGAGGAATGATCCTCGGGACCATCTCCATATCACTTTTTGCCAGTACAGCGGATGCAATAGTTCCATCCGGGTCCAACGGCATCGCGATGATGGGCCGTCGCGACAGCCATATGATTTGACGGAAGCCTCCCGCATCATGCGGAGCAGGTCCCTTTCGAAAAGTTATGATAAAATCAAGAAGGGGGCGACCCCCTTCGTTTATTCTCCAATCACTCGGAGTTTTTGTTCGCAGCCTCGGCCTTCTCCTTCTCCCTGGCGGCTCTGGCCTCTGCTTCCTTGGCATCGATCTCTGCGTTCTTCGCAGCCTCGTCGGCCCTGATCTGCTCCCTCTCCTCGTGGCCCTGTGCCTTGATGTCCTCGACCTGCTGGTTGAGCTCCTCGATCTTCTTCTGTGCCTCGACGGCCTCCTTGGCGAGCTCTTTCATCTTGTCCATGTGGGCCTCATCGTTGTCCTCGATGTACAGGATGAATTCGTCGGCGATGGTCTTCTTGTTCTCTGCAACCTTCTTCTCCTCGTCGCGGATTTGGGATTTGACCTTGTTGATCTGCTCCGATTCTTTCATCTTGCTGCTGGTCTGGTCCGAGAAGGACTTGAATGAGTTGTTTGCTTTGTCGAAAAATCCCATGTTATCTGGACGGCGTGATGTCGCGATGGTTGAAAAATCATTCTTTCCAGGTCTGCCAATAGATCGCGGTTCCGTGGCCGGTCCTGCCTTCTACCGCTTCGTAGCTGCCCTCCGACAGGGTGCAGACCTGAGGGAATTTCCTTCTGTTATCCATGAGGAACTGATTGAGGGGAGCCGGTTCCGTGGAGAGTATCCTTCCCTCCATGCTGATCCCGGTGCAGTCCTTGTAAGGCTCTATCGCCAGCATCGAGGATACCTTCTCGGCCAGCTGGTCCCCTCTGTCCGTCGCACCGAACGCCACGACGGCCGGGGATATTCTGTCGATTATGTCGCACAGCGTGATGGAGTAGACGTTGGAGTCGTAGCATTCCGAATCCTTGTCCCTGACATGATATATCGTGCCGACACCGAATCCGAATATGATCGGGTAGAGAGGCTTCAGATCGACCCCTCCGAATATCGCTGCGAACGTACGTCCCCCGTTGATATCGCATACGCGCTGCAGGGTCTGGAGGCTCGCATCGGCGATCCTCGGTCCGTCTGGGCATCTGAGCACCTCCAGCCAGACCAGCGCACCATCGGCGACGGACTGGTCGAGGCTGTACCTGTCGAGCATCCCGGGAGGGAGCTCGTGTCTGTCTCTCTCATCACCTGTGGAACATGAAGAGCACGATGAACAAGAACCTCCGCTGCAGCCACCCATTGGAACACGCTTCCTTACAGACATGCCATGGCCAGTGCGCATATAATGATTGGCCATCCAAACCAATATAAATGAGATGATGATACAGAGCTCTGCAACAGGCCGACTTTGCATAGCCCGGTAGTGCGGCTGACTTGTAATCAGCAGGTCCTGAGTTCGAATCTCAGAGTCGGCTCCATCTTCTACTCCTCGTTGCAATCGCATCATTCCAGTCATCCAGATCACGGCCAGCGTCCTGTCCGCCGCAATCGTTCCAGCCAAATTCGTTCTCTTACGATATGTTTTTAATAGGTGACGTAATCGGCAGGCCTAATTAGTTACCTATAAAGGTGAACATCATGGCAGACGCAAAGAAGCTCATCCGCCTTAACTACAAGGCATACATCGCAGACGCAGACGAGAGGCTCTATGACACAACAGATGCAGAGGCAGCAAAGGAAGCAGGAATCTTCAACGAGAAGGTCAAGTACGCTCCTATGGTCTACCTCTGCGGAAACAAGACTCTCTTCCCCGACCTCGAGGCAGCCATCGAGGCAGCAGAGATCGGAAAGGAGACAACCGTCACAATCCCCTGCGAGAAGGCAGCCGGAGCAAGGAACCCCAAGCTCATCGAGCTCCACCCCCTCAAAGAGTTCTACAAGCAGGAGATCATGCCCTACCCCGGAATGACCGTCTCACTCGGCAACAAGACCGGAGTCGTCATGTCCGTCGCAGCAGGACGTGTAAAGGTCGACTTCAACAACCAGCTCGCCGGACACGACCTCAAGTACGTCTTCACAGTCACAGAGGAGATCACCGACGACAAGGCAAAGGCACTGGCAATCATCGAGCTCAACCTCGGAACCGCAGACGGATTCGATGTCGCAATCGAGGCTGACAAGGTCGTCGTCACAGAGGCCGAGATCTGCAAGTTCAACCAGGACTGGCCTATCGCTAAGTACAAGATCGTTGCAGACCTCAGGGCAGCATTCGGTGTCGACCGTGTCGATTTCGTCCAGGTCTGGGACATCGCAAAGAAAGACGATAAGAAGGAGTGATGTTGGGGTTTTCACCCCAACTCCCCCAAAACTCCTTAACACCCTCTCGGGTGTAATTCTAACAAGTTTGATCCATCCATCTCAGTCGAAGAACGCCACAATGGTGTTCATCTCGCTGTACTTGTCGCGTGCTATCCTGCACCCGTACTTGTCGTACTTCATGTAGTTCTGCTCCCTCAGTTTGCTCGGAGGCAGAGGGGACAGTAGGGTCTGCTTGTAGTTCATTTCTTTCACCTGCAGTCTTGGGGGCTGCAATTACTATATGGAAGAATGAGTATAATAACAGCTGTTTGTTATGTTTGTTATTTTTGTAATGTTAGTTATTAGAGGCGGGCGGCCGCATTTCAAATATGCTGGCTATTCAAGACAATATATAAAGTAAAACAGCGGTAAATTGTGAATGTAAGGTCCTCAAAGCGAAATGAAAAAGTCGCCATAGCCCGAGCTGAGGGGTTGGATAGGGTAATGACCGGAGTGAGGATGGGCACCTCACTCCAATGTGTAGAAGGTACTTGTGATGTTGCGTCCGGCGTACGTCACGACGTATCTGCCCGTGAGATCATCCTTGCGGATCCAGCCGTTCTCCAACCATTTGTTGATGAAATCCCTCTGGTAGTAGACGGCCTCGGTCTGACGCTGACTGGTCTTACGCTCAGAGGATACGGAATCCGTATCCCTGTACCACAGTTTCGCTTCCTTAAGGGCGGCGACCATCTTTCCACTGGTCACCGACTGTTTCGCAGCATTCCTCTGGTCCAGGATCCTAAGGCCGCGGACGAGGTGCTCTTCCGGGATTTGGATGGAATAGCTTGGAAGGCTCCTCGGATCAAAAGTGGTCTTGGTCAGGCCGACAGGCTTGCTGTCGATGTAGTAGTTTCTCTTGACGCCTTCGGCGTCCACAGTGTATTCCTTCGTTCCGACCGAGAACGGGACGGTGCCGGGCACCATCATCGCCGCAATCGCCGAAGCCGCCGCATATTCGGAACTTCCGGAGGAGATATTGACAAAGATTTCGCAATCCTCACCGCTCTTTTCCGCCTCGGCGTGCTCCGATTCGAGAATCTGGAGAACGGTCTTCAGCATGAGGGTGAAATCAGACACCTTTCCGATATGCTCGACCACTTCCACTTCGCGGGGAGAATCACTTTTGATGATCTCCTTCACGCGGTCGTAGAACTCCTGGTATACATTGTTGCTCTGGTTGCTGGTATCGCGCACATAGTGGATTATGTGGACGCGATTGATTTCGTAGAACTGGATCGGATCGGTGACCTTCGTCGTTTCGAACGTCACGCACGCGATCATTATTCTACGTTTACGACCAGACTGCAGAGCGCATCCCCAGAATCTAGAAGGGGTTCATGGTATATAATAACAACTATAATGAAATTTACAATTATTACAAGAATTACAAAAAGATGTTTATCTATGTGGTCCGCGATATGATAATTGCTCAAAAGGAGCGCATCCCCAAACATCTTAACCGGTCCCGAGGGGCCGGTGTGCATCACCCATTCTGCCTCTGGGAAACCAGAGGCCCCATCCCACCTCAGCGTTCTCCGAATGCCAACATTTTTATGTCATTCCCATATAGTGGCATCCAACGGACAGGTGGCCTAGCTTGGATATGGCGGCAGCCTCCTAAGCTGCAAGCCAAGGGTTCGAATCCCTTCCTGTTCGCCATTTTTTCTCAAAATCAATCGGCAGAGCGTGAGCTCTGATCCGGGATTCTAAAAAGAAGCGAGAAAAAAGTTTGAGCCCGGATTATTCGATCCAGGTGAAATTGTCCTTTCCGGCACCGTATTCGAAATGGAATCTGACTATGCCCTTATCGATCTGCGACAGGGTGCTGTTTCCCGCGATGAGCCTGACCTTATCGCCTTCCCTTTCGAATCTGAACGCCTGCCTGTTCCTTCCAGTGGGCGCCAGCATGGCGCAGTTGACGCCCCTGATGAACCAGTCGGGTGCACCCTCGAGGTCAGCAACCTCCTCCACAGGCCTGTTCTTGTGCTGTCTGCCCTGGTTCTCACCGTATCCGACGGAGATGCTTATGACGTTCCTGTATCCCTCGTCCAGATCCGATTTGGCCTCCTTCTTCCCCGCAAGCAGGGCCCAGCATGTGTTGAGCCCCAGTGTCTGGGCGTAAAGGACGAGGATCTCACCGTAATAGCCCGCCTTCCAGTTCAGGTCGGGGGATTCGGGACCCGATACGGCGAAGTAGTTGACGGCCCCCCTGAAGTGCACGGTGGTCTTCAGGAGAAGCCCTCCGAAGGCCTTGGGCTCGTTGGTATAGAGCTTGATAATCAGGCCGCTCTCCTGGTTGATCCTGTCGATCTCCGCCTGCAGCTTCTGAAGAACATCCTGTCCGAGTTCCCTAGGTTCATACTGCCTTACGGAATGGCGGTCGAGTATCGCCTGGTCGAAATCCATGTTCATCTGCTCCTGTATTCGGCAAGTGCCAGCAGGTTGGAGTCGGGGGTCGAGGGAGGCACTCCGCACTCGGGCATGATGATGCCGTATCCCGCATCCGCGGCTTTCTTGGCGGAATCGATGACCGCCTCCGGAGTGCTCTGCAGAAGCGTCTTGATGGGATCAACCCCGCCTGCGAGTACGGTCTTGTCGCCTATCCGGTCGACGATACTCTGAGGGTCTCCGAACGACTCGACGGAGACCGCCGTCGCTCCGAGCGATGCGATGATCTCGAGGACATTCGATGTCTGACCGCATGTGTGCACGAGAGAGAACGACTCCTTGATATGGGACATCATCTCCTTCTGGAATGGGATCGTGAACGTGTCGAGGGATTCGGGAGGGGTTACCTCCTCGGAGGCATCGACGATTATCATGACATTATCGGAGACCTCCGAGAACGCCCCTGCCAGCTCATACTGGTAGGGTGCGACCTTCTCGATCCACTTGATGCAGGTCTCCGGGCACATGAACGTCCCCATCATGAAGTTCTCCATCCCGACCAGGAATGCAGCGACCCCCTGCGGGGAGATGATGTTGCTGGTGAGGAACAGCTCCGGATGCTCCTTCGAGATTCTCCGTGCGGCCTCCAGGTGCATGGCGACTCTTCCCCCCGAAAGGAACTCGTCGACGGACATGAGGTCCTCGGGCGGTTCCATGATCTCTCCCGTGTTGTATTTGGAACCCATGACCGCGGGCTGTGTGTTCACCGTTCCTTCGGAGACGATGCAGCCGAGCCTCTCGGCCTCGGATGTGATGTCGTAGGGTATCCTCGCCGTGGCTAAACCGAACTGTCTCGAAGGCTGGAGCGCGAGCTCAATCATCTTGTCGATGTCATGGAACGCATCGGGCCAATACGCGCCGCATGCTTCCATCTGACCGACAGTACCGGTCTGGGTGAACAGCGCCGGAGGCGCGGTGCCGTCATTCTCGCGGTTCATAGCGTCGATGATCTCCTGCTTAGTATTCATGACGATGCAACCGACTTATACGGTTATTAACTCTAACTCCCGATTTTTACGGAATAAATCGGAAGCATCCCGTACAGTAATCTGCCCGCACCGTACAGGAAGTGCCCGTGGGCAAGGGCTGTTCGTCCGTTATCCGGACGGGGTAGCGAGTCTACCCCGGTTCAGTACGTTGATCGCACTGTTCAGGTCCCTATCCATGACCAGTCCGCAATGCGGACAGTCATGGATCCGTACTTTGAGACCTTTCTGCACTATGTTCCCGCAATCGCTGCATTCCTGGGTTGTATCTTTGGGATCAATGAAGACGACCCTGTGACCGGCTCCCATTGCCTTATCGCAGATCCTCCTCGTCAGCAATCCAAGGGATGCATCGTTGTAACTGTTGGTCATGGCAGGCGAAAGGGATATTCTGCGAAGCCCTTTGACGGAAAGATCCTCCATGCAAATGGTATCGTACCCTTCGGCTATCTCCTTGGACACTTTCTCTATGAAATCCCTGCGTCTGTTGACCAATTTGGCGTATCTGCGGTCGATACGCCCTTTGAGTTTGTTGTATTCGGATGTGAACGGCGTGGCCTTAGAGAGCTTCCTCTGAAGCTCTCTGATCCCGTCGTCGAACTCCTTGCGCATATTCTGATTGTCGTAGACGGTGCCGTCCGAAAGGACGGCCACTTTGGAGATTCCTATATCGATGCCGATCCAGGTCGCTTCTGCTTTGTCGGTGTCCCCGATGGGGACGTCCTCGACTTCGCATTGGATCGTCGCAAAATACTCCATGCGGTCACCCGTGCATCTCCTTCCGACGGTACAGGTCTTCGGGACGCCGGGGAGCGGTGTCCTCTGGTTGTAGCATCTCAGGATGCCTTCCATCTTCCCTAACTTCAGTCCCCGCTTCGGTCTACCGTTGGAATCCGCGTATGTCACCACCGCGAAAGATCTGTTGGACAGATACCCGAAGGATCTGTATCTGCATGGTTTCTTGAACCTGGGGGATCTCAGCGGAGGGTCGGGCCCCGCTCCGTTCTTCTTTTTTTCTAAGCCGGGGTTGCAACTCTTCACGGCTTGGAGTACACGCTTTCCGGTGTCGTTCATCACATTCTGATAGGTGCGATGCATCCATTCGTTCGAATTCCACATCCTGGTGCTTATGCGGTTCAACTCCATCTGAGAAGGCAGTCTGCCTTCTCCTCCGTAGAACTGCTTTATCGCGACCAGGAGACCGTTGTAGATGTAGCAGTTGATATCGATGGAATCATCTATGAACCTCCTTTGAGACGAGTTTGGATCGATGCGGAAGGTTATGGAGCGGTACACGAACTTAACTGTTCTTTTCGATATATAAGTCTGATAAAGGGGTGAGTGAAAGTGGAAGTCCTGTTCCAAGCATCTGGCTCTTCAAAAACAGGATTGAAAGTGGAGACCGTTCATCGGGACACGACGGTCCCAACCTGCTTCACACTCGTTGACATCGATGTGCACCGCTGCAATTGCCTTGGGATTCATCTTTTCGATATCTATCTCGGACGATATCACCAGGTTCCCCGGCGGCTCAAGGATGCCCATGTATTCGGTCAGTTTCTTCCGCCTGCTCTCTCCGGGCACCCACTGCGTGGATGCCCAATAGACATAGTGGCTCCTTCCGATCTTCTCCACTGTCAGACCTTTGCCCCCAGTCTCTCTCTCATCCTCTGCAACCACTGTTTGGCCCAGCCATCAGGTTCCCTTCCCATATATTCCGTATTACGGAATAACTATCTGAAACTTTTATTTTCGTATGACCAGCCATTCTATATGAAAGAGAATCAGTTATACTGTATACCATAAAAATCGGAAGTTAGAGTTATTAATAGTGCGATTAGGTTCTGAGAATGTGAAGGAGTGCAACGTTCTCATCATCGGTTCAGGCCTCGCAGGGTCATCCGCCGCATACCACCTTACCAGATGCGGCGTGAGGGATGTGACCGTCATAGAGAGGATGTCCGGTGAGCATTACGAGCGCTATCACCGCACATGCGGGGAGGCCATTAGCGAGAGGATGCTCTCGATGGCGGATGTCCCCCGCGGCTGCATCGTCAGGGACGTGGATACCATAAGGATATCCTGCGGCGATGTGGACATAGACGTGCCCGTCGAGGGGCACATCATAGACCGCGTGAGGCTTTTGAGCGATCTGAGGGGCGGTAGCGATGCGACCTTCATCAAGGGGACCGCAGAATCGATCAGGAAGGACGGCCAGACGTACGTTGTGACCTGCGGAGGTGAGGAGTACCGCTGCAGGTACCTCGTCGGCGCTGACGGGGTCTTCTCGGCGGTCAGGAGAAATCTGTTCGGACACGGGCCAAAGCTGAGGTTCGCCGCCGTGAACAACATAGTCGAAGGCGATGCGGATACGACCGTGCTTCACTTCATCGTATCGGACCAGTATCCCGGCGCCTACAGGTGGGACTTCCCCGGCAAGGACGGGTGCCGGTCGGTAGGATACGTCAACGGCACCGATGACGTGACGGAGTACCTGGAGCAGGGAAAGAGGTTCATCGCTGTGGGAAGGGACGGACCGGCGGTCAAGGACGGATGCTGCCTCGTAGGCGATGCCGCCGTGCTCACGAATCCCGTGTGCTCTGGAGGCATAGGGGTGGCGCTCATCTCCGGAAGGAAGGCGGCGGAATGCATCGCGAAAGGGGATCTGTCGTCATATCAGAGATGGGTCGACCGTGACAGGTCGTTCAATCCTCATTTCATGAAAGCTCAGGAGACGTTCAGGGAATGGGATGCGGACGATTATGTCGATTCCGTCAGGCCGTTCCGCAAGGGATACTCCCTGTTCAGGGGAGCCCTCGCCATCTTCAGGCGTCCGAAGTGGGCCAACGTGTACATGTCCGTCTGGGTGGCTTTCAGACGCGGTTGGTGACAATTCCTTTAATTGCGCGCGCGAGTATTTTATTTTAAATAATATTACATAAATAACGAGGGCGTTGATCTCATGGTGGATTTCAAATACGAAGTAACAGAGAAGATCGCGGTCCTTTCCGAGTCCTCGAAGGGATGGACAAAGGAACTGAACCTGATCAGCTGGAATGACAGAGAGCCCAAGTACGATATCAGGGAGTGGTCCCCTGACGGAAGCAAGATGGGAAAGGGAATCACACTCTCCGATGAGGAAGTTGCCGTTCTCAAGAAGGCTCTCAACTCCAGGGACATCTGAGCTCTGTTAAAACATCCGGACGGCACCGCCGTCCGAACAAACCTTTATTTTTCAATTTTTTCGATTCTTGTAGAAACATCGGTTTTCCGATGAAGGTGTGAAAGAAGATACGGGGCGAGGCCCCGCGGAATCATTTTATGATCCTGGCACCGGCCAGCAGCGTGAGGATCATGAAGGTGGGGAGGCTTATGAGCACCAACCCGCATCCGATTATCAGGAGGAGCGCACCCGTCATCGTCTCGGATAGGAAGTAGAGTACGCATGCTCCGCTGATGACGACGATCGACCCGATGACCAGGAGGATCTCGGACAGGAGCTTGTATTGTCTCGGCTGCATTCAGATCACTTTATCGCCTGAGGTCTTCGTGGCGCTCTCGTCCCAGATATCGGTCACCTGGAACTCCCATACCGCGACGACCGCCATGTTGAACTTGTCCATGGCTGCGGACATCTTGTCGAAGGGGACGCCCTCTGTGAACCTCCCTGTCGCCTTGGCCTTCAGAGAGTATCCCATCTTCCCCTGCCAGACCAGGAACTCGGCATTGGGGTTGGATTTCAGATTCTCGCAGGTCCTGTGCATGTACACCTCGGCGACCACGATGGTGTCGGAACCGTCCATGTCGAGGCTGGCGCATACGATCGCATGCGGGAGTCCATCGGGGGATACGGTGGTGAGCACCTTGTGCGTGTCGGGATGTTTGATCATCCTTGCTACTGGTTCGGGAATGCTTACCATACTGAATTCACTCTCCCTTTATTTCATGGAGACACTGGATGACGAGTTCGATCCTCCCGTTCTTGTAGTAAGGCACAGTCTTGCATGCCACCGTGACTCCTGTCTTGGGTACGATCTTCTTCCTGGGCGCCTTCATCGTGGGCTCTCCGATGACGACCGTTCCCACATCGCAGTCCGCGCAGGGCATCGCGTTGCCGAACAGCTGGTGGCATTTCATCGTGAGTGCCTTGTCCACATTGATGCCGAACGATCTTTCTCCGGCGTGGTTCATCCACAGGATATTGTGGTCGGCGTCGTGGATAACGACTATCTCATCCAACGCGTCAAGGATCAGATTCATCAACTTCTCCGAGTAAAGTTCAGATTGGTCCATTTCAATCTCCGTGGTCAGTATCGCATACTAAGTAAAAAAATAAGCCACCGCGGAGGTCATCTGTGACCTGATTCCACCCACTCAATTTTATACGGTTACTTTCATTAACTCGTCCGATGAGTTACGACACGGTCATTATCGGAGCAGGCCCAGCGGGTCTAACAGCAGGAATCTATGCCAGATCCAAAGGGATGGAGACATTGATCCTCGAGTCCGGACGTGTCGGAGGGCAACTCGTAAGCCTCTATCCAGAGAAGGGTATACACAACTACCCTGGATTCGAGACCATCCAGGCAAGGAAACTGTCCGATAAGCTCTATGCTCAGGCGGAATCCATGGGGTGCGACATCAAGGAGATGGAGAAGGTAAACGAGATCAACAACGGTCAGGAGGAGCTCGTAGTCGTAACCACAAAGGGCGAGTACCACACCAAGACCGTCATCATCGCTATCGGAATGGGAAGCTTCAAGCCCAAGAAGATGGGATGCCCCGGAGAGGACGAGCTGTTCAAGAAGGGCGTCACATACATCCTCCCCACCAAGGAGGAGCTCGTCGGGAAGAAGGTCACCATGTTCGGCGGAGGAAACAGTGCCATCGACATGGCGATGATCGCAGGCTCTGTCACCGACACCACCCTGATCCACCGCAGGAGCGAGTTCAGGGCGGACGAGTCGACGGTCAAGGAGCTTGAGAAGAGCGATGTCAAGACCATCATGAACGCGAACCTCGCATCCATCAACGGAACCGACAAGGTGGAGTCCGTCACCCTCGATATTGCAGGGGAGAAGCAGACGATCCCGACCGATCTGGTCGTCATCAACATCGGTATATCCGCGGATCTGGACGATCTCAAGCATTGGGGCATCGAGCTCACCCAGGACGGGCTCGTCAAGGTCGATTTCGACATGTCCACCAACCGCCCCGGTATTTTCGCATGCGGGGATGTGGTCTCCTATGAGGGCAAGTACAAGCAGATCACCACTGCCTGCGGAGAGGCTACCACAGCGACCATGATGGCCTACAAGTTCGCCAAGAAGCCATATTGGGCGTGATTATTTTACGGCGGATGCCGATGACCGTGCCATGAGCAGGGCCTTCGACAGGGACAATTTCACTGCAGCAGGCCATATGCTCGAGAACGGTTCCATGGAGCCGTACACGCTGACGGTGTCCGAAGGGAGGATGTCCCTGGAAAGGGGATGGCCTGACGATCCCGATCTATGCGGCACCTTCATATGGGATGTCGTCAACGCCCACACGCATTGTGCGGACTATGGTCTGAAAGTCCCGAAGGGTATGACGCTGGAGGACCTGGTTGCCCCTCCGGATGGTCTCAAGCACAGGTATCTGAGGGAGTGCGGAGAGGAGGGTCTGAGGAGGAATATGGCGGATTTCGACCGCGCATCGGCATCCTACGGAGCGGCTTCCTTCATCGATTTCAGGGAGGGAGGTGTGGCTGGATGCAGGCTTCTGAGACAAGAGAGCCAGGATGCTATAATCATGGGCCGCCCCATCTCGAAGGAATTCGATCCCGAGGAGGTCGCAGAGCTTCTCGAGGTAGCGGACGGGATAGGTCTGCCGAGCATCTCGGACATGCCCCCGGATTACGTGGAGCAGGTCGCGGATGCCGCACGCGAAGCAAGGAGGCCGTTCGCGATACATGTCAGCGAGAGGATCAGGGAGGACATCGACACGGTGCTTTCCCTGGACCCCGCGTTCATCGTGCATATGTGCGAAGCTACGGATGACGACCTGGCGAAATGCGCCGAGGCCGAGGTGCCCATCGTGGTATGCCCCACATCCAACTCGTATTTCGGGAAGGAGGCCCCCGTGTCGCGCATGATCGCACAAGGCGTGGATGTCGCCGTTGGTACGGACAACGGGATGCTCTGTGAGCCCGATATCATCGAAGAGACCATGCGTATTGCTTCTCTTTTAGAGAAGCAGGGTTGCGACACGGAACGTGTACTCCCCATCTTATTAAAAAATTCTAGCAAGTTATTATATCGCACGAGCAGGATGACGTGCTGGATACCGGAACGGTATATGACCGTCATCCCCCGTGCCGAGGGAACCGACGGCAAAAGGTGCAGCACCGTCGCACCGTTCCGGATAAAGAAGAATCGAGGAAGTGAGTTGAATGGTGTTCAGCAAGATTCTGGTACCAACAGACGGAAGCGAATATACCAAGCCCGCCATCAGGCAGGCAGTCGAACTGGCCAAGTTGGCAGGGGCTGAGATCACGGCATTGTATGTGCTCGACCAGACAGTCTTGACAAACATGCCCATGGATACAGCCGTCATGAATGTGTACAAGACTCTGGAGAAGGAAGGACAGGACGCAGTCAACTTCGTGCAGCAGCTTGCAGCGGAAAACGGCGTCAAGGTCAACGTTGCGGTCAAGGAAGGAACTCCAGTGAAGGTAATCCTCGAGGAATCACAGAATTACGACGTCATTGTCATGGGAACCCTCGGAAGGACAGGCATGTCCAAGCTCCTCATGGGAAGCGTTGCGGAGAGGGTCGTCAGGGCAGCCGCATGTCCGGTGATGGTCGTAAGAGCACCGGAGGCTAACTGAATGGAAAAGACCGTAGCAGACATCATGGTACCCGCGCCTATCGTCGTCGAGGTACCCGGAACACGTAACGATGCAATCAACATGATGGTGAGGAACAAGCTCACCGGACTCCCCGTCGTCCGCGCCTCGGACGGACAGCTCATGGGAATCGTCTCCAGGAGGGACATCTTCCGCAAGTTCGATGAGGACCAGCTGTCGATGATCATGAAGAAGGAGATCATAACGATCTCCCCCGATGCGACGATCCAGGAGGCGGCGGAGATATTCTTCAGCAAGAGGATACACAGGCTCCCCGTCGTCGAGAACGGAAAGCTGGTCGGTATCATCACGCCCACAGACCTCCTCAAGATCGTCAGCACGATCAAGACCGACCTCACCGCAGAGGATGCCGTCACCACGACATGCGTCACCGCATACGAGGACGAGCCCCTCACCTACACCATACCTGCGATGAGGATCAGCGACGTCAGCGCGCTCCCCGTCCTGGACGCACAGGGGAAGATGGTCGGTATCATCACGGACCGTGACCTCTTCGACGACCAGGTCAAGGACGATGCGGCCCTCAAGGCCCTCGGAATCTCCGATGACAGCAATCTCGCTGACTACAGAAACGTCCTCCCGCTGTTCTACGCGGCTACCAACAAGTTCATCAACGACGACAGGAAGGTCAAGGACTTCATGGTCAAGAACCCCCTCTCGATCTACAAGAAGACGAATCTCAGCGAGGTCGCCAAGCTCATGCTCAACCACGACTTCGGACAGATCCCGGTCCACGGCAACAAGGACGACCTCGATGGAATGATTTATGATGTCGACGTCCTTAAGGCGCTCTTGAAGTGATCACCGTGGCAGACAACAGCAGCAACGACCTCATGTCGGTATGCAAGCGCAGAGGTTTCATCTGGCCCTCGTTCGAGATGTACGGCGGAGTAGCCGGAATGTACGACTACGGCCCCCTCGGATGCGCATTGAAGAACAATATCGTCGAGATGTGGAGGTCCATCTACAAGGGAAGGGAGGGTTTCGTCGAGATCGATTCCGAGACCATCAACCCCAGGGAGGTCTTCAAGGCATCAGGACACCTCGACAATTTCGCGGACCTCATCACATACTGTCAGAAATGTCAGGCCCCGTACAGGGCGGACCACATGGTCAAGGAGTTCTACGACAACCCTGATATCCTCACTCCCAAGCAGCTCGAGGAAGCATTCGTCGAGCACAAGATCAGATGTCCCGCATGCGGCGGGGAGCTCGGACCCGTCGAGGAGTTCAATCTCATGTTCAGGACCAACATCGGTCCAGGGAACGCACGTGTCGGATACATGAGGCCGGAGACGGCGCAGGGAATCTTCGTCAACTACTCTAATCTCTACCGCTACAACAGGGAGAAGCTCCCGATGGGAGTCATCCAGACCGGAAGGAGCTACAGGAACGAGATCGCACCCAGGCAGGGTATGATCCGTATGAGGGAGTTCAACCAGATGGAGGTCGAGCTGTTCGTCGACCCCGAGGACAAGGACTGGGTCCGGTTCCCCGAGATCGAGAACGGCACACTGGATCTCATCCCCAATACAACGCTCCAGCTCACCACGATGACAGTCAAGGAGGCCGTCGAGAAGGGCGTCATCGCCAACCGCGTCCTCGCCTATTTCGTCTACACGACGAAGCAGCTCCTGATCTCCCTCGGAATCGACGAGAAGAGGCTCAGGTTCAGGGAGCACGAGAAGGATGAGATGGCCCACTATGCAGCTGACTGCTGGGATGCGGAGGTACTCCTCTCCTATGGGTGGACCGAGATCGTCGGTATCGCTGACAGGGGCAACTGGGACCTCTCCAGGCACTCGCAGTTCTCCGGAGAGGACCTGACGCACTTCAAGAAGTACGATCAGCCCCGCGAGACCGAGGTCGAGAAGATCCAGCCCAACAGCAAGGCCCTCGGACCCGCATTCAAGGGAAAGGCCAAGGCGATCTCCGAGGCGATCGGCGCACAGCCCATCTCCGCTATCAAGGACGGCAAGCTCAAGGTGACCGTCGACGGCGAGGAGATCGAGCTCGGCAGCGAGTACTTCCAGATCATCAAGAGGGTCGAGAAGGTCACCGGCGAAAGGGTTATACCCCACGTCATCGAGCCTTCCCACGGACTCGACAGGATATTCTACTCCGTGCTGGAACATGCATACGAGTACGACGAGAAGGAGGATTACGTTGTCATGCATCTCGCACCGGCAGTCGCCCCCATCAAGGTCGGAGTGTTCCCGCTCATGGAGAAGGACGGGCTCGACGAGATGGCCAAGAGGATCTACGAGAAGGTCCACACCCACAGGGTCGAGGCTTACTACGACGGCTCGGGTACCATCGGAAGGAGATACGCACGTATGGACGAGGTAGGTACCCCATGGTGCATAACCGTCGACTACGACTCCCTCAAGGACGGTACCGTCACGATCAGGGACAGGGATACCACCGAGCAGAAGCGCATCTCCGCAGAGGACGCTCCGAGGATCATCGACGAGCTCCTCGCAGGAAAGGCCTTCGCAGACCTCTGAAACTTTCAACGCGGGTGCGCATATGCGCGCATCCGCATCTTCATTCTATATTTAACAAAGGTCAGATTATCCGATGCTGAGGGTCCCGTGACACTCTTTGGCATTCATCCAACGACGGCCAGGAAATAAGCCAGTACCAGACCCCCCGATTATCCATCCTATATAATAGTTCACAGTGAACATCCAACCTCTGCTGGATTATGCTGATTCCTCAACTTTTTTGATGCAATTTCTAAGAAAATCGCTCTATTCAAGGAAATTCATAGAAGAGTATTAATCCTCATCAAGAAAATTCATAATCTGAGGTGTAAAAATGGGTGTAAAGGACCTAGAAGATCTGAAGAAGCTATCAATGCTGAGATCGCAGATCGACGGTATCTCCGTCGAGAAGATTTTGTCCACAGAATTCCCGACCATTAGCGCCGATTACAGCATCGCGAATGCATTATCGGTAATGAAAGAGTCGAACTATCAGGATCTCCCGGTCGTGGAGAACGGTATGTACATGGGAGTTGTGACATATTCATCGATCCTCAGGAAGAAGAGCGTGACTTTGGATGCTAAGGTCAAGAACCTGATTCGCAACATCCAGACCGCTACCGTTGACATGAAGATCACGGAGATCGCGGAGATGTTCATCAAGAACAACTCCAGGCAGATTCCCGTCCTCAACGGTAAGAAGATCGTAGGGATCGTCAAGAGGAACAAGATAATCGATATCGTCAACGATATCAAGGCCCTCAAGGAGATCAAAGTATGGGAGATCATGACCAACCCCGTCGAGGCTGTGAAGGCACATGACCTCATGGACGATGCCCTTGCGATCATGGTCGCGAACGACATCAGGACCTTACCTGTAGTGGATGAGACCGACCGCGTGATCGGTGTCGTCGGAATGAGAGAGATCATCGACAACAACTGGAAGAAGGAGAACAAGACCATCGGCGACCTGGAGAAGAGTTCCAGATCCCACATCACCGTCGAGTCGATCGCGACCACATCCGCAAAGACCGTGGAGTGGGATGTGAACGTGGCAGATGCCGTGTCAGTGATGGTCAACAGCGGATTCTCCACCTTGCCGGTCCTCGAGAGCAACGCTCTCGTCGGAGTCATCACAGAGTATGATGTCCTTGAGCTGATCTCCGCATGCAGGGAGAGGGACATGCTGTTCGTCCAGATCAGCGGTCTCGAGGATGATGAGAAGGATTACACCGATGCCATCTATGCCGACATCGAGACGATGATCGGCAAGGTCTCCAAGATCTACAAGCCGGAGTCCCTGACCATCCACGTGTCCAGGTACAACGAGGTCGGCGGAAATCCCAAGTACAGCATCACCGCGAGGCTCTTTATCAACGGTTCGCTGATCATGATGAAGGAGGTCGGATACGACATCACCAAGACGATGTCCGATCTGATAAAGAAGCTTGAGGCTGCGGTAATCGACATGAAGGATTCCAAAGTCTCCTTCCGCAACAGAAGGAAGTGAAACCTTTCGGCCCTCGCAAGAGGGCCTCACATCTTTTTTCAAATCATTCAGAGGTATCATGCCGTCCAGCAGAGAGCGCTTAGAAGAGGTGCTGGCACAGTTGCCTTCGGAGGGGATGTCCTGCAAACAGATGATGGGCGAGTATATCCTGTACTACCGTGGGAAGGTGGTCGGCGGGATATACGATGACAGGTTCCTTGTGAAACCCTCCAAGACGGCCAAGAGGCTCCTCCCGGATGCGCGTGAGGAGCTGCCTTACGACGGTGCTAAGCCGATGCTCCTCGTCGAGGACGGGATGGATAGGATGTTCCTTCGGGACCTTGTGGTATCTATATGGGATGACCTGTATTCTGACAAACCCATCGACAAAGGATATCATAGATGAGCCCCATAGGGGTGAACGATGCCTGAGATACAGCTGACCACGCCGCGTCTGATCCTGAGGCCGTGGCGCGAATCCGATGCGGAGGACCTTTTCGAGTTGGCAAGCGATCCTGTGATAGGTACTGCCGCCGGCTGGAAGCCCCATGAGTCGGTAGACGAGAGTTCCGTGATAATCGGCACCGTCTTCGCCAAACCGCTGGTCTTCGCCATCGTTCTCAGGTCCATCAACAGGCCGGTCGGCTGTGTAGGCCTGGAGCTGGGTCCGCAGATACTGAAGAGCGGGCCCAAGGATGCGGAGCTGGGGTATTGGATCGGCAGAAGGTATTGGAACCAGGGGTTCGCCACGGAGGCAGCCCAGGAGCTGATCCGTTACGGGTTCGAGGAAGCAGGTATCCCGAGGATATGGTGCCAGACCTTCGATGAGAATCGTCAGTCGGCACGTGTCCAAGAGAAGTGCGGCTTCTCATTCGATCACAAGGGGCTGTTCCGCAACCCGTTCCTGGGGGAGAGGGTCACCGTGGTGTCGTCCCTGACCAGGAAGGATTGGGCCAGAAGAAGGAACACCTGATACGTTTTATCGCGAAGATTCGCCGATGTCCGATGACATCTGGACAGCAGGGATGCATACTGTCCGTCCTCGCGCGCATATTATATAAGAGCGGGGTTTACTCTCGCCTGTTAGCCATGGCATACGATTCAGCTTCTATCGAGAAACGCTGGCAGGAAATGTGGAAGAACGATGCTCACTATCGTTTCGACCCCAAGTCCGACAAGCCGGTATTCAGCATCGACTGTCCACCCAGATACACATCCGGACCGCTCCATCTTGGACACGCAACCGGATACTCCATGATCGATTTCGCAGCACGTTACAAGAGGATGAACGGCTTCAACGTCTTCTTCCCCCTCTGTTTCGATGTCAACGGAACGCCCATCGAGGTGAAGGTGGAGAAGAAGCATCACATCACCAAGCTCGACACCCCCAGGCAGGAGTACAGGAGACTGTGCGAGGAGTTCGCCAACGGTTTCATCGAGCAGATGACTCACGATTACGAGATGCTCGGAGAGTCCATGGACCCCAGCATCTACTACCAGACGGATGCGCCCTACTACAGGAGGATCACTCAGCTGTCCTTCATCAACCTGTTCAAGAGGGGGCTCGTCTACAAGGCGAACTTCCCCGTCAACTGGTGCCCTGGCTGTATGACCGCCCTCGCAGATGCGGAGGTCGAGTACAAGGACAACGTCAACAAGCTGAACTACATCAAATTCTTCTTCGCCGACAACAAGGATGAATACATGCTCATTGCAACCACAAGACCCGAGTTGCTCTGTACATGTAAGGCCGTGGCGGTGCATCCCGACGACAAGGAGAAGGCGAAGCTGGTCGGAAAGGAGCTCATCACGCCCCTCTTCGGCAGGAAGGTCAAGATCATCTCCGACCCCAAGGTCAAGATGGACTACGGAACCGGAAACGTCATGATCTGTACCATCGGAGACAAGGACGATCTCGAGTGGACCATGAAGTACCACTTCGAGATGGAGAAGGGAATCGACGAGCAGGGAAGGATGACCGAGCTTGCCGGCAAGTACGCGGGAATGCCCGTGCTGGAAGCCAGGGAAGCGGCCATCCAGGACCTCAAGGACCAGGGGATCATGGTCAAGCAGGAGGACAACCCCCAGCAGGTCTCGATCTGCTGGAGATGCCACTCGCCCATCGAGTTCCTCCAGGTCCCCCAGTGGTTCCTCAAGACGACCGATTTCAAAGAGGCCGTCCTCAAGAGGGCGGAGGAGATCAACTGGTTCCCCGAGTTCATGAAGGTCAGGCTCCAGGACTGGACCAACTCCCTCAGCTGGGATTGGGTCCTCAGCAGGCAGCGTGTGTTCGCGACCCCCATCCCCGTGTGGGAGTGCGAGAAGTGCGGACACGCCGTATGCGCCACGGAGGAGATGTGCTACTGCGACCCGACGCTGGACAAGCCTCCGGTGGACAAGTGTCCCAAATGCGGCGGCAACCTCATCGGATGCACCGATGTGTTCGACACATGGATGGACTCATCCGGATCATCCCTCTACAACACGTTCTGGGGAAGGGACGAGGAGCTCCACAAGAAGCTGTTCCCGATGTCCCTCAGGCCCCAGTCGCATGATATCATCAGGACCTGGGCGTTCTATTCCATCCTCAGGGCCGATCAGATTGAGAACTCGATCCCGTGGGAGAACATCATGATCCACGGATTCATCATGGCACCTGACGGAACTCCGATGCACTCATCCATCGGTAACGTCATCGACCCGATACCGATCCTCGAGAAGTACGGTGCCGATGCGCTTAGGTACTACGTCACCACATGCTCGCTCGGAATGGATACAGCCTTCAGAGAGAAGGACGTCATCCGCGGAAGCAAGATCTGCAACAAGGTGTACAACATAGGGCAGTTCGCATCCAAGTTCATCCACGATGTCCCCGAGAAGTGCGATTCGCTCAGGCTCTCGGACAGGTGGATCATCAGCAAGTACTCCAAGACTGTGAAGGAGGTTACCGACTCCATGGAGGTCTACGAGTTCGACAAGGCCATGAGGGTCCTCGAGGACTTCATCTGGCATGAGCTCGCCGACAACTACATCGAGATGGTCAAGGGAAGGGACGACGACGCCGTCAGGTACACGATCTACAACGTCCTGCTGGGAAGCATGAAGCTCCTGGCCCCCATGATGCCCCACATCTCCGAGGAGGTCTATCAGTCGCATCTTAAGGAGATCGACGGCGGAAAGTCCATCCACCTCACATGCTGGCCCAAGCCCATCATGATCGATGAGCAGGCAGAGGCGGACGGAGACAAATTGGCAGAGGTCATCGCGCAGATCCGCGCATGGAAGGGAGAGAAGAAGGTCCCTCTCAACCAGGAGATCGCGATGATCGAGTTCGTCGGAAAGGACCTGAGCTTCCTCGAGTCATCTGTCGCGGACCTCAAGGACACCACCAAGGCGAAGGATGTCAAGATCGAGGCCGAGGCGAAGCTGACCGAGGAGGTCATCGCGGTCAAGCCGGTCCACGCCAAGCTCGGACCCGCGTACAAGGGACAGGCCAAGGCTATCGTCTCCGCCGTAGCGGCGATGGATGTGAAGGATGCGGCGGACAAGCTGGCATCCGGCGCCATCGAGATCGATGCAGACGGAGAGAGGATCTCGGTCCCTGCCGAGTTCTTCCAGCTCGAGAAGGCACTCATGCTCGAAGGCAAGTCCGTCGAGACCATCCAGATCGGCGACGTGCTCGTCCTCATAGAGCAGTGAAACATTTCAGCCGGGGAGACCCGGCATCATTTTCATGATAATCAACACAGGCGGAAGGACGGATACCGTCCAGTATTACACCGAATGGCTGCTGAACAGGTTCGACGAGGGTTATGTGCTGTCGCGCAACCCCATGTTCATGAACAAGGTCACGAGGTACGAGCTCGATCCGAAGGTAGTGGACTGCGTCGTGTTCTGCTCGAAGAACTACAGGCCGATCCTGAAGGATCTGCACAGGATAACCGACAGGTTCAACACGTATTTCTTCTACACCATCACCGCATACGGAAAGGATGTCGAGCCCGGCGTGCCATCGATAGACGAGAGCATAGAGACCCTGAAGGAACTGTCCTCGATGGTAGGGGAGCAGAGAGTGGTCTGGCGCTACGATCCTGTTCTCCTGACCGAGAAGTATACGGTCGAGAGGCATCTTGATACGTTCTCCGACATGGCCTCGAGGATCGCCCCCTATGTGAGCAGATGCATATTCAGTTTCGTGGAGATGTACTCGAAACTGCAGTTCAACATGCCCGAGATAATCCCTCTGAGAGATGAACAAAAACAGATGCTGGCACAAGGTCTCGGAGCCATAGCTGAGGATAACGATCTGATCCTTCAGACCTGCGGTACGGACGCTGATTATTCGAGGTTCGGGATACATCATTCCGGCTGCATGACATTGGAAACGATCGGAGAGGCGAACGGTGTAAGATTCAGGGAATTGAAGCACAACGGCATGAGGAAGGGATGCCATTGCATCGAGAGCAGGGATATCGGATGGTACGATACCTGCCCGAACGGATGCAGGTACTGTTATGCCAACTCCAACCCCAAGGTCGCCTTCGACAACTACAAGGACCACGATCCCAGATCTCCTCTGCTGTTGGGCAACCTGAAGGATGCTGATATCGTTCAGCAAGGTAACCAGAATTCGTTCATCAGGTCCGATAATCGGCTGACAAAACTCGATGATTTCAATTGATAATTCTACAAACTCCCGAACGAATCGTCCACAAACTCCCGAACGAATCGTCCACAAACTCCCGAACAAAAATACTATAAACTCCCGAATGCATCCTTATCCAGAGTAGTACGATGGTCAAGAAATACATTCCAAGAATTGTCGACGATATTCTTGCGTTCAAACTTGAGAGCAAAGGTGCTGTTTGGATAAGAGGCCCTAAATGGTGCGGCAAATCCACCACCGCGGCCAAATTCGCTAAGACAGTAATCTATATGCAGGATGAGGCCAGTAAAAAGCAGAACATAGCCTTAGCAAAGATCAGTCCTGAGGATTTTCTCAAGGGCGATACCCCTGTGCTCATCGATGAATGGCAGACCATCCCATTCATCTGGAATCAGATAAGATTGGAAGTGGATCGCCGCGATGACTTCGGACAGTTCATTCTTACAGGGTCCAATCAGCCCGAAGATCTGGAGAATCTCGATAAACACAGCGGCACCGGGCGCATAACCACATTGATGATGAGGCCCATGTCCTTGTTCGAATCCGGGGAAAGCGATGGTTCCGTGTCACTGAAGGAACTTTTCGATGGTAAACCGATTGTAACGAAACGTTCCGACAAAACGCTCCTGGATTATGCCTACTATACAGCAAGAGGCGGATGGCCTAAAGCGATAGGTCAGAATGAGGCCGTTGCTCTGGAACAAGCGATAGACTACGTTGATGGTATAATCAATACAGACATGTCAGAGGACGGAGTAAAAAGAGATCCTGACAGAGTAAGACTGCTGCTTCGTTCCTATGCAAGGAACTGTTCATCCATGGCAAATTATTCTACCATAAAGAATGACGTCATAGCAAACGATGTGATGTCCCTGGATGAGGACACCATTGCTAATTACATAAAGGCGCTGAAAAGATTGTATGTGGTAGAGGAGTCCGAGGCCTGGAATCCCAATCTGCGGTCAAAGACCGCGATAAGAACTTCCAATACACGTTATTTCGTCGACCCATCATTGGCATGTGCAGCGTTGGACGTAGGTCCGGAGGGGCTGATTGCCGATCTCAAACTGTTCGGGCTGCTGTTCGAGAATCTATGTGTCCGCGATCTCAGGATATATGCGGATCCGCTGAAGGGTAAGGTCAAGCATTATAGGGATTCCAGCAATCTCGAAGTGGATGCGGTCATAACACTCAACAATGGGAAATGGGCTGCCGTTGAAGTCAAATTGGGGTCAGATGAATTCATCGAGGAAGGCGCTCAGAATCTTCTGAAATTGGTCGACAAGTTGGATCCCAGAGCGACCAAGCCATCATTCCTGATGGTCCTCACCGGAACAAAGATGGCATACAGAAGAGAGGATGGGGTGCTGGTTGTACCTATCGGGTGCTTACGCCCGTGAATCCTGATCAACGTAGACGCAGAGTCCCCTGACTGGGCATTTCAGGCAATCGGGATGGCTGGGGCGGCAGTACGTCCTTCCGAGCGTGATGAACGTGATGTCCAGATCATCCCACCTGTCCTGGGGGACGGTGCCCATTATGGCTTTCTGCGTATCCTCGGGCTTCTTCGAATCCGATATCCCTAGCCTGTTGGAAACGCGGTTGATGTGCGTGTCAACGATGACTGATGGCCTGTGATAGGCGTATCTCATCACGCATGCGGCCGTCTTCTTCCCTACCGACGGCAGTCTCATGAGGTCGTCAGGGTTGTCGGGAACCTCCCCTCCGAATTCCTCCATAATCATCTTGGTAACAGCTACTATGCTCCTGGTCTTCTGCCTGTAGTATCCCGAGCAGAATACAAGTTCCTCGATCCTCGCGGGATCGGTCTCGTAGACCTTCTGGGCACTGGGGCATTCGGCGAACAGCCGTTCGGATGCCCTCCTGCAGTTAGCCTCGGTGGTCTGCTGGGAGAGGATGGTGGAGATGAGGATCTGATACGGCGTCTCGCCATCGTAGCCGATGCCTTCGAAGCCCCTCAATCCGAAATGGTCTAGGAGGGTATCCAACACTTGGCAGGCGGTCTCGGAATCCATGTGGAAAAGGGCCCGGTGCCGAGGCACCGGTAATGAATTTCAGTCCTGGATGACCTTGACGGCGATCTTCTTGGACCTGTACTTGTTCTTCGGAAGATCCATTGTCATCCTGTTTCCGAAGTCCTTGTGGACCTCGACGATGGAGGAATCGTCCCCGAGCTCGATCTTTCCGATGGAGATCTCCCTGATCCTCGCGTTGCGGATGATGAAGTCCGCCAGGCTGACCTTCTTAAAGCCGTCGTTCTTTCCGAGGTTGACCTCGAATTTGCACATTCCGAAGACATCGGAGATCTGGTCGTAGTCAATGACCTTCTTGATGGTGTCCTTTGTGCCTTCTTCGGCCTCGGGGACATCCCTCTTCTCGATATCCATTCCCGTGCGCATCTCGAACTCCTTGACGAGGTGCTTCTCCTCGGATGTCACGAATGATACGGCGGTTCCCTCCTTTCCGGCACGTCCGGTCCTTCCGATACGGTGGATGTAGGTGTCGAGGTCGTCGGGCATGTCGTAGTTGATGACGTAGGTGACATCGTCGATGTCCAGTCCCCTTGCAGCGACGTCAGTGGCGATGAGCGCATCTACGCCGTCTCCCTTGAAGTCCTTGAGGACTTTCTCCCTCTTCGCCTGAGGCATGTCGCCGTGGATAGCCTCGATCTTGTAGTCGAGGTTCTTGAGCCTCTCCTCGAGGGTGTCGACCATCTTCTTGGTCTGACAGAAGATGAGCGCTTTGGGCTTGTCGATGTCGAGGATCCTGCAGAGCGCCCAGGATTTGTTCCTCCGTCCGACGGAGATGTAGTACTGCTTGATGTTGTCCAGAACGACCTCGTCCTGAGAGACCGAGATCTCCTTGGGCATGTTCATGTAGTCGTAGGCGAGCTGCTTGACGTTCTCCTGCATCGTAGCCGAGAACAGCAACGTGTGCCTCTCCTTGGGCATCGTCTTCAGGATGTACTCGATATCCTCGATGAATCCCATGTCGAGCATCCTGTCTGCCTCATCCAGAACCATGGTTCTGATCTCGGTGAGGTTGAGAACGCCCCTGGTGACCATGTCCCTTACACGTCCGGGCGTACCTGCGACGATGTCGCACCCGTTCTGGAGCTTCTTGATCTGTCCCTCGATGCTCGCTCCTCCGTAGATGGGGAGCGTCACGTGGTTGGTGTACTTCGATAACTTGGTCAGCTCGCCGGCGACCTGGTTGGCCAGCTCCCTGGTGGGGACGAGGACGATTGCTGAGGGGACCTGCTTCCCAGCAGGGATGGTCCCGAGAACTATTGATCCGTAGCATCCGGTCTTTCCAGTTCCGGTCTGGGCCTGGGCGAACATGTCGAAGCCCTCGAGTCCTACCGGGATTGCGCTGACCTGGATCGGAGTGGGGCTCTCCCATCCCATGTCATCCATGGCTTTTGCGATTTCTTCCGGGATGCCTATTTCTGTGAAGTTGGAGATCATCTTAATCACTGATCTGAAACACTGCCTGCGACTGACACAGACAACTTTCTCTTTCTGAGGCTCCGTACTCGCTTTTTATATAATAAATATAGGCGAGCTGCGGTCACTTCTTCTTGGCCAATTTGTCCTTGCACCTCTCCTTCTGAGGTGCAAAGGCGGCCTTGATCTTCTTCCCCTCGAGCCTGGAGGAGTTGACCGCTCTGATGACATCCTCGGCGCGGGAGCCGTCCACCTCCACGAAGGATGCCTTGGACGAGATGCCGATCCTCCCGACCTGCTCCTCCGACATCCCTGTGATGCCTGTGATGAACTCCACGAGCTCGGTGCGGTTGACGTTCTCGTTCTTCCCTATGTTGAGAGATATGACGACCATGTCCGACTTGATCGTGACGTCCTTCCTGGCGGTAGCGTCGACCTTCTTCCTGTGGGATACCGAAGGCTGCTCCTTCACGACTTCGTTCGCATGGAGGGCCTTGAGCTCGGGATTGTCGATCTTGATCTGAGATACCTGCTTCCTGGTGAGCCTCTCGACGGACCTTCCCATGAACTCCTGGTATGAGGGGATGCGTCTGTCCTCCTTGGGGGTGACGAACGTGATGGATACCCCGGTCCTGCCGGCACGCCCGGCACGGCCGATGCGGTGGGTGTAGGTCTCGGGGTCGACCGGAGCATCGTAGTTGACCACGCACTCGATATCGTCGATGTCCAATCCCCTTGCGGCCACATCCGTGGCGACCAGTACCTTCATCCTGTTGTTCTTGAATCCCCTTATGGTCTTCTCCCTTCTGAGCTGGGGCATGTCGCCGTGGATCGCACCGATCTTCATGCCCTCCTTGCTGAATCCGTCATAGAGGTCGTCGACCATGATCTTCGTCGAGCAGAAGATCAGCATCTTGGGATTGCCGTTGGCCATGATGTCCCTGAGGACATCGACCTTCTTGCTGCGGGGGATCTCGATGTAATATTGCTTGACAAGATCTGTTACTGGCACATCGTGAGAGGCCGATATCTCGACAGGCTCCTTCATGGATCTCCCGGCGATGTCGTAGATCTGTTCCGACAGGGTGGCCGAGAACATCAGGGTCTGTCTCTCCTTCGGAGTGAGGGATATTATCTTCTCGATATCCTCGATGAATCCCATGTCGAGCATCCTGTCCGCCTCGTCGAGCACGAGCTCCTTGATCTGACTTAGGTCCAGGATGCCTTTGCTCTCTAGGTCCAATATCCTTCCGGGGGTTCCGACGACAACGTCGCATCCGTTCTCCAGGACCTCGATCTGCTTCCCGTAGGATGCTCCTCCGTAGATGGCGGTGACAGTGTGCTTCGTGTACTTGGCGAGGTTCCTCATCTCTTTCGAGACCTGGTCCGCCAGCTCCCTTGTCGGGGCCAGAACGACAGTTGAAGGCTTCTCCTGCCCAGATTTCGTCCTTCCGAGGACGATGAGCGAATATGCGCCAGTCTTACCGGTCCCGGTCTGGGCCTCTCCGAAGAGGTCCTTCCCCATGAGGCCCTCGGGAATGGATCCTGATTGTATCGGCGTGGGCTTGGTCCAGCCTATCTCCTCGATGGATTTGAGAAGCTTCTTGTTGAGTCCGAGGTCTTGGAATCCTGTCATCGGTTCACCGGGATGCAATGTCCTATGCGGATTTGTTTAAAAAGGTTGTTAGAAGGAGGGTCTTTATCCATAAAAGATAGGTTTAAATGGAATCATATAATCCCTGGCATGCTGCGATGGTGAGCTAGCGGTTAGACTCCTACCTTGCCAAGGTAGGTACTCGGGTTCGATTCCCGGCCATCGCACCACTTGTTTATTCCATTGATCTTTGACCAGCGCAAGCCTTGATCTTGTGCATTTTGATAAAATCATCGCATAGCTACCGCTAGAACATGTGCTGCCGAAGGGCAAATTCTGAAAGGTTTGATGCTGTAGCCGCTTTATGGACGGTGTTCGGACTGCCGTTTTTATTTTCACAGGCTCATGGCTTTGGCCATGGCCCCTTTCCGCGTCCAACATGGGTAGGGGTACTGTAACGGTTTTTTTTAGAATTCTCACGCACAGGTATGTCATATCCTCATGGTCAACAGCCCTGGAAGGGCTGCTTCCGCCCGCAGGGCGGCAGACATATGAGGCTGTGACACTAAACCTCTCGATTCAGCGGATCAAGAGGGCGGGTTTTTCACAACCTATGATCTGTGGACCCATTCTGCGTTGTTTCGAACATATTCTTGCATATTGTCGACAGCGAAACGCTTCCGATTCCAACTATGCTCATCCAACATATCCCCGCCCATAATGCCTAAGATCTATGCATACACCATAGACGGGAAGGATCTCCTGGTCCTGGAGATGTCGACGCAGACGCAACTGCCGTTTACTACAGACCGGAATGCCCTGAGAAGGGGGTATACATAAGGGTGGGGGCTAGCACCAGGAGGGCGGATCCAACGAGGTCGGTGAGATGACTATGAACTCCTCCTCCTTTTTCCCTGACTCGGTATCCACCGATGATATGGCGTATGAAGGCGATGAGAGTCACGCTCTACCGCAGGAAAGCCGGTTATCAGAGTATGACCACAATCTCGGGCGAGGATATCGTTCTGAATTATTTCGGATCGAATCCGAAGGCGACCAACGCCGATCTGTGCAACGACTCCGGATTGACCAAGCACGATGCGGAAGTGGCAATCAAATCATTGAAGGAGAAGGGGCTTTTGAAACGTATCGGTTCAAGTAAAGAGGGGAATGGTCCTTAGAGCCTATGGATCGGTGAACCCTCCCCGAAGGGAGGGAATGAGTTTGATCAGTTCTTCGCCTTGGCGATGGACTCGTCGATGTAGTTCTGCCATACGGTCTCGATGTCAGGCCTTGCCATCGTGTCGAGGACGTACTGGGCGAACTCGTCCCCGGTGGCTCCGGTGTCCCTTCCGGTCATGACGAGCTTCTTCTCGAACTGCGTTGTGATGTCGAGGGCCATGTTGAGCTTCTTGGCCTTCTCGATCTCCCCGATGTGCTCCATCATCATGGCGACTGCCTTGATCATGCTGCAGGGGTCAGCGTACTGAGCGCGTCCCTCCGTGACCATCCTGGGTGCGGATCCGTGGATCGCCTCGAACATGGCGTATCTCTTTCCGATGTTCGCGGAACCGGCTGTTCCGACTCCTCCCTGGATCTGGGCGGCCTCGTCGGTGATGATGTCACCGTAGAGGTTGGGCAGTACGAAGACCTTGAAGTTGCTCCTCCTTGCGGGGTCGATGAGCTTGGCGGTGGTGATGTCGATGAACCAATCGTCCCACTGAACCTCGGGGTAGTCCTTGGCGACCCTCTCGGCGATGCTGAGGAACTTTCCGTCGGTGGTCTTGATGATGTTGGCCTTGGTGACGAGGGATACGTAGTTGACGCCTGTCTTCTTCGCGTGCTCGAAACCGGCGCGGATGATCCTCTCGGTTCCCTGTGTGGTAGCGACGCAGAAGTCCATCGCGAGGTCGTCCGTGACGTTGACCCCGTCGCTTCCGAGCGCGTAGCTTCCTTCGGTGTTCTCCCTGTAGAAGACCCAGTTGATTCCCAGCTCGGGGACGGATACGGGTCTGACGTTGGCGAACAGGTCGAGCTCCTTCCTCATGGCGACGTTGGCGCTCTCGATGTTCGGCCAGGGGTCTCCCTTCTTGGGTGTGGTCGTAGGCCCCTTCAGGATCACGTGGCATTCCTTGAGCGCTGCAAGGGTGTCGTCGGGGATTGCTTTCATGACCTCGACACGCCTCTCGATGGTGAGTCCGTCGATCTGCCTGATCTCGACCTTTCCTGCCTTGATCTTGTCTGCGAGGAGTACCTCCATGACCTTCTGTGCGGATGCGCAGATGTAGGGTCCGATTCCGTCTCCGCCGCATACTCCGATGATGAGCTTGTCCAGCTTGGAGTAGTCTGTCCAGTCGGGTTCGTTCTTGAGGACCTCGACCCTCTCCAGCTGTCTTCTGAGAAGGACACCGAATTTCTCCTGTGCCGCTTGGATAGCTTTCTCGTCAACCATTGTTATCGGGGTGCATGATTGCTTACTCTGATAAAAAGGGTTAATGCATCATGAGCTGTTGGATCGGAATCCATGCCCCGAGTCCGTTATGATTAACGGAAATTTCCTCTAAACTTCTCTGCAATAGAGTTTGACGAGGCAGTCTAAACGTCGGAACGTCTGTCTTCAGGAGACAGCATCCTCCCCATCCGAAAAACAGGAATCTTGGTGCACCATATACTGAAGTTCTAGACGCATCCATTCAGAAATCGCAGATATCCATACGGATTTGATAATCTGAATCCTTTACCATTGTTTTATAGTACAAACCTCATACCAGCATCCAGAATGGAGTAAGATCCAATGGACACATTGATTTTGGTAGCCTTCGTCCTGTACTTCGTGTTCGTACTCGCAATGGGTATGTACTTCTACCGCAGGTCGAAGAACATCGAGGACTATGTTCTGGGCGGAAGGGAGATGAATCCCTACGTCACAGCGCTGTCCGCACAGGCATCCGATATGAGCGGATGGCTGCTCATGGGTCTCCCCGGTGCGATTTTCGCATTCGGACTGGGAGAGGTCTGGATCGGAATCGGATTAGCTGTCGGTTCCTATCTTGCATGGCTTATAATCGCGAAACGTCTCAGGAACTATTCCGAGAAGTGCGACAACGCACTCACGGTCCCTCAGTACTTCTCCAACCGTTTCAAGGACGAGAAGGGTATCCTCAGGGTCATCTGCGGAATCGTCATCCTCGTCTTCTTCACATTCTATGTGACATCCGGATTCGTTGCGGGAGGGAACCTCTTCGTGGTCATCTTCGGAGGGGATGTGGACTTCGAGGTCGCCGTCATAATCACAGCGGCCGTCATCGTCGGATATACCTTCCTGGGAGGATTCAAGGCCGTCAGCTGGACCGATCTCGTCCAGGGACTCCTGATGATCCTCGCACTCATCGTCATCCCCCTTTCGATGATGGGTGTCATAGACGGCGGATGGGGAGAGATCGTCGACGTTGCCAATGCGGAGGTTCATAACTTCACCAACATCATGTACGACGGAGGATCGGCGATCGGAGTGGTCGCCCTCGTTTCACTGCTCGCATGGGGACTCGGTTACTTCGGAATGCCCCATATCCTTGTCAGGTACATGGCGATCAGGGATCCCGAAGAGGTCAAGGTCGCCCGCCGTGTCGGAACGCTCTGGGTGGTCATCGCCCTTGCAGCGGTATGTATCATCGCCATGATGGCGCGTGCATTCATCGCAGAGGGCCACATGGTCTACGGCGGCAACTCGGAGACGGTCATCATCGACATCATCAACAGCGGATTGTTCCCGTCCATCGTGGCAGGAGTGCTCTTCGCCGCGATCATGGCCGCGATCATGAGTACCGCGGATTCGCAGCTCCTCGTCGCATCATCGGCCGTCGCGAACGACCTGTACGACAAGTTCACCAAGAAGGAGCTCTCGGATCAGAAGCTCATGTGGATCTCCAGGATCGCTGTCGTCGCTGTCGCGCTCATCGCAATGGCGCTCGCCCTGGGTGAGAACAAGAGCATCATGAGCCTCGTGTCATTCGCATGGGCCGGATTCGGTTCGGCGTTTGGTGCCACCATGCTCATGTCGCTGTTCTGGAAGCGCATCAACAGGCAGGGGGCAATCGCGGGAATCGTCGTCGGTGCCCTCACCGCCATCCTCTGGAACATATTCATGCTCGAGGGAGGTGCACTGTCCGTCGCGTTCAGCCTCGACTGCTGCATCTACAACACCGAGATGTACGAGCTCCTGCCCGGATTCGTATTCTCGATGATCGCCATCGTCGTCGTCAGCCTTCTCACCCCCGAACCCTCGGAGGAGATGAACAAGGAGTTCGACGAGGCCACCGAAGGCAAGTTCTACTGAAACCATACAAGGGGCGAAAGCCCCTATTTTTCAACCGATAGGTTTTACCTATTGTCGCCCCCTTATCGCATCATGGACAGGATCTCCGATTACGATACGGTCCTCGGCATATGCGAGGATGAGATCTCTCTCAAGGGGTCCCGTTTCATCGGTATCCTCATGCCGTGTCCTGCGGAATCGGATATCTCTGTATGCATCGAGACGGTCGCCAAGAGGTATCCGAACGCGACCCATTACTGCTATGCTGCGATCTTCGGAGGCTTCGAGAGGAAGGAGAAATCCAGCGACAACGGGGAGCCTTCAGGTACTGCCGGCAAACCCATCCTTTTTATGCTGAAGGGTTCCGGGCTGAGCGACGCGATATGTATCGTAGTGAGGTACTTCGGGGGAACCCTTCTGGGAACAGGAGGTCTGGTGCACGCGTATACCGAAGGCGCCAGGATCGCCCTGGAGAAGGCGGAGAGGCACAGCCGTGTCGCTTGTGCGGTATTCCGCTTCACACTTGATTATTCGTACTACAGCGTGTTCGAGAGCAAGTGCCGCGACCTGATGGCGAAGGCTCCGAAGTGCGATTATACCGACAAGGTGGATGTCAGGGCATGGGTGAGGGTGGACGATGAGGAAGAATTCGTCCGCAGGATAACCGATCTCACGGAGAGGCATGTCATGCTCAGGAAGGCGGATGACGAGTATATCGACGACGCATTCCCGATAAGGAAAGCAAAGTAATACGATATCGAAATACGTGTTACCTGACTTCTCGCGCCATTTTAGTAGGATGAGATTATAGCCTTCGGTATGCTGATTAAAGCCCAGTCGATAACGAAGGCATTTGGTCCACTGAAAGTTCTCAAGGATGTCAGCCTGCAGATCAACGAGGGCGACAGCATAGGCCTCATCGGCGTGAACGGCGCCGGTAAGAGCACATTCCTAAAGATCATGCTCGGGGAGCTCAAACCCGACACCGGCGAACTCACCCGCAACACGCAGAGGATCGGATATCTGGAGCAGTTCCCCGAATCATCCCACGAATACACGGTCAGGGACGTCCTTGGAAGGCCGTACGGCCATATCGAGAACATCAAGCGCCGTCTGCAGGAGATCGAGGACCAGATGATGGCCGGAGGCGACATCGACTGGAACGCCCTGGCGGAGGAGAATGCCAAGCTCGAATCGCAGCTCGCCAAGTGCGATATGGACGACGAGGGCAACCAGAAGAAGGCATTGGAGAGGGTCGGTCTGTCCGAGGAGTTCATGGACAGGACCATGGACTCTCTGTCCGGAGGAGAGAGGGCGAAGGTCATGCTCTCCAGGATCGTCGTACAGGCGGAGGAGTGCGATCTGCTCGTCATGGACGAGCCCACATCGCATCTCGACATCGACACCGTAGAATGGCTGGAGGACTATCTCCTCGATTCCCACTGCGCCGTCCTGGTGATCAGCCATGACAGGTACTTCCTCGACAAGATCGCCACGAGGATGCTGGAGATCGAGCACGGCAAATCCAGGGAATACAAAGGCAACTACTCGGATTTCATCATGAAGAAGATGCTCGACCTCGAAAGAGCTAGGAAGGAATATCAGAAGTACATGACGGAGAAGAGGCATCAGGAATCCATCGCCAAGCAGATGTACATCGACAACCCGTTCCTGACGGTCCACAAGACCAGGCAGAAGATGATCGACAAGATGGAGGTCAAGGAGAAGCCCGACAAGATGGAGGAGATCACCGTCAAGATCCAGGCCGCCCACAAGTCGGGGAAGAATGTCCTCATGGCCAAGGACATCTCGGTGGATTACAGCGGGAAGATGATCCTCGAACATGTGAACCTCGATGTCCAGAAGGGGGAGAAGATCGGGATATTCGGTGCCAACGGACAGGGCAAGTCAACATTGCTGAAAGCGATCCTCGAGGAGATCCCCTGCAAGGGAGAGCTCTGGATGGCACCGGGTGCCAAGATCGGATACTACTCGCAGAACCATGAGGGACTCGATCTCAAGCTCTCGGCAGAGGAGCAGATCCTCACAGTCATAGGGAAGGAGCGCAGAGGGGAGGCAAGGCAGATGCTCGCACGCTTCCTCCTGTTCGGAGAGGATGTAGAAAGGCCGATGTCCACACTGTCCGGAGGACAGAGGGCGAGGGTCGCGATGTGCCTCCTGCTCCTGGATGCCACGAACCTGCTCATCCTGGACGAGCCTACGAACTATCTGGACATCCCGGCGAAGCACGCGATAGAGGAGGCATTGGTGGAGTATGACGGTACGGTCATCACGGTCACCCACGACAGGTACTTCCTAGATACCGTCTGCACCAAGATGATCGAGGTCAAGGACCACCACGCCACTGTGTTCTCAGGAACATATTCCGAGATGAAGGGCAGGAAGAACACCAAGGAGATCGTGATGGATGCGGACGAGTACCGTGTTCTGTCGCCGTTCACCAATTGGGTCACCGGCAAGAAATATGTCAAGGGGGACCGTGTCCTCATCGCCCCGGCGGATCAGAAGAGCTTCGAATGGGCTCTCAACCAGGGCAAGCTGAAGAAGACCGGCGGACGCCAGAGGAAGAAGGTCAATGTCCCCGATGCACCGAAGCAGAATCCCTGATTTTGTCAAACCGGTCGATGCATGCCCGTATCTCGCTGGCCCGGCAAAAGAACAGGGCTCCTCAAATCTCGACGGTGAACGATTTCTTAGGATAGAAGCTCGGATCCAGGAAGTAATCCTTCATCTTGGAGGGTATGTCTCCTATCCTGTAGTTCTTCGCGGTCGTCCCCACATACACGTATCCGGAAGGATTGGCCGATCCGGGGATCGTCTGTGCCTTTACGGCAGCGCACATGTGGCCCGGAAGGATCTGCAGCGCCACGTCGTATTGCAAGTCCAGCTTTTCTCCCCGCAGCCAGGGTCCGTCGATGAACAATCTGGATGCATAATGGGGAGCCGCCCTTACGGACGGCCCCGTTGAGGTTTCACTGGTCGGCCATCCTTCTCAGGACGTACTGGAGAATGCCGCCGTTGGCGATGTACTCGACCTCTGCTGGCACATCAACTCTGCAGATGGTCTTGAACTCGAGTTTCTTGCCGTCCTTGTAGGCGGTGACGTAGATCTCGCCCTTGGGCTCGAGGTCCGAGAGGTCGATGTCGAACGTCTCCGTTCCGTCGAGTTGGAGCGTCTCGCAGTTCTGTCCCGGGAGGAACTGGAGCGGGACGATTCCCATTCCAACGAGGTTGGACCTGTGGATCCTCTCGAACGATTCCGCGATGACCGCTCTGATTCCGAGCAGGAACGGTCCCTTAGCGGCCCAGTCCCTGGAGCTTCCCGTTCCGTACTCCTTGCCTGCAAGGATTATGAGGGGAGTCATGTCCTCCTCGTACTTCCTGGACGTCTCGAAGATCGTGTCGACCGATCCGTCGGGCATGTACTTGGACTTGCTTCCCTCGGTGCCCGGTACGAGCTGGTTCTTTAGCCTGACGTTGGCGAACGTTCCGCGGACCATGACCTCGTGGTTCGCCCTTCTGGATCCGTAGGAGTTGAAGTCCTCCTTCTTGACCCCCTTCGAGAGGAGGTACCTTCCCGCGTCCGAATCCGCCGAGAATACGCCTGCGGGCGATATGTGGTCGGTGGTGATGGAATCGCCGAGCTTCGCGAGGCATCTAGCTCTTTTGATGCTCTTGATCTCGGGCTCCTCGAATATCTCGTCGAAGAAGGGAGGGTTCCTGATGTATGTGGATGCTTCATCCCAGTTGAAGAGGGCGGAATCGCTACACTCCACGGCATCCCACCTTGCGGATCCCTTGAAGATCTCCTTGTACTTGGACACATAGGTCTCCCTCGTGACGTACTTGTCGGTGATCTCCTGGATCTCCTCGTCGCTGGGCCAGATATCCCTGAGGTAGACGTCCTTGCCGTCAACGTTCGCCAGAGGCTCCCTGTCCATGTCGATGTCCACGCGGCCGGCGATGGCGAATGCCACGACGAGGGGCGGGGATGCGAGGTAGTTGGCCTTCACGAGGGGGTGGATACGTCCCTCGAAGTTCCTGTTGCTAGAAGCGATGGCGGCGACCGCGAGGTCGTTGGCGATGATCGAGTTGCTGACCTTTTCCGAGAGGGGTCCGCTGTTACCGATGCAGGTCATGCATCCGTATCCGCATACCTGGAATCCGAGCTTCTCCATGTATGGGAGCAGGCCCGAGTTCTTCAGATACTCGGTGACGACCCTTGATCCGGGTGCGAGCGATGTCTTGACGTAATCCTTGGGCTTGAGCCCGAGCTCGGCAGCCTTCTTGGCCACGAGTCCCGCGGCGATCATGACGGAGGGGTTGGCCGTGTTTGTGCATGATGTTATCGAAGCGATGACGAGGGATCCGTCTCCGAGCTGGTCCGAGAAGGGCTTCTTCTGCTCCTCGACGCCGAGCGCCTTGAGGGTTTCCGCGAACTTCTCCTTCATCTCCGAGAGGAGGATCCTGTCCTGGGGCCTCTTGTGTCCTGCAAGACACGGTTCCACGGTCGAGAGGTCGAGCTCCAATGTGTCGGTGTACTCGGGCTCGCCCTCGTACCACATTGTCTGCTCCTTCATGTATTTCTCAATGGTGTCGATGTGGTCCTCGTCCCTTCCGCTGAGCCTGAGGTAGTCTATCGTCTTCTCATCGACAGGGAAGAATCCCATGGTCGCTCCGTACTCGGGGCCCATGTTGGCGATGGTCGCCCTGTCCGCGAGACAGAGGTTCTTGTATCCGGGTCCGTAGAACTCAACGAACTTTCCGACGACGCCCTTCTTCCTGAGCATCTGCACCACGGTGAGGACGAGGTCGGTGGCCGTGACGCCTCCGCTGAGCCTTCCAGTGAGCTTGAATCCGATGACATCGGGCAGCTTCATGTAGCTGGGCTGTCCGACCATGACCGCTTCAGCCTCGATTCCCCCGACACCCCATCCGACGACTCCGAGTCCGTCGATCTGAGTGGTGTGGGAGTCGGTTCCGAAGCATGAGTCGGGATATGCGATGGTCTTCCCGTCCTTCTCCTTCACGTGGACGAGGGGGGACAGGTATTCGAGGTTGACCTGATGGCAGATTCCGTTTCCCGGAGGCACTGCGCGGAAGTTCTTCAGGGACTTCTGCGCCCACTTGAAGAGGGCGTACCTCTCCTTGTTCCTCTGGAAGTCTAGCTGTTCGTTAAGCTCCTGTGCGTCGTCCCTTCCGGCGTAATCGGTGTTGACCGAATGGTCGATGACGAGGTCGACCGGGATCATCGGGTTGATAAGCTCGGGGTCCTTGCCCATCGCTTCCACCGCATTCCTCATCGATGCGAGGTCGGTGATGGCCGCCCCTCCCGTGAGGTCCTGCAGCAGGACCCTCGCGGGGATCCATGGGATGTCCCTGTCCGTGTTCTCCTTGGGATTCCAGGATGCCGCCGTGATGACATCCTCGTCCGTGATGATTTTCCCGTCCCTCTGCCTGAGCATGGATTCTACAATGACCTTGATGGAATAGGGCATCTTCGAGAGGTCCTTGATGGCCCCTTTGGCCTCAAGGTCCCTGAGGCTGTAAATCTGGAGCTTGCCCTCCTTGGTCTCGATCGTTCTTGTGCATTCTCCGATATCGGTCATGCTGTTTCCTCTGTGTGCGCTTATAATCGCATAATAATTAAAGGTGATTAGGCCTTTCAATCGTCATTTGTCGTTTTATCGATTCGTCATCATTATATATCGTACACATCTACACGGGGGATATGGTGGAAGAGTTCAAGCAGAAGATAGCTGGCGAGATCGCCCTGTCTCCTGATCCCGGAAAGACCATCAGGAAGTGGAGAGAGGAATTCGGGCTCTCCCAACACCAGTTGGCAGATAGTATGGGGATATCCCACTCCGTTGTAAGCGACTATGAATCCGGAAGGAGGAAGTCGCCCGGAGTCGGCGTTATCAAGAAGATGGTTGAGGCGCTCATCTCCCTCGATGAGGAGAAAGGTTCCCCTACAATCTCGAAATACATACCCGAGTATAAGCTGGATTGCATTCTCGCTTCCGACGAATTCCCCGTGGGTATCGAGATGGACAGATTCATCGAGGCCATCGGGGGAAAGAATCTCGTGACGGACGAGCTCCCATCAAAGATCGTGTACGGATACACGATCATCGACTCGGTCAAGGCAATCCTGAGCCTCGGTTCCGAGGATTATATGAAGATGTACGGATGGAACATAGAGAGGGCATTGATATTCACCAACGTCCACTACGGACGCTCTCCTATGATCGCGATCCGCGCACACCCGCTGACGCCCGCTGTCGTGGTATATCTGAAGCCTGACGCGGTGGATCCGCTGGCGGTCAAGCTGGCACGTCTGGAGCGCATCCCGCTGGTTACCACCGATTCGGATGTGGAGACCATCGTGGAGAGGCTCACCTCTATGAAGGGAGAGGATGAATGATGGATGTAGGAATTGTGAGTTATGGGGCATACGTGCCCAGGTACAGGATCAAGCCCGAGGAGATCGGGAGGATCTGGGGAGTGGACGGCAAGTCCATGGGAAAAGGATTGATGATCAACCAGAAGTCGGTACCGTCCCCCGACGAGGACGTAGTTACCATCGCGACCGAGGCCGCCAGGTATATGATGGCAAGGGTCCCGGAGGTCGATCCCAAGGACATCGGAGCGATGTATGTCGGTTCCGAATCCCACCCTTACGCGGTGAAACCGACCTCCACCATAGTCGCGGAGGCCATCGAGGCCACGCCCAACATGACCGCCGCCGACATGGAGTTCGCATGCAAGGCGGGAACCGCAGGCATCCAGGTCTGCATGGGATTGGTCGGATCAGGGATGATCAGATACGGTGTCGCCATCGGAGCGGATACCTCGCAGGGAGCCCCCGGGGATGCATTGGAGTACTCTGCATCCGCAGGAGGGGCGGCATACCTGATCGGTACCGAGAAGATCATAGCCAAGATCAACAAGACGCTCAGTTTCACAACGGACACACCCGACTTCTGGAGGAGGGAGGGACAGCCATACCCCAAACACGGAGGAAGGTTCACCGGGGAGCCCGCTTACTTCAGGCACATCACCTCGGCAGCGAAGATGATGCTCGAGGACAGGGGCACGAAGCCCGAGGATTACGATTACGCCGTGTTCCACCAGCCGAACGGAAAGTTCCCCACGAGGGTGGCCGCACAGCTCGGATTCACACCCGAGCAGATTCAGTACGGGCTGCTCACCCCCGAGATAGGGAACACATACAGCGGAGCCGTCCCCCTGGGACTCGCGAACGTCCTCGACCACGCCAAGCCCGGCGACAGGATATTCGTCACCTCGTACGGTTCCGGAGCAGGAAGCGATGCCTTCGACATAACCGTCACCGACGAGATAGCCAACTACAAGAGGGACAACGCTCCTGTGCTGGAGAAGATCCTCTCCAAGACAATCGACCTCGACTACGGCACATATGCCAAGTTCAAGGGAAAGATCGTGATGCCGGAGTGATTCAGATGAGGGAAGTAGCAATCATAGGGACAGGAATCACCAAGTTCGGTGAGCTTTGGAACAAGTCATTCAGAGCCCTTGGTATCGAGGCCGGCATGAAGGCCATCGGCGATGCCAAGCTCTCGGGAAACGAGATCGATGCGGTGTACATCGGGAACATGTCCGCAGGACGCTTCATCAACCAGCAGCACATCGACGCGCTGGTAGCAGATTACTCCGGAATGGCCACCAACCACATCCCCGCCACAAGGGTCGAGGCCGGAGGGGCATCGGGAGGAGTTGCATTCAGGCAGGCGGTCATGGCAGTCGCATCCGGCATGCACGACATCGTGATGGTCGGAGGTGCGGAGAAGATGACCGACCTCGACGACGCATCGATCAACGCCGTCATGGACGCCACCGCCGATTCGGAATGGGAGGCGGAGATGGGAGCGACATTCGCATCCCTCCATGCCATGATAGCGCAGAGGATGATCCACGAGGGTACAGCGACACGCGAGGAGATCGCATCGGTGGCCGTCAACAGCCACTTCCACGGTGCATTCAACCCCAACGCTCAGTTCAGGAAGGCCGTCCCCATCGAGACGGTGCTCAGGTCCGGTCCCGTTGCGACACCGCTCGGGATGTTTGATTCGGCACCCATCTCTGACGGTGCGGCATCCGTGATCCTCTGTCCTCTCGAGGATGCCAAGAAATACACGGATTCATACGTCAAGGTAGCAGCCTCGGCACAGGCAAGCGATACGCTGGCACTGTTCCAGAGGGACGACATAACATCCTACGGTGCGACCGTGGCGGCATCTAAGGCCGCATACGAGACGGCAGGCATCACAGCGCAGGACATAGCGGTCGCGGAGGTCCATGACGTGTACTCCGTAGGAGGTATCATGGCGCTGCAGGACCTCGGCTTCTACAAGAAGGGAGAGGCAGGTAAGGCCATGCTCGAAGGCCAGTGCCACTTCGACTCGGGAAAGGTCGCAGTCAACACATCCGGAGGGCTCAAGGCCCGCGGACACCCCATCGGAGCCACCGGTGTCGCGCAGATCGTCGAGATCGCCGAGCAGCTCAGGGGAAGGGCAGAGGGCAGGCAGGTCAAGGATGCCAAGTACGGACTCGCGCAGAACGTGGGCGGTACGGGATCCGCCGTCACCGTCAGCATACTGGAGGCGATCTGATGGCCGGAGTAGCGAGAGAGTGGAGGGAGATCCCCGGAAGGTACAACCTGAAAGGGACCAAGTGCGGCAACTGTGGAAAGATCTTCTTCCCCGCAAGGAGCTTCTGCCCCGTGTGCAGGAGGGCTTCCGTAGGGAAGATGGAGGAGTACAGCATCTCCAGGACAGGGAAGGTGTTCTCCTTCTCGATCGTCCACGAGGCTCCCGAATCCAACAGCATCCAGAAGCCCTACGTGGTAGCGATGATAGAGACCGACGACGGTGTGAAGATCACAGCGCAGCTCGTGGACGTGGAGTTCGATCAGGTCTGCATCGGGATGCCGGTCCGCGCCGTCATGAGGAAGCTCTCCACCGACGGAGAGTCCGGAGTCATCCGCTACGGATACAAGTTCGTGCCCGTAGAGTGATAAAAAACGAGGGGGAGACCCCTCTTTCTTCATCAGTTTTATACTTTCAGAAGCTCGACCATGGCCACGTTCTCGACGGCCTGGTCCTCGTACGGCACGGAGCCCTTGTGCAGGCCGAGCGCCTCAGCCTTCGAATCATCGGTGTCGAAGAGGCTGTCGTCCCTCTCCATGCCGATCTCATCCAGCTTAGGGTCATCGATGTCCACGAGAAGCGCGATATACTCGTTCCTTCCAGCCTTCGGCTTCATCTTGGACAGCGCTTTGGAGATCTGCCTCTCCCACGCCGCATAGAGGATGATCTCGGTGAGAATGGTCTTGGAACGGTTGGTTCCTTCGTCGAAGGACCTCTTGGCGTGGTTCGCGGCACAGATGACGTGATCCTTGCCTGCGACCATGGCCGGGTCCATGAGCACCACATCCCCTCCCATCGAGGTGAAATGGGATACGATTTCATCAAACGAAGCGTTCCCCCGGATGCCTATGGCCTGGAATTCCATATTCCGAGGAACGACAGCCGTCTTATTATCATTATCGCCGCCTGGACCATCTTTATTAATTACTAGCGGATACGCGCGACTAGTACGTGATCGTATGAGCGACGAATGGGTTAAGATTGCCGCACCGGCCACATCGGCCAACATCGGAGCAGGTTTCGATATCTTCGGGATAGCGTTCGAAGGGCCCTGCGACATCATCGAGGGAAGGAAGACGGAATCCGGTATCAGGATCGTAGAGGTAAACGGTCCCGGAGCCGAGAGCATCCCCCTCGATCCGGACAAGAACTCCGTCAGCATCGCCGCCAAGGAGGTCCTGAGGAGATGCAACGCCGATTTCGGAATCGACATCAAGATCACAAAGGGCATCAGGCCGTGCAGCGGAATGGGCTCGTCCGGCGCCTCGGCATCCGGAGGAGCATATCTCGCCCATGTCCTCACAGGCGAGAAGCTGTCGATGAACGACCTCATCATCTGCGCCGCAATGGCGGAAGGTGTCACATCCGGCGGTTTCCATGCGGATAATGTAGCACCCTGCCTGATGGGAGGATTCACTATCATCAGGTCCAACCAGCCCCTCGATGTGATGTCCGTCAGGCCCCCGGAGAGGCTCGGCATAGTCGCCGCCCTGCCGGATGTCCTCGTTCCCACGAAGGATGCCAGGGCTGTGCTCCCCAAGGAGGTCGCTCTCAAGGATATGGTCTTCCACATCGGTCACGCATCATCATTGGTCTACGGCATGATGTCCGGAGACATCGACCTCATCGGAAGGTCGATCGCGGATGCGGTCATCGAACCCGCAAGGGCCAAGCTCGTACCTCACATTAAAGAAGCGGAGGAAGCCGCAAAGGCGAACGGTGCGATCTCTTCCTGTATCGGAGGGTCCGGACCGTGCATTCTCTCGCTTTTCGATAAAGATAAGACCGACGGCAAGGCAATCGCAGAGGCCGTCAGGAAGGTCTATTCCGACAGCGGAATGAAATGCGATACCTGGATCACGAACTGCGGTCTCGGATGCAGGAGGATTTGAAATGGCAGCACACAAAGTAATCTGTTGGGACTGCGGAGCAGAGGTCACCGACCCCTTCGTCAACACATGCCCCAAATGCGGCGGTCTCCTGACCGTCAAGATGGATCTCGAGAAAGTCAAGGAAATGAAGCCCACCGATCTCCACAAGACTCAGATCGGAGTCTGGAGATACGCGCCCTTCATGCCCGTCGACCCCGCCCACAAGGTCTCGATCCAGGAAGGAGGGACGCCCCTCTACCCCGTCAAGGCCCTCGGAGAGACCATCGGATGCAAGAACGCGTTCGTCAAGTTCGAGGGACTCAACCCCACCGGTTCGTTCAAGGACAGGGGAATGACGATCGGAGTCTCCCATGCCAACGAGCTCGGGGCAAAGGTCGTCGGATGCGCTTCCACCGGAAACACCTCCGCAGCACTTGCCGCATACGCGGCCAAGGCAGGCATGAAGTGCGCCGTGTTCCTCCCCTCGGGAAAGGTCGCGATGGGTAAGCTGGCACAGGCCCTCTTCTTCGGAGCGAAGGTGCTCTCCATCGACGGAAACTTCGACGATGCGCTCGCGCTCGCCAGGAAGATGGCGGACGAGAGGAAGCTGTACCTCCTGAACTCCATCAACCCTTACCGTCCCGAGGGACAGAAGTCCGTCCTCTTCGAGATCATGGACCAGCTCGCATACGACGTCCCCGACAGGATCATCCTTCCCGTCGGAAACGCAGCGAACATCTGGGCGGTCTACAAGGCATGCATGGAGCTCAAGGAGGTCGGATGGATCGACAAGGTCCCCATGCTCACCGGAATCCAGGCAGCAGGCTCGGCACCTGTCGCAAGGGCGTTCGAAGCGAAGAACAAGACCTTCGAGCCCGAACCCAACCCCGAGACCGTCGCTACTGCTATCAGAATCGGAAACCCCGTCAGCGGAAGGAAGGCACTGGCCGCCATGTACAACACCGGCGGTTACTGCACCACAGTCACCGACGAGGAGATCATCGCCGCGCAGCAGCTCCTCGGAAGGAAGGAGGGAGTCTGTGTCGAGCCCGCATCCGCGGCATCCGTCGCAGGACTCAAGAAGCTCATCGAGATCGGAGTCGCCGACAAGGATGAGCGCGTGGTCTGCATCTGTACCGGAAACGGTCTCAAGGACCCCGATACGATCATCAACAACTGTGCACCTCCGATCAAATGCGGCAACTCAGTCGCAGATGTCGAGAGGATCCTCTCAGAGTGATCAGAAATCGAAGAGGCTGGCCTGCTTAGGGCCATCCTCTTCAGCCTTTTTCTTCTTAGAATTCTTCTTGGGTTTCTCAGGTTCGGGTTGGACAGGTTCCTCGCCGTATTCCGCAGCCATCTCCAGCAGCATCGCCTCCTCCTCCGACGGAGTGTACGATTCCGATGGCCTGTAAGCGTTTCCGATCTGCTGTTTCATCCTCGAGGCGAGGACATGGCCGATACCCTGTATCGAGCCGAGCTCCTCCTCGCTTATGGCGGCGACATCCGATTTGGTCCTGATGCCCTTGTCGAACAGGATCCTCGCCCTGTTCCTTCCGACACCCCTGAACGATACGAGCTCCATGAGCTCTTCCTTCACACCGTATCTGATACGGGTGCTGAGCGGTCTGATCTTCTTGATCGCAGGCGGGTTGAAGATGTATGCTATCTCGCCCATGGCGTAGATGATCCAATCCATCATGTCCACCTTGGACCTTATGTCCCCGGGGCCGATGCCCATGGTGTCGGTGATGGTGTCCTCCTTGACCTCCTCGATCCAGTCCTGGATGAGCAGCGCGACCTTCAGGTCGCTCTTCACGAACTCTGGATCGTAATCGGGGAGCTCATCGGGGTCGACCAGCCACTGATCCTCGTCGTCAAGCATGTTCAGAGCGACATTCAGCATCTCGGCGTCCGATTTCTTCGGATACAGTCCGAGGACATCGGGGGTCATCGCGGCCGCGAGGAGGATGGAGATGTCCGGGGTGTCGTCCTTCATGTTCAGCACGGCATGTTTGAGGATGGATGCCGACATAGGGTCGATATACAGGTCCGATACGCGCTTACCGAAGGACGTTATCCTGACCGTGTCGCCGTCCTCCTTGGCCATCTCCTCCTCTACGAGGGATTTGACGATGCTGTCGACGACGCCCTCGATCCCGAACAGCTGTGACACGGTACCGAAGAACGTCTCCTTCAGGAAATCGATGATGGACTCGTGGGAGTCAGCATCGTTGGTAGCTAACAGACCCAATACATGGCTTCTGAGGACCTTCTCGTTGAACAGCTTGGATGTGAGACGTTCGGTCTCATGCTCGACATAGTCCTCCATCAGATGCTCTGCATCCTCCTCCGTCTTGGCTACGAGTATGGCCTCTCCGTAGGGATCGTAACCGGGCCTTCCGGCGCGTCCGCACATCTGCTTGATCTCCATCACGGGGATCGGCGAATTGCCGTAGTTGGTCTCGTAACGCATCGTGTCCCTTACTATGACCCTTCTGGCAGGAAGGTTGATACCTGCGGCGAGGGTGGGTGTAGCAACTATGCACTTGATGGCCCCGTTACGGAAGTTATCCTCCACGTACTTCCTCTGCCTGTATGTGAGCCCGGCGTTGTGGAAAGCGATCCCGCATTTTACGCATGATGACAGCTTCCTTCCGGTCTCCGTCGTCTCCCCGTCGCCCTCCAGCAGGTCAAGGTCATGGCGGGAGAGCTGTCTGCCTGCGAGCTCGTTCATGTTCTTGGCGAACTTGACTGCCAGAGCCTCGGTGGAGCGGCGAGAGTTTACGAAAACAAGGCTCTGCCCCCCGTCGCGTACAGCTTGCTCGATGAGGGCCCAGATCTCCTCCTTGTTCGGAGGGACCTCCCTCTTCGAACGGTCGTCGAACTCGATGGTCCCGTTGTAATAGACGCCTTCCTTCAGAGGTATGGGGCGCCAATCGCTCTCCACGAGTCTCGCGTGGAGCCATTCCGCGAGGTCGAACGCGTTGCTCATGGTGGCCGACAGCGCGATGATCTGGAGGTTGCGGTTCCTCCTCATGAGCTTGGTCAGGATGACCTCGAGGGTCGGGCCTCTGCCCGGGTCGTGGATCATATGGACCTCATCCGCGATGACCAGGCCTACTTCCTCCATCCACTTGCTTCCGTGGCGGATCATGGAATCGGCCTTCTCTGATGTGGCTACTATGATATCGGCATCCGCCAGGTTGCGGTCGTCGGAATCCAGGTCGCCTGTGCTCAGATGGGACTTGATGCCCAATGAGGCGTATCTGTCGAAATCATCCTTCTTCTCCGAAGCTAATGCCTTCAGAGGGACTATGTAGAGGACCTTCTTCCCCTTCTCCACCATCATCTGGAGCGCGGGGATGTAGCCTATGAGCGATTTACCGCTGGCCGTAGGTATGGCCACCACAAGGTTGTGGCCCTCCAATGCAATGGGGATGGCCTCCGCCTGGGGAGGGTGCAGATTGACATAGCCCGCCTCGATCAGGGCATCCGCCACCCTGTCCGATACTGCGAGCTCGTCGACCCTCATGGATCCTCACTGTTTGCAGAGCTCTCTTACGATCTCTTCGATCCTGTCGGCGTTTTCGTTGCCGACACGTGCGCCCTTCCTCTCGAGATAGACCCATCCCCTCTTCTCGCACTCATCCTTGAACTCGGGATTGGTGACGGCGATGATCTTCCCGTAGGCGATGTCGTTGAACTCCAGGAATAGCCTGAACATCTCCTTGGGCATGCAGAATATCACCTTGTCGAAGGGCCTGGTGAGGTACGATACCTGCTCCACATACCCCTTCTCGTCGTTGACGGCGATGTAGTCCTCCTTGGAGTCCATGACATCGTCGTATCCGGTGATCATATAATTGCCGGGGACGAAGCCGTACTTGCTGGTGATCACTCCGTATGATACATCGCAGAGCTTGCTTCCGGTCTCGGTCTTGGCGAGATCGAGCCTAGCGACAAGGTTCTTGACCTCCGTGGCGCGTCCCTCGAACATCTCGAACGCCGAGAGCAGCCTCTTCTTGTCCTTGAAGACGGTGGAATCGTTGGTGACGATTAGGATGCGTTTCAGGATCTTCATATCGGTGTAGAATTGGGACATGCTCACAGCCTCTTGTTACCCAGCCTGTATGCGATGCTGCAGTTCCCTTCCGCGGAGACCATGCACGGTCCCATGGGGTTGGTGGGCTTGCAGACCTTCCCGAACATGGGGCACTGCTCGGACCTGATTATTCCTCTGAGGACGTCTCCGCACTTGCATCCCCTTGCCTCATCATCCACCTCGGGGGTGAGCCTGAGGATGTCCTCGTGCACCTTGGTGGCGTCATGGTCCGCGAACTCGGGCTTGAGAGCCAGAGCGGACTTGGGGACCACAGGGAATCCTCTCCAGTGGCGGTCGACGGGGGTGAAGGTGTCCTCGATGAGCTTCATCGCCTTGGGGTTCCCTTCGGGCCTCACGAGCCTGGTGTACTCGTTCTCGACCTCTGCCCTTCCCTCCTTGATCTGCTTGCACAGCATGTAAACGGACATGAGCAGGTCCAGGGGCTCGAATCCGGAGACGACCTGAGGCACCTTGTATATCTCGGAGAAGGGCTCGAACATGTGCGTACCGGTGACGACCGCTACGTGTCCCGGTTCGATGAGTCCGTTGATCTTTGATTCTCCGAGGTCGAATATGGTCTTGAGCACAGGGGGGCAGATCCTGTGGCAGCTGTAAATGCTGAAGTTCTCGGGACAGTTGTCCTTGTACAGCGGGACGCAGGTGGAAGGGGCGGTGGTCTCGAATCCCACTCCGACGAACACGAGCGGTTTGTCGGGCTGGGCCCTCGCCATCTCGACGGCATCGTCGATGGAGTACACGATCCTTACATCCGCACCCTCGGATTTGGCCGAGAAGAGGGAACCTGCCGTCGTCGGGACCCTCATCAGGTCGCCGAAGGCAGTGACGGTCACGCCGTTCCTCGCAAGGGTGATGGCATCCGCTATCTCCTTGCTGGTCGTGACGCATACGGGGCATCCCGGACCCTGGGCGATCTCGATGCCCACGTCGTTGAGCATCTGCTCCAGCCCGAAGCGTACTATGGTGTCCTGGTGTGTTCCGCAGATGTGCATGAATTTCGCTTCAACGCCCATCGCCTTGATCCCGTCAAGAATCTTCTTCGCTGTCTGTTCGTCTCTGTATTTGAACATCATTCTGCCTCCTCGATGTCCATGCTCCTGACCGTGCACGACTGTCCGCTCGTGACGGTGACATGCCCGCCGCATTCGGGACAGGCCAGAATGGGGATGGAATGGGTGTCGAAATCCGGATCCGAGATGATCTTCGCGGGTCCGTCGTATCCGCATGAATCGCAATGCAGTTCTATCGCCTCATGGACGACGACCATCTCAGAGCCTTCCAGGATGGTGCCGCGGGTCACGATCTCGTAGGCGAACTTCAGCTGTTCCTCTCCGAGGTTCGTAAGGTCGCCGATGACGACCTCTATGCTGTTCACCTTCGTGACATTGTACTTGCCGAGCTCTCTGATGACGGCATCGACCAGCGTTGTGACCACTGAGACTTCATGCATCGGTTGGGAGATGGCTACTCCGCATATTAAACACACGCACGCCCGCGTTCAGTCCTCGACGGTGTCGCCGGGCCTGCGTGCCCCTTTGAAGATGTCCTGGAGCATGTCGACCTCCACCCTGTTGTAGGGCACTTCGATACCGTTCTCGAGGAATGACTGGTAGACGGCCATCCTGAGGCTCGATGCGGCGGTGATGTTGCCGTCGAAGTCCTTGACTGTTACTCCCAGCCTGAGCTCCAGACCTGAGCCGAGGAAGTTGGTGAGCCTGACGTTGGGCTTCGCATGATAGTCGTGGAGCACGACAGGGCTGCTGTTGGCCACGTTGAGCATGATCTCCTCGACCTTCTTGAGGTCCGACTTGTATGCCACTGTGAAGTAGATGTAGAGCCTGTACGCCTCATCGTCCTTGGTGAGGTTGATGATGGTGGCGGATGTGACCGCGTTGTTGGGCATGGTGATGACCATGTCCCTGTCCCATCCGAGGAACTCCGTGAACATGATCTTGACCTTTTTGACGATGTAGATCTTGTCGTTGATCTTGAGGAAATCACCCTTCTTGAAGGGCCTCGTGGTCAGTATGACTATACCGCTGAAGAACTGGGACAGGACGTTCTGCGCACCCATGGTGATTCCCAGGGACACGACTCCCGCGCTGATCAAGATTCCTCCCAGGTCCACTCCGAGAGCTCCGAGGATGGTGGCCAGTCCGACCACCCAGAATATGATCTTCCCGATCATGTTCATCAGAGGCATGAGCGTGAGGTCGAAGGGCGAGTCCTCGTTATCCTCCAGCCTTGCAAGGATCCCCTCGACGATGAGCAGATAGACCTTCCATGCGATGACCAGTGTGATGGCGATGGTGATGATGGAGGTGAACGAGATCACCGACGCCTTGATCTCAGCCGAGGCGCCGTAGATGTCAAGACCCTGGATGAAGGATACCATGAGCACCAGGACCGTGATCAGCCATGTGATCGCCTTCTTGAACTTCTCCGCATCGTCGTCAGTGGTGTGGCTGTCGAGGATCTTCGCGAGCCTGGGCGCAATCAGTCTGCACAGTATCTGCGAGATGACCATCCAGAACAGCACTGTCAGGATGGCAGGCACGACGGAGTCGTTGAAGGGCTCAGGCAGGTCGTTTACGAAGATACCGAGGAATTTGTTGTACTCCCCCGCGGCATCGTAGATCGATGCGATGTTGATGGTGATTGTTATGTCCTGTGACACGGCGCTTGCTATGTCGCCGCTTTCCCATATGGTGAGTGTGAGAACGACTTTTAGGCCGTCATATGACTCGGAGAGGCTGTCCGCAGATATCGTGATCTTGTCCTCGACAAGATACTGCTTGGAACTCCCGTACGGGTAGAGATGGTGGCCGAGCTCCCAGTCCCCATCCATCTTCACATCCAGATTGCTGTTGTACGGGGCAAGGGTGTATGTGACCTCCAGCTCCTTATCCGAGTTGTTCATGACTGATACGACCCATGATTTGGAATGACCATTGGCGATGGTGGCCTCATACTCGCTGGCCGGCTGTCCGGAGGTGCGGACGTCTATCTTGTAGTCCGTGTTCTCCAAAGCATCGGAGTCGTCCAACATCATCGGCGAGAATAATGCAACGAACATCGCCGCGATGAGCGCGAAAGCGATCAGCCTGCTCTTCATGATGAGTGCATTTGCTGTTAATTAAAAAAGATATGTCCTAGTCGCGTGCGCTACGGCAGAACCTCAGCTCATGCCCGTCTTTTCTCTTCCGAACTCGCAGTACCTGACGACCCTGCATCTCTCGCAGTGGGGATGGTTCGGGAGGCACACGACCTGGCCGTGCCTCACAAGATACCTGTTGATGTCGGACCACCGTTCCTCGGGAGTTATCTCCATCAGCCTGAACTCGGTGTCCACTGGATCCTTGGTATCCACCAGGCCCATCAGGTTGGATATCCTGTGGACATGGGTGTCCACGCATACCGAGGGAATGTCCATGGCGTATGATCTTACGCATGCTGCGGTCTTCCTTCCCACCATCGGGAGCTTCATCATCTCATCGGTGTCCGAGGGGACCTCTCCGCCGTACTCGTCCCTCAGGATCCTGCAGCAGTCGACGATGGCCTTGCCCTTCTGCTTGGGGAATCCGGCGGGACGCACGAGCTCGCATACCTCTTCCACGTCGGCATCCGCGATATCCTCGATCGTCGGGAACCTGTGGAAAAGGTTGTCCGATGCCTTCCTGGTGTTGTCGTCGCGGGTGCGCTGCGAGAGGATGGTCGCTATCAGAACATGGAACGGGTCGCACGGCCATTCGGGATTCAGTCCTTCGGAGTTCCTTCCGGGATAGGCGCCCCTGTTGTAATCCTCCGAGAGTATGTCCAGTATCTCCGTCACTCTGCTGTCCTTAGCCATCTCAGGCAATCCTCCGCCGTTCTGAACGATCCTGTGACCAGGATTATGTCATCGTTCTTCAAAGCTTGCTCCACCGCCTCTCCCACGGTGTCGAAGACCTCGACATCATCGCAATACCTCCTGTAGCATGATGCTAGCTCTTCCTTGTCGGCCGCACGCGGGGAGCAGGGAGAGGAGATTAGGACCTTTTTAGCAATCTTGGATAGGGTCTCCGCAACCCCGTCCAGGTCCTTGTCGCTGAGCATGGCGGTTACAAGGACAACCTTGCCGTAGATCTCAGAGATATCCTCCTCAAGGCATTCCGCCCCCTTGCGAGTGTGCGTGACGTCCAGGACTATGGATCTGTCAGGAAGCTTCTCCATCCTGAAGGGCCAGTGGGCCGATTCGAGGCCGATCCTGATGAAGGGCGATATCCTCGACGAGTCCTTCAGGCATCTGATCGCCTCGACCGCCAAGGCCGCGTTCCTAGCCTGATGCCTTCCTGGAATCCCTATCTCGAAGCAGTCGCACCCATAGCGCATCATGATGCATTCGGGACGACTGGCGATGATCGATATGTCATCGGGATCGACCGATATAAGAGGGCATCCAATCTCTGCTGAACATCTTCTGAGGGTATCCAAAGCCACTCCCGTGTTGATGGTTACGCACGGTACGCCGGGCTTCATGATGCCCGCCTTCTGCCAGGCGATCTCCTCAACAGTGTCCCCGAGGAACGCGGTGTGCTCGAGGCTTATGTTATTGATCACCGAGACATCTGGCACAATGATGTTGGTGGCATCTTCCCTTCCACCCATGCCCACCTCTATGATGGCGATGTCCACCTTCTCCTCGCGGAAGCAGAGGAATGCGCAGGCTGTAAGTGCCTCGAAGTTGGTGCAATCGATCGCATGTTCCTCCGAGCCTTTCATGACCCTGAGCAGATAGCTGTCGAGAAGGCTGTCGTCGATATTTCTGCCGTCGATCCTTATGGATTCGTTCACGCTCAGTATATAGGGTGTGTTGAACATCCCCACCCTGTATCCTGCCGAAATGAGGATGGATTCGAGCATGCAGCATACTGACCCCTTCCCGTCACTGCCTGCGACATGTATGGTCCGCAGGCCTTCCTGGGGGTCGCCCAATGCCTTGGCCAGCGCGCTGATGCTGCCCAGACCTGGTCTGATGCCTTTAATGGAAAGTCCGTTCAGCCATTCGATGCCGGCGTGCATGTGACCCTCCACCGCACCTATCTTTATAAGAGTTAATCTGGTTGTTGAGCGCATGGACGGAGCGATCGTCATCAACGGCTATCTCGACGGGGAATCTTTCAGGGAGCCTGCCGAGATGATATCCGAATCCGCGAGGGACTTAGGCATAGGGATGACGACGCTCATGAATACCGACCTGGCCTTCCCGGTCGGCGACAGCGAAGCGTTGAGGAAGAGGCTGGGCGATGTCGATTTCGTCATCTTCTGGGATAAGGACGTGATGCTGGCGAAGAACATCGAGCTGTGCGATATACCTGTCTTCAATTGTTCAGAATGCATAAGGATATGCGATGACAAATCGCTCACGCACATGGTCCTGGAGGAATGGGGCATACCGTCGATAAGGACGGTCGTCAGCCCCATGTCATTCGGGAGACCGATAGGCAAGTGGGTACGTTCCGTCAAGGAGTACATAGGATATCCCATGGTCGTCAAGGACTGTTTCGGTTCATTCGGACAGCAGGTAAGGATGGTCAGCGGCGATGAGGACCTCTCGAAGGAGGCCGAGCTTGCCACTCCGAGGATATTCCAGGAGTACATCGACTGCAGCGGGGAGGACCTCAGGCTGGAGGTGGTGGGAGGCAGCGTCGTCGCAGCGGTGAAGCGCAGGGCGAAGGAAGGGGATTTCAGATCCAACGCCAGCAACGGCGGGATGATGTCCCCCTATACGCCGACGGAGCAGGAAGCAATGCTCGCGGTCGAAGCGGCAAATGCCGTCCAGGCCGATTTCGCAGGCGTGGACATACTTCAGACGGAAAAGGGGCCGGTCGTGTGCGAGGTCAATTCCAACGCGCACATCAAGAATCTTCTGAATGCCACAGGCATCGATGTATCGAGGCACATCCTCGGATACATCTCCGATTTCCTCAGGTGATAATATGAGATGCTGGATTCTGTATGACGAGGCGGATCTCGAAGAGAACATGTTCTTCGCGGAGAGTCTCGAATCCAACGGTGAGAGGTTGGGTTTCGATTGCGAGATAGTCACGGAGGACGAGATCGATGTCATCGATCCCGCCGATGTCGTCGTATCCCGTACAAGGAACGCCGATCTCACTTTTATTCTGGAGGATAACGGGGCCACGGTCTTCAACAGGTCGTCCGTCTCCCGGATTTGCAACGACAAGGCCCACACATATGCGTTCGTCAGGAACCTAGGCATACCTGTCCTTCCATTCTCTCTTCCGGGAGAACCGATCCCGGAGGGGCCGCCATGGGTGGTGAAATCCCGTTCAGGACACGGGGGGACCGAGGTCTTCAAGGTATCATCGGAGAAGGAGCTCGAGAAGAAGGTCTCCAAAATGGATGACCCGCTCATACAGCAGTTCGGAGATCCCGGGAAGGACCTTCGCGTCTATGTGCTGGGAGGAAGGGTCATAGCCGCCGTCATGCGCACCTCTGATAAGGATTTCAGGGCCAATTTCAAGCTGGGCGGGGATGCGAGGCCCGTCGAGGTTCCGGAGGAGGTCTTCGATATGGTCAGGAAGATCGTCCCGGAGCTCCTTGCGGATTTCGTCGGCATCGATTTCATATTCAAGGACGGAAGGCCTTATCTCAACGAGATCGAGGATGTGGTGGGCACAAGGATGCTCTACAAGTTCACCAGGATGGATCCGGCGAAGCTGTACATGGAGCACATAGCCAGATGCTCCGGATTATGATACGGGGCTCAGGCGAACATTCTGTCGTCGCATCTTGTGTTGCCCTTCTCCGCCATCGTCTTCAGGTCGCCGTCGTACTGGTCGACGGTATGGACGGTGCCTTTGAGGAAGTCAAGGATGAACCCCTCGGATACGTTCGCCTCCGTGTACGGGAACCCGTATTCGAACGTTATCGTTCCGTCGTTGGGGTCCAGGAAGAACGATCCGTACGCCAGTGTCTTGTTGATGCAGTTGAGGTTCCATGCGACTTCTTTGAAGTTGTCGACCTTGGCTTTCAGGTCGAGCATGCAGGCGAAGTGTATGTTCACATCGTCGATCGCGATGATGGCTGTGATCGGCAGGTCGTCACCCATGAATCCTGTCTGGAAGACCTTCCTGTCCTCCACGTAGTTGAATTTGATCTGGTTGGATTCCAGAGCGGATCTGACTGTGCTGATGATATCCTCGGGTCTCGTGCGGATAGCCGGTCTCTCATCCTTCTTCTTGCCGAACATCTTCATACCTTCATACGATGCTGAGCACGTATGCTGGGGATGATGGGGATGATGGTATAAAATTGAACGTAAAGCGGGGAAAAGGGAAAGCAGGGTCCAAAGACCCTGAGCGTTTCATTCGAAGATGTCCCTGTAGATAGAATCGACGAGTTCCGAGTAGGTCATTCCCTTGTCGGAAGCGACCTTCCTGACCAGGTCCATGGTTCCGGATCCGTACTGTGCCGCCTTCTTCTTCTTTTCGGCTATGAACGGGTATCCGAGGTTCCTGGCGATCTCCCTCAGGAGCATCTTCCTGTGGTCGGTGTCCGCGGGCATGAGGTCCTTGAGGTTCATCGCATTGACCTGCATGGTGACAAGGGAGTCGAGGTACGGGTAGAGGATCTTCTTCCCGTAGTGATCCGCGATCTTGGTCTCGTGGGGGATGGTGGACGAGATGAGCTTTCCGAGATCCGCCTTCCTGGCTCTGTCAAGCTCCTCTTCGCTCATCCCGACGTACTTTGAGTACCCTGCGAACAGTTCATCCGATCCCTGTCCTCCAAGGACGTACTTCTCGCGGACCGTCCTGCATACGAAGAACAACGGAAGCTCGAACGAGAGTGTGAGCGGAGAGGATGTGCCGGTGATGGAGATCATCTCCCTCAGCCTGGGCTCGATGTTCTCCTCGGTGAGCGGGATGTGCAGCCAAGGCAGTCCGAGCTGTTCGGACATCTCCTGTGCCATGACGACATCGTAGGACTTGTCCTTACCCGATGTGTATAGCGTTACGGATCTGGCGTACTCTTTGGCGATGGCCGCCACGAGACCGGAATCCAATCCGCCCGAGAATGCAACAGCTATGTCCTGGCCCTCAACCTGGCTCCTGATGGCCGAGATGAGCGCGTTCTGAAGGTTCTCCAACTCGATAGACATAGTCTGCGGATTGCATATTAGGTTTTTAAATATCGTCCTGGAGCTCGTCGGCGCCGCGGTGGTCGGCATCCTGATGTATGATGAGACTCTTGCTCGATCAATATCTTCGGCATAATCCTGGTCATAATATCGATAATCCTGCTGAAGTTCAGGATACGCATCGGATATAGGAAGAGATTCGGAAAATTCATCCCGCAGAAGGTCTGGACGCTTTTCGATCTGGTGAAGCAGCATCATGAGAAGTCCGATTCCAAATGATGGCATGTGCGTACGCTGAGCGCATACGAATGCATTCCAAAATGGGCTGATAGTAACACGATTTATATCCTTGATTGTTAATTTCCTCATCATGACAGGAGTCACTCGTATCGGAGTATCGCTGGAACCCAATCTACTTGAGGCCTTCGATAACGATATCGCTAAGAAAGGATACAGCAGCAGGTCGGAGGCTCTGCGCGATCTCGTCCGCGATTCACTTGCGGAGAACGAGTGGAAGAACGAGAACGAGTGGATGGTCGGTACCATCGTCCTTGTCTACGACCATACCGCATCCACCGTGGGCGACAGGCTCACCGACGCACAGCATCACCACCACGGACTTGTGAAGACATCCGTACACGTGCATCTCGACGACAACCTCTGCATGGAGATCCTCATCTGCGAGGACAAGCTCGGGGAGCTCAAGGAGTTCGCCAACGAGATCACCAGCATCAAAGGTGTCCTCAGGGGACGTCTCACGATGGTCGCACCCTCATCAGGGAATATGCATCACGTCGGTCACAGGCACTGATTCTCAAACCCGATTCTGTCCAGGTTTGACGCCTGGACAACTTTATTTACTTACTTTCCCATTGCCGAGAGGCTATGAGGAAGCTGATTATCACAGAGAAGGCCAACGCAGCCAGAAGGATCTCCACCATTCTTTCAGACGGGAAATCCAAATCCACCACCGCGGGCGGCGTCACGACCATCTCATTCACCATCGGTGCGGACGAGTACTATGTCATCAGCCTCAGGGGACACATCATCGAGTTGGATTACCCCAAGGAGTACAACGACTGGAGTGCGATAAAGCCGGTCGATCTGGTCTATGCCCCGCAGGTGAAGACAGTACGTGTGAAATCCATCCTCAACTCCATCAAGGAGCTCGCAGCCCAGTCGGACGAGATCATCATCGCAACCGACTACGATAGGGAAGGAGAGCTCATCGGTATGGAGACCGTCAAGGCAATCGGAGCAGATCTGTCCAAGGTCAAGAGGGCGAAGTTCAGCGCTCTGACCAAGGGGGAGGTGGAGAACGCATTCAGCAACCTTGCCGATCCTGACGAGAAGCTCGCAGATGCGGCAGAGGCCAGACAGATCGTGGACCTGTCATGGGGAGCTGTGCTCACAAGGCTGATATCCCTGTCATCCGGACAGGTGGGCAACAATTTCATGTCAGTAGGAAGGGTCCAGAGCCCTACCCTCAAACTGCTCGTCGACAGGCACGAGGAGATCGAGAACTTCGTCCCCGTCCCATATTGGAACCTCGTCGGCAAGTTCGGGATGCTTGCTTTCAAGGGCGAGCACGAGAAGAATCCCTTCTGGGAGAAGGCCGAGGCGGAGGATATCCTCGCCAAGGTCAAATCGATCAGCACCGCGAAGGTGGAGAGCTACGATTCGGAGATGAAGGAGGAATACCGTCCCGCTCCGTTCGACACCACCATGATGCAGGTGGAGGCTAACAAGATCGGGATACCCCCGACCACGGCGATGAAGCTGGCGGAGGACCTGTACACCGGAGGATACATCTCGTACCCCCGTACGGAGAATACGGAGTATCCTAAGAGCCTCAATCTCAGATCGGTATTGGAGAAGCTCAAAGACTCTGATTTCAAGGCCGAGGCCAACGAGATCCTCTCACAGGATAAGATCTATCCTTCCAAGGGAAAGAGGAGCACCACGGACCATCCGCCGATATACCCGACCGCGGGAGCATCATCGGACAAGATGAAGGGGGACAAGTGGAAGCTGTATGAGCTGATCGTCAGAAGGTTCATGGCCACACTCGCGCCCAACGCCAAAGCGGAGATCACCAAGTGCGTCATCGATGTCGGAGGGGAGAATTTCCTCTCCGAGGGATATGTTCTCAAGGAACCCGGCTGGAAGAAGTACTACAAGAAGTACCTCCCGTCCAGCGAGAACAAGTTGCCTGTCCTCAAAGCAGGCGACGAGATAGATGTCAGGTCGATGACCATCGTCGAATCGGAGACCAAGCCTCCGTACAGGTACAACCAGGGATCGCTCATCCAGGAGATGGACAGGCTTCAGCTGGGTACCAAGAGTACGAGGCATGACATCATCGGGAAGCTGTTCTCCAGGAACTATGTCCAGGGCAACTACATGATCCCCACCCCCAGCGGAATCGCTCTCACCAAATCGCTGGAGAAGCATGGCGGCGGGATCACAGAGCCTGACATGACCGCCAGGCTCGAGTCGGACATGCTCAGCATTTCCGAGGGGAAGCGCACTCTGGACTCCGTAGTATCGGAGTCGCAGGACATGCTTCACGAGGTGGCGATGAAGATCACAGAGGGCTCCAATGACATCGGTCAGGAGATAAGGGATGCCCTTCATTCGCAGCAGCACATCGGAGTGTGCCCCTCATGCGGTAACAACATGTCCGTGAAGAGGTCGAAGAACGGGAACTTCATAGGATGCGACGGATATCCCGATTGCAAGCGTGCATATCCGCTCCCCAGAGGTGCCCTCATACAGACCGTGGACACCACATGCCCGGTATGCGGACTTCCACAGCTCAAGATCATCAGGAGAGGCAATCCCCCATCGGTGCAGTGCATCGATCCCAAGTGTACAAGCAACATCGCCATGAACGACCTGGGATTGTGCCCTACATGTAACAACGGCCACATCAGGATCATGTTCTCCAAGGCCGGAAGGAGGTTCGCCGGATGCTCATCATGGCCTAACTGCACTCAGACATATCCTCTCAGACCGAGGGGAACCATCGTGCCTGCAGGGAAGTCGTGTGCCATATGCAATGCGCCCATCGTCAAGATCGGAAACCTCGAGGAGTGCATCAACCCGGACTGTCCCGGAAAGAAGAAAGCTGCCAAGACCGAGAGCAAGAAGAAGACTGTCTCGGAATGAGCAGTTTTCACTCGTTCTTCGTTCTAATATTTGAGCTCTCGGTAGGCGATTATCGCACTATAAAATCCATTGCCGAAACGCTTTATGTAGGTAACACGAAATCAAAATTCGTATTACCATCTAAGTTTCTTAGAATCAGTACTCTTCCTCTTCGATAACCCCGTCGAAGAGGTTGTTGAGGTAGTCGATCTCTTCTGAGATCCGAGCATTGCGGCAGGCGGTGCACTGAAGTTCTTTTCCGAGCGCTAACTTGAGCTGCATCTCTCTGCGATCGAGATTGACGATGCGTCCGCACTTGCAATATACGCACATCTCATCGGATAATGAAAATTTATCCAGAGTAACGCTGGCGCGAGCACATCCGCCGAAGTCTCCGTTTCTTAACGAAGCATCCTCTATCATATTGCAGTCCCCCGACCTGCAGAAAAATCAGAAATCCTATCCATTATTATCCAATCTTTTCCGCACCTCCGATTAGCGCTATTAATGATTTAAACCCTTACTATACGTGGCTAATATTAAGTCCGTTAATCAATAATTGCCGACAATTTTTGTACTGTTTTATGCAATAAGCTTTTTATAATAATAAAACACGATTTTAACGAATAAACTGATATAAAAAGTAGTATGTATTTACGAAAAACGAATTTCCGCCACGCTTTTCGTTCAGTGCTTGGAACTGTTGATGAGGTCGTTGCGGACGTCCCATAATCTCTGAGAGAGATCGACGTAATATTGATGGGGGTTGGAGAAACGCTTCACCTCATCCCACAGTGTGTCCAACTCCTCGGAGCAGTGCTTGCGGATATCGTCCAAAGACGGGAGCTCATAGATCAGCTCGCCGTTCTCGATGACCTTGACCATGAGCTCCTTGGCGGTGAAGTTCCTGACGGTCTTCCTCTTCCAAACCGCTGAGGGGTCGAAGAGCTCCAGGGGCTGAGACGGGTCGATCGTCTCGTCGTGGATGCAGATCTGATCGGCGATGGCCTTACCGGACTCATCGTAAATCCTGTAGATCTTCTTGAAGTGCGGCGTGGTTATCTTCTCCACGTTCTCCGATATCTTGATCTTGGGGATGATCTCCCCGTTCTTCTCGATAGCAGCGAGCTTGAAGACCCCGTTAAACACAGGGTCGCTGTGGGATGTGATCAGATTGTCACCTACTCCGAATCCGTCGATGACGGCTCCCTGGTCCAGCAGGTCCCTGATGAGCCATTCGTCCAGAGCGTTGGACACGATGATCCTGCATTGGGTGAGCCCCGCATCATCGAGCATCTTCCTGGCCTTCTTGGTGAGGAATGCGAAGTCACCGGAGTCTAGACGGATGCCGAAGCTTTTTATCCCCTTGGGGATCAGCACCTCCTTGAAAGCCCTGATCGCATTGGGGATGCCGCTGTTTATGGTATCGTATGTGTCCACCAGAAGAGTAGCATTGGTCGGATACAGCTCGCAGAACGCCTTGAAAGCATCGTATTCGGAATCGAACATCATGACCCATGAGTGGGCCATAGTTCCGCTTGCGGGCACCCCATACCATTTATCGCTCACAGTGCATGCCGTACCGCCGCATCCTGCGATGTATGCCGCCCTCGCACCGAGGATGGCGGCATCGGTCCCCTGGGCCCTCCTAGAGCCGAATTCGAGGACGACCCTCCCGTCCGCGGCCCTGACGATACGGCTGGCCTTGGTGGCGATGAGCGTCTGGTGATTGATGGTCAGGAGGGAGAAGGTCTCCAGCATCTGGGCGTCGGCGATGGGCGCCCTGATGGTGACCAGGGGCTCCCCGGGGAATACGGGCGTACCCTCAGGTATGGCCCATATATCCCCCCTGAAGCGGAAGTCCTTCAGGTATGTGAGGAATTTCTCCCCGAACACCCCTTTGGAACGGAGGAACTCTATGTCATCGTCAGTGAAGCGCAGGTTGAGGATGTAGTCCACAAGCTGTTCCAGACCCGCCGCGATGGCGAACCCTCCCTTGTCCGGGATGTTCCTGAAGAATATGTCGAAGTAGACGACCTGGTCCTCGAGACCGTTCTCCAGATATCCGTTGGACATCGTGTATTCGTAGTAGTCGCACAGGAGGGGGATGTTCCTAGAGTATTCCATGTTATGCCTCAGATGTGGAACTTCTTGATTCCGGGGAAGACTGCCTTGGATCCGAGATCCTCCTCGATCCTGAGGAGACGGTTGTACTTGGCGGTCCTCTCTCCCCTTGCGGGTGCACCGGTCTTGATCTCTCCGGATCCCCATCCGACGGAAAGGTCCGCGATGGTGGTGTCCTCGGATTCTCCGGACCTGTGGGAGACGACGACGTTGTATCCGTGGTCGAAGCTCATCTGTGCAGCCTCGCCGGATTCTGTGATGGTACCAATCTGGTTGACCTTCAGGAGCAGTGCGTTCGCCGCGCCTGACTCGATTCCCCTGGCGAGACGCTTGGAGTTGGTGACGAACAGGTCGTCACCGACGATCTGGACGTGCTTTCCGACCTTCTTGGTCAGCTCCGCTGTCGTCTCGAAGTCATCCTCGAAGAAGGGGTCCTCGATGCTGATGAGGGGGTGGTCCTTCGTGAGCTGGACATAGTGGTCTGCGAGCTCGCCTGCGGACAGCTTCATGCCGTCCACTTCGTAGACGCCGTCGCTGAAGAACTCGGACGATGCAGCATCGATGGCGAGGAAGACATCCTTTCCGGGTGTGTATCCCGCGTCGGAGACCGCTGAGACGATGGTCGAGAGCGCCTCATCAACTGTGTCGAGCGGGGGAGCGAATCCTCCCTCGTCGCCGATGTTGATGGCTCCGACCCCGTACTTCTTCTTGAGTATGGATTTGAGATGCATGTATACTTCCGACGACATCTGGAGACAGTCGGAGAACGATTTCGCTCCTGCAGGGATAATCATACATTCCTGGATCTTCAGGTTGCCTCCTGCGTGCTTCCCGCCGTTGATGATGTTGAGCATGGGGACGGGAAGGGTCACATGGTCCTTTCCGATGTGCTCGTAGACAGGGATGTTGTTGCACATCGCACCTGCCCTGGCGACTGCGAGGGATACCGCGACAGTGGCATTCCCGCCGAGGTTGGTCTTGTTCTCGGTACCGTCCAGCTCGATCATGGCCCTGTCGATGCCTTCCTGGTCGGTGGGGTCCATTCCGACGATCCTCTTGGCGATGGGTCCGCGGACGTTCTCGACCGCTTTGAGGACCCCTTTTCCGCCGTACCTGCTGCCTCCGTCGCGGAGCTCGTGGGCCTCCCATGACCCTGTCGATGCCCCTGACGGTGCGATCGCTGTGATCCTGTGTCCTGCGACGGTGATCTCCGCTTCTACTGTAGGGTTGCCTCTGGAATCCAGGACTTCCCTTGCCCATACTTTCTCAATCTGCATGATTGCTCCCTTCAGTTTGTGTACTCGGACATATCCCCGAGCAGGATGTTGCGATCCTTCAGTGTGAGGATCGAGTTATCTACGGATACCAGGAAGGATACCGTCTTTTCAGAGTCCTTGCTGCTGACCATCTGGTGGATGAACACCAGGCTGTGGTTCAGACCGTTGCTGTCGATGATGTTCGTGAAGTTATCGAACACGATGATCGGATTCTCGTGCTCGTGGATGTACTGCTTGATGTATACCATCAGCGTCCCCAGCGCGCTGATGTCCATGGTCTTGTTCCTTCCGTTGGCTGAGAGGGTGGCGATGTCCACGGTATCGAACCCTATCCTCTGCTTGACCGATTTCATGTTGTCGGACGAGATGATCAGGATCGAATAGTCCTGGGGTGCGAAGATTCTGAGGAACTCGTATATCTTGTCGGGTTCCCTCTCGAAGAATATGTAATGCCTTCCGAACAGGGGGCTGTCGCTGGCGATGTACTCCGCTACGATCGCGGCGTCGTCTGTTGCGATGTGCTCCTCCTTAGGCTTCTTTATGGACTTGTTGAAGATGCTCCCGAATTTCTTCTTCTTGTTGGATTCCGCGGACAGCCTTTCTTCTTCCTTCTTGGCCACCAGGGTGCCCAGCGCGACCGAGATATCGGATGATTTGAAGGGCTTGTTGACAGTGGCCTTGATGAAGGGGTTGTCATGGGGAGTCTCATCGTTGACTCCTTTGACCAGAATGGTGCTTAATTCCACATCCTTGTCGATCTCACGGGCACGGATGAGGATCTGGATGCCGTCCTCGCCGTTGACCAGAGCGTCCAGGAGGATCGCGTCGGGCCTGAACTCCAGTATCTTGGAAACGGCGTCGCTGATGGAACCTGCGATCTTGACGATATGCCCGTTCTCAATGAGTATGTCCTTCAATATCTCCTGGATGGCGACATTGTCATCGACGACTAGGACCTTCATCCTCACAACTCCAATAAGGGTAAAGAATAAGGGTATTTGACACTCGCGATTAGTGGCCGGCCGGAACTGTCCATAGCTCACGCTGATGGAGTAGGTATCCGGCCGTTAGGCCGTAAAAATCAATATGAAACAGTATTCACTGTTTCCTGCTCTCTTTGGCTTTGGGCCTGAGGTTGCTGTATCCGCATTTCCTGCACTTTGTTGCCTTCGCGGGGTTGGTGGCGTAGCAGTTCATGCATACAGTCTTGTCAAGGAGCCTGTGCTCAGCCTCTTTGAAACGTGCCATTCGAAATTCCTCTGGAAGACCCTATAACCATGTTATATAAAGGGATTACGGATTTTTCACAAGCCGTTCAGGATCAGTCCAGCAATGACCTCTGCTGCTTGAAATCATCGATGGGGCTGTGCCCGTGGCCTGTGAGCTCGTGGATCACATGGTCGGGCTGGATGATATCTATCAGCTCCTTGCACCTGGGGTCGGTGAACGGGAGATGCTGGTCCAATGTGTTGATGTGGTGGTACGAGCCGTTGATGTATTCAAGGATCGGCTCGCCCTTGTATTCCGTTTCGGTGAACCCGTTCCTGTACTCTCCTGACGCGCTGTAGTGGAAGTGCATCGCGGATATGGCATCCTTCGTGTCCTGGCTGTAACCGTCGAATATCCTCAGAAGAGCATCGATTCCTTCCTGCTGGGTCGTTATGCCCGGGAGCGTGTTCATAAGGTGTCCAGTGTCGAGGCAGATGCCCCAGTTCTCGAATTCGATCTTCTTCTTGAGCAATCTGAGATCCGAGTTGTCCAGCATACGGAGCCCGGGCCACCAGAGGTTCTCGAAGACGAGCTTGAAGGGGGGCTCGCCGTCCTTCATGACGGAGACGGCTTCGTTCATCATCTCGGCGAACGAGTTCAGCACCTTGCTGGATTCGTGTGTGTAGACCTTCCTGCGCAGTTCCCTCAGATCGACGTTGCTGGCATGTATCACGCCGTGCTCCGGCTCCAGCGGAGCGGCGTACTCTATCATGTTCCTGATCGTCTTGAGGATGCCCTCCCGATCCTTGCCGTAGGTGTAGTACCTGGCGAAGGATTCGGGCATGTCGTAGCTTCCGCCGTTCCATACTGAATACCAATCCGTGGAATACGGAAGGTGGACGGTGACCGTGTAGGGTTTGAAAATCTTGTTGACAGGGATATGGGATGTCAACAGCTCGAGGCCGTCGCATCCCATGTCACTGAACAGTTCTCCCAGGTCAGTGCTCAGGTCCTCGAGCTTCTGGTAGACCGAGTAGCTGAATAGATGCTTCATCAGAACAGCTCAAGGGCGGCCGAGACGGCAGCCACTATGGCGGTCTGTTTGGTAGTACCGCCGCCGATGATCAGGGCATCGTCCTCTTTCATGCCGTACTCCTCGCGGATCTTCTTGGCGATCTCGGGCCTCTCGACGTCGAGGTTCCAGTCCGGAGGGATGCAGAGGTTCCCGTCCCTGTAGACGATGGTGGTGCATCCCGCAGCACCCACTTTGATACCGGCGTCCCTCTGCTCCATTCCGTTGTTGACCTTGTCGGCAACGCCTTTGACGATGACTCCCTGCTGCTCGGTTCCGATGACGGAGCCGTCAAGGCAGATGTCAACAGGCTGGATCGGGATCTTCTCGAGGAATGAGAGCCCGCCTTTGGTGATCATGATTCCCGTCTGCTTGATGGAGATGTACTCCCACTCCTGCAGGGTGTCCAGGATCCTGCGCATGCTCCCTTCGCCGACGCCGACCTCGTCCGCAAGCCTCTTGCGGCCGATGCGCTTCTCGTCCGAGAGAACGTAGAGGGTCCAGTAGACGTTAGCATCGTTGAATCTGAACATAGGTCCGAACTGTGGGGCGTCGATAATCTTCAAGGGTATACACCAGCAGAGTTGGATTAATCACTCAATATAAAAACAATGTTGGAATCTATGTCCATCTCCGCGATACTAGAACAACATGTCTGGATATACCGGATATTGATGATACATCCATCATCATAAACCGGGGGAGAAAAGATGTCCGCAGGAAAAGGTTTATTAACAACCCTTATTCGGGTTTCCATACCCTACCCCCGTATCATACAAAATCAATGGAAAAAGACCGGGCGAAGGGCCCGGTAATGAGTTTGAAATCGATGCTCAGAAGGTCTTGACCTTTCCTTCGATGATCATGTTGGACACTTTGTCGACGTTGTCGAGCCACTCGTAAGCGATGGACTCGGCCTCGGACTGCCATGTCTTGAACTTCTTCTGCTTGTCAGCGTCGGGAAGGACGATCTGGACCGAACAGTTGAGGGGCTGCGAGACGGGCTTTCCGATCTGCGAGAGGATCCTGACCCTGATCTCAGCCTCGTTGGTGACCTTCTTCGCGACGTCCTCGGCGATGAGCTTGGACATGACGTTGTAAATCTTTCCGATGTGGGTGATGGGATTCTTTCCGGATGTGGCCTCCATGGACATGGGCCTGTAGGGGGTGATCAGTCCGTTGCACCTGTTACCCCTTCCGACGGATCCATCGTCTCCCATCTCCTGTGAGAGTCCGGTACAGGTCAGGTAGTAGATTCCCTTCTTGTAGTTGTCTCCGGTGTTGATGTCCAGCTTGAACTTGATGTCCTCGTTTCCGATGATCTTCAGTGCATTGTCGGTCACGAGGTCGTACATCTGCTCAATGGCGGACTTGTAGTGCTCTGCATCGGGGATGTACTTGTCGACCATGGCGCAGGCGATGGTCATGGTGACCTTGTTGTCGATCCTGGAGCACATGACCTTGACGTCCTGTCCGGTCTCGGGGAGCTTCTTCTTCATCGCTCCGTTGATGTACTGCTCGGTCTTGAGCGTGAGCTGGTCTGTGATGGAGTAGGGTGCGTATCCGACACCGAATGAGGTGTCGTTCGCGAGGACGCCTGATGTCTTGTAGACTCCGGTGAGGTCGTCGGAACCCATTCCGATCTTCGCATCGAGGATGACCTCGGAATCGACATCGAGGTTGGGGAATGTCTTCTTGAGGTACTTCCTCGCGGCTGCGAGGGCTGTGGGCTTGCAGGGTAGGTCCTTCACGATCTTTCCGTCGTCGACGAAGGTCGTCGCACGTCCTACGAGAAGCATGTAGACGGGATCGATGATGTATCCTCCGCCGAACTTGGGTCTTGCGTTTCCGGCTGCGAGCTGTGTCTCGTCCGTGTTGTGGTGGAGAACGTGTCCTACCTCTTTGATGTACATCTTGCAGAGAGCCTTTGAGACTTCCTCACCCAGTGCGTCTGCGACGGAGTCAGGGTGTCCGATTCCCTTCCTCTCGACGATCTCGACTTTCTTCATGGGTGCGGGGATCTCGTTGAGACCCTCTACGTAAATGTTCTTAGCTTTAGCCATGTAGAACCGATTAATTCCTTATTTATATATCTTATTGATAACAATATTCTTATAGGAATATTATTTCATCTGTCACATGAAATTTCCCCCCGCCTCTGATATCCGCAGGCTGAGATTGAGCATGGATATCACCCAAGCGCAGCTCGCGGCAAAGTCAGGCATCAGTCAGAGCACTATTGCCAAGATCGAGAGGGGAAAGATATCGCCCAGCTACGAGATCGTCGTGACCCTGTTCGAGACCCTGGATTCGATGAAGCATGATATCGGCAAGGGCCTGACGGCAGCCGATGTCTGCTCCAACAAGGTGGTCTCCGTTCAGAGCAGCGATCCCATCCATGTGGTATCGAACCTGATGAGGACGAGGGGATACTCTCAGCTCCCGGTCTTCTCGGAGAGCACGCCTGTCGGCAGCATATCGGAGAGGGACATCTTCGACACCCTCAGCAAAGGCCTGTCGATGGACGAGGTCAACAATATGCCAGTATCCAAGATCATGGGGGAGACTTTCCCCGTTGTTGCGGATACGACGCCGGTCGCAACGGTCGCCATAATGATGAACAGCTGCAATGCGATACTGGTGGCTGACAAAGGCAAGATAAAAGGGATAATCTCCAAGGCGGACATGCTCAAACTGATATGAGCTTGCTCATTCCTTCGGGACGGCTCCGTCGCCCTTGACCAGGAACATGGCCATGTCCTTGGCCGCATAGGTGTTGCCGAAAATCGTTTTGGCCTCGCTTACCACATCGTCGAGATTATCGTAGCGGTTGCTCACGTGGGTCAGGATCAGGCAGCCCACTCCGGCCTCCTTGGCGGTTTCGGCCGCATCGACGGCCGTGGAGTGCGCATGCTCCTCCGCGAGGTCCGATTCAGCGGACATGTAGGTGGATTCGTGTATGAGCACCGAAGCCCCTTTCGACGCAAGAGCGATGCTCTGGCATCTCTTCGTATCCCCGGTGTATGAGACGGAGGCGCCTTTGACCGGCGTTCCGAGGACCATGTCGGGGGTGACGTCCCTGACGGTCTCGCCGTTCTTCAGCTTGGCCATCTCTGGGCCTTCTTTGATTCCTAGGGTGATCGCCTTCTCCTTGTCCAGCTTCCCCGGGCGGTCCTTCTCCTTCACGACGTATCCGACAGAGGCTATGTTGTGCTCTGTGCCGTACACGGTCACTGTCATATCGTTGACCGGGAAGGATTCACCTCCGGCGACCTCTCTGACCTCCAGCGGATAGACCGTCTCGCCCTCAGTCACCGTCATGAACGCCTCAACGCATCTCCTGATGCCCGCTGGCCCGTAGACTGTGAGAGGTTCCTTCCTTCCGGATAGGCTCATCGTCTGCAGAAGCCCCGGCAGTCCGAAGACATGGTCGCCGTGCAGATGCGTGATGAGGATGGCCCTGATCTTCATGAACGAGAATGGGGAGATCATGATCTGTCTCTGCGATCCCTCCCCGCAGTCCATGAGGATGATGTCGGAACCGCCCCTCACCGCGATGCAGGATGTGGCCCGGTCCCTGGAAGGGACGCTGGCTCCGGTACCGAGGAAGAGCAGTTCCAGCATGTTATCTTCGCGTTTCAATCGTAGATGGCGTCGATCGCTCTGTCGTTCTTGGTCTCCTTCTTGTACTCCTTGTAGTGCTCCTTGCAGAGGTGCACCTGGCGGAGGTCCTCACTCTTGAGCTTGAGGCTGGACCTGGAGACCTGCTTGATGTTGAACGATCTTTCTGCGTCATTCTCGCAACCTGCGACGTCGCACTTGGCGGCAGCGGTGTTATGCTTGGCTAATGACATGCTTGCCGTATCGGCAGTCTGAGATTTATTAACAGCGCCTTCCAGCCTTGATATGCCGTTCGCGTGTGTAATCAGTGCATTATCTTATACCGCGCACGCATTCGGTAACCTATGACCATCGTATCCCCGTCGATGCTCTCGGCGGATTTCTCGAAATTGGGAGGAGAACTAGTGCGCGTTGAGAAGGCAGGAGCCGATTGGGCACATCTCGACGTCATGGATGGAGAGTTCGTTCCCAACATCACCTTCGGACCGCCTGTCATCAAGGCCATCAGGAAATGTTCGGACATCGTCTTCGACGCCCATCTCATGATCGAGGACCCCATCCGCTACATCGACCCCTTCGCGGATGCGGGATGCGATATGATCACCGTTCACTGCGAGGCCCGCGGGGACATCCACGGAGCGATCGCGAAGATTAAGGGAAAGGGATTGAAGGCAGGAATCTCCGTCAATCCCGAGACAGATGTGACGAAGCTCGAGGAGTACCTTCCCGAGGTGGATCTGGCCCTGGTCATGACCGTGCACCCCGGATTCGGAGGACAGTCCTTCATCGCAGATTGCGTCCCTAAGATCTCATGGGTCAAGGAATGGGCGAAGAAGAACGGCAGAGATATCCTAGTCTCAGTCGACGGAGGCATAAACGGCGAGACCTCCAAGGTCTGCGTTGAGGCCGGAGTGGATGTGCTGGTGGCAGGCTCCTATCTGTTCAAGATGAAAGACATGGCGCCGGCCATCGCGGAGTGGCAGAGGTATTGAGATGGGAGTAAACCTTTCGCCCATCGTCACCGCAAGGGAGATAGAGCTCGAGGAGCTCCGCGGCAAGACCATCGCGGTGGACGCATACAACACGATATTCCAGTTCCTATCAATAATCAGGCAGCCGGACGGCAAGCCCCTGATGGATTCTCAAGGCAGGGTGACATCGCACCTCTCGGGCATCCTGTACCGTACTGCGAACCTCATCGAGGCGGGGATCGAGCCGTCGTTCGTATTCGACGGGAAGCCCAGCGAGCTCAAGGCGGGCACCATCGAGGAGAGGATCGCCAGGAGGGAGAAGGCCAAGCGCGAGTACGAGGAGGCCCTTGCGGAAGGGGACATGAAGAAGGCGTTCTCCAAGGCCCAGCAGACCGCCCGGATGACCCCGGAGATCCTCGAAACCTCCAAGCAGCTGATATCTCTCATGGGGCTGCCCGTGGTCCAGGCGCCAAGCGACGGAGAGGCCCAGGCGGCCTACATGTGCGGCAAGGGCGATGTCTACGCGGCCGCATCCCAGGATTTCGACTCGATCCTGTTCGGAGCCCCTCTCCTTGTCAGGAACCTCACCATCTCGGGAAGGAGGAAGGTCCCCGGCAAGCAGCTGTACAGGGACGTCAAGACCGAGATCATAGACTCGAAGCAGATGCTGGAGTCCCTTGGAGTCACCAGGGAGCAGCTCGTCGACGTCTGCATGATGATCGGTACGGACTTCAACGCGGGCATCAACGGAATCGGGCCTAAGAAAGGACTCAAGCTCATACAGAAGTACGGAAGCCTTGAGAAGGTCATGGAGGAGACCGACATAGACATCCCGGAGTACGACGATGTCAGGGAGATATTCCTGAACGGTCCCAAATCCGATGAGTACAACGTCAGGATCGGAGAGATGGACAGGGAAGGCATCCTGGACCTGATGACGGAATACGGATTCTCCGAGGACAGGGTCAACACTGTCCTGAACAAGATCGAAGCCGCCAGGAAGGCAGAGGCCAACAGGAAGAAGCAGAGATCCCTGGACGCATGGTTCTGATCGCATGATCGATGCACACCTCCACGGAACGGAACCTGTGCCTTCCGAGTACGCCGATTTCAGCGGATTGTCCAGATATGTTTCATGCACCGCGAAGGCGGACGAGTGGGATTCGCAGACCGCCTTGGACGATCCGAGGGCGATAAAGTTCTACGGGGTCCATCCATGGTATGCCGAGCAGTGGACGCTGGAGAACAAGAAGAGGTTCTTCGACATCCTCCAGAGCGATCCGAACGCCCATGTCGGCGAGATCGGTCTTGATTCCAAGAGGGGTCAGGTGCTCGGTCAGACGATGATCCTAATCCAGGAGCTCGACATCGCCGAGTACTTCAAGAGAGTGGTCACTATACACGACGTGGGGTGCGAGAAGATGGTCCTCGACGCGCTCAAGGGCCGCAACCTCAGGGTCATCCTGCACTCCTACGGTTCCGACAGCTATGTCAAGCCGTATTCCGAGATGGAATGCTTTTTCTCCATATCACCCAGGATCCTATCGAGGTCAGACATCAGGGTCAGGAGGCTCATGGAAGCGATCCCGGAGGACAGGCTCCTGCTCGAGACGGATTCTCCAAACATCGGGGCGGGTTTCGCAGGCATGAGGGATTTCGCCGACAGGCTCGGATCGGTCTCGGGAAGGACCGGAGAGGAGCTAATCGCGATATCGGATGAGAATCTCGGGAGGCTGTTCCAATGAACGGCATGGCCGAAAGGACGTCGCTGATCATCGGCGAGGACGGCATATCGAAGCTGAGGGGTGCATCGGTCATCCAGGTCGGCTGCGGAGCCGTAGGCGGATATTCCTTGGAAGGACTGGTCCGCGCAGGTGTCGGAAGGATAAGGGTCGTGGATCACGACGTGTTCTCCGAGAGCAATCTCAACCGTCAGATACTCGCCACCATGGATTCAGTGGGAAGGACGAAGGTCAAGGTCGCATGCGAGAGAGTCAGATCGATAAATCCTGATATCGAAATAGAAGGGATGGATGTGCTTGTGAACGAGGATACCGTAGCGGAGATACTCTCCGGGGACTATGATGTCGTGGTCGATGCCATCGATACACTCCGCTGCAAGGTCGAGCTTCTCAGGAAGGTCTCGGAGCTGGGGATCAGGACATTCTCGTCCATGGGTGCGGCGCTGCATCTCGACACGCAGGCGGTCAGGGTGGCACCTCTCGTCAAGACCAAGGTATGTCCTCTGGCGGCATCCGTCAGGAAGGCTCTGAGGGATTGCGATACATCCATGATCACAGCCGTCTATTCCGAGGAGGCCCCGCTGGTGAAACCGCAGGAAAGGGATGATCACGGCAAGAGCGTCCTGGGCTCGCTGCCTACCGTGCCTGCGGTGTTCGGCATGACCCTTGCCAACGAGACAATCAAATACATCTTGGACCGCGAATGAGCTCGGTGCTCATTCGCGTGTGAACAACGACCAAAGGGGTTTTCGGACAGATCCCTTTCAGGACCTGTCCACTTGTTTCATCGAGACCACAGGGCTCGATGTTTCAGGAGGCACCAGGTCTCAGTCGCCGGAAGCAACCGAGGCTGGTGATACTTTACTCCGCGCCCTTACTGGATTCGCGGAGCCCTCCCCGCGGGATGTTGTTTCTTCCCAGGCCATCAGCCTGGGCATATGTTACTACCCTGCAGCCCCTTTCGGATCGCCGCAGGCAGTGCACAACTCCCTGTGTTTTCGGACACAGACCCCATACGGGACCTATGTTCTGTTCTTTTCCGCCGCTCCTCGGCTTGCGGAGGCTCCCAACCAGGACTTTGACCTGGCTTCCGACCCATACGGGTGGTGCGCTTCATGCGCTTGGTGCCTTTACCATGCGGCTGAGCTCCTATCCCCTTGCGGGTACGGGATACTGCGCCTTCCCTGACTTTCGCCGGTGCATGGACCTTGGCCTTTACAGGCTCTCACTCCACTTGTTGGTGTTCGTGATGACTTAGGCGAAATTTACATGGTCGGGTTGAATATTTAATACTTTTGTTCAATACATCCAACATACGACTAATTTTCAGCTAGCCAGCATTTTTTCTGTATAAAAATGATGGATGAATCTTCAAAGCCATCCCAGCTCCAATACCTTATTAATAAGGCGTGCATACGCGTGTTCATTTCGGGCAAGATATACCCGGATAAGAGGACTAGCAATGATAACGCCAATCCGCCCCAATTACGATGCCAAGAGCATCGAGAAAGGCATCCAGGAGTACTGGAAAGCCGAGCAAGCTTATGAGAAGACCAGAGAGGCCAGAAAGGACGGCAAGAAGTTCTATTTCGTCGACGGACCACCCTATACGACAGGAGCGATCCACCTGGGAACCGCGATGAACAAGACCGTCAAGGATATCCTCATCAGATACTGGAGCATGAACGGGTACAACATCCGCGATCAGCCCGGTTTCGACATGCACGGACTCCCTATCGAGGTCAAGGTCGAGAAGAACATCGGAGTCCACTCGAAGAAGGACATCGAGGAGTTGGGAATCGACAAGTTCGTCAACACCTGCAAGGAGTTCGCAATCGGACTCCGCGAGGACATGACCGAACAGTTCAAGCAGCTCGGAGTGTGGATGGATTGGGACAACCCCTATCAGACAATCAAACTGGATTACATCGAGTCCGCATGGTGGACCCTTCAGAAGGCATACGAGAAGGGACTCCTCAAGGATTCATCAAGGGTCGTCACATGGTGCCCCAGGTGCGAGACCGCCCTCGCAGAGGCGGAGATCGAGTACTGGGACGAGACGGACCCGTCGATCATGGTCAGGTTCCCTATCAAGGGAGACAATGCATCCCTGCTGATCTGGACTACAACCCCCTGGACACTCGCTGCCAACATGGCCGTCGCCGTCCACCCCGATTTCGACTACGCAAGGGTCAGGATGTCGGGGGAGAAGGGATCGGAGGAGCTCATAATCCTCGAATCCCAGGCGGACTACGTGATGCAGAAGGGAGGATACGACAAGTGCGAGATCCTCAAGAGGATGAAGGGACAGGAGCTCGAGGGAATCTCATACGTTCCCGTCTTCGACCTCAACGTCCCCGAAGCCGAGTGGAACTACAAGGTCGTCACCGCAACATACGTCGAGCAGGACAACACCGGACTTGTCCACACGGCACCCGGACACGGACCCGACGATTACGAGACAGGAAAGAGGTACGGCATCCCGCCGTTCTGCCCTGTCGCCGAGAACGGAAGGTACACCGACGAGTTCCCCCTTATGGTCGGGAAGAAGGTCAAGACCGTGCACGACGACGTCATCAAGTACCTCGACGAGAACGGAAGGCTCTACAACTCGAGCAAGATCAAGCACAGGTACGGACACTGCTGGAGATGCAAGTCGCCCATCATCTACAGGAACACCCGCCAGTGGTTCGTCGAGGTCCCCAAGGTCAAGGATCAGATGCTATCCGAGATCGACCGCGCCAAGTGGGTACCCGAGTGGGCAGGAAGCACCAGGGAGAAGAACTGGGTCGAGGGCGCCAGGGACTGGTGCATCTCGAGGCAGAGGTACTGGGGAATCCCCATGCCCGTCTGGGAGTGCGAGTGCGGCGAGAAGAAGGTCGTCGGACAGTACGAGGAGCTCAAGGCCGGAGAGGGATACACGGACGGAATGGACACCCACAGGCCGTGGATCGACGGAGTCACATTCAAATGCCCCAAGTGCGGAAAGACCATGCACAGGGTCCCCGATGTCCTTGACGTATGGTTCGATTCCGGAGTCGCCGCATGGGCATCGCTCGGATACCCCCACCACAAGGAGGAATTCGACAAGTGGTGGCCCGGGGACTTCATCGTGGAGGCTCACGACCAGACCAGGGGATGGTTCTATTCCCAGCTCGGAGCCGGAGTCATATCTTTCGACCGCGCACCCTACGACGAGGTAATGATGCACGGTTGGGTGCTCGACCCCAAGGGACAGAAGATGTCCAAATCGCTTGGAAACGTCATCGAGCCCCTCGAGCTCATCGATCAGGTCGGTGCGGATTCGGTCAGATACTACATGATCAAGTCCAACGCACCCTGGGAGGACACCGCCTTCCAGAAGGACGGGCCCAGGAACGCAAGGAAGGTACTGAACACATATTGGAATGTTGTCAACTTCGCCTCTACCTATATGATCCTGGACAGCTTCGATCCCGAGAAGTTCACCATCGACAATATCTCCGCCGCCCTCAGGGACGAGGACCGCTGGATGATCTCGAAGACCGAGAAGATGGTCAGGACCGCTACCAAGTACCTCGAATCCAGGGAGCTCCATCTGCTCGCACGCGAGCTCGAGAACTACATCCTCGAGGACCTCTCCAGATGGTACGTCTGCCTCGTGAGGGACAGGTCATGGTCCGAGGGAGAGGATGCGGAGGACGACAAGAACGCCACTTACTTCACGCTGTACTACGCTATCATGAAGACCGCGCTCATCCTCGCGCCCATCGCACCGCACATCGCCGAGGAGGTCTATCAGCACATGGGCGGAAAGAAGCTCACCATCCACATGGAGGACTGGCCCGTATGCAACGAGAAGCTCATCGACGAGGGAATCGAGCACAGCATGGCGCTCGTCCAGAACATCGTCGACATCATCGCGGCGGAGAGGGCAAAGATGGGCTCCAAGCTCAGATGGCCCCTGCTCCAGGTCTTCGTTCGCGGAAATGACGCCGAGGCCAACAAGGCGGTCAAGCTCTTCGACGAGGTCCTTGCGGCACAGGGTAACATCAAGAAGGTCCAGTACCTCGGAAAGGATGAGATCCCGTCCGTGGAGAAGGACATCGAGCCCGTGGAGTTCTCCGAGGGAACGATCTTCATCGACTTCAACGTCACACCCGAGATCGAGGCCGAGGGATACGCAAGGGAGCTCATCAGGAGGATCCAGCAGATGCGTAAGGACATGAAGCTCAAGGTCGAGCAGTATGTCAGCATCGAGGTCGCTTCCGAGGAGCGTCTCGTCGGACTCTTCGAGACATGGAAGGAGCACATCTCATCCGAGGTCAGGGCAAAGGACCTCGTCTTCACATCGGAGCCCAAGGGTGCCGAGGTCAAGGAGTGGGATGTCACCGGAAAGATGATCACCATCGGAATCACTCCTATCGAGTGAGATCAAACTAAGAGGGGGAGACCCCTCATTTTTCCATTTTTACTCAATAATAGCATGCTGCAGGAGCTGACTGTACTTTCACTCCACTTTCACTCGAATTTTCGATATAGCCAGATGTTGCAAACAGCTCTTGGACTTTCACTCACCTCCCCCTCTGAACTTTAAATACTGAGGCACCGATGAGAGTAATAGAGGAACAAAGTGCATCCCCAAAAGCACACTCCTCCAGATGGAGGCCGGAATTATCCATCCATCCTATCCTATCCAAAACCGGCCCCATCGGATTTTATCTTCCTGACATCAAATCTTGCCGAGAATGCCGAAACTGTTATGATTATTCCGAGCAATACGAGTGACGATGGCAGACATAATGATCCGTAAAAGGAAGAGGATGAGAGAGAAGGAGATCAAATCGTTATCCAAGAATCTCCAGGAACTCCTCGGAATCCCGGTTTTCGACGAGAAGGATGCGGTCGATATCGCAGAGAGCTCCGACTACAATGTGATTTTCGTCGGTCAGGACATACTCGCCCTGATCTATGAGGATAAACCGTTCCTTACCATCAGAGGCATACTCAAGTACAGGCCCGAGGCCAAATCCGTCACGGTGGATATGGGCGCCGTGCCCTATGTCACCAACGGTGCGGACGTAATGGGCCCCGGCATCACTGACGCGGACGAATCCATCGCCGAGGGCGACCTCGTATGGATCAAGGACGTCAGGAACGGTGCGCCCCTCGCAATAGGGAAGGCCCTCCGCTCCGGAGCCGAGCTGAAGCAGAAATCCGGCGGCAAGGCCATCAAGACCGTCCACTATGTGGGCGACAAGCTCTGGAAGACCGGCGAGTGATATGCGTTCCAAGGTCGTCCAGGATCCGGTACACGGGAACATCCCCGTCGATGGCATATTCCTGGACATCATGGACCGTCCGGAGATGCAGAGGCTGAGGTACATCAAGCAGCTCGGTCTAGGATATCTCGTCTTCCCGGGTGCCAACCATACACGTTTCGAGCACTGTCTCGGAACCTACCACCTCTCCGGGCGCATGGCCTCGGCCATCGGCCTGGATAAAGGGGATTCGGAGACCGTCCGCATGGCGGGACTCCTCCACGACGTCTGCCACCCGCCGTTCTCGCACTGCCTCGAGGAGGTCATGGAGAAGGCGACGGGGTTGGACCACATGGAGCTCGCAAGGTCCCTGATCACCGGAAAGCTTCCCAATCATAAGGCGATCGACGATGATCTGTTCGATGGGTTACCCTCTATAGGCGAGGTCATCTCCAAGGAGGGGATAGATCCCGAGGAGGTATGCAATCTCATCGCTTATCCGGATTCCACGACGGACAATCTCGATTCATTCATGGAGAAGAACGATCACTTCCCCTCCAAGGATTATGCGCATCAGATCATACACGGGCCCGTGGATGCGGATCAGATGGATTATCTGATGAGGGATGCCCATTACACGGGGATCTCCCACGGGACCATCGACTGCGACAGGCTGATCAACACCATAAACGTCCACAACGACCGCATCGTCCTCCGCAGGGGAGGGATAACTGCGGCCGAAGGGCTCATGGTGTCACGCTCGCTGATGTACACCTCGGTGTACTTCCACGAGACCACAAGGATAGCGGAGAAGATGCTGACCAAGGCGGTCGAGGCATCGGGCATCGATCTCTCGGACATCTACCTATGGAACGATTCCGATCTCGTGGCCAAGGTGATCGACGCCGGAGGCAAGGGCTCCAACTCCGTCAGGAGGATCATGAACCGCGACATCAACAAGAAGGCCTTCGCGGTGTACAGCGCGGACATGAACGATGACATCGCCTCCACATTGCTCGATTATACCGGCAAGGGCGGAATAGAGCGTCTCGAGCAGGAGATCGCGGATCAATCGGACATCGATGTGTTCAACATAGGCGCGGAGCTGACCTCCAAGGCGAATCTGCAGTCCAAGGTGAACATAGGCAAGACGGATGTATCCATAATCGACGACGAGGGCAAGGTCAGGTCGCTAACAAGGTTCTCCCCCATAGCAAGATCGCTCCAGGCCAGGGACCCGTATGGATGGGCTGTCCTTATCTCCGCGCCGGCAATGATGAAGGAATCCGTCGAGAAGGCCTCCCGCAAGGTGCTCGGCATCGACGGATGATTCTTTGATTATCAGCCTTTTATGACCCCGATGGGGGTGAGCTTCGCGACCTTGGCGGTAAGCCCTGCGTTGCAGACGACCTCGATGACCTGATCTACGTTCTTGTACGCGTCGGGAGCCTCCTCGAGCACCCCGTCGGTGGAGCCGTTCCTCAGATAGATGTCCTTGGACTGCATCTCCTCCATGACATGGTCGATCGTCAGGTTCTCGATGGCCGCCTTCCTCGACATCTGCCTCCCTGCACCGTGGCAGGTGGATCCGAACGTCTGCTCCATGGATCCCTTCCTTCCCGCGAGGACGTATGTCCCGACGCTCATGTTGCCGGGGATGATGACAGGCTGCCCAACATCCCTGTAGCGGAGTGTGATCTCCGATCTCCCGGGCGCGAAGGCGCGTGTCGCACCTTTCCTGTGGACCAGGACATCGGCATGATGTCTGTCGATGTCGTGCCTCTCCTTCTTCGCGATGTTGTGTGCTACGTCGTAGACGACATCCATGCCCATGTTCTCAGCGGAATCCCCGAGGACCTTCTCGAAGGATTCCCTGGCCCAGTGGGTTATCATCTGCCTGTTGGCCCAGGCATAGTTCGCACCGCAGCACATGGCCTTGTAGTAATCCTCGCCGAGCTTGGAGTCGAGGGGCGCGCATGCGAGCTGCCTGTCAGGCAGGCTGACGGAGTTTTTCTTGATGTAGCGCTCCATCTCCTGCAGATAATCCGTTGCGATCTGGTGGCCGCAGCCCCTCGATCCGCAGTGGACGGTGATCGCAAGAGTTCCTTGCTTAAGCCCGTAGACCTTGGCGGTCTGCTCGTCGAAGACGTTCTCCACGAGGTCGACCTCCAGGAAGTGGTTGCCCGATCCAAGGGAGCCGAGCTGAGGCAGCCCTCTCTTCCTCGCCTTGTCGCTGACGACCGAGGGGTCGGCCTCCTCCATGTGCCCGAACTCCTCCGTGACCTCGATGTCCCTCTCCCATCCGTATCCGTTCTCAACGGCCCATTCGGAACCGTTCATCAGAATATCGTCGAGCTCTTTGTATCCGACCTTCGTGAGGCCCTTGGATCCGAGTCCGGACGGGACGTTCTTGTACAGCTCATCGATGAGGGCGTTCTTCCTGTCGCCGATGTCCTCGAGTGTGAGGTCTGTCTTGATCAGACGGACCCCGCAGTTGATATCGAACCCGATGCCTCCGGGCGAGATGGAGCCTGAGAACTCGTCGACAGCCGCTACGCCTCCGATCGGGAATCCGTATCCCCAGTGGATGTCCGGCATGGCCATGGAGCTCCCGACTATACCGGGAAGGCATGCGACGTTGGCGGCCTGCATGGGGGCGTTGTCGGAGCGGATCTGGGAAAGCATCTCCTCGCTTGCGTAGATGACAGCATTGGTCCTCATCCCCCTGGACTCATCCATGGGGATCTCCCACCTGTTGTCGTCGATCTTGTTGAGTTTACCTTCCCAGGACATGCTATCACAATCGCGGATCAATCTTAAAAACACAATAGGGGCCGGGACCGAGATTTGAACCCGAGTCAAGGGATCCACAGTCCCCTAGGATAACCAAGCTACCCTATCCCGGCCATTTTGTAATTCGGGCTATCTTATCCTGTTAAATAAAGATATCGCGAGTTAAGCTGTCTGAACAGGCCTTCAACGTGTCCATCCTCAACCCATCTTCGATCGAAAACCCCGTCCAATCATATTTGCTATCCCGGTCCCCAAAGATCGGAACGATCGGATTTTCGCTCTTCCCGGTCATTGTCCACAATCGATTTCTAAGGCGCATCCGACTCGGATCCGGTGAAAGTTCTCCGTTTGCTGTGGGAATGGAATTTGTTCTTTGTAAAGAATTTATTTTATAATTTTACGAATTAGTTCGTTTAAAAAAATTTATTAATCAATCAATCATATTTCAGAACATGGAGATAAAGAGGGAGCTGTTCCTGGATACGCTGTCGAAGTACGGGGATCCTGATGCAATCAAGGTGCTGACCGGGATACGCAGATGCGGAAAATCCACGCTGCTCAAGCAGTATATCGAGAGACTGAGATCATCAGGGGTGCCCGATGACAGGATATTCTACGTCAACATGGAATCCTTGACGAACTCACGTTTCAGGGACGGCATGGTCCTCTATGAGGAGATAATGCAGAAGAAGGGCGATAGGCTGTACATATTCCTCGACGAGGTCCAGTCTATAGAAGGCTGGGAAAGGGTAGTGAACTCCCTGAGGGTGGACATGGACTGTGACATATACATCACAGGATCCAATGCGTACCTTCTGTCCACCGAGATATCCACCCTGCTGACCGGACGTACGATTCAGATGAAGGTCCTGCCGCTCTCATTCAAGGAATTCTGTCTCTTCGAGAGACCGGATGACATACCAGGGATAATGAGGATATACAGCAGATACGTCGATTTGGGAGGATTCCCGTTCATAAGGCCCGATATGAGCGAGGAGGTCGTCTTCCAGCGTTTAGAGGAGATCAAATCGGATATCATACTGAAGGACATCTGCAACCGCAAGGAGAAGATCGACTCGTTGAAGGTGCGCAAGGTCGTGGATTACATGTTCTCGGAGATCGGGAACCCGATATCCGCAGAGAGCATATCCGTGAACCTGGGGATAAGTCAATCGGCGGCGAGCGATTATCTGAGGCTGATCACCGATTCACTTCTGTTCTTCAAAGTAGAGAGATATGACACGAGAGGGAAGACCATCCTGAAGACCATGCCCAAATTCTACTGCACAGACCTGGGGATGAGGAACACCCAGCCGATACCGGTCAACAGAGACAGTGGCAGGGTCATGGAGAACATCGTCTGTCTTGAACTGATTCGCCGCGGATACCAGGTGTACGTGGGGAAGATAGGGAACTACGAGATAGATTTCATCGCGAGGAGAGGCAAGGAGATCGAGTTCTATCAGGTCGCACAGTCTGTGGCCGATGGCGATACCATGGAGAGGGAGCTGCGGCCGTTCAGATTGCTCAGGGCGCAGGGAAAGAGGTTCCTTATAACGTCGGATGCGACTGTGGGGCTCCAGACGGAGGAGGCAGTCATCATCAACATCATGGATTTCCTGACGCTGCGATGTTATGAGCAGTAACAGGAAGCATGACATGGGAGGGGAGGCCCGAGTCTGTCTCGATATCCTCCTTCCGCATCATAGGATGCCGTTTCCTACTGCTTCCTATTCCTGCGTCATCGAAGGCACAAACGTTCTTGTGAAGACTGAAACTAGTGATTTACAAATGGTACGGATACATCAATCAATGGTCAAATCAGAGGTGTGGTGTAGTAAGTCGTACAAGCGAATGTCTAGTCTCGCCCTTTCCGCCCACCATAATCAAGGAAAATTGCGATTACCATTATAAGCGTGTGAGCGATGACGTTCCCTATGGGAAAGAAGAACTTGATCTCGGTCGTCGATATGAGGGACGAATGGCCCGACCTCGTCGACCTTGCACTGAAACTCAAGGCAGAGCGCGGACACCACGGCGACCCTCTCAAGGGAAAATCGCTGGGAATGATTTTCGAGAAGCCCAGCACCAGGACGAGGATCTCGTTCGATGTCGCGATCACAGAGCTCGGAGGACACGCCGTCTACCTCGATGAGTCCAAGATGCAGATCGGGGTGCACAGCGAGACCATGGAGGACACCGCCCGTGTCATGAGCCGTTTCGTCCATGGGATCATGTACCGTGCATACGACTACAAGATGATGGACAAGCTCGGAGACTGGTCCACGGTCCCCGTCATCAGCGGACTCGACAACCTCGAGCACCCCTGCCAGGCACTCGCCGACATGGTGACTATCAAGGAGAAGCTCGGAGGATTCAGGGGAAAGAAGCTCGTATACCTCGGAGACGGTAACAACGTCTGCAACTCGCTGCTCTACGCATGCGCAATCATGGGAATCGACATGGTCGCATGCTGTCCTGCGATCAGGATGCCCAACGCCGAAATCATGTGGAACGCCACGAAGATCGCCGAGGCAAACGGATCCAAGATCATCGCATCGCATGAGCCCGAGAAGGCATGCGTAGATGCGGATGTCCTCTACACCGACACATGGATCTCGATGGGAGACAAGACCTCCGAGGAGGATGCCATCAAGATCTTCAAGCCCTACCAGATCAACGACGATCTCGTAGCGCTCGCGAAGCCCACATGCATCGTCATGCACTGCCTCCCCGCTCACCGCGGACAGGAGATCACCAACGAGGTCATGGAAGGGCCCCACAGCGTGGTCTTCGACCAGGCAGAGAACAGGCTGCACGCACAGAAGGCTGTGCTGTACACCCTGATGAAGGACTGAAAACTCAATTAACCTGAGAGGAGACTATGTCCTCGACTATGTCGAGGAACTCCTCCTTTTTCTCATTAGGGATTGTGGCGCCTGCGGCGACGCTGTGCCCTCCGCCGTAACCGCCCACGAGGCCGGAGGCCGTCTTCATCACAGATGACAGGTCCAGGCCCCTGTCCACAAGGTCCCTGTTGGCCCTGGCGGATACCTTCACGCCGTCATCGGCATCTACGAACGCGATTATGGGCAGGTTGTGCCTGCATTCGGAGGAGTTCAGGAGCATCCCCGCCACGATCCCGACGACGGTCTCCCTGATGTTGGCACCGGCGTCGAAGTACTGTATGAACCTGCGCTCCCTGATCAGATGGTTGTCCTTGACGTATGATAAAGCCGATGATATGTGGCGCCTGTGGTCCGCACGGTTCTGCTCCGCATCCTTCAGGGCGGATTCGTCGCCGCAGCAGATCCTAAGACCGGTCTCCGCGTCATCGTACCTCCCGCAGGAGTTCAGGACCGTCGCATACTCCTTCGCATCGCGGAGCCCGGTGCCGCTCTTGAACCTCGGCAGCGTGTATACTTCTCCGTATACTCTGCCCTGCTCCTGGGGAGGGACCAGCTCGAGGACGTTGTCGGTGACCTTCTCCTTCTCCTAAGGCGACAGGTCGTTCCATTTCCTCCAGGCACCGTTGTTCTTAATGGGGATGTTCAGGAAATCCAGCATGTCCATGCAGCCGTTCGGGTTGTCGCTCAGCCCCTCGAGACGGGGGTCGTTGCTGTACTGGAAGAACTGCACGATCGGACGGGTCTCCCTTCCGAAGAGACGGAGGTCGTTCTCGGCGATGACGTCCCTGGCCTCCACCGCGTCCTGGAGGATCATGCGGTTGATGCTGACCAGCTTGGAATTGGTGGAATCCTGGAAGTCGCCGATGGCCCCGATGACGCCTAAGTATGCTAGATCTTTGTTCCTCGGATCGACCTTCTTCGAGAGGAGGTAGGTCATGCCTGCCCCGCTCACCTCTATCGATCCGTCGAACCCGTAGTTATGGGGGTTGAGATGGTCTATCGAGATGAAGCTGTCCAGCACGGTCTGCTTCTTCCTCCATTTGGGATCGGGGACATGGTGGTCCGTGATTATGAGGTTGGATCTGGTGAACTCCGACAGGTATCCGCTTCCGAGGTCGCATATCCATACATAGTCCTCGGATGCCCCGTTGATCATCCTTATCGTCTCTTCGCTGATCTTGGTTTGGAAGACCACTCTGTGGTCGACACCGAGGCGTTCGCATGTCAGCTTGGCGATCGAGCCTGCGGTGATCCCGTCGGCGTCGATATGGGATATGATGAGGACGTTCTTGGCTGACCTCAGGCCCTTGGCGGCACGTGCGAGGTCGAGGTCCATGCGGCGTAGGTCACCATCTGTATCCTGCATGGTCCGTCACCAGCTTGTCGAAGATCACGCCTGCGATGTACTCCAGGTTGACCGTATCCGCACGGTTGTACTCCTGGAGGATGTTCAGCGCATCCTCGTCCGAATGTCTTGTCCATTGATGCCACAGGTGCACGGCCATAGCGCCGTCGACATCGATGATGTCGTCATCCCTGTGGATGCCCAGCTCGATCTCGAGCGGTTTCAGCCCTCCCCTGTAGCCCACCTTCCTCGAGGCGAAGCGCAGGTCGTACTGGGGGATGTCGAGGTCCACCTCGGGGAAGCTGTTCCTCAGCACCGGGACGTCGAAGCAGCTGCCGTTGAATGTGACGAGCATCTTGGCGCCCTCGAGCGCTTTGGAGAGATTGTCGGAATCCAGATCGAAACCCTCTGTCAGGGTGTATGTCCCGCTCTTCCTGTGAACGGTCACCACGGTCACGAGGGCATCCCTGCTCAGACCGTCGGTCTCGATGTCGAGGTATGCCGCATCATCCATGAAATGGCGGTACATCCTCCAATGCTCCGGCTTGGGGATTAGATCGGCCAGTGCTCCGGAGTCGTTCATCTTCAGGAGCTCCTCGGCCTGCATAAGAAGAGGGTCGGACTTCTCCTTGAAGGCGGGTTTCACGCATTCCACGCTGTCGGCCGATAGGAAATCGTCCCATGTCCGGATGCCGGATTCCCATATGGCCTTCTCCTTCTTCGCCCCGACGGACGGCAGGAGTTGGAATGTGTGCTCTATCATTGGGCGTGCGTATAGTAAATCAAGATTAATACCTTGATACGGCTTACCCCGCCACCATGAGGACCAAGGAGATTCTGCCCGGAGTGACCATCACGAACGATAGATGCCTTGTCCTCGCGGACGGTCCCACCGTGGTTCTCGGGGACCTCCATCTCGGGTACGAGAGGGCCTTGGAGCAGGAGGGGATGTATCTTCCCCGCATCAACACCGAATCCATACGCGAATCGCTCAACGACATCATCTCAAGGTATGAACCCAAGCGCATAGTTCTGCTCGGCGACATCAAGCATGATTTCAAGAGGGCCAGCTTCGAGGAGAAGAAGGAGGTCCGCAGGATATTCACCCTTCTCGCCGAGGCCGCACAGGTCGTTGCGATCAAAGGGAACCATGACAACTTTCTGCAGAACATCGTGTCGGATCTGGGGTTCCTGGTGGTGGATTATCTCGATATAATGGGATACAGGCTGGAGCACGGCCATGTGGATTCCGGCGTGAGGCCAGTGATTATCGGGCATGAGCACCCTTCGGTCAGGATCCCGGGCGCTGTCGGCGGAGGGATGAAGATACAGTGCTTCGTCCATGCGGAGAAGGAGGGGGTCATAGTGCTGCCTCCATTCAGCCCGTTCTCATCAGGCAACGATCTGGTGCTGGACAAGAGCTGCATCATGGCACCGGCCCTCAAGGAGTCGGACTATGCCCATGCGCGCCTCTACGGGGTCACCGAGATGGGCATAATGGATCTGGGCAATCTCACGGATCTGTCCGAGATCTCGATGTGACCGCGGAGGAGCTGGATTATACATACATCCATTCAGATGGGCCATAATTTAAATGGAGGCTCTTAACTGGCAGAGGGAAGGTATACACTTTCCCATTTTGGTTATATAGAATGAATGACATCCCAAATCCACAGAGGTTTTCATTATGGCAATGACACCCAGAGAGAGAGTAATTGCAGCACTGAAACAGGAGTCCCTCGACAGGCCTCCAGTCGCAGTCTTCACACAGTCAGCAACACTTGACCAGATGGACGCAGTCGGAGCAGCATGGCCCGAGGCACACAAGAACGCAGACCTCATGGCAAAGCTCGCAGCAGCACAGGCAGACCACAACGGAACAGAGTGTGTCAGGGCATCCTTCTGTCTCACAGCAGAGACCGAGGCACTCGGAGCACGTGTCGCAGTCGACAAGAAAGACGCAGCACCCATGATCAAGGAGCACCCCCTCCACTTCGACGCAATGATGGGAGAGTACGACGATCCCGCAGAGAAGCTCATATCCCCCGAGGAAATGATCAAGACCGGAAGGCCCGCAGTCGTCATCGAGGCAGTCGAGAAGCTCAAGAAGTCCCACGGAGAGAACTACGCAGTCGTCGCCGGAAACACCGGAGTCATCACACTCACCGGAAACATGGTCAACACCGAGAACATCATCTTCGGAATCCTCATGGCACCCGATGAGGTCGACAAGTGGTGCAACTTCATGACGCCCTACGTCAGGACCTACACCGAGGCACTCTGGGCAGCAGGAGCAGACTGTGTCCAGTGTTCCGAGCCTACCGGATCAACCGACATGCTCGCACCCGACATGTTCGAGGGATTCGTCGGAAAGTACATCTCCAAGGCACTCGCACCCAAGGCAGACGCCTACTCGATCCTCCACATCTGTGGAAACACCGAGCCCATCCTCCAGATGATGGTCGACACAAAGGTCACCGGAATCTCAATCGAGGAGAAGGTCGAGCCCGAAGTCGCATGCGGAAAAGTCGGCGGAAAGACCTGTATGGTCGGAAACGTCGGATCAGTTATGCCTCTCTTCCAGGGAACACCCGATCAGGTCAAGGCTGCTGCAGTCCGCTCCGCAAAGGCCGGATTCAACATCATCTCCTCTGGATGCGGAATCGCACCCGGAACACCTGACGCCAACTACAACGCAATGGTTGAGGCAATCAAGTCCCTCTGAGACTTGACCGAATGAAACTCATTCCCCCCTTAACGGGGGGTTCACTTTCTCTTTTCGCATTACTCGTTTTATACCTTGAATCCCAATTTCCGACACATGTCAGAAATTCTGGATAAGAACAAGGAGTACGCGAGTGTAATGAAGGAGGTCATGAAGCTCCGCTACGAGCCCGTGGCCGTCAAGCTGGTCAAAGAGGGGGAGGAGTATCCCGCAGGATACTCGGAGCCCGCCGAGCAGCAGAGCCACTGCCAGTCGATATTCAGAGCCAAAGACGGGGCCTGCTTCAAGATGCCCCTCGAATGCCACAACTGCAACGTCGGAGCGTCCGCTCTCGGCATGGTCCCGACCCCAGACAAGGTCGCCTCCGGGGAATTCCATGCAGGCATCGGTATGCATGACAGCCCTGCGGCGGCAGCTAAGATGATCTCGGACCGTAAGGTCGTACCGTACAAGGTCATCGGTACAGTCGTCTGCCCGCTGAAGGATGCCGACTTCATCCCCGATGTGGTGGCCATCGACGACATCCCCGAGAGGATCTATTGGATCGTCCCGCTCACCACAGCGGAGAAGGGAGGGCGCGTAGAGTTCAGCACATCGCCTTTCCAATGCGCATGCGAGGATATCGTGTCGATGCCCGTTTGCACAGGTCAGCCCAACATCTCGCTGGGATGCTTCGGTTGCAGGAAGAAGACCACCATGAAAGCCGACGAGATGGCATGCGGTATCCCCTACTCGATGATCCCGGGATACGTCGAGCACCTGAACAAATACAAGGACGGCGCCATGGCGAAGGCCAAGAGGGACTGATATCCGCGAAATCACAGGGGTGGTAACACCCCTATTCTTTATTCGTGTTACCATTTATAAAAGGAATGAGTATAATCATCCAACTTAAGAAAAATTTAAATAAAACCCATTAAACCGACTCCGGAATCCGGCCATTTTTTTATTGCTTCGACAACAAAACAGGGGTTTTGATGGCTCTGTTCTTACACTGTTAACCATCGCTATTAAATGTAGTAAATCGATACCAGAAATCGCAAGGGGTATGCAGAATCGCGAGATTTTGCAGAAATTTATCGAATAAGGAGGTATGAAATGCCAAAATACGAGGACGTAATCGACTTGTATGACGACAACGGAAAACGCATCGCGAAAGACATTCCGTTGGAAGCCATCAGTCCATTGCGCAACGCAGCGATCAAGAAGATCGTGTCTCTGACAAAGAGGACAATCGCAGTCGACCTCGCTGGAATTGAGAAGGGTCTCAAGTCCGGTTCAGTCGCCGGTGCGATGATCAAGGGAAAGGAAATCGACATCCCTCTCGTCAAGAACGCTGCAAAGATTGCAGGAATCGTTAAGGAAAAGGTCCAGGTCTTCGACGGAGACGGCACAAGTGTCGTCATCAAGGGCAACAGGCTCGTCGTCGTTGTACCTGAAGCAAGGATGGATGCTGGAATCGAGTACACCACTGGATTCACAGCAGTTGCAGCAGCAGTGACCGAGGCCATCATCGATGAGTTCAAGATTCCGATGTACGAGGCCAACATGGTCAAGGCAGCCGTATGGGGAAGATACCCCCAGACAATCACATTCCAGGGCGCAAACGTCAAGTCAATCCTCGAGGTTCCCCAGAACAACGAGGGTGCTGGATTCGCACTCAGGAACATCATGGCAAACCACGTCGTCTCACTCGTCAACAGGAACGCAATGCAGGGAACAGCTCTCTCAGCTATCTTCGAGCAGTGCGGATCCTACGAGATGGGTGACCTGATCGGAAACTTCGAGAGGGGCGGACTCCTGTCTCTCGCATACGAGGGACTGAACGCAAACAACATGCTCTACACCCTCGTCAAGAAGAACGGAAAGACAGGAACAGTCGGATCAGTTATCGAGTCCCTCATGGACAGGGCCATCGACGATGGAGTCATCTCCGTCAAAGAGACCCTCCCCTCGGGATACAAGGTATACACCACAAAGGACCTGCCTCTCTGGAACGCATACGCATCCACAGGAATGGTTGCAGCAGTCATGGTAAACGTCGGAGCAGCAAGGGCAGCACAGGGAGTTCCCGGAACAGTCCTGTACTACAACGACCTGCTCGAGCACGAGTCCGGACTTCCCGGAGCAGACTTCGGTCGTTCTGAGGGAGTTGGAGTCGGTATGTCATTCTTCTCTCACTCCATTTACGGAGGAGGAGGACCCGGTCTCTTCCACGGAAACCACGTCGTAACCAGGCACGCAAAGGGAGTTCTCATCCCTGCAGTAACAGCAGCTAACTGTCTCGATGGAGGAACACAGACCTTCTCCGCAGAAGCAACATCCGGTCTCTTCAAAGAGGTCTTCGGAGATATCGAGGAGTTCGCAAGGCCCATGCAGTGTGTCGCTGCAGAGGCAAAGAAGGTGAAGAAGAAACTGTGAGGCCCTTGTATGGTATCTAACCAAACAGCAGATTACGCAGGCGTTCCGCTTCCGGAAGTACAGATCATCACCAACCGCTTACTGAGCGCAGAGACCACCGAGGTCGTGCTCAACAAGCTCGATGCCATCAAGGGCATCAGGCAGATCCAGATGACGGGGGAGAGCATCCCCAAGACCATCAACAGCGGACCTGGGAAGGGACTTCCGAACAACCACACGGAACGCAGGGTCATCTACGTCAACGGACGCGAGGTCGAGCTCCGCTATCTAGTCGGAGCATTCTATATCGAGCTCGAGGTCACCGACGAGGATGAGCTCGATGCAAAGCTGAAGGAGATCGAGACCGCATGCAACGAATGCATCGAATTCGGTTACGTCCTCAATGTTGGTAGATATTCGAAATACAAGCCCACACTTCATGATTATAGGAGTGAATAATTATGGCATACAAGAGACAGTTCTATCCCGGTAACTCGATTCCTGCTAAGAACAGGCGCAGATACATGGATCCCAAAGTCAAACTGAAGAAGCTCCGTGACGTTCCTATGGACGATGTCGTCAGGATCATGGGACACAGGAACCCCGGAGAGGACTACAAGTCCATCCACCCCCCAATCGAGGAGGGCAAGGAGCCCGAGTGTCCTATCAGGAAGCTCGTCGTCCCTATCGAGGGAGCAAAGCACGGAGACCGTGTAAGGTACATCCAGTTCACAGATTCCGTCTACTTCGCACCCATCTCCCCCTACCAGAGGGCATGGATGTACCTCTCCAGGTACAGAGGAGTCGACACAGGAACACTTTCCGGAAGGCAGATCATCGAGGTCCGTGAGAGGAACCTCGAGGTCATGGCAAAGGAAATGATCGACAACGAGACCTTTGACCCCGCTCTCACTGGAATCAGGGGAGCAACAGTTCACGGACACGCATGCCGTCTCGATGAGAACGGACTGATGTTCGACGGATGGCAGAGGTACCAGTGGGACGCAAAGAAGAAGGAAGTCGTCTACGTCAAGGACCAGGTCGCAATCCCCCTCGACAGGAAGATTTCCGTCGGAAAGCCCGCAGCAGCCGCAGACCTCAAGAAGAGGACAACAATCTTCAGAGCAGACGGCGTTGACATGAGAGACGACAAGGAAGTAACCATGTACGGACTCAGGATCCACAAACTGAGGACACTCGGTGGTTACCAGCCCTTCGCATTTAAGGAGTGATTTACATGGCAGCAAAACAGAAGTTATTCATGGATGCATGTAAGAAGAAGTTCAAAGAGGAACCCACTGACATCTCCACAAAGTACTACTGCTTTGGTGGATGGAAACAGTCCAAGTCAAAGGTCGAGTTCCAGAAGACAGCAGACGCAATCGCAAAGAAGCGTGGAATCCCCATGCTCAACGAGGACATCGGAGTTCCCCTCGGACAGAGGTCCTGGATGCCCTACCAGCTCTCCCACACTGACATCTACGCAGAGGCAGATGACCTGCACTGTGTGAACAACACAGCAATCCAGCAGGCATGGGACGACATCAGGAGGACAGTCCTCGTCGGACTCGACTCTCCCCACCAGACAATTGAGAGAAGGCTCGGAAAAGAGGTAACACCTGAGACAATCAACACTTACCTCGAGACCGTCAACCACACAATGCCTGGAGGAGCAGTCGTTCAGGAGCACATGGCTGAGATCAACCCTGCTCTCGCATACGACTCGTACGTCAAGGTCTTCTCCGGAGACGATGAGCTCATCGATGAGATCGACAAGAGATTCGTCATCGACATCAACAAGCTCTTCCCCAAGGACCAGGCCAAGCAGCTGAAGGCAGCAATCGGAAAGACCCTGATGCAGGCAGTCCGTGTCCCCACAATCGTTGGAAGGATCATGGATGGAGCAACCACATCCAGGCACGCAGCAATGCAGATTTCCATGGCTTTCATCTCCTCCTACAAACTCGCAGCAGGAGAGGCAGCTATCGCTGACTTCGCATACTCTGCAAAGCACCTGTCGATCAACATGGGAACCATGATGCCTGCAAGGCGTGCAAGGGGACCCAACGAGCCCGGAGGAATCCCCTTCGGATTCATGGCAGATATGGCACAGTCAGACCGTGTCCACCCTGACGACCCCGGACGCGCAGCACTCGAGGCTGTCGCACTGGGAGCAGGAATCTTCGACCAGGTCTACCTCGGTGGATACATGTCCGGAGGAGTCGGATTCACACAGTACGCTACCGCAGCATACACCGACAACATCCTCGAGGATTACGTCTACTACGCCATCGACCACATCAAGTCCAAGTACGGCGGCCTGTGCAAACTCGACCCCAAGGACATGGACAAGCTCATGAAGCTCGGAGACGAGATCAACTCTTACGCTCTCGAGATGTATGAGAGATACCCCGCCATCATGGAGGCCCACTTCGGTGGATCCCAGAGGGCAACAGTCGCCGCAGCATCCACCGGTATCGCCGGTGCAATGGCAACCGGAGTTGCTGACTGCGGTCTGAACTGCTGGTACCTGTCCATGCTCCAGCACAAGGAGAGGACCGGAAGGCTCGGATTCTACGGATTCGACCTTCAGGACCAGTGCGGTTCCGCTAACTCATTCTCCTACAGGTCAGATGAGGGACTTCCAATGGAGGTCCGCGGACCCAACTACCCCAACTACGCAATGAACGTCGGACACCTTTCCGGATACACAGGAATCCCCAAGGCAGCACACGCAGCCCGCGGAGACGCCTGGACCGCCAACCCCTTCATACGTGTTGCATTCGCAGACCCCGCATTGGTCTTCGACTTCGCCAACATCACAAAGGAGATCGGCCGTGGAGCTCTCAGGGAGTTCCAGCCTGCCGGAGAGAGATCCGCAGTCATCAAGGGATGAACACATGCAGGTTGGGGATCTCGCGAAGTATCTACCGACGTCGACCGTCGGGAAGATAACCGACATCAAGGAGAAGGACGGGGTGACCTGGGTAAGACTGGATTACACCGACCTCTACTACGATGCGGCGAATCTCACCGAGGCAGACCCGTCAGAATACATCGAGGTCTCTTTCAAGGAGCGTTCGTCCTTCGAGAGGGGAATGAAATCCATAGAGGACATCAAGAGGGAAACCCAAGAGGTCGACATATCGGAGTTCACACCCTCGGGCGGAGGATGAGCAGCGCCTGACGATCAAACAAACCCTTTACCCCCTTCGGGGGGGTCTCTTATTTTTTTTGATTATTGTTTGAGAAGCTATCCTTACCCTTTATCGAAAGGATTCAAAAATGATGGAACGTCCGTCCTTCCGGACGGAAATGTGTTTCAGACCCTGTTGAAGGCAACGAGGACCGATGCATATCTGGAGTCGTCCTCCAGACCGTAGTGCTGCCTCATCATCTTGTCGCTGGTGGGCGCAGGGCTGCAGGAGATGACGTCCTTGCATCCGTTGCTCTCGTTGAGCTCCGGGAATGATACTGGCGGCATGACGAACTGTTCGGATCCGCCGGCATCTACGCCGAGGAAGCATACGAAACCATCGCCCATCCAGACGATGTCCTTCCTTCCCTCGTACTTGTGCATGGTGAACGGGAAGACCTCCTCTCCGAGGATCTTTCCGTTCCCGCCCATGAGGACAACCGTGGGTTCCGGCGGAGGCCTGAACCTGGGGTCCTTGACGATACATATGACGGACTCCCTGCAGAGGGCCTGAAGGAAACCCTGGTTGTCAACAGGGATGTTGCCCATCGCCCTAACGGTGGCCTCTTCTTTCTTCAGCATTTCCAAAGTTTCCTGATCGAGGTAGAATGCGTATTTCACACCTCTCAGGCCGCGGACTATCTGCAGAGGCAGATCGAGTCCGGCATCCAAATCCTTTGCCATTTAGATCACTCTCAAAGTTTGAAGGGTTCGTCATCCTCGTGAAGTCTGATGAGATTGTCAATGCCCGCCATCGAACGTATATCGACGACACCGATGACGGCGATGGTGCGGTTGTCGAGCTCGATGGGTGTGACGATGACCCTGATGCCCTTGTACGGTCCGGATGTGGCGATCCTCCTGATGGTGGTTCCGCTCCGGATGACCTCCTCCAGGACCTCTCCTGTGTAGGCATTGTCGATGACCGCTCCGTTCTCTATCCTCACTCCGAGGTTGTCTCTGTTCTTGGCGCATACAGGCAATCCGCCGACGAGATCGTGGATAGCGAACGCCAATGAGATGAGCTCCGAATTGTCGCTCCTTGTTGATATGATGTCCTTGATGCCGCGGGAGAGCTTGAGTCCGCCCATTATGTTGATGCCCGCGACTATAGCTCCGATCTCGGCAAGCTTCATGTCAGTACCGGTACCGATGACGACGACATCGTCGTTCTTCAGGTTGAAGACCGATTTGATCTCGTTCTCGATGGTCGGATCGACACGGTACTCGGAGCCGGGGAAGATCAGTCCGCCGTTCACATAGACCAACGTAGTCGCTCCGGTGGCACCCGCCTCTATGGCCGCATCCCTCTCCTCGCAGCCGTATGACACCTGATGTGCCAGACGTGGGATGCGTGCTGCGAAGTTGTACTCTCCGATGGTGAGCCCCTTGATGGAGATGGGGGCGATATCCATGCGCGTCTTCTTCTTCAGATCCATTCCCGTAGGGGTCAGGATGATACCGCTCTTGTTTATGCTGATGATGCTGTGGCTCTGAAGGAGCGAGATGATCGTCCTTGTGCTGCCCTCACCTATATCCAACAGGGAAGACAGTTTCTTCCTCCCGATCGACTCCTCGTCATCGAGGTAGTACAGGGCCTTCCAGAGATGATAATCATTGAATTTTGGAATCGGTCCTCCGATCCTTGAGTTGTTGGAGAGCATATGGATATAACTAGTATCCAATTTAAAAGGATTTCTTCTCATCCATCCATCCAGGGGAGGTTACGACACTTTATTTTTATATTATGTATAACAGGGTTTAAATGACGGTAGCTTTTAACCGCCGTTATGGCTCAAGAGTCGGTAGAACTTCTGGTTATCGAGAATGTGACCAAGTCCTTCGATGGACATGTCGTTCTCAACAACGTCAGTGCGAAGTTGACAACCGGACAGATATTGGGATTAATCGGAAAGAGCGCAGCAGGTAAGAGCGTGCTCATTCACATCCTTAGGGGTAATGATGATTACAAGCCCGATTCCGGACGTGTCATCTACAATCTCAACCAATGTAAGAAATGCGGAAATCTGGACCTTCCGTACAAGGGGAAGGCCTGTACAAGCTGCGGCGGACCCACAGAGACTATGTCGGTCGATTTCTGGTCTCTCAAGAACGACGATCCGCTCAGGCAGAACATCAAGGGACGCATTTCAATCATGCTTCAGAGGACATTCGCCCTCTTCGGTGACATGACCGTCATCGAGAACATCATGGAAGCCATTCCCGATGATGTGAAGGGCGATGACCGTATCACACGCGCTATCGAGATGCTCAAGCTCGTCGATATGACGCACAGGACGACGCACATCGCCAGGGACCTCTCCGGAGGAGAGAAACAGCGTGTCGTCATGGCAAGGCAGCTCGCCAAGAAGCCTCTGTTCTTCCTCGCTGACGAACCCACAGGAACGCTTGACCCCACGACAGCCGAGACCGTCCACAAGGGACTCATCGACTATGTCAGGGAGAACGGCATCTGCATGGTGTTCGCATCCCACTGGCCCGAGGCCATCGAGAGGATGGCCGATGAGGCGATGCTCATAGAGGCAGGAAACGTCCTCATGCAGGGTAACCCCAAGGAGATCTCTGAGACCTTCATGAAGGATTACCACTTCGAGAAGACCGCACACGGAAATCTCGGTGAGTCCCTGATCGTCTGCAACGATGCCAAGAAGCACTACTTCTCAGTAGTGAGAGGGGTCGTCAAGGCAGTGGACGGCATCACGTTCGACATCAAGGAGAAGGAGATCTTCGCGCTCGTAGGATATTCGGGAGCAGGGAAGACAACCACATCCCGTATGATTGCAGGAATGTCCCCCGCGACAGGCGGAGAGGTCAAGGTCAGGATCGGAGACGATTGGGTCAACATGTCCGAGGAAGGATATGCCGGAAAGGGAAGGGCCACACCGTATATCGGATTCCTCCACCAGGAGTACACGCTCTATCCGTTCGATACGGTCCTTCAGAACCTCAGCACATGCATCGGAATGAAGATGCCCGCAGAGCTGGCCAAGGTCAAGGCTATCCAGGTCCTGCTCAGCGTCGGATTCCCGAAGAATGATATCGAGAAGATCCTCTACTCCTATCCGGATTCCCTTTCAGTGGGAGAATGCCAGAGGATCGCATTCGCGCAGGTCCTCATCAAGGAACCCCGCATAATCATCCTCGATGAGCCCACCGGAACCATGGATCCCATCACGAAGACCATCATCGCCAAGTCAGTCATAAGAGCGAGGGACACGCTGGGCGAGACATTCGTCGTCGTCAGCCATGATATGGACTTCGTTCTCAACTGCTGCGACCGCGCCGCCTTCATGAAGGGCGGAAAGGTCATGGCGATCGGAGAGCCCAAAGAGATTCTGGAATCATTCGAGAAGGAGCCGGTCCCAGAAGGTGAATGACCATGAAGCAGAAGATGGGAAGGCATCTCAGCTTCGTAGAGTGCAGGGAGTCGATGGGCCTGGGTGCGGGAGGAGGTCTCGCAGCAAGGGCCACGCTGTCCGAATCCGGAAGGGACGTCATCGCTATCGCGATGGGTCCCAGCAGGAGGCACATCACAAAACCTGTCTGCGAGATCACATATGCCCTACGTGAGGAGGGCATCGACACCAGCGTCATGGTCGTCAATGCGGGTTCGGGAGTGCCTGCCGACGCCCCCGACATGACCACAGGGAGCTACTTCGGTCTCGACCCGATCGAGGTGGAGAGGATACAGCAGTTCAAGGTCGCGCTCATACACCTCGGGAACGTGCGCATGCATATCGTGTACAAGGCGAGGCTCATCCTCAGGAACGTGGACATACCTGCGATCATCGTGGCGCAGTGTCCCGTCGACTATGAGGACTTCGCCGCGGTCGGAGTCAAGACCAAGGCGGTAATGCCTCCCGAGGATAAGATCGACACCAAGGGTACCATCGTCGAGATCGTCAACGGTGTCGTGAGAGGAGTCACATGTTCACAGGACAAGCTGGACGAGATTGTGTCCAAGGTCCAGTCGATGCTGCCGGAGCGTGAGCACCGATGAAAGTTATAGTCAACGGCAAGGAGAAGACCCTGAAGAGCGGAGCCACTCTGAAGACGGCCATCGTCGGGGAGCCGTACAACAAGGACACGCTCATCGCCGTCCACCTCTCGGAAGAGAAGCTGGTCCAGGAGACCAGCGATTTCGAGATCCTCACCAATCGCGGAACATTGGTGATGCATATCAACGATACACCCGAATCAAGGATGTGGAAGTCCCTTCTCACCGACAGGATGAAGGGGGTTACCTCCAGGTGGGTCACCCACAACCTCATTGCATTCGGATCGTTCCCAACGGAGCTTTCCGTGAACAGGTCGGAGAATCTGTACAGGATGTACGACGTGTTCCTGTCATTGGGAGGGTTCGACAACTCCACCACATACCTGATGGTCGCCAAGGACAACCACAAGGGATCCTACGGAGCGGGGAAAGCCGTAATCGGAAGGATCACCGTCGGAAGGCATCTCGTGGACCTCTTCACCGAGGGGGACGAGATCCTGGACGTCCGTCCCATGATGTCCGAGATCAGCACGGAGAACGTCATCGTCACCAAGGACCTCACCTACAAGCTGGAGGATGGATATGTGATCGAGACCATGGTCATCATAGACCTGGACGAGAAGTCGCCCGCATCCGCGGAGCACATCCTCGTCCTCTCGTCGAAGGGATACATGAAGGCGACCGACGTCACGGGAAGCTACCTCGCATGCTCCGAGGACCTCGATGTCGAGATACCTCCGGAGGATACAGGTGTGAGGGACGAGGGATGCGTCGCGGTCAGATGCGAAGGCGTCGGAACGGGAAGGCTGTACATCCTCAAGGACAGGAGGCAGCAGTCCGTATCCCATAACATCGCAGGACAGGTCACGAACGGGTCTGCCATCGTCAAATACGCCAAGAAGGACGATATCATCACAATACGCACCAATCCGCCGCGCACACTGGCCGTGGGGATGACGCAGAAGGAGGGAGAGGAGTTCCTGAAGGCGGCAGGTGTGGAGGCCGTGAGGACAGGAGATACCTCGGACGATGCGATCATCGTCGAGCAGACTCCGGAGAGGACCGTCACCGCCCTCAAGGAGGGCAAGGTCGAGGTCTTCGGAGTCGCCAAGGACCGCGTGTTCAAGATCAAGTTAAACGGAAAGGACCCCAGGTCCGAGCATTACTTCAGGAAGGTCACCGGGCTCAGCCACAAGCCGATCGGCTCCATGACCGTCCAGTTCACATTCGAGGGACTTCCCATGGTCACCTTCTACGGCGACGAGATGAAAGGGAAGGACCTTGTCCCCCAGGACCCGTTCAAGAAGGTCAAGCGCGGGGACATCGGTATCACCAACCAGGCGAGGCCGCACCACGGTCTGATGGGGATCAGGCTGCAGGACAGCAAGGAATACGGGCCCACCGGAGAGGAGCCGTACGGTACCAACATCATCGGAAGGTTCGACGACGACCTGGACAGGCTGATGAAGGACCTCAACGACGATGATATCGTATACATAAGGGAGGAAGACCTATGAGCGAAGAGAGGGAAACGAGACTGTTTATGATCTCCCCCAGGTCCATGCTCACCCCGGACCAGCTGGTCCGCATGGTGCATTCCTTCGGGGACAAGGCGCTGGTCAAGGAGACATGCTACGGCTGTCTCGTGGAGGCGCCGAGGGAAGAGGCCCTTGCCATCCTGGCCAAGGTCAGGGAGAAGTATCCCAACGAGGTGTTCTCCAAGATCAGGGCATACAGGTGCAGCGACCCGAGGAGATGCCGCGCCCAGCATGGTACCAGACCGGGATTCGCCCAGCTCGAGGAGGAGTGGGCGCTCCTTTCGAAGATACAGTACGGGCTCGAGCAGGTCGAGGCCGGAGCAAAATACAATCCAAAGCCCGAGAAGAAGAGGCTTGATGTAAACGCTTTCAAGAAGATATGTGAGGTGCAGTGATGAAGATCTTCATTGACCCGCCAAACAGTTTGGTCCTGTTCGACCTCGTGGAGAGGTTCGGACACGAGCCCCTGAGCACAATGGCGGCTATCCAGGAGAGGGTGGACAACCTGGAGGTTGACATGCCACCCATGAACGTTACGTTGGAAGACGTGGTCAAAGGACTCAAGTACGCAGGGATCGAGGTCCCCTCCGGAGTGAGGGGAAGGCTCGCCCTCTGGGGCCCCCTGATCGAGCAGGCCGATGCGGCCATCATCATGGACGACTGTCCGTACAGCTTCGGCTGCGTCGGATGCGAGCGCAGCAACCTCATGATCAAGTATCTGGTGCAGAGGCGCGGCATCCCCGCGCTCCACGTGAAATACCCCGAGACCGACGAGGATGCGGTCAATTTCGTGGCTCTCGCCAAGGAATGGATGGAGGGACTCAAATGACAATCAAGATCGCACAGCTCTCATGCGGAACGGAATACAGCAGCGTACAGTACGAGATCGAGAAGGCCGCAAGGTCCGTCGGAGCGACCATAGTCTATCCGGACGTTTCCGCAGCGGATATCGACAAGGCGGTGGAGGAGTTCGGATTCAAACCCCGCTCGCCCCAGCTCAAGCTGATGATCGCAAGGGCCGCCGAGCTCGCATCCGGAAGGTACGAGGCCGATGCAGTCTTCATCACCACATGCTTCAGGTGCGCAGAGGCCGCACTGGTCAGGAACGAGCTCAGGAGATACATCCAGGAGCATACCAAGCTCCCGGTCGTCACATACTCCTTCACGGAGAGGCTCAAGGCATCTCAGCTCCTGACGAGGATGGAGGCACTGGTCACCATAGTCACCAGGAAGGAGCTCCTGGCAAGGGAGAGGCAGACCGGAATCACGGTAGGACTCGACTCCGGATCGTCCACCACCAAGGCGGTCGTCATGGAGAACAACAAGATCATCGGCAAGGACTGGACCCCGTCGGGAGCGGTCGTCATCGAATCCGCCACACAGGTGCTGAACAATGCTCTTGAGCAGGCCGGCATCACCATGGACCAGGTCGAGGCCATCGGAACCACCGGATACGGACGTTTCACGCTCGGACAGCATTTCAAGGCCAAGCTTGTGCAGGAGGAGCTGACCGTCAACTCCAAGGGTGCGGTATGGCTCGCTAACAGGCAGAAGGGCGAGGCCACGATCATCGATATCGGAGGTATGGACAACAAGGCCATCACCGTCAGGGACGGTATCCCCGATAACTTCACGATGGGAGGTATCTGCGCAGGAGCATCAGGCAGGTTCCTGCAGATGACCTCCAACAGGCTCAAGATCGAGATCACAGAGCTCGGAAAGCTGGCCGACAAGGGTGACTGGAGGAACGCCAAGATGAACTCATACTGTTCGGTCTTCGGAATCCAGGACCTGGTCACCACCCTCGGAGAGGGAAAGAGGTTCGAGGACGTGGCCTGCGCGGCATGCCACTCCGTCGCGGAGCAGGTCTACGAGCAGCAGCTCCAGGAGATCGATGTCAGGCACCCCATCATCCAGGTAGGGGGAACATCGCTGATCTCCGGACTCGTCACGCAGATCGGAGAGGTCCTGGGCGAGAAGCCCATCGTGCCTCCGGACTCCCAGTACATCGGGGCGGTCGGAGGAGCGCTTCTGAGCTCAGGATTCCTGTGAGGCCTATCCATGGACATAGAAGTGATAGGAGAGGACAGGTTCGGGGAGCCCGCATACAAGAAGCTCTTCGAGGATACGATGAGCGACCTGAACAAGGCAGTACTCATCGACAGGGCCAAGCTGGTCCTGAAGCCCTCGGTCCCGCTCTTCATCTTCTCCATTGTTCTGAAGGGGGATCCCGGCAACAAGACCGTCGTGGATGTAGCCAATGTCAGGGAGGAGGGCACAACGACATACGTGACCATCACCCAGGAGCGCTATGCCCCCGATATCCTGAGGGCCCTCTGGACGAGATACGGGAGGAACAGGGTGGTGCAGCAGACACGTTTCGACATCGAGATATCGAACGCGAAGTTCGCCGAGCTGTCGGAGATGGTCATAGCGTCGGGAGAGGACGACCTCAGGGAGATCATGGGTGCCATCTGGAGGTCCATGCCCGAGGGCATCAAGAACCGCCGCACGCTCATTGATGGCGGCGTGATCACAGTCGTCGCGACGGAGGAGCTCATGGAGCCGTCCATGATGGATGAGGGCTATTCCGTCCACAGATCCATGGGAGGTGCCGCGGATGTTTGAGGTCATGATGTACGACGGAGGGATCTACCGTTCCGACGAGCTCTTCGAGATGATCGAGGATGTCGGAGGCGTCGTGCTCCAGAAGAACCGGAGCGCGCAGATGCTCACGGTGATCATGTCCGTGCCCAGCGAGGACAGGGAGGAGATCTCCAAGCTCTGCATCGAGATCGGAGGCATGGTCAAGGAGGTGCCCCTCGCAGGTACCGAGATCGCGGTCGTCGGACCCACCCTCGGAAGGCATCACATGCCCCATCCGATCTGCGATATAGCCGAGATCCTCAGAAGGGCGGGAGCCATCACTGTTGTAATGGGGCTCGCCAGGGGAAGGGGTAAGAACACATCTCAGATATCTGCCACGGAGAAGGGCATCATCGACGAGTACGATGCATGCGTCTTCGTCCTGGGGAACTTCAAGACCTGCGTCGAGCACAAGGCCGAACTGATGCGCGATGTCCATGTGCCAGTCGTTCTCGTGTCCGGTCCCGAGCCCGAAGGCGTGGAGGACACGTACGACGCTCTTGTGACCGGGGTCGGAAGAAAGGCTGCGAGGATGAAGAATCCCGATGAGAGGGCCAAGCTCGACGAGATATCCGACACGGTTGAGAAGGTGCTCAGGGACAGGAAGGCCTCCATCGAGGAGGACCCGCTGTTCATCCACCCTGCGGAGGTCAAGCAGATCCTGCAGGAGTATGAGCCCATAGACATGTGCCTGAGGCCTGCGCCCATGGTCCTCCATCTCGATGGGCTGAGGATCAAGATCCCCTACGACGTGCATCACGAGTACCTGGAGAACGTGAAGGTCTACGGAAGGAAGCTGGGAGAGGTCGCTTACATCGAACCGTCGAAGATCGATTCCAGCAGTATAATCGTCCGCATCAAGACGCGTTCGCAGGTAGAGTACGAGGACTCGCTGAAACAATGAGACGTAAGGGCACTTACGTCATCGTTCTCACCCTGGGGGCCGATGCGGATGTCCGCATCGGAGCCCTGGGGACATTCCATTTCGACAAGGGTAGCTACTGCTACGTCGGCAGCGCCATGGGCGGTCTCGATGCGAGGGTGCAGAGGCATCTGAGGAAGGAGAAGGCCCTGAGGTGGCATGCCGACTACCTCACGACGATCGCATCCGATTCGGAGGCATACATATCATATCCGGAGCCTGTGCCGGAATGCGATCTGGCACGTATGGCCGAGGACTCCGGGATGATCCCATGCACCGACGGTTTCGGATGCTCGGACTGCAGCTGCAGGACGCATCTCTTCAAGGTCACCGACGGTTCCCTCGGAAGACTGATCGACCTGTCAGGCATAAATCCCTACGATATGTCGGGGACTCAATCTCATTGAATCTCATTTTCACTCTCATCCAGAGGGTTCTCCTTTATATTATAGAAGTATGGTTACAAGCCCATAGTCCACACTATATGCTGTGGAGGTCAAGAAATGAAATCATTGGAGTACAACGACAAGCCCGTATCCTCCGAAGTCATCGATCGCATCGCTGGCGCCATCGGACAGGAGAAGGTCAAGAAGGAAGGAGACGTCACAGTCATCGTCCCCACAGAGCACGCAGATGTCGCAGCCGCCGTCAAGGCGGTCATGGAGGCCAACGGAGCGATCGGGACGAAGGCAACGAAGCACCACGCAGAGGGAGAGGTCCTCGTCGACTTCCAGGATATGAAGGCCATCGAGTTCATCGACACGGTCAACATGACCGTCAAGGTCCAGGTCGGATGCAAGTTCGCAGACCTCGCCGCAGCCGTTGCCGAGAAGGGATTCATGATCGGTACCTGCCCTGCAGGAAAGGACGCAACCGTCGAGGACTTCGTGTACAGCGAAGTACCCGGAGTCGGATCCTACAAGTACGGAACCATCAAGGACAACATCTACAACGTCTTCGCAGTAGACTACGCCGGCGGATCCATGGAGACCGGATACGACATCCTCGGATACTACATGTCCGGATACAACCTCACTCAGACCATGGTCGCCTCCTCAGGAAGGATCGGTATCATCACAGCCGTAACGCTCAAGATGGTCCCTGCAGGGGTCACCAAGCCCGTCGTCTACGAGTTCGCAGACGCCGCAGCGATGCAGGCCGCCCTTGCGAAGATCGCGCAGGAGCCCTCTGTCAGGCCCCTCCACATCTCGTTCAACGAGAACAAGATGGTCATCGCATACCAGGGAGACGAGGCATTCGTCGACCTCGACATATCAGCGACAGAGGCAATCTGCGAAGGCGCCACCAAGCTCGAGGAGGACCTCTGGACCGGAATCGAGGGTGCCAAGTGCATGTGCCCCAGCTCCCCTACGTTCTACATCCCCGTCAAGTCCTTCTCCGACTTCATCGCAGCCGCCAAGGAGGCAGGCTTCAGCGTCGCAGGAAACGTCCCCGACTGCACGACAGTGGCAGTCAAGCTCAGGGACGGAGAGGACAGCAAGCTCGACGCCCTCGCCGAGAAGGCGGAGGAGCTCGGAGGAAGGTACGCAGGAAAGTGCGGCAGCAAGTACCGCACCGAGGAGACCAACAAGTTCATCAAGAGGATCACAGAGGGATTCCTCGGATACAAGCCCAAGGAGCACAGCCTCTCAAGGAAGGTCACCCCCGAGGTCATCGAGCTTCTCAAGGAAGCAGTCGGACCCAAGAACGTCAACACTAACGGAATGGACAGGATCATCTACTGCCATGACCTCGCACCCCTCCCCAAGGAGGCAGGATTAGCATTCAACTGCATCCCCGATGTCATCGTAAGGCCGGAGAAGCCCGAGCACATCGCAGCGGTCATGAAGATCGCCCACAAGTACGGTATCGCGGTCACCCCCAGAGGAAACGCCACATGGGGACTCGGAGGATCCATGCCTACCAACGCCGGAATCATCATGGACATGACCTCCAAGATGAAGAAGGTCCTCGAGATCAACGAAGAGGAGAGGTACGTCAAGGTCCAGGCAGGATGCACATGGAAGAGGCTCCTCGAGGCATGCATGAAGAAGGGATACATCATCGGTTCATACCCCTCCAGTTTCCCCGCGGGAACCATCGGAGCATGGATCTCCACCAACGGTATGGGAATCGGTTCCTACAAGTACGGATCCGCAAAGGACAACGTCCTCAACTCCCACGTCATCGTCGATGACGGTTCCATCATCACCACCGGATTCGACAGCATCGGATCCTACGGAATGAGCTACAACCTCAACCAGTTCTTCTCCGGAGCAGAGGGAACCCTCGGAATCCTCGCAGATGTCACATTCAGGATCTACCCCATGGGAGAGATCAGGTGCACAGGATACGAGTACGACACGCTCGCGGGAGCCAACGATCCCCTCCAGGAGATCGTCCAGAGCCCCTCCGTCGTTCCCCTCCACCTCGCATGGTCCGATTACAAGCACTTCGAGAACCAGCGCAAGGCAGGCATCCACGCACCCGATGTGACCAACGTCTTCCTTGTGACATTCCAGGGAGATGCCGCTCACAACGACCTCGGAGAGCAGTTCTCCGATGCAGCCGCAGAGAAGGCCAGCGGAAGGAAGATCGCGACCGAGATCGCAGAGCACGAGTGGTCCGAGAGGTGCTACGAGTTCCGTGCAAGGAAGGTCGGAGTCGGAGAGATCCCCGCAGAGGTCATCGTGCCCACCCACAACTGGGGAGAGTACGTCGATGTCTGCTACAAGGGATTCGACGACATGAAGATGGAAGCAGGAGGAGTCATCGGAGTCATGGTCGACAGGTCCACGACCCTGTTCATGCCCTACTACTTCAAGGACGACGAGGGTCTCCTCGGAATGCTTGCATTCGGATTCAACTTCTACATGGGAGACAAGGCTGCCAAGTTCGGCGGAAGGTCCACCGGACTCGGAGTGTTCTTCGCATGGCAGCTCGACGTCATCCACAACGGTCCCACCGTCAAGGTCATGAGGAACCTCAAGACCGTCCTTGACAACCGCGATGTCGTCAACCCCGGACACGTCGTCTGCGGAAAGACCAGGTACGGAATCTCCCTCTCCAAGCCGATCATGGGCTTCGGAAGCACCATGATGCAGGCCATGAAGAAGATGTTCCCCAAGAACACCACCTTCGCGGACAACAAGGTCAGGTTCAGGTACAACGAGATGGAGCACCTCAAGACCCTGGACAGGCACCACAAGCTCGGTGACGGTTCACAGTAAGCCTATCAGGAAACCATTTACCCGCCTTCGGGCGGGATCATTCTCAATACGATTGTAAAATAAGGCCGGATATCAGAGAAGATCGACGATATCTCCCGCGTTCTGCACGGTGATCATGTCCGGGTCCTCCTTGAGCCAATCCTCCTTGGACATGCTGCCGGATAGGACTCCGACGAATAATGCACCGGCATCCCTGGCGGAATAATAATCCGTCCTGTTGTCCCCGAGATAGAGGATCTTCGACGGTTCGGTCCCCAGCTCACGGGCGAAGTACTGCATCGCCTTCGGAGAGGGCTTGGCATCGTCATAGCATGCATAGTCCCTGCCGACGATGGCATCGAACCCTTCGATCACACCCATCTTCCTCAGAGCCGTCTCTCCATAGAGTTGGCTGCCGCGTGTGAGAAGGCCGACCTTCAATCCTCTCCTCTTCAGGATATCGACGCATTCAAGATTCCGGGGGAAAGGTCTAGCCTCATCTATGTATTCCAATTCGGTCGCCGTCAGCTCATCGTCGATCTCCTTGTTGATCCCCGCGAACTCATCCTCGCGGCCGTGCTCCCTGAGCCAATCAAGGATCGGGGCCCTCAGCCTTTTGATGGTGGTGAATCTCAATTCATCGAACGGGATGCCATGGGCCAGACATACATTCCTGTCCGCACGGTCGATCCTTCCGTAGTCGACATGCGTGTTTAGGAATGTGCCGTCAAGGTCGAAACCGACAGCCTCTATTCCTTCGAACATCTCACTGCCTCGCGGGAGGCCACATTCCGCGGAGCCTTCCGCCCTCCCTCTCCGGGTCCATGGTGCAGACCTCAAGTCCGGGGACGATCATCCTCACGGAGGGGACTCCGAGCTCGGGACGCGTGATATCGGCGCAGATGACCTGATCGAATCCGGCATCCATGAGCTTCTGGAGGACGATCTCGATGTCATCCAGGACGTAGTCTGTGGAAAGGTCCTTCATGTCCTCGAGGTAGATCTTGTTGGGATGCTCCCCGAACCACATATGGTTGACCTGCTTGATCCTGTCGTAACCCATATCGATGGTCTTCTTCTGGAGCTGTGCGTTGATCTTCATCCCATGCTTGTGGGTGGTCCTGCTCTGGGCCACCTCGGTGATCGCCCTTATGGCGGCGATCTGAGAGTCCAGATGGGTTCCGACACCTATGGTCAGAAGCTCAGGGTCCTTCGTCATGGTATCGTCAGCGGCAGCACCGATGGTCGGGATTCCGATATCGGATGTGAGGTCCTTGAGATGGATCTCGATTCCCTGGGCGCTGAATTTCTCGATGAGCTGTGCGGGGATGGAATCCTTGTCCCTTATGAGGACATCCCCATTGGTATAATCCTTGAACTCCGCGATGGACCAGGCGTCCCTCTCGATGTCCTCGAACAGCGCATGGAGGATCGCCTCCTCGATGGTGTTCCCGGAAGCCAGTCCGTTCGTATGGAAGCTGAAGAGCTGGAGGTCGGTGTCCGGATAGTAAGGGTAGTATACGGCGCAGGCAGGAACCCAGATGGGGCATCCCCTGAACATCTCGTACGCCTCGACCCATGCGATCTCGGTGTTCTTGTTGTATTGGTCCAGCACCCTGAGCGGAAGTATGAGGTCCACAGGGTTGCAGGTCTCCATGACCTCCTTCGCCTGAGCGTAGGTCCCGTAGACGACCTCGTCCGTCTCCTGCTGCTCTGCGCTGTACCTCTCGATGGCCTCCATGATGGCAGATGCCTCGGCCTGTTCGACCGTGGCCCCCTTACCGTTGTAGTATTTCGGTTTCCCGAGTGCGGTATGCTGCCTGTCGATCGAGAAGACCGGTATGCCGAGATTGTCCCTGTCCGTGATGTTCTCGGGGGCACCCAACCCAGCGATGCCCAGCTTGGGCAGAACCTTTTCAAGGGTCTCCTTGGTAGGGATGGTCCTGATCCCTGTACTTTTCGAGCATTTAGGACAGCGTTGAAGCATCATTTGCATACCTCTGAAGGTGTCAGGTGATGGTAGTAGCCCCCCTTCTGTTTCAGGTGGCATTCAACTTCGCGTTCTACCCACGGGTCCCGGGCAGGTCTTCCCCGTTGTATGAACTTGCTCCGATGGGGAGTCGCCGTTTCACCAAATCCCCGGGAACGTCACCGTCAGACGGATCATCCTTTTACCGGGTCTGTGTCGTTTCTGAGCCCTTGCCACAGCTCTCGCCGTACAGGCTTACGCCTGTCCATCTTGCCCTTGGAGGAGGGAACTTCCTCAGCCGTCCTTTCGGACTACCGTCGGCCACCCTCCATCTCCTAACAGCGCTGAAAATCACTTCATTATAGATAAGGCATCTTCTATTTCTTTTTGATAAATCATCCGAACCAGAAGAACATGAAAGGAAACAGCAGGGGGTTGTTGCCCCAGACACGGCCGCAGTAGGGGCAGCAGGTGACATCAGGGCTGTACTCTACCCTGGCCCCGCAGTCGGGACACTCCATGATTCGTTCTGGCTGTTCCATGAAGATGTATTGTCATTTCAGGTTTTTTAAGCATCGGTGTGCCGGTTTCCAATCGGAAAGCACCTGAATATATACTTACTTCGTAATCTGATATGCATGACCTCCACCATCGAATCCAAGATGACTGTATGTGACAAGTTTATCCGGGTATCAGCTACACAGAAGGATGATGGCACATTCGACATCGTAATCGATTCAGACTGTGATGCTCTGAAGTATTTCAGCCAGATCGGGAATGTCAGTATGGATGATATCATGAACTTCGAGACCAGCAAGATCAACAAGGAGGAAGTCCGTGGCAATATGTCTATGATATGTGTGGCCCCGATCATGGTATATCAGGCCTGCTGGATGGAATGCGGCATGATGTCAAAGAGGATATATCCAAAAATGGGCCCCATCACCATAGATATGGCCAAAGATTGACCGCAAAGATGATGATGTTGAAGGCTATAAACCGTAGCGGAAACAGACATGGAAGGCGAGTCCATACGTTCATTTCTTCAAGCGATACTCACCAATCAGGACGTGCAGGGAGTGAAGCACCTCTGTTCCTGGAACGGGTACGAGGTCTATATGCCGGATGTCCCTCATCTCGCATGTATTGCATATCCCAAGTTTGCTCTTGTAAAGAAGGATTCCGTGAGGGTGAATAACAGGGAGGAGTTCATGGCAATCTATGATTACCTTGAGAGGAACGATCCTAGCAAGCTCATGAGCATCGGATGACCGTTCAGGCGAACAGCCTCTTCCTGAGGTCGTTCGATAGAGAGGTCCTGTGCTGCTGACCCTTATCATTGAAAACGATTTCCAGCACCTATTCCGCCTCGTGGTGACAGCTGAGATAATCCCAGGTCACACGCAAAACATCCGCATCCGATCCCATGTTCAGGAGTATGTCTTCTTGGGATAAAATACGCGCTGAGAGCATACCTCATCCTATTCTATTCGAATCGATCAGAGGTCTGGAGCAGGTCTGACCGTTGTCCGAAACCGATAATTTAAAGAGTTTATTAACACAATTTGCGACTCATGTCATCCGATTTCAGATGCAAATATTCAATGAACGCAACTTTAACAGGCATCAAGGTGGAGATCACTGTCGAGAAGTCGGGATCGGAAGCGCCAGTCTTCAACTATCATCTCGAGGAGAGGACAAACGGCTATGAAAAAACAGGCACCATGACCGTTTCGGACGACATCATAGGCAAGGTCACCGATCTGGTCAACAGCCATCTCGTAGCCATCAAGACAAACCTTGTGCCCTCGAGCCTTCTGGATACATCGGATAAGTCATTCGTAGTGAGGATCGACGGAAGGGAGCATTCCTTCAAGTCCGAGAACTTCGCCAAGCAGTCCAACGACGATGCGGTGGATCAGGCTTGGAAGATCCTCTCGGATTACCTGCCGGCCGAGGTCAGGGAAGGAGCAAAGCTCATCTTCGATTGAAACCCAAAAGGCCTGTCTTCTCGGACAGGTCTTGACCTTTTCACAATTATCAACGACATACTTTTCGAGGTTATCCGCCCAACCGGAGCATGGGATCGGAACTTTTCTTCGAGCGGCGGAATGAGTGAAAAATTCGTTTCTCAGTTACAATTTTACAGCATTAAGATACATCCAACCTTAAATAGGCACAACATAAAAATCGGCCGATTAAAAATAAATAGTATCGAATAAGCCAGATGTGATTTTTTTGAGCAAAATCAAAGCGGAAATTGTAGTATATAAAATTAGGGATGTTGGATGTATTAATAGAAATCTATAAATACAACATATTGCTGTGTAAGTATCGCCAAAAAACATCACAAACTCCAAGAGTTAGTATGTCGGTGAGTAATCACCTAGGTCCATGTCTCCGACCGCGAGGCCGGTTAAGAACAAGAGAAGTCCCTGTTACCTGCATAGGTGGCGTGGTTTCTCGGCTCTCTGAGGACAACCCCCAGGGCTAGGCTGAATGTTCGCTTGGAATGTAGCGGTGTGCTTATTGCGCCCTCCCTTCATGGGGAGGGATCAGGCCTAATCCTGACGCCGTTCGTGAGCCGCAGTCCCCTGTCTAGGATAGCGTATCCGTGGCCCCAGTGGCCGTTGGTCCGCCAAGGCGTAGAGCCTGTCTAGATTCCAGATCCGTCTCCTCAAGAGCGTCTCTGGAGCCGACTGTTCCCTGCACAATAGCTCGGAAATAGCTGGTCCGTGCCCTTATGGGTAGGGCCCCCTCGTGCCTGTCTCAAACACTCGAGGTGTAAAGGCAAGTCAGTAGCGGAGTGTTCCCCTAGGGGAACCATGGTTTGCGTAGTACCCGACCTATGTCGTGTCCTATGCGTTCCGCAAGATCTTCCGTCAAGGAAGCGCCCTATGGCGTGTGGCTCCTAAACCCGTAAGGCAGCTATGGAGTCGATCCTCGGATCGCTCCGTCCTGCCTGTAATGGGTCCGGGGCGTGAGATCCCTCGGCAATCCCTGAGGTAGTGGCGTGAGCCCCTGCTTCTGACTACTCAAGTAGTCTGCTCCGCGTTGAGCCGGGCTTCCGGCCTTCTCGGAGTGGGATAGATCTCAACTTTTCTTCATTCATTCATCTCAGTTGCATATTCTATTCAAACTCCGATCACAAGTCCTCATCGCTTGCTCTAACCGATGAGCCAGCCTTAGGTTTTCAGCAACCCTGACTTAAAAAAATCCCTGTGAAGAAGCATTCGCAGCAGGCTCTGTTTGTCAGGATAGTTCCTTCGATTTAGTGTTTTTTACGGCTCTTCCACTTTCTGACAAGTTCCGAGGCATCGCGATCCCCGCTCTCCGCCGCCATCCTGATCAATCTGCGGTATTGTTCAACATCGGGTTCGACCGCCGTGCCGTCGCGGTACATGCATCCGAGCAGATACATAGCCCTAGCATCTCCAGATGCCGCCGCCTCACTCAGGAGGTTCAGGGCCTTCTGCTCATCCTTCTCGACATTCTCTCCGCTGAGGTACATCGCCGCCAGCTGCGTCCTCGGGGATCCGGGTCCCAAGGCCGCCTTCTCCATCAGCGATACGCCTGCCGCCGGGTTCTTCTTGAAGCCCTTGCCGCTGGTGTACCTGGATGACAGTTCCTTCATGGATTTCAGGTTATAGCATCTGGACGAGTCCTTCAGCAGATCGTTGGAACGGGGGTCGTCCCGCCCGTTCCTCCTCTTGATGATGTCGATGGCATCGAGCCTTCTGTCGTTGACCTGTGTGCTGGCGTAGCGCTTGTACCAATCCATGGCCGCTTTCTGGTCCATCTCCACGCCGTCGCCTTCCGAGAGCATGAGCGCCACCTGGTATTGGGCTCTCTGATTCCCTGTGAGCGCGGAGCGCATGTACCATTTGAAGGCCTCCTCGCGATCTTTCCTGACATACTTGCCGTCATAGAACTGGTCCGCCAGTATCATCATCGCCTTCGAGTTGCCCAGCTCCGCCGCGGCTATGAAGTGGTTGGTGGATCTCTCGTAATCGATCTCCGTGCCGAACCCTTCGCGGTACATCCTTCCCAGAAGAAGGTCCGCATCCGACCATCCCAGCCTAGACGCCTCGCCGGCGCATCTGAACGCTTCTGCCCTCTGTTCCATGCCTATGGCCGTGCGATAGAGGAAATCCGCGTAATTGTACAGGTCGTACGGATAACCGCTCTCCGACAGGTCCTTCAGCACATCGCGGAGGCGTGTTATCGACCCGTCATCCGCCCCGACGTACATGGCATACTTCCTGCGGGCATCGTTGTTGCCATTCTCCGCCGCCAGGCGGTACAGGGTCTTGGCCCTCTCCGGATCCTCGGATACGATGAGGTCCGCGAGCTCGGCCATGGCCATCGGATGATCGTTCTTGGAAGCCGCCTCCAGCCAGAAACGGTATTTCTCCGGGTTCTTCTCGGTGCCCTTGCCGTCCCTGTAGAAGACCGCTACCCTGTACTGGGCGGATGAGGACCCGCCCCCGGCTAGATGCTCCGTCTCCTCGAAGGATTCGTTGATGGAACGTGAGTATTCGTCGCACACCTCCTCGGGATCACCATCCATCACTATGCGATGGTCCCTGATCCAAATGGCGCGGGTGCATGTGCGCTTTATCGTGCTGAGGCTGTGGGATGTGAACAGGACGGTCTTCCCGCTGCGGACCAGGTTCCTGAGATGCTCCGACGCTTTCGATGCGAAGGCCATGTCGCCGGTGCTCAGCGCCTCGTCGACCATGAAAACGTCCGCATCGACGTTGACCATGATCGAGAACGCTAGGCGCGACCTCATCCCGGAGGAATAGGTGCGTACAGGGTTGTCGATGAATATGCCCAGGTCGGAGTATTCCACGATCTCGTCGATATGCTCCTTCACCTTCTCACGGGGGATCCCGTAGAGCTCGCTCCTGAGGAAGATGTTCTCCCTTCCGGTTAGGTCGTTGTGGAACCCCATGCTGAGCTCAAGGATGCTCGCGACCTTCCCCTCGACCTCTATGGTCCCGGAATCGGGTTCTATGATGCCCGAGATGATCTTCATGAAGGTGCTCTTCCCGCATCCGTTCCTTCCTAGGATGCCCAGCACCTCTCCTTTCCTGACCTCGAGGTTCACATCCTCGAACACGGTGAAGTCCATCACGTTATGGCTGAACAGGAATCCCTTCTTGTGTATCGCCGGGTCCACGATACGGAAGGACTTGCTCATGTCCTTCACCCTGATCACGATATCGTCTTCCATCAGAGCACCTCCGGGAATCTCTTCTCGCAGCGGAAGAACACGAAGCTTCCAAGCAGCAGGAACCCTGCCGCCAAGGCCGTGCTGACCGCGATGTAGAACGGATCGGGCACGATATCGTAGTACAGGATCTTGTGGAACGTCTCGACAAAGTATGTGAACGGGTTGTACCACACGATGTCCCTCAGGACGCCCTTGGCCTCCGATATGAGGAAGAATGTGGGCGTGATCCAGAACACCAGCCTCATCATGACGCTCATGAAGTATCCGATATCCTTGACGAATACGGTGACTGTCGAGATCAGCATGGAGCATCCGATACAGAAGATGAGCATCAGCATCAGCTCCACGGGTATCAGGGCCATTCCGTACCAGTTCACAGGCTCTCCGGCCAGAAGGATGACCATGATGATGATCACGTATGCGAACACCACTGATAGGAAATCCGTTATGACCGAGGCGATCACCACGATCTCCCTCGGGAACTTCATCTTGGTGATGTACTTGGCGTTATTGAGGACGGCCCTGCCCCTGAGTGACGCGGAGATGAACATTATGGGAAACACTCCCGAACTCAGATAGACCCAGAAGTCCTCGATGGCCCTGGTGCGGATGTTTGTGAACGTTATGTACATGACGACGATCATGAGCACCGGAAGCAGAAGATGCCATGCGAATCCCATATAGGTGTTCCTGTAACGGCCCGCGGTGTTACGGCGGATCATCGCCAGAAGGATGGTGCGGTTCTCCCACACATCTTTCATCGACTGAGCAATCCTCATCAGCACCATATCTCAAGCCTCCCTGAACATCCTCGTTATGCCGAACAGCACCAGAATGCATATCAGGACCCCGGCCAGATTCTCGTACGGGTATGGGCGGTCGCCCTCTATGTTCCAATCGATGTCGGTATAGTCTCCGCTGACATTCTCGGGGATATGGAAGTTCTTCGGTGCCTTGACCGTGATATGCACGTTCCCTCCGGTTTTTTCGGTGTGCTCATGCGTACCTACGCTCAGAGCCGAGTTCTCGAAATTGGTGCCGTTGCTTCCTACGGTCACCCTTTCCAATTTGTAGCACTCGTGGAACGTCATCATCCCCAGGTTCTTCAATCCGCCAGGCAGGACGGCCGTTACGAGATCGGGACAATCCTCGAAGCAGAATGATCCCATGATCCTGAGGTTATCGGGCAATACGAGCTTTGTGAAACCGGTTTTGGCGAATGACATGTAGCCGATCTCCGACAGCCTGTCCGACCAGACCACTTCGCTCAGCGAGGTGCATCCGCTGAAAGCCATATCGTCGATGGAAGTCACCGAATCGGTGAGTACGACCTTCTTCAACCCTGTGCACTCCAGGAAGGCCGAATCGCTCACGCCCTTGATCGCGTCCGACATCCTCACCTCTTCCAGATGGGTGCAGCCTGCGAATGCTAAGGGCCTCATGCTGTGAACGTCCGAGGGGAAGCTGTATACGGTGTCCTCCCTGGCCGCAGGGTACGAGACCAGGATGTTGCCGCTCCTGGACGATCCGGTCTCTATCTCATACAGCATGCCTTCGTAGGAGCGGTACCTCTCACTCCCCTCGATCTGTATGCTCGTGAGGTTCGCGCAGCGGGCGAATGCACCGTCTCCCACCATCGTGACATCATACCAGAGCTCAACGGTCTTCAGTCCCGACTCATAGAAGCATCTTTCCCCGATGGTGTTCAAAGTAAATGGGAAGGTGATCTGCTCAAGGGAGCTGCAGCCTCTGAACGCCGCATATCCGATCAGATGCAATCTGTCCGGGAGATGATTGATACCATCCTTCTCGTTGAACCCTGACAGCTGCGTGCATCCGCTGAACGCGTAATCGCTGATGATCCTGACCTTGTCCCCGGTGCTGATGCTCTTCAGCTTCGATTCGTTGAATGCGGAGCTTTCGATGGTCACGACCGATTCCGGTACAGCGAACGATTCATCCGGCTTCCCGTTGGGATATTTGATCAGGGACGAGAAGTCCTTGTCATAGAGGACGCCGTCCCTCGAGGCGTACTTGGGATTGGCCGGATCGACGTCGATATTCCTCAGACTGTCAGAAAGCGCCATCGGCGCCCATAAGTTCTCTACGGTCTTGGGGATGATGACGCGAGAGGGCTCGTTCTGGAAGAATGCGACGCATTCGATTTCCCAGACCGTATAGGATGTGCCCTCATATGTCATCTTCTCAGGAATCGAAACCTCGTCATCCACACCGTTGTATTGGACAGCCACGGCATAACCGTTCTCGAGCCTGTAGCTGAAATCCCCGTCGTCTACATAGATGTGTTCCGGTTCTTGATCTTCGGACTCAGAGTCGTCCGCTTCCGATTCTTCAGCGTCCGCTGAAACCATTGCGGATGATATCAGGAACGCCGACATCAGAGTGAATAAACATAACGCTGACACTATGGCCGAGGATTTCACATGAGAATATCGGTTACATCGCTATTATAGTTTCTCGGTCTGTGTGCTGGATGGGGGCGCATTTCATCGGTTGTCATTCAAGATATAACATCTTTATATCTTGTATCGAGATATACGGGGATAATGTCCATGCAAGATGTCATCGCGGTTATGAAGCCCGGTGTGCCATATTCCATTCCGAAGGTATGCTAGGAACTGGTCTCCATCGGGAAGAGGGTGACATCGCAGGAATCTATCGCTAACGATGTACGTAAGCTTCTGTCCAAGGGCGATGTCGTCAGGGTATCCACGGGAGTCTATCTGAAGCCTGTCACCGACGATCCCGAGAGGGAAGTCCTGGAGATACGCAAGATGCAGATAGGGGTATTATTGTCCGCCATGAGTCCAGGAAGGACCATGTCCACCAAGGAAATCGTCGACGCATATTCTGCGGACGCCATGTCCGCCATGAACCGCTATACCGTCATGGAATATCTCATATCGATGACCGAATAGGAGTTGCTGAACAAATCTGTCGACAAGAGATATGCCCTCACCGATAAGGGCATAGATGCCAGGTCCAGGTACATCGAGCTGACATCCGATAAAATGAACTCGTGACGGCCGACAATCTTAGATCCAATCGGCAATCAACCCCAGCTGTTCAGCAGGATTCTGAAGTATATTATTTATCGTTAAAAAATGATAGAGGGTCATCCGAGACCGGGCTATTCCATCCAAATCAAGTGCTCGGAGATGTCGTGAATTCACATGTAACGGACTTCCACTTCCAATTTCGGTCCGTTCCAGATATCTTCCTACGGTCTCGGATACCTTTTCTCAGATTCCGCTCCGATATCCTATCCGATCTTCTCAGAATAGGTATCTCAGCGTATCTTAGTTTCCAATATAGTTTTAATGTTTAAAATGATTTTGGAACTGATGAGCTACGATGTGCATCTCAACGTCGTCGGGGATTCGCCTGACCCGATATTCGGCATCCTCAGGTCGGACAGGCCAATAGACCGGATCTATCTCTTCTGCGATGATTCAGCGCAGCACACCGCCAATCTGGACAGGATAGTCTCATCGCTCCAGTCAGTCGGGATCGACGATGTCATCGATGTTTCCATCGATTCCTTCGACTATGACTCCACATTCCATACCGTGAGCCGCATCCTGGAGGATGAGGCGGCGTCTCACGACGACCTTATCATCCATGTCAACTTCTCCTCAGGGGATCCGGTGTCGGTTATCGCACTCAGACAGGCGGTCGAAGGATACGATAACGACCAGTACTACCTGAGGAACGGGAAGCTGATCCCGATGATCGCGGATTCCGTATCCGACATCACGACCCTCAGGATACAGACGAAGGTGCTGGATACGCTGATGAGATTCAAGGACTCGGATACGATAACCAACAAGGATCTGAAAGGGGACCTGTCCTCACCAGCCCTATCATACCGTACCAGGGAGCTCGACCGCTTAGGGTTGATCACGAGGGTCGGCAGCAGCAAGAGCCCGTCATGGAACATCACTCCCAAAGGAAGGCAGATGCTCAGAAGATTCTGACGATGTCTGCATAATCTGCAGAATAATATGTGTCATTCCTCGCTAACTTTGTCTTATTCAATTAGAGTAGTATTGTTTGATGATAAGGTCGCACAAATGCGTTAAATATGTGTTAAATTATTGATAGGACGAGGTAACTAAAATGCCAACAGTAATTGAGGCTGAGTGTGTTGGATGCGGAGCATGTGCAGACGCATGCCCCCAGAACGCTATCACCGTCGGAGATGTCGCAGTAATCAATGCAAACGCTTGTGTCGACTGCGGAGCATGCATCGACGAGTGCCCCTCTAGCGCAATCCAGTGAAATTCAAAAAAGGCCTTCGGGCCTCAAACACCTTTCTTCTTCATTTTTTGTATCTTACGATCGCGGGCACCTGATGGCACAGGTCCTGTCCGTACAAGATATCGATATCCGGTTTCTCGGAGAGTATCCTCTTCACTTCATCATCCATTCCCATCCAGTGCCTGAAAACGATGATATGGTCTGATGAGGTGTCCGGGAATACGGATGCTGTGATCCCCTCTGATGAGCACATGAGGACAAGGAAGTCGACAAGGTTGTCCCTCCCCATCCTCCTGATCCCGGTGACGGTGTCGATGGATCTGTCCGAGATGAATCTGGAGATCTTCTCCTTGAGGTCCTGATCGTCGTCGGCGCTCTTCGCGCAGAGTTCTTCCATGCTATGGATATGTCCGCCCGCGGATAATATGGATTCTATCTGGGGGATGATGCTGAAAGTTAACTGTGAATGGACTTCTATATATAGTTGTATGATATAATCCATGCAGGGAAAGGTAATGACCGCAACAAAATATGAACGTGAGATTCGTTTCTTCGGAAAGCAGGTCACCTGGCTTTCATCTTAGAAGGAGAAGATCCTTGCGAAAGGGGATCTCTCTGAAGAGGACCAGGCCTGCGTGAAGGAAATAGATGATACCATTCAGAGATACAGCGACCGTAAGAAGGAGATCGAGGACACATTCATCGAAGCTGGATTGGAGCTTCCGCTCGCATCCAGGAACCTCAACGCAAGCGTTTATCCCGTAGGTGCATCGTTCGAGCCTGTCGGCAGGGATTACAGGAAGGAACTGATCGAAGAGACCAACGCAAGGAACGCCGCAGCGGCCAAGGCGTATGAGGGCTACGAGGTTCCCGAAACCGATGACATCGATGAGCTCAATGCTATGGTCAAGCAGATGACCGAGAGTCTCACGAACATGGAGAGCAAGATCCTCGAGGCAGATCTCGCCGATGAGCTTGGAGAGAAGGCAAGGCTTCAGGAAGAGGCCAACAAGCTCCGCTTCAGGCGCGACAACACCATCAACAAGATCAAGTCCCTGAAATCCGAAGGATACCGTTCCGCTGAGGGGTCCGGCGTCAGCAAGGAGTTCCAGGACAAGGTCATGCAGCAGGAAGAGCAGATCGCGGCCTTGAAGACTCAGATCGCCATGGTCAGGAGCGATATCTATGAGGTCAAGGATATGATGATGGCCCTCATGGATCGTCTCGGAATGCAGAGGCGCGACATCAATCAGGATGATTGATTCTTCTTAAACTTCAAAATAAAAATAAGCCCCCGAAAGGGGGCGAATATGTTTTCAGGCTGCCGGCCTGAGCTGCAGGGTGTGCAGGCATTCCTGCTTGCATGCCCTCTCGCATCTCTTACAGGCCGTTCCTCCGCACTTGTCGGTCTGGATCTCGGCCCACATGCCGTCGTCCTTCTTGATGATGGACAGTGCCTTCTCGGGGCAGGCCTTCATACACTGCTTGCATCCGATACAGCCCTCGAGCTTTCCGGTGGTGATGGTTCCCGCATGTATGATGTGGACCTTGCATTCCTCGGTGTCGGGCAGATCCCTGATGGCAAGGCGCTTGTGGTCGACATCCTCCGCCTTCGGGAGCGGGGGCAGAGTCTTGATGCCGTAGATTTCGAGCATGTTGTTGTATTCGCTGAACGGCATTCCTCCGCACCAGTATGAGTACTCCACTGAGTACAGGTTCTTGAAGAAGTCCGATGTGGCGAACATGACGTGCTGTGCGAGCAGCTTCTTGGCGAACACCTTCAGCTCATCGAGGGAGATCTCTCCGAAGATTATCTTCCTGGCCATTCCTATGGAGGTGTTTCCGAACTGGATGATCTTCCTTGCTCCGGGCGTGACCATTCCTACACCCATTGCTTTGATGGGGTCCACGTACAGACCGGATGCTCCGGACATGTACGCTTTCTTCACATCATCGACCCATACTCCTGCGGCGTCCATGAGAGTGAGGAATCCGGCACGGAGCGCTCCGATGGCCTTTCCTGCTTCCTCGACATCAGCCGAGCTGATCCTGATTCCGTCCTGCAGCGTGAGGTGTCCGTCCTCGGTCTGGATGGCAGAGCTCTGGATGATTCCTGTGTGCATTCCGCTGTAGAGGGCTGCAACCACTCCTGTTCCGGTGATTCCGACAGCCTTTCCGTGCATGGGGCCTTCTTCGATGACCTTTCCGGTGAGCGGATCGATGAGATCCCCTTCCTGGGGGGCGAGGGTGTCATCGAGGACATAGCATCTCCATCCCTTGTCGGTGACGGTGATCTCACTGAGCGCACCGGGGGCGGCGAGCATACCTCTCTCGATCTGCTGACCCTCCAATGCAGGTCCTGCGGCAGCTGATCCGGTGTAGATGTTGCCGTTGATGACCAGCGCCATCTCGGCATTGGTTCCGTAATCGACGACGATGCAGGGCTCCTTCTCGTTGAGGATGTCGGTCATCATCATCATTGCGATGGCGTCCGCTCCGATCTCGTGGGTTACCGCCGGAGGAATGATCACCTTAGCTTTGGGCATTCCGACGATTCCGATAGAGGATGCATCTATGATCGCTCCGTTCCTGTCCGGGGAGACGACTCCGAGCGATTTGACCTTGTTCTTTCCTGCATATGCGAGGTCCCTGATCTCGATGTTCTGGAAGAGGGACAGCTGGAAGGGGTTACCGCAAACAGCGATCATTTCGACACTAGAAAGGTCGATTGCGAGCTCTTTGAACAGATTGTTGATTGCCGTGATCATCAGTCCGTTCGCGAAGTCTTCTCCGACTTCCATAGCATAGTTGACGTGGTCGATGACGTTCATTCCCGGGATCGGGTGGCGTTCCGTAACGGCCGTAGCGACAGTTTTCTTGGAGTCCAGTTCCACTGCCTGGCAGCGGAATCCGCTAGTTCCAAGATCCAATGCGATTCCATACCTCATATTATCCTCCTAAGGATGCCAATGTAACTGTACGGAGTATCTGGATACACGTTTATTAATTTTATATGTGAACATTTGGCTGGCATAAAGCATCGGAGAACGTTCAGAAACAAAAGGTGAAACTATGTCCGGCCAGGCTGGTTAAGCAAAGGAGGTGCCTTGGACGTCCGTAGGAGGCGGATATCAACCGGACATAGTTTTTGGTTTTTATGCCATTCACAGCGGTCTCCCGTTGTATGATGATGTAACGCCCTATTCAATATATAAGTATATGTATCAATCAATTAAGTTGAATAAAATAATATTTATATTTTTCTATTTTTTGAAAAATCTGATATAATAATATAAAAAATTAACTATTAGATGATTATATTAGAAAAAAATGATTAAATATTACTAACTTTCAGCAATAGACAATATAACATCAGAAACAGTATAGTTCTAGCAAATTAATGAGCAAACAACTCAAATTAAAAATCAATCAGTTTTTGAGTAGTGAGCTCACAATATCATCATTTTCGTTGAAATTTATAAAGGAAAATATTACCGTCGATGAAAATCAGATTCGATCAAATAGAACGATAGGCTCAATTATTACAAAGAATTTTTATTGTTATTAACACATAACTCTTTCCGAATAGTATGTCTGATGTAGGGTACAGTTCTAGATTCGAGATTTACCTTACCAAGAATAATGGTGTGCAGATTATTACGAATGAGCTGAGCCTTTCTATCCTCAGGGAGCTGCGCCATCGCGAAATATCCCCATCGGATATATCGGCGTCATTCGGATTACCTAAATCCACTATTCAGGCGAGTATCATCAAACTGCTTCGTCTAGGGATCATCAGTTCCGAAACTTGCATTAGCGATGCACGCAGCGTCGTTTATCACATAGATGCCTCGATAATATTCTGCAGCGATACCGATGTGGAATGGCAGATGTATGCCAGGGATGCATCTACAGCCAGGATAATGAAGGTAGGCAGGTGCACCAGCAGAGAGGATCTGGCGCTGTACGGGGTATCAATCACCGAGAGCGGTCTCAACATCGTTCAAGGGCTATTCGAGATCGGGGCCGCCCTCACATCCGGGGATCTGAACAAAGCATGGTGGGACAGGACGCTCAGCGCCATGAAATCCGAGTGCGAACGTTACGACATAGTCATGGACATGGTCACCAAGGATGGACTCGAACTCAGATTTGACTCGCTTTACGAGAACATATCCGATGTGCCTCTGATCATCGTTCCGATGTTGGGCAGCATAATCTCGCATTCGAAGGAGCTGCTGGGATACAGGCTATCGCACGACGTTTCTCTGAAAGTGACCAATTCAGGCAGAAGCGTGATCATGAGGATCGCGCCGTTCGTCGGTCAGGATTTCGTTTCCGATAACGGTTACCGGCTTAAGCGCAACATTTCCGATTACCGCATCGAGGAACCTTTCTCGATCTATTCCATCAATGGGCAGGCCATGCTGTTCATGAACCCCACCATGATAGGCATCCTCAACAGCCTGTCCTACCAAAGGATGACTGTGAACGAACTGGGGGATAGGATGGACGTCTCCAAAGCGACTATCTATGCATCGTTGATGAAGCTCATCGACATGGGCGCAGTCGGTGTGGACAAGAGTCGCGGCAGTTCGAAGAAATACGAGCTTCTCGCCGACCCTATGCTCTACTGCACGCCCGTATCGACCAGTGACTGCAGGGGTATCGAATCCGTTGTGGAGAAATTCCAGAACGGGGAATTGGATTACTATTCCGCCGTCATCGCCTATGCGATGAAGGTCATCGACTGCATGGGTGTCCATTTCGAGAAGATGTTCATCAGGTCAGGATGCAGCACGGCGCGTTCAGTTCTGAAAATGAATCCGGACGTCGAGCCAGAGGAGCTTCTGACGGTGGCCTGCAACATGGTATCAGAACCGGACTGCGCGGAGGTGGTCACAAAGATCCCGCTCAAGATCCGTGTGACCATGTCACCGAACACCCTTTGGGATACATGGCCGGGGGATTTCGTGAAAGGTTTCGTGGCCGAAGGCCTGAAGGAATTGACAGGCGAGGACTACAAGATCGAGATCGATACGGTCTTCGAAGGAAAGAAGAGGCAGCAGGCTCACGGCCTCAGGCCGAATCAGGAATGATAACGGATCAGGATAACCTTCGAAAGGTGCATCGCTCTTAATACATCCGTCAATGAGCGGATGCGATCATCAAACAGCATCTGGTACTCGATATGTTTGGCCAGAGGTAATGCCGTTCGACAATTTATCGCGATTATTAAATTCCAGTTTAGCCATGTCAGTAAAGCCAGTGTCCCGCATTTCGGGCTGCGACAGAAGGAGAACAGATCATGACAGCGCGCAGGTATGTCGACGTTTTCGAGTCATACAACCGTTTCATGGAAGGAAACAAGGTTTCCGAGAAGGAATGGGACTACGACATAATCCCGACCATCGCATCCAAGATGAAGAAGCGCTATGAGCTCGATTTCGGCAGCACCATCATACCTGAAGACCAGGACCTCGTCGACCGTCTCTTCGTCGCCGGGGTGGATATGCTCATCACAGCTGGTATATACAACATCAACACAGGGACCAGCATGCCGATAACGGAGGATGAGGTCTATGAGGGGCTCAAGATGGCTCCCAAGAAGCTCAACCTCGGAAAGGGCAAGGACAGCGTAGAATGCTCTCCGCGCAGAGGCAACAGCATCAACAAGCCCATAATCGAAGGGGGCCCCACAGGTGCACCGGTCTCGGAGGATATCTATGCCATAGTCATAGAGTCATACGCTCAGGAACCGGTCGTCGATACGATCGTCAGCGGAGTCCTGGAATCGGTCAAAGGACACCCGGCCGTGAAGAACACGCCTTGGGAGATCCGGGCCACGCTGGCCGAATTGAATTACGTTCACAATGCCCTGTACGAGGCCGGTAGGCCGGGAATGGCGATATAGGGGCCTCAGACCCCTTTGACGACACAGGGGCGCATAGCGGCAAGCTACAACCCGCTCTCGGGTATGAGCCAATCCGATCTCCATGAGTGTTCTCAGCTCAACGAGATGAAGGTGGATATGGCCATGATGGATGCGGTCGCCGCCTGGCACATGGCTGGAGACAGCATACTCATCGAGCAGATGCCCATCTTCGGAGGCTACGTCGGAACGGTGGAGGAGGCCGCCATCTGCGATGTCGCAACGACCATAGCGTCGTTCGCCCTCTTCAACGCCGATGTGCATCTCGGAGGGCCCATCCATGTGAGGTGGGGCACCACGACCAACAGGGAGTCCCTGCAGATCGCGGCGCACACCGCCAGAGCATTGGACACGAATACGGATCTCCTCCTGGGCAACCAATACTATGTGATGTCTGGGCCCTGCACGCAGATGAACCTGCTGGAGACCGCCGCCCAGGCCATCGTCGATACAGCTTCGGGAAGGGAGCTGTTATCGGGAGTCGCATCCGCCAAAGGTGTCCAGAAGGACAAGGTGACTGCGATGGAATCTAGGATGATGGGAGAGGCATCGATGGCCGCCTGCGGAATGGATATATCCGATGCGAACGAGATCGTCAACAACATCCTGAAGAGGTATGAGCCGCTGTACTCCAACCCTCCGGCAGGCAAGACATTCCAGCAGTGCTACGATATCGAGAACATCGCACCCACACAGGAATATCTCCGCATCTACGACAGGGCTCTGAACACGCTGTCCAACTGCGGTATCGATTTCTGACAGGTCCTTTTCGACCGATTGGATCATAATGGCCTTTGGTAGTTTTTATCAATGAGTATGCCTATCCGTCTAACCATGTAGGCGTAGACGAGCTGCATCAACAACCGTCCTTCACTCCAGTGTGCACTGTCATTCTGAGCCGCAATTGTTGTCCGCAGCCTATATGCTTTCATGTTGATATATAAATGAGGTCGTATTTTTGCGATAAATTTATATAACATACTACAAATTAAACCCATGTTGGAGGGCGCTCCGGCGAGCAAACGGGTCTCTAAAACCTGTAAGCGGGGTTCGACCCCCCGGCCTTTCGCCATCTCAATCACGGTAGATATCATGGGTATAAAGTTCACGGATTCTCAGATCCAGCATCTTATGGAGTACGGAGACATCGATTGGTCCGACACGGAGTTCGAGGATCCGGCGTCAAGGGATAAGGAATTCTCAAGCCAGTTCTCCAAACTGAAATCCGCCAACGACAAAGGTATCAAGGACGTCATCGCGAACCCGCGCAACGACCTCACCGACCTGGAGAACAAGATCAGGGAGAAGCTGAGGTCAAGGGGGTTCATCGAGGTCCACACGCCCATTTTCGTATCCAAGGCCGCGCTGGCCAAGATGACAATAACGGAGGACCACCCTCTGTTCAAACAGGTGTTCTGGATCGACGACAAGAGGGCGCTGAGGCCCATGCACGCAATGAACCTCTACAGGGTCATGAGGGAGCTCAGGGACCACACGGACGGTCCGGTCAAGATCTTCGAGATAGGATCATGTTTCAGGAAGGAATCCAAGAGCTCGACCCATCTGGAGGAGTTCACGATGCTGAATCTCGTCGAGATGGGGCCCGACGGGGATGCGATGGAGCATCTCAAGATGTACATCGGCGACATCATGGACGCAGTGGGCGTGGAGTACACGACATCGCGCGAGGAATCGGATGTGTACGTCGAGACCCTCGATGTGGAGATCAACGGTACGGAGGTCGCATCAGGGGCCATCGGACCGCACAGGCTGGATGCAGCCCACGATGTCCATGAGCCATGGGCCGGCATCGGATTCGGACTCGAACGCTTGCTGATGCTCAAGAACGGCAAGAGCAATGCGAAGAAGACAGGTAAGAGCATCACGTATCTCAACGGATACAAACTTGACTGAGGTTTTCAGATGATAGCAGAGACCGTAGCAAAGGCCGAGAGGACGGGAAAGCTCTCCGTCGACGAGATCTTCGAGCTGATGTCCATCAAGGACAAGAATGACCTGGAGGAGCTGTATGCGGCCGCCAGGAGGGTTAGGGACAAGGAGTTCGGGAAGAAGATCTTCACATACGGTTTCGTGTACTTCTCCACATACTGCAAGAACAACTGCACGTTCTGCTACTTCCGCACCACCAACTCCGGAATCGACCGCTACAGGAAGACCAAGGAGGAGATTGTCGAGCTCTCGGCGAGCCTGAAGGACGCGGGCATAAACCTCTCGGACCTCACCATGGGCGAGGACCCCCTGATGTACAAGGACGGGTACTCCAAGCTCCTGGACATAATCTCGGCGGTCAACGACGAGGTCGGAATAAACATCATGGCATCACCCGGTGCGCTTCCCGAGGAGATGTTCTCCAAGGTCAGGGATGCAGGCGCCGATTGGTATGCATGCTATCAGGAGACCTACAACAGGCAGCTCTTCGAATCGCTGAGGCTCAACCAGAGTTTCGACGATCGCAGGAACCAGAAGATCTGGGCCATGAACGCGGGGCTCCTGGCCGAGGACGGTATGATGATCGGTCTCGGAGAGTCCGTCAGGGACAGGGCGGAGACCATCGCGGAGATGACCTCCCTCGGCTGCGGACAGGTGAGGGCGATGACCTTCGTCCCTCAGGTCGGAACTCCGATGCAGGATTTCAAGCCCTATGATTCGACCGAGGAGCTGAAGGCGATCGCAATCATGAGGCTCATAAACCAGGACAAGCTGATCCCCTGCAGTCTTGACGTAGAGGGTATCGCAGGGCTCAAGACCAGGATCAACGCGGGAGCGAACGTGGTCACGTCGATCGTCCCGCCGAGCAAGCACCTCGCGGGAGTGGCCCAGCACGAGCTCGATATCGAGAACGGGAACCGCTCGGTCGAGCATGTGTTCGAGATGCTGGAGGACATGGGCCACCACCATGCGACATCAGCGGAGTACAGGTCCTTCCTCGAGGCCCACAGGCCCAAGAGGGTGGCCTGATGAGGATCGCCATCGTAGGGGGCGCGCTCCAAGGCATGGAGGCAGTGCTCCTGGCCAAGGCCGCCGGATACGAGGCCGTGGTTCTCGACAGGAAGAAGAGCGCCCCAGCCATGTCTCTCTGCGATGAGGCGGTCAACATCGATCCCACGAAGGATCCCGACGGCGCTTTGGAGATATTCAGGGGATGCGATGCCGTCATACCCGCATGCGAGGAGATGGATCTCCTCAGGACATTGGATTCGATGAGGTCCAGGGTGGATGCGCCGCTCCTCTTCGACCTCGGATCCTATAAGATTTCCAATTCCAAGAACAGGTCGAACGAGGTCATGAGGTCCGTGGGGGTCCCGCTCCCGCAGCCGTGGCCGCAGTGCGGCTTCCCTGCAATAGTGAAACCCTCCTCCCAGAGCGGGAGCATCGGGGTCACCGTGGCGATGAACGACGATGACATGAAGAAAGGGCTCGAGATCGTGAAGGGCCTCAACGATGAACCGGTCATACAGGAGTTCGTCCACGGAAAGAGCGTCTCGGTAGAGGTGATAGGGGACGGCAGGACCGCGAAAGGCTACATCACGACCGAGGTCTGCCTCGATTCGAACTACGACTGCAAGATGGTGAGGTGCAATCCGAACATAATGCCGAAGGAGCTCTGCGATGAATTCGCGGAGATCGGTAAGAACGTCGCCGAGGCGATAGGGCTCAGCGCCCTCATGGATGTCGAGGCCATCCTCACCCCCCGGGGCCTGAGGGTCCTGGAGATCGATGCCAGGATACCGAGCCAGACTCCAGCCGCCATCGAGGCCGCGACAGGAGTGAACCTCCTGGAGGAGCTGACGACCACGGCGCTCGGGAAACCTGCCAGCAGGCAGCCCAAGGACGGATGTTCCGTCTACCGCCACGTCTATGTGAGGAACGGGGAGCTCCGTTCCAGCGGCGAGAAGGAGTTCGGCCATGTCGTTGAACCCCGTTTCGCACCAGGGCTCTTCGGCAGCGACAACTGCATAACGGATTATGAGTCCGGGAAGGCGGAATGGCATGCCACGCTCATCTCGAAAGGGCGTACCGAGGAGGAGGCCGACGAAAGGGCCCAGGCATGCATAACCAGGATACTGGATGAATGTTCAATCGATGAGTTCCTCGATGGGACTCCGGAGATGATCTGATGACAAGACTTACACCCGATATGATTGAGGGAGTCCCGGACGACAAGATCGACCTGGATTCCAGATTGATGAAGATGTGCGGAAAGACGGTCAAGCAGCTCGCGCTCGAGGGCGCAGGCGTGGACTATGATGTGGATTTCTCGAAGGTCCGTGTCGCAGTTGTCCCGATCACGTCGGGGATGGGCGTCATCAGCGGCTTCTCCAAATCGGTGGACGCCATCGTCAAGAGGCTCGGGATGGACAGCTATGTCACCAAGGGCACTGATGTCAACGGATTCCAGGAAGGCATCCTCGACGGAGTCGATATGATCATGATGGCCGACGATGCCATGTTCGTTGCATACAACGTCCATGCGGCCAGGAGCACCAACAACTCCTGGGGTACCGCCATGGGATATGCGGTCGCCCTGAAGAACGCGGCCGGCGGGATCGAGGGCAAGGATGTGCTCGTCATCGGAGCAGGCCTTGTGGGCACTGAGGCGGTGCAGATCCTCAAGTCATGGGGCGCGAACGTTTCCGTCACCGACATCAAGTTCGACAAGGCCAAGGCGCTGGAGGAGAGGTTCGGAGTGAAGGCCCTCCAGGATGTGGAGCAGGCCCTCTCATCCCATAAGTACATACTCAACGCCGCTCCGGCCATATTCCCCGGAAGGCTGATCATGGAAGGGGCCGTCATCTCGACACCCGGCGTCCCGCATTACTTCGATGAGGAGGGAAGGAGGAAGGCCAAGGCCATCATCCATGACCCTCTGGAGATTGGTACCGCTATGATGGCGGTGAACAGCGCACTGTTTACCAAGAACGCTTGACGGGCATCCCTTCAAGTAATCTATCGGTTTTCGGGTGGTATAGTGAGTATGATAGGTCTCGCGTGGGTGTTCCTGGGCGGGATACTCGAGCCAGTATGGGTGATAGGCCTCAAGAAGTACGGGGAGAAGCATTCCCTGTTCTGGCTGCTGATCACTATCCTTTTCATGTATCTCAGCCCCATGTGCCTGGCGTTCGCCATGGGTGACGGGATGTCCGTCGGAGTGGCGTACTCGATATGGACCGGCCTCGGTGCAGTGTTCGCCATGCTTGCGGGATTCCTGCTCTTCAAAGAGAGGGTGGGAAGGATGAAGGTGCTTATGGTGGCGCTGATCATAATCGGCGTCACAGGATTGGAACTGTCTACGGTGATAATGTGAATCCGCTGTGGCTGTACATCCTCATCGGAGGGGTATTCGAGACTATGTGGGCAACCACCATGGATCTGTCGGAGACCTTCACCGACCCTATGTGGACGGCAATCACGCTGGTGATAATGCCGATCAGCATAATATTCCTCTACAAGGGACTCAACGGCGGCCTCCCGACCGGGCCTGCATATTCCGTCTGGGTGGGCATAGGCGCCATTGGGGCGGTCATCGTCAGCATCCTGATGGGGGACTCACCCAATTTCGTCGGATTCATATTCCTCGGCATACTGATGATAGGCATCATCGGGATGAACATGCTCAGCGAGGAGCAAGAGGATCAGGAGGAGTGATGTCCAGATTCATCCCTCTCGGAAGAGGCAGGGATATAGAACCTGGCGAGGATTTCATCGAGCAGATGAGGTCTCATCTGGACGATCCCGTATCGGAATGCGGATTCGTCCCCTGCCCTCACAGAAGGGTGGATTACAGCAATCTCGATCCAGCCCAGCTCTCATATTACATATTCTGGAGGGATTCCCTGCGCAACGGGAAGGTCCTCCGCAGCGATTAGGGGTACGAATACATCAGATTCTGCGAGATGATCTGTCTTCCAGAGGAGAGGGATACCATCGCTGAGCAGATGGACCTCCTTATGGAGAACAGGGGGATGCTGAAGCACTGTCTCGATTCCCTGCTGTCCCTCAGTTTCGACCTCAGCGCCGTATTCGACATACCGCTCAGCAGATACCAGCATCTTGACCGCGATCCCCTCAGGAACGCGGTCTGGAGGTCATCGGCTCTCACGGACCCGATATCCTACATCCCGGACCCTGCCGCATTCTGCGGATGCCCCTATGACGAATCCTTCACATCGAAATATGATGTCACCGGCCAGTTCAACGCATCCCTGAGGAGGATCGAGGAGCTGATCGTCAAGAGGCACGGGCACGGCATCCTGGAGGCCTACGGCGGCGACATCAGGACATTCCAGGCCTCTGCGTTCGATGGCCTGTTCTACAGAGGGGACAGGACATACCGTGTCACCTATCAGGACACATCCATGAACTCCAAGATGATGAATTTCCTCAGCGGCCTCTACAAATGCTGCATCTCGACGCTTTCCAAAGGGGATCTCGACAGGACCCTCCCGGTCCCATCGATCATCGACAAGGAGATGCGCCGCATAGTTTCCGATTCAGCCGTCTCGGAACTAGGCCCATCAGAGCCAGACCCTCCTAAATATATCAGCTCATCCGTCTCGGAGGGATGCAGGGACGGTGTGCTGGTGCTCACATCGCCTCGCGATACAAGGCCCGTTTCCGATGCTTTCAGGGAAGACTTATCACGTTACTCGGCAGAGAGACCCGACGGGAAGGCAGACTACGTGAGATCCCCATACGGGAATCCGGAGTTCTCGGCGCTCGGCAGGGACCAGCTCCAGTATTACCTCTACTGGAGATCCGAAGCCGAGTCGGGAAGATACATCACCGTTGATTCGGGATACATATGGATCTACCTGTGCGAGCTCATAAACTCCAAGCAGGATCCCAAGGAGATCTACTCCAAGCTGGAGCATCTCGCGAAGGCATACGAGGGCTCGATGGTCCGCGAGAGCAGTTCGGACATCGTCGAGAACTACGACCCCCTCATATCGAGGACGTGCCTTGACTACGCCCTTGTGAAGGGCCTCGATCTCCCAGACGACCATATCGTAGCCACCAATATCACGGCCAACCTGACGATGGGGAAGGTCCTCTCGGGCCTCATCGATGCAGTGTCGGTGAATGCCCTCAAGGCCATGTGCAACGGTTCTTCGGCGATGAGTGCCAGCATAGATGAGGATATCTCATTCATCGTGTCCAGGGCGCTCAGGGAACTGGAAGGTCTCATACCGGAAGGGATCGCAGGATGCTGCGGTCTGACCGAGGAGACCGTGACGATTCCGGTGTTCAGCACATTGGAGTATTACAGCCAGGATAGCAGAGGGTCGGCAGAGGTCAGACTGATCGATTTCATGGGGTCAGCACATTTCGAGAAGGAATTGCGCGAGCTGACCAGAGCCACCATCAGATATGTCGAATCCTTCCACAGGACAGGCAGATCGGAACACCCGCCTATAGAGATCTTCGGAACCAGATACGGCGGTCTGGACCGGATAGTCGCTGAAAGGCTTGGGTCGGTCCGCAGGACCAAGCCCAGGACGGTAAGGAGGATCGTGCTAGACAAGAAGGCCAAGGACAAGGCGGAGGAGGACCTGAACTACATCACCGAGCTCATAAGCACCGAGCACGAAGAGGAGGAAATCGTATCGCAGACCAAAGAGGATCATCAAGTGCCAGCAGGTGAAGGGTGGGTTGCTTTCCTCTCTTCACTGAGCGATGCCGAATATGCCCTCATCCTCTCCGCGGCCGATGGAGAAAGCCTCAAAGGCAGCCATCCCGGAACGATCGATTCGATCAACTCGAAGAGCATCGAATGCACAGGGGATCTCATAATCGAGAACGGCGAGATCGTCCCCGAATACAGGGATGAGCTGATCGGGTCGATCAGGTCCAGACAGCCATGACCGTTCAGATCCCGTCCCTATCTTTTAAATAATAAACTTATAAATAAGGGGCGAGGACTGAAATGACACTGAAACTAGGTGTACCGAACAAAGGAAGACTGAACGAGAGGACCGTCGAGCTCCTGACGAAGTCAGGGATCGATCTCGGAGAGGATATCGGAAGGAGGCTCTACCTCAAGGCCAAGAACCAGGATATCGAGATAATCTTCGTCAGGGCACAGGACATACCGACCTTCATCGCTGAAGGCTCCATCGACATGGGTATCACAGGCCTGGACGAGACCGCCGAGTCGGGAAAGGACCTCATGAACATTCTCAATCTGCAGTTCGGATTCTGTCATCTTTCAGTCGCAGTCCCCGAGGAATCCGGAATAACAGATGCTTCCCAGATCAAGGACGGAAGCAGGATCGCAACATCCTTCCCCAATCTCACGAAGAAGTACTTCGAGGACCTCGGGATCAAGGTGGAGGTCATCGTCGTCACCGGGGCATGCGAGATCATGCCCTATCTCGGAGTGTCCGATTACATCGCGGACCTCGTGTCCACAGGTTCCACACTCAAGACCAACAGGCTCAGAGAGGTCGGTTCCATCATCGAATCCCAGGCTGCGGTCATAACATCGGAGCAGGCCATGAAGAAGAACGGCCAGGCCATCCAGGATGTGGTTGATTCGTTCCAGAGCGTCATCATCGCCGAGAACAAGAAGTACATCATGGCGGACATCCCCAAGGACAAGCTCCCGGAGGCGGAGAAGATCATCCCCGGTATCGGCGGACCGACCGTGCTCGAGATCGCAGGCAACAGTTCCTTCCTCGCAGTGCACGCTGTGGTAGACGGAGACAAGGTCTTCAAGACTATCGCTGAGCTCAAGAGGATCGGTGCGAAAGGCATCCTTACCACGCCCATAGAGAGGCTGGTGAACTGATGGACAGAGGAGTGATGAGGGAGACCACCAGGGACTTCGTGAAGTACTACAACCCCAAGCTCCACGGAGAGCTGAGGCTCGACACCAACACGAACGTGCTCGGCTCGAACCCTGCCGCCGCTAAGTACCTCAAGGAGCACTCATGGGACCTCAACGGGTATCCCAACACATATTCCGACGGGCTCAGATCCGCATTGGCAGAGCTCTACGGCCTTGAGATGGACAACATCATCGCAGGGAACGGTTCCGACGAGATGCTGGACGTCGTTTTCAAGACCTTCACCAACATGGGCGACAACTCGGTTGTCCCCGTCCCATCCTATACCCTTTACGATTACTTCGTCAAGCTCAACGGCGGAAAGGCCATAGAGGTCGACCTGACCGAGGATTTCCAGCTCGATGTCGATGCGATGGTCAAGCAGGATGCGAAGATCGCAATCATGCCCTCGCCCAACAATCCGACAGGCAATTGCTTCAGGCCCAAGGACATCGAGGAGGTCCTCTCAAGGTTCAACGGCATAGTCGTCGTCGACGAGGCATATGCGGAATACTCCGACAACCCGTTCGTCAAGAGGGTGGAGGAGTTCGATAACCTCGTCGTGCTCAGGACATTCTCCAAGGCATACGCGATGGCAGCCCTCCGCGTAGGATACGCCGTCACGAACAAGAAGCTCTCCGACATGATGATCTGCGTCAAGATCCCCTATTCGCTGAACATGGTCAGCGAGGGTGCCGCCATAGCGGCAGTGAAGGATCAGGAGTTCGTCAGGAAGAGCGTACAGATGGTCAGGGAGCAGAGGCCGAAGCTGGATGCAGGCCTCAGGAAGCTCGGCTTCGAGACGTTCCCGTCCGATTCCAATTTCATAATGGCAAGGTCGCCGATCGACCACAAGGTGCTCGTCGACGGTCTGAAGGAGCGCGGAGTGCTCATCCGCGACTTCGGTGCGAAGCGCAGGACGGAGAACTGCGTCAGGACCACAGTGGGCACCGCCGAGGACAACGCTCTTCTGCTTGAGAAGGCCGAAGAGGTGATCTCCGGATGCCGCTGAACATCACTATAACGGATTACGGTGTAGGCAACCTATACTCCATCCGCAGGTCCCTGGAGGCCTGCGGCGCCAATGTAAGGGTAGTCGGGGACATGTCCGAGCTCAGGGATGCGGAATGCATAGTATTCCCCGGCGTAGGTGCCTTCGACAAGACCATGGAGAAGCTCCTTCCGTACAGGGAGGTGATTTGCGACAGGCTCAGATCGGGAATCCCGGCTCTCGGGATATGCATCGGCATGCAGATCCTCTACGAGGGCAGCGACGAGGGACATTCCCCCGGGCTCGGTTTCTTCAAGGGAAGGGTCAAGAAGCTCGAACGCGAGATGATCCCCCACATGGGCTGGAACCAGGTGGCGTCCGAAGATATCATGATGGACGGCATCACAGACAAGAACTTCTACTTCGTCCACTCGTATTACGGCCATCCCTGCGACGATTTCATCATCAAGGGGACCACGGAGTACGAAGGCAAGCCGTTCCCCTCCTTCTTCAGGGATTCCAACACCTACGGTACGCAGTTCCATCCGGAGAAGAGCAGCGCCTCGGGAAGGAGGTTCCTTCAGAACTTCATCAGATTCGCGGAGGAGCAGCTATGAGGATAATACCCGCAGTCGACGTGCTCGACCACCAGGTCGTCCAGCTGGTCGGAGGGAAGCCCGGAAGCCAGCAGGTCGTCATGCCCGATCCGCTGAAGGTGGCAGGGATGTGGCTGGAGAAGGGTGCAGATTACCTTCATCTCGTGGATCTCGATGCCGCATTCGGCAAGCCGAACAACCTCGAGGTCTTCAAGCAGATAACCAAGGAATACGGCGTCCCGACAGAGATCGGCGGAGGCATCAGGGATGCGGCCACCATCGACGACCTCGTCTCCGCGGGGGTCGACAGGATCATCGTCGGAACGAAGGCCGTCAAGGAGCCCGAATGGCTCATCGAGATGGCAGACCGCCACCCAGGCAGGATCGTGCTGTCGATGGATACCAAGCAGGGCAGGATCGCCATCAAGGGATGGCAGGAATCCGCGCAGATCACGGTCGAGGACATGTTCGACAGGATACGCGGTGTCCCCCTGGCCGCTGTCCTCAATACGAATGTGGATGTCGAGGGCCAGAGGAAGGGGATCGACGAGGCGCAGGCGAAGGATTTCATCGGAAGATGCCCGTGTAAGGTCATCGCGTCCGGTGGAGTGACATCCCAGGAGGATGCGTGCAAGCTCTCATCCGCCGGTGCCGAGGGTGCGGTCGTCGGACTGGCGCTTTACACCGAGGTCATAAGGCCCTGGGAGTGGGAGATGCCCTGGAAGGCATGAGGCCCGACGTTAAGATTTATAGTCTGGACATACTAACTATCAAAGGAGACCGAACATGAAGATGCCTTGCGAACTGATCGTGACACACATCCTGCCGGCGGCCAAAGGGGCTCTTGCAAAGGAGCTCGTCACCAGGCACGGGATGACGCAGGTGCAGGTAGCAAGGATGTTCGGGGTCACGAGCGCAGCCATATCCCAATACATGAAAGGGGTGAGAGGGGGCAACAGCCTCATCGACAAGAGCGCATACCGTGACGATTTCTACCGCAGGATCTCCGAGACGGCAGACTCGATGGTCCAGGGCATGGACATCTCCGATGCCCTCTGCCAGATATGCACATACGTGAAGGAGAGCGGTCTCCTGAAGGCGCTCTACGTCTTCGAGGGATACCCGGGCGATTCTGTCCTGTGTTTCGAATGTCCCAAGATAATCATGAATTTGGACGGCGGGGGATATGAAGCATAACTACGACAACTATTCCCTGGTCGTCGGCCGCTTCCAGCCTCTGCACAGGGGACATATGGATGTGATCTGCAAATGTGCCGAGGCGTCCGAGCATATCACGATCGGGATCGGAAGCGCACAGTGCTCCCATACCCCGGAGAACCCGTTCACATCCGGTGAGAGGTACATGATGATCAACAAGGCCCTGAGGGACGAGGGCATCGACAATTACAGCATCGTGCCTATAGAGGACCTCAACAGATATCCTGTATGGGTGGCCCATGTAGTTTCCCTGGTACCGCCTTTCAAGATAGTCTATACGAACAATCCCCTGACCCGCCGTCTGTTCGAGGAGTCGGGTTTCGAGGTACGCGCATCGCCGTTGTATAACAGGGAGGTTTTCTCTGGAACGGAGATCAGGCGCAGGATTGCCAACGATGAGGAATGGCGTTCACTGGTGCCGGAAGCGGTGGCCAAGGTCATCGATGACATCGACGGCGTGAACAGAATCAAACAGATCAGTGGCAGCAATGACTCTCCGTTCTGAAGCAGTTTCCTTAATACGCACTCTTGATGGCATGGGGCTCACGATGTCCGTGGCCGAGTCATGCACAGGGGGGCTCATCAGTGCCGCCATAACGGATGTGCCAGGAGCTTCTAAGGTCTTCCTGGGGAGCGCGGTGACTTATTCCAATCAGGCCAAGGAGGACATCCTCGGCGTATCTCATTCCATACTGCTCGAGCACGGTGCCGTGAGCGAGGAGACCGCGAGGGAGATGGTCTCCGGAGCGATGTCAGCATACAGGAGCGACACCGCCGTAGCGGTCACAGGCATCGCCGGACCCGGCGGAGCCACTCCGGATAAGCCCGTGGGATTGGTCTACATCGCCGCGGCCGACGGCCCGAGAGTGGTGGTCACACGCAACATCTTCAAAGGAGACAGGGAATCGGTGAGGGAGCAGACCGTCAGGGAGGCGCTCACCCTGCTGGACGAATTGATCAAAGGGATATTATGAGGTTCGAGAGACAGAGGCCGATTTTCGGCGAGGAAGGACAGCAGAGGATCATGACGGCGGTTGTAGGCATCGTCGGATGCGGAGGGCTAGGGGTCAACGTGATCACGCAGCTCACAATGGCGGGGGTCACACACTTCATACTCTGCGATCACCAGACCCCGGAGCTCTCCAACCTCAACCGTCAGTTCATATACTCACCGTATGACCACAGGACCAAGTCCATGATATCCGCCGAATGGATACTGGCACTCAACCCGAGCGCGGAGGTGCAGGCCAATTCAGAACCCCTTTCGGAGATCAACGGAGGGCTGTTCCAGGGCTGCGACATACTGGTAGACTGCCTGGACAACTTCGAATCGAGGATGGTCCTTTCTGATCTAGCTGAGAGCATGGGCGTTCCATTGGTGCATGCAGGGGTCTCGGGTATGGAGGGGCAGATTGCCGTGTGCATACCGGGAAAGACCAAGTCACTCAGGGAGATGATCGGCACCATGAAGGATCCGGAAGGACCGGTCCCGTCGGTAGGTGCAGCGGTATCAGCGATAGCCTCGATGGAGGCGCTGGAGGTCCTGAAGATCATCTCCGGTCTCGGCACCGACAACGCAGGTAAGCTCATCACCGTCGACATGAAGGGATGGACCACAGAGACAGTCGAATTCTGACCGGACCACGTAGTGGTCCGCTATACGTCGGATAGAGTTATCTATCGGCTATCAGATTGCCGGTCATGGAGCACATAATGACCGGAAAGGTGAAGGAGGTCTACAAGGTGGACGATGACACCTTGGAGTTCGCCTACACCAACAACATTTCCGTATTCGACAAGATCATCCCCTCGCAGATCCCCCACAAGGGAGAGACACTCTGCAGGACCGCGAAGTACTGGTTCGGACTCCTTACCAAGGAGGGTATCAACAACCATTACATCTCGGAGCCCTCCGCCGACAGGATGAGGGTCAAGAGGGTCGACATCATCAGGGACTACAGCAAGATCGACGGGACCACTAAGAACTACCTGATCCCTCTGGAGGTCATCTGCAGGTACTACGCCGCAGGTTCCCTCATGGACAGGATCAAGTCCGGCAAGGTCAAGCCCGAGGATCTCGGATTCTCCCCCGATCACGTCGTCAAGGAGGGTGAGAAGCTCCCCACGCCGTTCATCGAGTGCACCACCAAGCTGGAGGCCCACGATGAGAACCTGACGGATGAGGAGGCCAAGAAGATGGCAGGGCTCTCGGACGAGGAGTTCGAGGAGATCAAGAGGACCGTTCTCAAGATCGATGCCATCATCGACAGGGAGTGCAGCAAGAGAGGTCTGATCCACTGCGACGGTAAGAAAGAATTCGCTTTCGACAAGGACAGGAAGCTCATGGTCATCGACACATTCGGAACCCTGGACGAGGACCGCTGGTGGGACGCTGATGAGTTCGCGAAGGGAAACATCGTGCAGCTCTCCAAGGAGTTCGTGCGTCAATACTACCGCGAGACCGGTTACCACAAAGCACTCTACGATGCACGCGAGGCCGGAAAGCCCGAGCCCGACATCCCTGCATTGCCTCAGGACATCGTCGACCGTGTGAGCAAGCTCTACGTTGACATGTACGAGAGGATCACCGGGGAGAAGTTCTGATATTCAGAACAGATCCACGCAAACCAGTTCATTGCCCAGGGGGCAATCGAGGTCGCCGTTGACCTTTTGAACGGTGTATTTCGACCCTTGGGCCTTTCCTGTAGGATGGCAGATCTGATAGTTCGGGCATCCGATGTTATCGCAATCCACGCTCTTGTACGTGATCTTGCTGCCTTCCATGGCCTGCTTCTTGCCTACTGAAGCGACAGTGGGGAGCTTCTCCACTTCGACCACAGCGACCGTGTCGGTGTCGCATTCGTGGCATTCGTGTGACTGCGACCTGAGTGCGGTGACCCTGTACTTGGCCCCTTCCTCGAGGTTGAAGCAGACTTTCTTGAACTTGCAGTCCTCGCATTCCTCAGCGGGACCCATGTAGTAGAATTCGTAACCTGCTGTTGCCAGCGGTTTTGCTATGAGTGTAATGAGTGCCATCAGATCACCCCTGTCCTGATGCATATATCCTCGACATCCTCTCTGGGGATGCCTTTGTTACCGAGAATCGTATACCTGTCCTTGCGTATCTTGTGCGCTTCGCACACCGCATCTATGAACTCGTCATCCGACAGTCCGAGCTCTGAAGCCTTGGTGGGCGCCCCGATCTTGACGAGAGCGTGCTTGAACTCCTCCCAGTCCTCCTTCTGAAGGTACAGGGTGATGATTGAAGCCACTCCGCACTGCTCCCCGTGCATCGCCCTGCCGGGATATTTCATGTCGATGGTATGCGAGATCATGTGCTCCGAACCGCTGGTAGGCCTGGAGCTTCCTGCGATACTCATGGATATCCCGGAGACGATGATGGGCTTGATGGCCAGCCAAACGCTCTCCTCGAGATTCGGCTTGATGTAATCCACCGCATCCATCATGGATTCGGCGGCGAAATGCGAGAATGAATATGCGGACCTGCTGAACTCCTCGTCTTTGAGGTTGTAGGCGAGCTTCCAGTCGTTGAGTGCGCTGAAGTTCGACAGTACATCGGCGCATCCTGCAGCCAGGCTCCTGTAAGGCGCCTTGAAGATGATGCTCGTATCGGCGATCACACCCATCGGTGATGCGCCTTCGATGGATTTGGAACCCTTGTCCGATTTGATGGATGCCCTGTTAGAGGCGATACCGTCGTGGGCGGCCGAGGTCGGGATGCTGATAAAAGGGAGATTGAGATTCTGGGAGACGATCTTGGCAATGTCAATCTTGCTGCCACCTCCGACCGCTAGGATGAATGTCGAGCCGTACTCCTTGATCCTGTTCTCGACTTCCTCGATGTTGTCGATTGTAGCATTGCCTGTGATGCAGGTGTCTATGTCGTAGCCTTCAAGATAATCCTTTACCGCACGTCCAGCAGCCTTGTCGGTGTTCTCTCCAGTGATGATTGTACCGGTCCTGCCGCTGTGGATGTTTACGCATATGTCCTTGACGTTAGGGAGGACATCGTGACCGGCGATCACATTTCTGGGGAATTCAACCATTCTCTCTTTAAGGAAATCTTTAGGCATGCTACAACCTGTATGACAATGGGTTGTTCAGCATATTAATGTTGACCCGTTTTTTCTAATACTGGGTATTATAACAGCACCATCAACCCTTATAATCGTGATATCCGATTCGATATCATTCCCTCCCTTATGAGGACAAAGAAGAGGTGTGTGAATGATGAAGGCAACCATCCTGTGCGGCAGTGCGGATATGCACGGTGTGACGGAATCCATGTGCACAAAGGTCGCCAGCAGCCTTGAATCCAGAGGATACGATGTCGTCATCTACCGCCTCGGCGAAATGGATATAGGGCATTGCAGGGACTGCGGAGGGTGCCGTGAAGGCGGCTGCGTCATCAAGGATGACATGCAGAAGATATACGATTCATTCTCCGAATCCGATATACTGGTCCTGTCAACGCCTATCCATTACAGCGGACCTTCCTCGCTGATCAAGACGGCCATCGACCGTTTCCAGATCTATTGGCAGAAGGATCTCAGCCACCCATCATCCTGCATAGGCATGATGTGCGGCGGGAGCGATAATCCGAATTTCGACTACACAGAGAGGATATTCCGTGCTTTCTCGATATCCGTCAGAATGGAATACAGGGGCTCTTACACAGTATCTGGCACAGACAGGGGATGTCCTGATATCGCCGAAGGGATCGAGCAGTTCATCGGTAAGATCACAGCAGGGAAGGGACGATGACATTCTGGAAGCCGGCGACCCTGTCGCCGGATTGGATGAACGGGATTGTAGAAGGATAATCCTCGGCGATCACCGACCAGGTGTATCCGTCAAGGCTGCCTTCCATGTCCAATACGAAGTTCCTGTAGAATCCGATGCCGACCAGTTTTTCCAGGACTTTGAGGACGTCCTCCGTCTGCCTTCCCCCGACCATGGCTTTTCCTTTGTGGATGAAAATGACCGGTACCACCGAATCCGATACATCGCAGATGTCCCTGAGTTCTGCATCCGATGCGATGAAATGATAGGGTGCGAGCACCAGTTCGGCATCCTTGTTGAAGGCATCGAACACATCCTCAACGGTCTCGATGTATGTCATGAACCAGATGTATGCCCCCGGGACCCTTAGATGCTTCATGACCTTCTCCGAGAACTCTCTCTTAATGAGGCTGTTGCAGTCGATGATCACGATAGGGGAACGCTGTTCCTTGGAGATGCTCTGCGGGATCTTCTCGTTAAGAGGGTAGGATGATTCACCCTTACGCACGGAGAGTATGGAGAACGAACCGTCGCTTACAATCATGTTCCCATCATCATAGGATGTGAAATACGCAGGTATCTCCATAACACTCCATTATCCATGGGATATATAGGAATTGATGCGAAGCATCCGGACATACGTTCTTATCCCTGTCTGCAGATTCGGAGCTGAGGTTTAAACATGGCAATCTACAAGTGTGAGAAATGCGGAACGACCGTGGATCTTGTATACAAGGGATCATGCATCCCCAAGTGCTGTGGAGTCGAGATGACGGCCCTCGAGCCCAAGACAGACGATTTCAAGAACGAGAAGCACGTCCCGTACATCGAGAAGCAGGACGGAGGATTTCTCGTCAAGGTCGGAAAGGAAGCGGCCCACCCTATGGTCGAGGACCACTACATCGTGTACATCCAGATCTGCGCGGACGGAGTCATGATGAGGAAGTATCTCAAGCCCGGAGATGCACCCGAGGCATTCTTCAAGACCGATGCCAAAGAGGTCAGGGCCTGGGAGTACTGCAACAAGCACGGACTCTGGAAGTCCAACCAGTGAAACTTCAAGCCCCTCCGGGGGCCCTTTTATTATTGATTGAAAAAAAAGATGACGGCCGTGAGGCCGTCTAAGAGCTCATTCGAACTCTATCTTGACAGGTTTCTTGAGAGCCATCCCGGCCTCCGCCTCGGCGCATTTGATGATGGCGCACGGTACGGGGCATGCGGTATGGCGGAGACATTCCGCGGCCTTGAGATAGATCTCGGACTCGGTGAACGGCTTCCCGACCATCTCGTAGGGGTTGATGTTCTCGATGGGCGACATCTTCTGGACCATCGGGCAGTTGCTCTCGATGACCACGTTCACGCTCATCATATCCTCGCTTGTCTCTGCCGTGATCTTCGTGATCATCTGGCAGGGTCCTGCTGTCACATTGCATGTCGTCGGCATATTATCAGTTCCACCAGTCTTTCTTGCGGTCGATCGTCTCGTCTCTGTCGGGCCCGAGGCTGATGAGGTCTGCGGGTACCTTGAGGTACTTCTCGATGAACTCGATGTACTCCCTCACCTCTCCGGGAAGGTTGTCATATCCTGCTTTGACAACATCCATGGTGTTGTCCCAGCCCTTCCATCCCTTAAATGTCTGGTAAACGGGTTTGGCCTTGTACAGTTTGGCCAGCGATGCGGGGAAGTGCCTGACCTCCTCGCCGTTGATCTCGTATGCTACGCAGACCGGGAGCTCGGGGATGTCGTTGAGGACATCGATCTTGGTGATTCCGAGCGATGTGAATCCGCAGAGCCTGGAGGCGTGCTCGACGACCACGAGGTCGAGCCATCCGCATCTCCTTCCCCTTCCTGTGGTGACGCCGAACTCTCCTCCCTTCTTCTGGAGCTCCTGGCCCATCTCGTCGGTAAGCTCGGACACGAACGGTCCCTCGCCCACGCGGGTGGTGTAGGCCTTCACGATTCCGACGACCTTGTCGATCCTGTTGGGTGCCACTCCGGATCCTGTGCAGATGCCTCCTCCGCATGTGGCCGAGGAGGTGACATAGGGGTATGTTCCGTGATCGATGTCGAGCATCGCTCCCTGGGCGCCCTCGAACACGACGTTCTTGCCCTGGTCCAGCGCATCGTTGATGAGAACGGATGTGTCGCAGATGTACTTGCCTACAAGATTCTTCCATCCCTGCATCTTCTCATAAAGCGATTCCGTGGTGCAGCTGCACTGCTCGGCATCCATCATCGCCAAGAGGTCCTTCTTGTACGGGAGGATGAACTGGATCTTCTCCTTGAGGAGGTCATCCTCGAGAAGGTCCCCAGCCCTGAACCCGATCCTTGCGATCTTGTCCTGGTATGTCGGTCCGATTCCCTTCTTGGTGGTACCGACGTTGTTCTTCCCGCGGTACTTCTCCTCTGCACCGTCCAGCTTCTTGTGGTATCCCATGATCAGGTGGGCCCTGTCCGAGATCCTCAGTCCCTCGATGGATCCGCCTTTGTCCTCGACCTGCTTGATCTCCTCTGCGAGCTCCTCGAGGTTCACGACAACACCGTTACCGATAACCGCCAGCTTGCCGGGTCTTACGACACCCGAGGGGAGTCCGTGGAGCTTGAAAACCTTGTCATCGACGATGATGGTGTGTCCCGCGTTGTTTCCTCCCTGGAAACGTACGATGAGGTCTGATTTCTCATCGAGATAGTCTGTAAGCTTTCCCTTTCCTTCGTCTCCCCACTGGGAGCCGATGATTGCTAAACTGGGCATTTGTAGGCACCTAACCTTCTGAAAGATGATAATCGATATAAGGGTTAGGAGAGTCGGTTTTTGGAATCGGGGCTCGCTTCCATGTAGAGGGATACGATCTGTTCCAACGGCAGGTCCGTCTTGAAGGATGTGGGGGCCATGTGCGTCATGGACGCTTTGCCGTTCGTCCTGAGGAGTTCGATGAAATCAGCAAGCTTGGGCGGAGACATCTTGATGTGCGAGGACAGCTCGCTCATGTCGTACACGAACACCTCCGTATCGAGCTCGTTCGCCCAGAGGTCGAGATACTTCGAGCATCTCCTCTCTGCTGCCATTCCGTCGGAGCTCATCCTTCTGACGAACTCCTGGTCGTGAAGGGGTCCGAGCCAGAAGGGCCCATGTCTGTGGACCGGGTCGTACGTCTTCGAGAGCGACCTCCCCATCGTATCCATGTTGTACTCCATGTATCCGAGCTGATCCAGCATCCTGTCTGCCTTCTCGGCACTCTCCTCTACCTGGATGTAGGTGCGGAGGTAATGGTCGGCATAGAAAGAGAGCAGAGGCTTCATTCCCCTGTCGTATTTCGCCAGTTCCCTTGCGATGGTGCACATGAGGATGCGAAGACCCCCCTCGTGACACATGTATCCCCTCACAGGCTCCGATTGATATCTGCGCCTGCATTTGGGTGCATGAGCTCCGGCCAAAGGCGCGGTGTCCGTTGCGGTTATGGCGAGTATCCCGTTCCTCCTGCATCCCCTTATGGCGGATTCGATGTACGGGACAGGCGAACCGAACGGATCGAGGTCCACGTAGTCGAACGATTCCTCCGTGAAAAGTATGTGGAGGTTCTTGTTGGAGGATCTGCAGTTGTCCAGACCGTTGAGCCTGATGTTCTCATCGATGTACGGTATGGCATCAGCGCTGTAATCGTTCGCGGTCACCTGCGTCCCCCTGACCTCGTTCGCTATGCGCACGGCCCTCGAACCGGTGGCTGTCATCGCATCGGCTACGGTCAGATCCTTCCCGACAGCGCGCAGCAGCATGACGCTTATATCGCGGTTGAACGCCATCTGCTCGTTGAAGAACACCCCGCCCTGTATCTTGCCGGGGCCTCCGGCGGAATGGATCTCCGGAACGAGAATGTCTGTTGAACCCTCACGGATGATGACACCGTCAGGCATCAAACGTTCTCTCCGTGCATGAGGCGGACAATCTTGTAGGGGAGGATGTTCCTGTTTGTAGGGGTTACCTCCAGAATTCTTACGTCGTCCCTTCTCCTGATGTCCTGCAGGAGAGGGTTCCTTGATTTCTTGTGAAGCGTTATGATCATGGGTTTATCCGCTTCCAAGGATTCCTTGACAGCTTCCACGAACGCCTCGCTCTCGACCTCCATCTTACCGACCTCGTCGATAACGATGATGTCGCATTTCTCCACAGCGTCCTTGATGGCTTTCACGCCGACCTCTTCGAGTTTGCCGAGGTCGACACCGATCTTGCCGACCATGATCTTGCTCTCGATCTCGGTGCTTGCAAAGACCTGCTGTTCGCCAGTTAGGAGATTCCTGACTGTAAACCCTGTTTTCTTCCTTGCTTCCTCGATGGGCTCATCGATCATCCCGCCGATGAGGAGCTCCTCCTCCTTCAGCATCTCGATAACACGAAGAAGCGCATAAGTCTTACCGGATCCAGGCAAGCCTGTGATTCCGATTTTAATATCTGTAATCATGGGTTCTCCATCAGTCGTTAGACTGGCTACCCAATAATAGATTACATGCAATATAAAAGTTGCCGACTTTTCACCTTAAAGGTTTAGAAAATTTAACAGTGTTATTATCAATTAGCCAGTTAGTTAATATCCGTTACCCTGCAGGCACCTATTAACAATGATTTTATTAATTAATAATTGGATAATACTTCCAATGTATTTCGAGGACTACGTAAATTGTCTCACGAAGTGTCCGGGGGTTATGCGTTTCGAAACTCTCACGCAGAATGTGATAGATCATGTAATGGACCTCGAGTATTCGCCCAGGAACATCGGGTTCACCCCTGTGGACCCCAGAGGCATGAAGGAAGTGACCGACATGACCTCGACGATGGTTCTCTTCTGCAATTCCGATTTCCCGATGTTCACGCAGCCATGCATGGATATCCTGGACGAGAACGGCAGACTCATCGGATTCGACATCCTGGACCAGGATAGGCACATATTCAACTCGAAGAATTTCATATGGCTCACGAAGAATCTTTTCGTGGACACATCCCAGCTCGACACCAGAGGCAACCTCACCACCGTCATACATTCGGTGAGGATGAACGTGCCCGGCGTCCCCGACGAGGTGAAATCTAGGGTTTACTACCCCTGCATGAACACCGCGCGGTATCTTAACGATTATTTCAAAATCAAGTGCAGGGTCCTCTCCACAGTCATCCTGGGCGTGGACCTGAATCAGCCCAGCTGATTGATCTCCGAGATGAACATCAGCGGGTATCTGAGCTCCTCATCGTATCTTATCTCTGCTTTGACCTCGGTGCTGCCGAGGGCGATCACCACTACGGCATCGATCATATCGCCGGTGAGGGACACGTAGGAATAGGTGTCGCCGTTGTTGATGAACGCTTTGCGGTCGATGGCGACCTTGGCCGATTTGACATAGGGCTGGACCTCGATCGTTCTGGCGATGGTGTACTCGAGATTCTCCACGGTATGGAGATTGACCGGCGTGCCGACGAACTGGTGGTAGATGGTGGCCATCTTTATGCCTGCCTCGAACGCGGCACGGTCGCGTTCCGTGCATGAGAATCTGCTGTTGGCCAAATCTTCCCTATCGGTCATGTCAGCCCGATGTCGGGCGCGATATATTATGTTTGACTCATCGCGCTCCGCAGCCTCACGGCCGCTCAGAGCGGACAAATCTGCCTCGGATCGGCATGGGAGTGTCGGTATCAGCTCATCTCTTCTCGAGAGGAACGTATTCCTTCGCTTCCTGGATGTTGATATATGCAGGCCTGAGGATCTTGTTGGATGTGATCAGTTCCTCGATACGGTGGGCGCTCCATCCGATGATCCTCGCAGTGGCGAAGAGCGGTGTGAAGAGTTCCTTCGGGATGTCGAGCATGTCGTACACGAAACCGCTGTAGAAATCGACGTTAGCGCATACGCTCTTGTTGTTATGCTTATGCTGCATGATGAGGCCGGGCGCGATCTTCTCGATGTTCTCGTAGTATCTGTAGTCCTTGAGGCGTCCCTTCTCCGTGGCGAGGTCTTTTACGAATGATTTGAACACACGTGCACGGGGGTCCGACTTGGTGTAGACAGCATGACCCATACCGTAGATGAGTCCGGATCTGTCGAACGCCTGCTTGTCAAGGATCTTGTTGAGATAGGCGGTGAGGTCTTCCTCGTCATCAGGGTCCTTTACATGTCTCTTGATGTCGTACATCATGTCCATTACCTTGAGGTTGGCACCTCCGTGCTTAGGTCCCTTCAGGGAGGACATCGCAGCCGCGATGACAGCATACGTGTCCGATCCGCTGGATGTTGTGACCCTCGTGGTGAATGTGGAGTTGTTTCCTCCTCCGTGCTCCATGTGGAGGACCAGCGCGAGGTCGAGGACTGTGGCCTCCAGTTCAGAGTACTTCTTGTCCGGCCTGAGCATGCGCAGGAAGTTCTCCGCCGATGAGAGGCTGTGATCGGGATTGTGGATGTACATGCTCTGGCCGTTGATGTAATGGTTGTAGGCATGGTAGCTGTACACGGTGAGCATGGGGAAGACCGTGATCAGGTAGAGGCACTGCCTCAGGACGTTGTCTATCGAGTTGTCCAGCGCATCGTCGTCGTAGGATGCAAGGAAGAGGACCTCCCTCGAGATCGCGTTCATGACATCCTTGCTGGCGGCCTTCATGATGACGTCCCTTGTGAACGTCTTGGGAAGCTTACGGTTCTGGTTCAGTATGGAGATGTACTCTTTGAGCTCCCGCTCGTTGGGGAGCTTTCCGAAGAGGACCAGGTAGGAGACCTCCTCGAAACCGAATCTCTTGTTCAGGAATCCCTGGGTGAGGTCCTCGATACTGTATCCGCGGTAGCGGAGGATACCCTCGCACTCCTGCTTCTCCCCGTTGACCGTAGTGGTACCGTCGACCTGGGAAACTTCGGTGAGTCCGACGATGACTCCGTTCCCTTGGGTGTCGCGGAGACCCTTCTTGACGTCATATTTGGAGTATTCGGCCTGCGCAAAAGTGTCGTTCTCGACGCAGAGTTTGCGTTTTGATTCAATGAATGATGCGTATTCCTTCTTCATATGAGCCCACCTGTGGTCGTTTTCCCTTTTCGTGGGTATGGACTGATGGTAAAAAGCATTTATTATTATTAAACCGAGTCTGTCTGTTTAATCGGGCGTTAATAACAAAAAATACGCCGTTTTCGAATGGTTTTTGCAATTTTTCAATAAAAAATCAATCGATGGATGGATGCTATCTCCATAACATTTATATTGATTAATCAATGTTTATGTTGTAGATATCAATGACTGCCTACCATGTAACGGACATCGCGAACTTCTTCATTAATTATTACAAGAATTCCGTTGATCCCATGACCCTCTCCCGCGTACAGCTCTTTACGTATTTCGCTCAGGCCGAGAGCCTGGCACGCAATGACAGGCTCCTGTTCGAGGACGAGATTAGGGCCTACAGCACCGGTCCCGCAGTCACCAGGCTCTGCGTCTATTACGAAGGTGCCGGTAACATGCCCATCGATATCTACAAGACTTTCGACCCCTCGATATTCGATAAGAAGGATTTCGATGTCCTTCAGGATGTCGCGATTTATTACAATCAGTTCTCGACATCCGAGCTCATGATCAAGTCATTCATCACCGGCGGTCCATGGGAGCAGTACTACACGAAGGACTCCACCAACATGCCTGCGATCGACCCCTCCTCCATCAAGGAGTTCTACGCAGCGAGGCCCCGCGTTCCGAACTACATCGATTTCATGGTGCACATGCTCGAGGACAACGGAATGACCAACGACAGATACAACATCGGATCCGTCGCAGGAGCGACCAAACCATATATCGATAAGGTCATGTCCGGCTCATGGGAATGATTATCATAATGGGGAAGGAGCTCCAGGTCGGTTCCGGCATCACCATCGAACAGGCCATACTGGACAACGGCTACCATCCCGATTCCTTTCTTTACATGATCGACGGCAGACCGGTGCCGATGGATACGGTCATCGGGGATCCTGCCGTGGTCAAAGCAATAAGGGTGGCAAGCGGCGGTTAATGCAGTCCCGTCATCTTTACAAACGACCTGAAGTCAAAACCGTCCTCGGTCGCATGTCCAATCATCTCGTCCAGATTGGACAGGAACGCTGAATGGATGTCGTTGCCTTCCAGCTTCCCTCCCGATGATGAGAGCGAATCCTCCTCGGGGAACCGCAGGTACTCGTACCTGAGCACACCCAGGCATTTCATCCCTGTCAGCGATTCTATCTTCTCTATCGCCGGTTTCAGGATGGACGCATCGCCTCTGAAACGGTTGATAATGAATCCCTTCATCTGAGGCCTGAGCTCCTCTGGGATGAGCCTCCATGTGCCGTATATCGCCGCGAAGACGCCTCCGCGCTCTATATCCCCGACAAGGATGGCGGGGATGCCTGTGGCCCGCATCAATCCGACGTTTGCGATATCCGTCTTCATCAGATTGAGCTCGACCGGCGAACCGGACCCCTCGCAGAGGAGGGCCTCATGCTTGTCGGTCATGCGGTCGTAGGCTTTCTTCACTTCGCCCATGACCATCTCACGGTCCATGGGGTCGTCCTTGGTGATGTCCATGAACGGTTTCCCGTTGAGCACCAGCTGCATCACGCCGTGACCTGACGGTTTCAGGAGAACGGGGTTCATATCGGTCTCGGGGTCGATGCCGCAGGCCAGGGCCTGGAACGACTGTCCTATGCCGATCTCACCACCGTCCCTGGTCGCAATGGAATTGAGCGAAAGGTTGGATCCCTTGAACGGGGCCACATCGTACCCTTTCCTCTTCAGGTACCTGCAGAGCATGGCGCAGACCGTGGTCTTGCCGGCACCGGATGATGTTCCGAGGATGAGGATGCTCATTCCCTCACCCCTGCGATGTCGATCAGCTTGTCAACATCCATGTTGTCCTCGAACACCTTCGCCAGCTTCTTGAGGTTCTCCTCCAGCGTCTCCTCGTAATCCGGGGTGACGACGGCATCGATCGGCCTCCCGTCATGCTTGATGAAGGACAGGAAGTACTTCCTGAAAGCGGGCTTGTCGAATATCCCATGCTGATATGTGCCGAAGGTGAGCTCATCCTCTCTGACCGAACCCTCTTGGAGCGGATCCATATGGAACCTGTCGATCAGGACCAGGGGAGATTCGTTCACCTCGGATATGCCCATATGGAGCTCATACCCGGTGATCTCGCCCTTGTCCCCGACAGCGAGCCTGCCCTCGTTCAGGATGATCTGCTTGGAGTACTCGCTGAATCTAGTGATATTGTCGAAGAATCCTAATCCCTCATAGACCGCTTTCTTCCCCGCCTCGATGCCGTTGCTGTCATCCAGCGTCTTCCCCATCATCTGATAGCCTCCGCAGATCCCGACGATGGGGATCCTCTTCCACAGCTTCCTTATGGCATCGGCGATGCCGTTCTTCCTCATCCAGAAGTAATCCGCGATGGTGTTCTTGGTGCCGGGCATGACTATCGCATCGACACCTTCGAGGTCCTCCGGCTTCTCGACGAAGACCGTGGAGACGTCCTCGAGGAACAATGGGTCGAGGTCTGTGAAGTTGGCCATGCGCGGGAACTTTATGACCCCGATAAGGCACTTGCCCTCGCCCTTGGTACGGATGCCTCTGAGAGCCTCCGAGTCCTCGCTGGGAAGCACGACATCCGCGTGCGGGATGATCCCGATGACGGGGATGCCCGTGAGACGCTCCAGCTCATCTGCTCCGGAGCGCAGCTTGGAGGTATCTCCCCTGACGTTGTTGAGTATTATCCCTTTGATGCGCTTCCTGTCATCCTCGGGGATGAGCTCTATGGTCCCGATCGCATATGCGAAGGACCCTCCCCATTCCACGTTGACGACAAGGATCACGTTAGCATCGGCGATGTTAGCAGCGCGCATGTTGGCGATGTCCTTGTCATAGATGTTTATCTCCGCAGGCGAACCGGCGCCTTCCATGACAACGCAGTCGTATCTGTTCTTCAGGAAGTCCACGTGCTCCTTCACGATGCCGATCCCGGGCCCGGGGACGAACTCATTGTAGTAGCCTTCCACATCATAGTCCGCGAAAGGCTTCCCGCAGACCATGACCTGTGACACTGTGTCCCCTTTCGGTTTGAGCAGGATCGGGTTCATGTGCGCATCTGGGTTGGTGATTCCTGCGGCCTTGGCCTGGAGCACCTGTATCATGGCGATCTCGGCGCCATGCCTGGTGACCTTGGAGTTCAGGCTCATGTTCTGCGATTTGAACGGGGCCACCAGATATCCCCTGTTGTGGAGTATCCTGCATATGGCAGCGACAGTGATCGATTTGCCCGCATCCGATGTTGCGCCCACGACCATCAGGGCCTTGCCCTTCTTCCAGAACTTCTCCTTGGCCGAGGCGAAGACGTCCTTCATGCGCGGGTCCTTCGCATCCTTGATCCCTATGCGGTCGATCTCGGAAAGGACGAACTTGCATACATCCGTCCTGTGAACGAAGAGGCAGTCCGAGCAGTTCCATACTGGTCCGTGCCTGCCCTGCAGGGTCCATCCGAAGGTCTCGTCGTTGCATGGATAGAATGGGCAGTAGCAGAGCGAGCAATCCTGATTCACGAAGTGGCAGGGATGATAGGGACACTCCCTGTTGGACCCTATCCAGCCTCTCTCGATCTCCTCGTTGACCTTCTTGCGGATGATATCCATGCTTATCTGTGGGATGTATAGTCGAATATCAATAAAATAGTGCTTGGGAGCGAAAGTGGCCGGAATATAAACCAACTCCCTGCTGGACAGATGATTCGAAGGATTCCACTTTCACTCACCCTCTAGTTCCGTTAATATACTCAAGATGCCTTGATTATGAGGATGGGAAGCACTTTCAGGTTCATGCATTGCGCGGACCTGCACCTCGGTTCGAGGTTCAGAGGCGTAGACTCGCGGGATCCGGCACTGGCGGAGAGAATGAGACGTTCTATATTCGACTCCTTCGAGAAGATAGTCGACACCGCGGTAAGAGAGAAGGCAGACATGCTCGTCATCTCGGGCGACCTTTACGATGACGGGAATGAGCTCCCCTCCACGCGCATGTGGCTCGCCAGGCAGCTGGAAAGGCTGTCGATCCCGGTGTTCATATGCCGCGGCAACCACGATTCGGCCATGACATGGGACGAATCAATCTCCTATCCGGATAACGTCCACGAGTTCCCGTCCGAGCCTGAGAGCATCACGATCAATGACGACATAGAGGTCGTCGGAGTCAGCTATGCCGTTAATCACGAGACCAGGAACTTGGCAGGCATGATCAAGGGAAGACAGGATAGGTTCACCATCGCATGCGTCCACTGCGACCTCGACTCGTATTCCGAAGGATACTCGTACGCACCCTGCTCGGAATCCGACCTCAGGGGAAGCGGGGTGGACTACTGGGCGCTGGGCCACATCCACAAGAGGGAAGTTGTCTCCGATTCGCCTTACATCGTCTATCCCGGCAATATCCAGGGGCGCAACCGCAAGGAATCGGGATCGAAGGGGGCGTATCTTGTCACCGTCTCGGACAGAAGGGTGACGTCGCTTGACTTCATCCCCACGCAGTCCCTGATCTGGAAGGATGTGGAGGTAGACATAGCGGGCAAGAGCCTTAACGATGCGATCTCAGAGATACGTTCCAAGGCCAACCGCAGTTCGATAGTGAGGCTGATCTTCACAGGCTCGGGGGATCTCGACAGGATGCTACGTATGCGGACCGAAGATATCCGTAAGGCGATCTCGGAAGATGTGGGCTGCATCATATCCTCAGTCGTGGTCGAGACTACCCCGCTGATAGATCTGGAGGCCAGGTCGGAATCCAAGGACATGACCGGCAGTATAATCCGTGCCGGGGCCAGGCTGCACACGCTGTCCAAGGAGCAGATCGTCGATATAATCTGCCAGAACAAGGTCGCCGCCCGCTACCGCGACCGCTACATGGCGATGCCGGAGGAAGAGCTCCGCTCGATCATCGATGACGCCATGAAGGGCGTGATCGCACGTATGGAGGCGGAATGATGTGGATCTCCAGGATACTCATGGAATCCTTCGGGGACCAGAGGGACAGGGACATCTGTCTGGGCAAGGGCCTCAATGTGATCTACGGGCCAAACGAAAGCGGTAAGACCACGACCATGGAGTTCGTCAGGAACACCCTGATCCCTACGAGGAGGCAGCTCTACCCCGAGCGTTCGAAATCGGATTCCGGAAGGATATATGCCGTAGAGGGCGGTAAGGAGTCCATAATCGAGTTCGGTTCGAAGGATCAGCCGCTACCTGATTACATCAAGGGCATGGATCCCGATTTCTACAGGAACATATTCGCCATGAACCAAAAAGGCCTCGACGAGATAGGGCCTCTGGCCAGCAACGAGATCAGATCCAGGTTCCTAACCATTCCAGGCGGCGAGAGCATACCCGCAGTCATCGAATCGATAGACGAGGGCATAAAGTCCACACTCGGTTCGATCGCGCGTTCGCCCTCGACCGTCAATAATATCCAGGCCGAAGAGGATGAAATCCATCGCAGCATCGATGCACTCAAGGCAGAAGCGGATCAGTACCATATCCTTGCGGAGAAGAGGGATCAGCTGACTTCTGAACTCTCCAGCATAGCCGAATCCAACAAGGATGCAACTGAGAACAACAGGATGTACGAGAAGGTCGAATCGGTGAGGCCGATGTACGAGAGCCTCCGGAGTCTGAAGGCTCGGAGGTCCGAACTGTCATCCAGGGCGGATGTCACCCAGCAGGACAGGGAGGAATACGAGAGGCTGAAGACAGACTTCAACAACAAGACCTACGCCCAGAGCAAACTCGAGGATGAGAGGGACATGCTGTTCGATAAGGTCTCCCCATCGGTCGAATCCAAGGCCAGGAGCAACATCGCGGACATCAGGGACATCCTGTCCAGGAGACACGAGTACAAGCAGCAGTCCGCACAGCAGCCCGCCTCCGGAAGGAAGAATGCGCCGGTCATCCCGCTGGTGTTCGTCGCTCTCGCGATACTGTCCCTCGTCATACCCGGGCTGGGGATGACGGCCAAAGCGGTCATCGTCGCCCTCTGTCTCGCCGTCGGAGCGGCATCATACTTCCTGCTCAAACCCAACCAGGATGATGCCCCGGACGACACCAGGGAGGCCTACGTGAGGGATCTGATGGCCCTTCTCGAGGAGATCGGCGTGAGGCACACCTCCGTCGATGCAGACCTCGAGAGGCTGGAGACCATCGATTCCACGATCAGGGCGCTGGATTCGATGAAGGACAGATACACAGCGATGCAGCTGGACACGCTGTCGGCCGAGAAGGAGATGATCAGCCTCCTCTCAAGGTTCGGAGGGGAGGAGGGATATCAGGAATCTCTGAATGCAATGGCCGAGAAGGAGGCCCTTGACCAGAAGATCGATTCCCTGAAGGCATCGATAAGGTCCCTGGGCTTCGACCCGGACGAGACGCTTCCGCAGCTGTCCCGCATCGATGTCGATGACGTCAGGTCGTCGGAGATAAACAGGGAGCTCGGCTCTCTCAAGATCAGTATGAAGAACGCATTGGACACCGAGAAGTTGGACAGGCTCATGGACGAGGAGGCATCGCTAGCATCCAGGATGAACGATGCGCTCAGGGAGGGCGCCGTGCTGATGCTCTCCTCCCACATAATCGACAGTGCATGCACGGACATCTATGAGAACGTACATCCCGATGTGGTGAAGGAGACCGATCGTCTTCTACACCTGATGACATCCGGAAAGTATAATCTCAACACTGATCCGAGAAGTAAGGACATTTCGATAATATCCGAGGACGGTCCGAAAGGCCCCAAGCAGTGGAGCACCGGGCTGCGCGCCGAGGTCCTGCTGTCTCTGAAGCTGGCCATAGCGAAGGAGATGGGGGAGTCCAAGGTGCCCATCATCCTGGATGATGTGCTGCTGCCCTTCGACCGTGAGAGGAAGAGGGGAGCGTGCAGAGCACTGTCCGAGCTGTCGCAGGACATGCAGATCCTGATGTTCACATGCGACGACTCCATACCGGAGATATGCAGGGATATCGAAGGCGCCACCGTCATCGACATCTCGTGACGCAGGGGTGTTACTTCGCGGTCCGTCTGGATGAGTGGGCCAATGTACGGCCAGAAATAACAACTTCAGCGCCGAGAGTGTTACCCACATAATTATATACAGTATTTATTATGCAGACTACAAGGAATCCTGTATTCCTGTTCACACATACAATATCACGATCATCACTCGTCACTATGACGAACTCCGAAGGAATCCGGGCAACGGAGCGACCGACCCGACAAACGAAAGATTCTCAATCGGATTGGTTTAAAATTGGGCGTAAGCACAATAGGGTGCTCACGAAGGGATGCTAGAGCAGGTATCAGGTTTTCCGATAAACCCCATGGAGGGTACAGATGAACATTGATCCCAATGCAACGAAGTATATGGTAAAGGCGAAGATCAGCGCGGATGGAATCATCGACAGGCCTGATGTCGTCGGAGCGATTTTTGGACAGACCGAGGGACTCCTCGGAGACGAACTCGATCTCAGGGACCTTCAGAAATCAGGAAGGATCGGAAGGATAGAGGTCGAGACAGTCACTAAAGGCGGCAAGTCGGAAGGTATCATCTACATGTCTTCCAGCCTCGACCAGGTCGAGACCGTCATCCTCGCATCGGCGCTGGAGACGGTCGACCGCGTCGGACCCTGCAAGGCCTCCGTCCGCGTCCTCGGAATCGAGGATGTCCGTGTGACCAAGAGGGAGAAGGTCGTCGAGCGTGCGAAGGAGCTCCTCAACGAGCTCATGAAGCAGTCCGAGGGATCCAGCTCCAACCTTCTCAACAGCGTCAAGCAGAGCGTCCAGGTCGAGGAGATCACCACATACGGTCCCGACAGGTGCCCTGCCGGACCCAACGTCAAGGATTCAGAAGCGATCATCATCGTCGAGGGCCGGTCGGATGTCCTCAACCTGCTGAAGGCGGGAATCAAGAACGCCATCGCAGTCGAGGGAACCAACATCCCCAAGACCGTCCAGGACCTCTCCAGGGAGAGGGTCGTCACCGCATTCACAGACGGCGACAGGGGCGGAGAGCTCATCCTCAGGGAGCTCTTCCAGGTCGCAGAGGTCGACTTCGTCGCCCGTGCGCCCCGTGCACACGAGGTCGAGGAGCTGTCCTCCAAGCAGATCGTCAAGTGCCTCCGCAACAAGGTGCCCGGCGACCAGTACATGGAGATGAACAATCTCAACTTCGAGGAGAAGTCCTTCGACGAGCTCGACAACTTCGAGCCCCAGTCCGATTACAGGAACAACAGGAAGGATCACGACGAGCGCAGGAACCGCGACGACAAGCGCGACAGGTTCGACAAGAAGGACCGCGACGAGCGCAGGAACCGCGACGAGAGACGTGACGACCGCCGCAAGGAGCGCTTCAACAACGAGGCCCTCGACAAGTACAGGAAGAAGCGCGAGGAGCGCCAGGAGAAGGAGGAGAGGGACTACGAGCCCGCGATGGAGGCCGAGGCCCCCGCAGAGGAACCTGCAGAGGAGGCATCCGTCGCAGAGGAGCCCGTCTACGAGGAGCCCGCAGCAGAGCCCGTGACCGATGAGCCCGCCGAGGAGAAGCCAGCCGAGGAGGAGAGGCCCAAGAAGTCCACAAAGAGGAAGAAGGACGTCGAGGACAAGCCCAAGAAGACCTCCAGGAGGAAGAAGGATGAGGAGGAGCCCGCAGAGGACGCCGCCGAACAGACCTCCGACGAGCCCGCAGCAGAGCCTGAGGAGGAGAAGCCCGCCGAGGAGGACAAGCCCAAGAAGGCAAGGACCCTCCGCGGAAAGAAGATCGTATCCGACAAGGTGCTCACCCCCGAGCAGGAATCATACCGCGACATGCTCCTCGAGCTGTCCACGACCCACAACGCCAAGGTCCTGAACGCTGACAACGAGGTCATCAGGCAGGTCGCCGTGAAGAGCCTCGTCAACTCCCTCAAGGAGGACGGCGACGAGGTCGTCGCCATCGTCTTCGACGGAGTCATCTCGCAGAGGATCATCGACGTCTCCTCGGAGAAGGGAATCAAGACCGTCGTCGGAACCCGCAGGGGTAACATCTCCAAGATGCCCGCCGATGTGACCATCTGGACCAAGGAAGACCTTGTCTGATTACCATGACAAAGCAGAAGCATGTAGAGACATGGGCGGATGTCGAGGCACTGAAATCCACCAAGGACATCCTCATCCCGTCCGATCCCCTCGACAGGGTGCTGGGCCAGGAGGAGGCCATAGAACTGGCGAAGATCGCCGCCAAGCAGCGCAGGCATCTTCTCCTCGTCGGCCCTCCCGGAACAGGTAAGTCGATGATCGCACGCGCATTGTCGATGAACCTCCCTGCCCCCAAGCAGGAGATCCGTGTCGCCAAGAACCCTGAGAATCCCGAGAGGCCCCTGCTGTCCGTACTGGACGCCGACGAGGTACTCAGGGAGGAGGACATCAAGGCGGCATCCATCGGGGTGCTGCTCAAGCCCGAGGAGGCTCCCAACAACGTCGCGGAGCACCTCGGATACAAGTGCAAGAACTGCGGAGGGTACTCCCTCCCCACCGATCTGACATGCCCGCACTGCAACCAGAGCAAGCTGGATTCCACGCAGAACAAGAGCAATCCGTTCCAGGACATCCTGGGGAACCTCGGAGGCATGCTGGATATTGCATTACCAGAGATGACCGCCGGGAAGGAGAAGGTCACCACACGCGACAGGAACGACGAGCAGGTAATCTTCGAGCGTGCAGGCGACAAGATCCGCAAGCTCGACCAGGCCGCCATCGACAAGAGGGCCGAGCTCCAGAGCTCGACCAACGAGAAGGTGCTCGTCAAGCTCAGGAGGAATCCCTTCGTGCTCGCCACCGGAGCCTCGGAGACGGAGCTTCTGGGAGATGTCCGCCATGACCCCTACGGAGGCCATGAGAAGCTCGGTTCTCCCGCATACGAGAGGATCGTGGCCGGAGCAATCCACGAGGCACACGAGGGAGTCCTGTTCATCGACGAGATCTCCCATCTGAAGGACCTCCAGAGGTACATCCTGACTGCGATGCAGGACAAGGTGTTCCCCATCACCGGAAGGAACCCGCAGTCCGCCGGTGCAAGCGTGAAGGTCGATTCAGTGCCCTGCGATTTCATCCTCGTGGCGGCATGCAACATCCAGGATCTCGAGAACATCCTCTCGCCTCTCAGGTCGAGGATAATCGGTAACGGTTATGAGGTTCTTGTCGACATCGCGATGCCGGACACTCCGCGCAACCGCGCCAGGTATGCCCAGTTCGTGGCCCAGGAGGTCCAGTTCGACGGACACATCCCGCATGCCACAATCGAGGCGGTCGAGAAGATCATCGCCGAGGGTAAGAGGCGTGCCAAGCTGGACAACCAGAACAATGCGCTCACGCTCAGGCTGAGGGAGCTGGGAGGACTCATCAGGTCCGCCGGTGACATCGCCGTCATGGAGGGCGCCAAGTTCATCACAGGCGACCACATCGACAGGGCGCTGAGGAGATCCCGCAGCGTCGAGGAGCAGATCAAGGAGCGCTACGGCTCCTACAACAAGGGTCTCTCCAAGGACGTCTCGTCCGCTCAGAAGGAGCGCTCCAGCTACTACTTCGAGACCGAGCACCTGGACGACACCATGTTCTCCTGAAACTTCAAAAGGGGGTCCGCCCCCCATCTTCAATTTTAGACCCCATCTCTGCGCTTACCATACCGGCGTTCCAAATGATATGAACGACCGCTGAAAACTCTGATATACCACGCAGGCGTTTTTAATCCGATGAGAGGAAAGGCGGGGCTTTTCATTGTTCTGGCATTTCTTATGCTGATTTCATTCTCAGCTCTCATCCTGTCCGACGACCAGGATTCCGATGCTGCGAGCTATGATTACGACGGTAACAACGTCGCTGTCATATGGGATTCGAGCTTCGCCAAATCCCACAGCGGGTACAATAACCTCAATCTTCCCCCGGGTTCGGGCAAATGCATACTGACCATCACCGTGCCGAAGTACTCCACGCCGAACACCATCGGTCATGGGTTCTACGATGCCTCCAACGAGGACTCCCTCATACGCGACGTGCAGTATACCGCGAACACCACGACATCCCCAGGATCGGGTACCACGGTCATCAAGGTGACGATAGAGGATGTCGCCGATCTGCCGGAGGTATCCGTACTGAAGATCAACAACAGCTCCAGCTTGATCAAGGCCGATTTCGTCAAGCTGCGCATACATGTGGGCGAGATCATAATCACCGCTACCAACAGCGGCAACCAGGTCGCCGTCCTCGACGTCAGCAAGGGAAGCAGCTACAGCTGGAATGTCAAAAAGTACTCTTTCAACGAGGATCTCAGGATAGCCGACTACGAGGCAGGCAGGAAGAATGTCAGCATCATCTATGACGGTGCGGTATTCAGAAACGTCCATCTCTTCAGCGTGAACGACAAATCCTCTCTCAGCGGAAACATCGATGTCACCTTCAGCATGTACGGAGGGAGCATAACGTCGCTATCGTTCTTCCACATTCCGAAGTCTGTTCAGGATTCGCTGCCTGCCCTGTATGACAGCGCACCGATGGCGCTGCATTCCGCCTCTGTAGCGATCAGGGGAGGGACGGTAGGTTCCATCAATCCGACATCGGACATGGTCTACATCCTCGATTACACCCTGGAGCTATCAGGACAGTCCAGTGTGAACCGTGTATACACTTCGGGTGAGAAGGGAAGATACGGCAGCATCTCGGTACTTGTCGACGGTGCGCACATCGGCTACATGACCAATCTCGCCTCGAAGATCGGAGAGATCTCATACGATGTCAGGACAGGTACAATCGATTACTTCTGCATCGGAGCTAACTCCGACCATTATCATTCATCGCAGCTCTCACAGGTCCCAACCTCATACGTCTCCAACGATGTCAACGTGAGGATCAGCGAGCTTGCCCAGGTCAAGAACTGCATCGTCGGCGCAGGCGTACTGGTCATCCCCAGGATCCTGAGCGACGGATCCCTTACCGAAGGTCCTGTCATCCACATGGTGAGGATCGATGCCCCTTCGACGGAGGTCTACAACGAGCTCACGTTCTTCTCCGATAACAGGAAATCCGCATATGTCCTGTCCAATTACAAGATCGGCGACACCGTCACAGCGCTGCCTATAATGAAGAGCCTGAACATCGACGGAAGGATGTACCAGACCTATTCGCCGGAAGGGGTCTGGGAATCTCTGACGGATTGTACGATAGGCGCCTCATGCACGCTGTATATCGATACGGACTTCATCGTAATGGATACATACTCGCTCTATGTCGTCAAGGGGGCGACCTTGGTCAACTCCAACTATCTGATAATCAACGGCCGTCTGGTGAACGAGGGCGCGATAATCAACAACAGCGTCCTGCAGTACGGGCCGAAGGGCGAGGTGGAAGGTGAGATATCCGGAATCGGCAGCCTTTCCGATACGGCAATCAACAGAGGTTCCTCGGACAGCATCAACATCAGGTCGACCAGGTCATCGGTGACTGTTGACATCAAGAAGGACAGGCCCGACGACCTGCTTGCGATCACAAGCATCTCCGTCCTATTCACGGATGAGAAGGGGCAGGGTCCTTTCGTGGGCGATGTGTCCGTGCTCATCTCGACCCCGGATGAACCGATATCCGATGACAAGTTCACGATCTCCCTTGACAACCGTTCGTATTCGAACAAGTTCGACAACGCATTCACATTCGTTGTGAAGGGTATCGGTTCGGAGGTCCTTGACAAGTGCCAGTGCAAGATAACCCTGCCTGTCGACCATGACTACTGCACATCGGTATACTACTATGACCATGGTACGAATGCCTATGTCCTTCTCGCCTCGGCCGAGTGGACGCCAGAGATAACATTCTTCGCTGAACCGAACACGGGATACTACCTTCAGAGGTATTCCGGGGACAGGCCCGACATCGACGATGGGGATTCAGGCTCGAGCGGCAGGATCTCCTTCTTCGATTATGTGCTCATATCTGTGAACATAGCCATCCTATGCGGGACAGTATATGCTCTGATCACGATGAAACGTGACTGACGCCGTTGATGTTCACGACCATCCTGTATCCGTCCTGACCAGGTCCGTACAGGGACGGGAGGTTCTCAATAACCCTGAATCCTTTGCTATAATAGAATCTGTACGCGGATTCATTCGTAGTCCTCAGTTCGAGCTGGATCTCAGAATAGCCAGACATGAAACATTTGAGGCGGAATGCGTCGTAAAGCTTGGTCCCGACACCCTGTCCGCGGTGCTTAGAATCCACTGCGAAGAGGGCTATGGATGCCCTGCCGTTGCTCATCTGAGTCCCGGCGAGAGCACCCACTATGTTGCCGAAGAGGTCCTCGGCGACGAACTGCCCCTCGGGCCAAAGGGTCATGAAGTACTCTATGGTGTCGAGGGAGAAGCTGCCGTCGAGGTTGAGATTCATCACTGCGTAGACGTTCATCAGATCCGATGGTCTCATCGGCCTGCAGATGATCAACGCTTCTTTCCTCCCTTCTTTTTCTTCTTCTTTCCCGAGGATCCCTTGACTAGCGCTACGAGGAGTCCTAGGATAATCGCAATCGCGGGAATAGCATAGGTTCCGTATTCCTCTACCGTCTCGTTATCGAGGAATGAAGTTGATTCCTCTTCAGAATTACCGACCGTAAAAGTTTTGGATGCTGAATATTCCTCGCCTTCATACGTGACGATAACTTTCAAATTATGTTTTCCATCAGATGGCTCCAACTTAATTCTCTGTATTTCCTTCTCTAGAGATTTGCCGTCCAAGAACCATTTGTATGTCACAGCTACAGGGGGACTTACAACAACGCTGGCTTTAATGTCTTTATTATCATCATAATGGTCAGACAGTTCGGTGATAACTACTCTTAGTCCGCCATCTGTATAGTTCTTATTGAAATCCGAATTGAAAGATGCTGCAAAATAGTCTGCTATTTGTTTGGAATGTACTGCAACACACATCTCTCTGTTATCCTTGAATGAGGTGTCTGTCCAGTTTACAGAACTAATCAGACATGTATCATCACAGATGACACCTTTGTTATGGATATATTTGGTACCCATCCCTGATGCTTTGATAACGGATTCAGTGTTGATTTTGCGAACTAGTTCTAACGCTTTTTCATTAGGTTTAGGTTTATTGCTGTCACTGTCAGCTTGAACCGAACTAAGCATGAATTTAACATCAAGTCCCTCTTCTGCTTTTTCTTTCATACTCTTCAGAGGAGTGTCCTTTTCAAATGTTGCATAGGATTCGGTAAGACTTTGCTGCTGTGAATAGACCCTTTGTGTTGCATTGTCGATATAGTAAGTCGTACCATCCCATGAGCTGTCTGGTGACATCATGGGGGTTACAGTACATTCATAGGACTGAGTCGGGTAGGAACTTGTGGTTGGAGTGTATGTTAACGTTCTACCAGTAACTGTTTTCAAATCAGTAAAATCATGGACATCTCCATAGGATTTATCAAAGTCATTATCGAAAACAGTCTTCATAAAAGCGGCATACTCGGGGCTTTCTATTATCGCACCCCATCCTCTGTATCCTTCACCGCCATAGGGGTCATCGACAACTTCACGGTTCATACTTTTTGCAGTCCAATTCTCAGAAGTGATCAGGACTGTATCGTTGTCAATTATGCAATACTTGGAATGCATGTAAGCGTATCTTCCCTGATAATCGATGAATCTGACATCTGCACCATGATCTACCAAGGTTTGTATGGATTCCAAAGATTGTTTTACTGTAACCGGTACTGATTCTGTTTCAAGCAATATCGATACTTTTACATCCTTTTTCAGCAGAGAATCCAATAATGCACAGATGTCCTGTGAACCAAGAATGTAGATTGATATGATGACGGATTCATCAGCCTTTTCAAGTTCCTCAAAAACTGGAATTCCTCCGCTTTCAGGTAGTAAGAATGGGGTGACTGTAGCATCATATTCAACCGACGGATCGAATCTTATGTTCAGCCATCCTACTTTGAAGTTATACCAGTCAGAGGCAGAATCCGTATCAACATCATCTCTGAACGCATAACAGCCAGACTTAATCTTGAATGGACTGCCGTTCCAGATGGATGTATCAGATATTTTCTGAGTGCCGTAACATACGGCATCAATTATTTTGTCGCTGCTATCGTATAGATAAACTTCATCATTCTTCGATAGGTCGAAAGACCCGTACATTTTCAATCCGTTGCTTCCAGGATAGTATGTGGGGTGTCTGTCAATGAATTTAGATCCTGGAGCATCAGCCTTCATCACCGTGATGGTATCTCCAGGATGGAGGATTAAGCTGGATTCGAAGGCTATGTAGCCTTCCCTTGATTTGGAAGTGTTGTCGGCTATCCTGTAGTTCTTCAGATCAATGTTCTTGCTGCCATAATTATGGAGGGAAACCCCATCATCATCGGCAATTCCATTAACTTCACAGATGAGTACGCCCGTCGTATCTGCATCTGTCGGTGAGGGTGCAAAAACAATAATCGCCGATGCAAAAACAATCAGAGCGAAAGCCAACAGCTTCTTCATGCGGGACTATCAAAAAAGGATGTTAAAATGGTTTGTCCGGGAATCTCAAATGTACTTTATGAGGTCCCTGATGACAGCGTCTGGATTGGCCGCCTTGGTGACTCCTGACGCGAGAAGGACTCCCTCCGCTCCGAGGTCCACAGCGGTCTTAACATCGTTGCCGTTCTTGACACCGGCGCCGCAGAGGACCTTAATGTCCCTGTCGACCGATTTGACGGCTTCCACGGTACCAGAAACGATGCCAGGGTTGGCAGTCGTCACCGAGATGTCCCCTCCGATCAGCTCCGGGGGCTCGACCGCGATGTAGTACGGGGAGAAGCGTGCAAGGTCCTTGGCCACCTCGATGGTGTCAGCGCAGACACAGGTTGCGAGGCCGAGGTCCTTGCACATCTGGACACAAGCGCCCACGTCCTCCGCGGGCTGCTTGTGCTCCGAATGGTTTATGAGGGTGCCCGAGGCACCTGCTGATTTGACCAGCGACGGTGTGGTGAATCCTGTTCCCGATCCGGGCTTGCGGGGGTCGACGTTCTGTGAGTACACAGGGATGTCGACCGAATCTGCCACGTACGACAGCTCGACCATGGGCGGGCAGACGACGATGTTCGCTCCCGTCTCCTGGGCTATCGAGTCGCAGATCTCGGCCAGCCTCAGGGCCTTCTCCCCTTCGATCTCGGAGTAGACCTTGAAGTTGACGATGACCGCTGGATCCTTACCGCTCATCTGTCTCACTCAACTTCGACTTTCTTCTTGGAGCCGCACTTCTTCTTAGCAGGCTTCTCGTCAGCATCGAGGGAGACGAACCTGTCGGTGAGCTCCTTGAGGACGTCGGGCCTTGAGGTGTACTCCATCTCCTCGGCTCCGAGGATGGAGGGGACGAAGGGTCCCTGGGACCTCATGAACTTGCTTGCCCTGATGGCGTTCCTGCGGGCCTCGTCGAATGTGGAGGTTCCGAAGAAGTCTACGGGGATGTGCTCTCCGTTCTTCGCTCCGTAGGGCTCGAGTCCCTGGAGGTGACCCTCGTTGAGCTGGAATCCGAGACAGCAGATTCTTGGGGGTCCGTCGTAGTATGTGGGGTCGGAGTCCTCGGGTGAGCAGGGGTAGAATGCTCCGATGTGCGATCCCCTCATCCATCCTGCTACGAGCATGGTGTTGTTGATGAAGGGCTGTGTGTACTCTCCGACGGAGGGGAGACCGCTCTGGCATCTGCAGATGCAGACGGGGTCGTCCTTTCCGACATACCTTCCGGCAGTCATGTTGAGCTTGTCTGTGGATACGACCGCGGCGGGTCCGATTCCGGACCTTGCGTTGACCCTCTTGATCGCGTACCTGGATGTGTCTCCGAGAAGGGAGAGGATGCTCCAGGACTCCTCGGGAGCGGACATGACGACCTTCTTGTTGGCCATGACGTCCTGGATCTCGAAGTCGAATCCCTGCTTCGCCCTCTTGTCGATGACGAGTCCGGTCGTGGTGAAGGGATCCATGAAGATCCTTGTGAGGGGGAGCGAGTATGCCGAGGGCTCGGTCTTGTCGGCCATGAAGAACAGGAGGGGCTCTGAACCTCTCTCCTCGAATGTCATCTCGGCGGAACCGGGTCCGGCTCCCTTGACGTTTCCGGAGAATGCGTCGGTGAGGAGGTCCTGTCCTGCTGCGTACAACTTCATCTTCTTGGCGATCTTCGTGGCCTGCATGAAGCACTCCCATGCGGTCCCATGAACGTCGCTGTTGTTGTCGCCCTTGTAGTGGGTCATGTAGAGGTTGATGTCGTCCCCGACGCGGGTGACGTAGAAATCCTCGATCGTTCCTGCCTTCTGGGCGTCCTTGAGGACATCCCTTGCTGCATCAAGCATAGATGGGTGGGGCCTGGCGTGTCCAACGACAGATCCGACATCCGCTTTGATGATGGAAACTGTGACTTTCTCTGCAGACATAATAACACTATATCCTGATTGTTTCTCTGGATGTGCTTTTTCTATATAATAAGTTAGAACATGAGGTCAGCACAATGAGGCGGTCCGGCCATAATTGCTTTCGGAATTGTTCGTTCATGCGTGCAGATTTACTATCGGAATCGTTGGAATCGATATCCAACAGTATTAATAGATGTTGTATGTTTTAATAATCCCATCAGAGAAGCACTATTTAAGTCAAAACGATAGAAACAGGGTTTCGGTTTTTTCAAATGTATCGTTCTAATACACATATCCAGATGAATAATATTAAGTCGTATTAATGGTTGTTAATAATCATGGGTGAAGATGCGACTCCCGAGCGGGAAATGTGGGATGCCGCGTCCGATTAATAATCGAAGCATCCAGAAGGACGAAATCGGAAGGGAAGGAGGTGAGAAAGATGTACTCGGTGGTACTGATAAGCGACAACAAGCAGACGCTGAAGCTGTCGAAGAAGTTCCTGACCCACTTCAAGCCCGAGATATCCCTCACCGTGATCAGCTCCATCTCGGACATGGTCAACGCCGTGAAGGATGACAGGACGACCGATGCCATCGTCATAGAGGAGACCGATTCTCTGAAGTTCGTCGCTGTCGTGAATGCCATCGGCCGTGCAAATATCGATCTGCCCATCATCCTTTTCTCGAAGATATGCAATCCTAAGATGATGGCGGACGCCATCAATAACCACATCGACAACTATCTGTGCACGGACGGCATGGATCCATCCGATTACTACCAGGAGCTGTCGAAACTCATAGTGTACAGCATCGAGAGGGACAGGATCGACATCCAGCATGACCAGGATGTGGTGAGGTATTCCGCTCTGGTGGAGCTCGCCAAGATGAGTCCATACAATTTCCCGTCCATCCTGAACCATGCCGTGGAGAAGGCCGTTCAGATGACTTCGAGCAAGGCCGGGTATGTATCGGTCTATGACAAGTCATCAGGCATGCTCTCGATGATGTCTTGGACCAAGAATATCGGTGAATTCGTGAATGATATCGAATCAAGCGTCGACTTCCCCATCGAGTCGGCCGGCATATTCGCCGAGCCGATATCCACCGGCAGAGCGGTAGTTATCGACGATTTCGAGAAATACGAGGCTTCCAAGGAAACGGGTCTCGACCTCACCAATGTCAAGAGGATTCTGATAGTCCCCATAAAGGTCAGCGGGGAGATCATCGGGACTGCGGGTGTCATCAACAAGGTGCGTGAATACAACTCATCGGATGAATATCAGGTGCAGCATCTGTTCCAGGACCTGTACACCATAGAGAATGCCACGATGGCCAAGAGCCGTTTCGATTCCGATGTGGCCATCATGAGATACACGCTAGAGTACGCTCCGATCGGCATGGTGTATGTCAACAAGTATGGGAAGATAACGGTCATCAACAAAACCGCATCTGATCTGATGGGGATAAGCGGCTATCCTCTGCCGTTCAACCTGGCGCTCGCCAATGGCGAGGTCGCAGACGTCATGCGTGAGATGATAGGATCCGCCAGCAAGAAGAAGGCAGTCAGGGACAAGATCGTAACTATAAGGGGCAGGAGATGGGCCCTTGCGATGTCAGGGCTGAAGCAGGATTCCGTCGAAGGATACAATTTCGTCTTCACCGACATAACGGATGTCGCCACCCAGCAGAGCTTCGAGGCAATGGAGGAGAACGTCCCTTATCAGATCGTCGAGCTCATAGTGAAATCTCTCAATGACATCGACCTGCAGCTCAAGGAGAGCATGAGCTCAGGGGATGACCTGAAGCTATCCCGTGCCATGTTCTGGATGGACTTCATGGTCGATTTCATAAACAGGTTCATGGCGATCGGGAGCAACGAGTCCAGATGGGTCAGGCTCTCGGATACCATCAAGGACGGGCTCAATTCCTTCAGATCGGAGAACGTATCGGAGATAGTCTCCACATACGGCGTCCATGTTTTTGTGAACGAATCGTTCAAGGAGATCTTCTACGTCCTCAAGAGGATATCATGCACGAGAGGTCAATCCACCACATTCATTCAGGTCGATTTCAGCATCGACAAGGGTGAGCTGAGCATCAGGTACAAGGATGACGGCTCATATTCCAAGGATGCTGTTTCAAGAGCCTACGGGTCTGCGGCCCACGACCGTTTCGGATTCATCATGATCGAGAAGATCTGCCGTCTGAACGGCATGAAGGCCAATTGGATCTCCACGGATGAAGGCATGAATCTTGAGATCACAGTGCCTTCGGAGAGGTACAGGCTCGGACTGTGAAAACGCATGTCTGGAACATGCTGTGCGATACTTGTATAAAGTCAGTAAACAATAACCAATACATACATCCAACAGAAAGGTCGAAGGAGGAGTCTTTGAATGGAATTCGATGAGTACATAGTTGATCTTAACGCTGATTGCAAATGCGGCTGCCGCGACTATCACCGCCTGCACAACATCTATCATCTCCCCAACGACCTCGGAGCATCCGTCGTCGCGAATCCGAAGAAATCGGGATTCGACGAGAACGGATACCGTGTACTGATAATCAAGTTCTCGGGCCCAGAAACATATTCCAAGGTCTCCCCGGAGAGGTTCCCGTCCAATCCAGTCGAGTGCGCGGATTGGGACGAGGTCATCAAGGTCCTAAGGGATCTGAAGGATAACGGCCTCTGAAGCGGTCGATGCGTATCTTTTAGAATAAGAGAAGGCGGATTCCTCCGCCGAATGGTGTTTCAGTGCTCGTGATGGGCTATGCTCTTCTCGGTGTCGTAGTAGTCGGCACGGATCGTGTACGGGACATCGAACTCCTTGGCGACATCGGGGAGAACTTCAAGAGTGCAGTGACGGATGACATCGTCCCATATCCCATGCACGATGACGTGCATTACCAACAGGGCCTCATCGATCTCCGTTCTGTCGGAATTGTCCTGTATCACGGTAGGGATCTCCGGGTGCACCATGCTGAACATGATGCTGTCCTCGCCTATCTTCAGGAATGATTTGATGTGACCGATCAGGTCGGCACCGTGCTTGAGGCATTCGTCAGTCGATCTCCTCATGAGGGTGTCAACGAACTTCACCAGGACATCCTTCTTTATCGGGCTGGCCGGCTTGATATCCAGTTCTATGGCGTATTTCCCAAGCTCATCCACTGCACGATGTATCTCCAGATGGAGCGCGCTCCCCTCTTCCGCGGGATCGCTCTCATCATGATCATGATGGTGATGATGGTGTTCCTCCTCGTGGTCATGGTGGTCGTGATCGAAATCATCGTCATGCATGTTCAAGCACCCTCGTACTCTTTCTTCAGAAGGATCTCTTCGCGTGCCTTGTCGTAACGAGGCGACGTACGGTTGATGATGGCATCGACCGCATAGTCTATGCCTTCGCCGGTGAGTGCGGACATGTGCTTGATCTCCGCTGTGGCGTTGAAATCCCTGATGGCATCCTCTGCCATCTTTATCTGTTCAGGGGTAGCGGCATCTATCTTGTTGACGAAGCATATGTCCGCCTCTCTGATCTGAGTTTCCACGAGCCTCTTGACGGCCTTGATCAGCACTTCGATACGGGAGCCGTCGACGAGAGTAATGACAGGTGCATGCTCTATGTGGACGTCGCTCTTCGCCTCCGAGTACTCAGCTGCCCTCTTGAGCCCCCAGGGGATGGCCACTCCGGAAGGCTCCACGATGACGATATCGGGGTTGAAGGTCTCATAGATCTTCGCCAGCGTCTCGGCGAAGGTACCTGCGATCTGGCAGCATATGCATCCGCCTGAGATCTCTTTGGCCTTCAGACCGTGCGCTTCGATGAATTTGGCATCTACGCTGATGTCTCCGACATCATTGACGACTATGGCAATCTTCTTTCCGCTCTTCACCAATCCGTCTACAATCTTCATCAGGGCGGTAGTTTTCCCGCTGCCCAGGAATCCAGCTATCTGTGCGATCTTCATTGCACCACTATAAAAGTAATCGTAAACATACTATTTTAATAGATTGATATGAGCCAGATATGTTGAAAAATCAACATTTTGGAATCTTGAATCGGTAACACTTAGAAGATTAGAATTGTTAATGGATAAGAGGTTTGAAGTGACCGGGCAGGCTGAGGATTCCCGGCCACTTCTGAGGTAACGACAAACAAACTGGTCTCATCTGTTGAATGAGGACCAACCACGATCGGTTCCGCGGGTGTACATGAAGTTGCTCATATGATCCGCAAGAGACCTCTCCTGGATTTTATTCTGCACATCCTGCGATGCGGAAAGCGGAAACTCGTAATCACACTTGTTGCATCTTACCTTGGGGCATCCGCGTATCGCTTCTGAACAACCTTGACATGCGAAAGCTCTCGCGTATACTAGCGAGAAGTTGAAACCACAACGGGGGCAGGTCAACGTCTTGCGTACCGATGCCGTCTCGTTGTTAGAGATTCCATAGTCGTTCATGGCCTGGAAGAATGTTGTGCTCATTTTCAAGTCTCCTTCGTTTTTCGATTTCCATCGATCATACTTCCTGTACCGCCGAACCAGTCGGTGGTTGGCGGTATCAGGGATTGGAAGTATCTATCAGATGTTGTTCTGAGGAACCCCTGATACCGATGGTCCCGCCCGAAGGCGGGTAAGACATTTAGGATCAGAACGCTCCGTACTGGTGTGTCGCGTCCATGACTGCCTGAACGTTCTCAAGCTTGGTCTCGAGGTCCGGAGGAACCTCACATCCGGATGAGATTACGTATCTGGAGTTGAGTCCGCGCTTGCACAGTGCAGTCTTGACTTCCTGGCACAGGTCCTTGGTCGCGTTGGTGATCTCTTCCTTGCTGTTCCTGATGAACATCTGAGGATCGATGTTTCCGAAGAGCAGACAGTTGTCGGCGTATCCCTTGTCGATCGTCTCAGAGGCAGTGGGGCTTCCGGGGATCAGCGGGTAGTAGGCCATCGAGTAGAAGGCGGATCCGAACTTGTTGATCTGCGTATCAAGGTGGGGCAGATCGGCACAGTTGTGAACTCCGCATCCGAGTCCAGCCTTCCTGGTGGCCTCGTTGGTCGCCTTTGCATACTTATCTCCCTCGAACTCTCCGTACTGACCGTCGTCGAGACAGGAGTAGTTACCCCAGAGGTAATCCCAGCACATTGCCTGTGCCGCGTGGTTGTCTCCGAGCCATGTAACTGCCTCGCAGCAGAACTTGGTGGTCCTCTCGAGTGCCTTGTGGACAGCGTCGGGTTCCACGAACATATCCATCATGACCTGCTCAGCTCCTCCGGCCTGTGTCAGAGTAAGGAGAGGTCCCTCGAGGAATGCAGCGTGGAACGACTTGTCTTTGATCCTGGGTGCCAGGAGCCTGTTCATCTCGAGCAGTGCTCCGGTACGTCCCTCTGTGATCTCTGTGGGGCACTCAGCGATCTTCTCGTAGTCCTCTGCTGTGTGGATGATGTGTTCATCGACGAAGGGTGTGTTTTCCTTGTCCATCCTGACGTGTGCACCGAAGTTAGATGCAGTGACCGACAGATCGACCAGACATACTGTGAACGGAAGTTTCCATACTTCGTATGCTCTGACGAACGACTGGGCTGCCAGCTCGGGGGTGGTCGCCCACTCCTTGTATGTCACTGTCTGCGGCATGAGCCTCCTTGCAAGTCCGAGTGCGAGAGGTGATGAACAGAGCTCGTCCACAGGCTCATTCATCACGGATGCAATAGCTCTCTGATAAGGGGTCATTGGTGCAACCATTTCAATCATCCCTTGAGCCAGGCGACACAGTCCTGTGCGTTGTTGTCACGGTGATCCGCACCGATGGACTTCGCGAACTCGGGTGAGGTAGGTGGTCCACCGATGGTAACTGTACAGTTGCCCTTGAGTCCGGTCTCCTTGAGGAGATCGATGGTTGCTTTCATTGCATCCATTGTGGGGGTCATAAGGGTTGAAAGACAAAGGATGTCGAGTCCCTCGTTCTTCACTCCGTCGACGATGGTCTTGGGCGGCGTGTCCTTTCCAAAGTCGGTGACGATGAATCCGCCTGCGGTCAGCATGGTCTTGACGATGTTCTTTCCGATGTCGTGAACATCTCCCTCGACGACAGATGCTCCGGCCTTCTTCGCATTGTCAAGTGCTCCTGCAGGGATTGCAGGGATCAGAATGTCCAGTCCGGCGTACAGTACCTTTGATGCTACCAGTACCTGAGGCAGGAACATCTGGTGTGCAGCGAACTTGTCTCCTACAATTGTCATTCCCTTGACAAGACCTTCGTTGATTGTCTCGACGGGATCCAATCCCTCGTCGAGAGCTTTCTGCGCCAATGGTGCAGACTCCTTGATCTTTAGGTTGACGACAGCGTCGCACAGAGCCTGATAGATCTCTTCCTTACTCATTTTTGTTTCCTCCTTTGCTTCCCTTTCGGGATGTTAATAAAATCCATCCATATGTATTTAAAAGAATCTATGGATGGATTTGTAATCCATACATTTTTGTTTTAGCTACCAAATTATTAGTTGATTAGTATTTAAAGCTTGGTCAGATTTTCCATAATTTGCTTGTTTAGTAATCGATTTATGGTTGCAAAAATTCTAAGATAAATTATTAAGTCTATCGTAATATTATTTATAATTTATTATAGTTACATCCAATAATAATTATTTCAATATAAAAGATGGCCACTTATTCGAATCAAAAATAATAATAATTCTCCGACTCAAAATCTAATATATGCGCGCGTGATTGAACTCTTAATGACAGGCAATATGAGATTGGTTCTGCTCCGTCACGGGGAGAGCGAATGGAACAAGCAGAACCTATTCACAGGATGGACCGATGTGGATCTCTCCGAGACCGGAAGGTCAGAGGCGTCATCGGCAGGTAAGCTGATGAAGGAAGAGGGTTTGGATTTCGATGTATGCTATACATCCTATCTCAAGCGTGCAATCCATACCTTGAACATCGCGCTATGCGAGATGGACCGTGAATGGCTGCCTGTCATAAAGACATGGAAGCTCAATGAGCGTCACTACGGTGCGCTACAGGGACTCAACAAGGCAGAGACCGCCGAGAAGTACGGTGAGGACCAGGTCAAGAAGTGGAGGAGGTCGTACGACATCCCACCGCCGTCCCTTGCCGAGGATGACGAAAGGAATCCCGCACTCCAGGAACAGTACAGGGGGGTCCCCAGGGAGTCGCTCCCTCTCACCGAGAGCCTCAAAGACACCGTCGCCAGGGCTGTGCCCTTCTTCAACGATGTCATCAGGCCGAGGATGCTTGCAGGAGACAGGATCATCATCGCGGCGCACGGCAACTCGCTGCGTGCCCTCGTGAAATACTTCGAGGACATATCGGATGAGGATATCGTCGGCGTCAACATCCCTACCGGCGTCCCGCTCGTCTATGAATTCGATCCCGATTTCAAGGTCGTCTCCAAGAGATACCTGGGGGACCAGGAAGCTGTCAACGCCAAGATGAACGCCGTGGCCAACCAGGCCAAGAAGAAGTGAATCATTATTATTAACAGGAGTCTAATCAGGGATTATTATGACAGCATTAAAAGATTCCAGCAATATCGCCGTCGGCGACGGTATCGTTACCGTCAACGGATGGGTACAGGATATCAGGAACATGGGAGGTATCGCTTTCCTGCAGCTCCGCGACAGGTTCGGCATCATCCAGGTCACGATGCCCAAGAAGAAGATCGGTCAGGAGCTCTTCGATGAGCTTACATCTCTTTCAAGGGAATCCGTCATCTCCGTTACCGGTGAGGTCAAGGAGAGCAACCAGACCGCACTCGGTCTCGAGCTCATCCCCTCGGAGTATCAGCTGCACAGCGCTGCAGGGGTACCGCTCCCCATGGGGGTCATCGACAAGGTAAACGTAGAGATGGACACCCGTCTCAACAACAGGTTCATGGATCTCAGGAAGCCCGAGGTCAAAGCGATCTTCGAGCTCAAATCCATGATGGTCGCACTCATCGAGGAGGCCGTCCGTGAGAACGGCTTCACGCAGGTCTTCACACCCAAGATCTCTGCTGCAGGAGCGGAAGGCGGTGCCGAGCTCTTCAAGATCAAGTACTTCGACAAGGACGCTTTCCTCTCGCAGTCCCCTCAGCTCTACAAGCAGGTGCTCATGTCCACCGGATTGGACAGGGTCTTCGAGATCGCACCCGCATTCCGTGCCGAGCAGTCCAACACTAACCGTCACGTCACAGAGTTCATCTCATTCGACGGGGAGATGTCCTGGATCCAGAGCATGGACGATGTCCTCGCAATGATCGAGGTCATCATCGACCACGTCATCACCGGACTCAAGGAGAAGGGACAGAAGCAGCTCGAGATCATCGGAAAGGAGATCGTCGTGCCTTCAAGGCCCTATCCCAAGCTCACATACAGCGAGTGCCTGAAGATCGTCAACGACGGAGGGCTCCCCCTGAAGAACGGCGACGACCTCGGAACCGAGGGTGAGAAGATCGTCGGGGATTACATGGCGAAGCAGGGCAAGGACCTGTACTTCATCGTCGAGTACCCCGAGGAGGCAAAGCCTTTCTACATCATGGAGAAGGACGGTACAGAGTTCTCATATGCCTTCGACCTCGATTACAAGGGTCAGGAGATCTCCTCCGGAGGACAGAGGGAGCACAGGTATGACAGGCTCGTCGCAAGGATGGAGAAGAAAGGTCTCGACCCCGAGGACTTCGGATTCTATCTCGACGCCTTCAGGTACGGTATGCCTCCGCACGGCGGATGGGGTATCGGTATCGAGAGACTGCTCGTCAAGATGCTGGACCTGCCCAACATCAGGGAAGCCATCCTCTTCCCCAGGGATCCCAGCAGGCTTTCGCCTTGAAACCTTAAAAGGGGGTATTCCCCCTATTCTCCACTTTTACCACTTTCACTCACCTCCCCTTGTCTTGTTTATATATCCTGCAGCGGATAGCTTGACTGGGATGTTACATGGCCGCACCAGGCGAACCATATGAAAGGGAACTGAAAGGACTTCTATCCGGCGACGAGAAGACAGTCGCCAAGATGATCAAGACATGCAGCGATGTCGAGAGGGAGGCGTACAGCTCGATGCTGAAGAACCCATTCCTGGTGACACGTGCAGCAGGGTCCCTGGGGATAGACCTGGTCGCCATGAGATGGGATTTCTCATTCCCCATCGAAGTGAAGAGCTCCAGCGAGAACGTCCTGCATTTCAGCAAGAGCGCCCGTCTGATAGATCAGGCGAACGATATGCTGCAGGTCTGTACGCAATCACATCTGGTTCCCATATATGCGTACAGGCTCAAGTCCTATCGCGGGGATCCCTGGAGAGTCTTCACCATCCCTACCGATCACAATTTCAAAGGGCGCAACGCCATCCTGTACCGCAGGATCCCGTCCTTCGAGACCACTTCCAGCGGCAATTACATAATGCGCTGGGAGAATGGGATGAAGCTTTCCGACCTCATCAGATATGTTGGCATGACCGACTATTCGGTCGAGTGAGAAGCGGAACACCGTCAGAACTCATAGGGCTCATCACGCATCAGCCACGTTCAATCATCATCCGGTCTGTTCCGTTCCGTAATCTGCGAACATGTAGAATAATCCATTCACGTGAGACTGCGATAGTGTTTATAAGGCTATGAGGGTACTGACGGCTGATGTCTGAGGAGAACGGGTATACCAAGGATGTCGAGGTGATGCTCGGCAATCCCAAGAAGGCGCTTCTTGCCATGGCCATACCTATAGTCATAGCGAATCTCGTCCAGAGCATCAACAATATCATCGACACCGTGTGGCTCACATCGATAGGCGTGGAGGCACAGGCCGCAGTCAATGTGATATTCCCCATCTTCTTCCTCACCATAGGTCTGGGCAACGGTATCGGTGTCGGAGCATCGCAGGCCCTGGCCAGGAGGATCGGGGCAGGAGACCGCAACGGGGCGAACCAGGTCGCATCGCAGGCGTTCATCCTGACGATCGTCATCAGCCTGATCATCGCAGCGGTATTCCTTCTGTCAGCGGAGTATCTGATAGAAATCAGCGGCGGAGCCTCCAACATGGATGCCTGTATGGATTATGCCATACCCATCTTCGTCTCGGTCCCTGCGATCCTTATCGGAGATACATTCAGCGCCCTCCTGAGGTCCGAAGGCGCTGCAAGGCGCTCGATGATCATTCATGTCATCGGGGCAGGGCTCAACATAATCCTCGACCCCATCTTCATCTTCGGACTGGACATGGGAGTCAGCGGAGCCGCGATCGCGACCGCATTGTCCGTAACCATCCCCCTTGCCCTTGTCGTCTTCTGGTATTTCCTCAGGAAGGATACCTTCGTCAGGATACCTCTCAGGCGCTTCAGGTTCAACGTTCCCCTCATATGGGATATCCTGAAGGTCGGAATACCTGCGTCCCTCGAACTTGTTCTGATGTCGGTGGTGATGATGTCGATGAACGACATCATAGACGGGATCTCGCCCGTCGACGGGGTAGCGATCTACGGGAACAGCTGGAAGATCATCGACCTGTTCCTCATGCCGACGATGGCCATCGGCTTTGCCATAGTGCCGATCTGCGCAGCCGCGCTGGGTGCAAAGAAGGCCCATAAGATCAAGGAGGTCTATATCCTAGCCATAAAGTACGGAGTGGCCATATGCCTCATGGTCTCTCTGATCATCCTGCTTTCATCCCAATATCTGGTCATACCGTTCTCCTATTCGGAGGAGACGATGGCAATCAGGGATGAGATGGCCTATTTCCTCCTGATCTGCGCTATATTCCTGCCGGTCTGCCCCTTGGGATACACCTCGGCAGGTTATTTCCAGTCCATGGGTTGGGGTATGAGATCCCTCTCATGCACCGTGGTTCTCAATTTCGTCCGTCTTCCCATATGCATCTACCTCGGCGATACATACGGCACGCTGGATGCCGTATGGTGGGGTATAGTCATTGCTGAGTTCGTCGGTGCGTTCTACGGTCTGGGCCTCGGAGCGTACAGCTTGCGCAAGATGCTACGGGGAGGATACCCGAAGCTGATAAGGAAAGAGGATTTCATAGCCGATTGAGGCGATTGTTCTTTTATCAGTATCCCGATTCGAGTAGCATGAGCGAAGAGGAAGCCAAGATATCCAAGGGCGGCGCCTACGGTTCCGTCATGGTGATAATAGGCATCATCATCGGTTTGCTGATGTTCTACTACGACATGGGTTTCATCCCTGTCATCTGTGTTCCGCTTATCTTCATAGGCGTATACCTTATCATATCCTCCTTCGGGCGCAGCCAGGTGGAGGACGTACAGGGCACGTCCGAGGCCGGCGCGGCACTGCTGTGGGGATTCGTCTTGATCGCTGTAGGTGGGGCCGGACTGGTCTACCTGTTCTCGGACAGCATCATCATACCGATCGTGTTCGCACTGGTGATGCTGATATGCTACATCGTCGTGAAGAAGACGAGATGAAAACAATTTAATCCGGCTTTTTCAAAGCCGGAATAATTGGTTTGTTTGCTACATTAGAAGATATCAGCTCTCAACGAGCTGCCATTGTTTCAGGTTAAAGGTGCAACACTGTACCTTGGACGATACGATTATCCCGTCCTGCCAGAGACCGAATAGTTTTGGTTTCACATCATCCAAGTATGACCTGTATGCTTCGGCATCCTGAAACTCTGTCGGACGGAGCTTCTTGATGATGGAACGTGTGCAGATCATCGGATTGTCACCGATAACTCTCAACAGTTCATCACAGGTGATCGGTTGCATAAGTAGTAAACTGATTATGGATATATAATCCATCCCATCAAAATTTGAGTCCGATGTTCAAAATCGATGAAAATCAAGGAAGCTATATCCGCCAAGCGGATTGAAGGGGTTTGGAATGGGGGGTCGGACCCCCACGGTTTCATTCCTGTCCGTCGAGGATGATCTCGTTGTTATGCGCCTGGTTGCACAGGTTCTTGGAGAGCATCCCGACCTCGATCCATGCCGCATCGAAGACTGCGTTCGGCACGAGACACGGCACGGACAGCGTCGCCCTGATGTCGGGGTCGACGACCTTGCTTCCGGCGAAACTCGTAACATCCTCGAGCGTGATCTCCTTCAGTTTGTCGGCATATTCCTGTACGTGAGGGCAGTTGGTAGTGATCTTCACATCGAGGTTTCCCTCGTCGTTCATGGTCACTTCGATTATGTGCTTCTTCGCACAGGTGTGCATGTTCACTTCGACTTTTGCCATTGGTTCTCACCTTATCCTAGACTTCTTGCTAATTCCTTTGCTTGTTTGATCGTGTCCTCTATGCGGTGTATGTCGCATTTCCTGCAGTCGTGCTTCAGATTGAGCTCATCGGCGAACTTCTTGGAGAGTTCCATGTAGTGTTCTGAATCCCCGACGCCGGTATCCAGGAACAGGGTGCGCTGATACGAGTCGAAAATGATGTCGAAGAAGAACTCGGGTTCGAAACCCTCGATCTCATCGAGATGCATCTCCTTGATCAGACCATTCGTTCCCTCCATGGCCCATCCGGGCGTGTTGAACCACGTTCCGGTGCAGATGCTCTTCTCCGCCTTGTACTCATCAGGGCCGAGGATGGCCTCGATGCAGTCGCAGCCCTTCAGCATCACTGCGGGAATCTTGATCTCTTCGGTGATCCTATCCAGCGAGTTGCATACAGCGTAGCCGAGGAAGAGGACATCTACGATGCCCTCGAAGTATTTCGCTTCCTGCAGGATGACTTCTTTCATATGTTCGGGCCATTCGTGGAGTGCGAATTCCAAGTATTTCCTCTCGGTGAAATCGGGGTCGTCCTTCGTAAGGAACTCGATCTCCGGTTTGAGTATGTCGCAGGCTAGGATACCGATCTTCATGGATTTACCTCGAATTGTTTGGGCTTTCCGGCAGCCCTAATGGTCATGTGAACTTCTATCAGTGGGTTGTCGTCACCGAAGTCCTTGCAGTTTCCGTACTTGAACGTCTTGCGTTCGACATCAACGTCGATGGAGACATCCTCGGCTCCGCTGCGGTCGATGGCCTCGAGGACATACTTGCGTCCCATCTCCTCAGCGTATTTCATCGCCTCATCGAGATTCTCGTGTACGGAGTTGCCCATCTTGGAGAAGACCTCAACCTTGCTCTCTGTTATACCGATTGTCGCAGGCTTGATCAGGATGTCCAGCACCTCGGAGATACTGGAGGTGATCGCACCTATGGCGTTTCCGACGCTGGAGTGCTCGTGGATGATGACCTCGGTGTTCAGCGCCTCCCCGACCCACCTGATGTAGACTCCGCAGGGGGCTCCGATACCGATAATCGGCTGGTTGAGCTTTATCGAGCAGCTGTAGTCCTTGGAATCCTCGTGGAAGAAGGCTTTCCAGAGCATGCTCCGGCTCGTATCCGATATGGTTGTGGCCTCTTCCTCGTGGAAGACGACCTTCATCAGCTCCATGCACAGCTTGTACTTGATCTTCTTCTTCGCCTCAGTGATGAGCTTCTCGCTGTCCCAGCCCAGGTGGTCCGCCAGGTACTTCACGGCGGTCTTCGAGGCTTCGGCATTGAATTCGGTATAGCTGCCCTCGGCATGCAGGATGTCCGTAGGTGTGACCCCGATACGCTGTATGTATCCGAGGGATTCCATCTTATGGATATTGAAGCTGAGAGGATGCAGGCCGAGCTTCTCTCCGGCCTGAACGAGGCTGTACGGGTGCTCCCTGAGCAGCTCGAGCAGGGCGAGGTCGGAAGAGGTGATGATGCTCTTGTCCTCAGGTATGTTAAGCGTCCTGAACATCTCCGAATCGAGGACGATATTGTCCTCTCCCAACGCAGCGGGCGTCGGACGGCTCTTCTCGCTCGAGAGGTTCTTGTAGTATTCCGCTACGCAATCCCATTCAGATGCCGCAAGACAGACAGGCATCACCCTGAGTGATGACAGTACGAGGCAGGGTCCGTTGACTAGGAAACGGCTGTCTCCCCCTATACCCGATGTCTCTATATCCGCCGCCAGGACCCTGGTGCGCTTTCCGCCGATCACAGCTCCCTCTGGATCGAGACGCGGCCTTCCGTTGCGGAGGATACCGATATCGGTCGTGGTCCCTCCCATATCCATGACGATAGCGTCCTTGCGTCCGGTCAGCATCATCGCACCGATAAGACTCGCCGCAGGTCCGGAGATGATGGTCTCCACCGGGCGTTCCCTGGCGATGTCCTCTCCCATCATCGAACCGTCACCGCGGACGATCATCAGCGGAGCACGGATCGATAGTTCCGTCATGACCTTCTTCACTGATTTGATGAGGTCGTCGATGATAGGGATGAGACGAGCGTTCATGATGGACGTTGAGGTCCTCTCGTTGAATCCGAGTCCCGATGAGAGCTCATGTCCGCACACGATCGGCACGTTGAGGATCGATTTGGCGATCTCCTTGATCCGGTTCTCATGGTCGGGGTTACGCACCGATAGGAATCCGTTGATCGAAAGACCGTCGACCTTCCCCTTGATGCTCTCGAGGAATTTTCTGGCCGCCTCCTCATCCAGCGGGTTCGCCTCATTCCCGTGGAGGTCATGGCCTCCTGCGATCTCAACAGAATAGTCTGATTTGACGGAGTTGTCATAATCGATTCCAATGCAGATGAGACCTACCCTGCACCCTTTTCCTTCTACGACCGAGTTGGTCGCCAGTGTGGATGAAAGCGATACAACGCCTATGTCGGGGATGTATTCTTTGGGGACTTTCATCATTACATTCCGAAGACCTATGCTGAGGTCTTCTCTAGTTGTGTGTGACTTGGTACAGAAGAGCACTTCGTTGTTAGCGAGATCGATGATAACGGCATCGGTATAGGTTCCTCCCGTATCCAATCCGAGTCCTAAGGTCATGTTAATAAAAAGTGCATCCAACATTAAAAAATCTTTTCGGAAATTGATAATTAAAATCGTACTAATTTTTGAGGATTACTCAATAAAATTTTTTGTCTGGCTATGTTGAAAAATCATCTAAATGAAATTATTAAATAATGGACAAAAAAGGATAATAACTTTAACAATTAATAACAGAGGGTGGCCATAAGACAATGGGATTGAAACGTCTTGCAGCCACCTTTCGGATCAATGGAGGGAAAGGCCCAACGCGCGGGCGTCCTCCAGGGACCTGCTGCCCGCGATATCCCTGATGTCCTTGGCTCTGCCGACGAAGACCCTCCCGATGTCCTCGAGACCGAAGAACCTCAGGACGGAATCATATTGTGCCCATTCCGAACACCTTGGAGGACATCATAAAGTCCATCGCTCTTGTTCCATTGCACAGCATTCAGATGAATATGTCTTCCCTTGCAACCGATAAACCGTCGATTATCCGACTTTCACCCGATATGGTTTTCAATTCGCAGTCCATGAAAGGTTCACATGTACGATGACATCAGGAAGGTGCTGGATGCAGGGGAATGGATCCGGCCCGACAACAGGCAGGAATTCGACATACTTCTGCGCGAATGCTATCTGAAGATACAGAAGTACAACACCTCCATCGTACCTCCCGATAAGATAAAGGATGCGATAGAGGACATCACAGGGCAGGAGCAGGATGAGGGCACAGCTATCATATTCCCGTTCAGATGCGACCTCGGTTTCAACATCCACCTGGGGAAGGACGTCCTGATCAACTACAACTGCACTTTCATCGACACTGCTAGCATAATCATAGGGGACCATACCAAGATCGGACCGGACTGCCATTTGGTGACAGCGGTCCATCCCAAGGGTCCTGTCGAGAGGAGAACCCATATCGTGAGGGGGGAACCCATCAAGGTCGGAGACGACTGTTGGCTCGGCGCCAATGTTACCGTTCTTCCCGGCGTCACGATCGGCGACAGGTGCATAATCGGTGCCGGATCGGTTGTGACGAAGGATGTGCCCGACGATTCCATCTATGTGGGGAATCCGGCACATCCTATTGATGAGCCCCATGTGCCTTGTCAGAACGCTTGAGGGTTTACTGAAGGTTGCATGTAGCCAATGCAGCTCCTCGATGCGCATCATGCAAGATGTCTCATCGACCCTGTAAGATTAGCACATCAGAAGATCAGCTCAAAATCGTGTTTTTGCAGATTTTTCCAAGAAAACATCCGTGTTTTTGCAGATTTTTCCGAGAAAACCTCCGTGTTTTTGCAGATTATTTATATCTGGAAATACACGAACTATCATGCTACAGCGCAAGGTCCTCAAAAGTCTAATCGAGTGGAAAAAGCGCAACCACAAATGCTTGGTCGTGAAGGGACAGCGTCAGGTAGGTAAGACGTTCATTCTGGAGTATTTTGGAAGTACCGAGTACTCCAATTATGTCAAATTGGACATGTTCAAAGAACCTTTGGCGCGGAAAATATTCAAGGAGAATCAAGAGATCGATTCCATCATCGATGCCATATCGCTGTATAAACCTGACTTTGACAGTTGGATGTGTTCAAGATGGTAGGTCTGAACCAAATCTAATGTCAAAGTTCTGGCGCCCACCG
>SUSV01000006.1 GCA_015063245.1 Thermoplasmata archaeon
CTGTTGCTTATCAACTGTCAAATCCTGACGAATCCCATTTTTTGAAAGGGTAATAAGGCGGATGTGTCAAAGTCAGGTATAAAGAATCAGAAATTCGCCCACATGATACCCTCATCATCCTGGACGAGATTCAAGAATCGACCAAGGCCAGATCGATGCTGAAATATTTTTCTGAGGACGGAAGGTACGATGTTGTCGCCTCAGGGTCGCTTCTTGGAGTATCTGATTCCAGATTGGGCATATACAAGAATGTCCCGAATGACGACATGCTTCCGGTAGGGGGGGGGGAAGAGCACATTACTATGTATTCCCTGGATTTCGAGGAGTTTCTGCTGGCCACAGGGGTAAAACAGAAGGATATCGACAGGGTACGTGAATCATTGATCAAAAGAGAAAGATTGTCGGATGTGGATGTTGATGTATTCTCTCGCAGATTCTATGCATTCATGGTGGTAGGAGGCATGCCGGATGCAGTCAAAGGTTTTGTGGAAGGCGGAATGTCAGAAGCGGAAAGGGCTCTTGAATCCATAAGGGAGACCTGTATCAACGATATCAACCGCTACAACAAAGGGATAGATGTGGTAAAAACGCAGCAGTGTTTCGAATCGATTTCAAACCAGTTGTCCAGTACGAATAAGCGTTTCACATATTCCCGCATAGACGGAGGCGGATCCCGCGGCTCCGGGGAGAAGTACATGGAGAATCTCCTGTGGATAATGGCCGCAGGATATGGAAACTATTGCAGATCCATGACTGATCTGAGACAGCCTGTAGGACGTTTCGTCACAAAGGATGTTTTCAAGGTTTACATGTCAGATACAGGAATGCTCATGAACATGATGGGTCCGGAGTCAAGAGTGGCGATCATGATGGGCGACACCGCATTCGATTTCGGTGCAGTTACGGAGAATGCTGTCGCCGAGGCCCTGATGAAATCAGGCTACAAGCTGTACTACTATCGTAAGTCCAACGGCACTGACAAGATGGAACTGGACATGGTAATAGAAAGCGACGGTCTGGTTGCCGTGGAGGTGAAGAGGGGGAAGCACCGCAACTATCCCTCATTGAAGAAGACCTTGGGGAACGACAACGTCAAACGCAGGGTGATCTTCGAGAAGGGCAATGTATTCACCGATGAGCAGGGCATAGAGCATTATCCGCTATTCGCATCAGCATTCATTTTCCAACTCAAAGGCGACGATCATATGGATCAGCTGATGGATGATATCGTTGGGGACCCATACAGCTGAGAATAAAAGGCGCGGAGGAAGGGATTTGAACCCTCGAGGAGATGCTCCACCGGTTTTCAAGACCGGCGCCGTAGGCCGCTTGGCTACCTCCGCTTGAGTAGCCGATTGAGGAATTACTATATCAAATCAACTGAAAGTGGGCTCTTTCTTCGAATCCCAAATCCTGTCATAGGTACCTTGGAAGATCACGAACCAAAGGTTCTCGACCATCAGGGACAGGACCGCCGGAAGCAGGGCATTGGGATATGTGGATGAGAACATCACGATGCACAGCGTGGCTGCGAGACCCGAGTTCCTCCAGGTCGCCATTGCACAGTATATGACCGCACGGTCCTTGGCTACTCCGATCCTCTTCAGGAGGAACAGCAGGATGTAGCATGGGACGAATATCCTGACCATGTTCGCTAGGAGCAGCCAGGCGGCGACATCAGGGTTCTCGAGGATGTAATCCCTCCTGAACCCGACGCTGATGAAGACCATGCACAGCAGGATGAGGTTCATCGACATGATCTTCACGATCGGAGGGATGGTTATCCTGTTGAGCGGGATATCCACTACGACAGGTATGATGACGAACAGGAGGACATATTCGAGGATCTTGGTCCAGCTGGCCGCCTCACCCATCAGGAGATGGGTCAGCAGGGGGGTGACGACAAGAGCGACGACATATATCGAGGAGAAGGCGAGCATGGAGAGCTTCATGTCCCCTTTGAGATAGAATGCGGTGGTCATCACCGATATGGCGCAGGGGACGGCGGAGAGCATGACCCATCCGTACCAGAGCGCCTTGTCATCGATGAAGAGCAGACCTGTTGCGAGAGTGATGCCGGTGTTGAGAGCGAAACAGAGTAGCAGGCATATCAGCACACCCTTCCTGTTCTCGGTCATGTCCGAGAAATCGAATCTCAGACCCTGCAGGGCGAGGGTCATCTGGAGCATGAGGGTGATGATGAGCATGTTGGGGGCATCTGGATGGTCGAATCCGAGGACGAGTCCGAGGATGATCCCAAGAACGATCCAGAATTTAACGTCCATGATCCTGTTCATCTGAAGAACCTCGCTGCTTCGCCTGCCGGATCGTCTGTGAGCCTGGCATCCAGCTGCTTCACGTATCTCGATGCCCTGCTGTCGAGGATGACCGCCATTCCGCGGTCGGTCTCGGTCCTGATTAGACGTCCGATGGCCTGTTTCATCTTTCTGATGGCAGGAACCTCGCTCGTGTATATCCATCCTTTGCCAGCACCGTATCTCTGGTCGAACATCGCAGACATGGCCTTCAGCTCCGATGATGGTGGGGGATATGGAATCCCAACTATAATGGCGAAGCAGAGCTCATCGCCGGGGAAGTCCATCCCCTCGGCGACCGAACCTCCCATGACTGAGAAGAACACCCCATCCCTGCCGTTGCGGAATGCGGCCAGGTTCTCCATGGTCTTCCTCTGGTTCCTGGACTCCTCCCAGTAGAGGTTCTTGTTGACATGGGTCTCGAGGTAGGGCCTCATCTGCTTCATGTAGTAGTATGAGGTGAAGAAGACCAGGGTGTTCTTGTCGACCGAGTTGCATAGCATCGAGATGTATCTCTCGATGCGCTTCTGCATCGTGGGGTCCTTCTGCATCTCCTTCTGCTGGGTGGTGACGTCGTTCACGTAGAGGACTGATTTGTTCTCGGGAGGGAACGGGGACGGGTACATCCTGAACCTGGGATTGCCCTTGAGCCCGAGCACCCTTGCATATTGGTCGAGCGGCTGGAGCGTACCGGACATGTGTATGGCCCCGGGTATGCTGTTGAGGAACAGCGATATCTCGTACGGATCGATGCATTTGGCACTCAGGTATTCCCCATCCTGGTCAACCTTGAGCGATCTCACGAATCTGTTGGATGCTGACGAGCACCAGTCGCGCATGGCGATGCCCAGCGTCTGTATCTCCGATACGCGGTTGTCCCCCTGTTCCATGAGGATCTCCGTCCTGGCCTCTCCGAGGTCGATGACCCTCTCTATAGCGGAATCGAGGTCGTTGGACTTCATGGAGAATTTCGACATCATGCGCTGCTCGATGTAATCGTCGGTAAGCACGACCTCCTTCTCGTTGAGCCCCAGCTTCTCTGTGGCGACGTTCCTGATGCAGTTCTTGAAGAACATCAGGAACTCCTTGAGCCCGACCTCCATCCAGACCGTCGGATTACCGCGCATGGTGCTGCATTCATCGATGGCATTGTCGACCATGCCGCGGTCTATTGTGAAGCTCTCCTGGTCCCTTGCGGCATCCACCAGGTTGTGCGCCTCGTCGACTATCAAGAGGATGCCCTCCGGTGTATCCTCAAGGCCGAGATTGACCATCAGGTTGCCGCGGATATCCGATGATAGGATGTGAACATACGGCACCGCCACAACATCCACGCTCTTCATGAGCTGCTTCTTCATCTCATAGGGGCACACGCCTATCCTCTCGCAGTATCTGTCGAGATCGTCTGATGTGGGGAAGCTGGTCTTGACATAGTTCCCGACGTTGTCGACCTCAGTCTTTATCCTGTCGAAGTAGCGGCATCCCCCGGCCCGGTTCTTGATGCTCTTGGAGCGCTTCTCCTCGCACATCATGGAAAGCACCTTGGGGGAGAGGTTCTCGTAATCCTTGGTCCCCCTGAAGAGCGGGCACGACTTGTTGCGTCCGGTGACTGTAAGTCCGGAGACCTCCTTGACGCGGGATATGGCCTTGAGCTCCCTCATGACCTGGTCGCTCTGGGAGATGGTCCTTGTGAGGTAGATGATCTTCTTACCGGCGATCTTTGCATGCTCCAGGCCGGCGGAGAGGGACACTATGGTCTTACCTGTGCCTGTCCCGGATTCGATGATGATGTGCCTTCCCTCGTTCAATGCATTCCTAATGTCCGAGATGATGTCCATCTGACAGCCTCTCGGGACATACGGGAGGTATGGGGCATCCTTGTTCTCCTCCCTCACAAGCTGGACGGCAGTCTTCTTCGGACCGATGCCGTCGAGGGATGACTGGTTGCTCACCCATTCGGGATTGATCTGAGAACCGCATGAGATGCATACCTTGCAGCCAGGAGGCAGAAGGCTCTTGCAATTCTTACAGAACATCCCCATCATATGCGGACCATGTCGGGGGACTCATATAATCGTATTGCAACGTTCGCTGAAAGTCAGAATTCTGCGTTGGTCTGATTCCTCAGATAATCCTTCGCACCATCGACTCCCATCGAAACAGCGCGGATCAGATGCTTCTCCGCCTCCTCCATCCTGCCCTTGGCCATGAGTGCCGAAGCGGCCTCATGATGCATGTTGATGAGGATCTCCGTATCGCTCAGTTTGTTGATCCGGACCATCTCCTCCATCAGCTTAATCGAGAGTTCGAGATCGGACAGGTATGCGTCGTCAAGGCCTATCTCGTTCTCGCATTGGGATCTTGAGATTATAGGGACGATGAGTTCCTCCATATCCTCTATCTCCGAGCTGTCAAGAAGGTCTGTGCCCACGGCGATGGCATCAGAATAGCAGCCTATGGCGGACTGGAAGTCCTGCTGCGCGAGATAGCATTCGCCCTTGAGCGTGTGCAGCTCCATCTTCCTGTTCCCGGACCAGCGGTCGAAGGAGTTCTCGAGGAGGGACAGGGCCTTATCGACGAATGCCAAGGACTGCTCGCACCCGTCGGAATCCAGGAGGTTCTCTGCCGATTCGATGCACATGCGGATTATGCCGGCCTTGTCGAAATGGCGCGAATCGGCCCTGAGTGCAGGAAGCCTCTCGATAGCACGCTCATATTCCTCCGACGCATCGGAGTTCTGCTCGAAGAGGATCGAACCCATCGTTGCATGTGCCTTGACGAACGTCCCCGCATCTATGCCCACCCCTTCGGATTCGAGACCATCGATTATATCGGAAGCGGCGGTCAGGTCTTCCATGGCTGAAGTGAAGTATCCCATGAGATACAGGACACATCCGCGGTTCACGTACGCTTCGACCAATTCCGGAGACGGCCCTCCGTTCTCCAGCATGTTGACGGTTGAGTTGTGTTCCTTCAGAGCCCGTTCCAGATACACATCGGATACGTCCATGTTTGCAGTATACCATGTTTATAGAAATACTTTTTAACAATGCTATCGGTCAAGCGAATATGACTCATGGTAGAATCCTGGCCGTACACGACATATCCTGTGTCGGTAGATGCTCTCTGACCGTCGCCCTTCCGATAATATCGTCGGTAGGAATCGAATGTTCTGTTCTTCCGACGGCTGTCCTGTCTACGCATACAGGCGGTTTCCAGGGATTCACCTACCGCGACTTAACATCGGACGTAGTCCCCATCCAGGACCATTGGAGGTCGCTCGGCCTTACATTCGATGCGTTCTACACCGGGTTCCTGGGTTCCTTCGAGCAGATAGACCTTGTGAAGGATCTCATCGACAATCTCTCTAACGAGAAGACCACGGTCTATGTGGATCCCGTCATGGCAGACAACGGCAAGCTATACACGATCTTCGACGAATCCTTCCCCAAGGGGATGCGCACCCTGTGCGAGAAGGCGGATGTCCTGATGCCCAACCTCACGGAGCTGTGCTTCATGCTCGGCCTCGAGTACAGGCCGGGACCGTATACTTGGGAGTACATAGAATCCATATTCAAAGAGGCGGAGGTCTTCGGACTGAAGAAGATAGTAATCACTGGAGTGAGCTTCGACAGCGATACCGTCGGGGCCGTCTTCAAGGATTACGAGACCGGAGCAACAGGGCAGGTCATGAGACCCGTCATCGAGGGATACTACCACGGTACAGGGGACGTCTTCGGATCCGCTCTCGTCGGTGCTCTGGAGAACAAGCTCTCCCTCGAGGATTCCGTCAGGGTGGCGGTCGATTTCACCGTAGAGGCCATCAAGAGGACTTTCTATTCAGGTGCCGATGTAAGATACGGTGTTGATTTCGAGCTCGGTATCGCCGATTACGTCAAGCATGTCGGCGATCTCAGGAAGTCCTTGCGATTCGAGCAGGTCCGGGAACCTGGGCAGATAGCCCGCGTCTCAGATCTGGCAGCAACCATCTGGCCTGAGGCCTATTCATTCCTCGACCACGGGCTGATCGAGTACATGGTGAGGACATTCCAGAGCTACGGCCCGATCTCGGATTACGTAGCCAAGGGCTTCGTGTACTACATCGTGGTATGCGGTACCGAGGATGCAGGATACATCGGATACAATATGGAGAAAGACCGGATGTTCCTGTCGAAGATGTACATCTCGAAGGACCATCGGGGTGAGGGACTGTTTACGAAGGTCCTTGCGAAGCTGAAATCGGACTGCAGGGATGCGGGAGTCAACGCGATCTATCTCACCGTCAACAGAGAGAACACAGCCGCCATCGGAGCCTATAAGCATCTCGGTTTCAAGACCATCGATAGAGTCGACAGTCCGATCGGCGAGGGCTTCGAGATGAATGATTATATTATGGAATTGAGGTTCTGAGCCGATCATATGTTCATCCCGACCACAAGAGAGGAAATCACCGCTTTGGGTTGGGAATCCCTGGATGTCATAATCGTTTCCGGGGATACATACACTGATAATTCCTACAACGGGTCGGCGGTGATAGGACACTGGCTCATCAGGCATGGTTTCAGGGTCGGCATCATCGCCCAGCCGAGGATCGACGTTCCCGATGATATCACGCGTCTTGGGGTGCCGGAGCTCTTCTGGTCGGTGTCGGCAGGGTGTGTCGACTCCATGGTCGCCAACTACACTGCAGTGCAGAAGTTCCGCAAGGATGACGATTTCACCCCCGGAGGTCAGAACAACCGCCGTCTGGACAGGGCATGCATAGCATATACAAACCTCATCAAGAAGTATGCAAAGGGCAAGCCCATCATCCTCGGGGGCATAGAGGCGAGCTTGAGGAGGATAGCACATTACGATTATTGGTCGGACTCTGTGAGGAGGTCCATCCTGTTCGACTCCAAGGCCGATGCTATCACATACGGCATGGCCGAATTGAGCAATCTGGCTATTGCGGAATCGATGAGGGACGGAAGGGATTGGAAGAACGTTCCCGGAGTTTGCTACATATCCAACGAGCCTCCTCAGGACTACATCCCCATCCCAAGCTACGAGGACTGTTCTAAGGATAACGAAGCATTCATGGAATCCTTCAGGATATTCAGGGACAACTGCGATCCCGTTACTGCAAAGGGATTGGTCCAGCTTCATGCAAACCGCTATCTCGTCCAGAACCCGCCGTCCAGACTGCTTACCTCAGAGGAGCTGGATTCCGTCTACGAGATGGATTTCGAGAACAGGGTGCATCCCTTCTATCTCAAGGACGGGGATGTCAAGGCCATACAGACCGTCAGGAACTCGATCACGACGCACCGCGGATGCTACGGGGACTGTTCCTTCTGCGCGATAGCGGTCCACCAGGGCCGTACCGTGGTGTCCCGTTCAGAGGAATCGATCGTCAGAGAAGTTGAGAGGTATGCGGCTGATCCCAGATTCAACGGCATCATCCAGGATGTTGGAGGGCCTACAGCGAACATGTACGGCATCGAATGCCTGAAGAAGCTGAGGAACGGCTGCTGCAAGGATAAATCATGCCTTGGCGACCGCCCTTGCCCCAGCCTGCATATCGACCATTCCAGGCAGATCGGTCTGCTCAACCGCATCCGCAACGTACCTGGGGTGAGGAAGGTGTTCGTCAACTCAGGGATAAGATACGACATGATACTCGCCGATAAGGCCAGAGGAGATGATTATCTCAATCTCCTGGTGAAGCACCATGTCTCGGGACAGATGAAGATCGCCCCGGAGCATATCTCTCCGAGGGTCCTGAAGGCCATGGGCAAGCCCGGACAGCAGCAGCTGAAGGATTTCAAGAGGAAGTTCGACCAGTGCGCCCAGTCATGCGGGAAGGACCTCTTCCTTACGTACTACTTCATCGCAGCCCATCCGGGATGCAGGGAGGAGGACATGCGCCAGCTGTCCAGGTTCTGCCATGACCAGCTCCACATAAGCCCTGAGCAGGTCCAGATCTTCACCCCTACGCCTTCCACCGTCTCCACTGCGATGTATCGCTCGGGGAAGGATATGGACGGGAAGCCAATATTCAGCGAGCACGACACCAAGAGGAAGATAGCCCAGAAGTACATCGTTGTGAGGCGTGATGATGGCAAGCATCGATGTCAGCGACCGCATCAGGCCCAACGATGTCTACCCTTACGACGAGTACACAGTGATCCTGAAGTCATTGGCCCACATCAACTACGCATACCGCATCAAAGGGCAGGGCATACAGATCGAGCTGTCGGACTATCTCGAGGAGGCTCCGGACAACGTTCTGAGGGATGTCTGCCATTCGATAGTACAATGGTCCCTCGGACGCAGATTCTCGGCACCGCAGTCCCTATCGGATTACATCCATTCGGAGAGCTTCATAGTCTCCAACAGGCCCAAATACCTCAGAAGGTCCCGCTCATTCCTCATGAGCCAGCAGGGCAGAAATAAGAATCTCATCGATTCGGTCGAGCGGCTGATGTACAATGATCTCGTCTACGATGACGATATCAGGAACTCCTACTTCACATGGGCCACCCATATGGCGAAGTACCGCTTCGGGCAATGCAACCAGACCTTCCGTGTGGTATCCGTGAATCCCATCCTCGATTCGGACGATGTCCCCGACCATGTCCTGGACTATGTGGTCTACCATGAGATACTGCATCTGAGGCAGGACATGTCCAAGAAGCACCGTCCCCACAACGCCCAGTTCAAGTTATGGGAGCATATGTTCCCGGGATACGAAGAGGCGAATCAGTATCTCAGGAACATCTATTCGAGCCGGGGGCCGACCGATCGGCTCTAAGGTATTCTTATTAACACCCTCGCATATACAAGTGGCATCAGACGGAGGGTTTATCCCTAACCTACGTATTCCTAGGGATGGACTGTATGTAGTCTGAAAAAGCGGATGTGGTCTAGCGGCTAGGATATTGCCTTCCCAAGGCAAATGTGCGGGTTCGATTCCCGCCATCCGCACCATTCTCGTTCCGGAGGAAAAGGCATGGAGGAATATGGGGTCGGCGAAAGGAACTCTGCTCCAGACGATGCTCCGGATATCAATGTTATAGAAACCCATGATTCCGTTCAGGATGCCGGGCTGAATTTCGAGCCCTTCGAGCACATCCCCAACCCTGCGGCCGAGGAGATAATCGCGAAGATGCATATCCTGCTCCTCATTGCGGAGGACAACCGCAACGAAGGGGAGATTCTTCATATCGCGGATTCTATGCTCGACATCGATCCCTTCTGCAGCGACGCACTGTTCTGGAAGGGCGGTTCGCTGTTCGACTCATCAGATCTCATCGGCGGCCTCGAATCATGGGACAGGGCGATCCCAGACATGAGCCTCAGATATGTCGAGGATTATGCGGACATCATGCTGGAGACCATAGCAGATTGCTGCTAGCACGCCATTGTCGAACTGCATGACATGAGAAGGATTCCGGAACTGGTCATGGGCATCTGCGGCAAGCTCAGGGCAAGGGGCTACAGCAATCCGGAGCTTATGATCTCCGCGCTCCGCATGCCGTTGTATCTCGCAGAGGATGAACGTGATGCCGATGGCATCATCCGTATCTCCGAGTTCATGACATCCATCGATCCCGAGTGCCCCGATGCGCTGTTCTGGATCGGGGGCAAGAGATCGGATTCCGATTTCCAAGGAGCTCTCGAGTGCTGGTCCAAGGCCGTCGGAGGCATGGATGTCAGATATATCAGGGACTATGCGGATGTCATCGTCGAGACGTTGGCGGAGGGATGCTTCGCCGATACATCAGACTATCATGCTGACCGTCAGATTCCATTGAGGATAGCCGGCATCTGCGAATCCATCAGCAGGAGGGTCCGCAGCGAAGACCTTCATTCCAATCTCGATCCGATGGGGTACATCATCGGCTGCCTGTTCGACCGCATAAGGCAGTCGGAGGATGCGGATGTTGCATCGAAGGCTTCGACCAAGGCCGTCATGCTCGCACTGTGCGATGCTTCGATATCCCCGTCACTGGAATATCAGGACGACCTCTTCAGCCGTTCGGCGACGAGATTCGCCGTGCTACACGCAAGGGCGATGTTCGACAGGTTCGACTCGCCCGGATACTTCAGGCGCAGATCCTGCTACAGGATCATCAGGGCGAACAACGATTTCATGCAAGCTCTCTCCAATTACGTCCACAAGGCAGCGAACAGATACTACAGAGGGATCTTCGTCAGGCTGGAGAATCATTGGAAGGGTAATGATATGAGTGCCTTCACCGGCAGCCTGTTCGAAGCGTACGATGCACAGAGGTCGGGGAGACCGCAGTCCTCCAGCATCCAGAATAAGCGCAACCTGTGCATCAAGAGATACCTTATGGGCTACTTCGAGCCTGTCCGCGAATGATCATTTCCTTATCCGGTCGTATATGCGCGGACCGAACGCCGCGATGAACGATATGATGAATGAGATTGAGATCACGAGGGCGACCATCCCCGGATCGGACTCGCCGCCTTCCATGCTGCCGTCGGCGCTCATCATGAACATCAGCGCAAGCATCATCAGCATCGCCGTGTATTCATCCATCCCCTCATCGACTGAGATCTCGACATCGAATGCCATGTTCAGTGACTCGTTTTCAGATGTCACTATGTCCACATTGATCTGTTCAATGATGGTGGATTTGCTCTCGTCCTCGGAGATGGGGGCCGTGATCGTCCAGGTTCCTGAGCTCCCTTCGGTCCCCGCAGGGGCGAGGCTCGTTATCTCAGGATTTTGGCAGACCAAGGTCTCGGGAACACGGACGGAGACATCCGCAACCGTGCTGCTCTTGTTCTCGATGGTGAGCTCGAACATCCTATGCTCCCCCGGTTCGGCGTAGGTGTAGATGGTCTTCTCCCTGATGCTTGCCGCGTAATCCACCGTGAAATCGAAATCCTCCTCCGCGATTGCATCGGAGTCCATGGACCAGAAAGGCAGGACCAGGGATGCGGCCAGGATGATGGGCACCATGATGCGGAGGGCCTTCATAAGCTATCATCGGATTTCTCGTATAAATTGATTAGAAATCGGATAGTCACATTTCCTGTGTCCCGTAGTACTTGCCGACCCCGCCGTAGCCGCTTATTATCCTGCCTTTGCGGGTGGCGAAGACGAAGTTGTCCAGGCGCTTCCTGAACTCGTCGGGGCGGCCCCTCGCGGCATCGATGTACGCGACGCGTATCCTTTTGTAAGGTTCGGGGAACGACACGTAATTGGCCCATACATCAGGTTCCCTTCTCAGTCCATCGATGATGTCCTCGGGGAAGACATACGGGGCACGGATGATGTCCTCGACCATCGGTCTGACGTCGGGATGTATCAGTCCACATCCGTCCATCTAGATCAGGCGCTCGATGTTAGGTCTCGAATAGGTGCTGCTCCTCCTCGGGGTGAACCTTCTGAGCTGATGGGTGTCGTCCAGCCTCTTGGCCATCCCGTCGATCCATCCGAAGCACAAGGCCTCCTCGACCGCATCGTTGTACAGGATGCCCTTCTCGCCAGAATCCTTAGTCGGGAAGACGAACCATATCTCATCCCTATCGCGGAAATTGGCACAGAGCCAGCCACGCCATTCCGAACGATCGTCGGAGTAGAATGTCTCCATGGTCCTGCCGTTTATGTTTACCTTAGTCATCGGAACGCGACGGCATCAGGATGATGCGATAAAGAACTTATCGGTGAGTCGATGCGATGTTAAACCATGAGGTACATTGGGAAGCATGGATCGCACAGGGCGAGGATCTGCATCAATTCGGTGAAGGTTACAGGTGCAATGTTGATTATCTGAAATTGAAAGGCTGCGAAAGTCGATGATTGAAATCTAATGCTATCATGTCAGTTCTGTAGGTTGGAGCATAATATATATTGGGTTTTTTCGATAGCGTTCCGAAAGAGACAATCTGTCTTTTGACAACGAGTTATTGAGGTATCTGAAATGGCTGAGGAGAGAGGTTTTGTATTCAATACTCCAGAAGGGGATGTGGAGCTCTCCTTGGAGCAGGTAAAGGAACTTGCAGACAAAGGCGATGCCGACGGTCTGTATGCCTTGGGGATGGCCTATCTCTTCGGTTGGGACATCGAAGCTGATGAGAAGCTCGGTTACGAGTATCTCGAGGCCGCTTCCGACAAAGGCCAGACAGAAGCGATGACTCTCCTTGTACGTATGTTCATGCAGAACGAGTACCAGGGCATGGATGCTATCAAAGCGGCGGAGATGTCGATCAAGGCCGCCAAGGACGGCATACCGGATGCGCAGATGTACGCCGGCCTCGCATATATGGACGGGGTCTCGGTCGAACAGGATTACAAGGAAGCTGCAAGGTACTTCCGTCTCGCAGCCAATCAAGGCAATAGCGAGGCAAGGACCAATCTCGCATATCTCTTCCAGGAAGGCCTGGGAGTAGAGAAGGATCTGGAGAAGGCGTTCAAGATGTACCGCACCGCGGCCAAGAGCGGGAACATGAACGGCATGTTCCATGTCGGTATATGCTATGAGTTCGGACTCGGCACAGAGACCGATCTCACGAAGGCGATGGAGTGGTACAGGAAGGGCGATGAGCAGGGCGACCCATTCGCCGCTGAGAGGATCGCTTACATCTTGTCGGAAGGCTATGGTGACCAAAAACCGGACGAGGAACAGGCCTTTGAATACTTCTTGAAAGCCGCCAACTCCGGCATCGCTGGCTCTATGTTCATGGTCGGCTACTGCTATGCATCGGGGCACGGTGTCGAACCTGATGTCGAGGAGGCCAAGAAGTGGCTCAAGATGGCTGCCGACGGCGGCATCGAGGATGCGAAGGAACTGCTCGGGGAGCTGTGACTCTGTTTCCCGATCCCTGTTTGGACATACAGTCCTGATAAAATCCATTTTATAGTATTCACGAATCGCATGTCACGTGCTATTCGTTCTGGTCGGTGCGGTCTGCCTATTGCTCGGCTATCTGGTCTACAGCAGGATCGCCGAGAGGATATTCCTGCCGTTCAGGGATACAACGCCGGCATACACCAACGGCGACGGCGTTGATTACGTGCCTATGCCGACCTTGAAGAACCACCTCATCGAGCTTCTGAACATCGCAGGGACGGGACCGATTTTCGGAGCCCTGATGGGTGCCAAATGGGGTCCTGTAGCATTCCTCTGGGTCATATTCGGTTGCATACTCGGCGGCGCCATCCATGACTACGTCTCAGGCATGATGTCCGTCAGGAACGGCGGAAGGTCGCTCACCAATCTCATGCCCCAGTATCTCGGGAAGGCCTTCAGGTACCCGGCGCTCATGTTCATCATCGCGGTCCTCATCATATCGGCGGCCATGTTCACGAGGAGCGCTTGCGACCTGCTGGTCACGCTCACCGGCGTGGATTCCGGCGTTTGGCTGATGCTCATCGTTATCTATTTCGCAGCCTCGGCCATATTGCCAATCGACAAGGTCATCGGCAGGATTTATCCGATATTCGGGATACTTCTGGTCTTCATGGCCATCGCGATCATCGCAGGCCTCTTCATCGAAGGATATTCATTGCCTTCGATGACCGTCGATAATCTGCATCCACATGGTGCAGATATGTTCCCAGACATGTTCATAACGATTGCATGCGGTGCGGTCTCCGGGTTCCACGCAACCCAATCGACCCTTGTGGCCAGATGCCTCCGCACCGAGCATGACGGGCGCAGCGTCTTCTACGGCGCGATGATCGTCGAAGGAGTCATCGCATTGGTCTGGGTAGGTGCTGGACTGGCATTCTTCCCCGATACCCTCTCCCTTTCGGACGCTCTCGACGACTCCGGTCCGTCCGGGGTGGTCTATGACATCAGCACCACCCTCCTGGGCCCTGCTGGCAGCGTATTGGCGGTTCTAGGGGTTATAGTGTGCCCCATCACCTCAGGGGATACTGCGATAAGGGCCGTCAGGATGATGGTCCAGGACGATAAGAAGTGGGATACCAGGGATGTGAGGATTGCCACCGCGATAACATCTGTTACCATCCTCTCCGTCTGTGCCCTGTGCCTAATGGACTTCGAATCTCTATGGTATTACATGTCATGGATGAACCAGTCCCTGGCCTGTCTGACGCTGTGGACATGCACCGTTTTCATAATATCGATTCCCGGAAAGAGGATCCACTCCCTCATGACTGCATTGCCGGCCATGTTCATGACCATGGTCGTGGTATCGTTCATCATGCATTCCGATCTAGGGCTAAATCTGGATTATCAGCTTTCCGTGATCATATCTGCGGTCGTCACGATAGCGCTCGCCCTGATGTATTTCAAGGCTTTGTTCTTCTCTAGGACAGCTGCGAAAGGATGCTGACCATACGAAGGAATTTCTCGCGGAGCTGTCGTGATTATTTATCTCTGGATTCGCATGCAGGTGCGATAACATGGATTCCGACAACCTCATCACCATGGCCCAGAACGGGGACGCAGAATCGCAGTACAAGCTCGGACTCAACTACATCTACGGGACGGATGTTCCCAAAGACCTCAAGACGGCGGCCGAATGGTTCTCAAAATCCGCCGACCAGGGCTATCTTCCCGCACGCAGGGAGCTCGGTATCCTCCTCGCATCAGGCGAGGCCGGAGAGCAGGATTTCGACAGGGCCATCCAGTACCTGTCAGAGGCTGCAGACCAGCTCGATCCCAGTGCCCTCTACCACCTCGGGATAATGTACGAGCACGGAATCGGGATCCAGAAGGACCTCCAGAAGGCGGTACGCATGTTAGCTTACGCAGCCGAGATGGGATATCCCGGAGCAGACACGGATGCCGAGAGGGTCGATAAGATCCTCTACGAGGAGAGGAAGGCCAAGCTCCGCGCAAGACCCCTGCTGAACCTGCAGATCTCCGACGTGGATGTCGAGGCGGCATGCTGCAAGCAGATGCTGGACAAGCTCCTGGACGAGGAGATCGTGTTCATCGATTCATACAAGGGCCCCGCCCTTCTGGGAGAGGACAAGGACGGTATGGATGCGGTCCTCGAATGCTGTCCGTTCTGCGGAAAGCCCATAGAGATCATCCCCCGCGACACCAAGTTCTGATCGCCATGGAAGATATCGACAGGCAGATAGAGCAGCTTACAGCACAGCTCAATGCTCTCCGTGAGGAGATGCCCGCGACGCCGCTGGATGCCGAACGCAAGGCCATGGAGGTCGGCATCCTGGAGGAGCAGCTGGCAGATCTGTACCAGCAGAAAGGACTGTCCTCTGCGCCGAAGACAGCTGTCTCGGACAAGGATTCCCTCACAGAGGAGATCAAATCGATAACCGACGAGCTGATGGACATCGAGATCAGGATGATCAAGGCCGAGATGGCCAACGACGATTCCGAGAGGACCAAGCTGCAGATGTGCGCCAATACGCTTAAAGCGAGGCGTCAGACGCTCATAGACGAGGTCAGGGAGATGAACTCGACGCCTGCACCCAAGCCTGAGAACGATTTCGAGGAGAGGCTCTCGGCCCTTGAGAAGGAGGTCGCGGACATCAAGACCCTCCTGTATCAGATCCTCACGAGGAAATGAGATGCGCTGCGAACAGCTCGAGAGATGCTATCTTGATTCCAAGATAGTCATGAAGGGCGATTATCCGTATTTTGTCAATCCCATCTCAGAGGGCAATCCTGCCGTCACCAAGGAGCTGCTCGAGGAGATCACCGACAATATAATCGAGATCAGCGACCTCGACTGCGACATCATCCTCACGCCCGAAGCTATGGCCATCCAATACGGCGCCGCATTGACGCTCCGCACAGGAATCCCTTTCCAGATCATCAGGAAGAGAGGTACCGGACTTCCCGATGAGATATCCTTTGAGAAGAGGACAGGATACGAGGGTGCCAGGATGTATCTTTCAAGCATCCCAGAAGGCTCAAAGGTCGCTATCATCGACGACGTCCTAAGCACCGGAGGCACGCTGAGATCCACGGTAAAAGCCCTTCGCGAACATGGCATGATAGTCACGGAGATAATCATAATCCTGAACAAATCCGATAATGATAAAGCCCTCTCAGAGGAGCTAGGGATCCCCATAAGGGTGCTTCTGAACGTCGGCGTCAGGGACGGGAAACCCGTATTGAGATGATCTTCCCAGACTTTTAGATACTGCGGGATTCCGAACACATCTGTACAATGTCTTATCTATTGTTATCATATTCTTGAACACATGTTTGCTGATGCCTGTCAGAAGGCGATGAAATACACCCGCCCGGTTGCTGTTTCAACACGCACCTATGACGGCCAGCTCAATACCGATGTCGGCGCGATGATCGTCCTCAACGAGGAAGGATGGGTCATCACAGCCGGTCACATCTTCGATTCTTTCGTCAAATTCCAGACCGATATCAAGAAGATGGAGGAGATCAAGAGTATCAATGCCTCCAGGGTCCAGAACCCCCATTCGCCCTCGAACGAGATCAAGATGGACAAGTCTCTGATCACCAACCATTCGTTCTGGTGGGGATGGGACGGGGTGAGGATAAACAACGTCGTTGTCAACAGGCAGGTGGACATAGCCATCGGACGCCTTGAGAACTTCAATTCCGATTGGATCGAGGAGTATCCGGTCTTCGCAGACCCCGAGCATATGCGCCTCGGCACCATCGTATGCCGCGGCGGATATCCTTTCATCAGCATCAAGCCTGAGTTCATAGAGGACAAGAAGGCTTTCCGCATACCTTCGATACCGCATGACAGGTGCTTCTATCCCATCGAAGGCATCTATTCCCATTACGAATCAAAAGGTAAGAGCGCCGACGGATCATGCATCATGAACTACATCGAGACATCCTCACCCGGTCTCAAAGGCCAGTCCGGAGGCCCTATATTCGACAGGGATGGGCGCATCTACGGGATGCAGGTGATGACCGAGCACAGGCCCATGGGATTCCATCCAGCGGCCGAGCTGGACGGTCAGAAGTACATCGAGAACCAGTTCATGAACATCGGTGTCGGCATCCACGTGTCGACCATTTTCGAGCTTCTTAACAGCCGCAACATCCGCTATCAGATGGAAGGAGACGAGTCCGGATTCCGCATCATCGGATGATCAGAACACGTACATGAGGTCCTGAATCGCATCGATGTATTGGATGGATTCCTGCTTGCAGGTATCCTCCCTCAGCTCGTATCCGTAGACGGTTCCGATGAAATCCACACCGCATTTCAATGCTGCATTGCGGTCGTCGAAGCTGTCTCCGACCATCACGGCATCCGCAGGATCGACCTTGAGCTCATCGAGACAGCAGTTTATCACGTCGTCCTTGCGCATCTTGAGGTCCTCGGCTACGCCGCAGACATCATCGAAATAATCTCTGATGTGGAACAGATCGAGACGGTCCTCAGCGAATTGCCTTAGGGTGCAGGTGGCCATTCCGATGAGATATCCTCTGTCCTTCAGATATTTCAATGTCTTATCGACACCGGGATACATCTCGAAGAGCGTGTTGCCTCCGTTGTTGTAGGCATCGACATAGAGCTTCACTGCATACTGCATCTCCTCGGGGCTTGAGAATCCGAAGATCTTCTGGACGCTGACATCGAAAGGTCCGGTCAGGCACAGCTCGAAGTCCTTGTCGGTGAGGTCATATCTGCCAATTCCTTCCGCAGCCATGCGCAGACAGTGGAAGTAGCTTTTCCTGGAATCGTTGATCGTGCCGTCCAGGTCGAAGATTATCAGTTTCTTTCCGGACATTCTTGCTTTGTATGTATCATCGATCATCAGGGCGCCTCGATTGCAAATAAACGCATCTTGGAGCATGTGAAATAAACATATTTGTTAAACTTTACTGGAAATCCTCTGATTATCTGAATCGGTTGGAATCAATGTTTATACCGATTGGGCTATATCTGGGATTAGATAGATGAGTAAATCATCATATCTAAATTAATATTGCATGTAAAGCAATCAACTAAATTAATAATGATACCATGGAGACCAGAGCGATAACGAAGGAAGAATTGGTCGAACTGTTCAGGATCGGGGCCACACGCAAGATGGAGGAGCATGAGATCTTCGTCATGCGTGCCCTGGAGCATCCGGAACGCGCAGAGGTATATTCGGAACTTCAGTCGTATGTCGACATCGAGAGCAGATACTACGATCTGGCCAGGCATTATTATGCAGGGGAGTTCTCGTATTTCGAGAACGGTGAGAACGAGGATCTGCTCCTTCTGACGAAGGTCAGCGAGCTCCCTCCCAAGCTCTACGCGGAGTATCTGCGCGAGATCGATCCTTCCCAGCGCGTATATGAGAAGATCACCCATGGTTATCTGCTATCATTGAAGCATAACATCTCCGAAGTGAAGGAGGCCATGCAATGATCTACAATCAGGAGGAATGCAAGATCGTTGCATCCGTGTTGCAGCGCAAGACGATTGAGCGTTCTATATACAATTCTATGGAATCATTGCCTCTGTCCTTTAGGCTCTCCATGGACTGCCAGCTCGAGCTCGATATCAAGAGATGCCAAGCAATCATGAGGATCGCTCAGAATGATTTCTCCAATGTGATCGACGATGTGGAGATACTTTCGCCACATCGCCCGTAGCTCCCTATCGATCTCTATCAGCATTACATGTCCTCTCTGCTGGAGACTGATATGTACTCCGAATCGGCATTCTCATTCTTCGTCAGCCTCGGTCTCAATTTCTTCATCCACATGACCAATGCGAAGAAATATGCGGCTTTGATGCTCAACGAGGCTAACGTCATCCCATACTCAGATTTCGTCACATATCAGAAGGTCAGGGAACTGCTCCTGTCCTCCAAGGAACGCTATGAGCTGCTGAAGGATGAGACCGACCTCCCGTACGCGGATGCAGGCAGATACATCGACTGCATGCTCGAGGAATGCGGCATCATGATCAAGATCCATCTCAGCAAGACGATACCTCTTGAGGACCTCTGCCTGCATATCGACGAGAGGGAGAAGGTTGACAAGGATGTGTATAACAAATTGTTCCTTCCCGAGATCGCCCCGGAAGATCGCAAGACTCTCCTTGACTTCCAGGCCAAGAGTGACTCTAGATTGGATGTGATGTATGCTCAAATCTTGGTCATCAACAAGATGGGATTGTGATTCATTATTAATTAATGTAGTAGCTTTATCTACATTATTTTTAATGATTAATCTATAATGCAATTGATAGATTAATATTAATAAAGCTGATTACTTAATTAGCTACAATAATAATGAATATGTAAAGAGCAAAATCGAAAATTGTGATTACATGCATTTAATTAATCTAATAACATTATTTACTATATTATTTGCAAACTAAGGTTTGAAGTAATTTACCCGCATATAGAATTGTTAAAAATAAAGCTATTATCTAAATCTACTAAATTAATTTAACAAAAACCAAGTGCAATGAAAAATCGATGAAAATCGTCAAATTTCGTCGAAAATGAGCATTTTTTGAAAATATTGAAAATTTTGCCTTTTGATCATCATTTCACCCCTGATTTTGGCATATTTCTGTCAATAACGGTCTCCCGAATATCAACTAAAAATGGGTATTTTGGAGTCAATTAGGGTGTACTTTTCGTTCAATTTTTGGGATTTTGAGAACATATGCAAACACTATATGAAAAATATACATTATTGCTGATTATTGTGTAAGTTTCGAGAGCAACAGTAAAGCCTAGCGTCATGGTGATGCGGCTCTAACATTGATAGATTTGGTTCGATGCAATCACCCTAATCATAGAACTTAGGATCCAACAAATGCAAAGAGCAATAGGGCTCTGCTCACTCCTTCAAAGGCGCATCATCGATCGTGAAAGGCAGTCGCAAACACATCTTTGCAGCTAATCTTGAAAGTTCGTATTTAATCAATCTAATAATGTAATCAGCTTAATTAATTACATACAAAGGATTGATGCAATAAGTGAATGATAATGGAGACAATTACAAATCATTAAAAATCAATCTAAACACGTTATTATTAGAATTAGTAAAGCTTAATGCTAAACTCAATCAAAATAGGCCCTCCACATCCTCGAAGCGAACTTCGGGAAGTGGGTTGCAAGGATGGAGATGCATCTGTTCTTGAATCCGCAGATGGATCTTGCCCTCCCTCTATCAGCGGCACGAAGAGCCTTCTCTACAACATCCTCTTTGGAGACGGTACTCTTGAAAACCTTCGCGGGGGCATCATGCTCGGTCATGGCGATCTGGATGAAATCGGTCCTCACCCATCCGGGAGAGACTTCGGTCACAGAGATGTGCCGATCCTTCAGCTCGTATCTCAGTCCGGAGCAGAAATGCCTGACGAATGCTTTGGTCGAGGCATAGACGTTGAGGTCATACATCGCGATGTATGCCGAGAGGGAATCGAGCTCGATGATATGCCCGCCGTCTCTTATGTATGGTATGCAGGCCGATGTCATGGAGACCAATGCGGTGACGTTGAGATCTATCATGGATCTCGTGATGTCCTGAGGAAGTTCCCATGTGAGTCCGAATTTGCCGAAACCGGCGCAATTGACGAGATAGCCTATCTCAGGCCTCTCTGTTTGGATAATAGAAATGAAGCTGTCCAATCCGGCCCTGTCGGTCAAGTCGACGGAGAATATGCGGGTTGGTGTCTTCAGGGATGATGCAAGCTCCTCCAGCCTGTCGGTCCTTCTGGCGATTAGCCAAATGGAATCCAGGCCGTAGGAATCCAGCCTTCTGCTGAATTCGGCACCGATTCCTGAAGACGCGCCGGTAATGATGGCGATCATCAATCGACGAAGAGCGACGCTGCCGCCACTAAGGCAACTATGACCATAATGCCGACCATCAGACAGGCAAGTATCTTTGCCCTTGTTTCTTTCTTCATAATCGGCAATTAAAATTCATCTATAAAGTATCAACGAAAGTCCACTTCGTCATAGACGGGAACGTACGTGACGCTCTTCTTGTTGGGGTCGTGGACCTTCTTCGCCATCTGCTCCTGGACGGCGTTGAACTCCTCTGCGGTCACCACGATGGATCCGTCATGTTTGATCAGGAGCTCCTCCCACCTCATGTACCCTGCGTAGACAGGGTTGTGAAGTATGTTGCGGAGATTGAATTTGTTCCAGGGGTTGTTCTTCCTCGTGAGGTCCCCCCTGCAATTGAGATTGTAGCAGATCGTATCTATGGTGTCCCCGTTCTTGTATGAATCGAATATGTATCTGACGACCTCCTGCTCCTTGTCGTCATCTACAAGCCTGCCGTTTTGGATCCTGTATCCGAACGGGGGTGTGAAGCCCATGGTTCTCTTCTCGTCATCGCTTTCGCTGAGGTTCTCGGCCTTCTCGCGCATACCGTCCTTGGTACGCTCGCCTATCTGTTCGCTCTCAAGCTGTGCGATGCTCTGGATCATCTCCATCACGAAACGTCCCATGGCAGTGTTCGTGACGAACTTCTCCTGCTTGGAAATGAAGTTCTTATGCTTCTTGTTCAGGATATCCATCATCTCGATGAAATTCCTGGTGTTCCTGTGGATACGGTCCATCTTCAGAACAACAATGGCATCCCAGGAATCGATGTCTTCCATCATCTGACGGTAGCCCGGACGCCTCGTATTGCGTCCGGAGTATCCGTCGTCTATGTACAATTTGTATATGGTGTAGTCCATGACTTCGCAGTGTGCTCTGAGCTCCTTCTCCTGAGCACCCAAAGAGAACCCTTCTATGGCCTGCTCTTCAGTGGAAACCCTGATGTATACTGCAACAGTCGTCATGAAACCGAGTATTCAGGATTGATTGCCTTGAACTTCTCCACTGAAACGATAGCCTCAGTCTTGGTGCTGAGCCTGATACCATCCCATTCCCTCTGGCCGATGTAGATCGGGTTGTGGAGGATGTTAGAGATAGTCTGCCTGCTCCATCCGACTCCCTTCTTGGATTCGATGCCCGCACTGTTGAGGTAATCGCAGATGTCCTGAAGCGTGGATCCCCTCGTGTACATGTTGAAGATCGCACGTACGATATGCGCCTCATCGTCGATGACGACAAGGTTCCCATCCTTGTATTCGTATCCGTAAGGGTGAGCTGATCCGAGGTTGCCGGAACCGTTCTCGGCCTTATACTTCATGGCCAGCTTGACCCTCTCCCCTATCTGTTCGCTCTCCAATTGAGCTATACGTTGCATTATGTCCATAACAAATCTGCCCATAGCACTCACCGTGTCAAATTGGTCGTAGACGGATGCAAAGTTCTTGTTCCTCTTGCGTAACAGATCCATCATCTGGGTGAAGTTGACGCTGTTCCTGTGGATACGGTCCATCTTGAGAACTACTATGACGTCCCATTTATCGATATCCTTGAGCATGCGCTGATACTCAGGACGGGCCGTCTTGGTACCAGAATATCCATCGTCTATGTACCGGTCCGCGATATCGTAGTTTTCTGCCGCGCAGTAGGCCTCGAGCTTCCTCATTTGAGCTTCCAGAGAGAATCCGTCGATGGCCTGATCCTCAGTGGACACCCTAACGTAAAGTGCTGCACGCAAGTGCTATCCATCCCGTATTCTCTATCCCCTTTTAGATTTATAAAATTCGCGTAAGCCGATTGTCGGAGTGAGAATAAAAGATGTTAAAAAGTTCGGATCGAGATGATAATCAGTTCAAAACTGCTTATTCTCATTCTTGATGCGGAGCATCGTATCGGTAATGTCGAGGACGATCCTTGCCGCCTGCAGCGCCTCTTCCATGGAGTACTGCTTGGACTTGTACTTGAGAGCCTCATCGATCAGCTGGAGCTCCATGGCGTATGTGCCCATAATCTCTTCAGAAACTGTGATGATCTGCCTCCTGTTGTCTGAAGGGTCCTTCTTACGGGATATGAAGCCCTTCTTCTCCATGGAGATGACGGTCTGGGAGATGAGGGCCTTTGAACTGTTGAATATCTCGACGAGATCGCTCGCAGTGCAGTTATCGAACTTCCAGATGGTATAAAGGTAGACCATCTCCTTGAACGATGGGCGAACAACCTGATCTTCGTCATTGTACAGTCTAACCTGCAGAACCGCAAGGTTCGCATATGCTCCTAAAAGCGCCTTACTGAAATCTAACCTTGACTCCTTTAATGATGCAGGCATAATACCAGGTTAATAACTATTATTAACTCATGTTTAATAAATGTAAGCACGAAACAGTTATTCTTTCTTAACTGTGATAGAATTAAGGAAGAAGTAGCCAGATTTCAAATGTTTGTAGAGAAAATATCTAAAGAATTAGTAAGTTAAAGGGAGGGGGTGTACCCCTCGATTATTAACTTCACATGATCGGGCCGCCGCCCATTCCGCGGGGTCCGTTGGCGAGAGCATCGCTTGCGGCGGGTGCCGGGGGTGCCCTGCGGGATGCGATGACATCATCGATCCTGAGGATCATGTTACAGACCTCCTCAGCGGAGTTGATTGCCTGAGATTTGACCCTGAGGGGCTCGATGACGTTCTTGGCGAGCATATCGACTGCCTCACCGGAATCGAGGTCGAGACCGAAGTATTTGGCCTTGGCGTTCTTCTTCTCGTGGGCGTTCTTCAGCTTGATGATGCTGTCGATGGGGTCGATACCTGCATTCTCCGCGAGGGTCCAGGGGATGATCTCCATGGCCTTTGCGAACTTCTCGATTGCAAGCTGCTCACGTCCTCCGACGGATGATGCGTAATCGATGAGAGCGAGCTCGACCTCGATCTCGGGTGCTCCGGCTCCGGCAACGACCTTTCCATCCTCGAGTGCGACTCCTACTGCGCGGATAGCGTCTGTGAGAGCCCTCTCGACCTCTTCGAGGACGTGCTCTGTTCCGCCGCGAATGAAGATCGTGACTGCCTTTGCGTTCTTGCATCCGGTGATGAATGACATTCCGTCCTCGCCGATCTTCTTCTCCTCGACGCATCCTGCTGTACCGAGGTCCTTGCTTGTGATCTCCATGACGTTTCCGCAGATTGTAGCGCCGGTGGCGAGTGCGATGGCGTCGAGATCGGAAGACTTGCATCTCCTGTATGCGAGGATTCCTGCTTTTGCAAGGTAGTGCTGGACGAGCTCGTCGATTCCCTTGGAGCAGTAGACGACGTTTGCACCGGACTTCTTGATGGCCTCGACCATTGCCTTCATGGAGTTCTCTTCCTCGGAGAGGAATGAGGACATCATTGTGGGGTCGGTGATCTGGATTGCTGCGTCGAACTCGGTCTTCTTGACCTCGAGTGCGCATGAGAACAGGGCGATCTTGGCCTTCTCGACCTTCTCGGGCATCCTGCTGTGGAGCCTCTCCTTGTCGACAACGATACCGGAAACGACCTCTGTATCCGCGATGGTTCCTCCGACCTTCTTCTGGAGGCGGATGTTCTTGGCGTCGACCGCTCCCTTGTCAGCGACTGCCTTGGCTGCCTTGACGACGATGTCTGCGAGGTAGTTCTCCTCGTCCCCGACAGACTTTCCTGTAAGGGCTGTTGCAGCGACCTGCTTGAGGATCTTGTCGTTCTTGGCGTCGACTGCGATCTTGTCGAGGATCTCGATGGCCTTGTTGGCTGCCATCTTGTATCCGTTCGTGATGACTGTGGGGTGAACGTTCGCCTCGATGAGCTCCTCTGACTGCTTGAGGAGTTCTCCTGCAAGGACGACGGATGTTGTCGTTCCGTCTCCGCACTCTGTGTCCTGGGTCTTCGCGACCTCGACGACCATCTTCGCTGCGGGGTGCTGAACATCGATCTCCTTGAGGATTGTGACTCCGTCGTTCGTGATGACGACGTCACCGATCGTGTTGACGAGCATCTTGTCCATTCCCTTGGGTCCGAGTGTGGACCTGACAGCATCCGCGACCGCCTTTGCGGCAGCGATGTTGTTGAACTGGGCTTCTTTGTCCTTGCTTCTCTGTGTTCCCTCTTTGAGAACGATCACAGGCTGATTTCCAGAACCATACATGGTTTTCACCTTTCTATGTTGGACGATATTTTAGTTCTTCTATATAAAAGATGCTATTAATGCTCCAACTTGATGGTGACTGCCAGCATCAATAGAAGTCCTCGATGCGGCGCTGTGTCAGATAATCCTTCAGGATGTCGGAATTGTGCAACCAGCGTTCCTTCTTGAGGTACATGAAGCTGTTTATCTGATCCCACATGGGCTGGAGGGATTCGGCAGTGTACGGCTTTGTGCGGAGCGCGGCACGGACGTTCTCCCTTATGTTCCAAACCCCAAGGGGGATGTCGTAACCGGGATGGACCTCGCGGAAGACTATCGCCGCTGCGGAACGGCGGATGCTCTTCAGATATTCGACGACAGCCAATCTCGCAGCATAATAGGCGCCGGTGATGTTGTCCGCGTATGTCGTGCGACCGTCGAAGCTCTCATGGTCCTGGGCTATGATGATCTCGTTGGGGCTGGGATTCCAGGATGTCTTGGGATACCAGGCCTCCATCATCTCGAAGCGCCAGGTCACAGGCATCAGGAGGATGGACCACCAATTGTCCAGCTCTTTCCATTGGAAGAGCCTGAACTCGTCTATTGTCTCATAGAACTTGATCTCCTTAGCCATGTTCTTGCTCAGGATGTCGTCAACTGCGGTGATGCTCCATCTGGTGGGGACGAAACGCCTGCGTTTTCCCACACCCATCGTACCCACGGAGAACGCCTTCTCTATCTCCGATACCAGGGTCCCGCCCTTGTACGCCGCCAGGACAGCATCGGTGGAGTTCATGTCGATGTCGTAGAACGATTTCTCCAGATTGCGCTCGAATCTCCCGTTGCCTACTGATATGGTCTCCATCCTTCCCGACGGGCCGAAGGGGATTATATCGTCATCAAGGACGACACGTCCGGAGGGCTTCCTCTCGAACAGGGTCTCAACCTCGACAGGGCGCTCGGTCAGGGCCAGTTCCTGGACGTTGTCCACGATCCTGCCCGATTTGGAGAAATCCCTGGCATCTATCCTGTATTTTCCGCGCACGAGCTGGAATCTCATGGAGGCGATATCATACATCGATTTGCCCGACCAGAGCTCGGGCTTGTCCAGGATCTCGGTCTCGCCCATGTATGTGGGCAGGAGCGGGCCTATCTCGACCTTCGGATAGCCGTATCTCCCGACGAAGACGGCCGGAGGGGAGCTGCCTGCGATATCCTTCGATTTGATGTCCGGTGTGGCGAACTTCTTCGAATAGAATTTCAGCATCAGCGGGCATTTATCCCGTCCGCATAGCCTCCTGGAGCCTTTGCAGATGTTGCAGAGCCCGTTCTTGACCACATCGCCCGATTGGGCTATCTCGTCGAAGAGTGTGCTCTGACTGACCATGGGACCTCATAGGATACAACAGATAAAACGTGAACGATAGAGGAGACAGTTGGATTTCTCCGTGCAAGGGGCTGTCTCCTGCTATGAAAAGAGCATAACCTCTCAGAATTTAAAATATTCCGCAGAATGTTGACAAAACAGCAATTTTTTCATTATTAGTATTTAAATGAAGATGGAAAAGAGGGGGAACCCCCTAGGTTTCATTCCTTGTCGCCGACATCGCGGACGGAGACCGATGCTCCGTGGGCATAGAGTCCCTCGGCGTTGGCAAGGGTCTCGACGGTTGGCGCGAGGTTGGCGAGTCCCTCCCTGGAGAGGTACTGCACGGTGGAGGTCTTCATGAAGGCCATGACGTTCAGACCGGAGCAGGTCTTCGCATGACCCGCAGTGGGCAGGACGTGGTTGGTCCCGGATGCGTAGTCCCCGGCTGCGACAGGTGTGTAGGGTCCGACGAAGATGGAGCCTGCGTTCCTGACCTTGCTGAGGGTGTCGAGCGGATCCTTGGTCTGGATCGAAAGGTGTTCCGGTGCGATCTCGTTCATCATCTCGATGGCGAGGTCCATGTCGGTCGTGATGATGTATCCGGAGTTGTTCATAGCCTTCTCAATGATCTCCTTCCTGGGCGCCTCGGCGATGTACTTCTCCATGATGGCCCATGCCTTATCAGGCAGGTCGGGGTCGTTGGTGATCAGGATGCATGCGGATGACGGGTCGTGCTCCGCCTGTGCGACCAGATCCATCGCCACGAAATCGACGTCAGCTGTCTCATCGGCGAGAACCGCTACCTCGCTGGGTCCTGCAGGGAAGTCGATGTCGACCTTGTCCCTGAGCATCATCTTGGCAGCGGTCACGAATACGTTGCCGGGCCCGACTATCTTCTGGACGGGCTCCACGCTCTCGGTTCCGAGGGCCATGGCCGCGATGGCCTGAGCGCCGCCGCTGTAGTAGATCTCGTCCACTCCTGCGATGTCCGCAGCTACCAGCGTGAGCGGGTTCGCGGGAGCGGGTGTGAACATGATGACCTCGTCGACCCCTGCGACCTTGGCAGGGATGGCTGTCATCAGCACTGTGCTGGGATACGATGCCCTGCCGCCTGGGATGTAGCATCCGACCCTCTCGAGCGGAGTGGTCTTTACTCCCAGTGTGATTCCGGGCTCGACCTCGGTGAGCCAGAGTCCTGCGGGCTTCTGCATCTTATGGAAGCGTTCGATGTTGTAAGCCGCATTCTCGAGCTCATCAACAACGTCCTGTGAGACCTTCTCGTAAGCTGCCTCTATCTCATCTCTGCTGACTGCGACGGACTTGAGTTTGACCTTGTCGAACTTCTCTGCGAGCTCGATCAATGCCTTGTCCCCGTCTTTACGGACCTGCTCTATTATGGCTTTGACTGTGTCATTCACCTGGTCCACTTTTGATGCGCGGTTTTCTGCCCAGAAATCCTCGCTTACATGCTTCCACATGATTTTCTCAAAGTAACTCGCATATATAATGGGTATATCTCTGTGAGAGCGAATATAACTTAAACTAGAAGGTAAATTATTAAAATGCAATATTGTTGGTGAAACCAGTATGAAAGTCATCATCATTGGTGCAAGCGGCGTCGGTTATGTTGCCGCCGAGACCATATCTGATGCACACGACGTGCTCGTCATCGAGATCGATCCCGATGTTGCCGATTCGGTGAAGAACCGTCTCAATGTGTCGGTCCTCAACGAGGACGGTACGAATCCGAGGGTCCTCGAGAAGTATATCAACCTTCATCATCCAGATGTAATCATCTCCACCCTCAAGCGTGATGACTCCAACCTGTACATCTGCATGCTGGCCAAGAGGTTCAAGCCCGATATCAAGACCGTGGCATCCATCACGAATCCGGATTACGTCATCAAGACGTCATCGGAGGGATACGAAGGCGTCGATGTCATAATCTCCCCGGAGCTCATCACGGCCGAGAAGATGTACAGGCTCTGCGCCCTGGAGAACGCTATCGACTACGAATCCCTGTCGGCTTTCGGATTGTCCATGGCTGTCTTCGAGATCGGACAGAACAGCTATTTCATCGGACAGATCGTGATGAACACATTCAATCTCGAGGAGTGCTCGGTCTTCGCGATATATCGCAACGACGAGCTCTATTTCCAGGTGGACACCATGGAGATCCATGTCGGGGACAGGATATGCCTGATGGGTTCGGAAGAGGCGCTCCAGAAATACAATGACGCGATTGGCGTCGATGTTACGTCCAGGGACATAGTCATCCTAGGCGGTACCATCGTCGGTAGGAACCTCGCGACTCTGCTGGCGAACGACCAGAAGAAGAGGTACATCAGGATCGTCGAGAAACGTCAGGACTACTGCCAGGACATGTCAAGGGTTCTGAACGGGGTGGTCGTGGTCAACGGTGACTTCACCGAGCCCGACATCCAGTCTTCGGAGAACATCTTCAGGGCCGACTGCCTTGTCACTGTGACCAACCAGGATGATACCAATCTCCTGATGTGCATGTCCGGACAGAAATACAACACGAACAAGATCATCTCCAGATACCTCAAGAAGGAGTACATGGACATCTTCATGTTCACCGGTCTTGCAACGATCATCGGATACGATATGATCGTCTCCAACGAGATATCCAAGTGCGTCATGTCTGAATCGAAGGTCCTGCTGAGGATGAGGGATCATGACGAATTGTTCTTCATACACGATGTCAACGACCGCTCCAAACTGCTGAACAAATATTACGGCGATCTAATCATACCTGACGGACTTAGGGTCATCGCCATCAATCGCGGCGAAGAGAGGATTTTCCCTGCAATGGATACAATGTTCCTGGACGGAGACCGCGTGATAGTGTTCACGAACTACGCCAGCGGCAAAGGTATCGCAAAGGTGTTCGGAAGGAACGCAGTGACAGAGAGCTGATGTGATGATCAAACCCGGCTTCTTCGAGAGGATCGACAAAATTTCGCTGTTCAAGAGCACGGAGTTCAAGGTGCTGGGAGGCCTGGAGATCATCCTAGCCTTGACTCTGCTCCTGCCTACGTTCTATGCCCTGAACAAAGGCGAGGACGCTTCGATCTTCTTCAAGCCCATCATACCGCTGTTCATCCTCGGTCTCACCCAGATGATCATATTCGGTCAGTCCAGGAACTTCAGGACTGTCAACGGTCTCACCCTGGTCGGACTGGTCTGGGTGGTGACGTTCATCATCGGATCCCTGCCGTTCTACCTCGCCGGTATGTCTGCGCTGGATTCCATATTCGAATCCGTGAGCTGCATCACAACGACCGGCAGTTCCCTGGTCGTCGATGTCTACGATTGGCCGGAGAGTCTCATGGTGTGGAGGTCATTCCTCCAGTGGGTCGGAGGTATCATGGTCGTCATCATCTTCATCTACATCCTTCCGATGTTCGGGATGGGACGCACCTTCTTCAGCAACGAGCTCGAGGGTTCCGGAACCTCCCAGTTCTCGATGAAGCTCCGCAATGCGGCCAAATCGTTCATTCTGGTCTACGTGTCCCTCTCATTGATCAACTTCCTGCTGCTGATGATCTTCAGGGCATCGTTCGTCGATGCGCTTTGTCTTGCCCTTACCACCATCTCGACAGGGGGTCTGCTGGTGTCCAACTCCAGCCTTACGGACATGAACATATGGATCCAGCTGATCACCATGTTCTTCATGTTCGTCGGAGGAGTGAACTTCTACCTTCACTACAAGGCCATATACGGAAGGAAGCCGAAGGTATACAAGGAGAGCAAGGAGCTGCTGATGCTCAGCATATGGTTCCTGTCCGTTGCCGCGGTCATTTTCATGATCAACATCTTCCCTGAGATCGACGGCGTATCGGATATCGGGGGATATGCTACAGAGTTCAAGAACGTCCTGTTCACGGTCATATCCATCGGAACCACATCGGGATTCTCCGTCGAGGATTACACTGTCTATCCCGAGATCTCCCTGTTCATCATCCTTGTCCTGATGATGGTGGGTGCATCCGCAGGTTCCACAAGCGGAGGAATTAAGTTCGGAAGGATCAGGATCATGTTCAAGTTCTTCAGCAACATCATGAAGAACGTCCTCCACCCCAATGCCATCTATACCGTCAAGATCGACGGGGAGAACGTAGACAACAGCCGTGTGATCAACGCAGTCTCCATCACCCTTCTTTACATCCTGACGATGTTCATCGCCCTCATCGTGCTGCTGGCGAGCGGGCTGCCTTGGATGGACTCGCTCGGATTGGCTGCAGGAGCCCTTACGAATACCGGAGTGGGATTCGGGAACTTCGGCCCTTCCGGGTCGATGAGCGAGCTCACCGATTCTATCAAGATATTCCTGATGTTCCTCATGTGGGTAGGACGTCTGGAGATCACGCTTGCGCTGGTCTTCTTCACGCCTACATTCTGGCATGATGTGAGGTTCTCTTACAGATCGATCTTCAACTTCAAGAAGTATTTCTGAAGGCTCAGTGGCCTTCGCAGAAGGAGAGGATCGTTATCGCAGCCTTGTGGCCGGGGGACACCTCGTTTATCGCTCCGGCGACGATCTTTGCCTGGTCGTACTGCCCCTTCTGGGCAAGGCACATGCCCAGGATCTCGAGGGCACCGAGGTGCTGAGGGTTGATCTTGATGGCACGGGTCGCATAGCCGGCCGCGGATTTGATGTTGCCTGTGATGCGCATGACATATGCGGCCACCGCGTTGGAATCCGCTGATTTGTCCTTGACGCAGTTGCGTACGTATTTCAGAGCCTCCTTGTCATGCCCTCCGAGCATGAGAGATCTCACATAAGCTACTCTCACATCATAGTCGTCAGGGAACTCCTGGAGAAGCTGTGACGAGGTCTCCATGGAGGTCTTGTGCTCTCCGAGGGAGCTGAGTATGCTGCACAGGAGGACACGGTCGTTGATCACAGGATTCTCTATCTTGCTGTACGTCTCATAGGCTGACTCGTACTCTTCCATATCGTACTCGCACTGGCATCTCTGCCTGTACATGCGGTCCGTAGGTGTGAGCTTTCTGAGCACATCCACCGCAAAGGTGGGGCAATCGAGATTCCTCAGGGCGGATGCGATCTCCAGCCCGTTGCTGTCATCGGTCATTTCGACGAGCTTGTTGGCCACCTTGGACTCGGTACCGTCCTGGGGGACCATCTTCAGCAGAGACATGCACTTGAGCATCTCGTAGGGGTCATCTGAAGAGTTAACGATCTCCATGATGTTGGCCGTCACCAGCTCCGTGTTCCCGGAAGCGATATCGTCCGAAATCTTGCTGAACATCTCGTCGTTTGACATCGAACTCTCATAAGCTCTTCCTTATAAAATTCGTTTCAAGAGTATTTGTCCGTCTACAGTCACAGTTGTTCAATAGCAGACAACCTGCAATCATAATTTATAGCCAATAATCTATTTTCTGTGCATGAAGATAAGGTCGGTTGCGATACACGGACTTTTCAATGAATTCAACTATGAAATGACCCTGAATCCGGATCTTACTTTCATTCATTCTCCTAACGGATGCGGAAAGACCATCATGATGCATATGGTCTACAGCGTCCTGAAAGGGGATTCCTCATTCCTTGAGGATATCCCCTTCCAAAGGATGGATATCGGATTCGAGGATGACAGCACACTCATCATTGATTTCAACATGGGTCGCATGACCTTCAGCATCATCAAGAACAAGGTCAAATCCGAGATAACCCTGGAGGAGCTGGAGAACATCTCGGACATCGTCTACATATCGCCGGATCGTATGACGCTCAAGAAGAAGGATGGGCATCTGGTGGACGCCCTGGAGGCATATGCGCAGGAATTGTACGAGACCATCCGCCGCGCAAAGGATGATTCGGCTCTCCCTCCATCGACATCGATCGAGAGGAGGCCGATGAACGACAGCGAGCTGGAGTTCTGGTGCAAGGACCTCAAGGCAAAGCTGGATTTCATCAAGGATGCCGGTTTCGAGCCGAAGATGCCCTCAGGCATAAGGTTCCCTCCGTCAAGGTACGACCTCATCGATGCCAGGGAGAGGTATGAGGATCTCGCATACTCCATCGCGGAATACGTCAGCAAGGATTACCAATTGGCCGAATCGATCATCGTCTTCAAGGACATCATTAACAACATCTACCTTAACAAGCAGATAGATGTGACCGATAACGGCAAGCTCATCGTCGCGATGAACAACGGCACGACGCTCCCACTAGGCAAGCTCTCTTCAGGTGAGAAGCAGCTCCTGCTGATCTTCTACCAGATACTGTTCCACTCCAACACAGGTTCCATCATCCTGCTGGATGAACCGGAGATATCCCTCCATGTCACTTGGCAGCAGATGCTCGGCGATTACTTCCAGGACATCTGCCGCGTGAGGAAGGTCCAGATGGTCGTCTCCACGCATTCGCCTCAGGTCATCCACGACAGATGGGACTACGCTAAAGAGCTGGTGCAGAGGAATGCGTGAATTTCTTACCGCTGACGATATCTGCAATCAGATATCGATGAACAGGTCAATTTTCAGGGGCCTCGTCCTTCTTTCCGAAGGCAACACGGATGAGAGGCTCTTCGGCAAGTTCATCAACAGGCCGACGGCAAGGATCATACCCGCTCATTCCAAGGATAATGTTCGTAATGTAATCACCAAGATGTCCAACAGGGGGGACGGGAAGGTTCTGGGAATCGTCGACCGGGACCTGGACGACTTCAAGGGCCGTCTTCTGAATCCCCCAATATTCTACACGGACTCCCGCGACATGGAGATGATGCTGATAAACAGCGATGCCCTCGACCAGGTCCTGAACGAATACGGCGATCCCGACAGGATAGAGAGGTTCGTCCACCAGTTCGGCCCCGTACGTCAGGCGATCATAGACGCTGCGTATCCGATAGGACTCCTGATGTACATCTCGTTCATCCGCGGCTACAATCTCAATTTCAAGAACCTGAACTTCAGGGATTTCATCGATAGGAGGACCCTCAGGACCGACATCTCGAAGATGGTCGTATCCGTGATAAACAACACGTCCGGCTGCGAGATCAACCGGAAGAACCTGATCAAGGACCTTACTATGCACGAGCACAAGTTCTCCGACCGTACCGCTCTTGCAAGGGGCCATGACGCCGTGGACATCCTTCTGATCGGCCTGAGGGATAATTTCGGCGCCTATAATTCCTCGAACCTCAACGAGGGCGCTCTGGGAGGCGCACTGAGGCTTGCGTACCATCAGAACGATTTCGGTTCCACCAACCTCTACTCGGATACCCACAAATGGGCCGATTCAAGGAACACGAGGCTTTGGAGCTTCAATTGACGTCGAAGTCCTCGGTCTTGATCTGACCCTCGGACTCCATTATCTTCTGGATGCGGCGCTCGCTCTCATCCAGGATCTTCCTGCAGTGATTCCTGAGGATCACGGCCTTCTCATAGATCTCGATGCTCTTGTCCAGGTCGATGCCGCCTGCCTCCAGGTCCTTCACGAGGTTCTCCAATACTGCGATGGCCTCTTCGAAGGTCATCTTCTCTACTTCTTCAGAATAGTCTGTCATGTTCTCTTCTCCTTTTCCTTTACCTCGGCCTTGGCCGTTCCGTCCCTGAAGCGGATGGAGACGGGTTCGCCTATGCGGATGCCTTCGACGGAAGTGACCACGCTTCCGTCATCGGCGGTTATCATGCTGTATCCTCTCTCGAGGACGTTGTAAGGGCTGACTCCCTCGAGGTGCCTTGAATCCGATACAAGGGAGTTGCTCTTGTCGTCATAGAGCACCTTTATCGCCCTCTCGGGCCTGTCTTTGTAGGAATCCAGTTTTGCGGTGCAGCGCTCCATTATGCGCTCGCAGTCGTTGCTGACCTTCGTGAACATCCTGTCCATGTCGGAGTCCAGGGATTCGATGTGCATCAGGGCGCTCTCCGGCCTGAGCTTGGAATCTATGCTGTTGAATGCATTGCGCATGGTGCTGACGGTCTGCATGAAAGCGTAATCCATGCTCTTCGACAGCTCATCCAGATGTATCGAGCGCATATCTATGTCATTCATGGCGTTCTCGGGATCGAGCTTCGCGTCCAGCACCTCGAAACGATGCTTGATCCCCTTTGTATAGGTGTCCATCGCACGGTTCAGACGGCTCTCGAACGATCTCAGCTCCGAACGTATCTCGTTCTTGTCGCGGAGGATCAGCGCCGCGGCACCGGTCGGTGTTGGCGCCCTGAGATCGGCTACGAAATCGGCTATGGTGAAGTCGGTCTCATGGCCTACGGCGGATACGACCGGAGCCTGTGATTCGTAGATCGCTCTGGCGACGATCTCCTCGTTGAAGGCCCATAGGTCCTCGATGGAGCCTCCGCCTCTGCCTACGATGATCACATCGACGTTGATCTTGTTCAGCAGCTTTATGCCTGCGACGATCGATTCGGCCGCGCCTTCTCCCTGGACCATGGCAGGCGCCAATATGATATCCGCAGTGTATCTGGAAGCCGATGTGGTGATGATATCATGGATGACCGCACCTGTCGCAGAAGTGACGACTCCGATGCGCTTGGGATAACGGGGGATCTCCCTTTTCCTGGTCTGGTCGAAGAGACCCTCGCCCTGAAGCTTCTTCTTGAGCGCCTCGAATGCGATGTACCTGTCGCCGATACCCGACTGTTTCATTGTTTCAACGATGAACTGGTAGCTCCCCCTCTGGACGTACATGTCGATCTTGCCGAAGGCGGTTATCTTCATGTTCTCCTTAGGCTCGAAATCTAAACGGCCGCGGGCGGAGGCGAACATGGTCGCACGGATCTCGCTAGTCGGGTCCTTCAGAACGAAGTAGTAGTGGCCTGACGGATACTTCTTGAGATTCGATATCTCCCCTGTGACCCAGATATCGTTGACAGCGGGCGTCCTGGCGAAAAGCTCCTTGACACGGCTGTTAAGCTCGGTAACAGATATCACTTCAGGCATCACGACCCCATCGGCGAACAATCATTTATCGTATTCGTTGAGTCGGAAGCTATGATGGTTGGAGCGTTATCTTTATTTTCTATCCGAAGATGTGCGGCCATGGATAAGAGCGAGCTGATACCTCTGATGTCAGAGGATGCAGTCATCTATGCGGATCGTGTCCTGGATGTTTTCGATGCACCGTTCGCCTGCCAGATGGGTATCGAGATCGAGAGCGTGAGCACCGAGCAGGTCGTCTGCAGGATGAAGGTCGAGCCATTCATGATCAACAGCATGGGCCGTGCTCACGGTGCGGCAATCTATGCGCTCATGGACCATACATTCGCAATCATGTCGAACATGGTCCACGACGGTACCGGTCAGAGTATGGAGGTCAAGTACTATCGCCCCGCTTCGTCAGAGCTGCGGTGCATCGCGCGTCCGTTGAACATATCCCGTTCCCTGGGCATCTACGATGTCAGGGTTTATTCGGTCGAGGGGAAGCTCATAGCATCAGCTACTTGTACTGCATTCGTCTTGAATAAGGTAGAATGACCCGCTACTGCCCCAAATGCGGTGAGGCCGTTCCCACAAACAGCCTGACCTGCCCGAAATGCTACAGCAAGCTCCCTACTGCCGAGCCTCCGAAGGAAAATAAGCAGACGAGGAGCAGGACGCAGAAGACAAAGCGCACGCGCCTTCTGCTCACCACCATCCCTGCCCTTTTCGGATTCCTGGGCCTTTGGCACATATACAGGAACTACAAGAACCCGAGAGGATACTTCTTCCTTGCAATGGGGATACTGTTCTTTTTTGCGGGGAACACCCTTCTGTTCCTGCCCGTGTTCGATTTCGCGACAGCGGCTCTGAAGACGTTGTTCGGATTGGGATTGCTAGGGATATACTTCCTGCTGTTCCTATGGTCCCTTTTCGAATCGCTGATGGATTTCAGCATCGTCGTAAGATGATCAGAAGTAACCCGTCTGCCTGAGCTTCATCATGATCGATGTGGACATTAGGCAGCGGTCCATCGCCGTATCGCCTTTGACATCCATCGGATTGCCCGGCGTCACATAATCGTACGCATCGCGAAGCGTCTTCGAGTATTCCATGGGCAATCTGCTCGCGATAGAGGGGAAGAGGGTGAGCTCACCGTTGAGATCCCACGGTTCGACGCATAGGAACCTCCCGAAGGTGAAGTTCACATTGAACGAGGTGCACTCCTTGTCCTTCAACTTCGCGAGAACCTCCTTCACGACCTCCGATTCCGAAGGGGCGCTGTACAGCGTCTCTGCTGTAATACCGTAATTATCCTGGAGATAATCGAGGGAATCCTTCCCGAGATCGAGCGGATCGGCGAAGATGAACGAATCGTATATCGTATCGAAATCGGTCCCGTCCTTGAACATGCGGCAGACGGCGACCTCGACTACACGGTCCGCAGGGAATCCACTGGGGCCGGTAACGGCGCATTCGACGATATACACGTCATCCATGCCCCAGAAATGCACCAGCCATGTAAAATAATCTCTTCTTCAAAGATGGCAAAAGATAGTATTAGTACGTAGTAGTGCATGCCGTTATCATGTTGCGCTGCAAGAGCATCGATGAGCTTTATGAAGAGGTCCAGGAGTTCGATCTTGTCATCACTGTGGATGCCGCTCTCGCCACTGCTCTCAACGCACGCATCGATAAAGCCTTCATCGGCCATTTCGCGATGACCCCCAAGCAGATCGCAGGACATATCGCATCGAGGATCATCAACAAGCCGCTTTATTCGGAATTGAAGCTGATCTCCACGGTATCCGACGAGACAGGGATGAACCTGAAATACGTCCACAGCGAGCTGGAGAACATCAAGGAGATCAGGAAATACACCAAGGATGTCAGGAAGCATCTTCATTCCGCCTCATCCAAGCGCGTCTACGATTCTTTCGAACCGCTGCCGACATTAGAGCGCGTCATGGGGAGCTTCGTGCCCGACGATGACGAATTCTACAGGAAGGAGAAGGTAGCCGTTATAGGGGTCGATCTATTCAACGACCTCGACAAGCACTTCATACCGATTGATTACGAGCCGATATCGCTGTTCACCGACGAGGAGTACGAGATCGACAGGATTTACGAGGTGGGGAACGACCGCCAGCTCGCCGAGAACGCGGTGGAACTCATCGACCCGGCCAATCCGTCGGATTATGCGGTGGTCGTCAATGTCACCAGCCCTCTTACCGACGCTTTAAGGTCCTCTCTGTACCGCAAGGGGATACCTTTCATCAACTCACTGAACGTGAGGGACCTGTCGCAGATCAGGGACTATCTGCGTTTCATCACGTTATCGCTGGATTTCGAGACGCTGCGCGTAAAGCATGTCAAGGAGCTTTTCTCCAACTATAACGGCGGGTTCTTCAAGGGGAGGGAGGAATTCCTCCTCTGCAGACAGACGGACAGCGATATGACTCCCAGGGCTGTGGAGCTTTGGAACGTCATGAAGAACATCTTCAGCATGACCTTCTCAGAGGTGTGCGAAGCGATATGCAACAAGAGGACTAAGGTCCAGGTCAACAATCTCATCAACGAGCTGAACATAGCTGACAGGACGATCACATCCAATCTCCTTAACGAGGTCAGGTACGCGGTGGACAATGTGAAGGAGCTCACCCATAACGAGGAGATCCCGGAGAATGAGAGGAACGGGGCCCTTATCGTGGACTGCAAGAACTCGATCTACATAGACCGCCCCGTCGTCATCTATCTCGGCATGGAACAGGATTGGAACATCTCGGTCGTCGGGAAGCCTTACATCGACGTCGAGGATGAGACGGATAAGAACGTTATGAGGCTAAGTTGCCTCATACAGCAGGGAGATTCGAGATATTATCTGGTAAATCCCACCAAAGGGGGTAAACCTGCTAGGCCGTGCATACTCTTCGACCTTGTTTTCAAGAGGCCTGTGGATAGGTTCGGACTCATGTGCAACGAGCTTGTCAAAGGACGCTGGCACTCCGACACCGAGAGCATGATCCCCGACAGGGTTCCCGTCGCCGATATCGACAGGGATGCATTCAGCGGACCCTTCTCCAAATCGTCATTCAACTCGTATTTCAACTGCCCGATGATGTTCCTTTTCAACAAGGTCCTGACCACCCCTGATGAGAAGGATTCAGAATTCGGTACGCTCATCCACTCGTTCGCCGAATTCTATGTGTGCTACCCCGAGGACGTCCGCACATTGGGCGTGGATCACTTCGTCGACCTTATCTCCGACAAGTACTCAGGGCTGTCCTCTCCTCTCATGGAGGGGCTCGACAAGGACAGGATTAGGAAGGCCATGAAGGCCATCATAGAATATCTGGATTTCATCGGGGTGAAGGAATTCCCTCTGGACACTGAGGTCTCCAGCAAGGACCATCCGAATCGCATAATGCAGCTTATGGGTAAGAAGTACACCAGCTCCCTGTGCGAAAGGGAGCTCGTATCAGAGAAATATCCCGTTTACGGTCAGCTCGACCTTACCTGGATGGGCGTCATCACCGATTACAAGACAGGTAATGCGAAGACCTGCAAGGATATAGCCGATGCCATGACGTTCGAGTCCAAGGTCAAGTTCCACGAGTTCCAGGCACCCATCTATCTCGCCCTGATGAAGGAGGATGAGATGACCAAGGGCAGGTTCAACCTTTTCTACGCGATGGATCACGATGTAACCTCATCCGTAGGCGACGTATCCATCGGAGAGAACGTGCGCTCTGTCGTTCTGAGGGAGGGGTCCCTTAAGGATGTCATCACGAGGAGCAGCCATACCAGAGCGTTCCTGGAAGCCAATATGAGCAAGAATCTGAGGTCCCATGCCAGAGCCATACTCGACATCATAGCCGAGATAGCATCGGACGATCCTGCCGATTGGAGCGGGGATGAGGGCCTTATCACGAATATCCTGAGCATCGCCGGACTTTCAGATTGCAAGACCAACAGGAAGACGGTGGTTGCAGGCATCAATAAGATAGCCAATCTGGGTAAGGGCGGCCTGGTCGTGACCGAACAATGCGTGGAGGTACCAGAGACCACCCTTGAGACCATTATGGCACGCATATCGGAGATGCACAAGGAGATGCGCGCACAGAGCATCGAAGGATTCCCTGCGGCACCGAAGGTGGTATGCGAGGAATGTAGATACTATCAGGTGTGCACAAGGGAGATCATCGTTCCGGAGGAGGTCGATTACGATGAGTGAGCTCAACGAGCGCCAGGAGGTCATCGCGAAGACTCTGAACGGACCGATCGTAGTGGATGCCGGGCCTGGTACCGGCAAGACACATACCATCGTCGAGCGCTACATCAACATCATTTCCCAGGATGATGTCAGCCCAAGGGATGTCCTTCTGCTCACATTCACCACCAATGCAGCGGCCGAGATGGACGAGAGGATCAAGAAGCGCATGGCCGAGGCTGGGATGGAGAAGGATTCGAAACTGGTGCAGACCAAGACGTTCGATGCGTTCTGTTTATCCGTAGTGTTGGATTCACCCGACCTTGTCAGCAGTTTCTTCGGTTTCAGCGAGAAGCTCACCCGTTCGGCCACACTGTATCAGAACGATACGCTGAACAGGGACTACTTCATCAGGTTCCTTGACGATTTCCTGTACAGGAAAGGCTCGGACTACGGGGACACGGCCGTGCTAGCAAGCGGTGATCCCGTGACGATAATGAAGCTCATCTACAAGCTCATGTCACGCGGGCTGATCCCGCTCAGGACAGGATGGTTCGGGAAGGACTGGCAGGCCGATCTTGAGGGGGATACGGAGACCATACGCGGCTATCTGGAGCAGAGGAACACCTTGAACGACAAGGGTGTGAGCGAGAACATGGAGATACTCGCCAAGATCGACGAGGATGCCGTCTACAACCCTCCAACGGTCACTGTCGGAAGCCCCCTGGATGCCGAGACACTCGATTCAGCAGCGAGGCCCGAAAGGGGTGAGCTTTTCAGATTCATACATGACGTCTACTACGAATACATCAGGAGGAGCATATCAGATAACCGTCTCACCTTCGGTCTGAATGCCATGCTGGCCTTCACAGTCCTCTACTCGAAGGAATCCGTGAGGGAGAGGAACTCCTTCAGATACCTGATGGTAGATGAGTTCCAGGATACGAACGCCAACCAGATGATGATCTCCCTGATGATCCTGAAGGAGCCAAACCTATGCGTCGTCGGGGATTGGAAACAGGGGATCTACGGATTCCGTTTCGTCTCCATCGACAACATCCTGAACTTCGAGGAGAAGTGCGTGGAGATGAGGAGGTTCCTCAACGATGACCTGAAGAGGGTGCAGTTCCAGATACCCGAGGTAACCAAGCTGTCCCTGGATGTGAACTACCGCTCATCCCAGCTCATCATAGACAAGGCCTATGAGTGCATATTCCTGAAGGGATCCAAGACCGATGAGGTGAACGAGGGGGAGCTGAGGGAGAAGGTCGTTTATCTGAAGCAGGGCCGCACCGATCTCAAGGATGAGACTGCCATACGCTTCGTCCAGAGCGACTCTCAGGAACAAGAGGTGGACGAAGTAATCGCTGCCATCAAGGACTATGTCTTCAGCGGGAAGTACACGATAGTAAACGGCGACAGCAGGCGCAACCCAGGTTTCGGTGACATCGCTATCATCTGCCGCAATACCAAGCACTGCCGGATGATCATGACGGCATGTGAGAACGCAGGGATACCCGCTTACCTTCAGGGCGATGTGCAGATAATGTCGACCCGCGAGGGAAAGCTCACATTGGCATGGCTGAGGTTCGTAAACAACGAGCGTGACCCCTGGGGCTATGTTCCCATCATGGTGGATATGGGCTATACCCCGCCTGAGATCCGCAAGGCGTCTAAGATGCCCGAGTATATACCGGAGACACTAATCCAGCAGAGGGATGCGCTGTACCTCAAGAGGAGGAGGATCACCGAGCTCCTGACCTCCATGTTCTCGTTCTACAGGCTGGACAACGACATAACCCAGGCTATAATAACGACCGTTTCATCCCTGCACAGCGGTTCGCTGCTAACAATATCCGACATCATCCGCGTCATCGAGGACGATATCGAATCAGGTTCCACATATTCCGTGGAGAATTTCATCGACTCCAAGGCGGTTACGATAATGACGATGCACAAGGCGAAGGGACTCGAGTTTCCCATCGTCATCACCCCGTTCATCGATTTCAAGACTATGCCCTCCGAGATCCCTGACAGGAGCGTGTTCACCTTCGACGAGCTTTGCGGCGTTCGCTGCACCAAGGAGATCGGTAAGTTCGGCGACTATTCCAAGATTTGCACGGACTGGAGGACCAGGCTCGCGAAGGCATCGGTCAAGACAGACTACAGTGAGGAGAGGAGGCTCATGTTCGTCGCTCTCTCCAGAGCGAAGCAGTACGAGACCGTCATCTGCGGCCATAAACCGTCGGCATTCATGAAAGGTCTCTCCTCGGAGGATTATGAGGACATACCCTCCGTCGATACGGATATCAAGTCGGTCAGCGAGGGGCTCATCGATGCTCCGCCCAAGGCCGTCTATGAGAAGAGGTGCTCCAAGCTAGGTGTGCACGAGATCCTGAACTTCGACAACGGTGAAGGCGAATCCAACTCGTCCGGATGCGACGAGGTATGCGGGAAAGGTATGGAGTACGGTACCGAGATCCATAAGCTGGCTCAGATCATGTGCCAGGGCGGGACCGTGGATGAGACGAAGTATCCCGAGCTGCCAGTCATAAGGGGCATATTGGACTCGCTGAAGGATGCGGACATCCTTTATCCCGAGATCGAATGCGGTCTTCCCGTGCCCGGAGAGGATACAACACTGAGGGGCGTCATCGACCTTCTCGCGCTGTACCCGGACCACGTCGAGATACACGATTACAAGACGGATGTCAGCGACAGGTTCGAGCAAGAGTATGTTGTTCAGCTCTCAGTCTACGCATATGCCGCGCAGCAGTTCTACGACAAGCCTGTGGAATGCTATATCGACTATGTATCGAGGGGCTGCAGCAAGAGAATCGATATCGTCTGTATGGACGAGATAGCCAAAAGGGTACATGCACGCACGCATAAATTATAATAAAATGGCTCTTATCACCCGATATGAACGGTCTTACATCTGAAGAAGTCAATGAACGGATCAAACAAGGTCTAATCAATGACGCGGATGTCAAGACCAGCAGATCGTATACCGACATTTTCGTCAAGAATGCGTTCTCGCCCTTCAACATCGTCCTTTTTGTTCTCGGCATAGCGCTGCTAATCCTGCACAGCTATGTCAGTGCGATATCCGCGACAGGTATCATCATTATCAACATCATAATATCGACCATCCAGGAGATGCGCGCCAAGCGCCGTCTGGACCAGATCTCGCTTCTCACACGCCCCAAGGTCACGGTCATCCGCGACGGTGAGGAGAAACAGGTCGACCAGGGCGAGGTCGTGAAGGACGACCTCATCGTCATTCGTGCAGGGGAACAGGCCGTCGTCGACGGAACCCTCAACTCCTGCAAATCCCTGGAAATGGATGAGTCGCTGCTCACGGGTGAATCCACCACCGTTCGCAAGAACACGGGCGACTTCATCTATTCAGGTTCGGTCTGCGTCACCGGAGAGGGATGCTTCACAGTCACCGCATTCGGCGACGACTCATACGCATCCCAGATGCTCAGCAGTGCGAAGAAGTTCACTGCCAAGAAGACCCCTCTCCAGATGGAGACGCAGACGATCACGACGATCCTGATCACCATAGCGTTCATAATGCTGTTCATCGCCCTCATCAGGGAGATCATCACAGGTACCGATTTCTTCAATGAGGATGAGCTCGCGGCCACGATCGAGGTCTTCGTGATATGCATCGACGTGGTCCCCATAGGATTGTTCCTATTGATCACCCTCACCTACATGATAGCGGCGATCAGGATGGCCAACACAGGCGTCCTCCTGCAGAGCTTCAACTCTGTCGAATCGATCAGCCACGTGGACACAGTGTGTATGGACAAGACCGGTACCATCACGACGAACAACCTCGTCTTCGAATCCGCCGAGTACATGATGCCTCATGATGAGGCTGAGCTGTGCATCCGTCTCTTCGCATCCAACACCGGAAGCAAGAACAAGACCATGACCGCCCTCACGAGCAAGTTTGGTGACCTCCAGGCGGAGCTCGTAGAGGAGATACAGTTCTCCTCCGCAAGGAAATACAGCGCTGTCAAGGTCAGATACGAGGGAAAGGTCTACACCCTCTACTCCGGAGCATGGAATGTGCTTAAAGTACATCTCTCCGAAACCGATCAGATCGATTCCATCATAAGCAGGGAATCGTCCAAGGGTCTGAGGACGCTCGTCCTATGTGCATCGGAGGATCTCCCGCTCATTAAGGGCGAGGAGTACATGATCCACGACCTGACGCCTGTCGCCGTCGTCTCCATCAGGGACGAGGTCAGATCAGACTGCAGGTCCACCATCCAGGTCTTCCTGGACAACGGAATGGACCTCAAGGTTATCTCAGGAGACGACCCGGTTACCGTGGAGGCCCTCTTCAAGATTGCCGACATCCCCGGGGAGAGGCGCATCATCTCAGGTCCAGAACTTGACCAGATCCCCGATTCCGAGCTGGATGAGGTGATTCTCAACACCAACATCTTCGGAAGGATGAAGCCAGAGAACAAGGAGACAGTCATCGAGGTCCTCAAGCGCAACAGGAGATACGTCGCGATGATCGGTGACGGAGTCAACGATGTGAAGCCCATCAAATCCGCCCATGTCGGAGTCGCTCTCGAATCTGGTTCCGGTGCCGCGCGCGGTGTTGCGGACATGATCCTCATAGACGACAACTTCTCCGCCCTTCCCAAAGCACTCGTTGAGGGAAGGAGGACCGTATCCGGAATCAGGGATATCCTGAAGATCTATCTGTCAAGGAACCTCGCGATGGCGATGATGTTCATCCCCATCTTCCTCTTCCTAGGATATCTCCCCATGCTGCCTGTCCAGAACTCGTTCTACGCGTTCACATCCGTGACGATCATCGCATTCTTCATGACCGTGTTCGCCAAGCCTGACGAGAACGATGAGCTGATCCTGCCTAGCGTTCTGCGGTTCGCGATACCTTCGGCGATTGTCATCGGTTTGGGAGGTGTGATCGTCTATCTCCTGTCCTGGTATTTCGCAGACCAGGGTATGTTCGAGCTCGATCTGAGCTATCTGGCTGGACTGACCGACCTGTTCAACCTTGATGTGCCCGGAATCATCGACAAGTATCTCGTATGGCAATCGGACTCCTATTCCCCAACTGATGCGGATTCGGAGATCATCGCCAGGAACTGCCTTGTCCTCTACGCCACCCTGACCGGTGCGATCCAGCTCCTCATCGTCTGTCCCCGTTTCAAGTTCCTGTCCACGGACGGCAACATCAACAAGAGGCTCCTGCCCATCATCCTCGTCGTGGTGATCATCCTGTTCATCATCGCCCTATATGCATTCCTGCCCCAGGCGCTTACCATCATGGCGCTGGTCAGGCTGCCTGACGGTGCGATACTCTTCATCATCATGATGGTCATCGTCGCCTTCTTCCTGATACTGTTCATCGTCAAGATGGACGTCACCCATTATCTCGTCAACAAGTTCGAGAAGTGGTACCTCAAGAAGCTGGACAAGGAATATGTGAAAGGGGATGTCGTGAACATCGACGGGACCAAGTTCCTCAAGATCCCGGAGATAAAGATCAAGAAGTGAGCTCAGGACCTTTTCTCAGGCCTGTACGTACCGTCCCTGAACATCTGTATCATGAGATATGAGGCCATCCTCGCATCAGACAGCGCCCTGTGGTCCTGTTTTCCGTTTATGCCCGCGGGATCGCCTGCTACGATGTTCTCGTAGGCATAATCGAGCTTCGGATACCTGTATTCGCGACCGTAGTATTGGCTTGGGAGCTTGCAGACGTCCTTGGCAGCGAGCATGATGTCGTAGCACTCGTTGAAGCTGAGCTTGAGATCCCAGGGATCGAGATAGAGGAACTTGTTCATATCGTAACCTATGTTGTATGCGGTCACGTACTTGTTCCTCAGAAGCCTTCTGACATCGTCGATGACCTTCATGGCAGGAGGTGCCTCGCGAACCATATCGAGGGTCATATCGGTGTTCTCGAAGATCCATGCGCTGCGGCGGTAATCGTCCCACTCATCGACGTCGTATCCGAGCACCGATGAATATACATCCTCGACGGTGCCCCTGCGGAGCGATACCTTGGTTATCCCGATGTCGACGACGACATCCTTGGGAGCACCGAAAAGACCTGTGGTCTCGGTATCCAAAACATAGATCTCGTCCGGAGGGATGTCATCGAGAGTCATCGGCTGCATAGGACCCTGTATAGTCCATGTTATTTTAGGTCTTTTTATAAGATAATGGATTACTCTGCATCATGGAAGCAAAGGGCAAGATGGCTATGGCGATTGCATTCGCTGCAGTCATCCTACTATCCGGATCCTGCTTGCTCCCGCCTTCGTCCGCCGAGACCGAGGAGAAGGGCGAATACGGGAATGTATGGGGCATGGACTACATCCGGTTCAACGAGCTGATAAAGCTGCAATCGGAAAGGACCATAGAGGAATGGCTGATCTATTACAGCGATTCCGTTGAGGGTTATGAATTCGGACTTGCTGTTGAACCGAGATTCGACAGCAATTTCGCCACGATCAGGAAGACGACCGTCTCGGATGATACGATAATCATCAAGGACCGCGTCTCCGGTTTCATGAAGTTGTATGCCAAGCTCTACATGGTAGGGAACTTCCCTGAAGCCGGGCATTACGAATCCAAAGGCGAGGAAACTATGCTCGACCTCATCGTCAGGACCCTGGAGGAGGCCCCGAAGAGCGATGTCCACGAGATCGACATCGATTTCAAGATCGATGCATATGTCGACGCTTATCTCACCACGAAGGTCGACCGTGACACCGGAGAGGTCTCTGACATCGACCTCCAGTTCAGATCGTGCTTCATCGAGACGGAGAACCGCAACTTCGACCTTTATCTCGATGACCTGGAGGACGGCCGCAAATCGATGGACCTCGGATACAAGAGGATCAAGGCCGACAACGACTTCTATCTCAATTTCGACATCGGATTCGATGCCGAGGGACTCAAGATGATCAGCGATGAGCCTTCTTGGCATATCGAGCCCAAGGTCACAGAGCACGTCAGCAAGTCCCTGGTCTCCACCCACCTGAAGGGCGGTCTGTGGGACCGTGCTCTGAGCAAGCTGTATGCCAAGGACAACGTCGAATTGCCCAAGTTCGTTCTGGATCTGCTCGCGCAGGGAGGGAATTATGTGGACCTCTACGACACCATCAAGCTCCTCACAGGATCGGATGTCCCCGACCTCACATTCACAACCTCGCTTGATGCACACTACATGGAGGATGAGCACGGTTACAAGTACACAGTGCTGGAATCGGCTGACGGTAAGAACGTCATGAAGTTCTCCATGGGCGCGTACATACTCAACCTTTCTCACATCGTCAGCCTTTTCCCGGACTCCGTGCTTCCCCAGACCGAGAAGAGCATCATCATGGTAATCTTCGCCATCCTCGGATTGAACTCCATCGATGTGAAGGACATCTCCAAGAACCTTGTCGATGAGGACAGGTGCATGATGATAATGACATACGCGGATTCGAACATCAGGGAATTCGAGAACGATTCCGCACACATACCGACATTCTATCTGGTTTCAGCGGTGATCGGGATCATCATATCAATTCTCATCCTGATAATATGGAGGCGCTCGCCATGATGGGGATGAACAGGCAGGAGCTCAACCGTGCCATAGGCATGTGGGGTATCGCGTTGTGCGTTTTCGCCGCTGCCGCGGGTTGGGTCTTCATAAGGTTCGGTCAGGCATGGTCCCTTACCGATCTCCCTATCTCTACGCATATCGGATACGTCGTTCCGATCTATGTGGTGCTCGAGGTCGCTCTGATGCCCATAGGGGCGAAGATGGCCGATATCCATGGATTCAAGCCCATATTCGCCATCGGAGCGTCTGTATACATACTAGGTTCGATGCTGAGCATGATATCTCCCACCGTGGAGCATATGATCGTCTTCAGGTTCATCCAGGGTGCCGGAGCCGGAATCATCATCGGTCTCGGATTCTCTGTCGTCGGCAGGTTCTATGACAATGAGAAGAGAGGTAAGCCGAACGAGCTCATGACCATCGCATTCGCTTTCGGTTCCCTGTTCGGAACGGCCATAGGGTTCTTCCTCACTGATAATTACGACTGGAGGATAGGATTCCTCTGCTTCGGAATCATCACCGCCGTAGGTTTCTTCATGACCTGGTTCTTCCTCGAACCAGAGGAGCATGATGACAGGAAACCGGATGTCCTCAACATGGTCCTCACCGCCCTGCTGTTCGGAATCGTGGCGCTGTACACGCAGTCCGTGAATATCGAATTCCCGATCTTCTCGTGGAAATCGCTGCTGTTCATCGGCACCATCGCCGTACTTGTCGTACTGGTCATCGTTCAGTCCAAGAGGTCCGAGAATCCGACGATACCCGTCGGCATCCCGATGTTCGAGAAAAAGCTGATGTTCCTGATGTTCATGTTCAGCCTCTGCGGACTCGGTCTCATCCAGTACTTCTTCAAGCTGTACCTCACATACTACGAGTTCGACATCTACAAGGCAAGCAGCATGTTCATCTTCATGCTCGCCGGAGCGGCGGTCACATCCTTAGCCGGATGCCGTCTGGTCTTCAAAACCGGTGTCAGGCCATGGGTCGTCCTGGGAGGGATCATAGTCACCATCGCCCTCATCCTCACGCACTTCATCGCTGACGACGGGGTCCCGCAGTTTGCCGCCTCAGTCTTTGTGTTCGGAATCGGTCTCGGATGCATCGTCACCGAAATCCTCTGCAGCTTCCAGACCGTAGTCAGGAAAGAGGACATGGGCAGCCACACCGGTGCGCTCATGGCCATACGCATGGCAGGAATCCTTGTAGGTAACGCAATCGTCGGCTCCTACATAGAGGAGAACATGCACATGGACTATCAGGGCAATGTCATTCATCTGACCCCTGATACGGAGATCATCTCGGAGATCGGTGCGGCGGTCATCAACGACCTCGCATATGTGGTCGAGAAGCTCAACGAATCATTCGTCACCGTGCTCCTCTTCATGGCAGTGGTCACCGCATTCCTGGCGATTGTCTCCTACACCGTCGAGAAGGACGATGTGAAGGCGTTGGAAGGGGCTTCCGAGGAAGAGGACGGCGAGATTACCGAAGAGTCCTGATAAACGATTTAAGGGGGCTTCACGCCCCTTCAAAATTCTCTGAATGGTTCATTGTCGGAGAATCAGAAATCTAGTCTGTATGTCCGACCCCTGTGCCTGATAATATTTGAACCGAACTATTCATAAAAAATCAATGTGGAAATATCGAATGGATAGAATCGGTTCAGTATAGTTTCTTCCGTATCACGACATGCGATATTGAATAGAAAATCGTGATATATATCAGGACTACCAACACTGATACAGGTTCTATGGCGCTGCAATTGGCAGCCTCACGTATGATTGATGTTGTATGTGATAGGGGGAGGGCCCAAACAATATCGCCGACAATAGGAGGCAAGGAGTCTATCTCGAACAGCGTTCCGCACATGAACGACATCGGGAGGATGATGATGCTGTTGAACATCGATAGCGTAGGTGTGGAATCCGCAAGTAGTCCGGCGGCTACACCCAGCAGCGAGAACATTATGCTGGAAAGCAGCATCGAAATAATCAGTAGCAAAGTGATATGCAGGCCGGTGGTGAGCATCATCCCCAGTCCAATAATTATGAGTCCACCAACCAACCCTCTGATTATACCCATAACAGATTTACCGAAAATGACAGAACATGTATGCATCGGACAGAGGATCAGCTCATCGAAACTGGAATGAAAGAGTCTTTGGATTACGATCTTCTGGGAAGATGAAGAAAAACCTGAGTTCATAGAGGATATCGCCACGATACCCGGTATCACATAAGCTATGTAATCTGAATCTCCAGAGCGCATCCCGTATCCGAATGCGAGCAGATACAACAATGGACCTACTAATGTAGAGACGAGCGTCTGGACCAGATTGTGCTTCATGTAGCATAGGTCTCCGTAGGCAACCCTGAATATTTCCGACGGAATGTTATGCATCAGAGCTTCCCTCCTGTGAGTTCCAAGAAGACATCCTCCAGGTTCGTAGGTCTGATGGAGATGCTGCCGCCGGCAGATGCGTTCAGGGATGCTTTCTTAGCTGATTGCATATCCTGGAAGTACTCTGTATGCTCGTTCCCATTCTCATCAACAATAACCAAAGTGAATTTCCCGACCATTTCCTTAAGTTCTGCAGGGGTGCCTTCTACAATCAATCTGCCTTTATTGATGATACCTACACGATCGCACAGCGATTCCGCTTCGTAGATGTAATGGGTGGTTAGGAATATGGTCGTACCCTGATTGTTGATGTTGCGTATCATCTTCCAAAGCATATTCCTGGACTGTGTGTCGAGACCCGTTGTGGGCTCATCCATGAAAAGAATGTTAGGATTGTGAATCAGCGAGCAAACAATGGAAACTCTCTTCTTCCATCCGCCGGAGAGTTTTGACACCTTGTCGCCCATACGGCCTGACAGTTCCATCAGGTCTGCCAGATATTCCATACGATCCTTGGACTTCCTAATAGATAGGTTCTGCATCATGCCGTGGTGGAATATGTTCTCCCTCACGGTAAGATCCTTGTCAAGGCTGTTTTGCTGTTGAATGACCCCTATGCATCTCCTCGCTTTCAAGAATTGTGTCCGTGTATCATGGCCGTCAATAACAATACTTCCGGAAGTGGGTTTTTCCATTGTTGTAAGCAAACGTATAGTCGTCGTCTTACCTGCACCGTTAGGGCCGAGGAAACCATAGATTTCTCCTTTATTCACAGTGATGTCCAGACCATCGACAGCAGTGAGCTTTCCGAAACGCTTAACAAGATTCTCGGCTTGAATTATGTGTTCGTTGTCCATCTGTTCATCTTCCATTATAAGAGTCTAACCAAAGTTAACTGGACGTCAGTCTCTGGATGCAGACAATAGGTGCATGGCCATCGTCATTCAGCCTTCCAGCAGTAATGATTCAGCAATTATGCTCACATCTTAATTTCTTATATTTAATTATAGCTAAACATGTTTAGGAAAACCTAAAATACTGTCAATACTAACCGTGATTCGCGTAGAACGCGCCTAGTGTGATAATATGAATTCAAAGATGATCGCCATCATAGCGGCGGTTGCTGTAGTCGCAATCGCTGTTGCAGCATTCATTGTGCTGTCTGACGACAGCGATGAAAACGATCTCCCGACAGATGGGATTGTAATCACTGATAGCCTTGGCAAAGAGGTTACCATCGGTAAAGCTGCTGAGGATGTTGTCATTATAAGTGGAAACCAAGCTGAGTTCTTCCAGATTCTTGGCCTCGAAGATAAAATAGTCGGTGCTTCTCAAACCGTATTCAATTCTCAGGACGTTTACAAGGAAGGATTCTTTGATAATATACAGAATGTAGGTAAGTACAACGGTACCGCTATTGTAGAGAATATCGTGAAGACGGAGACCAAGTTCGTCATATCTCCTACATCTATGGGACTCAAAGAAGCCACCATTAACGAACTGAAGAACACCTATGGTATCACTACAATAATTCTCGAGTGCTTTGGTGAGACGATGATCCATGACGCCGAGCAGATTGTGAAGATGTTCGCATCCGAGTCAGCGAAGGATGCGTTGGATGAGTATAAGTCTCTTTACAACGAAGTCAAAGACAAAGCCCTCAAGGCCGCATCGAAGGATAAGAAAGATGTGAGTTTCCTCATCCAGACGCCCACAATGAAAGGATTCTACACAGATAATTCGGAGCAGGCAAAGAATGCGAAGCTCATAGCCGGTCACAACAGCCTCTCAGAATGGTATGACTCCGGACTCGACATCTCGGGAACCTTCGCGACTCCCAGTCCTGAATCTATTGCCGCACAGAGCCAGAAGGTAGGTATCGATTACTATATCGTACGCGGTTCTTCAAGCAAGACCTTGGATGCAGCAGCTGTCAGTGCAATTGAGACTCTCGGAGATTACGCATCTTCTGTTAAACCGATTCAGGACGGAAATATGTACGTGATACACTCGGATGTTGCATCCGGTTGTCGCGATTATATCGGATTCATCATCTACGCCCAGATATTCGGCATAAATGTAGATGCGGATCCTGTGAAACTCGCCAATGAGTTCAACGAGAAGTACGGATTCAGGGGAGATGAATACACCTCTCTACTGCTAAACTACCAACCAGCCACGGCCTAAACCTATCCAGGGGCGTTCTGCCCCTTTTTCCATGGTGCAGTACATGACAGATGCTTCGACGATAGATAGGATAGAAGGGTTGGACAGAGAGAGCAATCTGCACAGGGTGTATAACGCATCGGTCAGAAAGAAAATGACCTTCATCACCATCATGGTGATTGCTCTGGTGATTGCGTTCATATTGTCCGTGGCGTTGGGCACTGTGGACATCCCGTTCACTGATACAGTCAAGGCCATCCTATACAACATCTATCCCGATCCCAGTCTGATGCCCAGCGAGAGCTACTATGTGAAGTTCATTTATGCCAGGTCAGGAAGGTCATTCCTGTGCATCCTGACTGGAGTGAGCCTTGCCATAGCTGGGACGATAATGCAGGGTGTTCTTAGGAACCCCCTCGTAAGTCCCTTCACTTTAGGTGTCTCATCAGCTGCATCCTTCGGTGCTGCAATGGGTATTGTGTTCTGGCCATTTCTATTTGGTTCTACGGTGACCTCATACACGGTACTGGGGTCTGTGATGACGGATCAGGATATATTCATGGTCATCATGGCATTCATATTCAGTCTTCTCAGCGTCTTTTTCGTCCTGCTGATGGCAAGGAGGACTGCCATGTCACGTTCAACCGTGATTTTATCAGGAGTCATCATCAGCTACTTCTTCCAAGCGGGAGTTAGCTTCGCCAAATACGTATCTGATGATGAGTCTCTCAGAGATATTACCAATTGGCTTCTGGGAGGTATGTGGAAGGCCAGTATGGGCGTGGATTTCATTGTATTCCCAATCGTTGCAATCTGTTCTATTTATCTCATGTATCTTTCCCCGAAGATCAACGTCCTCGCCGCAGGGGACGATGTTGCACAAAGCCTGGGCATCGATGTCAATAAGCTTAGGGACAAGGTGCTGATTGTATCGACTCTTATGTCCTCAGTATGCTTGGCTTTCACTGGAATCATAGGATTCATCGGTCTGATGGCACCCCATATCTGCAGAATGATCATAGGCAACGATACCAGATTCCTGGTGCCTGCATCAGCACTTATGGGATCGCTGATTTTGCTTGTTTCAGACACGGTCGGAAGGATAATAATGCGTCCGGAGGAACTCCCTGTCGGCATCATAATGTACGTGCTAGGCGGCATCTTCTTCGTTTGGATGATGCTTCGCAAGAAGAAGGAGGTGGTCATGTGACCATGAGCATCACCAATCTTGTCCAGGGTTACGGAAACAAGATGGTTCTGAAAGACGTCTCCTTCGATGTCGAACAAGGAGAGATGGTGGCGATTCTGGGACCTAACGGTTCAGGGAAATCCACCCTTATCAAGTCGATATGCAGGATAAAGCAGCCTCTCGGCGGTTCAATCACAATAGATGGAGATAACATCATGGGGATAGGCCGCAAGGTATTCTCAAAGTACATCGGATATGTGCCGCAGAAATTCACACCTTCGGACTATATGCAGGTCTTCGATGCCGTTCTGATAGGGCGTGCCCCGTATATGGAATGGACCTATTCCAGAGAGGATTTCGAGATGGCCGCTAAAGCGGTCGAAATAATGGGTATAGACGATCTTCTCGAGAAGAACATCCATGATCTGTCTGGGGGTCAGATCCAGAAGGTGATCATTGCCAGAGCCATAACTCAGGATCCCCGCTATTACATCCTCGATGAACCAACAAGTGCTTTGGACCTGAGGAATCAGCTGAACACACTTCGTTCAATGCGCGACATCATCGAGAGAAAGGATGCCGGGGTCCTCGTCGCACTGCATGATATCAATTTGGCTATGCACTTCACCGACAAGGTTGTGATGCTAAAGGACGGCCTTGTTTATGCTTGCGGTAAGCCAGAGGATGTCATAACAGAGCAGAGTATCAAGGACATCTACGGAGTGTCATCGGAAATAGTAGATGGCAAGGATGGGAAATATGTCCACATCTGTGAGGATCTATCATATCGTTCACCACTACTCTGAAATTCAATCTTTTAACCAATTGAGGAGAGATCGTCATGAAGACTGCTATACTGCTTGCTGCCCATGGGGCTAAAGAATCTGTAAATGCTGATGCCGCAACGAGTAATCTGCAGAAGGTTTACGAGATGACCGGATTGGATACATACAAGGGCTATGTACATATCGAACCATTCGTGCAGGAATCTATTTCTAGGATGTCTGCTGAAGGTGTCGACAGGGCTGTAATCGTGCCTCTGTTCACATTCAGTGGATTTATACCGGATATCGTCCTTAGGAAATCGGTAGGTGCGGAGCCCGGATCCCGTACAGCCACGATAGAAGCTCAGGGAAGGGACATGGAGGTTATTTTCACCGAAACGCTATGCGACCATCCACTGATGAAAGACATCTTGCTCAAGAAGTGTGAGAAGGAGCAAGCCACAGCAGAGCATACATCGATAATGCTCATATGGCACGGTTCCAGGAAAGCAGGCCCCGATGATAATGCTGAGATGTGTGCCGACTACCTCAGAAATGCTGGATACGATGTGATCTGTTCATACAACGAATTTCAGCATCCGACAGTAGAGGAGGGTCTATCTAAAGCATCCTCTTCGAAATCTGATGTTCTTGCAATCCCCATGTTCATATCGCCCGGTTCTCATACCATTTCAGACATACCGCCTAAGCTCATGCTTAAAGACAATTGCAGGCGCAGTGTCGTCAATATTCACGGAAAGGATGTCACCGTGAGATATGCTGATGAGATTGGAATGGAATCCGGAATCACAGATATCATCATGGATCGCATAAGAAATGTCATGGATGTGTCTTGATGTAAGTGATTGCATCTTGCTTAATCCCTTATCCAATTAGAAGACTGATACAATCCTATAAGAATCCCGTTCACATGTACATCCATCAGCCTGCCGGCGATTGGCTTGCCGGGTACAGGCAGTTTGAGAAGGCTTACAGAGAAGGCAAAATCAGATCGATAGGCATCTCCAACTTCTAAGGCAAGTACCTCGATTCACTGAAAGACCAGTGAGAGATTGTACCCCAGTTCATCCAGGTGGAGGCTCACCCGTATTTCACACAGAAGGATCTTCGTGAGATTCTGGACAGGTACTGGATAAAGATAATGAGCTGGTATCCCCTTGGTCACGGCGACAGCCGTCTTATGTCTGAAACCATTTTCTCAGAGATAGGTAGGAAGTACGGAAAGACTCCGGCGCAGGTGATTCTTAGATGGCATGTGCAGATGGGTTTCGCTGTCATCCACGGCAGCAGGAATGTTGAGCATATCAGAGATAACCACAACATAATGGATTTCGAGTTCACAGAAGACGAGATGGACCGCATCACCGAGCCGGATTGCGGAGAGAGGTATTATCACCGTACCGATTCTCAGCTCGATCAGTTCGCCGCATGGAGACCGGATTTTGAACATTAAGCTCTATGGATGATAGAGATTGCTTTACAAGTTCTGAATTGTAGTGCGTAAATACGCATTACAATTCAATACGATTCTGATTATAGGCGGCATCATGGCGATGTATATAGATTCGTTTTGTACTGCCTATGATAGTCTGAAACATGAGATACGGCCGTATAGTCCAAGGAAAATTCATTAACCGTCCGAACCGCTTCATCGCATACGTCGATATCGGCGGCACAGTTGAGATGTGTCACGTGAAGAACACGGGCAGATGCAAGGAGATCCTCGTCCCTGGAGCGGTATGCATCCTTTACGATTCTGATAATCCTTCCCGGAAGACCCGCTACGATCTCATTGCCGCATACAAGGGCGGGAACCTGATAAACATCGATTCCCAGGCTCCGAACGCTGCATTCAAGGAGAGCATACCCAGGCTGGAGCTCTTCGGCGATAGCCCCGAGATACATCCCGAATACACTCACGGCGATTCACGCTTCGATTTCCTCGTCATAGATGGTGATAGGAAATGCTTCGTAGAGGTCAAGGGGGTGACGCTCGAGATAGATGGTGTCTGCAGGTTCCCTGATGCCCCTACCGAACGCGGTGTGAAGCATCTCAAAGGCCTCATGGCAGCATTGGACGAGGGATACGAATGCTATGTGGCGTTGATAGTCCAGATGAAGGGCATGCATGTCTTCGAACCGAATTACGATACGCATGAGGAGTTCGGCATGGTGCTCGAAGAGGCCTACCGCAAAGGGGTCGGCATACTCGTTTACGACTGCATAGTCCAACCTGATTCGATGACAGTGGACTCGCCTATACCGTTCAGATTCAGATGAGCATCACATCGATGAGACGATCTCTCTGATCCTGTCCTGGGTCTCCGTTGCCGAGAGGATTGTGTTGACCATGAATACGCGGCATTGACCGAGATATTCCCTGAAGAACTCACGGCGGAGTGCTATGCTCCTGTCGTCACGGATGAGCTGATGCGGATTGCAGAAATCATTGGATTCGAGGTATGCGAGGGCATCCTCGGCGTCCATCTCCCTTACAACCTCGGAATCAGATCCGTCCCTCTTGAGGAGGATGATCGTGTGCATGGCGGTCTTGGGGATTACGGACCCCTCGCCGCGGACCCATCTTACGTTGCCGATCCCTCTGCCTTTGTTATCGAATCTGACACCCGTCACCAGGGACCGGTACTCCTCCCAGACATCTCCGATGTCGGCATCGATGTAGCAGTTCTTCTCCGAACCTGTGATGCGGGGCCTTCCCGAGCCGAACTGGACGAAATACCAGTCATCAGATATCAGATGGGCGTTCCCTACCCTGAGTAGCCCCCATGATTGAGTGGTCTTCCCGGTCTTGGAGGGTGCGATGAGAGTCACACCTTTCCCGTCGATATCGATGGCCGCGCCGTGCACGGAATAGATGCGATGTGCCTGTTCCAGGATGTTGCCTGCCATTCCCAGTGCGACGCTCTTGATCCAACCGTAGTAATCGAAATCGAAGAGGAACATAGTGAATGTGGAAACATCGTATTCTGCATGGAGCCCCGAGCCGTCCTCGATGCAGTATATCCTCGCATGGGACCTCGTGTAATCGGACATGTGGTAGAAGTTATCGGACCACATGTCGATGTAGTCCTTCTTCTCGGTGAACAGCTCGATGCATATACCGTTGATATCCGCCTTGAGGCGGTAGAGGTTCATGGATGCGCATCTCTGCAGGAGTTCCGCAGTCCTGTCCTTTCCGATTAGAGTAACTTCATAGCCCATTTGATCACCACTGGTATGCCCGATTCCCTATAAAGGAACTTTTGGACGGATCAGGATTCACATCCAGTGGACGGTCTTCTCGTCCCTGGGGACGGTCCTTCTGTATCTCATCCTCGGGTGTCCGACGATGAACACCGCGTATGCAGTGAGCACTTCTCTGATCCCCGGGAAGAATCCCATGAATGTCTCGGGATCGTTCTCCGATGCCTGAAGGATCCATCTGGAATGGAAGCCTCCCAATCCCATGGATGAGGCCATGAGATCGATCTGCTCCATGGGGATGATAGCGTCTATCGGGAATCTTGCGAAGGCTATGATGAGTTGTCTGCCCTCCCACGTGAAAGGATTGTTCTTCTCCTTCATCCCGCCGTCGACATAGTCGACGAACTGCTTGAGGCGGGGATGCTCGTCCGTATGCGACCTCAGTATGCCTGCGCACATCCTCATGAAATCATCGAAACGCTCGTCGATAACCGCGAACTCGACCGCCTGTGAGTTCTCTGCCGTCGGTGCGTATCTTGCACTCGAGACGAGCTGCTCCAGCTCCTCCTTGGTGCATTTGCGGTCGAACCAGCGCATGCTGCGCCTGTTGCGATAGAGTCCGGACAAAGAATCAGGATCCACAGGAGCCGATGCAGGAAGAGGCTGTTCATCGACGAAGTCCCTGAGCCTTATCGCGTCCTTCGGGCATACCGACATGCAGTGCCCGCATCTGAAGCAGTAGTATGGCGAATCGATCTCATGCACCCTCTTATCGTCTCCCACCGCCAGGTGGCCTCTTATGCAGACCTTGGTGCATTGACCGCAGCCGATGCACTCATCCGAAATGATCAATTCTTGCTTCATTTTGTTCCAATATAGTAAGTAAAATGGATAAAAATGTGACTTCGACCATTATTTAAAAATAGCGAGTAAGACGTAATCCTATCATCGCGAAAGCGATTGGGATGTGATGGGATGCCAAAAGCACTAATCTATACAGCAGGTATGCTGTCAAAGGGAAATTCGGAGGTAGCCAAGTATATCTCCGATAAGGGAAAGACCGATATTTTCAACCTCAAGGACCTTATGAGATTGAATCTTGACGCTTACGATACCGTCATCTTCGGAACCGGCAACAACGGCGGCAATCCGGACAGGCTCGTGATGGAGTTCATGCACAACAACATGGATGCCCTCATCAACAAGAAGAAGTACCTCTACGTGGTCGTCTCCAAGGATGATGAGAAGACAGGAGAGCAGGTCCAGAAGATCGGAAAGGATCTCGGAGTGCCTGATGTCGTTTCGTTCAACAAGAGGTCGGAGGACATGAACAACTTCGGAATGCCCTCGTCCGTCGATGACTTCATCTCAGGATTGGAGTGATCGGATGAGCGGGATCGTGATCGGCTGTCTGGTAGTCTATCTGATACTCAACATCGTCGCTCTCCTGGCATACGTCTGGGATAAGCACAAGGCCATCAACGACAAGTGGAGGACGAAGGAGTCCACATTGATCCTGCTGGCCTTGTTCGGTCCTATAGGAGCGACGGCCGGTATGCAGCTCGTGAGGCACAAGACGCAGAAGATCAAGTTCAAGCTGGTCTATCTGTTCCTCGTGATCCACATCGCCGTTATCGCATACCTCGTGTACGCAGGTGTCTTCTGATACCGGTCACAGCGAATTTATCTTACGAACATCGAGTTCCTGGCCCGGGTGGCCGAGGAGGACGACACGGCTGTCCTCCCTCTGACGGATGAGCTCCATCCCCACCTTGGGCCCCAACTCGTTGGCAAAATCCACTATTTCTTTGAATGACGGCATGCAGTCCATCGAGAGACGCTGCCTCGAACCGCCCACGAAGACGTACCCTTTCGGTTCTATTAGGTCGGGCTCGGCGATGTTATCGAGCTTGGCGTACTCGTCGGTCCACCCCAGGTTGTGACCCTTGACAAGGGTGTGCCTGATGACTGTGCCAGTATCGAGCGAGGGCATAAGTTCCAGGGTACGTATTATCCTCTGCCATCCGTCCTTGATCTTCGGCCTGCAGACCTTTCTGTATATCTCCTCGTTCGGTGCGGCGACTGTAACGTAAATCTTGCACGGCAGCTCATCGAGGGCCTCCAGCCTCTCAGGATAAGTTCCATTGGTGACGAGGAATGTCGTCATACCCCTTGAATGGCATTCCTTGATGAAATCCGATAGATAAGGATAGGTTATCGGCTCCCCGGCAAGGGAGATCGCCACCTGGTTGGGATTCATGGCCTCCTCGAACCTCTTGGGGTCGCATCTCGGATCGCCTTTGAATCCCTGGATGAGCTTGCGCTGCTCGTTGATGAGGGCATCGAGCATCTCCTTGGGCTCGGCCCAGTCCATTACCTCGAAATCGTTGTTCTGCACCCTCCAACAGAAGGTGCAGAGGTGGCTGCACTCGTTGATGGCAGGGGTCATCTGGAGGCATCTGTGGCTCTGGATGCCGTAGAAATCCTGCTTGTAGCAGTGCCTCTCATGCAGCATGCTCTCCTTCATCCAATGGCAGAGTTTGACGGCCGCATGATCGTTGTAGAGCCTGTATTGCTGCTTGATCAGAAGGTTCCTGTAATTCTCATCCATGTCTTCACCTCAGAAATCGAAAAGGCTAGCCTGATTCTTCTTTTTCTCCGGGGCGGGCTTCTTCACCGGCTCGGCAGGAACCTCCTCTGGAGGCTCCACTATCACAGCGGGCTGCTCCGCGGCGGCAGGCTTTGGCTTCTTGACTGCAGGCACGGAGGCCTCTTCCTCGATAATCTTGAAGACGGCTTTTACCTCCTTAGAATCGGGTTTCTTGTCGAGAAGGAATCCGAGCTCCTCCGGTTCGAGTGCCAGCTACTTTGTCATGACAAGACGCATCTCCTCCTCGTTGGCGGCGAGCTGCTTGATATAAGGGAGTACATCGAGGTCTACGCGGCGGGTCGATGTATGGAGGTAGACGGCCAGCTTGAGGCAGACCGATTTCCTGAGAGTACGAGCGGTCTTGCTGCGGGACATCTTGGAAAGGTATGAGGGGAAGTGAAGACGATCATGGGAATACCTGTTGGACATGCGGGCGGTGTTGACGCCTGCGGACATCATGTCTCCTGCATAGGACCAGAATCCGTAATACTGGCGCCTCATGACGCGGCCTAGGTAGATGTCGGCGCGGGAGAGCTTCTCGTATCCGCGAACGAGATCGCCTCTGTCAAGGTACTCGTATGGGAGATTCTCATCCACCCAGAGCTCCATCTCGCCAGGATCGGTATCGGTGTCGAGCATCACGCGCCTGGCCTTCATGGCATCGGGCGACCTGAAGATCGCCGACATGAGCGCATACATATCGTTGCGCTTGTCGCGTGCGGATATACCCTCTGCCATCTCGGCCGTAACATGATCGTTGCCGAGGCAGAGGGCCTCCAGATTGCGGACGGCTGCGCGCATATCGCCGTTTGCCTTCTCTGCGATGATGGCCATCGCTTCCGGATCCACGGTGACGCCCTCGTTAGCCGCTATCTTATTGAGTGCCTTGACAACTGAAGGCACCTTGGGCCTTTGGAATGTTATCTGAAGGGTGTTCGTCTTGGCTGCGCTGCATTTCCTGGACAGCTCGTAGTAATCGTTCACTATGAGTATCACTGGCTGGAGGGTCTCCTTGATGAGCTTCGTTATGACAGGGATTGCCCCGCGGTCCACATTGCCGAAGAAATTGTCGGCCTCGTCCAGTACGATGAGCTTCCTCTGGCCCTTGCCTGTGTCAAGGTAGGATCCGTCGTCCGAGAACGTGTTGAACTTGGACCCCCTTATGGCGATATCCTCGATGGCCTGTCCGGTACGCTGATCGGATGCGTTCATCTCGACGATGGACCAGCCCATGTCCCTCGCTAGGGCCTCCGCTGATGTAGTCTTCCCTATACCGGGCGTGCCTATCAGCACGACGGCCCTCATCGCCGGGATACCGGAGTTCCATGACTCCGCCCACTGCCTTAGGGTGTTGACTGCCCCGGGATTGCCGATGACGTCGTCCAGGGTCTTCGGGCGGTATTTCTCTGTCCAGTCCATTCAGCGCCTCCCTAGCTTGATGCTGATGAGTACATCCACGACCGAGAAGAAAAAGAATCCGACCTGGATGAATATCAGGATGGTGGTCCCGGCATCGGTCGCCTCCAGGGACGGGGCGATGTAGAACAGGAGCAGTGTGGTGCAGATGTAGACGAATGCCTTGGACCATCTCTTCTGGACCAGCTGCCCCAATCCGAATATGTTGAAGAATCCGGGGATGATCGCCAGACCCGCAGCGAGCAGGTCCATGTTCGTGTACTTGGTCTTGGAAGCGGAGCGTACAGGGATTCCGGATTCGGAGACCTTCTCTCCGCAGTAAGAGCAGTATTGGGATTCCGGTATGAGCTGCTTCCCGCATTTGGGACAGGTTTTGGCGTAGATGACCGTCAGATCGTCGTTCAGCAGATATGCATCCTTTGCCCAGGCGCCGCACGTGTAGCAGAAATCCCTGTCTGCAGGGATCTCGGCACCGCATCCGGAGCAGATGCGCTTCATTCGCAGTCACCTCCGCTCATGAACATCTGATAGATGCCGTGGTCCTCCACGACGTCTATCCTCTCGCCGTATATCTCGGATATCATCTCCGATGACAGCGCGGTTTCCTTGGGTCCGTCGTAGAATACGCGGCCGTCCTTCATCGCTATGACGCGTCTGACGGATGCGGGTATATCGGAGAGGTCGTGGGTGATCATGACGATGCAAACCCCCCTGTCGATGAGGATGTCGAACATCCTGCGGAACTTGGATTTCATGACTATGTCCAAACCGGTCATGGGCTCGTCCAGGACGAGCAGTTTAGGTTCCGTAACCAGTGCCCTGGCGATGAGTGCCCTGCGCATCTCGCCAAGGGAGAGGCATTCGATAGGCCTTTCTAGGAGGTCCTCGATGCCCATCATCATGGCTTTGGAATAGACCGCCTGCTTCATCTCGTCGGTGACGGTCTTGTCGCGGAAGACGTCTAGGCTGTTGAAGAATCCGGAGCATATGACCTCGAATACGCTGGTATCCGGCCTGAACATGTTCTGCAGGTCCATGGACACGACACCCATCCTCTGACGGATGTCGAAAAGATTCCAGCGGTCGAGACCGAAGATGCGCATGGTCGCAGGAAGATCCTCATCGTAATATGGATGGATGTCTCCGCGGAGCAGCTTGATCAGGGTCGTCTTCCCGGAGCCGTTGGCCCCTATAACGGCGACGTTCTCGCCCTGCATGATGTCGAGGTCCACCGAGCTCAGTATGTATTTGCCGTCCCTGACCACAGAGACGTTCCTGAGCTCCAGCGCCTTCTCTTCCATGAGGGTACAATGGATAGATGGTACTTATGGGTATACATTAAGAAATGAGACCGGAAGATGGATTCTTCCGGTTTATGGTTTCGGCGCCCTCAGGAACCTGTCGAGTTCGGCAAGGGTGCTAGCGACATGCTTTCCGCTTTCGGTGAGCCTGATCATGATGGAGCGCGTGTTCGGATCCCTGATCTGGGTTATCAGACCCATGGATTCGAGACGGTCCAGCTTATCCGGGATGCGCGGGTTGGATGAGACGTTATGGTACACATCGATCTTACGGCACTCACCGTTGAGCGACAGGAACATCATGATGGATATCAGATGCTTCTCTTCGAATGTCAATATGCTGTTCTCAATATCATCATTCAATCCGTCTCACTTCCCGGGTTGTCCCCAGATGCAGTATTTAGTTGGTATCTATTTACCATTATTGCTACTGCCATGACGAGTGCCGACAGGGGCAGGGATATGACCAGGGGGTCGATGAAGGCGATGGTCTCACCAGGGAAGAGTACCGCCTCTCCGGTTATCCATTCGCAGACTGGCAGGAATATGCTCATTCCGCCGTTGAGGAACAGAGCCGAGAAGAGGTAGGCGATCGTTCCGACGGATATGCTTGCGATAGCGGCGGTCTTGCACGGGTTCTTAGAGTACAGGCAGTGCAGGTATGCAGGGAGCAATGCGGCCGCGGTGACCCCCATGAAGATGGATGTGGCCTTGGCGATGATGTCCTTCGGCATCATGTAGCAGTAAACTACCACGAGCACCATGAACACGACGATGAACAGCCTGTTGATGTTGATCGACTGCGAATCTCCCCTCGACCTGTCCTTCCTGTTCCTGAAGACGGAGAACAGATCGTATCCCCCCGACACTCCGATGGTGTGCATGAGGGCACTGATGGTGGAGATGCATGCACAGATGAGCGACAGCAGGAACAGGGATACGAACACCTCTCCGAATGTGACATCCTTGAATATCTCGAGGATGAACTGGGGGATGATGAAATCCGTTCCGAGCCCCTGCGAGGAGATGTACTGGAATGAGGTCATTCCATGCTCATCGAAGAAGTACACATTGGTGAGAGGTCCGATGGTGTATGCGGAACCAACGACGACCAGGATGAATATCGAACCGATGAGCAGAGACCTGTCGAGGTCCCTGTCGGACTTGGCCGACATGTACCTTACTGCGAGCTGGGGCTGTGTGAGAGCCCCGATTCCGACACCCATGATGAATGTGGTGACGACGGTGAGCCACTCCCTGCTGCCGAAGGAAGAAGTCTCCGTCCATCCGTTGAATCCCTCAGCAAAACCAAGAGATGCAGTATGGGATACTTTCTCATCCCAGATGGTGTTGAGGCTGTCGTATCCTGCCTCGATTCCTCCGGTGTAGACGAATGTGACGACGAGGATAACTGCCATTCCGATGAACATGATCAGTGCCTGAAGGGCATCGTTGTACATGACGGCGATGATTCCTCCGTAGACGACGTAGATGGCGACTATGATGGAGAGTCCGACAAGGATGTAGTTGTAGTAATCATTCAGTCCGGTGATGACCGCAAGGGAGTTGACTCCTCCCTTCAGTACCGCTGCCGCATAGATGGGCATCATGACCAGGATGAGAATAGCGGTGAAAACCCTGATCCCATTGGATTTGTAGACCTTACCGAGGAAATCGGCGAAGGTTGCAGCGCCGAGCCTCCTTCCGATCTTCCTGGTCCTCTTACCGAAGACCACGAAGGCTACGATCAATCCTAGGAAGAGATTGAGGAAGCACAGCCACATCAGCGACATGCCGTGTACAGCGGTCTGCCCGCCGAAACCGATGACGGCAGAGGCGCTCAGGAAGGTCGCACCGTATGATAGGGCTATAATCAGCGGACTCGTCTTGTTCCTTCCGAGGAGGAATTCCTCGTTGTTCTTGGTGTTCCTATAACCGTACCAGCCTAACAGAAGAGTGATTACCACGAAAACGGCGGTCATCGCCGAGAACAGGGTAAGGTCTATTCCATCAGTCATCCGATTCATCCTCCGAATCGGAATCATCGCCCGCTCTGAGGCTGTACAGAACACAGAATGCGACGCTCAGGAAGCATCCGAGGTACGCCAACAGTACCGAAGGGTCAGAAATGCCAAGTACGCTCATTTGAAATCACCAATGTTGCGTGCTAACATATAGCACGGCAATCCAGGTTATGTCAGACTCGTATTTATACATGCGTGCTACAATCTGACACGGCATTTTTTAGGACGGGAATCTAGCCTTAAGCGGATGTACATCAATGGATGAAAATTGTGTAGAATAGCTGACAAGTTATTTCTATGACCTCAAAGAATTACCATATGTTTGGCTTGACCGGGGCGCTTGGCGTGTCCTATACCCGAAATCGTCAATATGCGGGGGTGACAGCAGCGGGCGGTCCCGTTGATGAATGCAAGCCCATCGAGCAACTATGATATCTTGTCCTGTAGAGTCGGAGTTTGTTTCGGGAACAGCCGGAGGGTTGTTTTCCGGGCATTAATCGGGGGAACCGGGTCAGGTCCTGACGGGAGCAGCCTTACTTCGAACCACTGACGTTTACGGGATCGCAGGGTAGAGGAGCAAGGTGGTCAACTTGTATCCGGATGCGGGAACAACCGCTGTGGCCAGACGCTTTTCTGATAATTATGGAAAGGATGGCGGCCGAAGCCGCCATTGATGTCTTCAGTACTTCTTGACGACCAATACAGAGGCGACGATTATCGCTCCGAGGACCGCGAGGATTGCCCCGATCGTGTATTGAAGGGACGGATCGAAGTCCTTGTTGACCGTGGACCTCGCATTGGCGGTCTTCACGATATCGCCGAACTCCGTGGAGGTGCCGATGCTGTCGGGTATGCTGTCAGGATCCGTGGCGACGGGCACCGCTGTGATGGCGGTCTCGCCCTCGCCGGTGTCGTTCTTTAGGTCGATGCTGAATCCGTTAACCATGGCCATGGTGGACGAGTTCTGGACATTTGCCTTCTCCTCATGACCATCCACCTCGACCGAATAGTCAAGATCGAACTTCAGCCTGTCGATCCCGAACATGATGCCGGGTCCGCTTGGGGATGCCGTATCTGAGAAACCGAGTTGAAGGCCGAAATCCAGGTTGTTGAAATCCAGTTCAGCCTCGATCGTGTCCGGTCCCTCTCCGGTACCGGGGACCTTGGTGAGCTCCAATTCGATGGATCCCACGGTCTGCAGGCTTATCACGTAATTGAAGTAGGGGCTGTCGCTGTCCCCGTAGTTCGTCTCGAGCTTGAAGGAGAGGTAGACCGCAAGGTCATCCACAGACGATCTCGCGATGTATTGGGTATCCTTGGAGATGTTGACTTCGACGCCGCCCACAACATCAGCGTTGTTCGTGACGACGATGTTCCTGAAGATGCTGCTGATAGGACCGAGTCCATCGGATATATCCGAAATCATGCTGGTGATGAACATCCCCGATGATTTGATGTCCTCTGTCGCAACCACGAGCAGCTCGGTCTCCAAATCGTCCATGAGGAACCCTGATTTTGAGTTGCGGTAGATCTCCGCGGGGTCATCCGTGTCACCCATGAGCGTCTTAAGAAGATACTCGGGGAAATCCACTGCGGTCCTGATGCTGCCTCCGTTGATCTCCACATCGCCTGCTGCGGCGAAATACGGGGAGGAGAGCATCATGGCGGGCATGAGACCGATGTAATTGGTGATCTGATCAATCGTAGCATCGGACATGGATGGATTCATATCCTTGAGCTTCTGTTTGAGCAAAGCCGAATTCTGTCCTGCAGGGGCGCCTTGATCGAACTGTACCTCGAAGGTGCCTCCCTGGAGGACCTGCATGACCTGCATGAAGTTGTCGAGGATCGGTATGAACGCCGCCAGGTTGATGCCCTCGGGGTTGATGGACACTCCTTCGATGATCTCCATCTCATCCGCATCGGATGATTCCGATGCGAACGGTACGATAGCGGCTGCGGACAGCATGACAAAGACCAAGATTCCTGCAAGGAGCTTAGTGCTTGTCATGTTCCGCCTCCCTGCTGTATTGGCTGACGATGGTGAGTGCGAGGAAGAGCACAGCCCATCCGAGGGTCAGTGCAACGGTCCCCATGACATCCGGCGATAGCGGAGGGGAGGATTTCAGGAGGATGGTCAGCGTTAGGACCGTACCTCCTCCGAACCCGTCCGCTGCAACTGATGATATGGAATCGACCAGAGGCAGGATCGTCGATGCCTGGTCGAGCGTCAGGAGTCCCGAGAGGGGCCCCAGTATGAATGCTAGGATCGGTATCAGGAGGAACAGCACCAGGTATGCCACGGTGCTTCCGCGCCTGTATATCGTGTTGAAGAACAGCGTCATGGCCGAGGCGAGGGCCACGAACGATACCATGATAAGATACGAGTTGGTGAGATTGAGATCGGTATCGCCCTTTATCGTGTACCATGTTACGAAGACGGCGAAGTAGATGAAGGTCATGATCGCCACTGCTGCGATGACCGCTCCGACATACCTCCCAAGGATGCCCGCAGTACCGGAGGCGTTGAGCTTCCTCCTCTTCTGGACCGATACCCCGTTGGCGAAGGACAGGGTCCAGGCGGGTATCGAGAGCATCAGTAGCGCCATGAGCGGCAGGGAGATCGATGTCCCTACATCGGTGAGCGATTCGTTGAGATAGTCGACGAGATACACCAGCAGGACCAATGAGATGATCGCGCCGATGATGCCGAAGAGCACATGGAGCGAGACCATGCGCTTCAGTGAGATAACCATGTTGTCGATGAATCCGACCTCGAGGGCATCGGTGCAATCATCGAACATTGGATATTCGTAATCTGAGCCGTCTGTCATTGAGAACGAACTCGTTTACAGACTATTAATAGATTGAGCGGGAAAACTTAGGATGTGTATGCTCATCTCTTGACCTTGACGCCGGTGATGATATCCTTCGAGAAATCGAACAGGACCTCCGTATCTTTCCCGTCGGTGAGCTTCAGCTTGCCGGTGGGATCGACCTTGCCGACCACCGCACCGGTGCATCCAACATCCGAGAAGATATCGATGATCCTCTGGGAGTTCTCAGACGGGCATGCGAACACGAACGCGCATCCGTAGTATGTGGTGGCCCATCTGTATTCGTCGACACCATCTGGGATCGGAATCCTGGTGACATCCACCGTACCGCCCATGTCGGATGATTCGAGCATCATCGCAAGGGTACCGACATGACCGGGGTTGCTCATGTCCTTGCAGGCATGTGCCAGATGTCCCTCGGCCACCTTGCAGACAGCCTCCATCTGTGCCTGAACCAGCTCCTCTGATTTGAATGAAGTGGAATCGTATGTGTATGGAACCGAATCGGGGAATCTGCCCTCGAGGTCGATCACGAACACGATGTCGTCCCCATCCTCGGCTGTGCTGCTCAGGAGGACATCCTCCTTCTTTACGGAACCGATGATGGATATGTCGATGGAATCGTAGTTGCAGTCGGGATGGGTGTGCCCGCCCACCAGAGGGACGTTGAACTTCTTGACACCGGCTCTTAGTCCGCGGAGCAGCTCGCATCCGATCTCCCCCTCCCTGAAGGACATGACATCCACCATACCGAGAGGACGTCCCCCCATGGCCGCGATGTCGTTGACGTTCACCAATACTGCGAAATAACCTGCAAGATAGGGGTCGGCGCGCATCAGCTTCTCCATGATACCGTCGGCGGCGAAGAGCACGCATGTGTCTCCGCATTCCAGGACCGCCGCATCCTCTCCCTCGGCCGCAATGACCTTGGAGAAACCGTATGTGGGGAACCTGTCCACGACCTCGTGGATGGCATTCTTCCTGGTGACTCCGGGGAAGTTCCTGACAGTATCGACCATTTTCCTGAGATCAGTCATGTTATCAGCGCCACATTCCTTTCTTGCGCAGAATCCATACGGAGATGATGCACAGCACGGCCATCAGGACCAGCAGGATGACGAAGGTGAACTCGTATGTCCCTCCGGGCAGGTCGACGTTCATCCCGTAGAAGCTGGCGATCATCGTCGGTATCGAGATGATCAGGGTGATGGAGGTCAGGAACCTCATCACGCTTGCCAGAGAGTTGTTCAGATCGGCCTCGACGAGCTGCCTCGTACCCTTGATGATCTGCGAATACGTCGTGGTCATCTCCAGGGCCTGGTTTGTCTCTACTATGACGTCATCGATGAGCTCCCTGTCCTCCGGTGAGGAGATGAGACGCGACTGCCTGCTGATCCTGTCGATGATCGAGGCGTTCACGGACAGACTGGTCTTGAAGTAGACCAGGTTGGATTCCAGCTCGTGGAGCTCGAAGAGGTCCTCCCTCTTGGTCGCCTTGCGGATGGATTCCTCGATCGCGTTGCGCTTGACCTCGATGTACTTCAGGTCCGACTGGTAGTTGATGGCGATCCTGAAGAGGATCTGGAGCAGGAAACGGGTACGGTTGGCCACGTTGACCGTGTTGATGTTCTTGTTCATGGACGACAGGATGTTCGAGATCGCGAACAGCGGCTGCAGACATACGGTCACTATAGCCTTATCCGTCAGTGTGATGGAGATAGGATAGGTCGTGAACTCCTCGTGACCGTTCCTCCACTCCCTCGTTGGCGCGTCGACCAGGACGATGGTGTACTTGGAGGACACCTCTGTCCTCGATCCCTCCTCGTCATCCAGCGCAGCGGTGAGAGCCTCTCTGTCGATGCCGAGAGAACTTTGAACGTAATCTATCTCCTCGACAGTCGGATTGATCATATTGATCCAGACGTTCTCCTTGATGTTGTCGGTCTTAGCGACCTTTCCGTTAATCATCTCGTAGATATCGATCGTCTCTCTCACCTCTTTATCATATTATGAATGTCAGCAGGACAAGGCAGAACATGATGAGCACTACAGTTGAAACCGCGCTGGAAGCGCTCTCAGAGAGCTTCTTGCGCCTCTCATCATCCTTGATGCCAAATCTTTCCAACAACCAATTGATACCTCCCTCAAATAAAAATCCTCCATCGAAAGGATATGCGGGAAGAGCATTGGAGATGGCGAGAAGGATGTCCAACCAGAAGATCCAATAGAGGGTCTTCATGGAAATCCATGATAGCTCTCCTGCGGGAGCGTCGTACCACCATCTGATGGCATTGGGTATGGGGTCAAGACCGTTTATGGGGCCTGAAAGGTACTTGAAGAATCCCTGGATATAGTCGTAGGGCTCCTCAGCGTTGTAGAACGGATTCTTGGCGCTGTCGATCATGATCGTTGGTGTGGTCATGGTGAATCCCGAATCGTTCACAGACACCCCCAGGTAGCCGGATGAGCCGGAGTTGGAAGATGAAGAGAGCGTGACCTGCCTCTCCTGGGTGGCGATCTCTCCTTCATATGATACGGTGGCCGTGAGGACTTTCACCTTATCGCCAGGCTCGGTGGATTCCATGAATTTGAAGAAATCGTAGGCGTTGGAGATGGGATGGTCCTCGTAGACGTCGTCGGATGGATCGTCGGGATCCGCACCGTCGCTTATCTTGACGGAGAAGCAGTAGATGAAGGTGGATGTCTTGAGCCCGATGTCGTCGGCCGGGCTGTTGTTCGCTACCGTCCTTATGAATGCCCCGATCTGTATCGGTACGGTCGTGGTCTTCTCCCCATCCTCAGTCATGTATTGGATTAAGTAGCGTTTCAGCGGGGTTATCTCCATCCCCTCGGCATATATCGATGTGGCCCGGGCCTCGCTCTTTGACTGGACCGGATGGAATTCACCGGTGTCGCCCTCTTCCTTGATGCCTATGATGAGTGCGGAAGCGGGAATCTTCGACTTATATGCAGGGGAGTCCTCGTCGATGTAATAGACTCCGGGGAGGTCGGATGCATCCGAGACCTCGTCGAAGTCTGCGACGGCGACGGAACCGATGACCAGGACCATCAGGGCGAATGATATTATTGCAAGTATGGTGTTAACCGAGATACCCGCAGAATAGACATCCATCTGCGCTCCGCGGGACGCTTTGGCAAGGTCCTCCTCGTTGGGCTCGCAGAATGCACCGAGAGGAACGACTCCGTAAAGGAGACCAGTTGAATCGACCTCGCAGTCGTTGGCCCTGGACTGTATCCCGTGTCCCATCTCATGGACGACCATCGCTACGAAGAGAGCGATGATACCATAGGTGAGGGGGAGCATGGGGTTGAATCCCGGGATGGCCAGTGCGTACTTTATACCGATACCGCCCCCTCCGAGCCTCGAAGGCAATGCGATGAGGGCCATGACGAGCATGTACATCATCAGGAAGAACAGGATGACCGAGATCAGCCTGGACATGAATCCGAAGAAACGCCAAAACCTCCTGTAACGGCCGAGCTTGTCCATGGCCTTGATACCGAGGGCTGTCTTGATCATCACAGTGGGGCCGTATTTGACAAGATGGTATTTCGCAGCCGACTCTGGCTTCCTCCATACCCATATCCAGATAGGGACGTAGATGATGCACAGGATAATCATAACAACGGCTGCTACATCCATCTTAGGCCTCCGAAAACGAGTAAGGCTTCATCCTATAATAAAGGAATCAGCATATACCCAGGAATTTGAGAATCCTCTTAGCCCACTGGAGCTTCCGGAGCTTCATGTCGGGATCTGAGCCGTCCTTGGGCATCGGATGGTCGAAGTCGAAGCCAGCCAGCCTTATATCCTTCACACCGAAATGATCGGCGAAGCAGACCGCACGGTCCCCGTCGGTGAATCCGCCGTAGTTGAAAACCGTATAGCTGGGAGATGACTGCGTCGTGAGGACCACCGGCCCTTTGAAGCTGCCTGCATACCTCATGATGAGGTCCTGATTGTCGCCGTGGGCATGTATGAACGTGAATGCCCCCATGGAGCTGGCCTCGATCTGAGGGGCGATGTCACCGTCGAGATCTGTGAAGATCATATCGGGTTTGTAACCTGCCGACATGAGCCTGCCCACTGCGGAACCCGAGCATAGAATTGTACCTGAAATCCCCTTGCTGGCTATATCACTCTCAAGGCATGGTGCGTTGCCTACGACGGTGACAGTCTGACCGAGCAGTTCGGCAGCATCATCGCCCATCCGGAGATCGGAATTGACTGTGACCGCCTCAAGAATGCGCACCGAGTTCTCATCGTCGTAGCGGTCGAATCCGAAGTCCTCGAGGATCTGCTCGTACAAAGGTTCCCATCTGCGGAAATCCATCGGATCACTCCTCGACGGCATCCGGACGGTAATAATTCTTGACGAAGGCTGCGATGAGCGTGATGACGATACCGAATACCACCTCGCCGATACCCATCATGATGTCAGATTCGATATAGACGTAGGACAGGAGGATATCGAACAATCCCATCAGGACCATGGCGATGCTTGCGAGGCTCATGCAGTCGAAGACGTTGCTTATGCGGAACACGGACTCGTCCTGTATCTCCTCCAGAACGGAGCCGAAGATGAACACCATCAATGCGATGGCGACAGGCCAGATCATCATCGACAGGAACAGGATTACAGACTGGAAGCTGTTCTGGACGTACATGTCCATGATCTCGTAGTAGCAGACGATCGCGCTGATGAGAACGATACCTATCGCAAGCGACGTCATGGCCACCATCGTACCTCTGGACAGGACCCTGTCCTTGAAGAACGCGGTGAAGCTCGACCATCTGTTAGACACGCTGTAGCCGTACATCAGGATGACCAGGCCTATCAGCAGAAGGATCATGTCCCTGGAGACGTCGGTGAGCTTGCCGATGTTGTCCTCTGTGAGCATGATGATTATGTCCGGGAGAAGCAGGAAGAGCGCGATGATGAAGACTATCAGACCTATAGGTGCGATGAACCTCTTCCTCTTGTTGGGCTCCGAGAGCATCTTCGTGATGATGTAGAACGAGCTCTCGATGTTCGGTGCCTGCTTCACGTAGACCTTCCTAACGGAATCCACGTGTGATCTGGAGGAGATGATGGGATAGATGTACTCATCCTCTGCTCCGTCTCCTATCAGGACCACATTGTCCGGTTTGATCTCATCCAATACCTTCTCCAGTTCGGAGACGACTGCTAGATCCGACCTGTGCCCGACCTTCTCGTTACCGCAGATGAGTGCGACCTCCGCATCCACACCGTCGTCCTGAAGGTCGAGGCATGTGCTTATGGCAGCATAAAGCGCGTTGATATCCGAATCCTCGGGGTCCGCTATCCCCAGCGCATTGGCTGCGGAAAGACAGTTCTGGATTCCGATCACGGGAGTTACCACTCTGCCCTTGACACCGAAATCGTCATCCCTGTCTACAGCGAGAACCAGAGTCTTCTTCATCGGATTGTTATCTTAATGCCCATTAATAAGAGTTTTACTGCATCTGACTGATTTATTAACAAGACGGACGATTATCATATATGCGCATCAGATGGCACGGGCACGCCTGTTTCGAATTCTCCAACGGGGAGACGACAATCGTAATAGACCCGCATGACGGCCGTTCCCTTGGCCTCAGGACACCTTCCACATCGGCCAACGTCGTCCTCATGACCCATGACCACTACGATCACAATGCCGCCCGCGTTGTGAAGGGCGAGCATGATAACTACACCGGTTTCGTCGGTGAGATGGAGGTAAAAGGGGGCATCAGAGTCAAGGGATACGCCACCTGGCATGATCATTCCCAGGGATCCGAGAGAGGCCCCAACACCATATACAGATTCGACATGGACGGCATCTCAATCGCGCACTGCGGCGATATAGGGTGCATCCCGCCCCAGGATATCATCGACGAGCTCAAGGGAGTGGATTTCCTTTTCATACCTGTCGGCGAGGTATATACATTGGAGCTTCCCGACATCAAGAAGCTCATAGAGCTCATCAACCCCCGGATAATCGTTCCGATGCATTACATGGTCGGAGGGCTGTCCTTCCGGCTCTCGCCGCTCAGCAAATTCCTTGACATCATCCCCAACGAATCCATCGATTTCATCGGCAACGAGTTGGAGATCTCCTCTGTGGATCTGCCTGAGAACAAGGAATGCTGGGTATTCGACCACTGAGGTCAGTAGAGGGCGAGTCCCTCTTCGATCTTGCCCATCTCGATAGGCGTCGTATCGTCGCCGATGAGCGCGCCCTTTGAATTGGCGAGGATGCCGGCTCCGACCATGCGGGCACCGTGGTTCACGGTGGACCTTATGGACTCGACCTTGAGCACATCCTGGATGAGCTTGATCTCCTCGTCGGATGCGTCGACATGGCAGACGCAGCCCTTGTTGGTCGCCTTGCATATCGATCCGACTGTGTTTATACCTGAGATGCTGGCACGTACGCATTCGACTCCGAGTGCGTCAGAAATGAGCTTGACCATCTCATCGGAGTATTCGGGGTTGACGATCGCCCCGTTATCGTTGGCGAGGATGTTGTTCCCCGCGGCGTTGAGGGTATCGTCGATAAGGGTGCAGGGAAGGAATGAGCTGATGATCTCCACCTCTCTCGGATCCGCGAGACCCGAGACCACTGCCCCGTTTGAATTCATGACGACGAGTGACCCGATCACGAATGATCCGGCCACCGTCATCAGTTGGGTTTTGACCTGCAGCGCCTCCTCGACATCCTTAACGAACTCGGGGGCTGCGTCTGCGGCGATGAATGCGACACTCTCGTTGACGGCTGTGAAGACGCCTATGTTGGACGTGCCTGCGTAACGGGAGTATCTCATCATCTTGATCACTCTGCAAGTGAGACTTCGACAAGACCGTCGTCGAACTTGACAGCTTTGACGGTGATCTTGTTCGGAGGGTTGCGGATACCGTTTGCCCAGAGTTTCTCGTTGACGCTTGCGTCAATCCAGACTTTGTCCTGCTCGGCCTTCATGTGCCTAGCAACATTCTCCCTGAGCTCTTTGACAGCACGGTTTGCCCTGCGTGTGCGGGGTGCCTGTTTCGTCTTCCTAAGAGGAACGACGATTGTTCTCTCGATTTCGTCTGCCATCCGAATCACTCCTTAATCTTGCTCATGCGCCATGACCTTCTCTTAGGGTGGCGGAGGAACTGCCTGCTTGTCCTCATCATGACCCATGCGGGGACACGGCGGTTCTGTTTGACCTTCTTGTTGAGCCTGGCTTTCATTGCGGGGGCCTTTGTACTTGACATGATTATCTCCTCTGTATGGTGATCTCCCTCTTCTTGGGGGTGATCTGACCTAGGATGCTCTTCAGCATTTCGTCGTCGACGGGGACGGGAATCCTTCCGCTCTGGGCGAGCTGGACCAACTGCATCTCGAGCTGCTGTCCCATCTGGGGGTTGGCGAGCTTGATGTTGTTGAGCCTGTCCCTGGCCTCGGGGGTCAGGATCTGCCTCATAGCGTTCTGAAGCTGCATCTCGAGCTGCTGCTGTTGCTCCTGCTGTTTCTGCTGCTGAGCAGCCTGCTCCTGGAGCTCCTGCATACGTTTCTGCCTCAATGCTGCTAATTCTGGATCGTCCATGCTGATGCCTCCGTTCAGGCCTTCATCTCGTCGTAGACCTCTTTAGCAGTGTTGTCCAGAAGGGACTGTCCTGCTGGGCTGATTGCACGGCCCTGTTTGTCCTTCGATACCAAATATCCGGCGTCCTCGAGCTGCTTCAGGCATTTCCTTGCGATGTTGCGGCTTCCCTTGACGGCCTTGTTCGGCATGGATCCCCTGTCAGCGAAACCGCCGTACTCGGCGGCGAGCTTGGATGATCCCATCGGTCCTTTGACGTACAGCTTCCTCATGATGGAGGCGGCACGTGTGTACCACCAGTCATCCTGGGAAGGCGCTCTCTCTGTGTGCCTACCGGTCTTCACAAACTCTGCCCAGTCCGGGGGAACGATCTTGTCGTTCTCCTTGAGCTTCTGGGCTGTCTTGAGAATGAGCTGCTCGGCAGGAACATCGTAGACAGTTACCATTTCATTACCTCGCTAATGTCCACAATGTGGACCTAACTGAGACTCTGGTATAGGGATGATGTATATAAGCGTTGCTGGAATTGATAGTAAAAATACAGTAAGTTCCAACTCCGCACGTTCGGCGCTCGCCCCCGTACGGCCTGAGGATGAAACATCCTCCACGGCAGAGTCAAGAATATCGAGACTCTGATCTCCGTGATTCGTGACATATTGTTTCAGTATATTAAGATGCCGAATCCCTATTGTTATGCTCAGACTGTGGTTTATATTAGAGTAATCCTATGGGAAAGCATGAGCGACGATATCAAGTTCTGCTACAAATGCGGCGCTGAACTTCCTAGCAACGCATCGTTCTGCCCGGAATGCGGCAATACCATCATGGCTCTCAGACCCGGGGAGAACGCGTCTGCAGTGGAAACGGCTCAGGCACCCAAGAATAGCACACTCAAGACGGTGTCGATCCTGACGCTGATCTACGGGATACTCGCTGTACTCGGAGCTGTCATGATTGTGATACTCGCATTCACCATAGGCAGCCTTGAGGACATGATGTATGACTACTGGCAGGATGGGCTCATCACCGAGGATGATTACAATACCTTCGAGGGTGCCATCCACGGATTCATATGGGATGTCAAGGACATATTCCTCTACACCGGAATCATCTATCTGATCAGCGGAGCCTTCGCACTGCTGGCAGCTAACGGTACCCACAAGAGGGAGAACTTCAAAATGACCCTCGCATTCTTCATCATCGCTACAGCCGCACCCGCTGCGCTTATCTTCATCGACCTCTCAAGCATTCTCTATGTGGTCGTCGGAGTGGTGATGTGCTACTTGGTGAACAAGAACAAAGCGGAGTTCCAAAGCTGATCCGATGAGATACGTTGTCGCGATGACCGGTGCCTCCGGTTCGATATACGGGATAAGGCTGCTGCAGGAACTGAAAGGGGAGAAGATCCTCGTTATGTCCAGCACAGCCAAGGGGATCCTTCCTGAGGAGACCGATTATACGGTTGAACAGGTCTATTCGATGGCAGATCAGGTCTTCGAGGACGATCAGATGTTCGCTTCCATCGCTTCGGGAAGCTACAGGTATGATGCGATGTTCGTCGCACCCTGCAGCGAATCGTCCGTGGCGAAGTTCGCATGCGGGATCGCCGACACCCTGATCTCCAGGGCGGTGTCCGTATGCATCAAGGAAGGGAGACAGCTCATACTTCTGCCCAGAGAGACACCGAAGAGCGCGATAATGCTTGAAAACGAACTTAAACTCGCCAGGCTAGGCATCCGCATAGTGGATGCCAACCCCGGCTTCTATCCCAAACCGAAGACGGTCGATGACCTCGTGGACATCGTCGTCGGTAGATGCCTCGACCAGATAGGTCAGGAACACGACCTCTACAAAAAGTGGGAGTGAAAAATTAAGAGGTTTGGACCGGACGGGATCCCGCCCGGCATTGGTTGTGATCAGTCATCCATATAGATGGAGCAAACCATTTTCATGGTGTGCTGTACTCCGGCAGAACTGGCTTTACCTTCCATCTTTATCTGGTAATCCTTGTACACATAGATTTCAAAGTCTTTGTAGACAGTACCATAGGAGTCGGTTCCATTAACGGTGTACTTCGTGACCTTGATCCCATCGTATCTGTAGTTCTCTTCCTTATCGACACTCATACCTGCATAATTGGATGGATCATATTTTACGAAAACATCCTCGAAGAATTCACTGATTGGTTTAGTCTTCTCCACTGAGGACTGGTAGCTGTAACTACACTTGAATACACCGTCTGTGGTCTTCATGCTGTAGGACGAGACAGAAGATCCGGATAGGGTGGTCTAAGAGTATTTACCGTTAACTGATGTTACGTTTGCTCCATCGTATACGATCTTGAGTGATTCGTATTTGTACTCTGCACCCATATAGGTCGTCAATTTACCGTTGATGGTATAGGTGTTACCGGACGGTGTAACCGAAACGCCAGAAGGTACCGCTGAAGGATCGGTGTAATCGAAAGTGATATCGAACGAGCTTGGAGCGAAATCGCTGAGCTCTTTATATTCGTAGTCATCATCTGTTGAATTCTGATTGACCATGTAGGTGACATTGCCACCTATGACAGAAGTCACTGTTGCCTTGGATGTAGATTTGTCTCCATCGAGTTCAGTTACTGATTTGCATATGAGCCCTGGGGCAATCTTGTCTTCGTCAAGGAGCGAATAGTCGGACCCTGTGCTCTCTTCCTGATAGTTCTGGTAGAGATAGTATCCGACCCCGCCGACGACGACAGCGGCCACGAGGAACACAACAAGTAATTTTGCGCCCATGAAGAAAGTATTTTATTCTAAGTTAATAAAAATGAATGCACGCCTTGTTATATTAACGGGCCTTTAAAGAGTAAAAACGGGGCCTTAAGCCCCAGATGTTTTCATTCCAGGTATATAGCGGGCCTTCCAGGGATGGCGACCTTGGCCTTACCCTGGGGGTCGTATATGCCTTCGGCATCCGCCGAATAGACCTCCACGGGAACCCCGTTCTCCTCGGAGAGGAACTGAGCCGCGGAAGAGAAGAGGGCGGTCTCATCGGTGTTGACGATCGGTGCCTTCTGCTCAACGGTGGACCTCTGGAATTCGACGGCGACCTTCTGTGCTAATGATGATACCGCCTTTCCGTTCTTCCTCAGGTCCTCCCTTGCCATGCAGGCCTTGGTGAGGTCGGGGATCGTCAGCTTGCCGTCCTTCAGCATGTCGAGCGCCATCTGCATGACGTCCTTCTTCCATTTGGCCGATGTGTACAGCACGATCTTCCTGACCTCGATGCCTGCGATCTTCCTGATCTCGGTGATGTCGGACATCGCATCCCTGAGGAGGTTCTCCCCGTACTCTGCGGCATCGGAGATCTTGGATGTGTCCGCCTCGGGCATGAGGTTCGCCGATACGAGCCCCTCGAATCCTGCTTGGGACCACAGCTCCTCCGCGGTGTGGGGGGTGACGGGCATCATGCACTGGATCCAGATGCGCAGAGCTTCCAGGATGGTATCCTTGTTGTTCCCGCCGCGCCTGTTGTACCACTTCATGTCGTTGAACATGTCGAAGTACGTGATCGTGGTCATCGCCCTGAGGTCGTTCTTCTCCATCGCCTTGCGGATGTTGAGGAGGTGGTTGTTGAACCTGGAGATCAGCCATGCGTCGATATCCGTCTTGGGGGAGTCCGATTCGGAATCTATGAGGTCCCTTACGGCCATCATTATCCTGTCGACCCTCTGGCGGTATGTCATGACGGTGTCCTCGTCCCACTCAACATCCACGAACATGGATGCGACGTTGGCGTAGTACAGACGCATGGCATCGACACCATACTTGGCCGCTGCTCCAGGGATGGGCTGTGCGCCTCCCTTGGACTTCGAGATCTTTGTGGCTTCGCCTGTCTTGTCCTTCTTCCCGGTGATGTACCAATTGACGGTAATCCCCCTGGGCCACATCTCCTTCGGGAGGATTGCGATGTGGTTCATCAGGAATGCAGGGAAGTGGACGGTCATGTGCTCCTTGCCTCCCAGGTTCAGATCGAGGGGGTACCAGTAGAGGACGTCCTTCCTGATCTTGTCCAGGAGCTCCGTGCTGATTCCCGTGCTGTCGGACACCTGTCCGATGTCCCCTTTACCGAGGATGACGTAATCGAAGAACGCCTCGGTCATCTGGTCGGGCGTGATCTGCTTCTCGTTGGCGTAAAGCGAGATGATGTAGTATACCGGGTAGAGGGTGGAATCCGAGATGGCCTCGATGATCCATTTGTCATCGTATGGGAACCTTGTTCCGAGCCAGTTTCCGAGCCTGACGCAGGCCCTCTCCCTGAACCAGTCGAGCACGCCGTAAACATTCTCGGACCATTCCGGAGGGTTGAGCTCCATGGTCCTGCAGTGCTCCTTGGTCATCTCCGTGAACTTGGGGTCGGCGTAGTTGATGAACCACTGGTCGTCGATCCTCTTGATGTGTACGCGTGCTCCGCACCTGCAGACCACTTCCTCCGTGAGATCGTAGAAGACATCGGCCTCGCCCTTGGCGATCATGGCCTGCTTCATCTTCTCCTGGGCTTCCTGTACGCGGAGCCCTGCGAACTCGCCGCAGATTTCCTTCATCTTTCCGGTGTGGAAGCCGTCCTTGTAGACGATGTGCTTGGCATCCAGGAGCTTCGGGTCTCCGGGCTCCTTGATACCGAGCTTGTCGATGATGTCCTTTGCGGGGAACTCGCCGTATCCCTTCATCTCGATGATGGAGATGGGGACTGTCCTGTCGAGGATGTCCTGCGAGAGGCCGTACTTGGTGATCATCTCGGGATTCCTCTTGATGGCGTCGAGCGAGATCCAATCGTCGGGCGCGTCGGACGGGACGGATGTGACCAATCCTGTTCCGACATCGGGGTTGACGAACGTCGCGGGAAATACGGGTATCTCGCGGTGGATCATCGGGGCCTCGCACATCCATCCGACCATGTCCTTTCCTGAGACCGCACCCACTTCCTCGATGCCGTCCTTCTGGAGGACCATCTTCTCTGCCGCCTGGGGTGAGACGATCCATGTCTCGCCGTTGTACCTGATCTTCTTGTACTCGGTCTCGGGGTCGACCCAGAAGCAGACCTGTCCGTAGACGGTCTCGGGCCTGAGGGTGGCCGCGATGAGGAACTCGTCCCCGTGCTTGAACTTGAGGAGGGTGTACTCCTGCGTCTCCGCCTTTCCTCCCTTGGAGATGTCTGTCTCGGATGCATCCACGGCGACGGGGCCGTGGACGGGACAGAACGGGGCGTAGTAGGGCTTCTGGATGAGCATGCCGGCATCATGGAGCTTCCTGAACTGCCAGTCTATGAACTTGGAATAATCGGGATACAGGGTGCATGTGAATCTGCGCCAGTCGGACAGGAATCCGAATCTGCGCCAGTAGTCGTTCTGGTAGACCTGGTTGAAGAACTCGATGACATCGAGGGGGCTCTGCATCTTGGCGAGGTCCTCGTCGGTGCAGCCGTTCCTCTTCAGATAGTCGATGGTCCCCTCGTCCTTCCTGGTGATCCTGTTGTAGAGGCTGATGCCTCCATTACCGGTGGCGTGGGTTCCGACGGGGAACAGGACGTTGTATCCTGTCATACGCTTGTATCTGGCGATGGCGTCGAGGTATGTGTATCCCCTGAGGTGTCCGACATGAAGGTATCCGGTGACCCCGGGGTAGGCGAAGATCGCCATGTACTTCGGTTTGCTGTCGTCCCTGTCGGACTTGTCGAGGCCTTCCTCGATCCAACGGGCCTGCCATTTCTTCTCCATCGCTGCGTAATCGTATGCCATACTGTATCCCTGTATTGTATGATGATACTGGGCATGGGCCCATTATTAATATACTTTTTATTATATTCATGGAACGGAAAGATATCAGCGTCTGTCCGACAGGAGCATTGTTGTCGGACAAAAATCGGGCGCTGAGAGGACAATGTCATCCGTTGTCCGACAGATATAAATACTACGTAGGACAATGAAGTTATTGCAGTCATTGAAGGGATGGGACTCTACAAGAACTGCAAAGAACGGAAGGATGAAAATGTCAGACGACGGAACCAAAGTAACTATCAGGATGGGACCTGAGGAAATCCAGATGATGGAGGACTTTATGGCTGATCAGGACATTGGCAACAGGTCTGACTTCATCCGTGACGCGATCAAGGGCTACATCGCCTCAGTGAAGGCCGGACAGCCCATGAACGCGGAAGGCGGGATCTTCGTCCGCCTGAACGACGTTCAGATGGATACGCTCGAAGCACTCGTGCAGACCGGAATCGCCGTGTCTCCCGAGGAGTACATCAGGAAGTGCCTCTTGGAGAAGATCGTTCCCAAGAGCATCGAGGATGACGCTATCGAGAATGCCTTCAAGGCAGCCCAGATGAAGGCCGCTCTCAAGTGAAGAAACAAGGGATGGGAAATAGGCATTATCCGGTGGATGGGATGGCCCGAAAGGCCAAACCGGATCATGCTGTTGGAAACGCTTTAACAACAATGGGGATGCACACAATGGTGTACGAAACAGCGAACAAGAAGAAGGTAGCAATAGTCGGAGTCGGCGGAGCGGGATGCAACGTCGTCACCCAGTTCTACAAGGGACAGTACGGAGTGGACACTATCGCTATCAACACCGACAAGGATGGTCTTCACGCAGCATCGGCTGGCAAGAAGATCTACATCTGCAAGGAGGTCCTCCACGGTGAGGGCGCCTACGGGGAGACCGAGATCGGCAAGAAATGCGCTGACATCCACATTGAGGAGATCAGGGAGGCCTTGGCCGGATACGAGATGGTTTTCGTAGTGGCAGGACTCGGCGGCGGCACCGGAACCGGAGCGGCACCCGTAGTCATCGAGGCAGCCCAGTCTCAGAACATCATGACATTCGCAATCGCGATCAAGCCCTTCTCCTTCGAGGGAGACAGGGTCGCAATCGCCAAGGAAGGATACGGCAGGATCAGGGCCGTCTGTCCTTTCGCTACAATGATCGAGAACGACATCATCATCGACAAGCTTGCAGACAAGACCATGGATGATGCCTTCTCGGAGGTCAACAGGACCATCAGGGGACACATCGAGGCCTGCATGAGCAACTTCAACGGCCGCGATGAGGACAACATGTCCTGTGACGCAGGCTACAGCGAGTTCATCAAGACCTCGCCTATCTGCGCTTTCATAAACGCTTAAATCATTCCCCCTGCGGGTGGCCGCCGGCCATCCGCCCTCCTTTTTTCCAGTATTTGCTTTTCGATGATCCGGGTCTCGTAGCATATCAATAATATGTGGACCTGCGTTAGGTATGATCGTGAACAGGAAGGACGTCCTCCCCGCGGTCATCGGCGGAGCGGCAGTGGTATCCGCCATAGCCTCAGTGGGCATAGAGAAGAAGAGCCCGCACATAGCCAGCATCTCATCGGATGAGGGCATAGATGCTTTTGCCACCAGGCTCCACAGAGGCAGGATGAGGAAGCTAAGGGTCGGCACTAGAGTCCCCAGATCATGCAAGATGGTCTACATAGGCGACGAATCGGCGTGGTCCGAGGAACCTATAGTCGATCCCGACAGCAATACGGTAATGTTCAGGACCGTATCCGATTATCACATCCTGGGGTACAGGATCTCCATCTCGGGGATCGTCGACGGCACCCTCTCCTGTTCGATATCGGAAGGCAGGCCGATGATCTCCTTCGATACCGAGCATGACATCAGACTGACCCTGGAGACCGAGGAGAAGATGAACGACAGGGGCATCGTCAAGATCGGTTTCAGAGGTTTCAACTGGTTCGGCAGGAGGAATGACGACATGTTCACCTACTACAGCGACTCATTCTTCGAGAAGCCTGCCACGGAGTACAACCCGCAGCTGATGACCCTCGCAATGAATCTGGAGCTCGCCGCATGCACCGAGATGGATGACAGGCGGAGACGCCCCGACTCGATAAAGAGGCTTCTGAAGTCCATGGGATGCACGAAGATGCATGTCAATGATGTCTACTCCGAATCCCCGACGATAGAATCCACAGATGTAGCCGTCGGCTCAAAGGAATGGAACGGGTACAATCTGATATTCCTCGTACTCAACGGAGCGCATTACTCGGTGGAATTCGCTGCCAACGTGATGCTCGGAAAGGAGGGGGACCATGCAGGTTTCCTCCTGTCGTGCAATGAAGGCCTCGAGACGTTGCGGGAATTCATAGCTGCAAACGGAATCATAGGACCCACCAAATTACTCATTGCGGGTTACAGCAGAACGGCGGCAGGAAGTAACCTCCTCGGAAGATATCTGAGCGATGCGATCGCGGAGGATGCGGTTAGGGAAAGAATCGGTGACATAGAACTATCTCAGAAGGATCTCTATGGCCTGTCCTTCGAGACCCCTCTCTGTGGCTATTACGAGGACGGGATGGTCAGACCTGATGATGAGAGGTATGACAGCCTGTGGTATGTGACCAATCCGGACGACCCCGTCACATATGTCCCGACAGCGGCATACGGCTTCGTTAGATACGGCAGGAGAGTCATCCTCAATCCGGATCATGATCCGGTCCTGAACAGATCCATGCTTGCCAACATAGAAGCATATCTGGGCAAGGATGCCGTCTCGTTCCATGACATGGCAAGATTCAAGACCGTCGGCGGTCTGAAGAGCATGGAGGAGCTCAATACCGGCTTCGTGCAGAAGTTCTTCGATGTGCTGGGCGATAGAAGATTCTATCATGAGGAGATCGAGGATGACTTCGTCAACCTGGTCTACGTCGGACGCAGCAACCTGGATGTTCTGAAGGATATCGTGAAGGAGAGCGGCGGGATCCTGAACATCATCGGCACCATGTTCCGCTATCATGACGACAAGGACAGGTTCAGGGAGATCATGACTCCCAAGGTCGAAGCCGTGACCGCGAGATACGGTTACGAGGAATACACCAAGAGCATCGTCGATTCGGCATTCCAGCTGCTCGGACAGGTGGACCGCTACTGCGAAGGGAACATCGTCAAGTTCATGAAGGACGACTACCTCAGATGCATGCTGTTGAATCCGACCAGGATCTTCAAGTCGCATTATCCGACCATGACGCTGTCCTATCTGATGATCGACGATCCCGATTATCCGAGACCGTACGTCGCCGAAGAGCAGAACGAGTGACTGAGAATTATAAGGAAATGACCAGCAACAAAAACGAGCGGCAGACTCGTCGAGGATGGAACGCAAGGAATGAAAAAGTGCGACATTCA
>SUSV01000007.1 GCA_015063245.1 Thermoplasmata archaeon
ATGATGAGTTTGATAGAAGCCGGATGTAAGTATCGAGGTTCGCCGAGATATTCAGTCCTGGCTTACTAAAGTTATTTGACGTCGCTGGAGTGTGATCTAGCAGTTAAACAGGTTTCGTATGAAATTTCTCATCTTTACTTTTTTATTCATTATTCATATCATGCCAATATGATTCATCTCATCCAACCGTGTTATCCGTTCGATTCGAATTCATATCTCATTACCGGTGATAGGAATTTTCTTATCGATGCAGGAACCGGATTGAACTCGGAGTATCTTTCCGATTCTGTAAGAAGGATCATCGGTACAGATGGGGTCTTGGATGGGATTCTCCTTACGCATTGTCATGCCGATCATATAGGTGGGGTTCCGTATTTGGTCCAGGTTTTCGGATGCAAAGTCTATGCTGGCTATGCTGATGCAGAGGCTATACGCCTTGCTGATGACAGATATACGCTCGCCAGTGATTTCGATCTGATGATTCCTTCCATCCCTGTTGAGGATCTTCATCAAGATGACATTATCGATATCGGAGAGCACAGATTTCGTGTGATAGAGACGCCAGGCCATACGAAGGGCGGAGTCTGCTTTTATGATGAGATCTCCCAGTCATTATTCTCCGGAGATACGGTCTTCACCAATGGTGTAGGGCGTACAGACTTCGACGGAGGATCCGTAACGGCTTTAAGAAATTCTATAAAATACTTGATAGCTATGGCCGTGAAGGATATGTATCCTGGGCATGGCCATCCGACTAACGATGGTCATGCAGCGATCATGAGAGGACTACAAGTAGTAGGTGATTAAGTGAAGGTAATCAAGTGTGACTATTCGAACGGTTTCGGAGATCAGTGCGAAGAAGCTGTAAAGGAAGCAGCCGAAGCCATCTGTGCAGGTAAGCTTGTTGTTTACCCTACAGAGACTGTTTATGGCATCGGAGCCGACATCTACAATGAGACTGCTGTGAAGAACCTCTACCTGACTAAGAAGAGGCCTTTCGACATGCCCCTTTCAGTCGCTGTATCCGATATCAAGATGCTAGAGAAGGTAGCTGTCCTCAACGAGAACGCGGACAAGCTGGCCAAGGCATTCTTCCCCGGACCTCTCACCATCATCGTCAAGAAGCAGCCCAGCGTCCCCGACATCGTCACATCCTCATCTCAGAAGGTCGGTATCCGTATCCCTGATAACAGGTTCGCTCTTGAGCTCATAAAGCGCACCGGGCCGATCATCACGACCTCGGCCAATCTTCATTCGCATCCCGATGCCATCAATGTCGATGCAGCCATCAAGGATTTCGATTCAGCTGTCGATGTGTACATCGATGCCGGTGCGTGTAACCTCGGTAAGCCCTCCACTATCGTATGGCTGATGGACGATCAGTTTGAGATCATCCGTCAGGGAGCGATATCCGAAAAACAGATCATGGAAGTCTTAGAATGCTGAGTCCTGAAGATTTAGAGAAGCTTCGTAAAGCAGGAAGGGTCTCCGCAGAGGCCAGGGAATTGGGCCTCTCCATGTGCGAGCCCGGAGTGAAGCTCTACGATGTCGCACAGGAGGTCGAAGGATACATCCGCAAGCACGGATGCAAGCTGGCATTCCCCTGCAATATCAGCAGGAATGAGATTGCGGCACATTACACCCCCAGCTGTACGGATGCGTCTGTATTCGAGATTGGGGACATCGTGAAGATCGATTGCGGGGGGATCCTCGACGGTTACATCGGAGATACCGCAGGTACTGTAGAGGTCGGATCCCGCAGCCATACGGACCTCGTCGAGATCAGCAAGACCGCAAGGAACACGGTCGCCGAGTTCATCGGAGAGGGGGTCCCGCTCTGTGAGATCGGACGTGCAGTCGAGATGACGATGCACAAGGCCGGATTCAACCCTATTGTCAACCTTTGCGGGCATCAGATCGCACAGAACAACCTGCATGCAGGATTCTCTGTTCCCAACTACGATAACGGGGACGATTACAAGCTCGAATCGGGAACGATCGTCGCCATCGAGCCTTTTGCCACAGATGGTAAGGGACAGATCAAGAACGGCAAGCCGGGAAACATCGTCCGCATACTCAGGGAGAGGCCTCTGGCCGATCCGAAGGACCAGGAATTCTTCGAGTACGTCAAGGAGGAATTCTTCCAGCAGCCGTTCTGTGCCAGGAGCTGCGATTTCCCCGATGCGGAGAAGCGCGTCAAGAGTCTCATCCGCCACGGTATCCTTTCGAGCTATGCAGAGCTCGTGGAGGTGTCCGGAGGTCTCGTTTCTCAGCACGAATATACCTTCTACATAGACGGTAAACGCGGTGAGGTTACCACCCTCCCGTAAACATTTTAATGAAACTTCCCTTACACCCGCATAAGCTGAAGTTGCCAAGCCTGGTCAAAGGCGAGGGACTCAAGATCCCTTCTCGTAGGAGTTCGCCGGTTCGAATCCGGTCTTCAGCACCATACTTTTCTTCAGACCATTCTGGATTAGCAGAAGTATTCATACCCTAGGTTTCGTACAATCGATCAAAAGAATGGAAAAGGTTTGAGAGGTGTCTTGCGACACCTCTATGGATTATGATCTCAGAGCTTAGCGATCTCGTCAGGGCACTCGGTCCTGATGAAGTCGTAATCATCGCTGAACATCTCCATCTCCTTGCCCTTGGTGAGCTTCATGATGATTCCAGTGATGAATCCGCCTACGAGTGAGATTGCGAAGACGATGACAGCCATGGCGATGGTTGCAACAGCCTTTGCAGTCGCATCATCGAAGGGTGCCGCTGTACTCTCTCCGCAGACCAGGATGAGGATGGTACAGAGGATTGCTCCGGTCCATCCAGCCATTCCGTGGAGGTTGTGAACTCCCATGACATCCAGAACTCCGAGTTTGCCGCACAGTTTGGGCTGGAGGTAGATGAAACAGAGAGCGGATACGATTCCTGCGATGATACCGACGATCAGGGCAACCCAAGGTCCGATGAGGACGAGAGGTGCTCCGATTGCGACGGGTCCTGCGAGCATCGCGTATGTGTATGTGAGAGGGTTGACCTTCTTCTGGCATACCATACATACGACGTATGCACTGACGACTGATCCGATTCCTGCCATGTAACAGGTCATGATTCCCCACATGAACTGGTCTGCAGGGAGGAATGCACAAACGAATGTAGGCCAGAGGACCCAAAGGACCATACTGGCGAGCCAGACGAATGATACGCTGTGTGTGGTGACGTTCATAGGCTCGTTGAATGCCTCTTTGACCCTGAGGGCGAGACATACACCAAGTCCGAAGTATGCTGCGCACATGTGGACCATGATCGATCCACCGGTATCGAGTGCTGTTGTGTCCATGATCTCGAATGAAAGGACCATCCACTCAACTGCACAGTATACGACTGCGAACGCGATTCCTCCGAGGAAGTACTGCCACTGTTTGACAGTTCCAAGGAAGACTCCGATAGCGATGACATATGTGATAGCGCAGATAACTGCACCGAGCATAAGGTCCTGTCCCCACTCTGTTGCGAAGATCGCTTCATCGTAGTAAGGCCAGAACTCGTGGATTCCGCAGTATACAAGGTAGCTTGATGCTGCAGACAGGAGAACTGCAAGGCAGACTCCCCATTCGAATTTCTTGATGAAGATCATCAGGAATGCAACCATCATCAGCATGAACCAAACGCCGATGTTCTTGAAGAACTTCAAGGCTTCATCCCCGACATCACCATGGGAAATGTAGTCTGTTGTAGCATCGAGGGGCTGTATGAATACAACCGACAGGATACCCATCAGGGCTACACTCAGCACCATGGCTAGTGCCAAGATTTTCTTGTTGTTAATCATTTTTTACACCTTTGATTTTTCAAAGGATCAAGAGTGTCCTGTTAGCCGACTTTCGTCATCGCTTACCGGTCTTTTCCCTAAACCGGAGTGGGTAGACGGGGATTCAGATTCTAGGCTCCGTCAGCTAGTCGGATCCGAACCTTTCATCCCGCCAGCGATGATACTGGCACATCAGCCAGTATCAGCTAACGTTCATCACTCTTTGTTCCTTTCCTTTGTAGGTCCTACCCGGAAAAAGAATTGAATCCTACGATATTTATGCATTTCTAATTTTATCTAATTTAGTTTTAACTAAATTAATAATATTATTATTTTAATCCCTTGTTATTAATAATCAAAATCGATTAAAATCATCAATATAGCCAGCATGTTCAGAACTTATGATGTAATAATATTGATAAATCAACTTTTTCTGTTGAATTAAGTTGCGATTTTTTGACAATTTTTTCTTGAAAATTAATAATCGTTGGATGTAACTTGTACACAAATGATCTGATAGAAAAAAGGTAAAGGGTTTGGTGCCCGGTTGCCCGGGCACAGGTGACAGTTAGACCTCCAGAATCAGTATCTGTAGTTCTTGGGGTCGTCGTATCCGCCGTACATGACACCGGTGTTGTAGGGGGTGATCTGGAATCCCCAGTCGGCCATGCGGGCGAGTGCCTTGTCGTAGACCTCGAGGTACTCCTTGGTGGGCCTGACGGTCTTGACGTCGTAGCACTCCTGGAAGGTCTTTCCGAGGTCAGCGGAGGTGTACTGAGGCTGGTACCAGTCAACCATCTTCTGAAGGATCTCGTTAACCTCAGGGATCTTCATTCCGGCTGTCTGAGCTGCTGCCTCTCCCATGACACGGGCCTCCATTCCGGTGGTCTTGTCCTGGACAACTCCCTTTGCGACTGCGGATCCGGAGAGGAGCTCTCTTCCGGAAGCGGTGTCACAGATTGCCTGTGCTGCTGTCTCGATCAGTCCCATCTCTGTGCAGGGTCCTGCGACAGGGTAGTACTGGTTTGCCAGAAGGAGGTCGGTGTTGTTGTCGATTGCCGCACATGCGTGTCCTGCAACCTGGAGGGTCTCCTTAGCCATGGTTGTTCCCCACCTGATGTGGATAGGTCCGTCGAGGTGGAAGTTACCGGAGAAGAGTCCGAAGGATGCGAGTGTTGTTGCGACATCACAGATTGCTGTCTCCTCGAGGTTACCGCAGTATCCACCGAAGATAGGCATCTGCTCGATCATGATGACATCTCCAGAGATGGTCCATCCTGCGAGCATGTTGAGTCCGGTCATATCCATCTTCAGCTCGTTGAGCTGTGAGCACTCGTGGGCGTCTGTGATCCTGTGTCCTGCGTTGGGGCAGTCTGCGACGAGACGTGCTGCCTCGGACAGAGGTGTCTCAGGTCCCTATACTCCGAGTCCGGGCCTCTGGGCTCTGATCCTTGCTTCCTTGGTTGCCCTGAGCTCCTGCATTGTAGCACGAATCTCGTAGGGTGTCTTTGACTTTGCGGGCTTGCCCTCGACAGTGGTCATGACTCCGTTAACGAGGTCGTCAACGATTCCCTCCTGTGCGTAGGACTGCATGATCTGGACGAAGACGTCCTCAGAGATAGGGGATCCGGTAGGTCCTCCCTGGATGACGGGCTTGATAGGTGCGTTTCCGTGACGGGGGTAGAACCTTGCGACATCTCTTCCCTCTCCGAGAATGATCTTTTTGGGTGCCCTCTTGATTCCCTCCCAGATTTCCTCTTCCGTGAACTTCATGACACGGCCGAGGTCCTGGCAGTAGAATCCGCAGGTGCACAGCATGTCGAGACCAGCCTGGAACAGGTTGTTCTTTGTCTCGTTGTCCTCGGGGACGAATGCTCCGCCGAAGTCGAGCTTGTACTTCTCCTTCATTGCGGTTGCGGTCTCAGGGATGATTTTGTAATCCCAGTCTGCCTCAGGTGTCTTCTTTCCCTTGATGAATCTCTCGTAGACATCAGTGATTGTCAAGAATCTTGTTGCTGCCATTTTTAATCACCTAGATTTTTATCAAGTTCAGTTTCCGGTGAGTTTGTCAACGAGTCCGATGATCTCGTTTGCGGTCTCAGAGTATCCGTCTGCTCCGATCTCGTCGCACCACTCTTTGGAACAGGGTGCTCCTCCGAAGATTGCCTTGTAAGGGGCCTCCATCTCTTTGATGGTCTCGACGATCTCTCTCTGGGACTCGAGTGTGGTTGTCATGAGTGCAGATCCACCGCAAACCTGTGCGTTGTTCTCCTCTGCAGCGTCCATGAAGTCCATAGCGGATGCATCGGGTCCGAGGTCGATAACGTTGTATCCAGCTCCCCTGAGCATTGCACAGCAGACGTTCTTTCCGATCTCGTGGATGTCTCCCTCGACGGTTCCCATGACGACGGTTCCCTTGAGGTTTCCGGATCCGGCTTCCATGAGGGGCTTGAGGATGTTGAGTGCTGCTTCCATTGTCTTGGATGCTGCAACGACCTGGGGCAGGTAGATCTCAGCCTTGTCGAACCTGACTCCAATCGTCTCCATTCCCTTTCCGAGTCCGCTTCCGATGATCTCTCCGATATCCATCTTAGCATCGATTGCCTTCTGGGTTGCTTCCTGGGCAAGTTTGATGTTCCATGTCTCGACCGCTGTCTTAAGATCAGCGAGAATCTGTTCGTTTGCCATTTATTTTCCTCCTTAGATTAGGTTTCCCTACTCTGATTATGAAACCAGTCCATGAGTATATATAGATTTTCATTAAAAATTTGGGACGATAGAAGTAGAAAAATGATTTTCAGCGTATTTTGGCTGTTTTTGTTGGCGGATATGTATGGATGGATGCAATATCCATATTTTTGACTAGCCAGCAGTTTGGAATGTACATATTCGGACATGTAAAATATCTCATCCAATCATTAAAACAACGCGGTCAAAGAAATCGATTTACAGGATTAACATCTGGTTGTATGGATACATCCATCTGTATCCACCCCCATTTTTTACATATATAAAGTTAACTATAAGCAAAAAAGATGCCTTTATAAATTTTTTGTTTTGTCGCGTCTACCCAGCACTTTATATTGAGGACTCCTCATTTATGTTGGATGTATAATTCAACTGATTTTCCTACACTGCCGTATTCCGGGCCCGAGCATAGGCTGCTGTAGGCATGGGGTTATGACGGCAGTTTTCCTGAGAATCATGCGGAGTTAACTTGTCTATTACTAATAAAGGCAGTTTATCTTCCCATAATATTATAAGTAAAAGGCGCATCGGGTCGCTTACGTAAACTCAGGACCCACTCTCCAACGAGTGAAAACTGAGAGCTCTTTCCGGAAGGAAGAGAGCTTGAGCAAATCCCTTCGGGGATCATTTACGGAGGAATGAAAAATGGCCAAAGCGAAGAAAGACTCGCAGCAGACCGAGGATGAGAACTTCAACTACATCGTCCGTATCGTCAACTCCGATATCGACGGTCAGAAGAGAACAGTCATCGGTCTCCAGAGCATCAAAGGAGTCGGAAAGAGGGTCGCACAGATCGTCGCCAAGAAAGCAGGCGTCGACCCCACAGTCAAGATGGGATCCCTCCCCGAAGAGAAAGTCAAAGAGATCGAAGCACTCGTCAAATCCTACGTCGAGTACGCCCCCACATGGGCAATCAACAGGCAGATGGATTACGAGACCGGAGCTGACATGCACCTTTTCGGTCAGGACCTCGAGATCATCCAGAAAGAGGATGTCAACAGAATGAAGATGATCCGCTGCTACCGCGGAATCAGGCACGAGGGACACCACAAGGTAAGGGGTCAGAGGACTCGTTCGAACGGCAGACACGGACTCACAATGGGAGTCTCCAAGAAATGAAGGTGGTTTAAATGGGAGATCCTAAATTTTCAAGGAAGACATATGATACCCCCTCACATCCCTGGCAGGGAGAGAGGATTAAGGCAGAGGTCGAAGTCGTCAACGCATTCGGTCTCAAGAACAAGACAGAGGTTTGGAAGGCAGAGACAACCCTCAGGAACCTGAGGAAGCAGTCAAGGGACCTTCAGGCACGCTTGAGGACCGGAGATGCACAGGCAAAGGTCGAGGCAGACGCCCTTCTCGCAAAGTGCGGAAGGCTCGGATTCCTCCCCGCAGACGCCACCCTGAACGACATCCTTACACTCAAGGATGAGGACGTTCTCTCACGCCGTCTCCAGACAATCGTCTACGAGAAGGGACTGTCCAGCACAATCAAGCAGGCCAGGCAGATGATCACTCACGGACACATCTTCGTGAACGGACACAAGGTCACCGTTCCCGGATACATCGTCACAAGGAAAGAGGAGTCCTCGATCGAGTACAACCCCTCCTCGCCCTTCACAGACGAGATGCACCCCATGAGGATCTCGGCAGAGCAGGCAGCCGCCAACGCAGCAGTCAAGGCAAAGGCCCAGGCTGAGGCAGAGGCAGCAGCGGCCGCAGCAGCCAAGGCAGATGCAGAGGAAGCTGGAATCACAATTGAGGATGGTGAGCAGTGATGACCGCAAAATGGGGAATCGCTAACATCTTTGCTAGCTACAACAACGTCATGATCACACTGACTGACATCACCGGAGCAGAGACCGTCGCTAAGGTCACCGGTGGAATGGTCGTCAAACAGGCGAAGGACCAGTCCTCACCTTACGCAGCACAGAAGGCAGCCGAGAAGATTGCCGAGGTCGCTAAGGAGAGGGAGTACGTCGGTATCCACGTCAGGGTACGCGCACCCGGAGGAAACAAGTCCGTTTCACCTGGACCCGGTGCACAGGCTGCGATCCGTGCTCTCACAAGGGCAGGACTCAAGATCGGCCGCATCGAGGACGTCACACCCATACCCCACGACGGAACCAAGAAGAAGGGCGGACGCAGAGGACGCAGGGTCTGAGGAGGATATCCCATGGCTACCATGGAGATCGAGATCATCGAGATGGCTGACACGAAGGCAAAGTTCTTGCTCAAGAACACCTCGCCGGCCATGGCCAACGCACTCAGGAGGACGCTTCTGTCCGACATCCCCAAGATGGCGATCGACAAGGTCGAGTTCCTTACAGGAAAGATCGAGGGAGATGACGGAAAGGAGTATGAGAGCATTACGCCCCTGTTCGAGGAGATCATCGCTCACAGACTCGGAATGCTTCCGGTCCCGACCGACCTGGACCTCTTCGTGCCCCAGGACGAGTGTTCCTGCGGCGGAGAGGGATGTCCTAGCTGTACTATCATGTACAGCATCAGGAAGACAGGTCCGGCCACAGTCTATTCGTCCGACCTGCAGCCTCTCGGCGGACCCAACAGCGACAAGCTGAGGATCGTCGACGAGTTCATTCCCATCGTGGAGCTCACTCCCGAGCAGGGTATCTACGTGTATGCTACCGCCATCATGGGAACTGCAAGGAAGCATGTGAAGTGGCAGGTCTGCAACGGTGTCGGATACAGCTACATGCCCGTCATCGAGATCGACCCCAAGCACGCCTCCGACGAGGAAGTGCTCGCATGCGCGGATATCTGTCCCGAAGGCCTCGAGGTCAAGGGCGGAAAGCTGGTCGTGAAGAGTGCGCTCCAGTGCGGATTGTGCAAGGGATGTATCGAGAAGATCAGCGACATCGACGGTATCAACGTCACCTGGGATGACAGCAACTTCATCTTCAAGTACGAGACCGACGGTTCCATGACCGCACAGAAGGCCCTTGACGTCGCACTCGATGTCCTCGCCAAAGAGGCGAAGACATTCGCGGACGAGATCGAGGCTCTCTGAAAGAAACATTTCACCCCTCCTTCGGGAGGGGATCATATTTCTATAATCTTTAATAATAAAATAAAGGGCTCAGAAGAAGTCGGACAGCTTGCACTTCTTGACCTTGTCGTTGTTGAACACGGAGTTCATGTTCATCTCGATGATCTCGATCCTTTCCCTGGTGTAGGAATCGAGCCCGTATTTCTCCCCGATGTTCTTGGATATCTCAAGGTACTTCTTGACCGACGCCTCATGGACGGTGAGGTTCAGAGGGTTGTTGCACTTGTAGCATAAGCCGCTGATGGTCATCCTGCGGTACTTCTCTCCGCATTTGGTGCATCTGACGCTCTGTGTGGAGAAGCTTCTGAGGTTTCCGAGCATGTCCGGCATGAAATGCTTGTTCAGGACACGTACGGCCACGTCCTTCTCATCCACTGCACGGAGCTTCTTCCCGAGCATGAGCTGGGCGTTCATCTTATCCATCATGGATTCCAAGGTCGTGTATGCCGAATACTTCGGACCGTTGGAGATGTCATTGGTGTCATGGGTGAATCCCATACCCTCATACTGCTTCTCGGTACCGATACGGGATGCGATGAGGTCCATCTTCTTTTCGATCTCCTTCGGCTCCTTCATGGCCATCGCAGCCTCATAGAGCTCGATGGGATACTCCCTGAGGCAGTCCACGTTATGGGCCTCCTTATCGATCTCGTTGGGGTCCAGTCTTGTCGTAAGGACCAGAGGCGCATCCATGAGTCCTCCCCTCCTGTCGGGAAGGAAGCTCCTCGAGAAGTTCAGAAGGGCATCAAGGCCGAGCATCAGACAATCCTCGTCCCCGTCGCAGTTCCTCCTCTTGGCCGCATGGAAGAACGGGTGTCCGTAGCATCCGCGGACATCCGCATATCCGATGACACGGCATAAGATGCATCCGGATGTATGGGGTGCAAGACCGAATACGATGTTCCCGATGAGGTCGGTCCTGTTCTTGACATTGTAGTAGCGGGGGAGATGATAGAGCATCTCGAGCTCGTCATCCAGATACTTTGCGACCTTTACCAGGTAATCGCCGCAATCCTTGGCGGGAACGACGTCCTGGACCTTCAGCTCGCAGATCTGCTCGGGATCGACCAAGGGATCGCCGTTCCAGTCTGTAAGGTATCCGAGCTCATGCGCCTTCGCTATCGATAGGCCGATCTCCCTGGGTTTGAAATGGGTCAGCGGGATATCGGTCATATCGAAACGGACTGTACCGTCCTTGAAGACGGAGATCCCGTTCATGCTCCTCAGGATACCCTTCTCCAGCGTCTCCACGGTCTTGGTCTTGGAGATGAGCGTATCGACACATTTGATGTCCGGGGGGCTGGTGATGCCCAGATATTTGCATGCCGCCTCCAGTTCCCCGCTGAGGTCTATGTCGAAATCGGCCGGTCCCGGGTCGCCGAACTGATTCTGCCTGGGGGTGTATATCGTGTGTTTTCCGCACAGTCTGCACCAGTTGCGGAACGTGTATGACTTGCACTCGGGACACTGTCTCCAAGCGACCGTCTCCTTGATCTTGGGTGTCTCGCCGGCATATCTGGTGAGCCCCTTCTTCAGGATGCTGATGGCGGCGTTGATCTCCTTTCCGGCCTCCGCATCCTTCCCTACCGGGAAGACGCAGTGGAGCTTGGGTGTGAGCTCACGCTCCTTCGCTTTCTCCGGGCGCCCCATCCTCGTACCGACACGGGTCATCGCCCTTGCGCGGACCTCGTATCCGGCAGCCTTGGATATCGCTTCCAGGGTGTTATATCCCTCGAGCTCCGGGCCTGCCTCCAGCTTCCCTCCGTCGTGTCTTATGCCCATGCAGTCCAGCATGGGTTCGGAGTACCTCTCGTCGATGACGACCCTCTTGTTCACGACCCTGTGAGGCACACAGAGGTTCTGGAGGACCCTCTTGGATTCGGGTTCGACATCCACGATCAGGTTCCTTCCGTCGAACTCGCCTGCAGCGAGGATCTGCTTCCTGAGCAGCTTTATGTCGTCCAACGGTACGTCGGACCAGAATATGTTGAACTTGGGATGGAGCGGAACACCCATCTGAGCGCACATCTCCTTGGCACGCTGGTATGTGGGGTCCAGCCAGTCTGCAGGCAGATCGCCTTTCTTCTTGATCTCCAGCTTATGCCATTCGATCGGATATCCGCAGGGGACCAGCGTGTGGTTGTTCTCGCAGAACTCTCCGAACGGGACGAGGATCTCCCCGTTATCGAGGATCTCCGCGATGTTATCCCTGATGGCAAGGACATCCTCCTTGGTCTGGCAGTAGACGACATCCCCGTTCCTGAGAAGGACAGTCGGACCTTCGAGGATATCGCAGGGCGTCACGACGCATGCCTTTCCAGGCCTCTCGATCTTCAGCTGTGTGCCTATCGCCATGAAATCGTCCATGACATACATGCTGGCGGTGCTGTATGCGAGGGATGCGAGCCCCGATGTCCTCGCCCTTCCGTATCTGAGTCTGAATCCTCCGACCCTGCATGGGTGTCCGAAGATCGGACGTCCGGCCACGATGTCCCTGAGATACTTGTCGAGGGGCTGCACCTTCTTCTCGACAGGCTTGTCATCCGCTTTCTTCTCGGGCTCTTTGGCCTTGTGCGCATCGAGGTATTGGCCGATGAACTCCCATCCGGGAATCTGCAGCTTGTCAACGTGCTTCTTGAGCTTAGCAGCCTTCTGGCACATACCTTCGGCTATGACCAGGACCGCTCCTCCCCTGACACGGTTGGTGTCGATCCTGGGGAGGTCCCTGAATCCCGAGATCTCGATCTGCTCGGTACCCTCTCCGTCGACGCATATGGGGCAGTTCCTGACGATGAGGTCGATCTCCTGGGAGGTCGGCGAGTACTGGAGATGCTGACATTGCTTGTACAGCGGGATCTCCTCATCGAACCTCGCGATCTCGGCATCGGTCGCGATGTATCTTCCTATTCCCAATTCCGTCCTCACGACGTCCGCTATCAGAACGCTCATGGCCTGAGCGGTTCCTCCTGCGGCACGGATGGGGCCTGCGAACAGCAGGTCAACATAGGACGAACCGTCATCGTTCTTCCTGATCCTGGTCTCCGCGATACCTTCGAGAGGTGCGACCAGGATACCCTCCGTCAGAACGGCAAGACCGACCCTTGTGGCCCTATCGAGAGCCTGCTCCAGGCTGTCCGCGGGCCATTTGGCGACCTCCTTCGCTGTGAGAAGGCAGGCGACCTCACGGTTTCCCGCCTCGAGAGTCTTCTGCCTGATGACCTCGGCCACACCTTTGACATTGTAATCCTTCAGAAGCTCCTCGCAGCGTGATGCAAGATCCTCCGCCTGAGGGACATCCACATAATCCTCCGGATCGAAACCCATGGACCTGGCCTTCGCAGCCAGCTCATAGATCTCATCCTTCTTCGCGTTAAGCTCTGAGAAGTATTTCGCCATCTCCGGGCTGTACACCGGTCCGGCCATCATTCCACTTCCGCTTCGACCGCTTTCCTGCGGCTGATCTCCCTCATTTCCTTGATGACGGTCTCGGTGAGGACATCCATGTTCTCCCCGCTCTGAGCGGAGAAGAAGAGCCTGCCGTTGCCTGTCTTGAGTATGTCGGATTTGCTCTCGGCGACGATGATCGTGACGTTCTCGAAATTGTCCTGGATGTTCTTCAGGAGCTTCTCCTGCACATCCAGCTTGAACCCGCATGTCTCCGACGGGTCGATGACGAAGAGCATGACATCCGTCAGGTACCTAAGCGCGAGCACGGCCTGCTTCTCAATATCGTTCCTCTTGTCGAACTCCCTGTCCAGGAGTCCGGGCGTGTCGACTATCTGATATTTGCGCCAATCATCCTGGACGTGGCCCACGATGATTCCCTTCGTCGTGAACGGGTAGGGGGCGATCTCGGGTTCCGCCGTGGACATGACCGTCACCAGGTTGCTCTTTCCCACATTGGGGAATCCTGCGACGACGATGGTTGGCACGGCGGGATCGATCGCCGGCAGCTTCCTGAACTTGTTCTTGGCATCCTGGAGGAACAGGAGGTCGTCCGATATCCTGTCGACGTAGGAGTTCAGCCTGCCGTAGAATCCTCTTCTGGTGGCCTCGATTATCTCTGGGTCCTTCGTGCGCCTGATCTCTCTCAAGGTATCGTTCTTGAGCTTCTCGGATTTGGTGGCGCACCAGTTGACGGCTCCGAGGGCCTTCTTGTATCTGTCGACCCCGATGACGATGTCGACCAGCTCGGGGAAGAAGTCCTGCTCCTTCTCCATCCTCGGGAACCTGTCCACATAGCCGGTGAGCGCGGTGACCACGATGTCGCCCGCGGCGGTGACCTTCGCCAAAGCCGTCTTCTTGCGGGTGTCCAGCGTATTGGTGCCGTTCTTGTAGATCTTGGATGCCCTGTGGAATGCCTTCTCCATGAGCTCTTCGGATGTCAGGACAGTGGGTATCTTGAAGTCTATTCCGGCCATGGATACAGGGAACCTCTCCGTATTAATAAAGGATATCACGCGATTATATGGCGCAGGCGCGCGCATGTGCATTCATGTCCATTCGATGTTCATGCGTATGAGCCAGAAGTCATGTTCCATGCCTGATTTGGGAGACATCCTCGCAGGGATTATGAGCGTCGGGCAGTCGATGACCCTGATGCCGCATTCGATCCCCGGCTTCCCCGTATCCTTTCCGTAGATCTCGGTCAGGGCGGACATGTTCACACGGAACGTCACCCCGAAATCGACCTTGGGAAGCTCCTCCTCGATGGATCTCGCCAGGATCGCGGGATACTGCAACCTGGAATCTATCGTAACCTCCAGGTCGATGTTGTCTGTGAACATCGATACGGGGTTGATCCTGTACGGGTTCTTGATGGACAGCGCCATCTCCTCGACCTGCCCTGCGATGTACTTCAGGACATCCTCCACCAGGTCGGAACCGCATCTCAGGGCCAGCCTTATGCCCACCGCGGCCGATGATGAAGCGTCCTTGACATCCACTTTCAGGAATATGGAGGCCTCCACCAGGCATCCGGCTATCTTCTTGATCACCCGGTTCACCGCGGATTTGATGATCTCCTCCATCACCATACGGAGGGATTCAGTGTCCGTGACCGCATCCACCTTCTCGAAGGCATCCTTCACAGACTCCACCATAATCTCCTTCGCCACCTCCGCGGCCAGTATCTTTGAAGACAGGTACGAGCCGTTGGATCTGCCCTGCGTGCCTTCCTTGAACTCCCATTGGCTGGAGCCGTCATAGGACCTCTGCCATGTCTTGCTGTCGTCGGAGTTGTCCTTGTGCGTGCCTGTCTTGTCAACCACCACACCCTCGGTGTCCTTCAGGGTGAGCCCTTCCCCGTTCTTGGTGAGCTTCCCGGAGTTGTTGACCATCGAGAATGTGGGGGTGATGACCAGATACTCCCCCGGTGCGATGCTCCCCGACAGGACCATCTTCTTCTTCGCACGGTCCGATGAGGCCACAAGGGTGTATCCGGTCAGGTCTATGCTCTCGCCCGAGTTGTTCAGCAGCTCCACCCATTCCGTGCCCGTATCGCTGCCCGGGGGGTTGGTCTCGTACTCGTTGATCACCAGCCCGGTCGCCATCGGCGCCGTGTATTTGATGCTGATCCCGGCATCGAAACCGACATTCACTCCCAAGGTGGGCAGCGGGATGTTGCTGATCATCTCTCCGATGCCCGGTATCCTGCTCAGCGTGAGCCCTATCTCGTTGTAGTCCTCGAGATCGGGGATGACAGCGGATATCTCGACCTTGTCGATCTCCGCGGAGATGGTCACGAGATGCTTGCTCCCTTTCATCATGGGATCCAGACCCAGCTTGACCTTCCAATCATCGGATTGCAATGTCGCTTTGCCTGTAAGGAAGATGTTGTTCCCGTTGATCTCCCCTCTGCATTTCACATACAGCGTCCCTTCCACCATCAGGCCCGCCAGAGGGCCCTTCACCGTTAATGCGAGTATGTTCTTGGTCGTGGAGTACAGTGATACGAGGTCCAGCTTCAGTTCGACGGTGTACCCCATGTATTCGAATCCTACCCTCTGCTCAACGAGGTTGAGCCTGAAGAACAGGTCGATCATTGTCTTGGCGAACATCTCCTCCAGGTTCCTCTCGACCCATCCGCGGACCTTCTCCAGAGGATTGAACATCCTCTCCACGATCCTGTTGACCGCCTCGGTGACGTAATGCGAGAGCTCCATCACGCATCTTCCGAGGATGTCGGTGACATCCATGATTATGCCTATCATCTCGCGGATGGGCTCCATCAGGGGCGAGAAGAAGTTCAGGAGTATCCCCCATATGTCGTCGCCGATCGTATTGCTGGCACTGTATTTCACGCCCATCAATGCCCAAGCGCTGGCCACGCTGATCTCGAGATGGATGCTGTTGGACAGGGTGCCTTTGAATTCCGATGTGGAGGGTTTCCCCATGGCAGAGGACAGGGAACCGTTCCCCTCGACACGGTAGTCGATGATGTCGCTCATGTCCACAGAGAATGTGGTGGTGTATGCCGCGGTGCTGTCATTGAAGAGGGATGTGAGATGGCTGCATCTGCTCTTCACCAGCTCCGGCTGCATCACCACAGGGTCGTTGCTGTATGAGAAGCTCAGATGCTCCCTTGTCATGTTCCCAGCCTCGTCGGCGAGGAGGAAGAAGTCCGTGTCCGGCATCGGGAACGTTCCGGAATAGGGGCCGAGGGCCATGCTTGCCGTGATCTCCGTTATGAAATCCCTGGTACGGTCCTCGACCATGTTCATCATGGGGGTGTTTCTTAGCCCGAAGGACACGATCCCGGACATGGTGTCCAGAAAGGCGTTCTTCTTGCCCTCCACGCTCCTGAGGACATCGTAGACGGAGATGTCGGTGTAGAAGGCGGACCTGTATCTATGCAGCGCGGCATCAATCTCGGGGGATGCCAGGAGCTCATCGATATCATCGCGGCCTCCTGCCTGGAGCTTTATGGCATCCTCGATCCTCTTGCGAAGCACATCGGAGCCGTTAAGGGATTCTGCATGGTGCATGACGCAGTCAGCTATGGCGGAGTAGAACGGATCGAAGACCTTCTGTTCGTTGATCACGTCGGCAAGCGACCTCTCGTAATCTTTGCCGAACTCGACGGACATCCTGTCGAGCGCCGATGTCAGCGAATCGAGGAAGGAGACGTCGTCGTACGGATCAAGCTCGACCATCATCATGCCCGACATGTTCTCGAACGTCCTCTCGGCGGCAGAGTTCAGGATATATCTGATGTCGTCCTTGATGTAGTTGTGCCCTGCGGAGTAGTGGGTGTTGAACTTCTTGATCCAGCTTTGATCCAGAACATCCTTCCTGGGATTATCAACGGTGACGGTGATGTCGCCCACGGCGACCGTGGTGGTGCCCGACCCGGGGTAGCGGTACGTCCTCGGATCCACTCCGTTGCGTTTCATCACATCCTTGATGTAATCTGCAGCACTGAAGGGGTCGTCCCCGCTGACGAACCTTACCAGGGCATCGATGGCTACCTTCAGCGACCTGTATGCCGTCTCGCTCCTTTCGGTGAAGAAGTCGAGGCACAGGTAGTCATACCATTTGATCACCGCATCGTCGATGACGGACATCAGGATTTGACCGTAGAATGCCGAGCCGTCTAGGTACAGCCTGTCCCCCTGCATGGCATCCGCAAGGTCCATCGTATCGTGGACTATGCCGTCGTCAGGGTCTCTGAAACACAGCAACCCGCACATCCCAAGAGCATTCTCGTATGCATTGAGGACATCCTCTCTCGTCAGGATAGAATCGGTACCAAGTTCCCCATACTGGCTCTTTGCTCCGAATCCGTTCAGGACACGGGTCTGGGCAAGCGTCTGGAGCTCATAGGTCATCATCTGCGACAAGGATATCCCGCGGCCTTCGACCATCCTTTCGAACATCGAGCTCTGCTCTGCGGCCAGCGGCAGCGCGTAGCTCCCGTCGGTCGATATCATGAGGTCCTTCTCCGCCTTCCCGTAATCTGAAGATGCGGTGACGCTGAGGGTCCCCACTCCCCGCAGGTATGAGGGGATCCTCCCTCCGGTTACAGGCCCGTCCGAGACGATGTCCATGGGGTCGGCGACCAGGTTCAGGCTTCTCGACCTAAGATCGACGAGGGTCTTTCCCGATCTTATCGGGAACCGGTAGTCTATCCAATCATCGGCACGCTGTCTGAAGACCTCCGCCCGTTCGTCCAAAGTTCCCAGGGAGGGGTCGCGGGACACGTCGAGCACGATGGACCCCAGCTCCTGATTGACGTAGGACTGTACATCGAACAGCGATGCCTCCAGGCTGTACTTGCCGGACTCCGTATCCCTCACGCCCTTCTCCGACCTCGCATGCTCTGTAACGACAGCTCCCGCAACCGATGCGAGGAGGAGTATCGTCACCGCTATCAATGCGAACGGCATGTTCCCGCGTCTGTTCCCGATCATACATGCCTTTTTCCTCAGCGGGTATTAAACGCAGACTGTTGCAATTCAATTGACTCCTGCTCTGGATACCGCTCCCAGCTGTCGGATTACGCGAAATATCTCGTTAACTCGCGCGCGTGTATAGGTTCTTGTTTTATACCATCACGTCATCGTCCAAACGGGTACTATGACATTAACGTCAGTTGAATACACGGCACAGAAGGGCCTTCCCAAAAAGACCCGTTCTATCTGTCCGGAATGTGGAAAGATCATCGAGGCCAACATCTTCGAGAAAGACGGCATGGTGATGATGGAGAAGGAATGTCCCGATCACGGCCGCTTCAGCGATAAGATCTGGACCGATGTGGAACTCTACCTCAAGGCTGAGAAGTTCGCAGCCGACGGAATAGGAATCCACAATTCGATGAATGAGACTATCAAGGACAACGACGACGTCGCCAACGTAGTCATCGACGGAGAGAGGTTCGACATGCTCTCCTGTACGATGATCGCCAACGTCGATCTCACCAACAGGTGCAACATGCACTGCCCCATATGTTTCGCCAACGCGAACGACCAGGGATATGTGTACGAGCCCACATTCGACGAGGTGCACAAGATGCTCGTCGCGCTCAGGTCCGAGAAGCCCATCGCAAACACAGCCGTTCAGTTCGCTGGCGGAGAGCCCACTGTCCATCCCAGGTTCATAGACATCGTCGCAGACGCGAAGAAGCTCGGTTTCGCTCAGGTGCAGGTAGCAACCAACGGATTGGAGTTCGCATACCACTATGACTTCCTCAAGGCTGCGAAGCTCGCAGGCCTCAACACCATCTACCTCCAGTTCGACGGATTGGATGACGAGATCTACCTCAGGGTCAGAGGAAGGAAGATGTGGACCAACAAGCAAAAGGTCATCGAGAACTGCAGGAAGCTCAACGAGGAGGGACTCCACAGCCCGTCCATCGTTCTAGTCCCCGTCATCATCAACGGTGTCAACGACAACCTTGTGGGGGACATAATCAATTTCGCATTCGAGAACTCCGATGTCATCAGAGGAGTCAACTTCCAGCCAGTCGCATTCACCGGCAGGGTCACGAAGGAGGAGCTCGAGTCAGGAAGGTTCACGCTCACGGACCTGGTCGACAGGGTGGAGAAGCAGACAGGATACGCCACGAAGGACGATTGGTACCCCGTCCCCGTCGTAGCCCCCATCTCCAAGTTCGCCTCGATCTACCTAGGTCATACCAAAGTAACATTCACAACTCACCCCCACTGCGGATTGGCGACATACCTCTTCCAGAACGATAAGGGCGAGGTAGTCCCGTTCCCCAGGTTCATCGACATCGAGAGGTTCGCTCTCGAGCTGAACAAGATCTCCGACAGGATGGAGAATGCCAAGTTCAAGAAGCTGTATGCGATGAAGCTCGTCAAGCTCCTCAACAGCTGCATAGATGAGAGCAAGATGCCCGAGGGACTCACCAAGAAGAAGTTCGTCAACATGATGAAGGGTGTCATGGGAAGCGATTCGAAGACCGCCCTCGCGAACTTCTCATGGAAGATGATGCTCGTGGCCGGAATGCACTTCCAGGACAGCTACAACTACGATCTCGAGAGGGTCAGGCGCTGCGGTGTCCACTACATCACCCCCGACTGCCGTCTCTACCCATTCTGCGCGTACAACAGCGGGCCTGAGTTCCGCAGGGAGATCGAGGCCAAGTTCTCCATCCCCCTCGAGGAGTGGAAGAAGCTCCATAAGGAGGAGGCCGACAAGATCGACGCCGCGCTTATCGTCCCTATCGACGAAAGAGGACCGGAGTGAACAACATGATAACAGTTAACGTAGACAAATGCCTCCACTGCGGTGGATGCGTGGGATCATGTCCCAAGAACGCCATATTCCTCAACGACTTCGTTCTGGAATTCAACAACGACTGCATCAACTGCGGGATCTGCGTGAGGCTCTGCCCCGTAGGCGCACTTTCGAAGGAGTGAGAAGCATGAAGACATACACATGTGACGTCGTGATCGTCGGAGCGGGACCCGCAGGAAGCATGGCGGCCAAGTTCTGTGCCCTCGGAGGCATGGACACCATCCTCCTCGAGAAGAAGGCCGAGATCGGAGCACCCCTCAGGTGCGCCGAGGGAGTCTCCAAGGCATGGCTGGACGAGTGCGGTATCGAGGCCGACCCTACCTGGATTAGGGCGGACATGAAGGGAGCCATCATCAAATCGGTGAAGGGAACGACATATCAGCTGGACGAGTCCAAGGCCGGGAACGAGGTCGGATACGTCCTCGAGAGGCACCTCTTCGACAAGGCGCTCGCAAAGGACGCCGCCAACGCAGGCGCCAAGATCATGATGAGGACCTCCTGTACCGGAGTCATCCGCGAGGACGGGAAGCTCGTCGGCATCAAGGCCAAGAGCATGGGAGAGGAGATCGAGATCCGTGCCAAGGTCATCGTCGGTGCGGACGGATACGAGTCCCAGGTCGGAAGGTGGGCCGGAATCGACACCACCCTCAAGCTATCCGATATCGACTCATGCATCCAGTACAGGATGTGCAACATCGACATCACCCCCGACTACTGCGAGTTCGTCATCGGATCATGCGCACCCGGAGGATACATCTGGGTCTTCCCCAAGGGAGAGAAGGTCGCCAACGTCGGAATCGGTGTCGCCGGACAGCTGTGCAACAAAGGTGCTGACGCCAAGTACTACCTCGATAAATGGATCGCCGAGGACCCCAGGTTCAAGAACGGTCAGATCCTCGAGATCATGGGAGGATTCGTATCCACATGCCCCGGACTCGATTCGGCCGTGGATGACAACATCATCCTCGTCGGAGACGCGGCAAGGATCATCGACCCCATCACAGGCGGAGGAATCTGCCACGCATGCAGGACCGGAATGTACGCAGGAAAGGTCCTCTCCGAGTGCAACAAGACCGGAGACTTCTCCAAGAAGGCGCTGCAGCCCTACGAGAAGATGTGGCGCGACAGGATGGAGGACAAGCTCTTCAGGAACTGGATGGCGAAGGAGAAGCTCGCCACCCTCGACGACGATACCATCGACGAGCTCCTGAGGCTGATCAGCACCGCGGACATCAAGAACGTCACGGTGTACAACCTCCTGAAGGCCATCAAGGACAAGTTCCCCAAGGTCGTAGAAGGCTTCGAAGACCTCATCTGAGGCAAAAACAATCGGGGGTTCTCCCCCTTCTCTTTTACCGGTTTCACCAACGCATGCCTTTTGTAGCCTTGGGGATGTATCCGTCGAACCTTGGTCTGTAGAAATCCTCGCTGTCGGGCTCTATTGGGATGTTGTGATACTTGAATGTGTCCGTGTTGCCTGCCGCCCATGCCACAAGCTCGGGCAGGTAAAGGACGGGCATGCCCCCGGGCTGAGCGTCATACTTCGTGAAGCATTTGGGGCATGCTACGACTATCAGGCATCCGTTGCCGCACTCCTTCTCCCTGTCCGCCATCATGAGCTCTGCGAGGGGAGTATCCTTTCCGCAGCATCCCATGTCGTTGTTGACGAACTCGCATCCGAGCGCATCGATGATAGCCAGCATCTCCTTCTTGATGGGCATGCATGAGCAGCCGGGTTCTACAGCCACCTTGAATCTCCTCTCGAAACGAGGCAGCTTGTCTATGTGGTTGTATAGGAATGTGATCATGTTGAGGTTCTTCTCGCCGTTCTCGTCGAGGGCCTCGGTGCAGCCTCCGCACAAGGTGACGATGTCCTTGCCGTTGGCGTTGGAGGTCATCTCGACGATCCTGTCGTGCCTCTCTGTGCTCTGCATCTCTCTGAACTGCGGGGGCCTCAGACAGCATCCCGAGCCCTTCAGTTCGGAGCACGTCACCCCCACTGCCTTGATGGCCTTCATCGCGGCATATTCGAGGAACGGGGCCTTGCACTCTATCACGCATCCGGGCATGACGTACACGTCGTCGCCGTCCCAGTCCAGCTGAAGATCTGTACGGGACGGGTGATCGGTCTTGGGCATAGCATAGCTAGTGTCCTTGTAGACTTGGGATACGTGGAGGTCGTTCTCCAGTGCTTTGAGGTCTCTCATCACTGTGAACGGGTCCGATCTCCGGCATACCTGGGAGCAGGTTCCGCACAGTACGCACGTGGAGACATCGGTCTCCCCGCCCAGCATGACTTCATGAGGGTCGACCCCTCCATACTTGTTCGCAGGGCAGTACGGCGTGCATTTCCCGCAGCTGATGCACTTCTGCATCAGTCTTGCTACTTCATCCTCGATCATTCCCATAGTCTTCAGCCTCGGTTAATCGGAATATCCAGAGGTGTGCCCTTGGCGATGCCGGTCTCCATCCTGACACCTTCGGAGCCGCTCTTGATGATGAACGGCGTGCCTCCTCTGGCCTCTATAATCTTGGCGACCTTATCAGGGTCGTCGGTGAGTGCCACCATGCATCCTCCGCCCCCGGATCCCGTGAGCTTAGCTCCGTAAGAGTACGGCAGCGATGCGTTAACCAGTTTGTTGAGTTCGTTGCAGGAGACACCCAGAATGGACAGGAGTTTGTGATCCTGGGTCATCAGTCTTCCCAGCCTCTCCTTGTCATTCCTTTTCAGGGCCTGATATCCTTCGAGGGTGACGTTCCCCATCTCCTCGATGATCTCTCCCGCGAAACCATTCTTCTGCTTGAATCTCCTGATCTTCTCCACCTGCGGTCCCGTGGGAGCCTTGATCCCGGTGTTGCCGATGACGAATGACAGGTCCGGGACCTCGATGTCCGTGACCCTCCAGGTCCTCTCCCCGCGGGATATGGTCCATAGTTCGCTGGGTTCATCCGGTATGTTGATCGCGATCCCTCCGCCGTGAACGCATGCGGACGCATCCATCGGGGAGCCGTTGCCCTGCGCATAGAGCTCTGCGCCATATGCCTCCTCGACGATGGCGCGCTCTGTCGGGCACTCCCCTCTTTCGGAGTGTATCGCCAAAGCAAGCGCGGCGGAAAGAGCGGCGGATGAGCCCATCCCGGATCCGGATGGAACCTCGCTCGCTGTCAGGAAGTCGAGGCTGTAGTTCATGCCCCTTGTGAGATAATTGAAATGGGGCTGTCTGCGGAGGTCCACCGACTCGCCGTTGAGGGTAGTCCTGCGACTGCGCCTCACGCTGCAAGTTATCCTGCGGTCCGTGGCGAGAACCACTGCAGGTTTCCCGTATACCACCGAGTGCTCCCCCAGAACCACGAACTTGCCGGGCGCGGAGGCGGTGAACCAATCGCTAGACATCACTGATTCAATCCGTACTTGTTCATCTCTTCCCGGATGGCGTCGTTGGGGTTGCGGCCGTTCAGGATCGGCTGGGGGATGCTCCACCAGCCCTCTTCCATGGCGGAGAGCCTCAACTCGAAATCATCATCCGATTCGTTGGGCTTCTGCTCCACCTTCTGGAGCTCCTCCATGACGGCATCCACCAGGTTCACGTTGAATTTCATGTTCACGAGGTTCATCCCTATGAACGAGTCGAGGCTGACGGCAACCTCCTCCCTGTATTCCGGAGGAAGGCATTCCATTACCATGTCCAGGACGCCGTGGGCGGTCGCCTTGAAGATGAATGAGATCTTTCCTTCGAGAGGGAGGTCATTGTCGTTCATGGTGTCCTCCATGAGCCTCTTCCCGAACAGGGCCTCCATGGCCACCGCTCTGTTGGGGTTCTTTCCGAATGAGTACTCGAAGAGGAGTTCCTCGGGGCTCTTCTCGGGTTCGGGGTCTCCGAAGAGACCTGCATTGGGATCCAATTCGTTTGACATCTTGATCACCTTAACTTCTTGACTGTTGCTTCCAGGATATCCATTCCTGCATTGATCTTGGTCTCGTCCGCGGCGTATGAGAATCTGAGGTGTCCCTCTCCGTACTTTCCGAACGCGGAACCGGGGGTGCAGATCAGCCCTGCCTTGATGAGCTCTGCCGCAAGGTCGGCCGATTTCATGTCCATGTCGTATGAGGGGAATGCGTAGAACGCTCCCTTGGGGGGCTCGATGCTCATGCCGGGGATCTCGTTGATCCTCTTGCAGATGAGGTCCCTTCTGGATTTGTACACCTTCCTCGCGTTCTCGAGGTAGGGGTCGATGTGGGGAAGGGCATTGAGAATTCCATAGCTGGCGGGCATGTTGGGGCTGGCCACGACGTGGTACTGCATCTTGATCAGATACTCCATGACCGTCGGGTTGGCGCAGAGGAATCCCATCCTCCAGCCGGTGACGGCCATCATCTTCGAGAAACCGCTGGCGACGATCGCCTTGTCGAGCTGGTTCATGAAGGAGAGGTGCTTGCCCTCATAGATGAAGGGCTCGTAGACCTCGTCGGCTAGGATCGTGATATCCTTGTCCTCGGCTATGTCGCATAGCGCCTTGTAGCTCTGCTCGTTGAGGACACCGCCCGTTGGATTGGAGGGGGTCGTGACGACCATCATCCTGGTATTGGGTTTTATCTTCGACTGGATGTCATCGATGTCTGGTTGGAAGTCCCCATCCGTCAGCTTGTATTCGGTGTAGCTTCCGCCTGCGAGCTGTGCATGGGGGCCGTAGATGACGAATCCCGGGCTGGGGACGAGCACATCGTCGCCGGGGTTGATGGTCGACATCGTGATCTCGTAGAGGGCGGACGAACCGCTGGATGTGATCATGATGTTGTCCGCTGTGAGGTCGCCGTATTTGCTGAACCTCTCGGCCACCGCCTTCCTGAGCTCGGGGATTCCCGCTGTGGGGGCGTACTTGTTGAGCCCCTCTGATGCGGCTTTGTTCATTCCCTCTATGGCCTCGATGGGCGGAGCGAGATCCGGCTCCCCAAGTCCGAGATTGATGGAGTTGGGTCCTGCCAGGTCGAACATCTTTCTGATACCCGACATCGGAATGTCGTTTATCCTCTTGGAGATCTGCATGAATGCCTGGATGACTTATCCGTTATTTTAGCATATACGCGCGTATACATGCCATATAGAATGGGTCAGAGCTCGAAATCGAAGTCCAGCCTGTGGGATGCGAACTCCTTTATGAGAAGGGAATCGGGGATGAACTTGTCGTATTTCCCGTATCTGAGGAGGTCCTCGTCATAGATCAGTGATATGGGGTCGTGGCTGTCGATGTATCTGTTGACCTTCCCGATGATCTGATCGGGACTCAGGTTGCTGCGGATGTCGATGTAATAGGGCTGGAATGCACGGACCTTGTCGGTCCCGATGGTCTTCTGGAGGATCCTCCTCAGAGTGTCGAACTGCTTGGTCCCGATCCAGGGGTACATCCTGTAACCGCCCTTCCTTTCAGAGAACATGTCCGTCATGCCGTTGGACCTTGCCAGCTCCCTGCTTGTGAGGAGCCTCTCCCTCGAGGCCTCGTCGATGTAGGGATAATCCTCATCGGACTGAAGCACCTCGAGCATCTTCCTCATGATGCGGGTGTGGGTGGGAGGGGTTCCGGACCTCCATGGGTTGCACGCCTCCCCGTCGGCCTCCACCACCTCGACCGAGGATTTATCGGCTGAGACCTTGACGACCATCCATACATGGCCTGCGAGCTGGATGAGCTCGTCCACCTGCGGGAGGTTCTGTATGGAACCGACCGTCTTCCCTTCGGTCTTGACGATGATCTCCTTCTTGGTGGAGAACACGGAGCAGAACTCGCGGTTGAAGACTATCCTCTCCGCATTCGGTCCGATGAGCAGGGTGTTGTCGTCCATGACCTCGATGTGCCCGAGGTTGACCAGGTTCTTGATCATCAGCCTGTACTGCTCCTTGGTGATGTTACGGAACGGATGGAGCGACAGGACATCGGATACGAGGGACGAGAACTTGGCCCCCAGCCCTGCCCTGAGGTATTCCATGGTCTGATGGTAGAGGAGTCCGAAGGGCATATCGTCCGTGTCGGCGGGCTCGGTCCAGCCCTCCCTGAGGACCAGTTCGGACATCGCTATGGCCTTCACCAGGCTCATGCAGACCCCGTCGACGGTGGACCACCATTCGTTATCATCCTCGTTGCACATCAGGATGAGCTTCTGGCCGTTGCCCCTCCTTCCCGACCTGCCCATCCTCTGGACGAGCCCGGAGCATGTGAACGGGGCATCTATCTGCACGATCCTGTCGAGATCGCCGACATCTATCCCCAGCTCGAGGGTGACGGTAGCGACGGTGGTGCTCTTGACCGACGGGTCCTTGAGCCTCGCCTCCGCATTTTTCCTGTATTCCTTCGAGATGCTGCCATGATGGATGGAGACCTCGTCGGGGAAACCCTTCTTCTCCGATACGATCCTGAGCGACTTGGCTGTCATTTCCGCATCCTGGCGGCTGTTGGTGAACACTATGCAGTTGTATCCATGCGTTTCCTTGAAGAGCTGGAGATAGTATGCCGTGACCGCCTTCTTCCTCTCGATATCGCCGGTGCCCTCATCGGGGAGCGGGAAAGCGTTGTAGTGTATGCGGATGTCCCTCCGGTCGATCGAGCCATCGTACACGATGCTTACATGCCTGCCCGTATCGCCTTTCAGCCAATCCGCTGCATCTTCCCTGTCAGCGATGGTCGCCGAGAGTCCGATCCTTCTGGGCTCGCAATGAGCCAGTACCTCAAGTCTCTGGAGGCAGCAGATGAGCTGCATGCCCCTGTCGGAGTCCATGAACGCATGCACTTCGTCGATGATCACGAACCTCAGGTCGTGGAATAATCTCTCAATCTCCTCCGGTCTGTACGAGATGATGTTCTGAAGCGATTCCGGGGTGATCTGGAGGATCCCGGAGGGGTTTTCGAGGAGCCTGTCCTTCGAATTCTGGGAGATGTCTCCGTGCCATCCTGTGATACGCAGCTCCGATTCCCCGAGCACCGGACCCATCCTCTCGAACTGGTCGTCGATGAGCGCTTTCAACGGACCTATGTACAATGCTCCGATGCCGTCTGCAGGGTTGTTGTAAAGGGAGCCGATGACAGGGAACATCGCCGCCTCGGTCTTACCGCTGGATGTGCCTGCCGATATCAGGATATGGTCATCCGTGGAGTAGAACGATTCGAAGGTCTGCAGCTGGATCTCCCTGAATCCAGACCATCTGCAGGTGTGGATGTATTCCTTGATGAACCACGGCAGCTTCTCGAAGTAATCGGTCATACCTCTAGATCCTCGATGATCTCATCGTCGGGGTTCTCGTCAACCTTGATCGCCCTTCCCTCGATGAGGTCGAGGAAGCTGAGCTCCCTGTTCTGATGCATCGTGTCCAGAAGGCTGATGAGGTCCCTGGTGATCTCTCTGGGGGTGATCATAGTGGACGAAACGACGCTGGACATGACTGTCCTAAGATATCTCTCCAGCATCTCGTCGGTGATGCCGGAATCGTATTCGTACCTCTGCTCATGGAGGTTCTTGATCGTCTTGAGGAGGACGAATATCTCCTCGTTGGTGAGGGGCTTGAGATTGATGATGGGTCCGAGGTAGTTGTCGAAACCGTTCTCGTACCGTCCGGCAACGAGCCTGGACCTCAAGGCCTCGTAGCTGTAGAGTCCCCTGTTGGGGTCCTCGATGAACTCAGGGGTGCCGCAGACATAGACTGAAAGGTGCTGGGTCTTGCCCTGCATGATGTCGTTGAACATCGTGAGCAGGCGCTCGTAGTTGTTCGACCTCGATACCTTGTTCTGGAGCTTGTAGAGGACCACGCCCTCGTCTATGAAGACGATCATCCCCTTGTATCCGATCCTTCTGACGATGCCCGTCCAGATCTTGGTCATGTCGTACCAGTTGCCGTCATCGATCAGGAGATTGGTACCGAGTTCCTTCCTGGAATCTCTCTTTATGTCCAGCTCGCCCTTGAACCATCTCACCGCGGTGATGTCGTCCTTGCCGTCGAGGAAGTCGTTCATATAGCTGATGACGACCCTCATGAAATCCTGATAGTTCTGAAGGCTCGAAAGGTCGGACATCTGGGCACGCATAGCCTTCTCGATATCCTCTCTGGACGGTTCCGAACCGTTCTCCTTCTGGAGCCTCTCCTTGGTGTCCAGGATCCATCCCTGAAGGATGGGTTCCATCGCTCCGCCGTCCGGCCTGGCCTTGTAGGCCATGTTCTTTACGAGCTCCTTGTAGGTGTTGAGCCCCTCTTTCTTGGAACCGGTGAGCCTCCTGTTGATGGCCAGATCCGCATCCATGACGACAAAGCCTCTGTCCATCGCGTAGTTGCGTATCATCTGCGTCATGAAGCTCTTTCCGTTTCCGAAGCGTCCGGAGATGAATCTGAATGCTCCTCCGCCCTGGTCTGTATCCTCCAGATCGTTGACGAACGTCTCCGTCTCCTTCTTCCTTCCTACCGCTATGTACTCCAATCCTCTTCTCGGAACGACTCCCGATGAGAGGGCGTTAATCATTGTCACGAGCGTCCTTTTCGGTACTGTTGCGGTCATGGAACGGGCCTCTATATTCGGACGCATCGGCGCGCATATATAAGGTAATAACGTAGGGGCGGGTTCCTTGCGGTGATCCGCTCAGAGCAAGGACTTCACATCATCGGAATATTCTTCGAAGACCTCTCCGTTCTCCACGATGCTGTCGTTGAGATGCTGCATCGCCTTGTCGTTGATGGAGTCCTCCATGCGGGACATGACCATCCCCTTCTCCCTCAGGAAGGAATCGGCCTTGCCCTCGAGGCATGCCTTCAGATAGCCCTTCTGATTTGGTTCGAGGCTCTCGGAGAGTCCTGCCCATGAGTTCGAAATCTCCTTTACTGGCTCTTCCTTCTCGACTGGCATCTCATGCTCATGTTCGGACTGCTCCGTGGACATCATCCTGGTGACGGCATTGAGTGCCGATTCTGCTCCGGTGACCGCCTCGCGGTCAAGGATCATGCTGTTCGCCCTACCCTTTATCTCGGCGATCTCCTTGCCCTCGTACCATTCGTTGACGGTCGCCTGCATCAGGTCCTTTCCATCCATGCCGAAGGATGTGAACTTAGCGATCTTTATCGGCTTGCCCGTCCTTTTGAGACGGACGGCCCCGAAGGCCGCTTTCATGGCCGATTTCAGGGAATCGTCGAACATCGCGTTGTAGATGTAGTTGCTGTAGCTGAAACGGGCCTTCCTGTTTATCCCGAAGAACTTCAGGTCATCATAGATGTTGATGACGGTGGCCGTCCTCTCGACATCGCAGTATTTGTCGATGGTGGTGTCCTCCCCCTTCAATTTGGATTGGACCTTCCTGAGGAACGAGAGCGTTATTCCGATGCAGTCCGCATCGAACTCCTTCGTCATCGTCTTGTCGTTGATGCCCGACAGGAACATCAGCAGGTTCTTGTCGGGGTGGGTGTCCATCCCTTTGATGAACTGCTCCATCACCAGGCATCCGAGCACGTTGGATTCGTACACGGACGGGTCGGGCATCGGGAGCTTGTGGGTGACGGCGTACTCGAAGCATGTCTTCCCGACGATGCGGTCCTCGCCGAAGTCGCCGTAGTTGTCGTATAGGCTGGTGAGCTGGTTCATCATGTCCTGAGGTTCGGCCTTGATGTTGACCAGCTCGCATAGGTACAGCCACAGGTATCCCGTATCGGTCTCCCCGTAGTTGCCTTTCTTGCACTGTTCCCTCCAGTAGACGTAATACTTCCTCTGCTCCTCCGAGAACGACCTGTAGTCCGGATTGAGGTACCCTGACGGAACGTAGTTCTGCTTCTCCTTTATGTCCACGTTCCAATTCCTCTCGATATCGTTCTTGAGATGAGGGCTCACATGCTGTTTCTCCGCATTCTCGTCTATGTTGAGCACCGGTTTGGGCTTGTCCGGCGTTCCGAACTGGGCCTCGAGCGCAGCTCCCATGTCCACCAACGCCCTCTCCTTGGAGGACATCGATATCCTGGTGGTGCCCCTCCAGACCTTAGGTATGCGCTCGTACTCCTCTGCACCGTCCTTGGCGATCCTGTCCACGATGGCCCTGAACTCCTTGTTGAACGAGGCCGGTGTGGACGGTCCCCTCTCGCCGATCTCCTTGCACAGGATCTTCCGGGTGTAGGAGAACAGTCCGAGCATGAATTCTCCGAATATCCCGTCGGTGCGGAGCTTCTCATATGTTATCTGATAATCCTTGTCCTTCCCGTAGGGCAGGTAGAGGAACACCTTGTACAGCTCGGTGGTCATGCCGTCGGAGTACGTCTGCGCCACTCCCTTCCCCGTGTTCTCGTAGAGGAAGCGGTCGATGGCCGTGAGGCAGTCGTTGAAGAGCGAGACGTGCCTGAGATTGTCAACACCGTCGGCGTGGACCTTGGGGCCGCCGGAAAGATACCATATCAGCTCCCTCCCGACCCTCCTCACGGGGTATGACAGGATCTCGGATGTAATCATGAACGACCTGACGGAACCCTTCCCCATCCACATGATAGGGAGGTCCATGTCATGGACGATCGCATAATCGAACATCGTCGCCGCTATGTCCGACTGCGGCATCCCGTGGAGGCGTGTGCTGTCGAACAGGAGCTTCAGCTCCCTCATGCCCTCGGCCGGGTCCATGTCGGAATTGATGATCTCGCAGATGCGGAGCTTCACGTAGCCCCTGTCCGATTTCAGGCAGTTGCCGCGGGAGAGCTCGTCCCTCCAATAGAGGTAATACGCCCTCTGCTGGCGGTCCATGACCGAGAAATCCGCGTTCTTGTGATCGCATTTGACATATTCGCATTCCTCTCCGTGTATGTCCTTGTACTTCTCGAATTGGGACAAAAGTTCGTCGACGTCGTATCCGCGTTTCTCTTCGTATGGATTGAATGCCATGTCGTTTCACTCGCCCCTAAGCAATAGCACGATAAAAAATGGCGTTAATCCGCCTAAAATTTATACGATTCAATCGGTGTTACGTTGCGGGGAAATATGAAGGTCGGATTTGACAACGATTTGTATCTGAAGACACAGTCTGAGCACATCAGAGAGCGCATCGACAAGTTCGGCGGGAAGCTCTATCTGGAATTCGGCGGGAAGCTCTTCGACGATTACCACGCATCCCGCGTTCTTCCCGGATTCATGCCTGACAGCAAGATCAGGATGCTGATGCAGTTCGGACAGGATGCCGAGGCGATCATAGTGATCAATGCCGAGGACATCGTCAAGAAGAAGATACGCAAGGATTTCAGCGTCGGATACGACCTGGAGGTGCTGAGGCTCGTGGATATGTTCCTCGACAGGGGGATCGGAGTCACAGGTCTGGTCATCACCCATTTCAACGGGCAGTCCGAGGCGGAGGCCTTCCAGAAGAAGGCGGAGTCCAACGGGCTTAAGGTCTACAGGCACTACCTCATAGACGGATACCCCTCCAATGTCAATCTGATCGCATCGGATGAAGGATACGGAAAGAACGACTATGTCCCCACGACAAAACCCCTTGTGATCGTCACCGCTCCCGGACCGGGAAGCGGTAAGATGGCAGTATGTCTGTCGCAGCTGTACCATGAGAAGAAGAGGGGCATCCAGGCGGGATACGCCAAGTTCGAGACCTTCCCCATTTGGAACCTTCCCCTGAAGCACCCCGTGAACATCGCCTACGAGGCCGCCACGGTGGACCTTGGGGATGTCAATATGATCGATCCATACCATCTCGATGCGTATGGCGAGACCACTGTCAACTATAACAGGGATATCGAGATCTTCCCTGTGGTGAATGCGATCCTCGAAGGGGTCCTCGGAAGCTCCCCGTACAAGTCCCCCACGGACATGGGGGTGAACATGGCGGGCAACTGCATAATCGATGATGAGATCGTCCGTAAAGCGGCGAACTACGAGATCATCAGGCGCTACTATTCGACGCTCAGGGACCGCAGAGAGGGAAGAGCGACGCCGGAGACCCTGCTCAAATCCGAGATCTACATGAAGAACGCGGACATCACGCCGGAGTACCGCAAGACCGTCGCAACAGTGAGGAAGGTCATGACAGAGACCGAGAGGCCGGTCGTCGCAGCGGAGCTCGAGGACGGAAGGATAGTCACCGGAAAGGCGACGCCACTGACAACCGCTTCCTCATCGATGATGCTGAACATGCTGAAGGAGATGGCAGGCATAGACGACAGCGTCATGCTGATCTCCAAGGAGGTCATCGAATCCGTTCAGAGGCTCAAGGTCGACAACCTCGGATACAAGAATCCCCGGCTGCACCTGGACGAGCTCCTGATAGCGCTGTCCATCATAGCCAGGACGGATAAGAATGCCGAGAAGGCGTTCAGGATGCTCCCCAAGCTCAGGGGGTGCGATGTGCATTCATCGGTCATCCTTTCGGTGGTGGACGAGAATGTCTACAAGAAGCTCGGAATGAACACCTCGAGCGAGCCCGAGCATCAGACGAAGTGTCTGTTCCACGAGAGCTTCTGATTCCGGGGTAAAAAGCCGATAATCAATTTGCTGCATCATTTACTAGTGAATTTGATGCAGCAAAAACATAATTATTATATATTGGCTTACAGTAGTTGCAATAGTGCACGTTTTCAACTATAATTTCCTCCGCAATGCTTCGGTGGATGCGGACATACTCAACAGAGCGACGAATCTCGAGAGGATAAGAGGCGGTATGGTACCGCTCAGCGACAGGCTGTCGAGGACATTGGAGAGACGTGCGGTCCTCATGTCCGTCATCGATTCCAACGATATCGAAGGGATCCGTACCAGCGAAGAAAGGATGATCAAGATCATCAACAACGTGACGGCCCCACGCGGACAAGACGAGGAAGAGATAGCAGGATATCGCGATGCGCTGAGGTACATCCATTCGAAACACGGCAGCATAGTGCTGGACAAGAAGGAGATCCTGAACATCTATGGTATGCTGATGATGCACACCAATGCCGAACCCGCATTCAAAACAAGGGACAATGTCATCATCGAAAGGGACATCGAAGGGAATGTGGTGATGGTCCATCCGACTGTCCCTTCGGAGCAGACGGAGAGATGCATCGATCAGATGCTGTATTCGTTCTGGGAAGCAAGGAACGACGCCGATATCAACAAGCTGCTTCTGATCCCATGCTTCATCATGGACTTCCTTAGGATCCATCCTTTCATAGACGGCAATGGACGCATGTCGAGATTGCTTACGATCCTGCTGCTCTACCAGGAAGGCTACGAGGTATGCAGATACACATCCATCGAATCCAAGATAAACGCCAGCAAGAGCGATTATTACACGGCCCTGGAGGAATCGGAAATCGGCTGGTTCGAGAACGAATGCGACTACGGGCCCTTCATCAAGCATTTCCTGGACTGCCTGTTCCTATGCTACAGGGAACTGAATCTTACGGCAGGGACCACGATGGGTAGGAACGGCACAGGGGATTCGATAGAGGTCTTCATGAGGTCCTGCTACATCCACGTCTCCAAGAAGGACATCTGCATGATGTTCCCTGAAGTTTCGGAGACGACTGTGGAAAGGGTGCTGAAGAAGATGTGCGATTCCGGGGAAATCATCAAGGTCGGTGAATCCCGCGCCACGAGATACATTGCAAAAAGATGAGATGGGCGGGCGTGAGCCCGGTCCCATCAGAAGAGTTTGAAGACGTTCTCAGAGTATCCGAGCATGTCGTCGACGGGCATCCCTGCCATGAGGAGCGCCTGATCAAGCATGATCTGGCTCATTGCCTTGGCCTTCTCCTTGTCCTCTTCAAATGCCTTCTTGAGGGCTTCGAACGCGGGGTGGTTGGGATTGATCTCCAGGACGCGCTTGGCCTTGACACCCTGTTCAGGTGATCCCGGGATGTTGGCGAAGTATTTCTCCATCTCGAACGAGATGTCTCCCTCCGCGCTCAGGCAGACCGCATGCGTCTTCAGGTTCCTTGAAAGCTTCACGGATTCCACCTTGTCGCCGAGGGCGTCCTTGACGAAGTCCAGCAGGTCCTTGGATTCCTCCTCCTTGGCCTCGGCCTCCTTCTTCTCCTCCTCGGTCTCCAGGTCCAGGTCGTTGCTGTTGATGTCGCAGAACTCCTTCTCATCGTAGTTCCTGAGCGTGCGGAGAGTGAACTCGTCCACCTCCTCTGTGAGGCAGATGATGTCGAATCCCTTGTCACGGACCTGTTCGGCCTTGGGCAGCTGCTTCGCCCTTGCCGCGCTCTCCGCCGTGGCGTAGAAGATCTTGTCCTGACCTTCCTTCATTCCCTCGACGTACTCCTTCAGGGTGATGGGTTTGTCCTTCTCCATCGAATGGAACAGAATCAGGTCCTTCAGCAGATCCGCCTTGGCTCCCCAGTCGGCGACGATCGCATACTTGAGCTGGAGCCCGAAGTTCTTGTAGAACTCACCGTATGTCTCCCTGTCGTCCTTGAGGATCCTCTCGAGCTCGTTCTTGATCTTTTTCTCCAGGTTGCTCCTGATCATCGATAGCTGACGGTCGTGCTGGAGCATCTCCCTCGAGATGTTCAGGGACAGGTCCGGCGAGTCCACAATACCCCTCACGAACCTGAAGCAGTCTGGCAGCAGGTCCTTGCACTTGTCCATGATCATGACACCGGACGAGTAGAGCTGGAGCCCGGGCTCGAACTCCCTGCTGTAGAAGTTGTACGGGGCCACCTTGGGGATGAACAGCATCGCCTTGTAGCTGACGGCTCCCTCGGCATTGACGCGGATGACGGAGATGGGCTCCTCATAGTCGTGGAACTTCTCCTTGTAGAACGCCTTGCAGTCATCGTCCGAGACGGATGACTTGTCCCTCTGCCAGATCGGGACCATGCTGTTGACGACCTTGTCCTCGATGTGTGTCTTCCATTCCTTCTTGGGAGTGCCGTCCTCGTTCTTCTCGCCGGTCTCCTCCATGTCGCCCTCCTCGAGCTGCATGTGGATAGGCCACCTGACATAATCGGAATACTTCTTGATGAGATCCTCGAGCGTGTACTCGCTCAGATACTGGCTGTAGTTCTCCCCGCCGTCGTCCTCACGGATGTGCATGATGACGTCGGTTCCGTACGAATCCCTCTCGCATTCCTTGATCGTGTATCCGTCGGCCCCCTCGCTCGTCCATTTCCAGGCCTGGTCCTGACCGTAGGCCTTGGATATGACTGTGACCTTGTCCGATACGAGGAAGGATGAGTAGAACCCGACTCCGAACTGTCCGATGATATCGACGTCCTTGCCCTCCTCGATGTTCTTCTTGAAATCGAGCGATCCGCTGTGGGCGATGACTCCGAGGTTGGAATCCATGTCCTCCTTGGTCATTCCGATACCGTTGTCGGATACGGTGACTGTTCCGTTCTCCTTGTCGACGGTCACGTCGATGCGGAAGTCGTCCCTGGAGACGGGGACATCGGATTCCGTGATGGATTTGTAATGAAGCTTGTCGATTGCATCTGATGCGTTGGAGATGATCTCCCTGAGGAAGATCTCCCTGTGGGTGTAGATGGAGTTGATCATCAGGTCGAGAAGCTGTTTGGATTCTGCCTTGAATTGTTTCTTAGTCATTTCAAGAACCTCTGATATGAATCGAATTAGTGTTAGAACTTCTATAAGAATATTTCTAAAATGGGATCGATTGATCCCATAAAGGGTTTGAAGGGGATCCCCCCCCCGTTTCAGATCTTGATGAGATCGTATGAGCAGTCTCCGAGACCGATCTTCTTCGCGTGCTCGAAGTGTGACTGCCAGTGGGTTCCCTTGTTGACAACGGCCAGGATGTCCTCAGGCTTCTTGCCCCCGGTCTCTTTGAAAAGGACGCTTCCCTGGAGCATGGGCTGCTGCTGTGCCAGCTCTATGCAGGCAAGGTCCAGGGCCACGGGGTCGAAGGATGCGAGGAATCCCACATTGGGGATGATCGGCAGGTCGTTGTGGTCGTGGCAGTCGCATGTCGGGGAGATGTCCGTCATGAGCGTGATGTTGAAGTTGGGCTTGCCGTCGATGATCGCCTTGGTGTACTCGACGATCTTGGCGTTGACGACATCCATCTTCTCATCGTACTGCGCATAGATCGCATCGAAGGGACACATCGCGATGCACCTTCCGCATCCGACGCACTTGCTCTCGTCAAGGGACATCTTCTTGTCCTCCATGCTGAGCGCCTCCTGGGCGCAGACGGGTCTGCACTTCCCGCATCCCTTGCACAGGTCCTTCTTGATCGCAGGCTTGCCCGAGGTGTGGAGCTCCATCTTGCCTCTGCGGGATGCACATCCCATACCGAGGTTCTTCAGGGCGCCGCCGAATCCAGTGACCTCATGTCCCTTGAAATGGTTCAGTGTGATGATGATGTCGGCATCGGCTATGGCACGTCCGATCTTGGCGGTCTTCGTGTATATACCGTCCTTTACAGGCAATTCCACGTCATCCGACCCCTTCAGACCGTCAGCGATGATGGTGGGACAGCCTGTGGTGACCGAGTTGAATCCGTTGAGCTCGGCGCACTGCATGTGCTCGACGGCGTTCTTCCTCATTCCGACGTACAGCGTGTTGCAGTCTGTTATGAAGGGCATCCCTCCCTTGGATTTCACGAAATCGGAGATGATCTTCACATACTGGGGCTTGGGGTAAGATAGGTTGCCGTACTCCCCGAAGTGGACCTTGATGGCCACGAACTTCTTCTCCATGTCCACCTTGTCGAGGCCGGCCTCCTTCATCAAATTGTAGATCTTGTTGAGGAGTCCGTTCCCGTCCTTCGTCCTCATGTCTGTGAAATATACCTTGGATGCCATGCAGTCTAATTGTTGAAAGGTTTTAAAAGGAATTGTCGCAAGGCGCAGTACCGAGAAAATCATAATCTAATACCGCATAGCAAGGGGTGCCATGGACCTATATGAGCACAATCCTGACGAATCCCGCCGTTTCTTCGCTTTCGATATGTTCGGAACGCTGGTCAGGAGCAGGCAGAGGGATATGGACGACCTCTTCCGGGTGTTCTACGGATTCTTTCCGGAACAGGCCCCTGAGAGGATCCAGGAGGAGTACGAGGTATTCTGCAAGGTTTTCGAGCTCACCCATGAACCCAATTCGGAATACACCATCCCCATGCTCATCGACCATCTGAACTGGGTGTTCGGTACCGACATCGACAGCCTCGATGCCGAGGAGAGGATGATGAGGGGGACCAAGATGTTCCTGACCATCGACGGGGTCAAGGACACGCTCGGCTACTTCAAGGAGAGGGGCTACAAAATAGGGGTCCTGAGCAACACCACATACAGGTCATCTGTGGTCAGAGGGGTCCTGGAGGACAACGGGATATCCGATCTTGTGGACTCTGTCGTGACCAGTGCGGAGATCGGTTACAAGAAACCCGATCCAAGGGCGTACGATGCCGTCCTTAGGTCCCTGGGCGCGGAGCGTTCCGACTGCTATTTCGCAGGGGACAGCAAGGTCAACGACTACTGCGGCCCGTACGGCTTCGGGATGAAGAGGGTGTTCCTCATCGATCCCTGCGGCGATTGCGGGAGGAGGACCACGGTATCGTCGATATCCGAGATCCCTTCGCTGTTCCGCGATTGATTTATCCTTCGAGATGGATGGGGGAGCATGGCCCAGAAGAACATCGCTCACGGCAAGGAGGTGTGCAGATGGTGCGACCGCTGCGGTACGCTCATCCTCGGCGACTCATGTTCTAGATGCGGTTCAGAGGGCCGTGAGTTCGAGATCAACAGCCCGGGCGACATCAGGCCCTGCATGGGCGACAGCATAGGTCTCGTACTGTCATTGTTCAGGGACGCCTTCGGTACGGATGCCCCGCTGAAAGGCAAGGCGCTGTTCTTCAACAAGGTCCCGGGAGAGGACCGCACCGATGAGATAGTTGCCAACGGTACTGTTCTGGGCATACTGCGTTTCGACATGCGCACGGACAGGATAGTCCTGGAGATCAGACAGCCCGGCGCGGACCTGTTCCGCGATGCTGCGAAGAAGAACATCCTCATCTTCGGAGGCATGTCCGGGCATCTCAAGGGCAAGTCGGTGCCCGGAAGCAATGTGGTGGACGTCATCGGGGATTTCAAGGCCGGGGAGACGCTCATACTGAAGAAGGGGCAGAAGGTCGGACCGGGCATCGCATTGGCGGACAGCTCGGACATAAGGGATGCCGAGAAGGCCGCGAAGATACGCGACCTCAACGCCCCGTCGGAGATACCTGAATCCCCCGATGCCGATCTCAGGACCTTCGTCGAGGTCAACAAGGACCACATAAGGAGGATAAGCAGGCATGCGGTCAAGGAGATCAAGAGGTTCCTCGAGGAGAAGAACACCAAGGGTCTGCCGGTGACCGTGTCGTTCTCAGGCGGGAAGGATTCGCTGGTAGCATACGGCCTCGCATCCGAAGCTGTCGATGACATAGACCTGATGTATATCGATACAGGCCTGGAGTTCCCGGAGACCGTCAATTATGTCAGATCATTCGCACTGGAGCACGGCAACAGGCTCCATATCGCGGAAGGTGGGAACGGGTTCTGGGACAACGTGGATACATTCGGGCCCCCTGCCAAGGATTTCAGATGGTGCTGCAAGGTCTGCAAGCTCGGGCCCACCACGGACATGATCTCAGACGACTTCCCCGACGGAACGATCACCGTCGAAGGTAATCGCTGGCTGGAGTCGTATGCAAGGTCTACGATAGGCTTCGTCACGAAGAATCCCTTCGTTCCCAATCAGATAAATCTCAATCCGATACGCGCATGGTGCTCCGCCGAGGTCTGGTGCTACATCCTGAACTTCGGACTGGAGTACAATCCCCTCTATGACAGGGATTTCGAGAGGATAGGCTGCTACCTCTGCCCGTCATGCCTCTCAAGCGAGTGGAGGAACACCGGCCGCATCCATCCCGATCTGTACGGGGAATGGGAGGGCTACCTTCACAGGTATGCTGAGGACAGGGGATTGCCGAAGGAGTATGCCGATATGGGATTCTGGAGGTGGAAGGTCCTTCCGCCCAAGATGATCCAGCTCTCGGAGGAGATGCAGATATCGCTGAAACCCTCGAAGTCGGCGGGACCTACGATGAAGATGCTCAAGGGGGCCTCGCCCTGCACAGCCGGCGGATACTCGATGGAGGCGGTCGTGAATGTCCAGAGGTCGAGGGATTTCTCCTATGTGGAGGACGCGCTGAGGACAGCGGGGGAGGTGAAGTACTCGTCGGAGTTCGAGATTGCGCTGCTCAAGACCCCCATGGGAAGGGCCAAGCTCTTCGGAGGCGGGCAGGTCTCGGTCACAGCGCCGGATGCCAAGAATTCCAAGAAGGTCTTCGAGAAGGCGGTCAAGGCGCTTATCAGGGCGGAGCTGTGCACGGAGTGCGGCATATGCGAGAAGAAGTGCCCGCGCAAAGCGATCACGATCAAGGGCGGGATGAGGGTCGATCCCAAGAAATGCAACTCATGCGGAAGGTGCGAGAGCTCCTGCATGGTCGTGCATTACTATGATAAGCTGATGGAATCGGCGGACGATGCGCCCGTCGCATGCAGGAGGCAGTGACATGGTACTGAACGGGATCCCGGCACAGCTGGCACTGAATATGCTGATGGAGGGTAACAGGAGGTTCGTCCTGTCCGGCGGCATCAGCGGGGATTACTCCAAGGACCGTATGGCGGTCACTGCGGACAAGGGTCAGCATCCCTATGCAGCAATCATCTCGTGCTCGGATTCCCGTGTCGTACCCGAGGCGATATTCTCAGCAGGGATCGGCGATCTCTTCGTCATCCGCACTGCAGGGAACACGATATGCCCGGGCACCGTAGGGAGCATCGAGTACGCGGTGGACCATCTGGGGTGCAATCTCGTCGTGGTGCTGGGTCACACGTCATGCGGTGCCGTCGCATCCGCATTGGAGGATATGCACGGAGACAAGGTCAACGTGATACTGGACAAGGTCAGGCAGGCAGCAGCCGGCGAGACCGACCGTCTCAGGGTCGCGGAGCTCAATGCGATCCAGAGTGCAGAGGAGATACGCAGCGGCATGGATCTCCATGAGAATGTGGAGATCAGGGCTGCTATGTACGATATCTGCGACGGTTCCGTGCGTTTACTGTGATTCCTACAACTGTGTTTATCCATTTCAGACAAATGCATCGGATGCGGACAGTGTGTGAAAGTCTGTATCCGCGGACATTTGGCCGTGAACGATTCCAAGAAGGCCGTGGAGGTCGATTCGCCATATTACTGCTTCAAATGCGGACACTGCACGTCCGTATGCCCGGTCGGTGCGATAACGCTCAAAGGGACAGAAGAGGGGGATATCGCTCAGGCAGGTGCATTGGCATTCGGAAAGGATGACCTGATGGCCCTGTACAGGCAGAGGAGGAGTCAGCGCTGGTTCGACTGCCCCTGTACGAAAGAGGAGATACAGGCGATGATCTCCTCGGCGAAATATGCTCCCATGGCGGAGAATTCAAGGAAGGTCGAATTCGCCGTCATCGATAAGAAGTTCGGAGATTTCATGAAGGAATCCGCCGACATCCTCAGGACCCATATCGGAGAGCATCCCAGGATCAAGCAGTTCGTGGATTATGTCGACGGCGGAATGGAAGGTAAGAACAATCCTTTCACATGGGAAGGGAGACAGCTCATCATCGCATTCGCAAGATTCCCTATCGATGCAATCATCGCCATGGAGCAGATCGATCTGATGGCATGCACGATGGGTCTCGGAGGATTCCACTCCAGATGGCTCCTGCAGGCATCAGAGAACGATCCGGAGAGGTTCATGTCGTTCTTCCCTGAGATCGACAAGGAATTGAATGCATTCGCAGTCTATGTCATCGGTCACCCGAGGGTCCGCTACAGACGCACGGACCTCAGAGACGACCATAAGGTCATATGGGATTGAGCTCGCACAAAGTTTGACAACGATTCAACGATTATTAAATAGTATAACTATTTCGTCGGTCTGTTGAACAGCAAGGCTCTCATTTTGGCCGTTGCCGTGGCAGCAATCTCCGCGGCGATCCTCTTCGCACTTCCAGCGGAGGCTTTGGATTCATACAATGAAGAATCCGATGAGGAAAGAGAGCCCTTCATGATGTCCGATCCATTCCGCAACGAGGATTGCCCCAAGCCACTGAGAGGCGACATCGGCATGCCCATGCTAAACGACGCTTTCTTTGGAAACCAGGTCCCTCCAGAGCCTATTGGGTCCTTCGATAGTCCCTTCGGACAGGACAAGTTCGCACACTTCGACAAGCCTGAGATAGGCCCCATGGTCCCTGGACAGCAGCCCAGATACGAACATGATGCTGAACCCGAAGTTCTCGAGGCCAACCTCGAGCCCATGATCGAAGGGGACATCAGAAACTTCGACCCCGGTTTCGTAGCGGACGCCATCGATTTCGCGGAGGAACAGGGTATGCACGATGTGGCCGAGAAACTGAGGGCCAAACTCGCATCCCTGTTAGAGTACTACATGCGCTCTACCTCCAACATCAATTCGGCCAATTCTCGTGCAAGCGGATTGGACGACGAACCTACGGAAGATGCGGACATAGTAGTTATCGAAGAGGATGAAGAGCAGGAAGAGGACGTTCCTTTCTTCGCAGAACCTCTGCCGAGCCTCTACATATCGTTCAACGAACCCTTTGTCCAGAAATCCCTTCAATTGTCGCTGTGAACGGGTTACAGTTCTAATTTCGATCCTGTGAAAGGATCCAAAACCCGACAATATACAGCAACAAGTGAATCAGAATGACAACAAAGGATAATGGAACATCAGTCCCCGGAGAAATCAAGGTCATAGCTACCGCTATGTCCGCACACATGTACCCCTCCGAGGTAATCCAGTCGACCCAATGAGGGATGGGTACATGAGCGACATATTCGACAGCATAATCAGCACCGCGGATGCCATAAGCCCGGTGGAGTTCCTGATCTGTATTGGGTTCGCCATCGTAGTGGGATTCGTGATCTCGTTGATGTACATCTACAGGAACAGTCACAGCGACAGCTTCGCTCTGACCGTGGCATTGCTCCCGGCAATCGTCAGCGTAGTGATAATGGTAGTAAGCGGAGACATCGGAGCAGGAATCGCGATCGCAGGAGCATTCAGCCTGGTAAGGTTCCGTTCCGCACCTGCATCCGCCAAGGAGATAGCGATCATCTTCCTCGCAATGGCTACTGGTCTGCTCATAGGAATGGGCTTCCTCGCATATGCCGCGATGTTCGCCGCCATCGTGAGTCTGGTGATAATCGCAGCCACATACATGAACTTCGGCAAGTCACGCACCAAATCCGCAGACAGGGAGGTCAGGATCACGATCCCCGAGGATCTCGACTACAACTCCGAGATAGAAACACTCCTTTCCGAGTACACAAGCTCCTGCGAGCTAGTGTCTGTGAAATCCACGAACATGGGAAGCATGTTCAAACTGAGCTACAAGGTCACTATGAACGACGAGAGACAGCAGAAGGAACTGATCGACAAGATCCGCGCAAGGAACGGCAACCTCGAGGTGGCCATACTCCACCAGGAGACCGAGAGGGGAGGACTCTGAAGGAGGCTGAAAGATGACGTTCAAGATGGTATTCAAGAGACACGAGATGAAGTATCTGATGGATGCGGAACAGACCAAAGCGGTCTACGAGGCGCTGAACGAGCACATGGAACTCGACAATTACGGCCACAGCACGATCCGCAACATCTACTTCGATACCGATAGCTACCTGCTGGTACGCCGTTCGATAGAGAAGCCCCTGTACAAGGAGAAGCTCCGTTTCCGCTGCTATGGCGAGACGGAATCCGACGGAGATGTATTCGTGGAGCTGAAGAAGAAGCACGATTCGGTGGTATACAAGCGCCGTCTGACCATGCCCTTGGACAAGGCCATGTCGTGGTTCGAGGGCGGTTCCGAGGATTTTCCCCACACACAGATCGGGGAGGAGATAGACTTCTTCAGGAGTCGTTACCCCGGGATCCATCCTGCGATGCTGCTCACGTACGAGCGCGAGGCTTACACGCCCAAGGACGGGAGCGACCTGCGCATCACGATAGACAGCAATATCCGGGCCCGCACCGAGGATGTGAGGCTGGATTCCGAACTGGGAGGGCACAGCATCCTTCCGGACGGATACATGCTCATGGAGGTCAAGACCATGTATGGTCTTCCACGTTGGTTGCTGGATGTGATGAATCATAATGGCCTGTACAAGACATCGTTCAGCAAGTACGGCAGCGCCTACAAGGAGATGGTCCTGGGCAGGATGCCTGAATGCTTCGCCAGGATTCCCAACGGAATGTCCACGGTGGTGAACTGCAACTTGCCAAGATACGGCAGCGGACCCAAGGATGCAATCGAAACAGAATCGGAACAACCGATCGCAATCACAATAGACAACACCAGATCCAGCGGGATCGGGAACAACGGGCTGATCGCCCTCAATCAAATGTAAGATCAGAATCAAAGAGGAATATAATGGACGCAAAGATAATCGGAATAATCGCCATAGCGGCCCTGGTCGCAATCGGCGGGGCAGCGTTCGCCCTGGCAGGGCCGTCATCGGATAACGACGACTCCGTATCGGGCGGCAGTGCCGAATCGAGGTCAACGGATACAACGATAGACACCGGAGAGGAAACCATCACCGACATCACACCCGAGATACAGTCCGGGGAATACCCTTTCACGATCGTATCTGAGAGTGGCACATGCGAATGCGAAATAACAGAGACCAGCGAAGGCTACACCATAACATTCAGTGAAATCAACGAAGAAGGAACAACGTACAGCATATCAGGAACACTCAATGGAAACATAGTCATCGAAGCCGGGGACTACGACTTCGAGCTCGTACTGAACGGAATAACGATCACGACATCCTCCGAAGTACCCATCTACATCGGATCCGGAGAGGATGTGACCATAATAGCGAAGAAGAACACCGTGAACACCATCTACGATAACCGTTCCGAAGTGTCCGATGACGACATCTCAGCAAGCGTATACAGCGCCTGTGACCTGAAGATCAAAGGCAACGGAAAGCTGGTCATCGTTTCGACCAACAACAACGGAATACACTCGAAGGACGACCTGTCCGTCAAGAACCTGACCCTCTACGTCACGGCAGTGGACAACTGTCTGAAGGGTAACGACAGCGTGACCATCACATCAGGTAACATAACACTGAACGCAACATCAGGAGATGCGATAAAGACCACCAGCACCGATCTCAGCAGCACCGGCAAGCAGCGCGGTACCGTCACCATCAACTCCGACGACGGTGACACCGTGCTCACCATCAAGTCCTACTGCGATGGTATCGATGCGGCATTCGATGCGGTCATCGAGGAGACGAGCGGAACAGTTTCCGTCGACATCATCGCCGGAACCGGAGCAACCTCCACCGCATCGGTCGTCACAGGTGCACCCCAGGGAAGCGGAGGCCAGGGTGGCCCCGGAGGATGGGGAGGAATGCCCGGAGGAGACAGCTGGATGCAGGGAGGAGGAAACAGCGAGGGTAACAGGAACGTTACCTCATACTCCTGCAAGGGAATCAAGGCCTCCAACTCGATCCAGATCAAATCAGGCACAGTCCAGATTGACGCATACGATGATGCACTCCATGCGAACAGCGAGGATACCATGGAATCAGGAGTGAGACCAACAGGGAACATAATCATCTCCGGAGGTAAGGTCACACTCAACAGCATGGATGACGGAGCTCACGCTGACGGAGCACTCCAGATAACGGGAGGTACTGTCTCGGTCACCGGCAGCTACGAGGCCCTCGAAGGATACACCATCACCATCTCTGGTGGAAACGTATCGCTCATCTCGACGGATGACGGCGTGAACGCGCTGGGAGGAGGGTTGAAGCTATCAGGAGGATACCTCTACGTATACGCCGGAGGCGACGGGCTGGACACTAACTACAGTTCCATATCCTTTGATGGTACAGATGTGGTGATCGTATCCATCAGCGGCGGTAATTCGGCCATCGATTCCGATTACAGCTACACCTACAGCTCGGGAACCATCCTGGCCATCTGCCCCAACGGAATGATACAGGAGATAACCGGATCCAATGCGTTCAAATCCTACGGAACACAGAAATCGATGGGAAGCTTGAGCAAGGGCACTGTTGTTACAGCATCGGTCAACGGTACTCTGATGGCCGCAGTGGAGATGCCCTCGAGCATGAGCAATGCCGTGGCATTCTACATCGGTTCCAACAGCGCATCGATAACCACAGGTTCCGCAAACCTGGATGACAACGGTGTGTACATCAGGTCCTGAACAACCAAAGCCTCCCCTCGGGGAGGCTAAACATTTTCAATCATTCTATCTTATCAACTGTGTTTCCTACAATCGTTTTATAAAGAGGGCTACTATCCTCAGTCATGGATTGGACATTCGGTCTCGCCCTGCTGGTCGGATTCGCACCCGTTTTCCTGATGATGGACTGGGTGCTGAAGAACTACACCTATCCGAGGGTCGAGAACCCCTTCTTCAGGGACACCACCTTCTTCGGGATGCTCACGGTCGGTATCGTCGCAGGCGCAGCTATGTTCATCTTCCTGAGGGTGTTCCAGATCCTGGAGCAGCCCTTGGCCATCATTTACATGATCCTTATGGCCATGGTGGAGCTGATGGCCATGGTGGTCATCATGAACCTGAAGAGGTTCCGCGGTAATTCCGATTCGATATTCTACGGATACGGTCTGGGATTGGGAATGGCCGGAGGGATGGCGACAGGTTTCGCATACATCCTCTGCATGGTGATCGCCGATCCCGAGATCGAAGCGAATGTGGTGGACCCGTTCACCATCGCAGTCTATGTGATCGGTCTGTCAGTCTCCATGACCCTCATCTTCGGCTCATGCGGAACCAACATCGGAGAGGGCATTGCAAGGCACATCCCGATGCAGTTCGTACTGCAGGCCGCCATCCCGCTGGTGGCCTACAACATGCTGCTCGCAGTGCTCTGGACCAGCGAAGGTGTGATGTTCTACGTTCTCATCATCGCGATGGTCGCTGTCGGAGCATTCTATTTCCACAAATGCCTGTTCAGGAACCTTCCCAGGATCATCAGGGAGGTCCTCAAGATGAACGGTCAGAAACGCGACGATATCCCCAAGGCCAGATGATGTTCATCCTTTGTAACGGCCGTAGCCGACCTCGTAGATGTAACAGCGTTCGAGCATCGATGCAACGTATTTCTCGGCATACTTCTCGCCGACTATCTCCTCGATATCCTCTACTGTGAACGTGCCCTTGATCTTGGTGAGGCCTCTGGCGAGTATCTGCATCTTCTCATCGAGGTCCGTGCTGTGCTCGTACTTGTAGATCATGGTGGAGTAGGGGTCTGCCTTCTCGATCCTCTTCTTCTTGGCCTTCTCATCCTTCGGGCTCGGTGCCTCGAAGCCTGCTGCCTGCCCTAGAGCCTTCCTTGCGCTCTCCTGGTCCTTGCATTCGAAGATGAAGACCATCTTGTCCGTTCTCTCGGTGTTCCCGCAGTAGGGGCAGGATGAGCTCTTAGAAGATTTGTCGATGACGCGGGCCCTTCCGCATGAGCTGCAGATGGAGATCCCGTACATGACTCACCTGTATTCGGCGAAGACGAGCGCGGAGACGCAGCATCCGTAGTTGTCCATGGGGATCTTGAGCTCCTCGATGGCGAAGTTCACCTCGTTGAACTCCACGCCGCGGATATCGGACATCTCCTTCATCTTGCAGGCGAGGATCTCCTTCAGCGATTCCCCCGATCCGTGGATGTGACCTTCTGCGACATAACCCCCCTTCCCGTCCTTGCGGTAGGCGTAGGCTATGCCTGCGGCGATGGTCTCCCCCTCCGTTCCCCTCATCTGTGCCAGCACGCAGTGTGTGACCGCGCCCATGGACATCCCGCAGGGCTCGATGCGTACCGCTCCGATGGGGATGACGGATGATACCGATACAAGGTTCTGTTCCCCTATGCCGGCATTGATCAGGGCCTTGTCGAACGCGTTCAGATCGGATGTCGGGCTCACAGCTGAGCTGTGGGTGATGAAGAATTTGCTAGGGACCAGTTCCATATGGGGCACCAACGGTTCTCAATATCTAATAGTATCGGTTCATCCGATATACTGAGCCGTGTTGTTCATGTTGTTCTGAGCCGCCTCGATCTGCTCCTCGATGATGGCAGCCTCCTTCATCAGCTCCTTGGGGCTGGTCTTGAATCCGGGGATGAGCTTCGATATGGGGTCGATGAACAGGGCTGCGGAACCTGGATCGGGGACCCCCGGGCTCGCTGGCACCATGATGGATATGATGCTCATGCCCTTGTTGGGGGCGGCATACATCATCACACCAGTCAGGCCCCGGATCATGCCCTCCTTCATAGGCTCGACCTTGCACTTCTTCATCAGTTTCTCGCCCTCCGGTCCGGCGGCGATGGCCAGTGTCTTAGCCCCTTCGAACTTGGGCGTACCTTCCATGCTGACGATGATCCTGCATCCTTTCGCCCTCATGTAGTTGAGAACCCTGTTGGTAAGGGCGTAGCAGTCCTCGGGCTTGGGTGCATATTCGGTCATGCACAGCAGGACATCGTGGCCCCCCTTCCTCTTGTTCTTGTAGGCGAAGAACCTCACGGGAGGCATTGCAGAATATTCCGAGATCAGGCAGTACGGGGGCATGCTGGGGGATGCCATCCCTGCAACGGGCGTCATCTTCAGGCTCTTGATGTACATGTTGGCCATGATGGAGCTTGTCAGTCCGACGCTCGGGAACCCTATCACTCCAATCGGGTCATTGAGGTTGACCTCCTCATACGGGATGATCTCTATGTCCATGGGGTACGATAATACCATTAACCTTTTTAAGAAGTTCTATTTTACACATTATATGAACGGTCATTCCATCGAGGTCTCAAAGACGGCAGGGGGCATCCCGGTCGTCATCGACAACATCCAAGGAAGCGAGAGTGCAGCCTTCATGATAGGGGTAGCCACTGGTTCCAGGGACGAGACCAAGGACATCTTCGGACTGTCCCATCTGCTCGAGCATACGGTCTTCAGGGAGACCAAGACCATGGATTCCTACCAGATGGCGAAGGAGATCGAGGGTGCCGGAGGAGAGCTCAACGCCTTCACCGGAAGGGAGATGACCGCATTTTACGGAATTACCATCAAGGAGACGGCCGACATCGCCAGGAGGATCGTGGGCGACATCGTGGCCAATCCCCTCATCAACGAGAAGGCCACCGAGCTGGAGAAGAAGATCGTGCTGCAGGAGCTCAGCATGATAAAGAACGAGCCCGACAGATACATCCACGACCTCTACGAGATGATCCTCTGGAGGGGGCATGAGCTCTCGCAGGACGAGGGTGGGGACGAGAAGCTCGTCGCCAACATGACCTGCGAGGACCTCAGGAAGTACTACGAGGAGAAGTACCTCATCCCCAATCTCTCCGTCTATGCAGTGGGTGCCGTCGACCCAGAGGACACCGTCGCATGGGCCGAGAGCACGCTGGATGGAATGGCTGGAGGGAAGAGGAATGTCAGGACCGCGCCTCCGATGCCCCAGGGCAAATACGAGTTCGTCGCGAACGACTCAGACCACTATCAGGTGGCCATGGGATTCCCGTCATACGGCGCGTCCCATCAGGACCGCACCGCGGTGTCGATGCTATCGGCCATCCTCGGGTCCGGAACGAGCTCGAGACTGTTCAACGATGTAAGGGAGAAGAAGGCTCTCGTGTACTCCATCTACATGACGGTGGCCCAGAACAGCGATGCGAGCTCCCTCACCACATTCATGTCGTGCACCAAGGACAATGTCGAGGAGGCCATGGAGACGACATCGAAGGTCTTCGCAGGGCTCCTGGAGAACGGATTGGAGAAGGGCGAGCTCGAGAGGGCGAAAAGGCTCGTGAAAGGAGCGAACGTCAGGGCGATGGAATCGACCGACAACAGGCTGTACAGGCTGGGGGTCAATCACATGCTCAACGGAAGCACAGAGACTCTGGAGCAGCGTCTCGAGAAGATCGATGCCGTTACAGAGGAGGATGTGATGAGGGTCGCCGGGGATCTGCTCAAGTTCGACCGCATGAACACCGTTGTCCTCGGAAAGAACCACCGTGCCCTCAAGAAGTACGATTCCTCGAAGCTCAGCTTCTGAACTCCGAGATGAGATGGAGCACCGCGTTCTTGGCGCTCTCGACGCATGCCTCTACCGCAGGCGTCATGGTCTCGGACACCGTTTTGATATCCTCGACCTCGATGGCGATGTACATGATCCTCTGAGGCATGATGTCGGGGTCCATCTGGCGTCCGATCTTGATCGCAGTCGGCAGGTTCACATCATGGGACGAAGCCTCGTTGATCTTCTGGTCGAAGTCAGATTCCGAGAATATCATGATGGTGCCAGGGGAATATTCCCCAGTTTGAATCGCATCGACGATTATGGCGAGCTTGTACCCATGGATGACAGGGAGGATATCGAGTCCGCCTACCGCCTCCTGGTGGCAGTCGACGCCTTCCATGTGGAGGTCCTCGACCATCTGCGACACCCTGAGGCCCACGGCGTCATCCGACATTATCGGGCTGCCGAGACCTACGACCGCGACATCAGAATCCCTATCGTTCAAACCCATGTGATCACTCGGTCATGTGCCGGCCGATTTATTATGATTGGCTTTGAAGGGGCCGACAGTATTATCTTTTAGGGTAACACTTAACGGTCCGTGGACATATCCATCCAGAACTCCCAGATCATCAACGGTAAGACGGTGACCGCACGTCAGATAGAGGCCCTCATGGCGGTCGAGAAGACAGGCAGCCAGACTGCCGCGGCCAGAGCCATCGGGATATCGGCGCCCGTGCTCCACAAGTACATCGCATGCATAGAGGATGCCGTGGGTGCACCGGTCTTAAAGACGACACCCTCAGGTTCGGTGCTCACCAGCACGGGCAGGGAGATCATAGATCTGGCACGTTGCACAGAGAACCGCTGCATCATGGACAGGGGGTTCACGATATGCTGCACGCCCGTGACAGAGGATATCATGATGTCCGTGGTCTCGGCATCCAAGATCCCGGACGCTCACATAATCGTCTCCGACGATCAGTACAATATCCGCATGATGAGGGAGAACAGGGCCGACCTCGCCATCATCGACGACCCTCTCTATCTGTTCGATGCGGAGGAGTACATGATGGACGAGATCGGATACCTTGGGATGGTCTATGTCGACAACGGCCCTTCCTTCATCCGTTACAAGTACGGCGCGCAGAGGGTCGCGTTCATGTATCTAGATTCAATCAAGAAGAAGTACACGATAGATTCCGAGACGTTCTCCCTGCCGGAGCTCCTCGGCTCCAACAAGAGCTTCTTCATAGACGAGTTCATGCTCACCCGGAGGAACCTCAGGCTCAAGAGCGCCGTCGATCCGAAGATACTACGTCACGCCATCACAGCGATCTACCGCGAGGAGGATCCCCGCATTTCCAAGATAATCAAGGCTGTCAAGGCCAGAAAGCTCTGAAAGGGTATTATCCTTTAGGGTAATATGGCACTCCGTTTACCATTCTGTATTATATACGAAGCGAGCGGTCAAGAGTTCCGATTATCATGGTTACACCAAAAGCAGAGATCTCCAAGGAGATCGCGGACGCAGCAAAGATGTGCTTCCAGTGTGGAACCTGTACAGCAGGATGCCCTTCCGGAAGGAGGACCTCCTACAGGACCAGGAAGATCATCAGGATGGCACAGCTCGGACTTAAGGAAGAGATCCTCTCCTCAGACGAGCTCTGGGAGTGCAGCACATGCTACACCTGTGTTGAGAGATGCCCCCGTCAGGTCCCCATCGTCGACATCATCATCGACCTCAGGAACATGGCAGTCGCAGAGGGCCACATGAGGCCCCAGCACAAGGGAACAGCCACCAACCTCGTCAAGTACGGACACACCGTCGACGTCAAAGAGAACATCTCCAAGCTCAGGGTAGACATGGGACTTCCCGAGGTACCCCCCACAGTACTCGCCAACCCCGAAGCAAAGGCACAGCTCGACAAGATTCTGGAGCTCACCGGCTTCACAAAGATCGTGGAGTGATTAAGATGGCAAAATACGCATTTTTCCTCGGATGTATCGCACCCCTCAGATACCCCGGTATCGAGAAGTCAACAAGGGTCGTCTGCGAGAAGCTCGGAATCGAGCTCGTCGACCTGAAGGACGCAAGCTGCTGTCCTGCACCCGGAGTCATCAGGGCCTTCAACAAGAAGACCTGGCTCGCAGCTGCAGCAAGGAACCTCGCCCTCGCAGAGAAAGAGGGACTCGAGATCGTCACAATCTGTAACGGATGCTACGGATCACTCTTCGATGCAGCATACGAGCTCGCAGAGGACAAGGAGCTCCTCGCAGAGGTCAACAAGATCCTCGCAGAGATCGGAATGGAGTACAAGGGAACCACAAAGGTCCACCACTTCGCAGAGGTCCTCTACAACGAGGTCGGAGTCGAGAAGATCAAGGCAGCAGTCACAAAGCCCCTGGAGTACCAGGTCGCGGCATTCTACGGATGCCACTTCCTCAAGCCCAGCGAGATCAAGCAGGTCGATGACCCTGAGAACCCCCACATCCTCGATGACCTCATTGAGGCAACAGGCGCAAAGTCCATGCCCAGGAAGCAGAAGACCCTGTGCTGCGGAGCCGGAGGAGGACTCAAGGCCGCATTCGGTGACGTCGCAAAGAAGTTCACAGAGACCAACCTCGAGAACATGAAGGAGTCCGGAGCACAGTACATCATCGATGTCTGTCCGTTCTGCCACCTGCAGTTCGACGGAACACAGAAGGACCTCGGATACTCTATCCCCGTCCTCCACCTTTCACAGCTCCTCGGTCTCTCAATGGGAATGTCCGCGGACGAGCTCGCTCTGTCCACCCACATCACCCCTGTGACACTCTGAAAGTGAAACTCATTAGGGAGGGAAACCTCCCTTTCTATTAGATTATCAAATTATCTCGGTATCCGTATAAGTCTAACTTATTTCGAGTTAACTTTTTATATATGCGGTACACGAATCGACATATCTTTTAATACAACGATTTAATCGGCAGGTCCAGTAAAAGGTGTCGTTATGGCAAGAGCACAGGCAGCACGTAAGGTTAAGGACAAGTGGAAGGCAAAGGAGTGGTACAAGGTCCACGCCCCCAAGATGTTCAACGAGGCAGAGATCGGAGACACACCCTCGGCAGATCCCGAGTTTGTTATCGGACGTACAGTCGAGGTAACAGTTCAGGATCTCACCGGAGACTTCTCCAAGATGCACATCAAACTCAAGTTCAAGGTCAACGCGGTCGACGGAACAGACGCAAAGACAGTCTTCGTCGGACACGACCTCACCAGCGATTACGTCAGGAGGCTGACCCGCAGGAGAAAGACAAAGACCGATCACGTCGTCGACTTCTACACCAAGGACGGATTCAAGTACAGGATCAAGACTATGTCCATCGCCGACAGGCGTATCCAGTCCTCACAGGAAGAGGGAATGAGAGCAATCATCGCAGAGACCCTGACCAACATGGGTAAGGAGATGACACTCTCCGAGATCGTCAAGGCGATCATCTCCGGTTCACTCTCCAGGGACCTGGCCAAGGCATGCCACGTCGTCATCCCCATCAAGAGGATCGAGGTCCGCAAGTCCGAGGTTCTCGAGTTCGGAGAGGGAGAGCCCGAGGCAGTCTTCGCACCCGAAGAGATGGTCCAGGCAGAGCCCGTCAAGGAGGCAGCACCCGCAGAGGATGCAGCCGCCGAGGAAGCACCTGCAGAGGCCGAAGAGGCTCCTGCAGAGGAAGCATCCGAGTGATTATCAAAAGTCCCGGTCCGCCGGGACTCTTCAAACCTTTTCCACATCATCACTTCTATTCAGACTTTACACAAACCCTTATAATGGATGAGTCAATGCCTTGATTACTGTCGGGGTGGCTCAGCCTGGTGGAGCGTCGGACTCATAGGGTTCTGGTCAATAGGACCTCTTCCAGGGAAATCCGAAGGTCAAGGGTTCGAACCCCTTTCCCGACACCATCTCTTCTATCTTCAGTTCATCAGGATCGATGCGCACGTCTCGAGGATGTTCGATACGGCTATCCTGTCGGTCAGGAAATATCTGATCTCCTTGCCGTCGCGTTCGGAGGATACGATTTTGGATTCCCTCAGGATCTTCAGATTATGTGATGCGAGGGATACGGATTCGTTCGTGACCGAAGCAAGCTGCCTGACGCTCATCTTGCCGCTCATGAGAGCGAGGACAATGCTGATGCGGTTGGGGTCAGATAGGGTCTTCATGATCCTCTCATACCCCGGATTCATCGAACTCAGGCTTTTTGTGATCGCTTCGAGATCATCCTCGGAGCATGCCGACCTGGTCGCGTCGTCATAAGGGCTGCTGCTTTGGCTGGGGATACGGGCAATCAGTGAAAATGACAGAGGGATCTTCATGATACCATCGCGTGTAAGGACGGAGAAAGGTTCCCTGTCCAGAGATTGGATGCGTATATCCGTCACTCCGAGGCCGAGCAGGATCCCTACATCCCAAGTCGGTCTTCTCTCCATGCTTGCCGGATAGTTGCAGGACAGCTTGCGTATTATGCTGAGATCTACCTTATCGACATTGGTATGCGCATGCAGGTTGTTGTCCGTACCGTATTTCATCTCGATGAACTTGCTGCGCTTCTTGAAATCATCATCGAACTCATCAAGATACCAGTTGCCGTCTATTACGATCAGGATCCCTCCGGGTTTGAGCAGATTTATCCATGAATAGTATGCAGTGGTAGGGTCCATGAGGTTCCATACGATATTCTTCGATACGACTATGTCGAAATCATTCCTTTCAAGTGGCGGATCGGTGACATCTCCTAGGATGAATTCAATATCCACGCCGGCATCGAGCGCATTCGCCCTGGCATGCTCCAGCATGTTCTCAGAATTATCTACCGCAATGACGTCATGACCGAGTTTTGCCATCGTGATTGCTGCCCATCCGGCCCCGGTTCCCATGTCCGCAACGCGGAATTTCCTGTTGACGCCTATCTGATTGTGCATAATCGTCTTCAGGACATTGGGCTCATGCTCCAGTTCGGCTCTGGTGGCGATGCTGTATCCCTTCGAACGGGAGTTCCAATACTCGATAGTCTGTTCCTGAACGGTCATAGCCGTCTTGGTCTCAGAACTCGTCTTTTCGATCGTATCGTCGGGACACATCAATTGGTTCTATAATCCAATAACTATATGCACATATCGGCATCAACTGTTACCACTCATATCCATTCATTTGAACAAATTTTCAAGTAATTTTTACCTCCAACGTTAGCTTTATATTGAATGACTTGAAGTGTGGAAATAATTGGATAATACATCCAATAAATGTGATAATATGGACAAGAAGATTCTGGCTGTAGTAGCAGTCGTCGCCGTTGTGGCCGTTGTTGCTGCTGTGGTGGTATTCACCGCGAACGGAGATAAGGACGAGGACCTGCCGAACAGCAACAATCTGGAAGGACGTCTCGCAGTTTTCGGAAACGCGAACAACGACGACTATCTGGACAGCCGTGATGTCGATTATGTTAAACAGATCATAGCAGGAGAGGTCGAACCCATCTACTATGATTGCTACAAGAGCTACGGAGGCGCACTTGTCAAGAGATGCCTCGCCGATGCAAATGTAGACGGAAAGATCGATGAGGCCGATGTGAAATGGATCGAGAGGATGGTGGACCGCGAGAAGAACATGCAGGTCTACTTCTACGATGTCGATGCCGTCATCGGCTCATGCACATACCCTCTGACGACAGCCGCCGTCGGATACAAGAGCAACTACGATTCGATGATCATCCTCGGAGCCGTAGACAATGTGAAGTATGTCTGCAACCAGGTCGGTTCCAACGGGGGCAATCACCAGAATGACCAGGGAGTATACCACAAATGGTTCACTGTCTTCGACGGAGCAGAGTGTTTCGGAAGCAGGTTCACACCCGATTACGAGGTCTTCGTGAAGGAAGGCAACACACCCCCGAGCTTCATGCTCTCAGGAACAAGGGCATGGTTCGATCCCAACATGGAGGAGACATGCGCACCCATCGGAATCGATGTCGTACGTCTCCCGTTCTACGAGGACAACTGGACCGTTCCCGCAATCATCACTCTCGGATACCTGCTGAACCATGAGAAGCAGGCATACGAATACGCCGAGAAGGCAGATTCGGTCTACCAGACCATCGAGGATGCGCTGAAAGACGTACCTCTCAAGGACCGCCCGCTGGTCTTCGCCAGCTACTCGATCAACAGTGTATCCGGTATGCATGGAGGAGTCCACGAGCTGGTCACACTGGCCGGAGGACGCACTGTCATCGATGAAGGATATCAGAAGGGAAGCCTCGACGGTGAGGCCATCTATGCCATGGATCCAGATTGGATCATCAGTTCCCAGTACTTCGGTTTCATGGAGACATACGAGGATCATGACAGCTGTCAGAAGGCGATGTACACCCAGTATGGTACAACTGACGGAAAGTACGAGAAGAACATCGTGATGACCGACGCATACAAGAACGGACGTGTCCTGCTGTTCAACCAGGGTGTCTATATGGGTACCGCCAGCTATGTCGCTTGCGCATATCTTGCGAACCACCTGTATCCCGACAAGTTCAATTTCGATGTCGATGCTCTGTTCGAGGATTACCTCAGCAAGTATCACTCGGATTGGAAAGCCGAGGATTTCAAGGATATCGATTACCTCGAGCTCCAGACATACCTTGACAAGAAGTCAGAGTTTGGCATCTGATCAAACCAGGGGGCAATGCCCCCTATTCTCTGATATTATGGCTTTAATCGAGGAAATAAAGTATTATTGGAATCTGCGCAGCTCCGGTTTTTCTGATTCTGTCCTCAATGACATCAGCAAAGGATCAGACGTATTGTTCGGAAAGATCAGCGATTATTTCGCAGGGCAGGAGGTCAGGGACATCCTGGATGTCGGATGCGGACCAGGTTTCTTTTCGATGCTGTTCGGTTCCAAGGGATACAATGTGACAGGCATAGACTACTCGGACAAGATGGTGGAGGAGGCTCGCAGGAACGCCGAAGCAAAAGGCGTCGATGCCAAGTTCTTCATCATGGATGCCCAGAACATGGATTTTCCGGATTCATCTTTCGATCTGGTCCTCTCCCGCGATATGTTCTGGTGCCTGGAGAGGCCTGAGGCTGCGTACAGGGAGATATTGAGGGTCCTCCGTCCCGGAGGCATGGCCATCGTCTCCGACGGCAATTACTATCTCCATCTTTACAACAAGGACTACGCAGAAGCCAAGGAAACGCTCAGGTCGATGTTCGATAACAAGGATGTTGAGGCAGGTCATGAGTATTTCAACAAGGACAAAGTGGATTTCGGAATCATCGAGAATCTTGCCAAAGAGATGCCTCTGAGCCATGAGGTCCGTCCCATGTGGGACGTCGGCACGCTGGCGGCCATAGGATGCGATGATGTCTCGATCCATATCCGCCATGCCTACCCGAAAGGCGATTCCAGGCTGGTGATGTCCTTCGACATAATCATTCACAAAGGGGATTGAGATGGAGATGAATGCAGATCAGAAGATGGTGAAGGACTATCACCGTTACACTCTGAGGAAGATCATTTTCACAATCCTTTGCGTGGTCGCCATGGTCATCACCTTGGGTTACGCGACCACCATAGGTTCTTCCAGTCTTACGATGTGGGAGGCATACGAGGGGATATGGAATCACTTCTTCAACAAGGACGAGATCGATGAGGTGACCGATTGGATCCTTTTCGATATCAGACTGCCCCGCATCATGACGGGAATGGTAGCAGGTCTGTCGCTCGGAGTGGCAGGTGCCGCGATGCAGAGCATGATGAAGAATCCTCTCGCCGACCCGTATACTACGGGAATCTCGTCAGGTGCTTCGTTCGGTGCTACCCTTGCGTTGGGTCTCGGCATATCCCTGTTCGGACTGGGAGGGACTGCCGGTCTGGTGATAACGGCATTCATCTTCTCACTCATTCCAGCGATAGTCATCATCGGCGTATCATCCCTGAGGAACACCTCGGCTGCAACGATGATCCTTGCCGGAATCGCAGTGATGTATCTATTCAATGCATGCACCACTCTGATCAAGCTGACGCTCTCGGAGCAATCGCTCTCAGCTGTCTATCAGTGGTCGATCGGAGATCTTTCCGGTTCCACCTGGACATCATTCTATGTGATCCTGGTGTTCGCAGTGATAGGTTCGGTAATCCTTATGCTCCTGTCCAAACAGCTCAACATCCTGATCACCGGGGACAAGAACGCGACTGCTTTGGGCCTGGACGCTCACAAGCTCCGTATAGTGTTGCTAATCCTGATATCCCTCATGGCCGCATCCGTCGTGTGTTTCACAGGAATCATCGGTTTCGTGGGATTGGTCGCACCTCATATAGTGCGTATCTTCCTTGGTTCGGACAACAGATATCTGATTCCCGCTTCCGCAGCATTCGGAGCGGTGCTCCTGATGGTGGCCGATCTCATATCGAGGACAATAATCGCCCCCACGTTCCTGCCTGTAGGTGTCATAACCGCGTTCATCGGATGCCCGCTGTTCCTGTATCTGCTGATAAAGCAGAGGAAATCCCTGTGGTGATGCTATGAAGGTAGAGATGAAAGATCTGGAATTCGGATACAGTTCCGATGTCAAGGTCCTGAAGGGCATCAATTACACTCTGGATGAGCCGGAGTTCATATGCATCATGGGTCCGAACGGTGTCGGCAAATCCACCCTGATCCATTGCATGAACAAGATCCTGAAGCCTTCAAGCGGATTCGTCTACATCAATGAAAAGGAAGTCAGGGAATACAAACTAAAGGAATTGGCAACCCATATGGGATATGTTCCGAACGCCAGCGAGGATACGTTCCCGCTGTCGGTGGTGGATACCGTCATGGTGGGTTTGCAGAACGATCACAAGTTCGGCACGAGCGATGAGGACCTCCACAAGGTATACGACGTTCTCAAGCTCATGAAGATCCAGCATCTGGCGATGCGTGATTTCAATGAGCTGTCGGCTGGACAGCATCAGAAGGTCATGCTGGCAAGAGGTCTGGTGAGATCGCCTGAGATCGTACTGCTGGATGAACCGACATCGAACTTGGATATCAGACATCAGCTCGAGGTCACCAAGGTACTCAGCCAACTGCCCGCCGAGAAGGGGATGCTGATAATCATGATCAGTCACGACATCAACATCACGGCGAAATACGCCGATAAGATCATCATGCTCCATGATGGCGGTATCTTCGCTGTAGGTACACCGACAGAGGTGCTCACCAAAGAGAACATCCGTACCGTGTACGGTGTCGATGCGGATGTCATCGATGTCGACGGAAGGCCCCATGTGATCCTGAAGGAATCGCTGGAGGATCCGGAATTCGAATGAAACGAAACATTTCCCGGGAAACCGGGATTCTTTTTCTTTCTGTCTGCGACAATTTCATTATAACCGACGGCTTTATCGGATTCATATGAGGTTGATCATCTATACAGGCAAGGGAGGGGTCGGTAAGACCTCAGCATCCGCCGCTACCGCTTACAGGCTTTCGCAGCTCGGATACCGCACCCTGTTGATGAGCACGGATTCCGCGCACTCGCTCGGAGATTCCCTCGATATGAACCTGGGGACGGAGATCCGCCACGTTTCAGAGAACTTCGATGCGTTCGAGATCGATATCATACATGAGATGAAGACCAAATGGTCAGATATACAGTCGTATGTCGTCGAGTTCATGGTATCGCAGGGGATGGGGAACATCACCGCGGAGGAGATGGCAATATTCCCGGGCATGGAGATGATCTCGGCGCTGTTCTACGTGGACCAGTTCAACAAGAACGACAGCTACGACGTCATCGTCATGGATACCGCACCGACGGGTGAGACGCTGAGGCTGCTCAGTCTTCCGGAGGCCGCCAACTGGTATGTAATGAGGTTCTACGGCACTTTCAAGAAGCTCATGGCATTGGCCCGCGCCACGTTGGGGAAGGTGTCATCAGTGCCGCTGCCGTCGTCGGAGGTCATGGATTCCATCGACACGCTGAAGGACACATTCCAGAGCGTGAGCGTGATATTGGACGACCCGGAGCGCACCACCGTGAGGCTGGTCCTCAACCCGGAGCACATGGTCATTAAGGAGACCATGCGCGCATATACCTATCTCAGCCTGTACAACAGGAATGTGGACATGCTCCTCGTGAACAAGGTGCTTCCGGACGACATCCTCGCCACTGAACCGTTCAGGGACAAGGCGGTCGAGCAGCAGGAGCACATGGAGGAGATCCACAACGCGTTCGATCCCATGGAGATCAAGACATGCTCGTTCAGGCATACGGAGCTCAGGGGCATACCGATGCTCGCCGCCATGGCCAACGAGATCTACGGGGACTCCGATCCCACGAATGCATTCTCCAAGCAGAGCCCCATGTCTTTCCGCACCGACGGGGATGTTGAGATGCTGGTCATGAAGATGCCGTTCGTGGAGGCCGCCGATGTGGAGCTGTTCAGGGTGGATGCGACATCGCTCATGGTCCACGTGGGAAGCCAGAAGCGCAACATCCATCTCCCCGACTCGTTGCTTTCCGCACAGATCCTCGGCGCAGATTTCATAGGCGATGAACTCATTATCAAGTTCAAGAGGGAATGAACATGGCGACCGACGAGGAGATCGACAGTTTCGTTGCTCAGAACAGGGAACTCATCGAGAGGATGATGAGGATCCAGAAGGAAAGCTTCGATGGCATCGAGGCGGACGAATCTGCAAGGGGTGTTAGGGACGCGGCAAGGCTCGTCAGAGAGAAGAGCGAGGAGTTCTTCAGGAACACCTATGTCACGATAACCAGCCCGGAGGTACAGAAGCATTTCATGACTGCTAGCATGGAGTTTCTCGCAGGGCTCAACGCCATCGCGGACGCTGCTCCCCTCCCGGATTACGTGAAGGAAGGCATGGACAACGTCAGGAAGGCGGGAAGGCAGGCATCATGCAGGGTCAACACGGATTGCCCCAACAAGGTGAGAAGGGAGTCCGGACAGGAAGAGAGCGCTGAGTGACATGGATATCGAAACAGTCCTGATGGGAAGGGCCTTCGTCGGCGGGGAGCTCAAATACACGGAGATAGGGATCAGCGAAGGGAAGATCGTAGCCGTGGGAAGCTATGTCTCCGGAGGGGAGAACAGGGTAGAGCTCGGAACGAGCATGACCGTGCTCCCCGGATTCGTGGACCCCCATGTGCATCTGCGTGATCCCGGCATGACCCAGAAGGAGGATTTCTCCACAGGTACGCTGGCCGCGGTCTATGCAGGAGTTACCACTGTACTTGATATGCCGAATACGAAGCCGGCGGTTTACAACATGACGACCCTGAACGAGAAGAAGTCGCATGTCAAGGGAAGGTCCTATGCGGATTACGGGCTGTTCGCGGCCATAACGCCGGATACCAATGCGGCCATGATGTCGAAGTACGTTCCCGGATTCAAACTGTTCATGGGCTCTACCACGGGCAACATTCTCCTGAACGACGATGAGGAGCTCATTCCAGCGGTAAGGGCGGCATTGGATACTGGCAAGAGGGTCAGCGTCCACGCCGAGGACGATTCCCTCATCCTCCATGAACCGGAGAGATGCACAAGGGACCATCTCAGGAACCGCCCCGCAGAGGCGGAGCTCAATGCGATCAGAAGGCTGGCGAAGAACTTCGCCAACGAGAGGATCAACATCTGCCATGTCACGACCCCGGAGGGTCTGGACCTTGCGAAGAAGGCAGGCTTCACAACGGAGATCACCATGCACCATATGATGTTCGAGGTCGACAGGGACAAGGATGCCTTCTACAAGGTGAACCCCCCGCTCCGCGACATCAACACGCGCGATGCACTGTTCAAGAGGTTCATAGCGGATGAGTTCACGATGTTCGGGACGGACCATGCTCCGCATACGCTTGCCGAGAAGCAGCAGGACTTCGATTCCGCTCCCGGAGGGATGCCCGGAGTCGAGACGACCATGCCCATAGTCATGAACATGGTGCGCAAGAACATCATCCCGCTGTCGCAGGCCGTCAGGATGGGTGCGGTCGCACCCGGACAGGCCTTCTCCCTCCCGAAGGGGGAGATCAAGGTAGGCATGGATGCCGATCTCGCCATCTTCGACATGAGGAAGGTCACCGCGATAGATGCGAAACAGCTCCACAGCAAGTGCGGGCACTCCCAATACGCCGGCAGGGAGGCGATATTCCCCGATACAGTAATAATCAGGGGAGAGGTACAGGTCGAAGGAGCAGAGTTCTGCGGGGAACGCAGAGGGGTCGATATCTTTGGCTGATTACGAGGTTGACTATTCGGAGATTATGGGGAAGCAGGTATCCTGTCCGGAGGAGTGCGGTATGTGCTGCCTCTGCCAGCCCGAGGTGCTCCCTGAGGAGCGCCCATTCTTCAAGAAGAACTATCCTCAGTTCCTTGTCAGGACCAAGGGGCCCCAGCCATATCAGGCATTGGCCCTGAAGAAGGGATGCGGCTCATGCGTGTTCCTGGATAACAGGAGATGCAAGGTCTACGAGCACAGGACCGCATACTGCAGGCAGTTCCCTTACCACATCTATGCCAGCGACAAGATCAAGGTCGAGCTCGACCTGTCATGCAGGGGCGCATGGTTCGGCAAGGGCAATGACGCGATGACCGAGGCCAAGGACCTGATCAAGAGGGCCGAGGGCAGGATAGAGGAGGCATTGGCCGAATCGAAGGAGGTCTACCGCGAATTCTACGCCAACTGCAAGGAGGCAGGCGTCTATCAGGATCCCTCGATGCTGCGCATGACCGTGTCCGAGAATGTATCGATGTTCACGGATCTGGCATATCTCAGCCGCATAATGGATATGTCGCAGATCGAGCCTGTGATGGCCCTGTCCGGGATGCGTCCCGAGACGCAGCTCGACATGGACTCGCTGCAGGAGGCGGGGATGGACCTCGCAATGGATTCGATGTCATCCTCAGACCCGCTCAGCGTACCGGTCTACTGCGACAAGGACTGGAATTGGAACATGTTCATGGCCAAGGGTGGGGAGATCGAGTGGTTCGTCATGGATGACGACGGCGAGATGCACAGCAAGGGAAAGGCTGACGCCGCGAAGATCAAGCTCAGGGTGCCCGACGAGGAAGGCACGAAGGTCCTCAGGGACTATGTCAACATCCTCAACCAGAGGGACAGCTTCATGGGGAGCGTCTTCTCGATGATGGATCAGAACGGATACGAGGACGATATGACCAACGCCTACTTCGGAAGCATGGCGGTGACCGTGATGGACCTCCTGTGGAGGATGTCCATGCTGGACCACTTCATGGGGATCGGGAACGGAGCGGAGGGCATGAGGGAGGCCATAATCTTCTACGACATGGACCGTCTGGATGCACCCGCGATAGGAGCCTTCGTTTAATACGCGCGAGTAGATACCTTAAAATACATTTTGTTTATAGGTGTCCAAAGTTAGCACCCATGGTGGACCTTATGAACGGCCCCTATGAGGTGGGATTGTCCGCGGGGACAATTAAAATCCATAAAGGAGAGATCAAAAATGTCAGGAGCAGGTACACCCGCACAGGGAAGACACAACAAGTACAAGACACACATCCCCTGCCGCAGGTGCGGAAAGCGCGCTTACCACGTAAGGAAGGGAGTCTGCGCTTCATGCGGATACGGAAAGACCGCAAAGATGAGAACATACGCTTGGGCTAAACTCCGCGAGTGATGTAACATGGCCGGACCGAATCACAGCTGCGGTGTAGTCGCGATATCAGCTGAATACGACGTAGCGTCCGATTTGTACACGGCCTTGATGATTATCCAACACCGCGGACAGGAAAGCGCGGGAATCTCGGTATACAACGGAGCGGCGATCAGGACCGTCAAAGGTCTCGGACTCGTCAACGTTGCCATACCCTCCGATTCCCTTTCTAAATTACCCGGCAAGTCCGGGATAGGCCACGTCAGATACGCGACATTGGGTGCCAGCGGATACGAGAACACCCAGCCTCTGAATGTGGCGACCAACTTTGGTGACATTTCTATAGCTCACAACGGTGAGCTCACCAACTATCAGGAGCTCAAAGAGAAGTATATGAAGGAAGGCTGGGTCTTCTTCACGGGATCTGACAGCGAACTCATCCTCAAGCTTCTCGGTATGTACCTCGTGGATCACGATCCCATCGAGGCGGTCCACATGCTCATGGACGAGCTCGACGGAGCATACTCCGTGGTCTTCACGATCAACGGAAGGACGTTCGGATTCAGGGACAGATACGGATTCAGGCCCCTCATCCTCGGAAAGCTCGACGGAGGTTACATCCTCGTCTCGGAGAGCTCCGCAATCGAGGCCCTCAAGGGAGAGGTCATCAGGGATGTCGAGCCCGGGGAGATATGCGAGATCACGTCCAACGGATACAAGTTCACACCCAGCGAGATCGAGCACCCCCGCGCCCACTGCATGTTCGAGTGGGTATACTTCGCAAGGCCCGACTCCGTCATCGACGGAAGGACCGTGTACGATGTACGCAGGGAGATCGGTAAGGTCCTCGCCAGGGAATGCCCGGCCGATGTCGACTTCGTGATGCCCATCCCCGATTCGGGACGCGCGCATGCGATCGGTTATGCGATCGAGGCAGGAATCCCCTACGAAGAGGGATTCATGAAGAACCGTGCCGCCGGAAGGACATTCATCCTTCCCGAGCAGAAGCTCAGGGAGACCGCCGTCTCCATGAAGATGATCCCCATCAGGTCCGCCGTCAAGGACAAGAAGGTCCTGATCATCGACGACAGTATCGTCAGGGGAACGACGCTCAAGATCCTCATCGGAATGCTGAAGAACGCCGGTGCCAAGGAGGTACACGTCCGTATCGGATGCCCGCCTGTCATCGCACCCTGCTTCTACGGCGTCGACATGAAGACGAGGGATCAGTTCATCGCCAACAAGCATACCATCGATGAGATCCGTGAGATCATCGGTGCGGACAGCCTCGGATACATCAGTCTCGAGGGACTCGTTGAAGCCATCGGATTCAAGGCAGACGACCTGTGCCTGGCATGCGTCAACAACAAGTATCCCACCAAGATCAAGGGCGAGGTCTACAGATTCGAGCAGAACCGAATCTGAATGCCATCCAAACCTTTAATTATGGAAAGTATATCCTCGATTATCCTCTGGGCAGGTAGATCAGTTGGAAGATCGTTACATTGGCATTGTAGAGGTCGCGAGTTCGAATCTCGCCCTGTCCACCTTTTAACCCTTCAAGATTCCTAAAATCCTGATTCTGTCCATTTCAGCACTTTCCAGATATCTGTCCACCTTTTTGTCGAGGAACCATATCATCAGGATTGGTTGGTGCTTGAGCTGATGGGAAATATCCATTCAAGGAAGATGACCAAGGATTGTGCGTTTCGCTCTATCTTTGCTTCTTTCTTCTATGAAAATTCGATAAGCCTATGTCTTAGCATTAATGCTCTGTGTTTCACGTTTTAAAATCGAATATTATTTCGATTAATCAAAAATAAATACTAAAAATATAATAATTTTCGATTAATCGAAAATAAATACTAGAAAAGCCATCGTGAATGCATGGCGGAAGTGAAACGTTCACAATATCTCGATTCAATCTGGGAATACAAGGATCAGGATGTCATAAAGATTCTATCCGGGATAAGAAGGTGCGGAAAATCCACCATCATGATGCAATTCATAGATATGTTGAAAGAATCAGGAGTCAGTGAGGATTTCATAACATACAAGGATATGGAATCCCTCAGTAATGAAAGATTCAGGGATGGCATGGTGCTGTATGAGCATATAATGTCCATGGACAGGACGAGGAGAAGATACGTCCTAATCGACGAAGTACAGAATATAGATGGATGGGAGAGGGTTGTCAATTCATTGAAGAAGGATATCGATTGTGACATATACCTGACCGGATCCAATGCCTATATGTTGTCATCAGACATCAGCACTCTTCTTACAGGACGCAGCCATACGTTCAGAATACTCCCGCTTTCACTCCACGAGACATGTGAATTGGGGCTGGCTAACGATCCGCGCGAGGGCTATCACAGATACGTCGTATACGGAGGCCTGCCCTTCATGAGACCGGATATGCATGACAGCATCATAAGGCAGCGCATCGAGGACATAAAGTCAGACATCATATTGAAGGACATTTGCAACAGGAAGAATCGTATAGATTCCAACAAGGTCAGGAAAGTCATCAGATACATGTATTCGGAGATAGGCAATTCAATATCTGTGGACAATGTGGCAAAGAAACTCAGTATAAGCACATCCACGGCCAGCGAATACCTTCAGTTGATCGTCGATTCGATGTTGTTCATGAAAGCCGAAAGATTTGATATCAAAGGCAAGGTAATTCTCACGACCGATCCGAAATACTACTGCACGGATATGGGGATGAGGAACACGCAACCCCTACCGGAAGGAAGGGATAGAGGAAGGGTGATGGAGAATATAGTCTATCTTGAACTGATCCGTAGGGGGTACGAGGTATATGTCGGAAAGGTTGACAGCAATCTCGAAGTAGATTTCATAGCTAGGAAAGGCGACCGTACAGACTACTATCAGGTGACCGAGAGCCTCAGGGACGTGAAGACAAACGAAAGGGAATACAGGTCTCTCAGAGCGTTAACAGCAAGAGGGGAGAGATACATAATCACAGGTGACGGGGTTCCTAAAACAGCCAATGACGACGCCATTGTCATGGACATAGTAGATTTCCTTATGGGTGATGATGAATTCAAGGATGTTGGATTCGGTAAAGGGAGGCTGCAGGCATATCAGCAGCTGTCTAGGGAATTAGAGAGATACATACGCATTTGTTCTAAGATATTCGCAACGAAGATAACCAGACAGGATTTCGATGAACTGTCTGTCATGATGCAGACTGCATTTTTTGACCTCCAGTCCGATTTTAGAAGCCCATACTTGATCGAGGAAGGAAAACTTCAGGGGTGGTTGATCGATATACGGAAAGACAATTTGAGATTGCATCGCAAGATGATAGAATGTGTAAACGTCAACGAGATGCCTATGTATACGCCGAATGATGAGGGAGAGATGGAGCGCCTTACAGATATGCAAGAAGAATTGAACAGGATGATTAAGAGGATGCAATGAAAACCAATGTAACGAATCTGGAGGTGGATTGTTCACCACAGGGGTAATTATTCAAAATGATGGCGAGTCGCAGAATTGATGGAATCGAACAATGCATAATCCCGAATAGCTAGGGTGCTTCGAAGAAATGCAAGCTTACCCCGTGGTGACTTCCCCACTCTCCATCTTTTAATTCCATTCTTGTAAAGCCAATTTATTCCAATCCGCTCGAACTCGGCGGTCATGATTCCTGTATGTTGATTTTCAGGTTCTGTCCGCGTTGAGGCTCATCGGGCATCCGCAGGCACAAGCTTCCTCATCGCCAGCATGAGAGCGAATACCGCACCTATCACGAGGACCACCGTAGCACCCGGAGGTGTGTCCATCGCAATCGATATGAAAAGACCCAGCATCGAAAGGACGACTGCGAAGAACGTCCCCAGCAGCATGGTCCCCTTCATGTTCTTGGAGTAGAGGTTCCCCATCGCTGCCGGTATGGTCATCAGGGTCAGGATCATGATGATTCCCACGACGTTCGCCACCATGACGCAGGTCACCGCGATGAGTATGTAGAGAATGAGGTCCAGCATTGTCACGTTTATGCCGGATGTCCTGGCGTGAATGCGGTCGAAGGTCATTATGCGGAGGTCGCGGTAGAAGAACGCCGTGACGGCCAGGATAACGGCGGTGACGCCTGCCATGATGCGAAGCTTCACCGAATCGATGAGCAGCATGTTCCCGAACAGGATCGATTCGTAGGATGACGGGACCAGAACGCTCCTGTCCATATAACACATGAATATGACTCCGAGCGCCATGCCGACCGCCCACAGCGTGCCGATCACGGTATCCTCCCTGAGCTCGTCGATCCTCTTGCAGATCACCATCATCGCTGCCGCTACGATGCTGAAGAGAAGAGCACCGATCATCGGTGTCATCCATGAGACCGCATACACCGACATGACATAGTATGCGAAGCCCACTCCGCCGAATGTGGTATGGGCTATCCCTCCGGTAACGGCGACCATACGGTTGACCACTACGTACGTTCCGATGACCCCGCACAGCAGGCATGCGAGAACGGTCGCGATGAACATGTTCTGAATCAGCGGGATCTCCAGATATGACAAGATGTCGGTCACAGTATCCCTCCGCCGCATCCCATCCCATGGGGGCCCCGGTCGATCTCGGTCACGGTCCTGTCCACCTTGACGATCCGGTTCACGCAGTCCTCCGCGCCCTTGAGGTCGTGTGTTATCATCATCACGGTGATGCCGTCGGAAGAGGCTTTCCTCAGGATATTGTAGACGCCTGAGCGCATCTCGGGGTCGAGGCTGGCGGTAGGCTCGTCGAGCAGAAGTATGCGAGGTCCGGACACTAGGGCCCTTGCGAGGAGCGTGCGCTGCATCTGACCGCCGGAAAGGTCCCCGATCCTCTTCCTGGCGAATGCATCGACGCCGGTATATTCCATCGCCTTCCTTACTGCTTCCTTATCTTTTCTTGAGAAAGGGTTGAACGTCTGGCTCTGGCGAAGGCCCATCGTCACGACCTCCTCCGCCAGTGCAGGGTACTTCCTGTCGAACGATCCGAACTGCGGTACGTACCCTATGTTCACGCAGCCTTTGGAAGGGGTTGTGCCGGTGACCCTGATATCGCCCCCCATCGGTTCTATCAGGCCGAGTATGGTCCTGAACAGGGTGGTCTTGCCTCCCCCGTTGGGTCCTACCACGGCCATGAAGTCGCCTTCACGGAGCTCGAGATTGACATTATGGAGTATGGCGCTGCCGTCGTATCCGGCGGAAACGTCCTGGAGGGTCACCAGCGGTTCCATCGAATCACGCTTTCAGGTCGGATTCCAGGAATCCAAGGAATTCAGTCACGGATGCGAGCATGTCGGTCGCTGTCGGGGCCACGACATGGACCGTTATCCCTGCCTCTTCCAGTGCCTTTCTGCCCTCGTATCCCTCGTCGGTGGTGGAGACGTAGATCGCCTTGCAGTTCTCATCCTTCACTATCTTGGCGGCCTCGGCCGGACTGACCTCGCCGTCCTCTTCGACGGATATCTGATGGAAGTCGGCTCCGAACATCTCGGCGTACTGTCCGAGGAGGTACTGCCATGCTGGATGCCAGACAACCACATGGGTGTGTCCGTTGCCAACCAGTTCTGCGACCGTCTGCATCTTCGCATCGACCTTATCGACCTTGGCGTTGTACCTGTCGAGGTTGGCTGCGTATTCGGATGCGTTGCCGGGATCGATCTCCGCGATCTTGTCCGCCATGAGCGCTGCCACTTTTCTCAGGATATCGGGCGAGGTCCAGATGTGGGCATCGTTCGCGCTCTCCTCGTGATCATGTTCCTCATGGTCGCCTTCTTCATGGTCGGCGCCCTCATGGTGATGGTGGTGGGTGTTGGGAAGAGGGGTATATTCGATGGAGGATGCGATGTCCACAACCTTCACGGAGGAGGGGATGTCCTTCGATACCGTATCCATGAATGCGGTCTCCCATTCGACCCCGCTGCCTATCTTGAAGTATATCTTGGATTTGTAAAGGTCGGATACGTTGCTCGGTGTCGAGTATGCCTCATGGGGGCTCACATTGGATTCCATCATGGAGATGATCCTGTAATTATCGCCTGCTATCTGCTGAGCGATGTCCTTCTCCCAGCTCATGGTGACGGTTATGGTGTCCCTGTCGTCATCACCGTCATCGGTGAGGATCAGGGCCGCGCCTATCCCGGCAACGGCTATCAATGCTACAGCTATGATTGCTATCGGTATTGGTTTCATGGAATACATTCTATTGACAAGTATTATTAAAAAATGCGCTTAATGTTAATAATTTTAGATTGTCAAAAGGCAGAATGTTAATAACATTACTCCATGATGTTATTAACAATTAATATGATTTTATAATTATTTTATTAATCCAAGGTTCGCTAGGTATCTATTCTGCTTTTTCCGACAATATTCGGTTGAAAAATACCTTCTTCCGCTCATAACATATATGAAAAGTGAAATCGGGGTTCCATGGAACTTTGGCTGATCGTGATTTCTCTCGTGGCAGGTTCGCTGATGCTGTACTTCGGCTCGGAATGGCTTGTACGCGGAGGCAAAGGTGTCGCCCTCCGTCTCGGAATCTCGCCCTTCGTCGTCGGGCTCACGGTACTCGCGTTCGGATCATCCGCACCAGAGTGCATCACATCCATCGTGAGTACCAGCAATCCCGAACTCATCATGGGGAATGTGGTCGGCAGCAATGTCGCCAACATCGGTATCGCCATAGGTCTTGCGGCATTGGTCGGTCCGATGGCGGCCAAATACGATGATATGAAGCTTGAGATATGCTTCATGGTCCTGGTTGAGGCCGCCCTGTGCGTCCTCGCCATCTTCGGGGACATAGGCATGATCACGGGTATCCTGATGATCATCACACTGTTCGTGTTCCTGTTCATAGTTTTCAAGAAGAAAGGTAATGACGACAGTGCTAAAGCCTCTTACGAGGAGGACGTCACGGAGGATACTCTGCCGTCCTTCGTCCTTGTGCTTTTGATAATACTGGGTCTTGTCGTTCTGTACTTCGGTGCTACCTTCTTCATAGACGGCGCCAAAGGGCTTGCCGAGATGATGAACGTGTCCGACCTCGTGATCGGACTGATAGTCGTCGCGATCGGAACATCCCTCCCGGAGATATGCATCAGTGTCATAGCGGCGCGCCGCGGAGAGGCGGACATGGCGGTGGCGAACATCGTCGGAAGCAACTTTTTCAACATCCTGTTCGTGCTGTCCGTGGGAGCGATCCTCGTGGATGTCCCTGTCACGGATTCCGTGCTTACATTCCACCTGCCGTTCATGCTGCTTTTCGCGGTCGTTATGTTCCTCATGGTCCGTTTCAGGAACGGGATAGACAGGAAATCGGGACTTCTCCTTCTCGGCATGTACGCGGTATACGTCGGAGTGATGGCGGCGACACCGTCGCTGATGATGTGATCAGCTCAGCCGTTCAGAGAAACCGGCCGCCCAGTCATCCGATGACAGCGCATGCTGGTGCATGTACGTGCCTATGGAGTTCCTTGATAAGAGTCCGTCCTTGGAATCTGTTATGCCGAGGCCGCGTTCGATATCGAATCCGTATCTGTCATCTTTCGATGCAGTCACCTCAGAGTAATGGTACTCATGGGCGCGGACCGTGCCTTTGAAAAGAGGATTGTCGTCATTGGCTTCTGCGATGACGTAGGTGGGTCCGTGGCGCTTGTTCACGAATACGGAATCGCATCCGAATATCCCGATCATCTCATGCCTCTTCCCTTCGGGATCGACCATGCCAGAGCACATCGACATCAGTCCCCCGCACTCCCCGAGTATCGGTTTGCCCTCGAGGGACATGTTCCTCATCCCTTCAAGGAAATCTATGTTCTCGGAGATCTGTGATGCATGCAGCTCGGGATATCCTCCGCCGAGGTATGCCGCATCGGCATCGGGAAGGCTCTCTCCGGCGATCGGGCTGAACCTCTTCACTTTGAATCCGGAGGATTCCAGGCATTCCAGGTTCTCGCGGTAGTAGAAGCAGTAAGCGTCGTCGTAGGGTACGGCGATGCTCGCCCCCACATTCCTCTTCACATACGGCGATGATGTCGGAAGGTCGGAATCCGTGGATTCGGCAATGTCCATCAAGACATCCAGGTCAAGCGGGTCCACGAGCCTCTCCAGCGCGGATAATCCGCTGCGGTCGGAATCCAATACGGTATCCAGGCCGAGATGTCTCTGTCCGAGTGTGTTCTCCCTGTCCCTGCGTATCTTCCCGACGACCTTGATACCGTCGCAGTAGGTCGACATGGCAACATCCAGCTTTTCGGAGTGCTGCGAGCCTGAGACCTTGTTGAGGATGACTCCGGCGATCCTTACGTCGGGGTCGAACGAACGGAATCCGTTTATGATGGCCGCAGAGCTGCGGGTGAGCGAACCGGAATCAACGACCAATACGACAGGCAGGCCGAGGAGCTTCGCGATATATGCGGTGGAACCGATGTCGGAATCGCCTGCGAACCCTTCGTATAAGCCGCGTACGCCCTCGATGATGCAGAGGTCCGCATCCTTGGAAGCATATCCGACGAGGTTGCGTATGCAGTTATCGTCCATCAGGAAGGAGTCCAGATTCCTGGACGGCCTTCCGGTCGCAGCCGAATGATACATTGGGTCGATGAAATCCGGCCCTACCTTGAATCCCTGGACCTTATGGTTCTACGAGAGGAGGGACATTATCCCGGTCGTGATTGACGTCTTTCCGACTCCGCTGCCGGTGCCTGCGATGATGAATCCCTTCATCGGAGCGTCAACTCCCTGAGGGTCTGAGCGGTCTCCAGCGTGATTATCCTGTCCGCACCCATTACCATCGTATGGCTTCCGGCCTCGCCCACCGCCGACAGTCCCTGATCAAGATAGTTCTTGAGCTCGCGGGGCTGATCTGTTATCAGTATGCAGTTCTCATCGAGCTTGGGATATCCGTGGCAGATTCCCAGCAGGATCGTCAGATCGGGACCGAATTCCTCAACGGCCGAATGCATCTCATCGCCTACGACGGCGTACTCGTCCAGACCTCCGATGATCCTATCGATCCTCACGTTCTTGGAATCGAGGTCGTCGAGTATGTTCCTGCAGTATCCCCTGATCCTCGGGAGCCCTTTCTCGGGGTCGAGGTTCGCCACGAACAGTGTCTTTCCTCCGAGTCTCCTTCTGGACTGATCGACGGCCTCGAATATGTCCGCGAAGCGATATGCCAGCTCCTTCTTTGCGAGCATCACGACAGCCACCTTCCCTCCGTTGGAGAGGGTGTCGGAAATCCTCCTGCAGACCGACAGCTTCGTGGGGCTAATGGCAGGCGACAGGTATGAGCGTCCAGCCATGCCCCTGTCCTTCTCGAGGGCCGTGGCAGCCTTCAGGAGCCTGGATTGGCGTTCGTATTCCTCCTTCGGGATAATCCCTGCATTTGCGCCTGCCTTCAGGGCGCGTATCGCACCTTCGGTGTTGCTATCCATGCAGCCGTGGCAGTCGATGGCGAAGCAGTTCGTATCACCGAGATCCACCCTTCCGATTATTGCCTTGATATCATCGCCGATGATGGTGCTGGCACAGGTGCCGATGACCGCCATTGTCTTCGGTGAGAACCTCTCCTTCGCATCCTTCAGGGCCTCCTCCAATGAAGGCCCTCCTCCGAAGATGAGGTCGTTGTCCTTCATCGATGACGTGACGACCCTGACCCCCGCATTCTCGAGAGGCCTCGAAGCCATGAATGAGCATCCTGCCGGACCGTGCATGACGATGACATCCACATTCATGTCCCTGGCAGTGTACATTGCCGCAACGATGGGATTCGGACGCGGATGGTATATGCCGCTCATTGGTAACCTTCCTTGGTCATGCGGATCACCGTTCTGACCCCTGCAGGGATATCCGGTTCGGTCCCGTCCCCGGGGGTCACGATGAGGCCCACTCCGTATTCGGATACGACATCCTCGATCTGGGAACGGTCCAGCTTGTCGCATACCTTCTTGGACACAGGGTCGATGACCACCAATGCATCCTTCAGGCCGCCCATGGTCTTCAGCGTCTCCAATGTGCGCCTGACCGACATGTGGGATATCCCCGGGTTGCGTTCGATGATGTACGTTATTCCATCCTTCATATGGACCTCTCCCCTTCCGGGGACCCCTTTGAACGACTGCAAAGCCTTTACAACAGAATCTGCAGGGATGTCCATTATGTCGCAGACGGTCAGCGCCATATCGATGGCTTCGATGTACTGCAATCCTAGGAACGAGCCGTCGAAGGCGATATCATGTTTCCCTCTGTAGTCTATAGTGAGTCTGAGTGGCGATCCGATCTCCGGTTCCGATGCCACGGTAACACGGTCTGTGACGTATGTGACATTCCTGCAGTAATCCGACCAGATGTCCTTCTCCGATGAGAGGACGACATTCATCTTGTCGGTGATGATGTCCCTCTTGGCCTCAGATGCATGCCTGGTCTTCCTTGCGATACCGTAGTCCTCTAGCAGATTGGTGATGCATGCGATATCCGCTTTGCCTGAGCCTCCGAGCGACACCTCGCAGACCATGACATCGAAATCCCCTTCCGGGAGGTCGAGAAGATATGGGGGAGCGATGCTCTTCAGCTCCTGTATGTCATGACCCTTCTCGGTATACGGTCCCGAACCGCGTGAGGATCTGAGATACACCTTCCTGCCGGAGTTCGCCAGGATATGGGAAATGACGTAGCATGTGCTGGTCTTCCCCTTGACGCCGGTGACCTCGATCCTGAACCTGCCGTCCTTCATGAAGTGGTTGACCGATTGGGAGTACCATATGCGCCTGCCGTAGGTGCATCCCTCTAGGAAAACATCGGGGCAGTGGCAGGGCATTGACACCAGGTCGTAGTGGCCGGGCTCGGGGTTACCTGTGCATACCCTGATGCCCATGGATTCCAGGGAATCCATCATCTCTTTGGGAGCTATGCGGTACACGTCGCATACAGTCACATCGTATCCCTCGTCCTTGTACAGAGGCGCCAGAATCTGCCCTCCGTGCGTCATGTCTAGAAGCAGGACCTTCTCACTCACAATCGTCACATCCTGATATCCCATCGAGCCTCAGGCCCCCGGAGATGTCCTCCGAACGGTCATAGATGATCTTCGATAACTTGCGGTACATGTCCGTCATCTCCGAATCCGGTTCTCCGGAGACCACGGTCATATCCTTCGATTCGCATGCCTGGACCGTCGGAGAGCGCGGCAGTCTGAAGATGACCTCCGAACCCATATTCGATGCGGCGTCGTCGATGATGCTGTCCTCGTTCTCAACACCCCTTGAGTTCTGGATCAGTCCACCGAAGCGCGCATACCCGTCCTGGCGGAAATCATTCACCGCGGTCGCGATGTTGTTGGCCGCGTACAGGGACATCCTCTCGCCGGATGTCACCACGAACACGTCGCGCGCATACCCGTTGCGGATCGGCATCGCGAAGCCTCCGCACACCACATCCCCCAGGACATCGTATATGATGACGTCCGGGCGGTATACGTCCATGGCATCCAGACGGTCGAGTTCCTGGAAAGCGGCTATGATCCCCCTTCCGGCGCATCCTGTGCCCGGGCGCGGTCCCCCGCATTCCACGCAGAGGACTCCGTTGGAGCCCTCATGGACCATGTCCTCGAGACAGCGGTCCTCCTTCATGCGCATGACATCCAACACCGTCTGGATCGGCTTCCCTGTGAGCAGGCTCGTGGAGTCCGCCTTGGGGTCGCATCCGATCTGCATGATCTTCAATCCGGATTCGGCTAGTGCATCGGATATGTTGGATGAGGTGGTCGATTTACCGATCCCTCCTTTTCCGTATACGGCGATTCTGCGCATGGTTGGATGTATAGTCTTATCGTATTAATTACAATCTCGAAAGTGTTACGGAGGGGTATCAGTACAGGATCGAGCTGGCATTCTGATTCAGCAGGTCGGTCAAGCGGTTATCCGCCTCGACCGGGCGGGTGTACGATACCGAGATCCTCCTGCCGTTGACGGTGATCTCGCCGCCATCGCTGTATGAAGGTATCCCGATCTGCTCGGGGATCTCATCCCCGAGATGCAGACCCATTGCGATGAACAGGGGGATGGCGATTATCCTCTGGACGCCCTCCTTCTCGAGGTAATCGAGAGCATCCTTGATGTTGGGTTCGCAGAACTCGTTGAACGCATGTGCGACGTGCTTGTACCCCAGTTCCTTGAGCCTGTCCGCGTTGAGTTTGATGATGCGCATGTTGGTGAGTGATTTGTATCTGGTACCGTGTCCGAGTATGAGGATCCCGGTGTTCAGGTCCCCTCCGACCTCGGCGATCTTATCGCAGATGATGTCCGTGAGGACACGTGTGGTCCCGAATGCGGGGCCCATGCGGATGGAGACTCTCTTTCCTTTGACGTCGACCTCGGCCATCTCCTTCGAGCCCATGCCGAACTTCTCCGGGATGAGCTCTTTCGTCAGGGTGCCTTCGGCGATGTAGTACGGGAGCGCGGCGATCTCATCCACGCCCTCGTCGGCCATCGCCTCCAGTGCCTCGGGTATATCGGGATGGGACACCCTGAAGTAGGCGATGCCTACATGTTCCCACCCTCTGCATCTGAGCCTTGCTGCCTGTGTCTCGAGGACCTCTTCCAGATTCCCTTTCCTGGTCCCGTATCCAACTATGATGATGCCCTTGGTCATTTCTGATTCTCCTTTCCCTGAATCGAAGTCAAACTGCTTAGTCACGGGATAGTTTCATAATATTAATAATAAATTGATTAGTGTTACTATTTATGTTAAAACAATTAAGAAAATGTTACCAAAAAAAATGGATGAGGATTCGTGAGAAACGAATGTCTCCAGCCGTGAAATCGCTGCGATTCGGACTATATTTTCAATAGTACACAATTAAATTGTATACAATTAAATACTATCAATCATATCAAAGAACATAGTACAAGGAGACTGAACAATGGGAATATACGATTACAGCGTCAAAGCTAAGGGCGGCTCAATGGTCCCTCTGTCGGATTACAAGGGAAAGGTCCTGATTGTCGTCAACACTGCAACCGGATGCGGTTTCACCCCCCAGTATGAGGACCTTCAGAAGATCTATGACGAGTTCAAGGATAAGGGACTTGAGATCCTTGATTTCCCCTGCAACCAGTTCAAGGAGCAGGCACCGGGCACGGATGAGGAGATCCACGCCTTCTGCAAGGGAAGGTTCGGAATTACGTTCCCCCAGTTCTCCAAGATTGATGTCCTCGGCGAGAACGCCGACCCTCTGTTCAAATACCTCTCCGAGAACACCAAGTTCGAAGGATTCGGTTCCAAGGGACTCATCCTCGGACCGATCGTCAAGGCGATGGACAAGGATTACAAGAACAACGGGAATGTGAAGTGGAACTTCACCAAGTTCCTGATCGGACGCGACGGCGAGATCATCGGACGCTTCGAACCCACCATGAGCATGGACAAGGTCAGGGATGCAGTCGCCAAAGCGATCGAGTGATCAGATGGAATCTGGCGACGGATACGAATGCCTGAAGCTGGAGAACCAGCTGTGCTTCCCCCTCTATGTCTGTGCAAAGGAGGTCGTGAGGAGATACAGGCCGTTACTGGACGAGCTGGGGATCACATATACCCAGTACATAACGATGATGGTCCTATGGGAGCACAGGTCGATGTCCGTGAAGGATATCGGTACGTTGCTCTGTCTCGATTCAGGCACGCTCACTCCGCTGCTGAAGAAGCTCGAGGAGAAGGGATATATAGAACGCACCCGCGACAGAGACGACGAAAGGGTCCTGACCGTCACCGTCACCGATAGCGGGATGATGCTCAGGGAGAAAGCCTCTTCGATCCCCGCGGCAGTCGCGTCCTGCATCCCGATCTCTCCGGAAGATGCGGTCGTTCTCGCCCGTATCCTCAGGGAGATGATGGGCAAGCTCGGCGAAAGCTCTCAATGACAGGGCCCCTTGGATTGTGCCAGACGTATCGAGAAGAGGATGTCTGGTTATTCGGGATCGATATGTCACCCCGGCCAAGGCCGGGGCTTGTATAGGGGGATGAGTCGAGATTAGACGGCAATTAAGCGCCCACCTCCTCAGATCTTCTCTCCGATGGTCTGGTCAGGAAGATCATTCTTTTCGATCCGAGTCCGAGGGTGAACAGTTCGCCATCGGCCTCCATCAGCGTCAGTATCTTGTTGAGCTCGTGGACGCTCAGCATGGTCCCTCCGGCCAGGTCTGCAAGCATCGATCCCGGCCTGCTTCTCAGGAATTCGGATACCGTTTCTTTCATGTCAGACGATGAGGCCCCTTTGGAATCCAGCGAGGGCAGGCGCACGGTGAAACGATGTTCCGTCTTGATTATCGCAGGTGAGAGTCCGGAGCGCGAATAGGATGACCTGATGATATCCATCCCGCAGCCAGGCCTGCTGGCAAGATTGAGATGTCTGAGAAGGTTTGACATCCTGCCATTGCGGGGCCCTGTAGCAGTGTCGGAGCATGACCTCACCCCGCCCGGGGAGGTCACCGATAATACGTTGTCGCTCATCGATACGGAGATGTCCGCTTCAAGGGAAGCATCGAAATGAATAAGCGAGTTACTCATGACCTCTCTGACCGCCAGGGTCGGATAGCGTCTGTATCTTCCGGGTTTGGACCCGAGACTTATGGATGGATTGCACTCCTGGAGGTCTGAGAGGCATCTGCTGAGCTGCACAGGCAGCGGTCCTGAATATGTCATCCTTCTCCCGTCATGATCCATGACGATATGCCATGGGCATTGGTCCGACAGGAGATATGCGTAGTTGTTGTATTCTCCCGATTCTGTGAGCAGATCCTTGAGTGTGAAGCGTCTGCCCAGTCTATCGTCCAGGAACGGACGGACATTCCTGAATGTGAGGTCCTGATGTATGGAGGGCAGGCATTCATAGCTCTCGGTCATGGTGTAAACATGGCGTCTAGACCGATATAATAGAACATCGGGATTCTAACAACATTAGGCTGAGAAAACTAAGAAATTAATACCGGATGTAACCAGTTAAATAATATTGACGTTGTTTCTTAATAACAGGTGATAATGAATGGTAGCAGTACCTGGAGAAATCATTGAACTGATGGGTGCGAAGGAAACAACGAAGATCCTTGTGACCGTTTCATCCGAAGGACAGCCGCACGCGATCGTCTGCGGAAGTATCTTCGTAACACCTGACGGAAAGGCCGGTGTCGGAGAGATCCTCATGAAGAGGGCCTCCAAGAACCTCAAGGACACTGGAAAGGCAGCACTTTCCATTGCGGCCGGACCCAAGGCATACGAGCTCATTCTCAAGAATCCCGCACGTGCCGACAGCGGACCCGTCTTCGAGGACATGAAGGCCAAGATGGCCGCGGCCAACCTGCCCTGCTTCGCTGTATGGACATTCGATGTCTGTGAAGTATGGGACGAGAGCGCTGGCCCCTCAGCAGGTTCAAAGATCTGCTGATCTGAAACTTCGGCCCTTCTCGGGGCCATTTTTTATTCTAATATCTTTATGGCCCAACCATGACATGGGATGGGTTGTCATCGTGGGCGTTAGACTTCTTCTCGCCCCTAATACTGATACTGGGAGGTATATTGGCATTGGAGATTGCTTCTCTGTATCTGAAGGAGAAGGATTCAAAGAAGTATCGCATATGCGAGATATCAGGAGCGGTGTTGGGAGTGGTCATCGTCATCCTGGCAGCGATGGGAGGGTTCAATGCAAGGGGATATGCCTCATGCATCGTCGTCTTGGGCGCTTTCACGCTGATCATCAGACCCTTCCGCAACATCAACATAGCTGTGGCAGCAGGATTGCTGGTGATGCTGATCATGTACATCCTCCTCGGAACGCTGGATGGCAAGTCATGGTTCGGATTGGACCTCTCCGATCTGTCCTCCGGTTGGACGAGGTTCCTGTTGGCGTTCATCATCGGTGCACTGGTCTTCAGCATGCTGAATTTCGCACAGGAGGTCATGAAGATGGTGGGAACTTTCCTCAACTATTGGCCGGTTCTGTGTTTCATCGGTGCACTGTGCATCATAGAGGGGCTCTGCATGTGGTACGGCTTCGGTTCCCTTACCGATCTCATCAGAGGGGATAAGTGGGAGGATTACCTAGTCGCCCCATATCTGGTCCATTGAGGGGCTGTTGCTGACGGATCATAGGCATCCTGGGTGTCTGGAGGCAGGTTGTAACGGGTCAAAAGTGGCAACAAACCTTTAAATGATAGTAGCCGATGGAGGGGAAGAGTGGGCTCGTGGCTTAGCCAGGATATAGCGCTGGCCTTCTAA
>SUSV01000008.1 GCA_015063245.1 Thermoplasmata archaeon
ATGAATGTCGCACTTTTTCATTCCTTGCGTTCCATCCTCGACGAGTCTGCCGCTCGTTTTTGTTGCTGGTCATTTCCAGGAATTCCTTCAGTGAACAGCAGATTATCCCGGTTTCGGTGACTCCACGGTAAACTCCAGGCTCCATCATGACCACATATTTCGGGAAACTGTCCGATATCTTGTCAAGATTCCCAAATTCTCTGTCGAAGGTATCTCTACTGTCGATAAGCGAACAGGCCTGAATGTAAAGCCTCGAGCCATCCTTGATGGCCACGATGTCTATCTCCTTACCGTTATAATCGCCTATATACACCTCGTAGCCCCTGTACATGAGTTCGGTGAAGAGGATGTTTTCCATATGGCCGGAGATGTCCTCCGGCCTGTATCCCAGCAACGAGTGCTTCAGCCCCAGGTCCGTGGCATAATACTTGTGTTTATTCTCGAGGATCCTCCTTCCCTTGAGATCGAACACGCTGGCGCGTATTATCAGGTTCGCCGCTTCGAGATGCCCGATGTACTCATTGACAGTATCCACAGTGGTCTTTGAACCCGTCTCTTTTATGGTGGCACATATGTTGTTGGAAGATACGTAATTGCCGATGGTGGACAGGATTGTACGGTATATGTCCCTCAAGAGCACATGATTGCGTATGTTGAACCTCTGTTCGATGTCTTTCGAAAGGATTACTTCTGTGATGTCTCTCACGGTCTGCATGCAGGATCTCTCAGACATGTCGGTGATCCACAGGATGGGAAATCCGCCTATGCGCATGTATCTGTCCAGGACGTCCTTTTCCGGCAGGAAGCGTTGCGCAAAGACCTTGCATTCTGCGTACGACAGGGGCAGCATGCGTATGCGGTTATATCTGCCCCCGAGATGTGTCGAATACTCGGACGAGAGCAGATTGGCGTTTGATCCAGTAAGATAGATGTCGAACATCTTCCTGGCGATGAGATCGCGTATCGCCAGTTCCCATTTCTCTATGTTCTGGATCTCGTCCACGATCAGGACATTGTCGGTTCCTTCACGATATTCCGATTCGATGTAAGAGAGGAGTTTCTCCCAATCATTCAGGCGGAAAAATTTGTGAAGCTCCGTGTCTATGTAGACAACATTGGCATCGACCAGATTCTGACGATATATGTCCAGCAGGGTCGATTTTCCGCAGCGGCGGATGCCTGTTATTACTTTAGCATTACCATTGCCGATGAACGGTTCGATCTCAGCGAGATACCGGTCACGCGATACCAAGGACTCTTCCATGATAATCCATACCTTACTGTGCATTAAAGCATTATGATTTTATCATCCTATGCAACGATAAATCATTCTATAATGTAGTTTATATCATTATACAAAACGATATAATTTCTTGTATCTATGACAAACCAGTAAAACAAATGCTACCTCTATTCATGCAAATATGCACACAAATAGGCCGATTAAGGGCATAACTGAATAATCGGTATACTGCTGGTATACTGCAGTATACGAGCCATTTTTCAATAATTTGGCGGACCCGCCGGGAACCGCTTGAGGCAATAGCCAGACATCAGAAATCAAGGTAACTTATACCCTGTATACGGGTATAAGTTCGGTCACTTATCAACGAGGTCGGAAACGATCATTCCATTAACCAATCCAGAACGTTCCTGATCAGTATCCCATTCTCGTTCCCTAGACCGAAACGGTCCAGTGTCAGGATAGTCTTGGCATAGTTGTCCTTCGGCCTCAAGAGCGGTTTGACCTCCCGTTTACGGGTATCGTCCGTCATCAGGGTCTGGCAGACCTGGATGTACTCCATGGTATCGTACCTCACGGCAAGGAAATCCACCTCGGAATCCCTGTAGCATCCTACCCTGACGTCATATCCCCTGCGCAGCAGCTCCACGTACACCAGATTCTCCAGCGGTTTGCTTATATCGGTACCTGCGGTAATATTCAGAACAGCCTTCCTCATCCCCAGATCAGCAACGTAATACTTCCCGATGGTGGAGAACAGTTTCTTTCCGACCATGTCATAACGGTCACAGGGCAGTATGAGGAACGCCTCCTCCATGGCCTTCATGTAGATCCCCACGGTGGATTCCGGGATTCCGGTACCTTGAGATACTGAGGCCTTGCTGGTGATGTTGCCGATATTTGCATAGAGGAACCTCGCTATCGCCTCCACCTTCGTGGGATCGCTGACATTGACATGCCTGAGAACGTCCTTGACGACGATGGTGTTGTACGCCCCCTGAAGATAATCCTGCCTGTACCTCAGATCCCTCGAGGGGCCCACCCCCGGCAGTCCCCCGCATTCGAGGTATTCGATGAATGCCTTCTCCCTGTCGGTGTATCCGTGCATCTCCATGTACTCGGAGAATGACAGGGGGAACACCTCGATCTCCGTGTGGCGTCCGGATATATGGGTGGCCAGCTGTGATGAGAGCATATCGGAGTTGGAACCAGTGACATAGACATCGCAGTTCTTCTCAGCGTTCAGCGCCGAAAGGGATAATTCCCAATCCTTCACATCCTGTATCTCATCCAAAAGAACATACATTATGCGGTCCGGATTGATCCTCTGATGGAGATAATCGTTCAGCTGTTCGCTGGTCTTTATCTTCTGGAACTCGAATTTCTCGAAATTGATGAAGATGATGTCCTCCTCAGGAACGCCGGACCTTCTGAGCTCTTCGGCATAAAGTTCCATGATGACAGACTTTCCGCAGCGCCTCATCCCCGTTATGACCTTGATGACTCCCGTATCGTCACGGCCTGCACGGATCTTGCTGAGATACTGCTCGCGTACCAGATACTCTCCCATGTTTTGGACATGGTATCATATGTATAAATCTTTTATTAATCGTGGATTTATGTAAATAATTCATAAAAATTCGATTACTCGTATATTTATGCTATTAATCAAAATAGCCAGAGATGATATGCAGTATAATGATTCCTGTATACTGCCGGTATACTGCGGTATACAGCCTGTTTTCGATTAAATGAGCGGACCCGCCGGGAACCGCTTATAGCATTAGCCAGACGGAATAATCGAAGGTACATTATACCCCATTTTGGGAGATAATCCAGTACATTATCTTCCAAAACGAAACGGGCAATTGTCATCTCATATCCTCTGTTTATGATCCTGCATACACTTTTTGGCAGTTATCCAATTATTTCTAAAATAATAGAATTTATTTGTTGAATATCTAATTAATTCTGAAAAATCAGAATTTTTTAATACGCAGAGGGACATGTACGGTCATGGAGATCATCAGAGAAGATTATCTGGCTTTCTTGACAGCCTCCAAGGACATGCCCAGTACGGTCAAGGTCCTAACGGGGATGAGACGCACTGGGAAGACAACTGTGCTCAACCAATTCGTAGGCCGTCTTCGTTCGATGGACACAGACGAGGAAAACATCTGTCATATCAATCTGGATCTCCTGGTCGATGAACCGAATATAAACTGGCTCCATGAACAGATAAAACCGGTACTCGAAAGGAAAGGGATGCACTACATCCTGATAGACGAGATACAGGATGTGGACGGATGGGAAAGGCTGGTGGCCATGCTTGTAGCACGCAGGGACTGCGATGTCTATATCACCGGTTCCAATTCCAAGATGCTCTCCTCCGAATTGTCCACCAAACTGTCCGGAAGATATATCGAGATTGAGATCCTGCCCCTCTCGTTCAAGGAGTATATGGAACTGCATCCGGGCGAGAAGGAGAAAAGATTGGAAGACTTTCTGAAATTCGGCGGATTGCCGATGATAGACCCGGACAGGGGGGAATCCGTATGCATGTATCAATCGGAGGGTGTGTTCAACACCGTGGTGATGAAGGATATAATGTCCCGCATATCAGGCAGCACAAGAAGACTGGACGCCATATGCAGGTTCCTGTACTCCAACATAGGCAACGTTACCAATCCGGACAGGATATCCGAGGCACTGAACATACCTAAGGATGATGTCTACAGGTTCATGAACGAAATCGTCTCCGCCCATCTGTTCTATCATGTCGACAGATATGATATCGTCGGGAAGAAATACCTGAAATCCAAGGGGAAATACTACGCTACCGACCTGGGGATGAGATACATGTTACTGAATCCCGGCAGCCTGGCGGATCTCAGCAAACCCTTGGAGAATGCCGTGTATTTCGAACTGCTCAGGAGAGGCTACAAGGTATCAGTAGGGAGCTACAACGATTCCGAGATAGATTTCACCGCCATGAAGGGTGACCGGATTATCTACTATCAGGTGACCCAGACCATGCATGCCGAACAAACGAAGAAAAGGGAACTGGTGCCATTGGAGAAAGTCACGGATAATTACCGGAAGATCGTTCTGACCGAGGACCGTATCGGCCTCGGTTCCTACGACGGGATCGATGTCGTCAACGTCATTGACTGGCTCTGTGGAATGGATATTGCGTGAAAGGTATGCCCGCCCTTCGGGCGGGCTTTATTGATAGCAGATCCGCTTCTTTCCGAGATTGACTCAAGCGGAACCATATACAACCTCGCCAGTCTTCATTATCTCAGAGATGATTGAGGATTCATCGTATCTTTCTGCCTCGATTTCCTGTGGTGTAAAAACCAACAGATCCATTGCCATCCCGATGGCTCCGATGCATACGCGTACTTTCACATTGCGTTCATGCTCTGATAAATCTGAATCCATGATGATTGCGATATCAAGATCGCTGTCATCGGTTGAATTGCCTTTGGCGGCAGAACCGAAAACAATGATTGCTTTCGGGTCGAAGTTTTTGGTGACCCTATCGACAATCATCTTGATCTTGTCCTCGAACATCATGATTCTCAATACAGTATTGCAAATTATAATGATTATCGACAACCTCAAAAGCAGTTATTTCTCATTATATTCAGGTATACTGCAACATACAGGCTGTTTTCTAGGAATGAAGCGGACCCGCCGGGAATCGCTTAAGGCAATGGCCAGACATCAGAAATCGAGCTAACATATTCCCTGTATACGGATATAAGTTCGGTAACTTATTCCCAATGAAGGAGGGCTGCACAGACTCAACCTCATTGAGAGTTATCAGGAAATCCCTTCAAGGACCCAGCGAGGTTATCGGTACTACGTAGACGCCATCGTCCCTCATGTATGCCGCAGAGGACATTCCGCAGATGACAGCCAGGAATTCTGGAGGCCTCCCCTTGGGATCGTCGCGGATCAATGCATCCATATCCTTCAGGCTCTTCGCGCCCTCTTCTATGGCCCCCGCACCGAGTTTGATCTCAAACGCACCCCATCTTCCGTCCGACATCTCTACAACCGCATCGATCTCCCTGTCCTTCCCGTCCCTGTAATGATAGAGATTGCCGCCGTTCACGTATGCATATATCTGCAGATCCCTCTCGCACATCGCCTCGAACATGAAACCGAACGTATCCAGATCGTCCAGCAGCATCTCCTTGGTCAGTCCGAGCGCGGATATCGCCAGAGCCGGATCGGTTAGATGTCTCTTCGGGGTCTTCCCAACACGTACAGAAGACCTAAGGTTTGGATTGAATGCGCCCTGGTTCTCTATGAGACACATCCTGTCCAATACAGATATGTACTCCCCGACGGTATCGTCGGATATCGTATCATCATCGAACTCCTTCATATCCCTGGCAATGACTTTCCTGCTCGCCAGCGTGGATTCGTTGCGGGACAGAGACCTGAGCACACGCATCATCCTTGCCGGATCCTTGCTGCTGTCCACGGCAGGAAGATCCTCATAACATATCTGTCTGGCATACACTGACATGGCCTTTGCCGCCTGTGACGGGTTCAACCCCAGATTGCCGGGCCATCCTCCTCTGATGGTCAGATCGAGAAGGGTGTCCAGCAGAACATCCTTCATGGGGGTGTTGGCGAACCTTCCCTCGAACATCCCTTTCAGCGATACTGCACCGTCCGAATCCTTCGACTCGAAAAGGGACATGGTCCTCATGCGAACCGGTGCGATCCTGCCCAATCCGCTGTGGAGCGGTTTCGACTCCTTCTTAGGGGTCGATGATCCCGACAGGATGTACATCCCCTTGAGACCCTTCTCATCGACAATATTGCGGACCGCATCCCATACCGCAGGGAGAAGCTGCCATTCATCGATCAGACGCGGACTGTCCCCCTTCAACGCATACCCCAGATCCAACTTGGCCAGTTTCAGGTTACGATAATCGCCGTCCGGCAGATCCAACTGATAGAAACTGTTGCAATGATGCTTGGAGGTCCAGGTCTTACCGCAGTATTTTGGACCATTCATATGCACGGCACCGCTGACAGCAAGAGTCTCGTCGACGATATCGTCAACGAGTCTCGGGAGATACTTATCATTCTCGATCATACGGCTTAAGAAATGCATTGCTTATATAATAAGGTAGTTTTCACCATTTTCATAAGGTAGTTTTCACCATTTTCATAAGGTAGTTTTCACTCAAGATGGTTGTGCGTGTCCCTAAGTATACAATACAATGTGAATTAGAGACCGTTTGAACAGGGTTGACTCGGATTATTCCGTATACTGCCGGTATACTGCGGTATACATCCTGTTTTCAATGTAATGAGCGGACCCGCCGGGAATCGCTAGAGGGTCTGCAAGATACCTCGCACTCATCGGATCGATCCGAACCGCTCATTCCATCGGAGATATCCGTTGTCGGCGGACAATCACTATATATGAGGATATTTTGGGTGACCTCACATAAGGTGATCTTAAATGGATTCATCAATGAGAAAATACCTCGCAGAGGCAATCGGAACATTCGTTCTGGTGTTCTTCGGAGTAGGTACGGCCATCTTCACAATGGGTGCCTGGGCCGGAGTAGATTATGTCGCCATCGCACTCGCATTCGGACTTTCCGTCGTGGTCATGTCCGTCACCATCGGAAGGATCTCCGGATGCCACCTCAACCCTGCAATCTCACTTGCAATGTTCCTCGACAAGAAGCTCGAGCAGAAAGATTTCATCGGATACGTGGTCGGACAGATCATCGGTGCGGTTGTCGCAGGTCTCATCCTGCTGCTCCTCGCATATTCCGTCTTCGACGCACCCTCCTGGGGAGACTTCCTCGATGCAGGACCCTGGGGAGCGAACGGAACGGAGAAGGTCTTCCCTGCACTCATCGCAGAGATCATCATGACCTTCTTCTTCGTCCTCGTCGTCTTCGGAGCCACAGCAAAGGACGGAATGGACAAGTTCGCAGGACTCTACATCGGTCTCGCACTGACGATGGTCCACCTCGTCGGAATCGGAATCACCGGTACATCCGTCAACCCCGCAAGGTCCATCGGTATGGCCCTCTTCCAGCCCGATGCATGGGGGGATCTCTGGATCTTCATCGTCGCACCTCTCATCGGTGGAGTTCTCGCCTGGCTCGTATGGAGCAAGGTCCTCCGCGACGAGTCCGAGTGATTTCTAAACTTCAAGACCGTCCCCGGAAGGGGACGGTGATTATTATCAACAAATCATATTGTGCGGATACGTTCGCTTATTTTGATGAACGATTCCCTCTTCCATCCGTTCAGAGCATCTCTGTTCGTAATGAATGGGATGACATCCTTCTTTGCATCTTCAAAATCGACAGATTCGAATCTTTCCCTGATCATCCTCATCAACTCTTCGCGATCGAATATACAGTCCTCGTGAACATAGCTCGACTATAACAGCAGTTCCGGGAGCCCGCGCATTATATGATCTTCTCCATAACCTTTCCGAACAGCTTCACATTTGAGCACCCATACATCTTTGACAGTTTCTTGATACGGTCAAAATCCAGTTCCATCAAATCATCTATGTTTATTCTAAGGTCTTCGAACAGCATATCCTTGAGATCCCTCTGCGAGTACACTGGTGGCTTTATGTACAGTTCATCACAGATAGCCTTCTCAGGGGTGGCGATCCACCATGTGTATCCATTCTCAGTAATCATTTTCGTTCCGTAAGGGAAAGCATTCGGTGCAACATCGCGGTACCAATAATCGCCGAAATGGTTGGAATAAAACTTACTCCTGCGTGTCTTGTATGTTGCCGAGGTGTACACATATACCGCCTCCGGTATGAGTCCGTGATATGCCAGAGCCCATTCGAAAGAGAGGTATGATGGATTGCGGATTGCTTGCGCGAGATAGTGGCCAGGCGTATCCGGATCGGTTTCATAGATCCCTCTCACAACCCTGATGTAATCGCCGTTCTTCACCATCCTCTCTAATTTGCAGGCAGGATTGGAATAATCCTTGAGGGATTCCATTATTAAAGAAGATGTAACTATCATCAATTTGCTACACTAATTATACAAGTATAATATTTATTGTAGCAAATTCGTATAATACAGTCTTTATACAGTATCCGATTAGCCTCTGATATGGAGCACCCTGTCAGACGCATCTCGATGTTCGTCATCGGATTGTTCGTTATGACGTTCGGCATAGCGGTCTCCACCAAGGCCGATATCGGTACGACGCCGATATCCTCCATTCCATTCGTCCTCACGTTGGCGACGGGCATCGACCTCTACATACACACATTTGTTTTCAACATCATCCTGATCCTCATCCAGTACATCGTGCTTCGTAAGGACTTCAAGCTCGTCAGCCTGCTGCAATTACCGACTACGCTGCTGTTCACATTGTTCACGAAGATCACTGTCGATATGGTGGATGGATGGAACCCCGCTTCATATGCGGAATGCTGGCTGTATGTCATAGCGAGCACCGTAATAGTCGGGATAGGGGTCGCCATAGTCGTCAACTCCAGGACGACTGTAATGCCTGGTGAGGGTGCGGTACTGGCACTGTCCGTCAGGACCCGCATCCAGTTCAGCAAGATGAAGATCATCTTCGACATCTCCAACATCACGATCGCCGCGATCATATCCGTGATAGCGATGGGCGGACTGTACGGCGTGAGGGAGGGAACGATATTCGCGGCGGTCTTCGTCGGGATAGTCGTCAGGCTCATCACCAGGCTCATCAAGAAGGTCCTCCCCGACCCGGATAACCACATCAGCTGAGTTTCATCGACAGGCATCCAGGATTATTTTGAACGAAATTTTTCCACTTTTTACCCCCCAAAAAGTAGAATTTTTTCCACTTTTTACCCCCCAAAAAGTAGATTAAAATATGAAGCGAACAATATTGACATATGATGAGAAGATCCGTCGAGGAGAAACTCCTGTCCTGGAAAGAATCCGAAAGGCGCAAGCCGCTCATATTGCTGGGGATACGCCAGTGCGGGAAGACATTCATCCTGACGGAATTCGGGAAGAACAATTTCAAAGATTACGTCCGCTTCGATTTCGAGCGCAATCCTCAGCTGACTGATGTATTCCGCGATCTCGATCCAATCCGTATAATGAAAGAACTGTCAGCATTCAGAGGAAAGAAGATAACGAAGGATACGCTGGTCATATTCGATGAGATCCAGCATTGCTATCCCGCGCTGACATCGCTGAAATATCTTGGTGAGGAACTGCCTGGATATCATATCGTCTGCGCCGGATCCCTTTTGGGACTGGCATTGGCAGAACGCGAGAGAAAGGACAGCCCGGGATGGAAGACCTCGTTCCCGGTGGGCAAGGTCAATTTCATAAGGATGTGGCCCATGGATTTCGGCGAATTCGTTCTTGCCACAAAGGGCGAGGATTACTTCGGAACATTGGATGATGTCGAAGCGGATGTGCCCCTGCCGGAATGGATGATGTCCGAACTGAACGAGCTGTACATCGATTACCTGATTGTCGGCGGGATGCCCGAGGCCGTACAGACCTGGGTAGACACGCAGGATATGGACGAAGTCAGGAAGGTGCAGAGGGACATCGTCCGTTCGTTCAAGGAGGACATGGGGAAATACAGCGGCGAGAACTATCAGAGGATCTCTGCATTATGGGATTCGGCCGCATATCAGGTCGCGGAAGCAGGCAATCGTTTCAACTTGAAGAAGGCAGGCGGTACGAACAAGACCCTTTCCGACCCAATCCAGTGGTTGCTGGATGCCGATTTCCTGAGGCGTACCTGGGAGGTCAACGACGATTCCGTGCCTCCGAATCCTCGTGGCGGGATCTATTATAAGCTATATCTGCCCGATACGGGATTGCTCACATGCATGGCCGGCATCGATCGTCCGATACTCGTCTCCAAGGATGAGAGCACATCGAAGATCCGCGGCGCCGTAGCAGAGAACTATATCCTCACCCAGATGTCATCAGCCTTGGATATCGAGGGGGATACGTATTTCTGGACCAACTCCAAGGGGGATGCAGAGGTGGATTTCGAGCTGCTGCGCGGCATGACCCTGGTCCCTGTGGAGGTCAAGTCGGGGGAGGTCGGCAGACTGAAGTCTCTGGAGACGTATTGCGGGAGGTACTCTCCGAAGGAGGTGCTGGTATTCTCGAACAGGAACACACGCATCAACAAAGGGGGGTACACATTCATACCGCTGTACATGGCATGGAAGCTGGAGATGTACCTGGAAAACCTGGGGCTTTGATACCGGCATGATCGGTTCAGGATATCTCAGGAACGGGAAACGAATCTCAGGCTTGAAATAGGGTTCTGCCGGCCGCATGGACTTTCACAGCAGGCTCTGGGCATAAGGCAATTCTCACCTTTTCCGACCATCATTCGAACATTTTTAAAATGCTCATCTGGTTTCTCCTTTCGATATCAATGAGTGACTTTGATACACTTTGCAAAGAGCTTGAACAGATGGATCCCGAAACATTCACGAATCTCTTCAACGAGCTGTCGGTCGACGTCATCAAGGAACTGGTGGCGCTCACAGCGGACGGAACGGACGGACTCACCGCATACATGCAGTTCCTTCTCGCATCCGTCGCAGCCGACGGAACCCTCTCGGAGGCGGAGTTCGATCTCCTGAAGCCGTTCTTCGACAAGATGGCGGACAAGGACCTCACATACGAGCAGGGCGTCCAGATCTTCAGGGACCTCGGTCTCGACAACTCCGCATCCTACAGGAAGGTCATCGACACCATGGTCGACATCATCGGACTGGTGGATGACTCCCTCAAGGACAAGATCGTCATGATCTGTCTCCTCGTCTGCGCCATCGACGGCGAGGTCTCAAAGGAGGAGAAGGACTGGATCAGACAGCTCCTGGAGCCACTGGACATCAAGATCGACGTCATGAGCTACATCGACAAGTTCCTGTCCGATGCCAAGGTGTTCACCCTCGCGACCACATGCGGCGACCAACCCAGGATGAGGGTCCTCGGACTGAAGGTCAAGCTCGACGGAAAGCTGTACTTCGCAGTCGGCACATTCAAGGACGTCTACAAGCAGCTCCAGGCGAACCCCAAGTGCGAGATCCTCGCATCCGTCGGAACCGACTTCCTCCGCTGGGATGGAATCGCCACGTTCTGCGACGACCCCAGGCTCATGCAGATAACTGAGAATATGATGCCCGACCTCTGCAACATGTACGCCAAGATGGGATGGAAGCTCGGATTCTTCACACTCGAGAACGGCTCCGCCGAAATCGTCAATGTGAACAACGAGAAGAAGAGAATCCTTTGAAACGCTAAACAAACGAGGGGGGCAACCCCCTTCAACCTTCTTGATGGATAGGTCTCTGATATCTCGCTGCACGCCGGTCACTGCCCTATCCTGTGAATTGAACCATTGTTCGAACCTAAGCTCGTTTGTTATAACAGACGTAAAAAAACGGTTCAAATAGGCTGATAACGGCATAAAAAAACGGTTCTAAATAGCCATTTAGGACATAAAAAAACGGTTATAAACAGTCTTTTAGCACGTAAAAAAACGGTTAATATATAAACATAGAGAATAATCAGCATCCATGAAGAGGCTGATCTACGATGAATTGCTGGAGTGGAAGAGCGATCCCGCCCGTAAGCCGCTTGTTCTCGACGGAGTTCGCCAATGCGGGAAGACCTATCTTCTGAAGGAATTAGGATCGGAGGAGTTCGATAACTGCGTCTATTGCAATTTCGAGGAGGCAAAGGGGCTGAAGGCCCTGTTCAGCGGCAGCATGGAACCTTCCAAGATCGTCCGCGACATAGAGCTGATGAACAATGTGAAGATCACTCCTGGGAAGACCCTCCTCATACTGGATGAGATTCAGGAATGCGATTCGGCGATCACCTCTCTGAAATACTTCTGCGAACACATGCCCGAGCTTCATGTGGCATGCGCCGGACCCCTGTTAGGGGTATTGAAATCTGAGGCATCGTTCCCTGTTGGAAAGGTTGATACCAAGCACCTATACCCCATGAACTTCTGCGAATACCTCATGGCAGAAGGGGAGACCTCTCTTGCCGAGTTCATCCTATCCGACCCCGATCCAGAGGATATCTCAGAACCGATCCACGAGGCCCTTCAGAGGCTGATGAGGGACTACTGCATAGTCGGCGGGATGCCGGAGGTCGTTCACTCATGGGTCACGCAGCATGACATCAACAAGGTCGATTCCCTGCAGAGGGAGCTTCTGCAGAACTATGAGAAGGATTTCGCGAAGCATGGGGGGAGCATGCTGGAGATGCTGACGTCCATATGGGAATCCCTTCCTTCGTTCCTATCAAGGGAGAACCATAAGTTCGTATTCAAAGAACTGAAGAAGGATGGCAGGTCTGACGATTTCAGAGATCCGGTGCAATGGCTGAGCAATGCCCACCTGATATACAAGGTCAACCTGATGAAAGGTCATGCATATCCGCCCTCCATCGGAAAGGATGAGAATCAATACAAGCTGTATATGTGCGATATCGGTCTGCTCAGGGCGATGGCCGGACACCCTGCGGGCATCATGCTCACGGAGAACGATGATGCCCATCTGTACAAAGGGGGCATGTACGAGAATCTGGCGGTGTGCGAGATGATGTCCGCAGGTGCCGGGAACCTCTACTATTGGAGGGAGGGCAGATACGAGGTCGATCTGATATCGGCCATCGATGGCAGGACAGTGCCCATCGAGGTCAAATCCGGAACCAACTTCTCAACGGAATCCCTTAACCTCTATCAGAAGAAGTTCAATGTATCATGGGGGCTCATAATCTCCAACAGGATGCCCAGGAAAGGGAATGGAAGGGATGCGATCCCATTCTATCTAGCCGGCAATATGCAGAGGGCTAGAAATGCACATGTCGATGACTGTTACGTGAATGCATCCGGTCTGCCTTACGAATTTCAATTCAGGAAGGAAGATTGGATAGAGGTCGGCAAAGGATTCAGACTCATCATCCCAGTCAGCAGGCATCACAGAGGTCTGATACCAAAATGCAATGTCCAGATAAGGGATGGGGATGCCTGGAAGGATACAGGAGCTTCGATCTCCACGGATAATGGCGACGTGATCATCGAATCCAATAGCAGATTCGACGGAAGAGCTGTCATCAGAATCTGAACGCGATCCGCCATAGCAGTTTCAGATACATGGTCAGTCCTTATTCTCCGAACCTATCAAAAGCAGATCAGAGCATCATCCAGAAGATGATGGCGGTGATCGCTCCGCCGACGATAGCTCCCATCGCGAGCTGCAGCGGTGTATGCTTCCTCAGGACATATCTGCTCCAGATCACAGGCGGCAGGAGGAGGAAGTAGAGCAGCCCATACGGCCAGAATCCTACAGACAGGACCATGGACGGCCCCACCACTCCGCAGGAGTGCACGCTGATCTTCCAGAAGAACGTGATCAGCATCATAGCCGCGGTCACTACGGCGTAGCACAGCATCAGGACCGTGGCAAGATCGGGTGCATCAAGGTACCACAGCAGCCCGAATCCCAACGAGTATCCCATTATGCCGAAGATCATCGGAAGGAACCTGTCCTCCTTCCTTACGACGTCCAATCTGTCGTCGTTCCCGTATCTCTTAGAGAAGTAAACTATCAGTGCCAGTGGTATGATCGTGGTGGTGATTATCGCTATCGCAGAGAAGATCAATCCGTCTTCCAAATCATCGGTCTTAAGCATGCAGATGAGGATGAAGACGGGTATCGAGAGGAACGGCGGCTGCTCTATCAGGGATATGATCTTCGCCAGCCTCTCCCTCTTCGGTGTGAGCGATCCCTGGAACTTCCCGGTGGGGTCGTGCATTCAGTCACGCTCCACTTCAGCCAATATCGCTCTGGTCTGCTCGAGTGTATTCTCCAGCGTCCCTGAGTTGTCGACCACCCTCCATGACCCGGTGATCCCATGCATCTTGGAGCGGGTCTTCCTGAGCTTCTCCGATGTCTCGAAGGTCTCCAGGTCCTCCCCTCTCGCCAGGATGCGCTCCAATGCCGTATCCGGATCCACATCCACGTAGATCTTCACATCCGGCACCGGGAGCACCAGCTCGATGAACCGGTATCCGATTTTGCATAGGAATGAAGGCAGATATGCCGCTGCAAGGCTGTATCTGACGAAGATGACATCATCGTATTCATCCTGATGCTTCTTCTTGACCTTCAGCGAATGGAGCACATCCCTGATGTAGTACCAGCCTGCCATGATAACAGCCAGCTTGCCGTCCTTGCAGAGGTACTTGGCGGCCTTCCTCCCGTATTCGGTATCGGTGTTGGGATGGGTGATCTCAAGCACCCTCCTTCCCTCCGAGATCAGTTGCTCCCTTATGAAATCCGACGACGTGGTCTTGCCTGAGCCGTCCATTCCGTCCACTGCGTACCACGTCATGCTCTCACAATCCCAGCAGGACCATGACCCCTGTCACGGCCATGCAGTTCACTATGTTGTCCACCCATCCGGGTGAGAACGTCTCTGTCACAGCGACCACGATCCCTGCGATGATGCAGCACAGGTAGATCGGTATGTCCGCTTCAAGGACTATCCCCGAACCTGCGGGAAGGTCAACCATGCCGAGGAAGATCACAAGTATTATCGAGACGACGGCCGTCACGGCGAACACACCAATCGTACCTTCGATCGATTTGCCGTTCACCGACTTATGTCTGCCGAACCTCTTCCCGACTATGCTGCCGAACCCGTCGCCCCAGGTCATCGCCACGATGCCTATCGAGGCCGCTGTCCAATGGTCCTCGAAGCACAATGCGATCAGCACTGCGATGCTGACCACGTACAGGAACAGGCCCTGCTTATGGCCCTGGTTGTTCGCTATGTCCCCGAGCTTCGAATTGGAGACGATGTTGTCCTTCAGCATGGCGATGAACAATACGACAGCGAACGGGATGGCGAAGAAGGCCTCCATCACCCACGCATGGTCGAACATCCACCATATGAACACGAAGTTACCTATCCCGACATGGATGACCTTTCTCACATCCACCCTGTCGGACTTCTTCTGGATGTAGAATGCTATGCCGAGGACTGCGATGATGAGCAGATAGACGAGGATGAGGGCCGTGACATCATTGTCAGATATCCCGAATAACCCGTCAGTATCCATGTGCAGAACCCCGTTTGGCTCTAGGTAAGTTAGTCCTACAAATAAAGCTACTGATTATTGCTCTCCATCCATGGCTGGATGAAAGGGGATCCCTCAACCGGAGGAGAGGATGCTGCATCGGAGGTTCTTCGCTCCATGTCGACTCGATGCCTGCATTCGCTAGCGACTCAAATCGGTCCCTTGCTGAGGAAACCTGTCAAATATACAGGGATGTTCAGAACACCGTCGGTCATACCGATGTTCTTGGTGGATATGATGATCGGGGCATCAGAGTCGTCAACGTGATCGATCGGCTTCTCGACGGACCCTCCTCCTGAGCATGCCGATCGAAGACCGTGTTCCAAAGGGGCGCAGTTATATCCTTTCAATGTATGCCACGCACAGATGACGGAAGAGGTCTAGGAAGCCGATTCGAAACAGCCCTCCAGTGCAAGGGTGAAGTCGATCGACGTCCTCAAGGGAGTGGCGATGATAGGCATCGTCATAGCGCATATCGCGCTCCTGCAGAACCAGGGCGGAGGCGGTTCCGGAGGCTCCGACGAGGCCTATTCCGTGTTCAAGGGATTGGTGGGGATACCATATTCCCTCCTGTGCATGTTCTTCGTGGTATCGGGGTATTTCTACAAGCCCGGTAATGGATACTGGCACAATGTCAAGGACAGGGTGCTCAAGCTGTTCCTGTTCTTCGTTGCGAGCGTGGTGCTGTTCACATCCCTGATGTACGCGGTCCTGTGGGCGCAGGGGTACGACCTGTCGTCCTATTCGCTTATCGATGTGATCGTCGAGGTCATCATTGGGAAGGGCTACTTCGTGGATTTCGACGATCCCTCCATAGGAGGGGAGAACATCCTCGCTCCGTTCGAGGTAACGCATCCCCTGTACTTCCTGCAGATAATCATGGTCGGATACCTGATCTTCTACGCCATAGCCGACTACGTCATGGAGAGCGACAAGAGGACGGTCATCACGATAGCGGTGCTTCTGACAACCACTGCCCTCTACATGGAGTTCATCCACATTCAGCTGCCCTTCTCCGCACAGCTCGGGCCCCTGGTGGCATCATACCTCCTGATGGGGACGATGCTGAGGAGGAAGAGGTTCTACGAGAACCTGGAGTTCGGACATACGGATCGGAGATACTGGAAGATATTCCTCATATCGCTGGCCATCGCCGTCATTCTGTGCGCCCTGTTCCCTTCGGACCTCGCCCTGATATACTCCAAGTTCGGCGATTACGGAGGGTGGTCGGTATATCCGTTCTTCATCTCGATGCTCTTCAGCGGGATCGTGATGTCGTACATCATATCCTGGGTGGTCAGGGGATGCCATAGGCTCTCAGCCCTTCTTGCGGAGATAGGGGTCATGTGCCTGTTCGTACACGTCTCCCACATGTTCATCGCCAAGGCGGTATGCTCGCCGTTCGTCACCCTGGATACAGAGGTATGGATCCCGATCAGCCTGCCGGCAGGGATCGTGGTATCGTTCGTGGCGATCGCCATAGCGATGGTCGCTTCCGAACTATTGTTCGGAAGATGGTCGCGCCGCGCACGCAGGGACGATTAATCATTATAAATAGGAAGCCGTTGAGGGCAATATGAACAAGTATCTCCGGCTCTTCAGGACCGTGAACGCGCTGATAGGCTCGTTCGCCGTCTTCATCGCCGCATTCATGGCCGCGGGGACATCGATGTTCGATGAGTGGATGAATCTCATCATCGGATTCTTCGTCGTGTTCACGTTCGTATCCGGAGGTAACTCGCTGAACGACTACATCGATGTGGAGATCGACCGTACCGCGCATCCCACGCGCCCGGTCGTGACCGGGGAGATAACGCCCAATCAGGCCAGGAACATAGGGGTCTCGATGCTGACCGTGTCCGTGCTGCTCTCGCTGCTCACCCTGGACATCTACTGCATCGCGATAGTCATCGCGGCTGCGGTACTGATGTTCCTGTACGAGACATGCCTCAAGCAGAGGGGATTCGTCGGGAATCTGACGATCGCCATATTGACCGGATTGGTGTTCGTTCTCGCAGGAGCATTGGTCGGGGACATCTACGCCAACATCGCCGTCGGAGGCATGGCCGCCCTCGTCTCAGTGGGAAGGGAGATCGCCAAGGACATCGAGGATATGGAATCCGACATCGGAAGGAGGACGCTTCCCATGTCCGTCGGGGTCAGGAACGCCTCGATTGTCTCATGCTTGTTCTTCATCGCAGGCCCTGTTCTCAGCTGGCTGCCCATCTGGCAGGACCCGGAGAACTATCTGTACTACGTGGTGGTCATCGCCGATGTCATATTCTTCTACTGCGCATACAAGGTCTTCTCGGACCCCCACACCGCGCAGAGCAAGGCGAAGATCGGTATGCTCTTCGGTCTGCTCGCATTCGTCATGAGCGCCATATACACGAGCTTCCTGGCGTGATCCCATGAAGTTCAGGCAGGACACATCTGTACCGAAACCTATGGAGGTATGGAACGCGAAGGTCGATTTTGATAATCTCACCGGAGCCAAGAACCGTCCCGTCATAGTCCTTGGGAAGAAGAACGATTCCTTCATCGTGTTCATGGTCACGTCCCACGGGCATCATCCCGAGACGGATATCAAGCTGATGGATCCATACGAGGTCATGCTCGATAAATCCTCAACAGTCAGGACCGACAGGACATTCAACGTCTCGAAGGACAGGTTCAACTACAAGCTCGGTGACCTCGCACAGGACGATGTCGAGATGATATCGTCGTTCTATGAGCGTGTGAAGAACGGAAGGCGTTTACGCACAGAATACGTATGATCAGGAATACAGCCTGATGACCTTTCCCATGTTGATTAGATGGTCTGCCACCCTCTCGGAGTCCGATGCCATCGCCAGGAACTCGGAGCCGACGTCCAGCGTGCAGATACCTTCGTTCAGCCTCTTGATGTGGTTCTCGGCCATCTCCTCGGTGATGATGTCGACCCTCTCCTCGATATCGTAGGCTTCCTCGAGGGCCCTCTCGTTGTTCTCGGAGTAAGCCCACTCGATCTTGTCGTAGAGCTGCGCGATAAGGGCCTCCATCCTCATTGTCTCCTCTATGGCGACAGGCGAGAACGTCTCCCCGAGGCCGTTCATCTTCTCGGCATACTCCATGATGTTCTTGGAATAATCGCCGATGCGCTCCAGGTCCGAGATGGTATGGTATACCGTGGAGATGTAGATCTGGTCCCTCTCGCTCAGCCTGTTCTCCGACAGCTTCACGAGGAAACGCGCGATCTCCTTGTTCAGGAAGTTGAGCTCCTATTCGTTGTTGCAGAACTTCTCCTTCTCCTCGAAGTCCATGGTACGGATCATATGGCAGGCGATCCTGTAGTTCTCCATGGCGATCTGAGACATGTTGAGGACCTCCCTCATGACCTGCTGGACCGCCATAGGGGGCGTCCTGAGCATGTAGTCGTTGAGGAAGTGCAGCTTGGGTATGAACTCGCCCTCGTCCTTGTCGGACCTCCTCTCGGGGACCAGCCTGACGACGAGTCCGATGAGCATCCCTGTGAGGGGCAGCATGATGATCACGGTGATGACGTTGAACACCGTGTGGAACATGGCCAGCTGTGTCGAGGGCGCATCGGGGAAGGCCGTCTCGAACAGCCCGGCATAGGTGATGTCGAAAAATCCGAGGATGACTCCCACTATGACGAATATCAGCACACCGAACACGTTGAACAGAAGGTGGATGACCGCGGTCCTCTTCGCGTTCATGCCTCCGGAGAATCCGGCCAGGAGCGCGACGATACAAGAACCGATGTTGGATCCCAATGTAAGGTAGATTCCCTGGTTGAGGTCGATCAGGCCCGACACGACCATGGTGATGGCAAGGGTGGTGACGACAGACGAGCTCTGTACAAGGGCGGTGAGAAGGATTCCGATGAGGAGAAGAAGGATGATGTTATCGATGTCGGAGAGGAAGTCCACGACCTCCGGGAGTTTCGCGAAGTCCTCCATGGACAGGGCCATCATGTACAGTCCGAAGAACAGAAGTCCGAATCCCGTGAGGATACCGGCGATGTTCTTCGTCCTTTCCTTCTTGGCGAAGCTCATCATGAATGCGCCGATTCCGGCCAGGGATGCGAATATGAGTGCGAGCGAGACGGAGTTGCCTCCGAACATTCCCAACGCGGCCAGCTGTGCCGTTATGGTGGTTCCGATGTTGGCTCCGTAGATGATCGTCGCCGCCAGCGGGAGCGTCATGATCCCCGCGTTAACGAATCCGATGACCATGACGGTCATGGCTCCGGAGCTCTGGATCGCAGCGGTTCCGACCGTACCGATGCCGACACCGTAGAGCTTGCTCTTCGATGCCTTGGTGAACATCTTCTTCAGCTTGCCGCTCGAGAGCGATTCCAGGTTGGAGCTGAGCATGATGCATGCGGTCAGGAACACACCGATTCCCGCAAGAAGGGTAAGTACCGCCGTTGTGATCATCACATCGTCCAAAAACAACACGCTCCAATCATTCTTCCACTGCCGATGGTTGCTGTATTTCTTGATATAATATAACCGTTGACCCGCAACAGGGAACTATTTAGTGGCGGATTATTTACTATTATCAGTAGTAATTTTTTACTATTATTGTGCGTAAAAAATTACGATTTTTGTGGAAACAGTAGGTGACGGGCCTGCCCATGAACACATTTATTATCCCCGCTGGATTCCAAGACCTTATGGACGTGCACGGATTCGTGAAGAAGGAGTTCCTCCTGGTAATCTCCGCGGCCCTTGCGCTGACATCCCTGTTCCTGGTCCCGATGGACACCGTCGCATCCTATGACTACCTGAGGATCATGGAGACCATATGCACCCTGCTGTTCTTCCTGCTCATAGTCGCGGGTCTGAAGGAGTGCAGGGCCCTGGACATCCTTGCCAGGAAGACGCTGTGGAATCTGAGGACCACGACATCGCTCTGCCTCGTCCTGATACTCCTCCCGTTCTTCTGCGCCATGCTCTTCTCGAATGATGTCTCCCTTCTCACATTTGTGCCTCTGGCCATCACGATCCTCTGCGTGGCCGAGCAGAAGAGGCTGATACCGATAGTGATCATACTGCAGACGGTCGCGGCGAACATCGGGAGCAGCCTCACACCCTTCGGGAATCCTCACAACCTGTACATCTACAACCTCGATGACCATTACGGATTCACGCTCATGGAATACGAGATGGCGCTGATCCCCATAGTCATAGTCGGTATAACCGCGGTCATCGCCATGACCATGCTCATACCGAGACATGACCTCAGCGTGGAATTCGGGGAGAGGATCGAGCTCCAGCACAGGCCGCAGTTCTTCGTCATCCTCGCATTGTTCGCAGTCGCGATAATCACGGTCCTGGATGTCATACCGTTCTACATCACGGCGGTCGTGATGGTGGCTGCATTCCTTATCATGATGCCGAGGGTGCTGATGAAGGTGGACTACTGCATCCTGTTCGTGTTCTTCTTCCTGTTCGTGTTCGCCAACGGCATCACGAATCTGGATTCGGTCCATTCGGTTCTATCGGATCTGATGGCGGATAACCCTATGATGACCACTGTGGCCGTATCTCAGTTCACCAGCAACGTGCCCGCCACGATACTCCTGCAGCCGTTCACCGACGACTGGGCCGCGGTGCTTGTCGGAGCGGACATCGGAGGGTTCGGAACGCCGATCGCATCGATGGCATTCGTCATCACGCTTAGGCTCTACCTGCTAAACAAGGATGCGGATCTGAAGCTGTACTTCAGGACATTCATCACCGTGAACATCGTGATGCTGGCTCTGCTGATCCCGACATATTATCTGCTTTGTTGATATGACCGGCAACTGTGTGGAAAGGATCGGCCAAGACCAACGATCTCAAGTGAATTATATATACTGAGTATTTGGTGTTTCACTCAAGACATTGACCGCTGTCCCGGAGACAGCGTAAGGTGTTTGTCGTTGCTCATTAACTGAGCAGCGCTGTCAGCAATTCGATAGCAACACGAATTGCCAACAGGACCAGAGTCGTGGTTTGGGAATGCGTTGGATTCTGGTCCTTCTTCTTCTCGTCAGCAGGTAATTCATCGGACAGGCCACATAACCCGTCATTCGAATCCCATGAGTGAACAATTATATACGGAGGATTCAGTGATAGAATCAAGACATTGACCGTCGCCACGAGGGCGACGTAAAGTGTTTGCTGCTGCTCATTAACTGAGCAGCGCTGTCAGCAATACGTAAGCGATACGGATTGCCAACAGGACCAGAGTCATGATTTCAGACTTCTTGGGACTCTGGTCCGGTTTCTCACTTTCAGCAGGCATTTCTCACCTCCTTCAGATCGATCCCAGATCACAGTCCGTCCGTTCCATCAGACCTCATAAGGAAGTCTGACGTCTCGGACTTCCTCCCTGGTCGTCAATTGACTTGGTACCATCCTATATAACTTCGACAAGGGGAGGTGGGTGAAAGTGGAATTATCAAATCCTGGGATTATTATCTAAGGGGCTTAGATTCGGAGAATATCTGGATGTTAAGCGCCTATCGGAAAATCGTCGAAGGTTCATAGATTCGGACGCAGTGAAAGTGGATGTCACTATTAACATCCGCTTCAGTAATCCCTCATCTCGGATTTCATGTACTCCCTGAGGAGACATGTGGCGTAGTTGCCCTTGGGGAGCATGAACCTCAGTTTGTAGGACTCGTCGGATATCTCATAATCGAGGTTCTTCAGCGGGCAGATGATCTCCCTCCTGCTTCCCTTCGAGGTGCATCTGGGGAGTCCGGGGATGACGAAGTCCTCGTGAGAGAGCTTGTTCTCCTCTATGACCTTCCTCTCGATCTCGCCCATCTCGCCCTCGGCAAGATCCCCGTCGGATCCGAAGAGGGTGATGGTCACGAAGGCCCTTCCGGCCCTGCACTGCCTTGTCACCAGGTCTATGTTTTTCGATGTGGTGAGGATCGGGTTCTCGTGCTGGGGGATCTTGTTGGCGTCGAGAGGGATGATTATGTCCCCTTCGACAGGGGTGTTCAGGGGCATCCCCGCATCCATCCTCCTGCTGAGCATCTCGTTGAACAGCCATGACTGATACGCATGGGTGAACATCATCTGCAGGTTGGGCGGTGCCGCCTCGATGGCAGACTTCCAATCGCCTGGACTGGACAGAAGAGTGCCGACCATCATCTTCTCGAACGACATCTTGGCAGGTATGGTGCTGTAGAGCTCCGGCCATCTGGAGACATCCTCGAGCTCCTTCCTCTTGATCCTCAGCTCCTCTTCCTCCTCCGGGGTGGAGTAGCAGATGTAGGTCATGACAGCTCCCTCGATGTCCCCGCGGACCAGCCTCTCTCCTACGAGATGGGTTACCGGCCTCACGGAACCGAACCTCTGGACGCCGAAATAGTTGGGGAACCCTCCGGTCTTCCTTATGATGGACGTGTTGGTCTCCACTGTCTCCTTTATCCTGGCGGGATCCATTGAGCAGTCCCTGACGGTGATCTCGAAATCGTTTCCTATGAGATCGCCTATGCCGAGGCCTCTGGCACCTCTGTAGACGTTCTCTATCGTCACGTCCTTCAGATCGATCTTGGCGACCATCTCGGGTGTGCCGTAGAATGACATCAGCTGAGTGGTGACGGCCCTCTTGTCCTTGGTACCTGCGAACCCTATGCGGTCCCTTGAGACGCCCATGCATCTGGACATGAGGCGGACCATGCGGTTTGTCTCCCAGTTCCTGGCAGTCACCGTTGCTATGGTATAGTCCCCGTTGGGCTTCTCCCTCGGGGGGTCGGAGATCTCCCTGACGATGAAATCCTCGGGGAGGGTCTTCAGATGACCGCCCGTACCGTCGGTGTCGCATAGGTAGTTGCGCATGCCGATGGTGGTCTCGGCGGTCGTGCATCTGCGATACACGGTATCAGTTGATCGTGTAATAACCGGATACGGATTCCGCAGCCTTCTGGACTGCCTTCATCGCGTCGCCCTTCTTGGTCTCGACGTAGAGGACGCGGTCCTGGAGCTCAGGGTGCTTGTCGATATACCTCACGATGATGACGTCGTCATCGTCGTCCAGAGCCTTCAGGATGGGTGTGATGAGCGTGAGGTTGATCTCTTTGAATCCGAGTTTGACACTGTTCTTACTCTTCTCGATAAGATATGTCTGCATGGGATATGGGTTAACGCGCGCGATATAATAAGATATCGGGGCTGGCAGGTCTCAATTCAATGTCTCCCATCTACCTCTGCTAGATCGTCCGCCGATCTCAAATCAGGAAACGAAAGATGTTCCAGCAGATCTGTTTAATCTTCTTTTGTTTGGTTTTTCATTTGAATTCAAATAAAAAATCAAATGAAATCAAATAAAACAAATTGAAATCAAACGAAGCCTCTTTCCGCATCACGTATCGCGAGAAGGAGATCATGGAACGTGGTCTTATCGGGGATGAGGTCGGGATTCCTTCCCAATGATGCAAGCATGTCGGCAGTGGGCCTTCCGATGGCTGCTACTTTCACGTGATCTTTCATCATCTGGCTATATTGCTCTCCGAACTTCTCCTCCATTCTGTCGAAGAAGGTGGATGCGGACATCGGAGATGTGAAAGCCATCCAGTCCAGCTCCTTCCTGTCGATGGCTTCAAGCAGCGATTCCATCTCCTCTCCGACCTCTGCGGCTACCAGCTTGTAGGCTGCGATGTCGACGAGCTCCAATCCCATCGAGACGATGCCTTTGGAGATGATGTCCGTGCCGCTGTCGGAACGGACCACTATGATCCTTCCCTCATGATATCTCTCTTTTATCATGTCGACGAGACCGAACGAGGAGTAGTCATCGGGGATAAGATCGACCCTGACTCCAAGTGATTCCAGGCGTTCAGCCGTGCCCGGTCCGATCGCTATGACCTCGCATACCGAGATCATCACGGGGAATTCATCCCTGTATTCCCTGCTGCAGTGGTCCGCTGCCGTGGTGGAGCCGAATATGACGGGAACGCCGTTGTATACCGAATCCTTCAATCTGGCGAATTCCGATGCATCGCCGTGGATGACCTCCAGCGATGGTGCGGCATATACCTTGAATCCCAATGATTCCGCTTCAAGGATTGAATCCTGAAGCTTGGATGCGGGGCGGGTGAATCCCAATACCGTCATTGAAGGTCACCAAGGACATCGCGGAGCGATGCCACGGTACCGACGACCATGATGCCCGGGGGCTCGAGTGCCTTATCTCTGATGGTGTTCTCGAGATTCGAGACAGTCGTGACCTCGACCCTCTGCTTGGGTGTGGAACCGCTGCAGATTATCGCTGCTGGCATATTCGGTGACATGCCTCCCTCGATCAATCCCTTGGAGATGTTGCCCGCGTTGCCGAGACCCATCAGGATGACCAAGGTACCATGTCCTCCGACGAGCTTCCTCCAATCGATGCGGTCCTCCGAGCGGCCGTCCTTCTCGTGCCCGGTTATGAATGTGACCATCGACGTGTGGTCGCGATGGGTGACGGGTATGCCCGCGAGTTCGGGTACCGAGATGGATGATGAGACGCCGGGGACGACATGCACCTCCGCGCCTGCCTTCCTGAGCTCCTCCGCCTCCTCGGCTCCGCGACCGAACAGGAACGGGTCCCCTCCCTTGAGCCTCACGACTATCTTCCCTTCGGAGGCGTACTTCACGAGCAGCTCGTTGGTCTCCCACTGCTTGAGGTGGTGGTCCCCTCCGCGCTTCCCCGCATCGATGAGCTCCGCTCCCGCCTTGCACTCCTTGAGGAGGTCGGGATTCGCCAACGCGTCGTACATGACGACGTCAGCCTCCCTGAGAAGCTGCAATCCCTTCACAGTCATGAGCCCGGGGTCTCCCGGTCCCGCTCCGACAAGGTAAACCTTTCCTGTCATAATGAATCCCTCTTTCCTGTAAGATAGTCCGCGATGTCCTGCAGGACCTGCGGACCGTGTTTCCTGGGGACGGCGACGTCCACCTTCCTGGGCTCAGGCGTGTAATCGAATGAGATAGCCCTTATGAGCAGCTCATCCCCTCTGATCTCCGCGTTTATCCCGACGGGTGCGGAGCATCCCGCGCCCATGATCCTCATAATCTCCCTCTCGGCATCCACGGCCTCGCGGGTCTCCTGATGGTCCAGGGTCTTGAGCACATTGATCGCTTCAGCATCATCCGACCTGCATTCCACCGCGATAGTGCCCTGTCCGGGAGCGGGGATGAAGACCGTCTTGTCAAGAGTGTGCATAGGCCTCTCGATCCCCATCCTCTCCAATCCGGCCTTGGCCAGGAGGATGGCGTCGTATTCTCCATTGTCAAGCTTGTTCAGGCGGGTGTGGATGTTCCCCCTGAGCTGCACGATCTCGAGGTCTGGGCGTATCGATTGGATGAGCCTCATCCTCCTGACGGACGATGTGCCGACCTTGGCTCCCTTCGGGAGATCTTCTAACGGGCACGGGAGGATCACATCCTCCGGCGAGTCCCTCTCGAATATCGCTACGACTGTGAGCCCCGGCGTCATCTTCGTGGGGATGTCCTTGAGAGAGTTCACGGATGCATCGATCCTGTGCTGCAGCATCGCCTCGTCCAGCTCGCGGACGAACGCTCCCACGCTGGACATCTGGCTGAGGGGCGATTTAAGGTCTATATCGCCCAATGCCTTCATCGATACGATGTCCACCTTCACTTCAGGGTGCCTGGATGCCATCAGCTGCTGGAAGATCTCCGTCTGGCGCATCGCCAGCTTGCTCTCTCTGGTCCCTACGATCATTCCTTCACGCTCTCGAAGAATCCCTTGAACTTGTCCTCCAGGACGGTCACGTCGTCCTTGCTGTGCGCGAGGGACATGAAGTCGACCTCCAATGCGGAGGGCGGGAGGTACACCCCGTTGGCGAGCATGTACCTGAACATCCTGTCGAACATCTGACGGTCGGCGGCCATGGCCTCAGTGCCGTTGGTCGCCTTCTCGATACCGAAGAAGATGGAGAACATCGATGCGACGCTGTTGACGCATCCGACTATCTTATTGTCGATCATGGAGTCCCTGATCGTGTTTACGAGGGATTCCGTCCTCTTCTCCAGTTTGCTGTAGTTGTCATTGCTGCACATCAGGTCGATTGTGGCGAGACCTGCCGCGGCGGATACGGGATTGCCTGCGAACGTTCCGGCGACATACACCTGTCCCTGGGGGGCGACGTTCTCCATGATGTCCTTCCTTCCCATGAACGCGCCTGCCGCGAAGCCGCCTCCCACGATCTTTCCCATCGTGGTCATGTCCGGAGTCACGTTGTATCTCTTCTGAGCTCCTCCGGAGGATGCGCGGAATCCCATGATGACCTCGTCGAAGATTAGGATGGTGTCGTGCTCCTTGGTGATCTTGCGCACTTCTTCCAGATAACCTTTCTCGGGTGTGACGATACCTACGTTGCCCATCACGGGCTCCATTATCACGCATGCGATGTCGTTCTTGTCGAGGATGTCGGACATGCATTGAGCATCGTTGTATTCTGCAGTGAACGTGTGCTTCGCCACATCGGCGAGCACTCCTTTGGATGAGGGCACGCCTCCTGCGCTGCCGGAGCCTGCCGCAACGAGAGCGGCGTCATGAGCCCCGTGGAACCCGCCGTTCATCTTAACGATGTCATCCTTTCCGGTGACGCCCCTGGCGACGCGGATGGCGTGCATCGTAGCCTCCGTACCGGAGCATCCGAGCCTGACCATCTCGGCCGAAGGCACTTCCTTGACTATCCTCTCGATGAGCTTCAGCTCTATCTCCGAAGGCGCTCCGTAGACGGTCCCCTTGGAGATCTGCTCCTTTGCCTTCTCCATTATGATGGGGCATGCATGCCCTGCGATGAGCGGTCCGTATGCCATGCACAGGTCGATGTACTCGTTGCCGTCTGCATCCCATACTTTGCTTCCCTGCGCCTTGTCTATGAACAGGGGATTCGGCTTGAACGCCCTTACGGGACTGGACACCCCTCCAGGTGCCACCTGCGTGGACCTCATGTAGAGCTCGGCGGATCTGTCCATGCTATCACAGCAGTTTCGCCGCTTCCTCGGCGAAGTAGGTGATGATCATGTCGGCTCCCGCCCTCTTGATTCCGAGGAGGGATTCCATCATGACGCGGTCGTGGTCTATCCATCCGTTCTGCGCTGCCGCTTTTATCATGGCATACTCTCCTGAGACCTGATAGGCCGCGAGGGGGAGGTCGAAGGTGTTGGCGGCATCCCTTATGATGTCAAGGTAGGGTCCTGCGGGCTTGACCATGATCATGTCCGCTCCCTCGGCGATGTCGAACTCGATCTCCCTCATCGCCTCCTTCCTGTTGCCGCACTGCATCTGGTATCCTGCCCTGTTGCCCTTGCCGGGTGCCGAGTTGGCCACATCCCTGAAGGGTCCGTAGTATGCGCTGTAGAACTTGGCGCTGTAGGCCATGATCGGGACGTTCTTGTGTCCCGCATCGTCAAGAGCCATCCTGATCGCTGCGATCTGACCGTCCATCATGCCGCTGGGGGCGATGATGTCCGCACCGGCATCCGCTTGGGATACGGCTGTCTTCCCGTACAGCTCGATGGTCTCGTCGTTCATGACGTATCCGCTGTCGTCCAGGACACCGCAGTGGCCGTGGTCTGTATACTCGCACAGGCAGAGGTCGGAGATGACCAGCATGTCGGAGTTCTCCTTGATCCCCTCGATGGCTTTCTGGACCACTCCGTCCTTGGCGTATGCGCTGGAGCCGACAGCATCCTTGTGCTCCGGCACCCCGAAGACGAGGACGCTGTTGACGCCGTTGTCCTGGATGTCCGACGCTATCTTGTCGTATCCCTTGAGCGGGAAGGTCCTCACTCCGGGCATGGATGCCGTGGTCTTCTCCTGCGAGATGGTCTCGTCGAAGAATATGGGCAGTATGAACTGGTCCGCATTGAGCCTGGTCTCCGCTACGAGGTCCCTCATCCTTTCGTTCTGTCTGAGCCTTCTCAGGCGCACTTCCGGGTACATCATGTTTACCTTACTCCGAATAATTCCGCCAACACATTGCACGCGCTCAGGTCGCCCTCGCGGGACGCCCTCCTGAGATTCACGTACAGGTCGGCCGTGATCTTGTTCACTAAAGCCCTGGACATGTCGTCCAGGAGCGTTTCCACGTCAGTGGAGTTTCTGTGGGAGATGGCTGTCTCCAGCTCCCTGTCCCTGATCTCCGCCAGCTTGATGCTGATGAGCTTGATGACCTCGTTGGCCGTCTCCTCCCTCTTCTCGGAGTCCAGCTTCTCCAGCTCCTGCGCGATGATCTTCTCGGCGGAGCTGATCTCCTTCCTTCTCCTCTCAACGTTCTGCTGGGCGATGGTCTCCAGCGAGTCCATGTTCTCGAGGTCCACGTTCTCGACCTCGACGATGTCCTCGTCGACGTTGTGCGGTATGGATACATCTATGACAAGCAGCTTCCTGTCGGGGCGCTGCAGCATAGCCTTGTATATGGTGGGCTTGTGGAGGACGGTGTGCGGTGCGCCCGTGGCGACCAGCACGAGATCGCTGTCTGCGATGGCATCCTGCATCCTGTCCATGCTGACTGCGTTCCCTCCCAGGTCGCGGGCCAGCTCCAACGCGCGGCTGTAGGTACGGTTCGAGACGAACACGGTGCCCAGATTCTTTCCTATGAGGTTCTTGGCGATGACCGATGCCATGTCCCCTGCTCCGAGGATGGTGATGGCCTTCCCGTTCAGGTCGCCGATCTTCGATTCCGCAAGCTCCACTGCCGCGGAACCCACGGATACGGCACCCTTGTTGAGCTCGGTCTCCGACCTCACCCTCTTGCCGACAACGATGGCCTTCTCGAAGAGACGGGACAGCATCCCGTTGACGTGCCCCTCCTCCTTGGCCTTGAAATAGCATTCGCGGACCTGGTGCTGGATCTGGTCCTCACCGACTATGAGCGAATCCAATCCGCAGACCACCCTGAACAGGTGCTTGATGCTCTCCCTGTCCTCCAGTATATATGAAATGTTAGAAGATGGGACCAGTGCACGGATGAGCCCCTCCATGTAGCTGACGATCATGTGGTTGTCCTGGGTGGCGATGTAGACCTCGAACCTGTTGCATGTGCGCACTATGACGTATTCCCTGATGGCATCCATGTCGGCGATATACTCGGGAACGTAGGTCTCCATGACCCTGACGACGTTGTTTAGCCCTTCCGTGCCTCCGGCGGAGGAATGCGTTATGTGCATACTGACGATCATTGCAGTCCGCCCTCCCTCATGACCTTCTCGAATGCTTCGTCATCTCTGTTCTCCCTGAGCAGGGCCCATACGTCCTGGTCGTCCAGGACGTCCGCGAGGAACTTCGCCCTCTCGGGCTGTGTTGGAATCTTCTCTCTGATGACCGGTCTTATCCTCATCAGGAGATCGAGCATCGAATCGTACGACGGGTCGAGGAAACCGTCCAGCGCCTTGATCACATAGGGCGGGAAGGCCGGCACGCGTCCCTCCGACGATACCGTGATGGAGTATCCGGGGCGCTTGAGCACAGATGGGATGAGCACATCCCCTCCGCCGTGGGCGGAGTTGGTCATGATGCCCTTAGAGAGTGACACGTCCCTTATCGAATCGTTCAGCGAGTGGACGGATGTAGCTGCGATGACTATGTCCGCTCCCTCCATGTACCGCGAGGCGGAATCCGGATCGATCTCAGCCTCCACGACCTCGTCCGCGATGGAGCGGAGCTCTGGAAGGATATCCTTCGCAATAACCTTGATATGGAATCCCTCGAAGTGCAGGCATTTCCTGAGCGCTACCTTCCCTCCTCCGAAAACCACTACCTTGCGGTTCCCCGGAGAAAGATAAATCGGGGACATCAGTACCTTTTTGCCGGTCTTCGGCGAGTCGGATAATCCATCCATCTCGGTCATCGAACCTCAAATGCCGATGAGATATATATTGCATACGGATGGGGGGTATGCTTTTCCCCATCTGGATTGGATGATAGCAGGCTAGACTTTCCCACATTTTCCCGGTCGCTAGAAGCCGCTTTATGAAGGTCTTCGAATCCATAACGATTTATATTCATAATTTAATGGATATATCCAGTAAATTCTGGTTGATACGATGGAGATCAAAAGGGACAGATATCTGACACGCCTGAGGAAACTCAGGTTCAAGGGCGGAGTCAAAATTGTCACGGGGCTCAGACGCTCGGGCAAATCCTATCTTCTCTTCAATATCCTCTACAACGACCTCCTGGATTCGGGGGTATCCGAGGACCATATCATCCGTATCGCTCTGGATTCGTTCGAGAACGCCGATTTGCAGGATGCGACGAACCTATACAACAAGGTGGTCTCGATGCTGGTTGACGATTCTCAATATTATGTGATGATAGATGAGATACAGCTCGCCGAGGGCTTCGAAAGCGTGGTCAACAGCCTCATGCGCAGGAAGAACGTGGACCTCTACATCACCGGCAGCAATTCGAAATTCCTCTCAACGGACATCATCACCGAATTCAGGGGGAGAGGAACCCAGATCAACGTGCGTCCCTTGTCTTTCTCCGAGTTCATCGATGCTGTGGACATGGATGAGCGCAAGGCCTGGGAGTCCTATCTCACCTACGGCGGTCTCCCCGATACAGTTTTCCTGGATGACGAGGAGAAGGTCAACTACCTGACCGGCCTGATAGATGTGGTGTATCTGAGGGACATAGTCGAGAGGAACAAGGTGAAGCGCCAGGATATACTGGTCTCCGTCTATGATGTGCTGTCCTCCGCCGTGGGCTCGCTCACAAATCCAAACAGGATCACCAATGTCATGAAGGGGAGGGGCATCGAGGTGGACGGGGGCACCATCAAGGAATACATGGGATACTATGAGGATGCGTTCCTGTTCGAGGAGTCCAAACGGTTCGACCTGAAAGGCAACGCATATATCGACACCCCGTCGAAGTACTATTCGGTCGACCTCGGGCTCAGGAACGCGAAGCTTGGATTCAGGCAGACCGAATACACGCATTTGATGGAGAACGCGATTTACAACGAGCTCAGATACAGGGGATTCTCCGTCGATGTCGGGGCCATAGGCATCAGGGAATATGTGAACGGGAAGAGGGAGTCCAAGCAGCTGGAGATTGATTTCATCGCCAACAAGGGCGATGTCAGATACTACATCCAATCCGCCTACAGCATATACGGTGAAGGGAAGGAGGAGCAGGAGCTGAGGCCGTTCCTCAAGCTCAACGACAGCTTCAGGAAGATCATCCTCGTGGGGGAGGATGCGATACGCCACTACAACGAGAAGGGGATCCTGATCATGAACGTCATTGATTTCATGAAGGACCCGGACAGCCTCCTCGATATGTAATCATAATTTAATGGATATATCCACTAAATTCTGGTTAGCTATACGGAACATCCATCGGTCCTGGCCCTCTGAACATCCGAGAGAACCACTTATAAACAACCTCCAGAATACACAACCGATTAGATGTCTTTGATGATCCATAACACACTGAGCAACTCCAAAGAGGAGTTCAAGACCATCGAACCGGGAAAAGTCAAGATGTACGTTTGCGGGGTCACCGTCTACGACGACATCCACATGGGGCACGCCAGATGCATGATCGTGTTCGACACCGTGGTCCGCTATCTCAGGTATCTCGGCTATCAGGTCACCCACGTCACCAACTTCACAGACGTGGACGACAAGATCATCAACAAGGCCAACGCCGAGGGCATCGACCCCCTCGAGCTCTCGAGGAGGTACATCGACAGGTACTTCGAGGACGCATCCAAGCTGGGCATCAACAAGGCGGACATATACCCCAAAGCGAGCGAGTGCATCCCCGACATCATCAGCATGGTCCAGAAGATCATCGACAACGGCTTCGGATACGTGACGAGCGACGGAAGCGTCTACTTCTCCATCGACAAGGTCCAGAACTATGGAAGGCTCGTCAAGTCCAAGCTCGAGGACATGTCCTCGTCAGGACGCGTCCAGATGGACGACGAGAAGAGGAACCCCATGGACTTCGCGGTCTGGAAGGCGGCGAAGCCCGGAGAGTGCTCCTGGGACTCCCCCTGGGGAAAGGGAAGGCCCGGATGGCATATCGAGTGCTCAGCTATGATCGACAAGTATCTCGGAGACCAGATCGACATCCACGGAGGAGGGAACGACCTGATCTTCCCCCACCATGAGAATGAGATCCTCCAGACAGAGGCGGTCACAGGCAGGCCCCTGTCCAACTACTGGATGCACAACGGTATGCTCCAGGTCAAGGGGCACGGCATGTCCAAGGAGGAGAAGATGTCCAAATCCCTGGGCAACTTCTTCACCGTCAAGGACGTCGCGGCCAAGTTCGACCCCCAGACAATCAGGTTCTACTTCCTGAACACACACTACATGAGCCCGCTCCTGTACGGGGAGGACATGCTCGAGGAAGCCAAGGCCGCGGATTCCAGGATCATCAACAGCTACAAGGACCTCAAGTCCTACATCAAGACCGCCCCTGAGGGAGATGCGGAGTCAGACGACTGCTGCGACCTCATCGAGCAGTACAGGCAGGGCTTCAGGGATGCGATGGACGACGATTTCAACACCCGCCAGGCAATCGAGGTCATCTTCCAGATGGTCAGAGCCACCAACAAGGCCATGAACGAGAAGACACTGAGCAAGAAGGCCGCACAGAGGCATCTTGACCTCATGGACGAGTTCAACGGCATCCTCAACATCATCCCCGCCGACGACGGCGCCGACGACGGCACCCTTGATGATGTCATGCAGATCCTCATCGACCTCCGCGCAGAGCTGAGGAAGAACAAGATGTACGACCTCGCAGACATGATCCGCGACAGGCTCAAGGCTGCCGGAATCGTTATGGAGGATTCCAAGGACGGGGCCAAATGGAAGAAGATCTGAGGGTCAAGACCCAATTCATGCTCTCAGGCGCCACCCTCAAGGTGCCCGAGGGCTTCTCACATCCCTTCGCCGATGCGAAGGCTGACGGCACAGGCTCGATCATCGTATCCTTCGGGGATTCGAGGATGAGGTTCAGATACGCTCCGGACAAAGGGGAGTACGACCTCGTCCGCGAAGGTGATTCATATTCGATTATTCACAAAGGCATGCCGATCCTGCAGGATGTCAAGTTCGTGCAGGCCTTCTGCCACTCGCCGTACCAGGCGAATGTCAGCCTGGCCAAGTTCGATTCGATCGATGACATGATGGAATACCTCGACAGGATAGTCTCCACCGGAACGGTCGGAGGCATACCGATCAGCGGCAGCGACGACATGCCCGCGGAGCGCTTCATCGAGGCGATAAAGGCGATCCATTCAAAATATCCAGACATCCCGATCGGGCTCACATACAGAGTATGTCCCAAGGATGAGATGGTCAGGTTCAGGGAAGCAGGCTTATCGGAATTCAAGCTGTCGGTAGGGTCGACTTCTCCAAGGATATTCGCAGCCCTCCAGCCGGATCAGGACCTCGATACGGTGATGGGATGCCTGAAGGATGCAGTGGACGTATTCGGAAAGGGAAAGGTCCAGACAGGCCTCTTCCTCGGTCTGGGAGAATCAGACGAGGAAGCGGTAAAGACATTCGAGGATGTCAGCAGGATTGGCGTCCTCGCCGATATCAAACTGAAGAAGTTCAGTCCCAAGAGCAGGGAGGAGTTCGAATTCAAACTGGGAAAAATCGAGCCTATCTCTCAAGATAGGTTGATACATCTGGCTCATGCGCTCAAGGACATTCAGAACAGTTTCAATCTTGATACCAATTCGGCATCCACGATATGCTTGTCATGCAGGTGCTGCAACATAGTCCCGTTCAAGGATTTCTGAGCTGGGCCATCTTATTCTGCGCATCAGCGAGCAGGTCGCAGGATTTGCATTTCTTGCCGACTGTTGGCTCCCCGCATTTGCAGAAGTGGAGATTTGATGTTGTATACTCTTTATAGAGCATCGGACGCAGGGTGTCATATGACGAGACGATGCTGTGCCTCGATCCCGGGGAACGGTCCTCCAGCTGATCTACGATATCCCTGTATTGGTTGCGAAGAGCCTCCTGCCAGTAGGGGCACTCCCCGTCCCAGAACTCGATATTATTGACTATCGCGTAGAGGAGGCTCTCCTTCTCGGGGATCAGCCTCAGCGGAAGGAACCTGGGGATCAGCCCTGGCTGGACCCTCTCATGGGGTCCCATCCTGGCAAGTCTCTCGACATCCCCTCTGACGAAGTTCATCATGATGGACTGCGCCATGTCGTCAAGGTTATGGCCGGTGGCGAGGAACTTCGCACCGACCTTCCTGGCCTCGTCGTTCATGAGCCTCCTGCGGAACACGCCGCAGTATGTGCAGGGGCTGCTGTCCCTGGACAGCGGGGCGATGGCATCCATCGTGACGCCCAATTCTGTGAAGGATCTCAGATGGAACTGGATATCATTCTTCTCGCAGAACCTCCTGACGATATCGACGCTGGGAGGCCTGTATCCATCGATACCTTCGTCGATAGTGATCGCATGCACTCCGATCCTGTTCCTAGGTCCGAACACATCGGATATGAGCTTGAGGGCGACCATGCTGTCCTTTCCGCCAGATACGGCGACCGCTATCTGGTCGCCCGGATAGACCTTGATCTGCTTCCTGATCTCCCTCTTGACCCTCTTCTCCACGAATCTGGAGTAATCCTCGGCGCAGAGATGCATCCCGTTGTATCTGATGAAGGTGATTGCATCCTTGCCGCACTGGTCACACTTCATCGAAAACACCCTCTTCCCTGATGTCATCCTCAAGGAGCGTCTCGATCTTCGAGGCGAGGACCTTCGACGGAATGTCGGGCAGCGACAGCTTGGTGGTCCTCCCGTTCTTCCCGTCGGTCAGGACCTTGGTCTTCACGAACCCGGTCCGCTCCAGGTCCTGTATGTACTTCCAGAACTGGGTGTGCTTCCTTGCTGGCACGTTGTACTCCTCGCACACGACCGCATACGTCCTCTCTGCCGACGATATGGGGATGACAGCGTACTGCTTCATCGCACGTGCGACGGAAAGGAGGGCGATCTTCCTGTTGATGTCCAGCGACATCAGCTTGGATTCGGATACCGTGCTGTAGATGGACGCCTTCGCAGCGCGCACATCCTCCACGTTCACCTCTCCCGCTGTGCCCTTCTCGGCTATCATGGATGATTTCTCGAGGAGCTCTATGGCCATCCTCGCATCCCCGAACTCGTTGGAGATGTCCGCAATCTGGTCTATCGCATCGTCCGTTATCCTGCCAGGGAAGAGCGCCATTTCCGCCCTCTCCTTGACAATGGCCTTCAGCTCCTCCTCGGAGTACCTGTTGAACTTGACGGTGATGGCCCTCTTGAATGTGGATATCGAGGCCTCGTCCATCAGCTGGTAGATGGATTCCTGGGAGATCAGTATCAGGGAGATGGGAGCGGGCTTGTTCACGTCGTCCGACATCCTGGTGATCTGATAGATGATATCGACCGTGCTCTTCTTGAGCAGCACGTCCACCTCGTCGAGGATGACGACCAGAGCAATCTTGTTCTTGGTGAGATGGTTCTTGAGGACGCGCGCCATCTCCTCCGTGGAGAATCCCCTCTCCGGATATCCCGCATCGAAGTGATGGATCAGATTCACCAGAACGGCGTTCTCGGAGTTGTCGATCCTGCAGTTCACATAGATGTTCTCGATCCTCTTGCCGTTCTTGGCGCAGTGCTCCTTCATATCCGAGCAGAAGCGCTTGGCGGTGACCGTCTTACCGGTTCCCACGGAACCTGTGAGGAATGCGTTGCACGCCCTGTTGGATTCTACGAGAGGCCAGAAGAGTGTCTCCATCTGATTCATCTGTTCCTCCCTGTTCACCAGGTTCTTGGGAACGTACCCGTAATCGAAAACGGACGGGTCCTTGATGATGCTGGAGCCTCTCTCGAACATTGTCAATCCTCTTCGTGGTCTGTTTTTTCGGTAGGAATCCACGCTTTGCGTGTTCGGGATGGCGAAGGAACGATATAATCTATGGTCTCGGGAAGTGGCAGCTGGGCCTCGGATCGTGCATCATCATCTCGATATCGATAAGATCGTTATCTCATATCCTGTGATGCTCCGCATATTGCGTCCTTAAAGCGATAAAACTTCACAAAACTGAAAGTTTTATCGCGTTAGAATTTAAACCCGTCACCCAACAGGAAATCATCGATCAGACGCAGTCTTCTGATTCCCTTCCTATCGATAGCTATCGGGTCCATCGAGATGATGTATTTCGGATAGTTGTCCTCGATCTTCAGAAGGGGACGTTCCTCCCTATCCTCGGTCTCGGCCGTCGCCATCAGATATGTCACCTGCACATATGCGATGCCCCTTCCGTCCGATACCACGAAATCCACCTCGGTGTTCCTCAATTTCCCGACCTGCACGTCGTATCCCCTGGCGTTCAATTCATTGAAGACTATGTTCTCGATGATGTGACCCATTTTCAGATCGTGCCTGCGGTCAGGGTATGATGTGTGCAGCGAGATGTCCGCGACATATGATTTGTAATGGGTCTTCAGCGCCTTCTTCCCGAAGATGTCAAGACGCATGCATCTGTCCGCCAGTTTGCTGGCATATATCATGTCCAGGTAGTTGTTGACCGTGTTGGGGGTGGTCCTGATCCTCTCGGAACGCAGATAATCGGCGATGGATGTGGATGAAATCTCCGCACCCGGTGTGGACAGGATGTAGTCCAGTATCTTGCTCAGGAGGGCCTTGTTCCTGACCTTCTTGTTCATGAGTATGTCCTTCTTAATGGTCTCCTCGATCACCGAGCGGATATACAGCACCCTGTTCTCAGGATTGTCATACGAGAAGCTCTTGGGATATCCCCCGTTCAGGATATAGTCCTGGAACGCCTCAGAGGGGATGAAATCCATGCCGTTCTCTTGATAGAATGCCTTTACTTCACTGAGGGAGAATGTGAATATCCTGAATTCGATGTATCTCCCTGTGAGTTTGGTGACCAGCTCTCCGCTTAGCAGATATGAGTTGGAACCCGTGATGAATACGGATACGCCATCGTTGCGGTAAGCGTTGACCAAAGGTTCGAAATCCTTCACATTCTGGATCTCATCGATGAAGAGGTATCTGTCGCCTTCATATTCCCCGAATTCCGAGTCTATCAGCTTCTCTAATGAATCCTTGGTCCTGATCCCAAGGTTTCTCTTGCTGTCCAAATCGACATAGACCGCTGCTCTCTTATCGTCCAGATCGGAGAGGATCTCCTCCATGATTTGTCTCATTATCGTGGATTTGCCGCATCTGCGGACGCCGGTTAACACCTTGATCAGATCACGGTCTTTGTAGAAGGGGCGGATTCTGGAAAGATATCTCTCCCTCTTCAGTTCTTTCATAACATTAGTATATAATGTAACGATATAAAACTTTCAATTTTGAAAAGTTTTATCGCGTTAAACCCTGTCCGAGAAATCTTCCAGAGGTGATCCGCAGCCCCCATCCCCAAGGTTCGGTTTCCAGGATCATACTCACCGACGGCCGTATCGGCTTCGCCTGTCTGAATCCATCCACAATAATTCATTATATCCGAACATCCATGGCACGGCCGGTATCAATGAACGAGATTTGGACTGAGAAGTACAGGCCCAAGACCTTGGACGATGTGGTGGGACAGAAGCATGTCACGGAGAGGCTCAAGGCCTACGTGGCATCGAGGAACATGCCCCATCTGCTGTTCACAGGACCGGCAGGTACGGGAAAGACCACCTGTTCATTGGCCCTCGCCAAATCCATGTTCGGCGACGAGTGGAAGGGCAACTTCATCGAGCTCAACGCCTCGGACGAGAGGGGGATCGATGTGGTCCGCGGGAAGATCAAGGAGTTCGCCAGGACCGCTCCTCTCGGAGGCGCGGAGTTCAAGATCATCTTCATGGACGAGGCCGATGCCCTCACTTCGGATGCGCAGGCCGCCCTCAGGAGGACCATGGAGAAGTTCTCGGGGATATGCCGTTTCATCCTATCATGCAATTATTCTTCCAAGATCATCGACCCTATCCAGTCGAGATGCGCGGTGTTCAGGTTCAAGCCCCTGACCTCCGACGACGTGAAAGAGTTCCTCCAGATGATCGTGCAGAAGGAGAACGTCCAGATCGAAGACGATGCCATGCAGGGATTAATCCGTGTGGCAAGGGGTGACATGAGGCGTGCCGTCAATTCGCTCCAGGTCGCGGCATCGCTTGGAAAGAAGATCGACCTCGACATCATCTATCAGACCACAGGAATGGCCAACCCGGAGGCGGTGAAGAAGATGATTGAGACCGCCCTTGCAGGCGAGTTCATCAAGGCCCGCGACATGCTCGACGACATAATGATTACATTCGGCCTGTCAGGTCAGGATGTCATAAAACAGATACACTCCACATTCTTCGACCTCAGCATAACCGATGCGGAGAAGGTCAGATTCATGGACAAGACCGGTGAGATAGAGTTCCGTATCGTCGAGGGAAGCAACGAGAGGATCCAGCTGGAGGCCCTCCTCGCATACATGGTCATGCTCGGCGGAAGCAAGAGATGAACTTCGGGACCAGTTTCTCAAGGGCCTCGTCAAGCACTTCCTGGGATGAGCACATCACCAGGATGCCGTGATCCTTTACAAGCTCTTTATCGTAAACAGCACCCGCCTTCTCGGCGATGTGCATCCCGGGCATGAAGTCCCATATCTTGTTGAGGAACCTGATGTGGATGTCCGTCCTTCCCGATGCGAGGTATGTGAAATCGGTGCACGCTGCACCGAGAACCTTGAATCTGGCTATGTCGGAATAGCAGTCATGGAAGATGGCTGCCTGAGCGTCCCTGAACGTCTGCGAGCGCCTGCTGAAATCGCCTGTCGACAGGATGCATTTGCTCAGAGGTCTCGGCTCGGAGGTGTGTATCCTGATGCCGTTGAGGAACGCCCCCTCATCGGAAGCGGTGAACATCTCGTCGAATACGGGAAGATAGACTACTGATGCCTTCGGCACCCCGTCGATCATGAAGCTTCCCTGTATCCCGAATATAGGTATCCCGCGGGAATAGTTCATCGTCCCGTCGATAGGATCGATGGTCCAGCATCTCTCGGATAATTCCTGATCGGGATTCGTCTCTTCGGATATTATGGAATCATCTGGAAATTCTCTGAGAATATCATCTATGATGGAGCGCTCCGCGATGACATCGGAATCTGTGACGATATCATAGGTACCGATAACAGTCCCTTTATCCTTGGCGGAGCGGTCTCCGCCGAGAACTATGCCAGCAGCCTTTATTATGGCGGATTCGAGGACTTCCAGTTCCTTCATGGTCAGTAACGGTTGTCGAAGATGCGGTTGGTCTTCTTCTCGCTCCTGGGCAGGTATCCTATATCGACAGCCTTCGGAACGATGGTCACGTTCAGCTTGGATTTGATCTTCTCCATGAGCTCCTGCTCCGCGGCGGCACGGGCATCGCCTGTCGCCGGGGTCTCGAAGTAGACTGTGATGATGTCCCTTCCCTCCAGGTGGTCGATCATGATCTGATACTCGCTGGTGGCGTCCTTCATCGTTGCAAAGGTCTCCTCGAACTGCGCGGGGAACATGTTGACTCCCTTGACCTTGATCATGTCGTCGGTGCGTCCGACGATGATATCGATACGAGGGAACCTTGAGCCGCATGGGCACTCTCCGGGGATGATCCTTGTGAGGTCGTGTGTCCTGTATCTGATAAGAGGCGCTCCTTCTTTTCTGAGGGTTGTGATGACCAATTCACCGTACTCCCCGTCAGGAAGCACCTTCCCTGTCTTCGGGTCGATGATCTCGAAATAGATGTAATCGTCCCACATGTGGATACCGTTGCGGTAGTCGCAGCTGATTCCAATCCCGGGGCCGTATATCTCTGTAAGACCGTAGATGTCGTAGAAATCAACGCCCAGTTCCTCGGCGATGGCCTTGCGCATCTTGTCGCCCCAGCGCTCGGAACCGATGATTCCCTTCCTGAGGCAGAGCTTATCCCTGATGCCGCGCTTCTTGATCTCCTCGGATAGCAGCAATGCATACGAGGATGTTGCGCAGAGAACAGTGGATTTGAGGTCTTCCATCATGCGGAGCTGCTTCTCGGTGTTGCCGGGACCCATAGGGATCGCCATCGCTCCGAGCCTCTCGCATCCGGCCTGGAATCCGATTCCTGCTGTCCATAATCCGTAGCCGGGTGTGATGTGGATGCGGTCCTTCTCGGTGACTCCCGCCATCCTGTAGCAGCGCTCGAAGATGATCGCCCAGTCATCTACATCCTTCTTGGTGTAAGGGATGACGACGGGTGTACCTGTGGTGCCTGATGATGAATGAATCCTTACGATGTCCTTCTCGGGGACCGCCGCCAATCCCAGAGGATAGGCTTCCCTGAGATCTCCCTTGTCGGTGAACGGAAGCTTCTCGAAATCCTCCTGGGACCTGATGCTCTCGACATCGATCCCATCGTACTTCTTGGCGTAGAACGGGCTGCACTTCTTGATGGTTGCAAGCTCGTTGAAGATCATCTCTTTCTGATACTCGTTCATCCTCACTTCAGTTCACCGCTGTTTATCCTTCCGAGCAAATCAGAGGCTTCTGCGGAGCCCCTGTTGGCTGCTTTGATCAGCCACTTCTTTGCATTAGATAAACTATGTGTCATGCCTTGTCCAGAAAGGTGCATTTTCCCGAGCTCGCACATCGCGTCCTCGGAGCCCATCTCTGCGGCCTTGATGAAGTATCTGGATGCCTTGTCGGCGCTGGCAGGGAACCCCCTGCCCTCGAGGTTCATCATCCCGAGGCGGTATCCCGCCTTAGGGAATCCCCCCTCGAAGCATCTTGAATAGAATTCGATCGCGGTAGGGAGGTCCATCGGGATGCCTCTCCCCTCCTCCTTCATCACGCCCATCCTGTAGAGAGCGATGATGTTGCCTGCCTCCGCGGCCTTGGAATACCAATGGTATGCCTTCTCCCAGTCCTGCTCTATGCCCTCGACATCCGAGTACATGAAACCGAGGTTGAACATCGCCCTGGCATCGCCGAGCTCCGCCGCCTTATGGTACAACTCCATGGATTTGTCGAGATCCAATCTGACCCCTATCCCGTGGGCTCTCATGTGGCCGAGGTTGCACATAGCCTCCGCATTCCCTTGATCCGCTGCGAGATAGAACCATCTGGCGGCCTCCCTGCGGTCCTGGACCACGCCGTCGCCCTTGAAGAAGAGGTAACCCATCGCGACCTGCGCATCCGCATCGCCGTCCTGGGCCTTCCTGAGGACCTCCTCGAATCCCATGGTGCTCACCTTTTCTTGGATTTCATCATGTTGAGGAGGGCAGCCGCATCGGGGTCGCCCTGCTTGGCGGCCATGTTGAGGTATCTCTTGGCGCGGAGGTCGTTCTTCTTGACGTACTTCCCCTCGTAGTAGAGTTTCCCGAGGTAGAACTGTGCCTCATAGTATCCCGCCTTGGAGGAATCCTCGAGCAATTGCAATCCTTCCTCCACGTTCTGCTCCACTCCGGAGCCTGTGACCTTGAACATGCCGAGGAACGCCATCGCTGCGGGATGCCCTTTCTCAGCTGCTTCTGTATACCATACCGCGGCCTCTGTGAGGTCCCTCTCGGTACCCCTTCCCTCGTAGTAGAAGCATCCGAGGCAGTATTGGGAGTTGACCTCTCCCATCTCCGCCGCCTCCCTGAACCATTTGAGTGCCAGCTCGTCGCTCTGCTCGTAGTAATATCCGTTGCCGTACATGCATGCGAGCGCGTATTGCGCATAACCGTTGCAGTGGTTCGCCGCCTCGGTGAACCATCTCGCCGCCTTCTCCAGATCCTTCGGGACCAGCTGTCCCTCGAAGCACATGTTGGCGAAGTCCACCATCGCCTGCTGGTATCCATTTTTGCATGATTCTTCGAACCATTTCACGGCGAGGGACGGGTCCCTGTTGATGCCCTGCCCGTATGCATAGCACATGCCCAGCTGGTACTGGGCCTCGGCATGGCCCTGCTCCGCCGCCCTCTTGAACATCTCCGCACCCTTCTTGGCGTTGGTGCGCTTGGTGTTGGGGATCATGCATGTGCATCCGATGGAGAACTGCGCGTCCCTGTTCCCGGCCTCGGCGGCCTTCTCGAACCACTCGTTGGCCTTCTTCTCGTCGGGGTCGGTGTTGCATAATCCTTGGTCGTACATCTGGCCGATGCGGTACATGGCGAGCCCGTCGCCGTTCTCCGCGGCCATCTCCAGCCACTTCAGCGCGAGGCCCCTGTCCTTCGGGATACCCTTGCCCATGAGGTACATGAATCCGATCTTGGTCTGTGCACCGACATCCCCTTGCTCGGCGCATGCTGTGTAGAATCTCACGGCCTCGGCATGGCTCTTCTTCACCTTGTCGTTGCCCTTGTCGTACATCAGGAAGAGCTCCTTCGATGCCTCCGCATCCCTCTGCTCTCCTTTGAATCTCAGGGCGATGAGCCCGTCCATGACATCTCCTGTGTTCTTACCGAACTCCTTCGCGACGATGTCCGCCTCCTTGGAATCGGATGCCGCCTCGGCGAACAATGCCTTCGCCGCATCCTTGTCCTGAGCGATTCCTCCCTCCCCGAGGTACATGAACAATGCGTACAGGTACTTCGCATCCGCGTTCTCGGATGAGGCTTCCTTCGCTGCGGATGCCGCTTTCGGAAGATCGTAATCCTTGGAACTGCGGTCCATGAGGGAACGTGCTGTCATGAAGGGCTCTGCGACCATAATCTCACTATCCCCCTGTTAATGGCGCGCGATATATGACGGTTCCCATTGCAATGGTAAGAAAGCGCGAATCAATCCCGACATGTATTTATTGTCGGTATCGATGGACTGACCATGATTTCGGACTCGGATGTGATGGAGCCTGTCGAGAGGGCAAAGTACATCATTCGCATGAGGGACGAGCCCGGATATCTGGACGCTTATAACATACTCATCCGCGAGACCAAGAACGACAGTGCGGAGGCTTGCTACTATCTTGCATTGATGTATGCGAGGGGGCAGGGTGTCGCCAAGGACTACGTCTCGGCACGCGTATGGTTCGAGAAGGGATTCGAGGGTGGACATCCCGCATGCGCATACTATCTGGGTATGATCTATCTGAACGGACTCCGTGTCGATAAGGATCCGCAGAAGGCCAAGGAGTACTTCCTCATGGCGGCCGGAAGAGGGGACGTGCGTGCGGAGTACGAGTTGGGATTGATCCACTTCAAGGACGAGGGCATCCCCAGGGACCTGGAGGTCTCAGCGAGCTGGATGAAGCTGGCGGCGGAGCACGGCCACATCGAGGCGCAGTTCATCCTCGGTCAGTACTACAAGACCGGGGCTGGTGTGGACAGGGACATCACCAAGGCGGTGAGGTGGCTGATGACGGCCGCAATGAACAACCACCAGGGTGCGCAGGTCCTGCTTGGCAACATGTACAGGAACGGCGACGGCGTCGAGGCCAATCAAGATGAAGCAGACCGCTGGTACGATATGGCCGACAAGGGGAAGGTTTGAAACCTATACCCCTGAACCCTATTCTTCAATCCATAGTCTTCATTTTGGGTATTCGACGATATGTGTAATTCGAGGATACGGTGGACACAATTCATATCTTCAGGTAATTTGTTGCTGAATTTCGTAATGATTTAGGTAATATTCGTAATAAGGTTAGATGTATGTTTCCTTTATTTGACACCTGTATTTTATAAATGCAAGACCTCACAAGGACCAAAAACTCAGAACGGATTCCCGCGGCAATGTTCGGGTTGGATGTCCGCCCCTACCCGATAGGGGCCTGTGCATCCCGCTCATCGGACATTCCGCGGAGCATCTGTTCGTCATTCGCAGACATGGAGATGTGATCGAGTTGTCTGCTATACTCCTCGGGAAGGATCAGCAATCCGTTTTCGGGGGGAGGGGGAATTAGGAATGAAAAACAAAGGAATAAAGCTCTTCTCGATGATTTTGATCATGGTCATGGCTTTCGCTGTATTCGCCGTTGTCGGTGATTCAGATGAGAGAGATGCCATCGATGCAGGAGAACCTGAGATAATCCCAATAGAAGAAGACATCACAGTAAATACCGCTTGGGATGGTTATCGCATATACAAAATATCCGAGGATAGAACAATACACATCAAGGCAGATGTTACACTAAGTGCGAATTTAAACATTGAACAAGGTTCCAAGTTGATAATAGATTCAGGATGTTCCCTTACTGTTACAGGCAGTACAGAAGAAACAGAAATTGGTTACCTTACTTGTTATGGGGACATAATCAACCATGGAACACTCGACGTAGCAGGTATCATGCATTTAGGCGAAGGTTCAGGCGACAGATCGCGTGGCAATATTGGTGACCGGAGCGTGGATGAATCACAGGATGATGAAGTTGTGTATTCATATCTCGTCAACGAAATCAATGCAGGAGTAGTTACCGAAAGCGGTGATGGATTCATGACAGTTCACCCCACCGGCAGATTAGCCTTGTACATTCCTGATCAAACCACAACCTACGATGGGGATCAGTCTTCAACAATCGCAGATGTAGAAACAGGTTTTTATGACAAAAAAGTCACACTGACATTCGTCACGAACGATACTGATGATGGAAATGCCGGAACATATTCGTACAACATCTCGGCCGCTTCTGCAGGCCTGTATTCAATAAGCGTGACTCCTGAGGAAGGAAGTACAATCGAACCTGCCATTTACGAGGCCGGTGATTGGACAATCAGTCCGAAGGAGATCGTCATAGGTGATATAACGCTACTGTACCAAGAGCTTGAATACAACGCCAGTGTTCAGCAGCAAGGAGTTGTCATCAGGATCGACGACACGGAGCTGGAAGAGGGAACGGATTATGATGTCTCTGGAGATACAGAGGGTACAGATGCCGATGATTACATCTTAAAAGTCAAAGGAAAGGGCAACTATTCTGGAGAAGTTGATGTCGAGTGGAGCATCCACCCGTTTGAAATAAGTGAATATCGCGAGGGCGTAGCGTATACGGTCACCAACCCAACATATACAGGTTCGGAGCAGACTGTCACTGTTGTACTGACTATAGATGGCTTCACCATCACTGAAGACGATTATGATCTGGAAGGAACCACATCAGCGACATATAAGACTGAAACCGATCAATACCCGGTATCGATAGTAGGTACAGGCAATTTCGGCGGCGTAATTGCCACATATTGGAATATCGAACCCAGGGACATCGGTGATGCCGAAGTGCTTCTCGCAGATTCACCGATATACAATTTTGGCGAGGAGGTCACGCAGGGTGTCGTCTCCATTACAGTGGATAATTTGACGTTCTTCCTCAGCGATCATGATGATCTGGAAGTTTCCGATGACGTAGGTAGCGATATCAGGGCGGATGGTTATGTACTGTATGTAGACGGAAACAATAACTTCATCGGTTCTTGTTCAGCATCATGGAATGTTCAGCCCATGCCCTTGGACGGCGATGGTGTGACAGTGGATGTCTCCTTTGCGGACATGCCCGTCTATGACGGGATCCAGAAGACTCCGACGATCACATCGGTTTCTATCGATGAATACGATCTCGACGCTTCCAATGATTACCATGTAGAGTGCACGGCCCAGACCGATGTTAACACGAACGGCAGCTATTCACTGACAATATACGGAGACGGCAATTTCACAGGATCCATCTCGAGGGAATGGAATATCCAGCAAGCATCACTCGAAAGCGTTATCCTCACATTGGCAGCAGAATCCGGCACATATACGGGTTCGGTTCAGAATGGTCCGACATACACGATCAAGATTGGAGATGTCGATGTATCTGGGGATTTCAACGATCCGTCTTGGTCCTCGGATGCAATTAAGGATGTCGGCATATACACCCTTACCATCTCATCCAAGAATACGAACATCGTACCCGGCGTTAAGACTGGAGACTTCGAGGTCACAGCCGCATCCACAAGTGATGTGACATTCAACGTGGCTTATCCCGAACTCACTTACACCGGATCGGATCAGGAGAATTCCGTCACCGCTTCACTCAACGGTGTCGATGTTACCGCTGACTTCACAGTGACGATGCCCGAAGATATGAAGAACGCTGGCGACAAGTCAATCAGTATCGCACCTGCGAACAGCAATTTCATCGGTTCTACTACCGCGTCATTCACAATCCAATCCGCATCAGCATCATCCGAGGAAGTTGTAGTTACGCTCACTTCAAAATCCGGAGTCTTTAACGAACAGCCGCATGAGGTAGGATTCACCGTCACCTTCAACGATGTCGATGTGACCGCTGACTTCAACGGAGAATGGCCCGAGGATATGACCAGTACAGGCGATAAGACTCTGACCCTCACTCCCAAGAACGATAACTTTACTGGAGAGGCTTCAGCGACATACACGATCATGCCTGAACCCGTCTCTACCGAAAACATAACCGTGGACTTTGGAGAGGATGTCAGCAGCGTGTACGATGGAGAGCCCAAGACCGCTCGTGTCACAGGAGGTCTGGATTTCGATGATTCGTATTACACCATCTCATTCGTGAAGAACGGAACCGATCCCGCCGTTACTGAATTCCTGACAGCAGGGACATATGATGTGATAATCGCACTCAACGATGGCGCAGGAGTGGATTTCATATTCGACGGACCCGGAGTGTCCGAGGACCACAGATCCATCACACTCAGCTCCGCACTGACGATCGAGAAGGCAGACTACGACATGTCCGGCGTCAGCTTCCACAACGCCACCAAGAAGTACAACAGGCTGCCCCAGCACCTCGAGATCTCTGGAACCCTCCCCACAGGAGCGGATGGGATACAGGTTACCGTAAGCTACTCAGGATCGGCAATTACAGCAAGGGATGGGCCTAGGACCATCACCGCTGTGTTCGCCACCGAGTCCGAGAACTACAACGTTCCCGCACCGATGACGGCCGTTCTGACGATATCGGAGCCAGCGAATCCGCCCGCACCCATCGACTACGATTCCGGATCCGGAACCACGACGGAGAAGAAAAACGACAAAGATGACGACATCGATCCGATCGTCGTAGCATGCATCGCAGCCGTTGCAGCGGCAGCAGCGATCGCAGTCGCAATCGTTTTCTTCAGGCAGCAGTGAACGGCTGTGAACGATAAACCATAATCAAAACAGGGCCCCGAACGGGGCCCTTTACACCTCATTTCGCCACTCATTCACACAATCTTTTACAAAGGCATACGATTAGATGGATCAAACAGCATCGACATTTCACGTAGAGCACGAGAATCATATGAAATCGGGATAGAAAGCTTATTTTACTGACGTTATTAAATAATTCTAAAGATTTTATATTATTATAATCGAGGAACAAAACTTCTGAGACCCTGCATATCTGCTGACGGTTCTTCCTATTTGAGATCATTATCAGTTATCGTCCGGGTTTGGGGATGTTGTTCGTCGTTAGCAGAAGTCCTATCGCTGCTCAACGGCATGCGGAGGTGTCTGCAGTCAATCTTAGATGCGGATATCGGTCCGCATAAAGGAAAGGGGGAAAAGAAATGAAAAACAAAGGAACAAGGCTTCTTGTTGCTCTTGCGATTCTGGCGATGGCGATCGCAGTCTTCGCCACAATCGATTATTCTGATGACAGCACAGCAGTCGTTTCGAATCCCGATCAGTTCAAATCCATTGAACAAGAGGCTGAGGGAGATCAGGGTGGGGAACCATCTGAAGAGATCATAATAATTAATCAGAATATTACGAATGAAAACTATGTAACGAATAGATATCTGGACGGTTTCGGATACGAAGTCAGCAGTGATGTGTCCGACGGAGTAGCACTTACCGTCGACGCTATCCTGTCTACCGAATTGGTGATTCCAGACGGAGCTACGTTGATAATCGACTCTGGTTGTACGTTGACAATTGATTATAAACTTTCCATTTATGAGGGAGGTAAACTCATCAATCTCGGTACAATCAAATTCAGTGACCAACTCAGAGGATACTCTTACCTATTGATTGAAAACTACGGAACGATCCAGAACGGTTCTGAAGATTCTCAGGCTGCCGAAGACGGTATCCTTACTGTAAAATCGGGCGCTAATGTTTTCAATAATGGTACAGTCAACAATTATGGTACCATTGCAGTTTCTGAAGACGGTGTATTCTCCAATGAATACATCAGTTCTACTCTCAACATTTACGCAGAAGCTGCATTAAATGTTGGTGGAGGTGGACACTTCGAAAATGGAGGTATCATCAACAACGATGGTACCATCACGATTTCCGGATTCGTCGTTGATACGACCGATCTTGAAGGTCTTTCAGAGAATGAGATGCCTATCCCCGGATATTTCAAGAATCGTACCACTCCTGATGTCAAAGGCATGTCAAAAAGTTCCATCGATACAACCTTGGATCGTGCCCAGATAATCAATAACGGTAGCATCAACATTCTGTATTTCGGAGAATTGGATAATTACGATGTCGTCATCAATTACGGTACGATTTCAGTTGCAGGGGAGTCTGAGGATGAATTCGGAGTACTATTGAATGGTATGCCCGAATTACTTGAGATATACGAAGGCGGCGATAACTACAGAGGATTGATCGACAACGATCTGGAGTCTCTTGCCGATAATGAGGCACTCATAGACAACTGTGTGGGTGGAACCATCAGTATCTCCGGAATAATGGTCAATTACAAACTGTTCATCAATCACGGATCCGTTGAGATAGTCTCTGAGATCAGGAACGGAGGCATCCTTGCCAACGATATCATAAACGGAACTGTCGATGGAGACATCATCTGTGATTTCACGGAAAAAATCTATGAAAGTGGAACTTCAATCGATTATAATGGACAACTGAAGCTCATCATCCCCGAGTATTCTGTTTACTATACGGGGGAAGACACTTTCGAAGAAGAAGTGGAGACCGGATTCGGAGATTCGGTAGTTACCATGACATTCGCGACTAGCGATATCGAGTTTGGAGACTATTACTACAAGGCAGCAGAAGGTAACTCGTACCTTATTCAGGAATACGAACTGGCCAAGGTCGTAATTCGCAGCGACTCAGAATCTGAAACCGATTCCAGTGAGGTCCCCGTCGATTACGATGAGTATTGGTTCGATTTGTTCTATGGTCCCGATTATCCCGGAATATTCTCGATCATCGAGATGCCTCTGACAGACAGTTGGGTCGATGAGCCCGCTGTATCGAAGAAGTACGGCGAGGACCCTGTCATCACTGGAACCCTTCAGTCAGGCAACTCAGTTGACAACCTCTCCGTGAAGTACTACTCTGATGCAGACTGTGAGAACGAGATCGAGGATATCAACTCGGTTAACGCAGGCGAGACCATATTCGTCAAGATATTCTATGATGGAGAGGACTATCCTCCGTTCGAGTATGTAAAGCAGGTCACAATCGCCAAGGGCGATTACGACATGTCCGGTGTCAGTTTCAAGGATGCTAGCAAGAGGTACAACCGTCTGCCCCAGCACATCGAGATCTCCGGAAAGCTCCCCGTCGGAGCCGACGGAAGCAGCCCCACAGTGAGCTACTCCGGTTCAGCCAAGACCGCCAGCGACGGACCGACCAGGATCACCGCGTCGTTCTCCACAACATCGCCGAACTACAACGCACCCAGGTCGATGACCGCCATGCTTACCATCATCGGACCCGATGCACCCGCATCGCCAACCTATGATGATACCGGATCCTCCGGAAGCACCGCTCAGAACAATGATGACGACGGTGGCGACAAGGTCGATTCCGTGGTAGTCGCTTGCATCGCGGCAATCGCCAGTGCAGCAGCGATCATCGTTGCCATCGTGTTCTTCAGAGCACACTGAGCGACAGACGAACCTGAAATGTAAACCGGACCCCTTCGGGGGTCCATTAATCCTCTTTTCAATGATTCGTAGAAATCATCAGAACCTCCATCTGGGTATTATGAGAATTCTGCTGGTTAAACAATATAAAAAATTTTAACTTAAATTTTTTTCTATTAGCGAACATTCAAATATCCTCAAAAGCATTGCACATCATGGAATTCATCGGCAGGGAAGAAGAGCTGAAGATACTCGAGGAGCAATATGCCTTAGATCATTCCTTCGTCATCCTCAAAGGGAGGCGCAGGGTCGGCAAGAGCAGACTGCTAGAGGAGTTCCTGAAGGATAAAGAACATCTGTATTTCGAGGTCGATCGCGAGACCTCCTCATCTATCCTCAAATCCCTCTCCGCCGAGATTTCCGGACCGTCGGGGATTTCTCTGGGATTCAGCAGCTGGTCGGATGCGTTGCGTTATTACGCATCCCAAGCAGAAGGAAAGGTCGTGATCGCGATAGACGAGTTCCCCTATGCCGTATCTGCCGACAAGAACCTCCTGAAGGAATTCCAGGCGCTATGGGACAGGTATCTCTCAAGCATGGGCGTGATGCTCATTCTATGCGGTTCTTCGCTCGTTTCCATGAACGGACTCACGGAGAATTCGAAGAGCCCCTTGTACGGAAGGAACACTTGTGACCTGATGCTTCTGCCGCTCACATTCCGCCAAACCTTCACCGGCGGAGATTACAGGACAGCTGTGGAGAGATTCGCTGTAACCGGAGGGGTTCCGCATTACATGATGTTGCTGGGCAGCAAGGAACCGATAGACGGAGCAATATCCATGACCATGAAGCCCGGTGCACCCTTGCTCAATGAAGGGGAATACCTCCTGGGTTCGGAATTTAGCAATCTGTCCAGTTACAACACGTATTTGAAGGCCATAGCGAATGGGAACAGGACCATGGAGAAGATCACCGGTGCCGTCCAGGCACCGTCCAATGAGATACTCCCCTACATAAAGAGGCTCATGGATACCGGTATGGTAACGAAGATCGTTCCCGTGACGGAGGGCAAACCTGAGAAGAGCAGGAACGCTCAGTATCTGATTTCCGACAATTTCCTCTCACTATGGTTCCGTTTCGTATACCCGTATGCCAAATCGATATCCAGAAGGGAGAACGAGGTTGCAATCAGGGGCCTGGAAGAGCACTTCGTTGATTCGCATGCAGCATTCGTGTTCGAAGATGTATGCAGAGAGGAGCTCCGCAGATATTTGCTGTCTCGCGGAGTATGCGCGGAATATGGAAAATACTGGGGTAAAGGCGAGATAGACCTCATAGCTCTGGACAGGAAGAACGGCCGTGCTTATGTGGCCGAATGCAAGTTCACTTCGAAACCAATAGGATTGACGGTACTCAACTCACTCAGGAGCAAAGTATCCGTGGTACGGGAGTTGAGCGATTTTGATATCACCTACTGTCTGTTCTCCGTATCCGGTTACATAGACGGTATCGCTGAAGAATGCGGCGACGATGTGCTGTTGTTCGACAGAGGTGAGTTGATAAACCGATGTCAGGCCGGATCATCCGGTCTGTGCCTAGGCACTCTCGACAGCCCTACATACAGGACTCGATCCGATCTCGGTTGTCGATAATCGAACCCTCAGGTTCTGTACAAAAAAATGGAAGTAAAAGGGGATGTCCCCCTGAAGAGTTTCACTTGAGTCCGACGATGGTTCCGTCGTCCTTGAGGTCCATCCTCATCGCCGCAGGCACCTTGGGGAGTCCGGGCATGAGGGTGAGCGTACCGCACTCGGGGACGATGAATCCCGCACCTGCGGAGATGTTGATCTCCCTGACATGGAGCTTCCATCCCTTGGGCACACCCTTGAGGGTGGACACATCGGACAGGGATGCCTGGGTCTTCGCGATGCAGATCGGGAGCTTCCCGAATCCGTCCTTCTCGTAGCCCTCGATCCTCTTGTCGACGAGCGGGTCGTATGTGACGCCGTCGGCTCCGTAGATCTTCTTGGCGATGATCTCGATCTTGTCCTTGATGGGCTGGTCGAGGTCGTAGAGGAACTTGAAGTCTGTCTTCTTGGACTCGATGGTGTCCACGACGGTCTGGGCGAGCTCGGCGGCTCCCTCCCCTCCCTTCATGAATCCGTCGTTGAAGGCGACGGGTATTCCCATCTCCCTGCAGTGGTCGCGGATGACATCCATCTCCTCCTGCTTGTCCTGAGCGAAGTGGTTGATTCCGACAACCACGGGGACTCCGTAGGAGGACATGTTCTCGATGTGCTTGTCGAGGTTGCAGATTCCCTTCTTGAGGGCATCTATGGTGAGGGTGGACTCGTCGTCGAGGACGCCTCCGCCGTGCGTCATCAATGCCTTGACGGTGGCGACGATGACAACGCAGGAAGGCCTGAGGCCGGATTCCCTGCAGACGATGTCCATGAACTTCTCCCCTCCAAGATCGGAGGCGAAACCGGATTCCGTCACGACGTAGTCGGCCAGCTTGAGAGCCGTCCTCGTCGCGATGATGGAGTTGTTGCCGTGCGCGATGTTCGCGAAGGGGAATCCGTGGATGAACACGGGCTGTCCCTCCAGGGTCTGGACGAGGTTGGGGTTGATGGCATCCTTCAGGATGACCATCATGGCTCCGACGCACTTCAGGTCCTTCACCGTGACGGGCTTGTTGTCGTAGGTGTATGCGACGACGATCCTCTCGAGCCTCGCCCTGAGGTCCGCGCGGTCCTTTGCAAGACAGAGGATAGCTGCGATCTCCGATGCGGATGTGATGATGAATCCCGACTCGTGGGGCACTCCGCCCTTGATCTTGTCCTTTCCGAGACCGGTGACGATGTTCCTGAGCTCACGGACGTTCATATCGACGGTCTTCCTCCACACGACGCGTGCGGGGTCGATGCCGAGGGGGTTGTCCCTTACGAGCTCGTTGTCAACGATAGCTGACAGGAGGTTGTGCGCCGCAGCCACGGCGTGGATGTCGCCGGTGAAGTGGAGGTCGATATCCCACATGGGGTAGACCTGGGCGTTTCCTCCTCCGGTGGCTCCTCCCTTGATTCCGAACGTGGGTCCGAGGGAAGGCTCCCTGAGTGCACCAACAACGTTCTTTCCGAGGTAGCCGAGTCCCTCCATCAATCCGATGGATGTGACTGTCTTACCCTCTCCTGCGGGAGTGGGCGTGATCGCTGTGACCATGATCAGCTTTCCATCCTTCTTGTCCTTGAGCTTCTCGAGGTGCTCGATCGGGACCTTGGCGATGTACTTTCCGTATGGGCTGATGTCGTCCTCTGTGAGGCCGATCTTGGCCGCAATCTCCTTGATCGGTTTCGCGTTCGCCGCGTATGCGATCTCGATATCTGTCTGCATGAGTAGAGTGATTCATTAGTCCATAATAAAGATGGCCGTAAGTAAGATATAAAGAACTAAGACTTGTACCAAAAATTTAGTTATTCCTAAAATTTAAATATCTTTTAGTCATTCCTAAATCTGTGAACGAATGATGCAATACATCATCGGTCAGAAACGGAAGGCAACCCGCAGGTTGTGATCTTCGTCAAACTGTTTATCACCACCAACAGGGGGTCGGGGGGCCCCCTGACTCAAACAATTTAGTGAACCGACAGGAAGCGGACGGACAGCCTCAAACCAACGTAACCTCGATAATCAACCGTCCGATGCCGGCAAGGTCCATGATTAGTAACCTCGACCGGGGACAAGGGAAGTCCCCGGTATATCCCCCTCTTTGTCAGTCATATCGATGCAGTTGTGCTATTTCTGACAGCAGCCCGGAATTGTCAGACCGAGCACATTATATAGCTAGTTTAGGTTCTCCTAATCATGGCGAAGGAATCCCTAAATCTCAACGTGGACAGCACAGCCGATGTTTCGCATGTCCCTTCCATCCCGCTGTCGTTCCTCAGGAACGGGGAGAGCGGAAAGGTCGTGAGGATCTCCGGCAAGTGCGAAGTCAAGAGATTCCTTGAAGGGTTGGGATTCATCCCCGGCACCAGCATCAGGATGGTCAATCTCGATAAATCGGGACGCATCCTCGAGGTCAGGGGTTCTAGGATCGCCATCGACGAAGGGATGGCCGCCAAGATAATGGTCACCCAGTGAGTTTGTTAGCCATGACCACCCTGAACGACATCCCCGTAGGCGGTACAGCCATAGTCAAGAAATTGCACGGGGAGGGGCCTGTGAGAAGGCACATCATGGACATGGGCATCACCAAGGGTGTGAGGATACAGGTCTGCAAGATGGCTCCCCTCGGGGATCCGATCGAGATAACGGTCCGCGGATATCAGCTCACCCTGAGGAAGGCGGATGCCAAGCAGATAGAAGTCGAATAACACCTTTCCCGGAGGAACCCCCCTTGACCCTCACCATAGCACTCGCCGGAAACCCCAACTGCGGGAAGACCACGCTGTTCAACGCCCTCACAGGATCGTCGCAGCGTGTGGGCAACTGGCCCGGAGTGACCATCGACAAGAAGGTCGGAAGGATCAGGGGATGCGACGCCGAGCTGGTGGACCTTCCGGGGATTTATTCATTATCACCTTATTCCCCTGAGGAGATCGTATCCAGGAACTACATAGTCAACGAGAAGCCGGATGCGATCATCAACATCGTCGACGCCACTAACCTGGAGAGGAACCTGTACCTCTCATTGCAGATCATCGACATGGGCATACCGATGGTAATCGCCATGAACATGATGGACGAGGTCGAGAAGGCGGGCGACCATATCGATTCGGATCTCATAGCGAAATCCTTCGGTATATCTGTCATACCGATCTCCGCTGCGAAGAAGGAGAACATCGACAAGCTGGTCGGAGCGATCATGGATGCCGCCACCTCGAGGAAGGTGCCGCCCCATGTCATCTATGACGATACCATAGAGAGCACGGCGCAGGAGGCCGAGAACGCCCTGAAGGGTAAGGTGCCCGAGGAGAACATAAGGTTCTACGCATTCAAGCTGATCGACGACGACCCGCTGGTGAACGAGTCTGTGCCAGGTGCAAGGGAATCCATCATGGGTTCCATAAGGAGGATGGAGGAGGAGTATGACGATTCCGCCGATTCCATCATCGCCGACAGCAGGTACAGGAAGATCACTGAGGTTGTTGATGCCGCTGTAAAGAGGGCGCCCCGCGATGAGCGCGGATCCCTCTCCGACCGTGTCGATAGGATCGTCACCCACAGGATAATCGGTATCCCGATATTCATAGTTGTAATCGCGATGGTCTACTTCCTCGCTCTCTACGACGGGGAATCGTTCACATCGCCCGGGGCATGGGCTACAGGCTGTTTCAACGACTGGTTCGCCGAGATGAGCGCTGACCTGTCAGAATGGTGTGACGAGAACGACGTATCTGAGATAACGTCGGGCATACTCATCGACGGTATAATGGCGGGAGTAGGAGCGGTCCTCGGATTCCTCCCGCAGATCGCCATAATGTTCACACTCCTGATCATCCTCGAGGAAGTAGGATACATGGCCCGTGTCGCTTTCGTCATGGACCGTATCTTCAGATACTTCAACCTCTCCGGAAAGTCGTTCATCCCTCTCCTCGTGGGAACGGGATGCGGAGTGCCAGGAGTCATGTCCGCACGCACGATCGAGAGCGAATCCGACCGCCGTATCACGGCGATGACGGTCACGTTCATGCCCTGCAGCGCCAAGCTGCCGATCATCTCGGCGATAGCCGGAGCCCTTGCAGGGAACATGTGGGTCGCAGTCTACGCATACTTCATGGGAATAGTCCTCGTCATCTTCTCGGGAATCATCCTGAAGAAGTTCAAGAGGCTCGCAGGGAATCCCGCTCCGTTCATCATGGAGCTCCCGCCCTACCACATCCCCAAGCTCTACGGAGTGCTCAAGGGAATCTTCGACAGGTGCTGGGCATTCGTCAAGAAGGCCTTCACCGTTGTCCTTCTGGCATCCGTGATCATCTGGTTCCTCTGCCACTTCGACTTCGCACTGAACTATCTCGATCCCGAGACAGAGATGGAGGATTCTATCCTCGCGACGCTCGGAGGATACATCGCATACATCTTCATCCCGCTGGGATGGGAGAACCACTGGGAGCTCGCCGCATCCACCATCACCGGACTGATGGCGAAGGAGAACATCGTAGCAACCCTGGGCGTGGTCCTCGTCGGGGATTCGGAGGCTACCATTTCATCTGTCTCCGATGCTTTGGCGGTAATGCTGGGCAACGAGGCCGCCATACTGTCGTTCTTCAGCTTCAACATATTCTGTGCGCCTTGCGTTGCGGCGATCGGGGCGATCCACAGGGAGCTCGACACATGGGGCGCGACCGGGCTCGCGGTGCTCTACCAGTGCACGGTGTCCTACTGCATCGCCATAATCGTCTATGCGGTGTACGGAACGATAATAGGTGTGGACATCGATTGGTACACATACGCCCTGGCAGCCGTGGACGTGGTCATCCTCGCCTACCTGCTGGTGGCCAAGGACCCGTTCAGACAGAAGAGGGAGGCAAAGGCATGAATGCATACGAGCTGCTGATAATCGCGATAATCCTGATCCTCGTGGTCAATGCCGTCATCTTCCTCATCAGGGGCAGGCGCAAAGGAAAGAACGGATGCGGATGCGACCGCTCCTGCAGCCATTGCGAGGGATGTTCCCAGCCCAACGTTATCATCGATGAGGGCGACGGGAAGGAATGAGGTTCTCGAGCACTGATTCCGTCTCATGATATGGGCGCTTAGATAAGCTGTTTCCATCCTAACAGATGCTTTTTGTAGAACCATCGGATAGATCACTTACTTTTAGGCAGCAGCATGTTAACGCGACCCTTTATTCCTCCAAATATGTATTATAATACATTTTTTTGACCTATTTTTTCGTGAATTCTGTATTACAATACAACAATTGTCTGTTTTTTCTTCAAAATCTGCATTATAATGCAATTTTTGTTTCTGTTGAATCGTAGAGTTGCGATTGTTATCATAACCTAATCATAGTTTTAGCCGTGTCTAAAATATTATATATCGTTTTTAGGTTATCCTAATTTAGAGTCTGATAATTCTGCGTCCCCCCGGCACCTTCTCGGTGGCAGAAATCGACGGCGAGAACGGTTCCTCCGTTCACCGCCGATACAGAACGGATTCACAACCTGGCACTAGGGAGGGATGTATCTGCTCGATACCTGCGGAGAGCTCCGAACCTATGTTTCAGAGAGATGATAGAATGAGCACATTGAAGGAAGCCGCCGTGGGTTCCACAGTCAAAGTGAAGAAACTCAACGGCGAAGGAGCTTCGAAGAGGCACATCATGGACATGGGCATCACCAAAGGGGTCGAGATCTATGTCCGCAAGGTCGCACCGCTCGGGGACCCTATCGAGGTCACCGTCCGCGGTTACGAGCTGAGCCTCAGGAAGGAGTATGCGGAGATGATAGAGGTCGAATGACCTCCAGCTCCCAGGAGAGGATGACTATGAGTTTTACAATCGCATTGGCCGGTAATCCTAACTGCGGTAAGACCACCCTGTTCAACGCTCTGACGGGTGCGTCGCAGCGTGTTGGTAACTGGCCCGGAGTGACCATCGACAAGAAGGTCGGAAAGATCAAGGGCACCGACTCTGAGCTGGTGGATCTTCCCGGAATCTATTCTTTGTCCCCCTATTCGCCGGAGGAGGTAGTTTCCAGGAACTTCATCGTCGAGGAGAGGCCCGATGCAATAATCAACATTGTGGATGCAACGAACCTGGAGAGGAACCTGTTCCTGACGATGCAGCTGATCGACATGGGCAGACCCATGGTCGTCGCACTCAACATGATGGATCAGATCGAGGCCGCAGGCGACGAGATCGATATCGACGGTCTGTCCAAGGCATTGGGCGTTCCGGTCGTGCCGATATCCGCTTCCAAGAAGAGGAACATCGACGAGCTGGTCAGCACCATACAGTCCGTCGCCGAAAACAAGACAGCCCCTGCGGTCAGCAAGTACGATGACTCTATCGAGATCGTCGTCGAGGCCGCAATGAAGGAGCTGAGCGGCAAGGTCCCCGAGGACAGCTTGAGATTCTACGCTTTCAAGCTCATCGAAGGCGATTCCCTGATAGACGAGGTAGCTCCCGGATCGAGGGAAGCTATCTCATCATGGATCAAGGACATGGAGGAGACCTTCGACGATTCCGCCGATTCCATCATCGCTGACAGCAGGTATGAGAGGATCGGACAGGCTGTATCTGGCGTGTGCAAGAGGGCTCCGAGGAGCGATAAGGGAACGAGGTCCGACCGCATCGACAGGATCGTAACCAACAGGTGGCTCGGACTCCCGATATTCGCAGTCATCATCGCAGCCGTCTACTTCATCGCAATGTACGACGGAAAGCTCGGTACTTCGCCCGGAGCATGGGCGACCGGATGGCTCAACGATTACATCGGCGACGAGCTCATTCCCATGGTAGAGGAATGGTGCGTCGACGCAGGTGTCAGCGACATCCTCACAGGCCTCCTGTGCGACGGTATCCTGAACGGAGTCGGAGCGGTCATAGGTTTCCTGCCTCAGATGATCGTGTTGTTCATCTGTCTGGTCATTCTCGAGGAGATCGGATACATGGCCCGTGTCGCATTCGTCATGGACCGTATCTTCAGATACTTCAACCTCTCCGGAAAGTCATTCATCCCCCTTCTCGTGGGAACCGGATGCGGAATCCCCGGAGTCATGGCCTGCCGTACCATCGAGAGCGAAGCAGACCGTCGTATCACCGCCATGACAGTCACATTCATGCCCTGCGGAGCAAAGCTCCCCGTCATCGCAGCCATCACCGCCGCACTGGCCGGTGCATGGTGGGTCGGAGTGTGCGCATACTTCGGAGGAATCATACTCGTCATCACATCGGGAATCATCCTGAAGAAGTTCAAGCACCTCGCAGGAAAGCCGGCACCCTTCATCATGGAGCTGCCCCCGTACCACGTGCCCGGGCTATTCACTAGCATCAAGTCGGTGTTCGACAGATCCTGGGCATTCGTCAAGAAGGCCGGAACGATCATCCTCCTAACGATGATCCTCATCTGGTTCCTCTCGCACTTCACGCTGTCGTTCGACTACATCGATCCCGATGAGGATATGGGAGACTCCATCCTCGCCGCGATCGGCGGAGTCATCGCATACATCTTCATGCCTCTCGGATGGGGAGACAGCTGGGAGCTCGCATCTGCATCGATCACAGGTCTCATCGCAAAGGAGGACCTCATTGGAACCCTCGCCATCGTCCTCGGAGGCAACCCCGACCTGGACGAGGATGCTGTCGGAGAGCTGCTCGCGCTGATCCTCCAGGACAGCGCCATCGTGTCGTTCTTCACGTTCAACATGTACTGTGCACCCTGCTTCGCAGCAATCGGAGCCATCCACAGGGAGCTGGGCACATGGAAGCATACCGCGATCGCGGTCGCATACCAGTGCCTCCTTGCATACTTCGTGTCCATCATCGTGTATGTGGTGTACGGAACGATCATCGGAGATACGATAGATTGGTACTCGTATGTGCTCGCAGCCATCGATGCAGTCATCCTGATCTACCTGCTGGTCGCCAAGGATCCGTTCAGGCAGCTGGGCAAGGCAGATCCGGAGGGAGCAGAGGAATGAGCGCCGGCGATCTGGCCGTAGGCGGCATAATCCTCCTTTGGGTGGCCGGCGCGGTCTACATCCTCCTTCGCAACAAGCGCAAGGGCAGGAGCAGCTGCGGCTGCAACTGCCCCGGGTGTGCAAAGGGGAATGCGCCCAATGTGACCATCGAGGAAGAGTGCACCTGCGGATGCAGGAAGGACTGAAACCATAAAACGGGGGGCATCCCCCACTTTTCTTTCTTTAATTGTTCTTATTAGAACGGCGTCTGTTCAGACATCATTAAATATGCACAGACAGAAACATCATCTCATGAAATACAGGTGCCCTGTCTGCGGTTACATCTACGACGAAGAGAAGATGGGCGTCAAGTTCGAGGATCTCCCCGATGATTGGGAGTGCCCGATCTGCGGCGAGCCCAAGTCCGAGTTCAAGCCCATCGAGGATTGATCAGAGACCGTCGATCTTGATGAATTGGGTGTTCTGCTTCCTGCGGAGGTCGGTCATGAACTCAAAGGCCAGCTGATTCCCCAGCTGAGCGGAACGCCCGAACCTTTTCAACGCTTCTTCCATGTTCTGATCAGTTCCAAGTCCTTCGTAGAGCATCCTCGCGGTCATGAACAGCGCATCGGCATCGTCCAGCGCCGCTACCTCATCATAGAGTTCGTAGGCACGCTTGACGTTCCTCTCGCTCCCCCTTCCCTCGTAGTACATCGTGGCGAGGTTGAACTTGGCAGGAGCGAATCCCTTGTCGGCGGCCATGGTGTACCATTGCATGGCGACCCTGTCCCCGCCCTCGATAAGTTTCTCCTCAGCGGCCTTCGCCATCCTGAACTGGGCCTCGGGGATGCCGGCGACAGCAGCCTTGCGGAACCAGTCTATCCCTCCCTTGATGTCCTTCTCGGTGCCGACGCCCTCCGTCTTCATGTATCCTATCATGAACATTGATTGGGGCTCTCCGGCATCCGCTGCCTTCTGATAGTAATGATTGGCCTTGACGGGATCCGCCTCCGTCCCGTATCCATAGAGGTATATCGCGGCGATCTCAGGGTATGCGAGCTCTATCCCGCCTTCGGCCGCCTTCTCGAACCAGAACCTGCACTGCTCCTTGTCCTCGGGGTAGCCGTAGGAGCCTGTGTACATCGACCCCAACCTGAACATCGCAGGGGTGTTGCCCATCTCAGCAGATTTCCTGTATAATTCAACCGCACCGGGGATGTCCGTCTCCGTACCCATGCCGTTGATCTTCATCTCGGCCAGTCCGAAGAATCCCTCCGGCGAGCCGAGCTCGGATGCGTGTGTGAAAAGAGCAACCGCCCTCTTGGGATCGGTCTGATAGCATTCTACTGCCTGCATGCAGAGCTCAGCGGGATCTTCCATGCCTCCCGCATCTCGGTGAGAGATTAAAAGTGTTGGAGTGATATGCATTCTTATGATGAAAGGACCCTTGGTCTATGTCGCTATCGGCCTCGCCGTCATCCTGATGATCCTGTCCGCCGTCATGGTGCTCAACAGGGATTTCTTCCTTGACAATGCGGAGATCATCGCCGGAATCTCCGGAGTGCTGGCATTGGCCGTTGTGGCAGTGATTATTCTGATCATGATGCGCTATCGTGACAAACCTCAGTAAACCCCTGTTAAGACAGCGGAATCGGCCCTTTACGATTTTCGTAGGGCTTGATTCCGCCACTCAAAAGTTAAGCTTCAACCTTTTAATTCGCTACGATTTTCGTAATCGTCCTCCTTTATATTATATACGGTGAAAAACATGGGGAGAACGATGGGATTATGAAGGTTGGAATTGACCTCGGAACAACATACTCTGCAGTAGCAAGGTACGACAAGCAATCGAACAAACCGATCATGCTGAGCAACTCGTTCGGCAAGGAGATAACGCCGTCAGTCATCTGTTTCCTGGATGACGGCGACATCCTGGTCGGAGAAGACGCAAAAGACATGCAGTCCAACGGAACCGGAGTGAATGCTGCCGCTTTCAAGCGCAACATGGGAGACGGTTCCACCGTTGTAAGCTTCAACGGTAAGGATTACACCGCAGAGGACCTCTCCGCGATGCTGCTCAAGCACCTCATCTCAGATGCCGAGGCAGCCTGCGGCGAGAAGATCGACGAAGCGGTCATCACCGTACCTGCATACTTCGAGGATGCACAGAGGATCGCCACCAAGCGCGCAGGAGAGTCCTGCGGAATCAAGGTCCCCAAGATCATCAACGAGCCCACAGCGGCCGCCATCTCATACGGATACAAGCACTCCGCCGACAAGACCCTGCTGGTCTACGATCTCGGAGGAGGAACCTTCGATGTCACCATCGTAAGAATCACCAAAGGAAACATCGAGGTCATCGGAACCCACGGAAACCACATCCTGGGAGGAAAGGACTGGGATGCAGCCATCGTCAAGTACGTCTGCGACAAGTTCTACAACGAGTTCGACGTGGATCCCAGGGACGACCTGCCCACCAAGAACGAGCTCATCGTCGCCGCCGAGGGATACAAGAAGACGCTGTCCATCGCGGAGAGCGTCACCATCCCCGTGAACTACGAGGGATGCAGCGAGAAGTACACGCTCACAAGGGAGGAGTTCGAGTCCATGACCGAGCACCTCATGAATGCTACGAAGGACGTCATGGACGAGCTCATCAAGGACCTCGGAATGGAGTGGACCGACATCGATGAGATCCTTCTCGTCGGAGGATCCACCAGGATGCCCGGAGTCGCCAAGTTCCTCAGGGACTTCACAGGACGCGAGGTCGTCACACACAGCGATACCGATCTGGCGGTCGCCAAGGGAGCAGCCATCACGGCAGAGCTCTACAGCAGCAGCGCCACCGGAATGAGGGCCGCCATGACCGTGACCGATGTCACGGCACACAGCCTCGGAGCGCTCTCCGTCAGCCAGGACGGAACGAAGTACGTCAACGAGATCATGATCAAGAAGAACTCCAAGGTCCCCAGCACGGAGAGGAGGAAGTTCTCCATCAAGCCCGGCAACATGACCGACAAGATCGAGGTCTACACCCTCCAGGGTGAGTCCAGGGTGCCCCTGGACTGCAATGTGCTCGCGAAGGTTGTCATCACCGGATTCTACAACGACGGAAAGGGTCTCATCGTCGACATCGAGTACAACTACGACGAGAACGGAATCGTCAACATCAAGGCATTCCAGGGCGAGGACGCCCTGCAGGTCAAGTCAGAGCCCGTTCCCGAGGACATCAGATGGATGGGAGGAAACCCCCGCGACAGGCCCAACGAGGACAAGATCGCCAAGAACATCGCCATCTGCGTCGACCTCTCCAGGAGTATGCAGGGAGAGCCCATCGAGGCCGCCAAGGACTCGATCCGCAGGTTCGTGCACACCCTCGAGGATGAGAAGACCAAGTTCTCCCTCATCGGATTCGGAGACAAGGTCAAGGTCGTCACCGAGCTCACCGGGGACACAGGCGTCGTCATCAATTCAATCGAGGACCTCAAGGTCAACATGCTCGGAAGAGGAACCGACATGAGCCCGCTGGAGACAGCGAGGTCAGTTGTCTCATCCTCGCCCGGAGTCGGTATCATCGTCGTCCTTACGGACGGAATCTGGGGTAAGAGGGACAGGGCCGTCGACCAGGCAGCAAGGTGCAGGGACGGCGGTATCGCGATCATCGCCATCGGGCTCGGAGAGGCCGACACATCGTTCCTCAGGCAGATCGCCACAGTCGACGACGGAGCATTGTTCACAACCATCGACAAGCTCGGCGACACCTTCGGAACCATCGCAACGGCGATCACATCAGGTAACATGGGACTCGCAGTACGCTGAAGGAGAACACATGGCTAGCAAGACTGACAACTACTGTCAACTCCTGGGCCTGAATCCCTTCAACGAAGCCAAGTACACTCCCGAGTCGATCAAGGACAAGATCGACAAGCAGGAGACCAGATGGGCAAACGAGTTCAGGAACAAACAGAACGACACCGGCCAGAGGTTCAAGTACCACAAGCTGCTGGACGAGGTTCCCGAGATCAGGCGCTGTATGTCGGACCCGATCCTCAGGAAGAAGGTCTTCGCTGACGGGATGAAGGATCTCGAGGGCAAGTGCCAGAAGATCAAGCTCGACTGCGTCATCCTCGCGGACGGCACCATGGTCGTCCTCCCCGGAGTCATCGACAACTTCGTCAAGAGGCTCCACTGGGACGGCGTGGATAAGAAGACGGTCCTCAAGGTCGCGAACATCTCCGAGGGACCGATCCCGAAGCTGATAAGCGAGAAGGTCATCAACGCTTACACGAACCTCTCCACAGTCGACGCATACACCCCTTCGGAGGTGCTCAACGCCCTGATCAAGAACCCGGACCTGGAGATAAGGTGCGATCCGCTCACAGACATGAGCTCGTACGCCCAGCTCAGGAATGCATTCGACCTGTGCGAGAAGAGGGTCAACAGCGTCAGGCAGGAGCTCCTGCCCGACCAGGATTCATATATCTCCGTATTGAGGAGCATCAAGCTCATCATCGACTCCGACAAGGAGCTCACCGACCTCATCACATACGGGAAATGCAGCAAGGTGCTGGAGCCCGTCATGGAGAGCATCGAGAGGGAGTACACCGGCCAGCAGATCAGCAGGAAGTACATCGACGACATCATGAACATCTATGTGAGGGGAATGGACCTCGACATGTGCATCTACATCCTCGAGACATTCTGCCACAAGAAGAAGATCGCTGCCAACTTCTCGAAGATGGACAGCAGCATGGTCAGGTGTCCCGACTGTAACAACCTGGTGCCCGGAGGGCAGAACACGATGTTCTGTCCCTTCTGCGGAAGGAACTTCAGGATAGTCTGCCCCAAGTGCGGGACATCGCAGCAGGCCAACAACATAAACTGCATCAAGTGCGGATTCAACTTCAAGGAAGGGGAGACCAAGGCCCAGGCCCTGGCCATGACCTTCAAGGTCGACATGCAGAAAGGAAACATCTCGAAGGCGGAGGCGGACCTCAGGCAGCTGAAGTCGGCATTCGCGACATTCGCCGGCATCTCGGCGATGGAGGCATCGCTCCAGAAGGAGATGGCGACGCTGGACACACTGAAGAAACTGGTCGTGGACAGCTGCACCTACCAGAAGTACTACGCGGCCAAGACGGCCGGAGACCAGATCATAGAGAAGTATCCCTCGGAGATGCCGAATCTCCCGGATATCAAGCAGAAGTACGACGAGGCATCGCTCCGCGTGCAGAACGCGGACATGTATTGCCAGAAGGCCTCGGGCATCGAGGACAGGGCGGAGATGCTGAACCTCTACGTCAGCGCATCCGAGGAATGTCCCGACCATCCCGGAGCGAGGATAGTGCTCAAGCAGTATCCCCCGCAGGGTCCCGTGGACCCCCACGGCAAGATCAAGGACGGGCACCTCATGATCAAGTACGAGGCGCCCCTCGACAGCTCCAACACTACATACGTCGTGTTCAGGGAGAAGAACTCCCTTCCCATCGTGACGGATGAGACCCGCCCGCTTGCGGAGACCCCCAACACAATCTACGTCGACAAGACGCTGGAGCCCGGAGTGGAATATTATTATTCAGTATACTCCAAGCGCTGGGGTGTCCTTTCCAGGGAGGCCGCGCACTTCGGACCCGTCATCGTCCTCGCCGAGGTCGACAAGGTCAACATCGAGCAGATCGACGGTGGACTCCGTCTCATCTACGAGAAGCCCCGCGGAGCGACACGTGTCCGCATATGGAGGGCCGAGGAGAGCGAGGGATCCGGTTCCAGCGTCGAGCTGCATGTCAACGGCGATACGATCTACGACGATATAGGCCTCAAGGGAGGCGTCAGGTATCACTACCTGTTCGTCGCCGAGTACGAGACCCGCAACAGGGTGGAGAGGTCCCAGGGAGTGTTCTTCTCGGAGGTCCCGCTGGATGCGCCCGCACCCGTGCGCGACCTGAGGGTATCATGGAACAAGTCCGACGGAACCTTCACCGCCAAGTGGTCCACCACATCGCCGGTCAAGCTGTTCTGCTCGGAGAAGAGGTACACAATTCAGGGCAACATGGTCAATATGGCCGACATCAAGTCCTGGATGACCGAGATCAAGCCCATCTACGAATACATCGACGGAATGAGGTTCAACCTCCCTGACGGAACGGCACAGTACATCTATCCCGTCATCCCCCTCGGTGTCATGTGCATCAAGGGTAACGAGGTGATGGTCACCAACCTGAAGCCGTTCAGGGATGTCGAGAAGTTCATCAGCAACAAGGACTGCGTCCTGACCATGACATGGCCCGAGGATGCGGTCGCAGCCAAGCTGGTCATCTCCACCACGGACATCAAGGATTACGATGACCCTACGGCAGAGATCATGACCGTGAGGCGTGACGAGTACAATGAGGATAAGCTGATCAGGATCCCCATGGGAAAATCGCCCAAGAAGTGCATCAACATCTTCGCGACCTACAACATCGACAACGAGACCCTTCATTCGAGGGGTATCGCCATCGATGTATACTCGGCTGAGTGCAAGAAGGTCAGGTACACCGTGGATGCCAAGGGCAAGGGGTGCACCGTCAACCTCTCCACCGACGAATCGGTTGACAAGATTCCTGAGATCGTCATGGTCCGCACCGAGGAGGGCATACCCCTCAGGAAGACCGACGGGGAGATAGTCTGGTCGTCTGAAGGCCCGGTGCAGTTCTCCGAGGGCAAGTGCAAGCTGTCCATCGGACTCAACGGTCACAGCGACATCGAGCACATGAGGCTGTTCTTCAGCAACGAGGAGGACTACAACCTGTTCAGATTCATACACCCGCTCTACAGGAGGAAGGATTGAATGGCCAAGAAGGAAGCTGCAAAGAAGAAGGGCTACGTGTGCCCCTACTGCTTCACCAAGGTGGACATGAACAAGATCCACTACGTGTGCACAGGGCCCAGCTGCGCGAAGGAGTTCGCGAAGCAGGCCGTCAGCACCAAGGACGAGAAGAAGCTCCTGTACGTCTCGAAGGACGGTCAGAACGAGATCGACCGCGAGAAGAGCCTGGTGTTCGGCAAGGACCCGTTCGGACCCGATGCTATCATCGCCAAGCAACACATCATAAGGGATTCGTCAGGATTCTGCGACATATGCAAGAGGCCGGCGTACCTGCGCGTGTGCCCCACATGCCACAACATGATCCCCATGGGCGCGGAGGAGGAAGGGAACAAGATCTTCGTCATCCTCGGCCCCAAGGGAGTGGGAAAGAGCCACTACATCGCCGTGCTGATCAACCAGCTGAAGAACACAATATGCACGGAGTTCAACGGTGTGCTGAGCGCCGCGAACGACAGCACCACCATCAGGTACAGGGACGTGTACTACCACAGGCTGTTCGAGGAGAAGAGGAAGCTCCAGCCCACGCTGTCCTTCGGAAGCTCCGACAACTCCCGCGAGCCTTTGATCTTCTATCTTAGGATCCTAAAGGACGACAAGCCGCAGGTGTTCACCTTCGCGTTCTTCGACACTGCCGGAGAGGACCTGGTATCGACCAACAGGATGATGTCGCTCAACCTGAACGCGTTCATCTCGCTGGCATCGGGTATCGTGTTCCTCGTCGACCCCATGCAGGTCAAGTACATCAACCAGAGGATACACGTCGACAACAAGCCTGAGATCGGACCAAGTCCGACCGACATACTGAGCAACGTGTGCCAGATCATCCGCAACAACAACAAGATCAAGGGCAAGGACAGGATCGACATCCCGATCGCCGTCAGCCTGACGAAGAGCGACGTGCTGTTCAAGATCCCCGAGAACGAGGAGGAGAGCAAGGTCCTGATAGGTCTGAACTCCGCCCTCCACATACCCCGCGAGCGCGGAAAGTACGACGAGGAGAACTTCGATCAGATCGACGCGGAGCTCGAGGAGTATCTCAGAAGGACCATCGGCCCCGAGTTCATCTCGGTCGTGAACAGTTTCAAGGACCATTCCCTGTTCGCGGTCTCTGCGCTCGGATGCAACCCGACCGGAAACGCATTACCGAGGGCGGTTTCGCCCCTGAGGGTCGAGGATCCGTTCCTCTGGCTTCTCAACAAGGAGGGATTGAGATGAAAGACAACAGCAAGAAGCTGAAGAACTTCCTGACCAACGGATTCCAGACCAAATCCGTCCAGGAGAAGAAGTCAGAGCCCAAGCCGGAACCCAAGCCGGAGCCTGTAGTCGAGCAGGAACCTGCAGTAGAGCAGGAGCCTGTAGTCGAACAGGAGCCCGTGCAGGAGGAACCCATCGCCGAGGAAACCGTCGAGGAGGTCCCTGCCGAGGAGGAGAAAACAGAGGAGGAGGCCCAGCCGGAGACGGCGGAGCCTGAGGAAGCGCCGGAGACAGTGCCAGCAGTCGTCTCTGTCGATACATCCGCACTCGAGGACAAGATCCTCCAGCTCACCGCCAAGGTGCAGGAGCTGGAGAACGTCATAGCGGACCTCAGGGAGAACCCTCCCATGCCGGATATGTCCGCCTTCGTCACCACGAGGGAGCAGATCAAGAGTCTGACCACCGCGATCGATAGGCAGAACATAGAGATAACCAACAAGAAGCTTACCAGTTCCATGGAGCAGATCGCAGCGATGAGGGAGGACTTCTTCAAGCTGTGCTCCGGGATGAAGGATAAGATTGATGTGATGTCAGCGAAGGATGTCCTGTCCTCATTCGAGGCATACGAGGTGGACATGGAGAACATCCTCATCGACGGAGGCGTCTTCATCGGACACTTCCCGTACGAATCGCTGAACACGATACATCAGCGCATAGTCGACGTGGTGCCCACGGACGACCCGAAGCTGAACGGCAGGATTGCCGCCAGGCTCTCGGACGGATACAAGCTGGGCAACAAGGTGCTCTTCAAGGAGAAGGTCACCGTCTACAAATACATCGACAGCGCGAAGGAGAAGGCCGAGGCCGGATCCGAAACCGTTTCCCAGGAGGAACCAGCCTCCGAGAAAGAAACCGCTTCGGAAGTCAAGGAGGCACCCGCCGAGGAGACGACCGCCAAAACAGTTTCCGAAACCAGTTCAGAGACAAAGAACACAGAAAACAATACGGAGGAAGAAGAATGACAGATTATTGCATCGGTATTGACCTCGGTACGACATACTCGTGCCTTGCATACATCGATGAGGATGGGGACCCGGTAGTTGAGAAGAACTTCGAACAGGAGGACACAACACCGTCAGTCATCCTCTTCAACGAGAACGGAGAGATCATCGTCGGATCGCCCGCGAAGGACATGTCCGTGATGTACCCCCCAGAGAGGGTCGTCACTGCCATCAAGAGGCAGATGGGAACTGACTACACCGTCAACATCGACGGTGACGAGTACAACCCCATCATGCTCTCTGCGGTCATCCTCAGGAAGATGATCAACGACTTCAACGACAACCACGGATGCGACGTGAAGAAGGCGGTCATCACATGCCCCGCATACTTCGGACAGAACGAGAGGGATGCCACCAAGACCGCAGGAACCATCGCAGGACTTGAGGACGTCACCGTCATCAACGAGCCCACCGCGGCAGCCATCTCATTCGGTTTCGGACACTCCGACGGCGGAAAGAAGAGGGTGCTCGTGTACGACCTCGGAGGAGGAACATTCGATGTCACCATCCTCGAGATCGACGGATCATCGTTCACAGCAGTCGCAACCGACGGAGAGAGGTTCCTCGGAGGAAAGGACTGGGACGCGGTCATCTCCAACATCATCAAGAAGAAGATCTCGGAGGAGACCGGAATCGACAAGGACGACCTCGACGAGAACGAGGATGTCAAGCAGACCCTGATCAACGATTCCGAGACCATCAAGAAGAGGCTCTCCACAGCCGAGTCGACCAAGGGAACCCTCACCGTCGACGGACAGAAGGTCGTCTTCACAGTCACCAAGGAGGAGTTCGAGAACGCCTCCTCGCAGCTCATCCAGACTACGCTCGAGATCATCGACCGTGTCCTTGCATCCAAGGACTTCACCATGGCCGACATCGACGAGGTCGTCCTCGTCGGAGGATCCTCCAGGATGCCCCAGGTCAAGAGCAACATCTGCGCCAAGTACCCCGACGCGAAGGTCAACATCTACGACCCCGACCAGTCGGTCGCTAAGGGAGCTGCCATCTTCGCACAGTCCAACGCCGTCCTTCCCGATGCAGAGAACACAGCTGCCGTCGGAGAGGCCGCAGCAGTAGAGGGTGCAATCAACGTTCACAACGTCCTGTCCAAGACATTCGGAATCAAGGCGATGTACGAGGACGGAACCGAGATGATCTCCAACATCATCTTCAGGAACGAGGCCCTGCCCATCGAGACCGTCAAGACATACTACCCCGTCGACGACGGACAGAACGTCATCATGGTCGAGATCTACGAGGATGCCGCCGTCCAGGGCGACGACGGAAAGACCACGGACCTGATCGAGGGAGCACCCGTCGGACAGTTCCAGATGGAGCTGCCTGTGGATGTCACCAAGAACACGCCCATCACAGTCAAGTTCTCCGCATCCAACGAGGGAATCCTGACCGCAACGGTCGACTGTATGGAGCAGCACTCGGAGTATCAGATCGAGAACGATATGACCATGTCCGAGGAAGAGATCAGCAAGTCCATGGGCCTCATGGAAAAGGTCACCAACGGTAACTGATCCGAAAACTTTCCAGGAGGGGGGAACCCTTGCCCCCTCTCCGTTTACCTTTTATCGGTTCCTTTCTAAAAGGGAATGGGGCGTGCGGCGTACCGCACGCGGTTTTCACTTGAGCTCTTTTCCGGCGCTTCCTGCCTTGCCGACCATCTCGCCGAGCAGGTCGTAGTTCCACCTGAACTGGTCGAACATGAGGATCTCGGTCTTCGAGATGTCGATCTTGCCGTTATCTCCGACAATTTCCTCATCGGCGCAGACGTTGACGATCTTACCGACGATCGCGTACATGTTCTCAGTCTTCACGACCTCTGCGAGCTCGCACTCCATTGTGATGGGCAGCTCATCGATGATGGGTGCGTTGACATGGGTGCTCTTGGTCGCATGGAATCCGCTGCGTGCGAACTTGTCGGGGACTTTGTTCCCGGACACGATCCCCACGTAATCCGCGGGGACCATGGACTTCCTGTCCGCCAGTCCGACGGTGAACGCCTTGGTGGCGAGGATGTCCTGCGTGGTCTTGTGGTCCTCGTCGATGAACAATGCGATCTTGTCCATCTGGCATATCATTCCCCAGGCCGCGTTCATAAGGTTGATCTTTCCTTCTCCGTCATATGCCGATACGATGAGCACGGGCATAGGGCATACTGCTGGTACCGATCCCAAATCTGTCTTCATTTCAATCCCTCTTGATGGTATCTGAATTCTGGTTGTAAGCTTTTGCGACGCATTTCCATTCACCGTTCATCTTCAGGAGAAGGAGGTAGTCGGTGAAGTCTATCCTTCCTCCCCATCCCTCTTCGAGGACGCGAACGACCGCGAGGGATTCCTCGAGATCGATGACATCAATCCTCGCCTTGAAGGAATCTCCTCCGGAGACCGTATCGACATTGTGATAGAACTGTTCGATCGAACCGTGCTCGAGCTTCCCGTCAAGGAATCCGAAGAGGACAGCATCGTCTGTGAAGAGGTTTTTCGCATACTTGCTGTCGCCCTCGGCGACACTCTTCACGAAGTTCATGGCTGCTTCTTCGACCGCTTTGTATTCTGCTATAGAAGACCTCATATAGAATCGGATAATATACAGGTAATTAAGTTGGGTACTTACAGTAGTATCATATACTATCCAAGAAGAAAGTATTATGGAAAGGTGCATCGCGGACGAGGAATTATGCAACACGGGGTTCAGCTATACCCTGTCGCTGATAAGCGGGAAGTACAAGATGACTATCCTCTATACCCTTATGGAATTCAAATCTGTAAGGTTCAATGAGATGAAGAGGTATATCGAAGGGATATCGGACAAGACCCTAAGCACAGCTCTCAAGGAACTGGAGAACGATGGTCTGGTGCATAGGGAGATGTATCCTCAGATACCGCCTAAGGTGGAATACTCCTTAACGGAAACGGGCATGTCGCTCATACCCCTTCTCGACGGTATGTGCGAATGGGGCGACCTCCATCGCCCCTGATTTCGGATTCTTTCTGGATGCTGCCTTCCTGTTATTAGTTTGAATGTCTTCGTATTCAATTCATAGGTCAAATGGATTTATTTTTAAA
>SUSV01000002.1 GCA_015063245.1 Thermoplasmata archaeon
TCTCCCATCTAGATTCACCGGATGGGATATGGATTTTTAAATATATCAAAACATCAGATAATTACAGGTACACTACCTATCCTCGGTAAAATTTGATAAATCATTATCATCGCGCTCTCCACGATAAAAGACCTTTTTAGATTTATCAAACATCTTTTCCAATAGATTGACATAGTCGCGCGCAGTGTTCCCACTAATTAACGGCTTTACATTACTATCACTGAACTTGTAGGACACAAAAACATTATTGCCGGGCATATACAATCAATTATTCCCGTTTCGATATAAAAAGACGGTCACATTCATTCATCTGACCCTGAACGCCACGTTCAGCTCGCGGGCGATCCTCTCGCACTCATCCTCGGATGCCTGCGGTATGTACCCTCCGACGACCGATACGGTCACACCGTTGATCATCTTCCTGCATTCCTTGATGAAATCGATCACAGCCTCGTAGGAACCCTGACCGAAGCTGCTCCTCGTGACCTCGAGATACTCGTCCGCATCCTTCGCGTTGAGGCTTATCGAGACGGAATCCAATACCTCCGCCAGCTCGGGCACTATGTCCCTTCCGTTGATCAGGTTGCCGAGACCGTTGGTGTCCAGTCTGACCCTCTTATGCAGCACATCCCTGATGTACGGCGCCAGCTCCAATATCACATCCAGCCTCTCTGTGGGTTCCCCGTAGCCGCAGAACACGATCTCGTCCGTATGAGCTAAATCAGCAGAATTCAAAGCGAGCTTCAGCTCCTTCACCGTCGGCTCCTTATCAAGCCAGAGGTTCTCGGCACTCCCCAGCGCATCCGTGTCGTTCCTCACGCAGAAGATACAGCTGCAGGGGCACCTGTTGGTCATGTTGATGTAATACCTGGAACCGTAACGGTAGAGGATGTCTCCCATAGGGCATCACTGCTGATCCGGGTTGCGCACCACCAGGACAGGGCAGGGTGCGAACCTGACGACCCTCTCCGCCACAGAACCAATCAGGGCATGGGACACGCCGGTCCTTCCGTGGGTACCGCATACGACCAATCCATGGTTCGCCGCTTCCGCGACGATGGATTCCACGGGCTTCCCTACGACCCTCTTGACGCTCAGCTCCACACCCGCTTCCTCGGATGCCTTCCTCACATACTCCAGGGCCTGGTTGGAGATCGCATCGATCTCGCTCTTATCGACTTTCGCATAGTTCAGGAATGCGGCATAGCTGCCGGTGTCGAATACGCATATCGCCGTGAGCGCGGCGCCCTGCGTCTTGGCGAGTTGCACCGCCGTATCCACAGCCAGTCTGTTCGCTTCGCTGCCGTCAACCGCGACGAGTATGCTCTTGTACATAGACCGAAAAACGGCATACTGGGATTTAACATCAGCCCTTTCGGAACCAGGTCTTATCGCATCGTTACGATGGAACGAAGCATCGAAGCCATCGGTTATATACCGTCATCACCTCCTCTCGAGCGATGTTCTGCTCGCACTGCGGTAAGGAGGTTGATGATTCTTTCTCATTCTGTCCGGGGTGCGGAAGCAGGATCAAGCCCATCGGTGGAACGGCTGCCGCCGTTCCCCCAGCAGTCGATCCCCCGAAACCGAGATCCAGTGCCGGGAACACCGTCATCGCCGTCGTCATCCTAATCGCGGCGCTGATCACCGCATACGTGTTCATCGCTCCCGACCTCTCCGAGGACTGGGATACCTGGGACGATACCGAGTATACCGTCATGATAGTGAACGGCGAGCACATCATATCGTCGTCAGGGGCCGGCGTCTACGGCAACGAGAAGGTCACGGTGAAGGCCGTCGTGGAGAACGGATATGCGTTCGACGGATGGTACGACGAGAACGGGAAGCGCCTGAGCTCGGATATCACGTACCGCTTCGATGCGAAGGACATCACGCTGTATCCCAAGGGCGGGACCGGAGTAAGCGTCACCCTGGAGATGGGATTAGGGGTAGAGACTGTCACGGGTGACGGGATGTACGCACCCGGCTCCAGCCAGTACTTCGATGTATCGCTGCTCACAGGATACGGCTTCAAGGGATGGTACTCGATCGATGAGGGGAGGATAGTGAGCACGAAGGCCTCCGGTCCGGTGCCCATAGGCAACGGAGGGACCATCGTCGCCCTGTCCGATACGGACAGGTACGAGGGGGACGAGACCCTATACATATCTCCAAAGAACGCATATAGCCAGTGCACCTGGATCGTCACCGATTACTATACCGGGAACTTCGTCGCATCGGTTAACGATGTCTCCGACCTCTACATGAGCATCGCGCCCGGGAAGTACTCGGTCACGGTGAGCGGGGATGTGGGAACCACAACCAAGAGCGAGAACTTCACGGAGCTCGTCGACGGGGAGATCAAGAACGAATACTCATGGAAGTTCAAGGGGAAGACCTACGGTGCGGTCTGGACCGTCACGTACTCAATGATAGACTCCATCTATTCGAAGACCTCCAATAGGCACCCCTCCACCAGTTACATCACCAACTACGTCCAATATCAGACCGACACCATGGAGGAGCTCGCGAAATTCCTCGCCGATGAGTCCATCGGCATGAGCGAGGTCGACAGGGCGGACTTCGTCCTCGCATTCGTCCAGCAGGTCACCGCCTATGAACTGGATGAGAGATACAACGGCAAGACGGAATACTGGAAATATCCTGAGGAGACCCTGTTCGACAGGAGAGGCGACTGCGAGGATACGTCGATCCTGTACTGTGCGATAATGAAGGCGATGGGCTACGATATTGCGATGATCCTCTTCACAGGGGAAGAGTACGTGAACAACGGTCATGCCGGAGCAGGCGTAGCGTTATCATACGTCGCGGGTGGAATATATTACGAGGTTAAGGGAAAGAACTACTACTTCTGCGAAACCACCAGCGATACCATGAGGGTCGGGGATCTGCCTGAGGACTACAACGAAGGGAAAATCTACGTGATTAAGTGAATGGAAAATACTCTTCTCGAATGATGAAATTACTTTGAGTAAATCAGTCTTGGTTGATTTTCTTAACCCTGTGTCTCCCTCTCTTTTTGTTCGCACATACAGGACAACCGCTGCCCGCAGTCCGGTTGCAAATTGCTGTTTTCCATACATGTCCGTTATCACACACCCACCACGCTTCTTTTCTTGAATGGGGCGTGACCTCCGTTGGCAACAATCCATTGTTCAAATCTGAATGCCATTCTTTAACTAAATCTGGACGGATGGTCGCTAGATCATTATAACCGGGCAATATCTGTTTTCCATTGCATATCGGACACCCCCGATGCAGAATTGCCCTGTTACTTATCCTTGAATAATACGAATGTCCTTTAGGGCATATCCACCATACTTTTTTCGATGAACCTTTGGATGTGTCTCCCGGATCCAATCCTTCATTCTTCTCATAATCCCATTCTTTTAACAGTTCAGGATTGGTAGTCGCCAGATCGTTGAAACCCTTCATAAGTTTATGATTGCTGCAATAAGGACAGGCTGTATTATCAGAAGTGCGTTTATTGGGTGATGCCTGATAACTGTGTCCTTTAGGGCATATCCACCAGTATTTTTTCACAGTACCTGGAAATATTTCTTTGGCAGATATGGAATTTCTTTTTGTATCCCATTCTTTTGCTATTGATGGATACCTTGTCTCCAGATCATTATATCCAATTTCTAACCTGTTCCCAGAACAAACTGGACAACCTTGTCCGTTTGATCTGTTTGCGATGGTGGATTCCCATACATGACCTCTTTCACATCTCCACCATACAGATACCGCACTACCCCTTGATACGTCCTCTGGTCTGACGTATGTGTTGAGATCATAAGCCCATTCCTTCAAATAGTCTGGTTCATCATCTCTAAGCGATTTTTTTCCTTCTTTAATTAATGGACGGGGGCATTCGGGACAAATGAATTTGCTGATAGTGACACGTTTTGAAAAATTCCCTATGTCCCATTCCCATTCATGACCGTTCGGACATCTCCAATAGACTCTTTTTTCTGAGAATTCCGTGTAATCCTCTGGTCCTTTCTCATTTTTGTCATAATCCCAATATAATTTAGATTCTGGATGGAGGGTGGCCAGATCGTTGAAACCTTTGAGTACTTTTTTACCAGAACATACAGGACATCTTGAACCAAAACTCACTCTATTGTTTATCGCTGCTTTCCATGAATGCCCTTTCCCACATTTCCACCATACCTTGAAATTTGAATGTTCTGAATATTGTTCCGGTCTCAATCCAAGGTTTTTCTCATAATCCCATTCTTTTGCAACATCCTCGTGAAGATTTGCAAAAGAATTCTTCATCTGCCAATCAATGTAGAAAGCTTGGATCTCTGTATCGTCACGCTCAACGTCAATATCATATTCGACTGATTTTCCTTCTTTTTGTGATAAGTAGGTGATAATCTCGGCTATAGCTTTGTTATAGCTATCAGGTTCATAATGAATGACATGATAATTTTTGACTCCCTCGACTTCACCCATTCCTTCTTCTCTGATTCTTATAAGTTCTATTCCCGCTTTCGAACATAATGTGTTTTTCTTCTCATCATCATTGTAATCATGCCAATTTCTACCATCATATTCGATACCAGTTTTCATCGATGGGATGTATATATCCAGTTCTTTGCCTCCGAGTTCTTCGATTCTGGCATTTTCCTGGATTTCGAAGTATTTTTTCAAATAGAATGCTATTCTTTTTTCACAAAAAGAAGCTCCTGAGGACAACGACGTTGATAATTCTCTTTTGCTTGCCGCTCTCTTCATGTTGTAATAATGGGATCCAAAATATTTTTCAGTTAGTTCTTTGACTCTAATAGAAGAAAGGGGCCAAAGCCCCTGGAAATGTTTTCAGCACCTGCGGATGATCATCGTCACCGCGTTCCCTCCGCCGAGGCAGAGGGTTCCAAGACCGACATCCTTGTTGCGGTCCTGGAGTGCGTAAAGAAGGGTTGTGAGGACACGTGCCCCGGAGCATCCGATGGGGTGTCCAAGAGCGACGGCTCCTCCGTTTACGTTGAATATCTCGTCAGGCACGTTGAGCTCCTTCTTCACTGCGCATGATGCGGATGCGAAGGCCTCGTTGTGCTCGAAGAGGTCAATGTCGTCGATGGTCATCCCTGCCTTCTTCAATACATACCTTGTGGTGGGGATGGGTGCTTCCATGATGTACTCAGGCTTGACTCCCCTCTCACCGTATGCCTCGATGGTCGCCAGGGGCTTGAGTCCGTGCTCCTCCGCCCATTTCCTGGATGCGACGACAAGTGATGAAGCTCCGTCGCTCAGCTGCGATGAGTTCCCTGCTGTGACGATCCCGTCCTTCTTGAACACGGGCTTGAGCTTTCCAAGTGATTCCATAGAGGAATCCTCCCTAACTCCCTCGTCCGTGTCGAAGATTATGTCCCCCTTCTTGGAGGGGATTGTGATCGGAAGGATCTCCTTCTTGAACTTGCCCGCCTTGATGGCTGCCGCGGCCTTCTGGTGCGACTCCACTGAAAGCTGGTCGGCGTCCTCCCTCGAGACGTTGAACCTCTCAGCCACGATCTCTCCTGTGAATCCCATGTGCTGGTTGTTGAAGATGTCCCAAAGACCGTCGTGGACCATCGCGTCGACGACGGTCTGATCGTTCATCCTGTATCCCCATCTGGCGCCGTTCATGAGGTAGGGGGCATTGGACATGCTCTCCATTCCTCCGACGGCGAGCACGTTGTACTCCCCGGCCTTGATGGCGTCGGCAGCGAGCATCGCGGCCTTCATACCTGATCCACACACCGCGTTGACTGTGAACGAGCCTATCTCCTCGGGGAGGCCTGCTCCGATGGCGGCCTGCCTCGCGGGGTTCTGTCCCAGTCCTGCGCTGATGACGTTACCCATGATGCACTCCTCGATGTCCGTCGGCTGGAGTCCTGCCCTGCTGACAGCCTCCTTGACTACCATCGCACCGAGATCGGTCGCTTTGATGCCCGTGAGGGTCTTTCCGTACTTTCCTATGGGCGTCCTTACTGCACTGAGAATTACTACTTCGTCCATGGATATCCTTCCTATAAGAGAGATGATAAATGTGGAGTATTAAAGAATGACGTTCTTTAACTCCGTCCATTGACGAATTCAACCGGAGTCTCCAGACCCATCCTCTTCAATGGTTTCGATAGATGTCTTCTTGCCGCCGTAGGCGGCTCATACCAACCGGGAACGATCTGTCTGGGTATGTACTCCAGAACCGGTTCTGGTGAGGACGTGTGACAATCCTTGCACTTGTACGGCTGCCCCTGTCCCTTGGACTTCATGGTCCTCCCGCACTTCGGACATACGGGGTTGGACACCTTCCTGTACTCATCCGCTGTCGAAAGGACATGGATCTTCTCGATGTTCAGGGTCCTGGGCTGGTCCCTGAGCTCCCCCATCATCTCCACCTCATCGCCTGGTATTAACCAGTCCACGGTGTAGCGGAACTCCTTCGACGGCTCGTATGCCCCGCATGTCACGATTCCGTATCTGGTCTCCATATCGATGAACACGTGGCCTCCCGAGATATGGCGGGGCTGCGATACTATTGTTCCCTTGAGGATGTATGACTGGTTCGGGATCAATTCCTTCGGATTGGATATAAGATGGTCATCGGTACCCTGATTCGTCAGGAAGATCATCCATCTCTCGAAAGGTTCGCTGATGATCCTCTGCGACCCTTCTATCAGATGGGAAGCGATGTCCCCTCTCAATCCATACAATACCGGACAGGGGGTCGAGGGCACCATGGCGACCTTGCATGTCCTGTCCTCCCAGCTGTTGAATGTCGATGGGAAGAGATGGTTCACATACTCTATCGTCGCCGGGTCGTAGATGCGCTCCTTCCCCCATCTGTTGGAAGGCCTGTATGTCAGGAGCTCGTAAGTGTAATCCCTAGGCCTCCATGCCATTCCGCATGTGCTGCCGATGAGTCCCCTTCCGCAACCGATCTCGTATGTGATTCCGCCGATCCTCTCGATCTCCCTATCGATGACCTTACGGTCCATGATGGTGCGGACCCCGTTCCAATAGAACTTCTGAGAAGGTTTCTCCTTGGATATCAGCAGTCCCGGATCCGATTCCTCCTCATGGTGCTCGATGATATGAGGGATGATCCTCTCCCTCATCTTCTCCGCATCTGGCTCATACGATGTGCATGAATCGTAGCAGTAGATGTCCCTGTCCCCGATCCTTCCAATAAAACGCTTCTTGCCGGTACCCTTACCGAACCTCATGACAAGTGATCCGTTACCCCTCGTCTTCCATGGGGTAGCGGGATTAAGACGAACCAATCTGGGATTCCCTATAAGGTCAAGATCCGAGAATTCCCTTATGATCTCCGTGGCTAGGAATGTCGTACAATTCCCTTTCATCGAATCGGTATCATCCACTGCCACGAACATACAGTACAGATATCGTTCGATATATTTGATATTAAATCAATCAAGGTACAGGATGTATTCGACGAAGAATATAGTATGGTCGTCCGACCAGTTCCCTTTGATCTTGTAATATCCTAGATCGACGGGCTCTTCGGAATGATAGCAGCGTATCGTTTCATCGGCTGTATCGAAGTAGAAGGTGTATCCCGATCTCGATTCATGGACATCGTGCACTATACCGGAATAATCGTAATCGATATGGTCCGGGTCTGAGAAGTATGTGAATATAATTGCCAAGAGAAGAATGACAGTACCGACGATTATGAATTTCTTTATCGGGAACACCCGATTGAATCGATTTCAGAATATGGATTAAAAGGGTGATTGTTGCAATTCGGTTGCAACACCCCCACCCCCCTATTTCCACTGGAAAAGGAAAAAGGGTGTATACCCTTGTTTCAAGCTGCAAGCATGTCCAAAAGACAGAGTAATCCGATCAGTGCTGCGATACCGAGAACGCAGAGTCCGATTGTGATCCAACCTTTCATGAAGTTACCTCTGATTATTCGTAATGATGATTAGATATAAAACAATACGACGGAGATGGGAAAAGAGAATCATTCAGATTCCCTGAAATGATAATCGGGATGGATATGATATCATCTTGTTTCCGATTCGTGTTACCCGACATTGAAAAGATGTCGAATCGAATGAATAGATCGATTTTCGGTCTGAAAATGTTATTAATTTTTCATTAGAAAAATAATAACAAAGCAATCTTTATAATCAAGATAAGATTTACAGAGGAAAGAAAACAAGGAACCGGTATAGGCCACTGGAGAACGAGAATAATGACGGAACCGAACATCTTCACACAGTATCTCGATAAAAGGAAGAGCCTTGTCAAGAACAAGAAGATCCTCCAGACCTCATACACACCGGATTACCTTCCACACAGGGATGACAAGATCAATGAGATTGTTGAGATCGTAGCTCCTTCCCTGAATAAGGACAAACCGTCGAACATCCTGATAATCGGAAAGACAGGGACCGGTAAGACAGCGGTCATCAGCTTCATCGGAAAGGAATTGAAGAAAGCCGATCTGGAAGAGGAAAACTGCAGCTTCATCTATCTGAACTGCGAGATCGTAGACACCCCTTACGGAATCCTGTACAACATAGCGAATCACATCATATCCGATCCTTCGAGGAAGATCCCGTTCACTGGATGGAGTACGGATAAGATCCTTTCGGAATTGACATCATACATTGATGAGAAGAACAAGATCTTCATCATCGTCCTCGATGAAATCGACAGATCATTCCAGAAGAACGGAGACGATATCTTCTACTATCTCACATCGATCAACGACAAACTCGAGAATTCGACAGTTGCCATTATCGGTATCACGAACAATACAAAATTCACGGAATTCCTCAGTCCTAGGATCAAGAGCAGATTGGGAGAGGAGAAGATCATCTTCCCTCCATACAACGTCGAGCAGCTCAAGGATATCCTCTATGACAGAGCTAAGGAGGCTTTTGAAGACGGTATCCTCAGCGACGGTGTCATCCCTTACTGCGCTGCTCTCACAGCTCAGGAAGGAGGAGATGCAAGAAGAGCTCTTGATCTTCTCAGGATGTCAGCAGATATCGCGGAACGGAACGGGGATCAGATCATCTCGGAAGCACATGTCAAATCCGCTAAGAACAAGATCGAGATAGATGCTGTTTCTGAAGTTGTAAAAACTCTCAACATCCAATCGAAGATGGTCCTAATGAGTATCATAAGGAATTCTGAGGACGGTCAGACGACGATGATCACCGGGGATGTATATTCGACTTACAAATTCCTCTGCGAGGCAACGGGAACATCCGTAATCACACAGAGAAGGGTCGCCGATCTGATCTCCGAATTGGACATGCTGGGTATTGTGCATGCAAGGGTCAAGTCATTCGGCAGGGCAGGACGTACGAAGGAGATTGAGCTCAACATTCCGCTGAATATCGTGAACAATCTCAAAGCCGATGAGATCTTCAAGGGATTGGAGAATTACAAGTCTTCGAAGCAGACGACCCTCATGTGAGAATCACACATACACCCCTATTCCGTGTTCCACTGGAAATGGTGGGGTGGGGGTCTTTCAATACAGTTCTTCACGAAGGATCTCGAGCTCCCTCGAGTTCTCCTTCAGGATCCTGTGGTTATGGACATAGTCGCAGCAGTAGATTATCGCGAAGACCATCACGAACAGCATTATCAGGCTGTATATCGAATTGGGCACATGCTTGAGATTGTCCTTCTTCTCAGGTGTCATGAAAACCTTGATGACGCCCATCCACGGGATCTCATGTATCGCAACTGCTTTGATATCCTCCATCCCGACAGGGGTGGAGATTATCCCTACGGTCTGATCGAAGTAGTTGTTGGTCACAGGGTTGTCGCCCATCGTGAGATATCCGCTCTGCGGCTTCAGCTCGCCGAGATCGATGGATACGGTCTTTTTCGACTGTGTGATATCCTCGAATGTAAGCGTCCCGTTCTTCATGTTCATGTAGTTCCCAGTGCCGTTGTAGTTCCATTTTCCCTCATAATTCGCGAGGGAAGGGGCGCTGAAACCGGATCTCGAATCGTAATCCAGCCATACTATCGCACGGTGGATGACAGGATTCACATCATCGCCGCGCTCATAGATCAGGACGGAACCGTAGTCCCCGAACGATTTGTAACCGTTCTGAGTGCCTTCCACATAGCTGTAGACATCTGTCCTGTCGGGGCTCCTGATGATCATGACATCCCCGGTATCTATCGTGCCGAGGCTCGACTCGTCGGTGTCATGCTGCATGCTCGAGGACATGACCACGCTCAGAGGGGAATCCAGACCCGAAGTGGTGCTGAAATAGATCAGACTGCCGGCGATGAAAAGCATTATCACGGCGAATGCACCGACAGCAATCTTACCCCCTCTATTCATCAGCTCAAGCATCTTTCTACTGATATAATTGGATTGAGGTGAAGAGGTGAAGGAATCTTAGATATATGTGCACCCCGTTACGACGGTTATGGAAAGACCCAGCAATGATGAGTATTTCATGGAGATGGCACAGTTGGTGTCCTCCCGTTCCACCTGCCTCAGGAGGAAGGTCGGAGCAGTCATCGTCAAGGACAAGAGGGTGCTTTCCACTGGATACAACGGTTCTCCGAAAGGCACCAAGCACTGCGAGGAACTGGGATGCATAAGGGTCCAGATGAACGTCCCTTCCGGCACCCGGCACGAGCTCTGCAGGGGCGTGCACGCTGAGCAGAATGCAGTGACCCAGGCAGCCTATTTCGGTGTGAGCGTGGACGGCAGCACGATCTACACGACGACCTATCCCTGCAGCATGTGTGCCAAGATCCTGATCAACGCAGGGATCAAGGAGATCGTCTACGCCGAAGGCTATTCCGACGACCTCTCCAAGCAGCTTCTCGGCGAGGCAGGGATAGTCCTGAGGGAATACAGGCCCAAGAAGTCCCTCTGAGACCCTTCCAGTCAGCGTTAACTAATACTCTGGCCCCTTTATTATAATAAAAGAGGGACAACAACTTTTATAATATCTAGGGGATACGAGCCTCAAGTCGGGGAGTGTAATATTTGAGCCGGACTGATATACTTACGGAGATAAAACAAGCGGAAGCGGAAGCTGACGCCAAGGTCGCCAAGGCCGAGGACGAACAGAAAGCAGCTCTCGCGGAAGCTCGCAGAGATTCTGTGAAGAAAATTCAGGACGCTGATGCTCAGATGCGCAGCTCTTACGAGTCCGCAGTAGCCGCGGAGAAGGAGAAGCTTGCCAGCGAACACGAGTCAAAACTCGTCGAGGGCAGGACAGAGGCCGAGAAGATCGACGCCTCCTCCAAGGCAAAGAAAGAGGAAGCAAAGGATTTCCTTAAAAACGAAGTTGAGAGGATTTTGAATGTTTCTTCCTGAGTCGATGAGTAGGATTGTGATCGTGGGTAGTAACTCATGCATCGACGAGACCATTGAGGCCTTGTACGATCTCGAGACTGTCCACCTGATCGATCATACCGTCGACGCGGATGAGGGTTTCACCCTCGGAACGCCCCGTCCCTACTCACCAAAGGCATCCGAAAGGCTGCTCAAGGTGCGTGCGATGGAGAAGGATCTCGGTATCAACAAACATACCAAGACCGCGCCGATTTCAGAGAGTGAAATCAGGAGCCAGATAACATCTGACAGCGTCGAATCTATCGAGAAAGAGGTTAGAGCCGTTCTCGATAAGAGGAATGATCTCAATCAGAGAATCACCGAATTAAACGCAAAGAAGAAGAATCTCGAGCTCCTTGCAAGACTACCGATCGACCAACTCGAGCTGTACTCCGGTTACAAGAGTATCGCTTCGATGGTCGGAACCGTGAGCTCCGATCCCACGGCCGCCCTGGGCGACATGGGAGAGGTGTACTACGACTCGAGCAAGAAGGAGGGCAACGTTGTCGCCGTCTTCGTCAAGAACGATGACAGGACAAAGGCCCAGAACATCCTGTCCGAGAACGGATTCATGGAGATCCCTGTCCCCGAGGGAACAGGATCGGTCAAGGAAGCGCTTGCAGCGACAGAGGCGGAGATCGCAGCTGCCGAGGCAGACCTTGAGGTAGTCCAGAAGGAAACGGAGGATCTTTTTGAGAAACACAAAGCTTTCCTCAGAGCAAGCGACGAGGAACTTACCGCAGATGCTGAGAAGGGTACATTGCCCGTCAGGATCGCTTCGACCAAGTACTCATTCGTGATCGATGCATGGGTGCCCACAAAAGAGGCCGAGAACGTCAAGGCGTCCATCGAGTCCAGGGTCCCCCAGACATTCGTCGAGATCGAGGAGAACCGCGGAAGGAGAGAGGAAGAAGCCGAGGCCGCTGAGGAGAGGTTCAAGACCGCGCCCACAAAGATGAAGCACGGTAAAATTAGCAAGTTATTTGAGTATCCGACAAGGATGGTTTCAGTACCGAAGTACAATGAGGTCGACCCCACTGTACTCATTGCGATCTTCCTTCCCTTGTTCTTCGGATTCATGGTCGGAGACGCAGGATATGCGATCCCGTTCATCATCCTGGGAATCTACGGATTGAAGTACGCCAAGCTCGCAGAGTGGCGTGCGATCGCAACCGTATTGCTCTTCGGAGGAATATGGGCATTCATATTCGGTTTCTTCATATTCGGAGAAGCTCTAGGAATGCACTTTATCGAAGGAGAACACGAATTGGCCGTCGCCAGTACATGGCAGGGACTCCTGGGATTGGATAATCTCCCGGACGCTCTCCCGTGGCTGCTGAACGGACCTGAGTTCGACGTCGGCGGTCCTGGAATCCACAAGATCGGCGAGGAGTGGGTTGGATTCCTGCTCAAGCTGTCCGTTTACGTTGGAGTAATCCACCTCCTGCTTGGATTCTGCCTTGCAGTCTACAACAAGTCAGTCCAGCACGGATTCGTACACGGATTCCTTGACAAGGGAGGACAGCTGCTCTGTTTCGTAGGAATGGTCATCCTCTGTTACGGACTGACCGCATTCCTGGGCATGACTGACCTGGAAGAGAACATCATGTACACCATGATGGGAGTCGGTGGCGCAATCGTCGTCGTCGGTTCGATCCTTCTCGCACGTGCCGAAGGAGCAATGCAGATCATCGTCGAATTGCCGGATACGATCGGAATCATTCTTTCATACACTCGTTTGACCGCGATCTGTATGTCCAAGGCCGGAATGGCATTGGCATTCAACTACATCGCGATCGAAATGATCGCTATGGGAATCGGCGGAACTGCCGGAGCCATCATTGGTTTCCTGGTGTTCGTCGTCCTGCAGCTAATGGTTTGGACTCTCGGTATCCTTTCATGCGGATTGCACGCATTAAGGTTGCAGCTCGTTGAGTTCATGATCAGATTCTATGAGGGAGACGGAACTGAGTTCACACCCCTCAAATTCAAACACATCAAAACCATTTCAGACAAAGAAGTTAAAGAGGCATAAAAATGGCATCAACAGACATTGGACTTGGACTTATCGCAATCGGAGCAGGAATTGCAGTCGGACTCGCCGGACTCGGAACCGGTATGGCCCAGAAGGACATCGGAGCAGCAGCTATCGGTGCAATCACAGAGGATTCAAAACTCTTCGGAAAGGCACTGATGTTCATGGTTCTTCCTGAGACCATCGTTATCTTCGGACTGGTTATCGCTATCCTCGCTGCATTCGTCCTCCCCGGATCCATCATCGCAGACTTCGCGAACGCAGAGTGAGGTGCCTTTATGGCATTGAGCAATGTGACTGCGGAGATCAATGCATCTGCCGACGAGGCGGTCAAGAAGATCCAGGCTGACACAGCCGCCGAGATCGACCGCATCAACAAGGAGACAGAGGCAAAGATCGCCGAGTTGAAAGCAAACGAAGACAAGAGGCTCGCGGACGCTATCGGACGCATGGACCGCCAGGAAGCCTCCAGTGCAGAACTGGAGAGCAAGAAGCTCGTCCTTGCCAAGAAGAAGGAGATCCTCTCGGAAGTCTTCAACGAGACTCTCGCCGAGCTCGAGAATGCGCCAGCCGATGTAAAGCTGGCACAGTACAAGAACATGGTGAAGTACGCGAAGACCATCATCGAGAACCCCAAGGCCATCATGTCGGAGAAGGACAACTTCTCCGCAGGCGATCTGGGAGTTTCATCGGTCGAGAAGGACAGCAGGATCGTCGCCGGTCTCATCCTCCAGAGCGAGGATGGACAGATCGAGGTCGACATGCAGTACTCCGCTCTTCTCCGCACCGTATGGGACCGCGGCATCAAAGATGTCTCGGGCATTCTCTTCGGGTGAAGAAAATGTTCGGGTTCAGTAAGAAAAAGGGCAACTACGCATACATTGCAACCAGGGCCAAGGCGAAGAAGTCGCTGAAGCTCAGGGAAGAGGATTACAACAAGATGCTGCAGATGAGCGTTGCTGAGATCAGCCGTTACATCTCCGATTCGGGTTACTCGAAGGAGATGATGGAGCTTGGAGACAAGCTCGTCGGAATGGACCTCGTAGAGCGCGCTACATACCTGCACATGGCGGACACCTTCAAGTCACTCTTGAACGGATCCCAGGGAGAGCTCCACACCCTGCTCTCTGCATACCTGCAGAAGTGGGACAACTGGAACCTCAAGGTCATCCTCCGTGGAAAGTCGTACGGTCTGTCTGCAGACGAGATCAGGGACGACCTCGTACCCGCAGGTAATCTGAGCGCCGAAAAACTAGAGAAGATGATTGCACTCGATTCGAGTGAAGAGATCCTTGCCGTATTCAGCAAGGAGGAGTCGCTCTCCATCCCCAACGACGTCCTCGCCGACTTCAAGGCGAACGGCAACCTCGGAAAGGTGGAGGACTACCTCGACAAGATGCAGTACACCAGGCTCATCAAGGCCATCGACGGTGACAGCATCGCATCACGCATGTTCCTCGATTACGTGAGAGAGGACATCGACATCAAGAACCTCGAGACCATCCTTAAGCTGAAGGTCGAGGGTATCACCGGTGACGCCGTGATGGAATACGTCATCCCCGGAGGGAAGCAGATCAACAGCAAGTTCGCAAAACAGCTTGCCGACGCTGCAACGCTTAAGGAGACATACGCGGACCTCCAGACACTCGAGTTCTACGATTACATCAAGGATCTGGTCGACAATGACAACCTCACTGTCAGGGACCTGATCAAGCACACGAAGAAATTCCAGATTAGAGAGGCTAAGAGATTCTCGAGCCAGTACCCTCTGTCCATCCTGCCCGTCGTCGACTGCATGATCTCCATGGAAGTCGAAGCGAGCAACATCAGGACGGTCGCAAGGGGAATCGAGAGCGGTCTCGACAAGCAGATAGTCAAAGAATTGCTGGTGATCTGATGGAAATCGCAGTATTAGGTAGTGAAGAATTCACACTAGGATTCAGGCTCGCCGGAATCAGGCGCGTATTCGTAGCAAACCCAGAAAACTATCAAGACAAAATGCTGGAAGCAATTTCCCAGCCATCAATTGGTATCCTCGCAGTAGATGCGAAGGACCTCGTCAATCTCCCACAGAACCTCAGGCACAGGGTCATGGATTCGATCCAGCCCGTGGTCGTCGCAGTCGGAGGATCGGATGACGACCTCCGTGAGAAGGTGAAGAGGGCAATTGGCGTAGATTTATACAAGAATGAGGATGATTGAATGAGCACTGAAGGTGTAATTTACAGGGTCGCCGGACCTGTCGTGACCGCCACAGGAATCTCACCCAAGATGTACGATGTCGTACACGTTGGAAACGAGAAACTGATGGGAGAGGTCATCAAAATCGTCGGCGAGTACTCCATCATCCAGGTTTATGAGGACACAGACAACGTCAAGCCGGGAGAGCCTGTCACAAACACAGGAAGGCCCCTTTCCGTTGAACTCGGTCCCGGACTTCTCGAATCCGTTTACGACGGAATTCAGAGGCCCCTTCCCGTTCTCAGGGAGAAAATGGGAGACTTCATCTACCGTGGAGTCTCCGCACCTGGATTGGATCATGAGAAGAAATGGGAGTTCAAGCCCGTAGTCAGCGAGGGAGACGAGGTCTCCCAGGGAATGGTCATCGGTGTCGTCCAGGAAGGACCCATCGAGCACAAGATCATGGTCCCCATCGGACTCAAGGGAAAGGTCGACTCCATCAAGAGCGGATCGTTCACCATTGACGAGACGGTCGCCGTCATCGACGGAAAGGACGTCTGCATGGTGCAGTACTGGCCCGTCCGTAACCCCAGGCCTGTAATGGAGAAGTATCAGCCCGATATCCCCCTCGTTACAGGACTCCGTGTTCTGGACACCATGTTCCCCCTCGCAAAGGGAGGAGCAGCAGCCATCCCCGGAGCTTTCGGAACCGGAAAGACCGTCACACAGCAGTCACTGGCTAAGTACTCTGACGCTGAGATCGTCGTCTACATCGGATGCGGAGAGCGCGGAAACGAGATGACAGAGGTTCTTACAGAGTTCCCCGAACTCGAGGACCCCAGGACCGGAATGAAGCTCATGAAGAGGACCGTCCTGATCGCGAACACCTCCAACATGCCTGTGGCAGCTCGTGAGGCATCGGTTTACACCGGAATGACCATCGCCGAGTACTTCAGGGACATGGGATACAACGTCGCACTTATGGCCGACTCCACCTCCAGGTGGGCAGAGGCAATGCGTGAGATCTCATCAAGGTTGGAAGAGATGCCCGGAGAAGAGGGATACCCCGCATACCTTGCAGGACGTCTCTCCGAGTTCTACGAGCGTGCAGCACGTGCAAAGGTCCTGTGCGGAGCGGACGGATCCGTTTCCGTCATCGGAGCGGTCTCACCCCCCGGAGGAGACCTTTCGGAGCCTGTCACTCAGAACACACTCCGTATCGTCCGTGTCTTCTGGGCACTGGATACCAAGCTCCGTGAGAGGAGGCACTTCCCCACAATCAACTGGCTGACATCGTACACCATGTACGACAGGCAGCTGGTCGACTGGTTCAAGGCCAATGTCGCAGAGGACTTCCCCGCACTGAAGGCCTGGGCAATGAAGACCCTCCAGAAAGAGGCAGAGCTGCAGGATGTCGTCCAGATGGTCGGATCCGATTCGCTGCCCGACGAGCAGAAGATCACACTCGAGGTCGCAAAGATGATCCGTGAGATCTTCCTCCAGCAGAACGCATACGACCCCGTCGACTGTTACTGCCCCCTCTCGAGGCAGTACAAGATGCTCACACTGATCAAGAAGTACTCCGATCTCTCTGAGAAGGCACTTCAGGCAGGAGCACCCGTCGACAAGATCGCATACCTCCCCGTCAGGACAAGGTTCAACCAGTCAAAGTACGAGCCTAACGTCGACCAGGAGCTCGAGGCAGTAGACGCAGACATGGACAAGCAGTTCATGGAGCTCGGAGCGTGATTCCAATGGCAGAAGCAAACATCAGCAAAGAGTACAAGACCGTCTCCCAGATCGCCGGACCTCTCATCTACGTGAAGAAGACAGAGCCCGTCGGATACAAGGAAATGGTCAACATCAGGCTCTCTGACGGATCCACCAGGAGAGGACAGGTTCTGGACTCATCCGATGAGGTCGTCGTCGTCCAGGTGTTCGAGGGAACATCGGGAATCGACAGGGACGCATCAGTCAGGTTCCTCGGCGAGACAATGAAGATGCCCGTGTCCAAGGACATGCTCGGACGTATCCTTTCAGGATCCGGACAGCCCCTCGACGGCGGAGCACCCATCGTTCCCGAGAAGGAGCTCGAGATCAACGGAGCGGCTATCAACCCGTGGGCAAGGGACTCACCTTCTGATTTCATCCAGACAGGTATCTCCACAATCGACGGAATGAACACCCTGGTCAGGGGTCAGAAGCTGCCTATCTTCTCCGCATCGGGACTTCCCCACAACGAGATCGCTCTTCAGATCGCTCGTCAGGCAAAGGTCCGCGGAGAGAACGAGGAGTTCGCTGTCGTGTTCATCGCGATGGGAATCACCAACGAAGAGAAGCAGATGTTCATGAAGGAGTTCGAGAGGACAGGTGCACTGAAGAACGCTGTCGTGTTCCTCAACCTGGCCGACGACCCCGCTGTGGAGCGTACCCTGACACCCCGTCTCGGTCTCACCACCGCGGAATACATGGCATTCGACCTCGGTATGCAGGTTCTGGTCATCATGACCGACATTACCAACTACTGTGAGGCACTGCGTCAGATTGGAGCAGCTCGTGAAGAGGTGCCCGGAAGGCGTGGATACCCCGGTTACATGTACACCGACCTCGCACAGCTGTACGAACGTGCGGGAAGGATCAAGGGAAAGAAAGGATCCATCACACAGATCCCCATCCTGTCCATGCCCGGAGGAGACATCACCCACCCGATCCCCGACCTGTCTGGATACATCACAGAGGGACAGATCGTTCTGTCCATGGACCTGCACAGGAACGGTATCTACCCGCCTGTCAACGTTTCATCATCCCTCAGCCGTCTGATGGGAGGAGGAACCGGAGAGGGCAGGACCCGTGAGGACCACAAGGGAGTGTCCGACCAGCTCTATGCGGCATACGCAGAGGGTAAGGATCTCCGTGGACTGGTGGCAATCGTAGGAAAGGACTCTCTGTCCGCAAAGGACAGGAAACTGCTGGAGTTCGCGGACCTCTTCGAGGACCGCTTCGTCAGGCAGGGTCAGGAAGAGGACCGTTCCATCGAGCAGACACTGGACCTCGGCTGGGAACTGTTCACAGCTCTCGATCTCGACCAGATCACAAGGATCAGCCGTAAGTACATCGAGAAGTACCTGCCCAAGAAGGCTTGATATCCGTGGGAGCACACGATGTCACCCCCAACCGTTCGGTACTGCTCCAGCTGAAGAGCAGGATCAAACTGACCCAAGGCGGTCACAAGGTCCTCAAGATGAAGAGAGACGGTCTCATCATCGAGTTCTTCGACATCCTGGAGAAGGCCAGGGCGATGCGCGCAGGCGTTTCCTCAGACTACGAGAACGCCATGCACGCCATCACCATAGCCCGTGCGGTAGAGGGAGAGGTCGCCGTGAAATCCGCGGCATACGCCCTGAAGGGTGACCCTCAGGTGAATGTCACGAGCAAGAGCATCATGGGAATGGTTGTCCCCAAGGTAGAGGCCGAGCATCTCCATGTTTCGATGGTCGACAAGGGATACGGAGTCATCTCCACATCCGCCTACATCGAGGACGCGTCGCTCGCCTTCGAGAAACTCCTCGAGACGATCGTCCGCGCCGCAGAGGTAGAGACGACCATGAAGAAGCTCCTTGACGAGATCGAGAAGACCAAGAGGAGAGTCAACGCTCTCGAGTTCAAGATCATTCCCGAGCTCAAGGAGTCCGAAAGGTTCATCAAATTCAGTCTCGAAGAGATGGAAAGAGAGAACACCACAAGGCTCAAGCACCTGAAGAAAGCATGATGAGGTTGAGAGTATGAAATCCATGAACGAGCGCATCGAGGAAACGCTGCAGGACCCTTCCAAGCTGAAGAAGGTCTTCACCGTAGCGTGGATCGTCGCTTACAGCATGCTCATACTCGGATTCATAATCATCCTGTGGATTCTTTTCATGGGTCAGTAAACATCTTAACAATCATCTTCCAGCCGGCCCTCCGGGGCCGGCAACCCCTTGCTTTTCATGCATTTAGAGGCAATCGGTACTTTATTCTACTATTAGGCATATACATCCAACTGTCGGGCCGGGGGTTTTCGCAAATGCTTTCCCCCCTTCATTTCCTCGAAGTCTACGTGAGGTTGGCCCGGCCGTCCCTATTTCTAAATAATCAGTTGAAGTCCTTCATCTCGACCTTGCCGGTACCGAGGTCAACGACGGGCATGATGGCGGGATCGGGATTGAAGTTGTGCATCCTCTGGTACTCGGTCTGGCTCTGCCATGTGGAGGCGTTGATTAGGCGCACTCCGTTGTACTGGAGCTGACCTGCTCCGTGGACGTGCCCCGATACGAATATGTCGGGAACGATCTCCATGGCCATGTAGTCCTTCTTCTCTGGGGCAAGGGCATTCCTCTGCCCGTAGATGGGTGCGAGATGGCGCCTGATGCACATCTCTTTCATGACCCTTAGGGGATCCTCGTAGGTGAGGTACTGGACCCCTGCGACCCAGTCGTCGATGCTCTTCCCGTGATAGCTCAGGACGGTCCTTCCCTCCACGTTGAGGTAGATGGGATTGCCGACCATCAGGATGTTGGAATCGAATGTCTTCGTGAACACTGCATTCAATGCGGGCTGAGGCTCCGCAGGGCGTGCAGCATCGTGGTTTCCGGGGTGGATGACCATCTTTATGTGGTCGGGGATCTCCTTCAGATACTCGGCGAGCTTGTCGTACTGCTGATAGATGTCGGGGATATCCAGCTCCTTGTCCTGATCCGGGAACACTCCGATCCCGTCGACGACGTCCCCGGGGAACACCAGATAGTTGATGTTCTCCTTGACGGAGTTCGCCTTCAGCCATGACACCATCTTCTCCCACTGGGGTTCGAGGAAGGTGCTGCTTCCCACATGGACATCCGAGAGGAAGGCGATCTTCGAGTTCGAGTCGCTCAGCTCCCACGTGTGCGTCTTCGGGATGTCCGGTCTGACGATCTTCTCAGCCATGATGAACTGCGTCTTGCTGTTCGGCTTGCCGATGATACCGATGACCTCATCGGTGACGAACACCTCGCTGGCTATGGGGGAATCCTTCGAGATGAACACCTTCGCCATGCCCGTGTCGTCCTCGACAGAGAGCATCGTATGACCGTTCTTGGTCGTGGACTTGTCGTACACCATACCGATGACGCGGACCTCCCTGTCAAGCGTCCTCGCCCTCTCTATGCTCATGGCCTTGCCGAAGTCGTTGCGCTTCTCGATGAGCCTCTTCATGGTGAAGTACCTGGCCCTGAAGTAGTTCGCGAAATCGTTGACCTTCCCCTCGCAGGTGGATTCCCCTGTGATATCCGTGCCCTTCACGACCGTAAGGTCGGAAGTGAACTTGTTGTTGGGCTTGATCTCCTTCGGCGATTCGAAAAGGATCTTGTCGCCTGCTATGCAGTCCATGATGTCCTTCTTATCGACGAACAGCACGTTCCTCGAAAGATGCGCGAAGACGGTGTTGACGAATTCCATCGGCTTATCGTTGGAGAGTATCATCTCCATAGCCTCGGGGGTGAAGAAAATCCCCTTGCTCATAGCAGCCGACAGAACCTCGTCCTTCATAGCATCCTCCGTACGTTCTCGTCACATAAGGAATTTGCCTAACGCGCATCGTATGCTCCCTGTCAGGTCAAAATCGTTATTATGCAGAGCTCCGATGTGAAAGCATGACCTCAGTGACCATCGAATGTCAGGTGAATCCAAGTGAGGATCCGGATAAGGTAGCGGCAGCGATCATCAGCATCTTCCCGGATGCCGAATTGGAGCTCGGGGACAAGGGTTTCAAAGGAACGGCGACCCTCAATCATTTCTCGAAGCAGATCCGCAAGCAGAAGATCCTCGACGCGACGCGCGGGGTCATGATCAAGAACATGCGCGGCAACAAGACCTGGGTGAACCTGAACAAGCAGGTCGCAACCGTGGGGAAGGTGTCGTTCGCAGACAAGAACCCGGTCCTGGGAGCCATTGAGGTCTGCATCCAGGACGATGACATAGAGGGATTGATCGACATAGTGGCGCCTGTCACCGTCGATGGAGAAGAGGTCAGGATATGATCGGGATATCCTGTACGGCGTTCTCATCGGATTCCCCGGAGAAGTGGCTAGACAAGATCGTCGGGAACTTCGAGCTCTGGGAGATATTCTCCGAGGCCTCGCACAGCGTCGTGTACAATCGCGATGCTTTCGCCGAGCTCCTTCCCTCATACGATCTCCATTATTCCATTCACGCACCGATCTGCGACATCAACGTCGCGTCGATAAGCGACCCTGTCAGGGAAGCCTCCCTGAAGGAGATCATCGATACCATCAGGGTCGCAAGTGACCTCGGAGTGGATAGGGTGACAGTGCATCCCGGCATCTCTTCCATGTCCGTCCGCGGCATAGAGGACAGATATCTGGCACATGGCAAGGAGTCCATGAAGGCCATCGACAAGGCCTCCCGCGAATACGGAGTCAGGATTGCAGTGGAGAACATGCCGTACATGTACTTCTTCCTCTGTTACAAGGCGAAGGACCTGGCCGATCTCATCGACGGAACGGACCTCGGCGTGTGCTTCGACATCGGGCACGCCAACACCGCAGGCGAGATCGACTCGATGATCGAGCTTCTCGGCGACCGTCTTGAGAACATCCACATCCATGACAACAACGGGGACCGCGATGCCCATATGACGATCGGCGAGGGGTCGATAGACTTCCAGCATGTCATCAAGGCCTTGGGCTCATACGACAAGAACTATGTGATTGAATCCAAGAGCTACGAATCCGCTCTTGAATCTCAGTCCGTCCTGGAATCGATGCTCTCTTCCTGATCCTCGAAACCGGTCTTCGGAAGGTCCTTGATACCGCGGACCCCTTGATAGGTCTTCTTGAGCAGCACGGGCACGGCGATCAGTCCGAACAACAGCAGCAGGAGCTCCAGCAGTCCGGTGAACGCCACGCTACCGGCCAGCCACACCCCGAGATAATCGGTCAGCATATGACACATTATCGACACATGCAGGCCGAACCTCATGAACAGGTATCCCATCGCGAATCCGCCCAGCATGACCGGGAACATCTTCCACAGTCCCCAGCCGCCCACGTGGGCGTAGGCGAAGTTGATCGTAGAGAAGACCAGGAACACGAGCCCGACCTTGGACATCCCGAATCCTCCGAGGAGGCACTTGTAGAAGTCCTTCTTCTTCATGCACAGCGCAACTATCGCCATCGGCACGCCGATCCAAAGGAAACGGAAACCGATCTCCTCGAACACCGCGGCCTCCCCGAACCAGAACAGGGCCTTCTCGAAGCTCAGGTCGTTGAGGTCCGACGGTGCCGACGTCTCGGTGCCCAGACCGCTGATCACCAAGGTGAGTATGATCTCCAGGACCAGTGTGGAACCGAGCAGCAGCGCGAGCCAGAACAGCGGAGTATCCTTGTTCCTCTCGGCATAGTTCTTGCCGCCTTTGAAGGCGAATCTCGACTGATACAGGAAAACCGCCGCGGATACTATGAGGGCTATGGCGATGAACACCCACTGCAATTGGGCCAGATGTCCGTTCAGACGGAGTATCCCGATCCATACGAACAGGTAGATGTACAGTCCGTTGCCCTCGTAAGTCGGGTCCTGGACTGCATCGAAGGTGCTCGAGAATCCCGCCACGACAAGGATCACGTCTATTATGACCGAGAACAGGACCACGATCATCGACGGTACGACGAGCTTGTTCATCGTCCTATCGTTGAATAGTCCCTCTTTCTTCTTCTCCGGCACCGGCTCCGTACCTTCTGCGAAGCTCTGTCCGCACTTGATGCAGAACTTGTAACCATTCGCTTTGCATCTCTCGCATTCGTCGCAAGTCATTGTCCTGCCTCCAGCAGCTCTATCACGCCCTTGGCGCGCTCCACGTCTATGATGGCCAGCAGGTCCTTCCTGTAGTTGGCCACGTCCCTGATCTCGTTGGCGATGTGTATCTCCCTCTGTCTGGAGACCGCCGCGTATGATTTCAGGGACCTGTTGATGTACTCGTCCCATTGAATGGCGAGTTTCTCCGGCGTGTCTCCGTCGAAGAACTTCTTCATGCCCCTCTTTGCGACCCGGTGCTCCTTTACGAACTGCCACGGGCCGACGGTATCTGTGTACAGCTTGGTGAAATCCTCGTCATTCATATCGAGGGCTATGCATGTAGTATTCAGCTCTGTGACCAGATCCACGAAGGTGTACATGGCGGGGGATGGGATCTCCACCTCCCCGAATCTTTCCATATGTTTGGCGTAGACCATGTCCAGCTCGCTGACATCGAAAGTATCGCTGATGTTGCGTCTGTTCTTCAGGCACTGTATCCCCTCGATGTTCAGCGCCACGCCGTATGCATCGTGTTCAGAGAACTCATTGCGGACCCTGTCCGTTTCGGATACAAGTCCGTTGACGACTGTGATTATATCCACCCTGAAGTCGCCGATGTCGATGGATTTCATCTCTTTGTACCCCTTTCGGCCACAAGGTTGGTGAGGTCGCTGGGCTCGTCTATCTTCTTGAGCTCGTCGTTGGAGACGACCGCTGTAGAATTGATGTTGTCCCTCTCGTGCTTGCGTTCCACGATGAGGATCGAGAACCTGTCCATGATCCTTGAGATCTCCGAGGCGACGATGGCCCTCTCCATGACCTTCTCGTCATCGGATCCGAGGCTGGTCAGCATCAGTGCGCTGTCGTTCTTCGACACCGCCTCGAACGGGCTCTTCACAACGGGTCTGACATTGAATCCCAATGATGACAGCTGCTTGAGCGCGAACCTGTCATCGATGCTCGGCGGGGTGTGCTGCTCCTTCATGCGCTCCTCGCTCTTGAATGTGAAAGGATCGATCGGTTCTATGATGGGGAGCCCGAGATATTCCTCCATGCGTAGCGCGGCATCGATCATGGCGCCCATTCCCGATTCGTACATCTGGATGGTACGCCTCGACACTCCGGCGGTCTCCGCCAGCACTCCGAGGCTGATTCCTCTCTCCTCCCTCGCCGCCTTCAGCAGGTCGCTGTCCAATCTGACGTACAGTCCTCCGGGCGCCGCGAAGATGAATGGCGGAGCCTCATCCAGAAGCAGGTCTGCAAGCGTCTCGTTTGATACGATTGATATGTTGAACCTGGAGTAGACGATACCCGGTTCCAGTGCTCCCGAGCTGGAGCGCTCCCCGGTCACCAGGGGTGTCGCGCCCAGGGATTCCGCGAGGACCTTCATCTCATCGGCATTGTCCTTGGAGAACGCATCGATGTTGCTGAGGACCTTCACTATGAGTACGCGGTCGTCCCTCCTCGCGACGATATCGAAGCATATGCCCCTGATCGTCAGGGCCGACGAGACGTCGAATCCAGCCTTCGCTAGGATGGCACGTGTGGTGTTGATGAGTCCCGTCCTGTCCATGCGTGTAGAAGGGTTTACACTTCTATAAACTGTTGTATGTTTGTTTTCGGGGGATTGCTCCCCCGATTTTGAAAGAATTTCACTCGAGACCACTGTACTCGCTCAGCTTTTCCCTTGACTTTGGACCGAACTTCTCGATCGATTTGTCGAAGTCCTCCATGCTGACCTTGCATGCGGCGATCTCCTCATCGGTCGGCACGGTTCCCTTGGACACGAGTCTCCTCACCGCGTGCATGACCGCCTCGTTGCATATCGCCGAGATATCGGCTCCGGTGCAGCCTTCGGTCTTCTGTGCCAGCACACCGAGATCGACGTCGTCTGCAAGGGGCCTTCCCCTTGTATGGATGCCGAAGATGGACTTCCTTGACTCCTCGTCCGGAGGCGCGATGAAGATCGATTTGTCGAATCTTCCGGGCCTCAGCAGGGCGGGATCCATGATGTCCGGCCTGTTGGTAGCGGCGATGACCACGACGTCGTTCAGACCTTCCAATCCGTCCATCTCCGTCAGCATCTGCGAGATCACACGCTCGGTGACGTTGCTGTCCCCTCCCGTGCCCCTCTGGGGTGCAATCGAATCGATCTCATCCATGAAGATGACGCAGGGCGATGCCTGTCTCGCCTTTCTGAACGTCTCCCTGACGGCCTTCTCGGATTCACCTACCCATTTGTTGAGGAACTCAGGTCCCTTCACGGAGATGAAGTTCGCTTCGGATTCGGTTGCGACCGCTTTCGCCAGCAGGGTCTTACCCGTTCCCGGGGGCCCGTAGAGCAGGATCCCCTTCGGGGGACGGGCATTCATGTGCTCGAACACCTTTCCGAACTTCAGAGGCCACTCCACAGCCTCTTTGAGCTCTTGTTTCGCCGTTTCCAGCGCTCCGATGTCCTCCCATTTCACGTTGGGCTTCTCGATGAGGACCTCCCTCATGGTCGAGGGCTGCATGTCCTTCAGAGCGTTCTTGAAATCGTCCTTGGTGACAAGGATGTTGTTCAGGACCTCCCTGGGGATTTCCTCGGCTTCGAGATCTACATCTGGCAGCACCCTTCTCAGAGCCGCCATTGCCGCTTCCTTGGTCAATGCGGATAGGTCCGCACCGGCGTAGCCGTGGGTCTTATCAGCGAGCCATTTCAGGTCGACGTCGTCTGCCAGAGGCATTCCCCTGGTGTGGATCTGGAGGATCTCGTACCTTCCGTCCCTGTCAGGGATACCGATCTCGATCTCCCTGTCGAACCTTCCGGGCCTTCTCAGCGCCTCATCTATGGCGTTGGGCCTGTTGGTTGCACCGATGACTACGACCTTTCCTCTGGAGTTCAGACCGTCCATCAGGGACAGGAGCTGAGCGACGATACGCCTCTCCTCCTCTCCGCTGACCTCGTCCCTCTTGGGCGCGATGGAATCGATCTCATCGATGAATATGATGCTGGGCGCGTTCTCCTCTGCCTCCTTGAAGATCTCCCTCAGCTTGCCCTCGGACTCACCGTAGAACTTGCTGACGATCTCCGGTCCTCCGATGGAGATGAAGTTGCTGCTGGTCTCGCCTGCGACAGCTTTAGCCAGCATGGTCTTTCCGGTTCCTGGCGGTCCGTGCAGGAGCACACCTTTGGGAGCCTCGACGCCGAGCCTCTTGAAGAGCTCGGGATGCCTGAGCGGAAGCTCGACCATCTCCCTTATCTTCTTCACAGCATCTCCCAATCCTCCGATATCATCGTAGGATACCTTGGGCACGTCCCCGTTGGCGGCAGGTTTGTCCGAGATCTTCACCTCGGTTGTGTTGGCCATGATGCATGCATCCCCGGTGGGCGAGAATGCCGTGACGATCATGTCCATCTTGTTACCCATGATGTTGAGCGTTATGGCGTCTCCCTTGGTCAGGGCCCTTCCCTCGAGCACCTGTCTGAGATAATCCTCTCCGCCCTGCAGCCTCAACTGGTCCGACGGTGCGAATGTGATCTTCTCCGCATTCTTCACCGAGATCTTCTTGACAGCGACACGCTCGTCGATCGACACACCGGCATTGCGCCTGGTGGATCCGTCGATCCTGATGTTACCCCTGTTGGCGTCCTCCGGATATCCTGCGAGCACCTTGACCGCAGTCTTCTTGTTTCCGTCTATCTGGACGATGTCCCCGACTTTGATGCCGAGGATCGTCATGAGTTCCGGATCCATCCTGGCGATACCCCTTCCGGTCTCGCCGGACCTCAGCTCCGCAACCTTGATTGCTTTCTCACTAACCATCTTCAGGCCTCCTCGTTACTAACCGTGTTCAGTCTGCCGTACAGCTCCTTCCTCTTCTCCGGGTCGTCGACCTCGCGTATCGCGTGGTTCAGCCAGGACATTATCGAGTTACGCTCCTTGAGCAGGGCCGAACGCTTCAGGTCCAACTCCCTGATCTGCGAATCTATGTCACCGATCCTCCCCATCGCCTCGTCCATTCCCGACACATTGGCATCCTCTGCATCCACGTCATCGGCCGGTATGAGGCGGGCGGTGAACATGTTGTCGTGGAGGTCGATCATCAGGGTGAACTGCGATTTGGGGACGTACACGGTCCTCGACGGACCCTTGTTGCTCACTTCGGGATAGCTCATCAGCATACCCATCTGTTCCATCAGTGCCAGATTCTTCATGACGGCCTGTTGGCTGATACCGAGATCCTTCGACAGCTGAAGGGGATAGCTCGGTTCCCTCGTGAGGTATTCGAGGATCCTCCTCCTTGTCGGGTTCTCTATGATCGATAGCAGTTCGTCTATGTCCGTCATGTAGATCACTCGGTTGTTAACCTTTGGTTCACTACTACATTATACATCAGAACTTCTATAAAATATTATCTAAAAGGAACCCGAACGCGATGAAATGTCCCGCCAGCCATCCCATTTTATACTCTCGATTTTTACTCGGATATGATGAAAGGCGAGCTCATCGACGACTATGTCGTCGTCAAGGACCAGACTGACGGTAACCGTCTCTACGGAAAGGGCAACTACGGTTATCCCCGCAGGGGCGGAGGTGTCGATCTCGATCTCCTTGAGGCGAATCTCCTCGTCGAGATAGGCAAGCTCGAAGTCTTCGACGGTGACAGGAAGCTGTCGTTCGAGGACCTTTTCATGTTATCATCCACCATGATCGAGGATTTCGATATCCTGTACATCACATACAGGGACATCAGGCTGGGAAGAGGTCTTGTGGTCAAGCAGGAGACCGGCAATTACGATCTGTCGGTCTTCGGCGCAGGCAAGAGGCAGACCAACTCCCGCCCGGCATACATGCTCAGGGCCGTTTCCGAGAGGAGCGTCCTGGACGCATCGGAATCCCTGGAAGGTACCAAGGAGACCAACGACAGGAGGAAGAACCTCCTGTACGGGGTGGTCGACGAGGAGGGTGACGTCACATACTACAAGCTCCATGTCAAGGATCCCGCCGGGAAGGTGTTCCCCACGGACATCAAAGGCAGCGCCGAGGGCGTCCTCCTGAGCGACCGTGTCTTCGTGTTCGACCAGGATCAATGCAACTTCCTGCGCGAGTACGGATTCTTCGGCAAGATGATCAACGGAGCCTACCAGCTGTCGCTGGCAGAGGCATGCTATCTCATCGGCAAGGGCAGGCTGACCGTGAGGGACATCGATGCGAAGGAGTACGATTACGACGATCTCTTCGACTATGCCGCGGCGCAGCAGGATGAGTTCGAGAATCGTCTGAAGGTGTACACCGACCTCCGCGAGAGGGGTCTCGTCGTAAAGGCCGGATTCAAGTACGGAACGCATTTCAGGGTCTATCAGGATGATCCAGACGATTGCCACGCGAGGTTCCTCGTGCATGCGGTCCCCTATGAGATCACCAAGATGTGGCCCGATATCTCAAGGACGGTAAGGCTGTCCGGAGGCGTCAAGAAGGAGATCCTCTTCGCGATGGTCAAGGGCAATTCCGTACAGTACCTCGAATTCGAATGGTACAAGCCCGGACTGGTCCCCGGTAAATGATTCTTCTAAGGAATTAAAAATGGGAAATAGGCGCTTTCGCGCCATTGGGTTTCACTCTTTCTTCTCTTCAGCGATGAGAGCATCCTTTGCCTTGGCAAGGGACCTTGCGATCAGGAGTGTCATGATGACTGCAAGGACTGTGACAATCATTGCATATGTGACCAATCCGATCAGCTCGTCGTCTGTATCGAAGACCATTCCTACAGCGGTCTTGATTGCCTCGTTCCATGCGAGTGCTGCTACGAGACCGAAGGCTGCTGTGATGAGTGCGGCAAATGTTTCCAAAAGCTGTACTTTGAATGTGCTAGCCATGTTACCGAAATCACAAAGAATCGTATAAATAAAATCGTATAGAAGGGGACGGGGGCGTGCCCCGTCCTTGATTATATATGGTTTCAGAGCTGGATCTCTATTCCGAGCTTCTCGGTGAGCTCCTTGTACCTGTTCCTGATGGTGACCTCGGTCACACCGGCGACATCGGCTACCTCTCTCTGTGTCCTGCGCTCGTTGCACATGATCGAGGAGATGTAGATGGCCGCAGCCGCGACTCCCGTGGGTCCCCTTCCGGAGGTGAGCTCCTTCTCCGATGCATCCTTGAGGATCTCGGCCGCCTTGGACTGGACCTCTCCGCTGAGCTTGAGCTCGGAGCAGAACCTCTGGACGTAGTCCTGGGGCTTGGTGGGCATCAGCTTGAGCTTCAGCTCGCGTGTCATGAAACGGTAGGTCCTTCCGATCTCCTTCCTTCCGACACGGCTGGAGTTACCGACCTCGTCGAGCGTCCTGGGGACACCGCACTGCCTGCATGCCGCATAGAGGGAAGCTGCGACGACACCTTCGATGGACCGTCCCCTGATCAGGTTCTTGTTGACGGCCTTCCTGTAGATCATGGCCGCCGTCTCCCTGACGTTCCTGGGGAGTCCCATTGCGGATGCCATCCTGTCGAGCTCGGACAGGGCGAATGCGAGGTTCCTCTCCGTTGCGTTGGAGACACGGATCCTTCTCTGCCATTTCCTCAGCCTGTAAAGCTGGGCCCTGTTCCTGGTCGGAATGCTCTTTCCGTATGAATCCTTGTTCTTCCAGGAGATCTCGGTGGAGAGTCCCTTGTCGTGGATGGTGTAGGTCATGGGTGCACCGGTACGTGCCCTCTTCTCTCCCTGCTCCACATCGAATGCCCTCCATTCGGGCCCCTGGTCGATGAACTGGTCATCGAGGACCAGTCCGCAGTCCTCGCACAGGAGCTCCCCGCGCTCGTAGTCACGAACGAGGTGGTGGCTTCCGCACTCAGGACATACCTCAATTTCTTCTGCTCCTTCCTTTGTTTTTACCATTCTTGCTTCCCCCTCTGGTATAAACGTCGGTACCGCGTAGTTTCTCTGATATCGAGTCCTTCGGCGTAACGGACGCATACGGTCCGTCGACGGGTCCGAAGACTCTCTTGACGATCCCAATCTTGTTCTCTTTGGCGTCGAACACGACCTCACCGATTTCCGGTAGGTCAGAGCATTTCACGATGATTCTCCCATCGGGAGTCAACTCTGTCACTTTTCCCAAAAAATCCATAGACCGATTCCGCCAAATGGGTGTTTCCCTATGTGTGAGGCTATACATAGCTTATATTTAATAAATTGGCTATCTTTTATATGATAATAGAAATTTTCGATTTTCTCTTATTTAACCATCTTCGTCTATTTTTTCGGTGGCTGGATGCTCTGTCCAGACCCCTTTTAGCAACACCGGGAAAGGGCTGAACGGTCCAGTAAAACGTTATCTACTTTCAGTAGTATCCCTGCACAAAGGCCCTGAACGGTCAGATGGCGGAGTGAAGGAAATGACGTTGGAAATCTGCTCTATGGAATTCGTAAGCCTAGCGGCAATCTCGTTCTCTGTAGTCATGGTGCTCTCCGGGGCGCTCGCCTCACTCTTCGGGAATGGAAAGGCAAGGGGACTCGGTGTCCTCATGTGCATCATAGGCGTCGGTCTGGCCTCGGCATTGTTCTATCTCTGCATCTACAGCGATGTGGAGATGTTCGCGGATGTGGACCTCCTCAACGTGCTCCTCGAGGGAATAATCAACTTCCTCGCTGTGATCTTCGGACTGCTCGTAGCGATCGGAGTGTTCCTGGTGGTCGTCCTCAAGAGCTGAATCGGGCTTAGACAAACGGCGGTCTTCCGGCCACCTAGCAGAATCATCAGAGAGTAGTGGTCTCGATTAGCCCTTCATTAATTTATACTGTTCAACGACATTAATAATCACCAATATTGGTGATACAATGATTGATAAACAAAGATTGGTTGTTTTCCTCATTTTCGGTGGAGCTCTCCTAATGATCCTGGGATCGACCACCACATGGATAATTGAGGCGTCTTATGGTACCAGCGGATGGGACATCTTCTATAACTTCGACGATCCGGATGGATTCAGTGAGAAATGTCTCAAGTACGCTCCGTTGGTAACTCTGATCATCGGGGTTCTGATCCTGATTATGCCCGTGGTCACTATATTCTTCAACAACATGATCGTCAGGTTCGTGAACCTTGTGTCCGTCCCTCTCTCGGTTGTTTCGTTATTCATGCTGATAAAGGCACGCGGTGAAATCGTTGACATTCTTGAGGGTGTCCCTGACTCATCTGTTGGTGCAGGATTGTACATGGCGATCGTCGGATGTATCTTGGTCATCATAGGTGCGATCGTTGTATTCCTCGTCGTCAGGAACGCCGTGCTCGGGGCAACAGAGGTCCAGTGCGCAGTAGCAGCCGCAAAGGCAGAGCAGGCTGAGGCAGCCCCTGCAGAGGAACCCGCAGCGCCCGCTGAGGAACAGTGAAACAAAGACCGCGTTAGCGGTCGGTTAACATGCCTGCAGGATCCGTCTTGCGGGCCCATTCTTATTTCACAACGACGGGAGAACTGTCATCGAACTGTAAATAAAAGAAATAATGAAAGCGGGCAAAGCCCGCTTTGAATATGGGTTTATAGGGGTAATCGTCGATCAGTTTCCCTGACTGATCATCTCAAGCTGGCTCATGACCTGGTAGATCAGGGTCCTGCCGTGCATGGGGATGTTGGGGTCGTTGGCCAGATCGTCAAGGATCACGATCGCACCGGTGGCGCGGACATCCATGGGATCCTTCGTGTCGTTGAGCCTGGCCTTGGCGTCTGTGGCCCCTTTCCGGATGTTTCTGGGGATGGAGGTGTCTTCTGCGAGCATATCGAGAACGTCAGTTATCTGTTTCACTTTGTCGACCATGGGAACCACCTGCAATCAGAATGTCTCGAACTCTTCCTGGAGGTCCTGGACCATCTGATCGAGTACCTCTTCGAAGTTCATCGATTTATATTCTCTGACGCCGCCGAGATCGCTCTGGATTCTCACGACAAAATCATTGTTCTCTTTCACAAGTTCTACGTTGCACAGAATCTCTTCCATTTTCTTACCCCCGTAGGTTATGGGTTCAATTAGCATATGATATATATCATTGGCGGTACCGTTCACCTATTCTATATTATTCCCTTATTAGTACGAAACCCGCCGAAAGTTTGCAAACCTTTATAATGAAATGGAGAATAGAGGGGGTCGTTCTGTGTTGTTATCGCTTCAGCGAAAGCAAGCATGGGAAAATCGGTCCTCGGATCGACTACGGAGAACGATTGAAATGGCAGACGAAGCAGAATCAAGCTACGAAGAGCTTCAGGGCGAGTTCGAGTCCAAGGCTCGCGGATTCGGTAAGGGAAAGTACGGAAGGATCATCAAGATGGCCCGTACCCCCAGCAAGGATGAGTACAGAAAGACCGTCTACATCACGGCAGCAGGTATCCTCATCATCGGTTTCATCGGATTCGCCATTTGGTGGCTGATGGAGATTCTGCCCACATACTTCTGAAGGAGTAACCGATAAGATGATGTTTATTGGCGAGAACAATCTGAAGAAGGTGGCTGCCAGTGCCATTGTCAGCTGGCCCTTCAAGATCAGCTCGGGTGCAAACAAGGTAAGGCTTTCGTTCTCAGTCGTTGCCGGGCCCGATGCGGAGAACGCCCCCGAATGGACCGTCAGTCTTCACGACGCCACAGAGGGCGAGATCTGGACCAACGACAGCAGCAGGACGGAGGTCAGCATCGACTTCCCGGGTAAGGAACCGAAGGAGCTCAAGCTCGAGGTCATCTGCCCGAACGGAGCAAGGTACGGCGACTCGGTCAAGACCGTCATCACGGCAGACGCCGAGGACGGAACTGCGACCATGGAGTTCGATGCCGTAGCACAACAGTCCATAATGGTCCTGAAGACCCAGATCGACCAGGAGAAGACAGTCGCAAACGAGCTGGCTTCGAAGGCGAACAAGGCCAAAGACAAGGACATATATGCGATTCTGAGCCCTGCAGGACTCAGAGGATACGTGTTCGTAGAAGGTATGAACACAGACCGCGTCCGCGATCTTTCCAAGGACATCAAAAAGGCCAGGAATTTCATCGAGGGCGAAGCGGATATCAGCGAGATCAGCCCCTATCTCACCCCCGTGTCCGCTGTAGTGGGAATCGTCGAGGGAGACATCGTCGAGCTCGTCAACGGTCCCTTCAAGGGAGAGAAAGCAAGGGTGCAGCAGATCGATCAGGGCAAAGAGGAGATCACAGTCGAGCTCGTCGAAGCCATGGTCCCTATTCCTGTCACTGTCAAAGGAGACAGTGTCAGACTAATTGAAAAGGAGAAATGAGCAATGGTAGATACTGTTGAGGCATTGGTGGATGGAGGACGCGCTTCCGCAGGTCCACCACTCGGACCTGCACTTGGTCCGAAAGGAGTGAACATCGGTCAGGTTATCGCGAAGATCAACGAGAAGACAAAGGCTTTCGACGGAATGAAGGTCCCTGTCAAGATCCTGATCAACGAGGACAAGACATTCGACATCAAGGTCGGAACACCTCCCGTGTCCGCACTGATCAAGGGAGAGCTCGGAATCGATTGCGGAGCTCACAACGCCAGGACCGAGAAGGTCGGAAACCTGACCCTCGACCAGGCAAAGAAGATCGCCGACATGAAGGGAGACGACCTCCTTGGAGCAACCCTCAAGGCAAGGGTCCTCGAGGTCGCAGGCGCCTGCGTCGCCATCGGTGTCACCATCGACGGCAAGGGCCCCAAGGACTTCACCAAGGCCGTCAAGGCCGGTGAGTACGACTCTCAGTTCTGAGATCAAACTTTTCAGGGGGCTCCGCCCCCTTCACCTTTCTATACGCGTGCGCGTTCCTGTTCTTAATATAAATCTATAAATACTGCTTGCTTGTACGGACGTCTACTTGTAGGAGAGTCGAAAGACTCGCAAGTACTACAGGAGGAATTGTATTGGCAGAAAAACCAACCGTAATGGCCGTGCAGAAAGCACTCGAGAGTGCAAAGAAGCGCAACTTTACTGAGACGGTTGAGTTGGCCATCAATCTCACGGATGTCGACCTGACAATCCCCAAGAACCGTATCCAGGAGGATATCATTCTCCCCAACGGCCGCGGAAAGTCGATCAAGATCTGTGTCATTGGTGGTGGCGAACTTGCCTTGAAAGCCAAGGACGTGGCCGATCTCGTGATCACACCCGAAGAACTCGGAGCGATCGCAGACGACAAGAAACAGGCTAAGAAGATCGCGAACAGCACCACTTACTTCATCGCTGAGGCACCTCTGATGGCTCAGGTCGGTAAGAGACTGGGAACTGTTCTCGGACCTCGCGGAAAGATGCCGAAACCAATCGCACCGGGAGCAGATCCCGCAGCGATGATCGACGGTCTCCGCAAGTCTGTGTCCATCAGAACGAAAGACAGGAAGACATTCCACGCACCCGTTGGATCGGTTGACATGGATGCTGAGGCTATTGCCGACAACATCGAGCTTGTCCTCAAGCGTGTTGAAGCCCACCTCGAGAAGGGAAGGCACAACATCGCATCCGCATATGTCAAGACCACGATGGGTCCCTCGGAGAGGATTCTGTAAGGAGGTTTCAAGATGGCACACGTCGCAACTTGGAAGAAGGATCTTGTTAACGAGCTGGTACAGGATATGCGCGAGGCTCCCGTTGTCGCAGTTGTCGACATGGAGAGTATCCCCGGACAGCAGATCCAGGCTATGAGGGCAACACTCAGGGCCCACGCCAAACTCAAGATGACCAAGAACAAGCTCATGCTCTTGGCCCTCGAAGAGGCGGCAAAGGACAAACCCGGACTTGACGCTCTCAAGGAGAACATCGATGGACAGTGTGCAATCGTCACAACTGACTTGGACCCCTTCAAGCTGTTCGCACAGCTGAAGAAGACCATGACACCCGCTCCCGCCAAACCCGGACAGCTGGCGCCCATCGATATCGTCGTACCCAAGGGACCGACACCATTCGGACCCGGCCCGATTATCGGAGAACTTCAGAAGATTGGCCTTCCCGCAAAGATTGAGGGAGGAAAGATAGTAATCCAGAAGGACACACCCCTTGTCAAGCAGGGCGAGCCCGTTCCCGCGAACGTCGCAGCAATGCTTCCCAAGCTCGAGATCCTTCCCATGGTCGTAGGACTTGACCTCAGGGCCGCCTACGAGGACGGAACAGTCTACCACAAGGATGTTCTGGACATTCCCGAGGATTACTACGCTAACATGTTCGCTACGGCTGCATACAACGCTCTTGCACTCGGTGTCGAGATCGCATTCCCCACAAAGGAGACGGTCCCTGTACTCATTGCAAAGGCGTTCAGGGAGACTGCAGCAGTCTCTGTTGAAGCCGCGATACCCAACGAAGCAAGTATCAAGACACTCATCGCAAAGGCAGATGCACAGATGTTGTCCGTTGCTAACGCAAGCGGATATCAGAGTGATTCGGTTTCGGCCAGGGCCGGAGCCGTCGCCGCAGCAGCACCCGTTGCAGCTGCAGCAGCACCTGTCGAGGAGTCAGTCAAAGAGGATGAACCCGAGGAAGTCAGCGAGGAGGATGCAGCAGCAGGCCTCTCAGCACTCTTCGGATGAAATTAAAGGAGTTGAATTAAATGGAGTATATCTACAGCGCAATGGTGCTCTACTCTGCTGGCAAGGACATCACCGAGGACGCAATCAAGGCAGTTCTCACAGCCGCCGGAGTCGACGCTGACGCAGCAAAGATCAAAGCACTGGTTGCATCTCTCGAGGGAGTCAACATCGCAGATGCTATCGCGAACGCAGCAGTAGCTGCACCCGCAGCAGCACCCGCAGCTGGAGCCGCCCCCGCAGCAGCCGCCGCACCCGCAGCAGCCGAGGAACCCGAGGTTGAGCAGGTCAGCGAAGAGGATGCAGCAGCAGGTCTCTCTGCTCTCTTCGGATGAACGTTGAGTTTATCTAAGAGCCAACACAAACCACTTACCACACCCTTGTGGTCCTTTTTCTCAACATATTCGCACAGAATAGAATTATATCCCATCGCCATCACTTGTAACGATAGCATGGGTGACGTCCTTCTGGTTGCATGCGGCGGTGGCGCGAACAGCGCCTTGTCCAAAGCGGACATACCGATCTCGCCCATGATGGCCATCTCCAGGGAGAACGGCACGATCTCCATCGATGACAAGGAGCTCATCAGGAAGGGCATGGCCAATTACCGCGTGGTCATCCCGTTCTGCATCCTGGGAGGCCAGGTCAGCACCGACATCGTCAGGGAGGTGATCAGATGCGCCAGGGCAGAGGGCTGCAAGGTCGTATCCGTGCTGGGCATCCCGCTGGAGATGGAGGCCGACCGCCGCGAGAGGGCGCTCAGGAACCTTTCCGATGTGGTCGCCCTGTCAGATTGCTGCCTCGCATTCGATATGCAGAGGTCCATGGATGTGTTCATGGAGACCTACGTGGACCGCAAGTTCGATTTCTTCTTCATGATGATCGACCGCCTGATCGTCACATCCATCAATGCGATCAAGGATTGCCTGGACGGTCCTTTCTTCACAGTCTTCAAGGATAAGCTCTATGCCTTCGCATCATGCAACGATGTCCTCACCGTCAATGCCGTGGTCAAGGCCTGGAACCTCATGCTCTTCGATAACAATACTGAGAAGGATGGGCTGGTGATCCTGGTCAGCGCCCGCACGTCCAGTGCCGAGATGGATGCGATCAGCGATAGGGCGGTCAGGGAGCTCGGCATCATGCCGGAAGTCATGAGAAGGACGGACAGCGATGATTCGAAGGTCATCGTGTTCAGGTCAGTCTCATCCTTTTGACTGATACGCTAAAATCAGGATATTCGTTTTTATGAGCCCTTGGGCTCGTTTTCAGCCATTTTCCATAAGGTATTATGAACTCCTAAAACGTCGATACATACAAGGGGAGGAGAATCATGGAGGATAGTGCGAGGTATATCAGTGCAGGCGCCGAGGTGGAAACAGCGCCTGTTGGGTTCAACGTTCAAAGGATAAAGGACTACACGGAGACCGTGGTATCGATAATAGACGGTTACGACACGTCGGTCATAGAGGCAATCCTCGTGGCCAAGGTGCCTTATGAGATCCGTGACGAAGTGAAGGCAGCCGTGTATTCCAGACTGAAGGGCTGACATCAGCCCTTCTTGTCTTTCATCCAGGGTTTGCCGTACTTCAGGAATTTGGCGGCGTCGCCGAAGACGCCCATGATAGTATTGTACTCGTATTTCGTAGGCAATGCCCTTCCCATCATCCTTCTGAACATGTTGCTGGTGACGGCCCTTCTCTCCTTCGGATATTCTATCGCGTCCAGGAGGTCGCCGAAGTATGAGAACATCAGCTCCTTCTCCCTCTTGTCAGCGGGTTCGGGCCTTCTGGGCTCGGTGTTCATAGCTGTGAAGAACTCATAAAGAACGGTATGTGTCGCATGAGACAGGTTCAGGATGGGATACTCCTTGCTGGCCGGTATCGTCACGAGGACATCGCAGTAGTTCAGCTCATCCTGGAGGAGTCCGATGTCCTCCCTTCCGAACACCACTGCGATCTTCTCGGTGTAGCCGCGGCAGTGCTCCGCGAATTCCCTGACCGGCACAGGAACACGGGTGTAGTTGCTGTCGCCCTTCGTGACCACCCCGCTCGTCCCTACGACGAGGAAGCAGTCCTGGGTGGCCTCCTCGAGCGTGTTCACGATGACCGCCCTGTCGAGGATGTCGGCGCCGTGCTTCGATCTGCGGTACGCATCATCCCCCAGCTCGCAGGGGTTGACCAGGTACAGCTCCTTGATATCGAAGTTGGCCATGGATCTGGCAATGGCCCCCACGTTCCCTTCGTATTTCGGTCCGACTATGACAACACGGATTTCTGGCATGTTAATACCGAGAGTATGGATATTCTACATAAAAACGAGGGTCGGTGCGTCATATAGTATTTCAACATCGGAACAATCCCGATAGCATTGAACGTGCGCCCTATGAGGGCGAGAGGCCGATCGAATGGATATACCTAAGGATCACCCAAGATACAAATCATTGATGACCAGGGAGCGTCTGGCTCATATGGTCGAAGAGGGTCTCGTGACACCGACGGGACTCATCTCCCACGGAAGGGGAGAGGCATACGATTATCTCATGGGGGAGAAGAGCATCGCCCCTGCGCTGGAGGCCGAGAAGGCCGCCGCCGCATACCTCCTCAGGGCGAAGAACCCCGTGGTATGCGTCAACGGGAACGCGGCCGCATTGGATCCCGAGAATCTCATAGCACTCGCCAAGGCGGTTCCCGCAAAGATGGAGGTCAACCTCTTCCACAGGACGCCCGAGAGGATGGAGGGATTGATATCATACCTTGAGTCCAAGGGTGCCGAGAACGTTCTCGGAAGGATCCCCGAATGCAGGATCCCCGGCCTCAACCACGACCGCGCGCTCTGCACCAAGGAAGGTATCTATGACTGCGACGTCATAGTCGTCCCGATCGAGGACGGCGACCGTGCGGAAGCGCTGGTGGCCATGGGAAAGATAGTGATATCGATCGACCTCAACCCCCTCTCGCGCACGTCATGCAAGGCTACGGTCCCGATCTCCGACGAGATGACCCGTGCGCTGGAGAATATAATCTCATTCATCTTGGAGCTTAGAGGCGACGATGATGCAATTATTAAAGTAATCAATGAATATGACAGTCTTAATAACCGTAGGGAGACCGTCAAGTGCATCTGCGATTCGCTTATGTCCGGTTTCGAAACGGGAGATGATTGAATGGAAGACCTTCTCAAGCAGGGATCACTGAAACTGCATTGGGTCGAGACCCACATGCCGGTTCTTCAGGAGATCAGAAAGAACTTCATCAAGGAACAGCCCTTGGCCGGTCTCAAGATCGGAATGGCCCTTCATACCGAGGCCAAGACCGGAATGCTCGCCATCACGCTCGCCGATGCGGGAGCGAACATCCGTCTCGCCAGCTGCAACCCCCTCTCTACCGATGATTCCGTCGCTCAGGCGCTCCGCGACGAGTACGGGCTCGACGTCTATGCGAAGAAGTGGGAGACGCAGGAAGAATACTACAGCAATCTCAACACCGTTCTCAATATGAATCCCGATTTCATCATCGATGACGGTGCGGACCTCATCACGATGCTCCACACCACGAGGAAGGATGCCATCGTCAATGTCAAGGCAGCCAACGAGGAGACCACCACAGGTGTCACCCGTCTCAAGGCGATGGCGGCGGACGGGACTCTCAAGTTCCCCGTCCTGGATGTCAACGATGCCAAGATGAAGTTCCTGTTCGACAACAGGTACGGTACCGGGCAGTCCGCATTCGACGGATGGATGAACGCAACCAACCTCCTGGTTGCAGGCAAGACGCTCGTCGTCGCAGGATACGGATGGTGCGGAAAGGGAATCGCCATGAGGGCGAAGGGACTCGGAGCATGCGTCATCGTGACCGAGGTGGACCCCGTCAAGGCGATCGAGGCCAAGATGGACGGATTCGAGGTCATGAGGATGATAGATGCAGTGAAGATTGCCGATATGGTCTTCACCGTCACCGGATGCAAGGACATCCTCACGCTCAACCACTTCGAGGTCATGAAGGACGGCTGCGTCGTCGGAAACGTCGGACACTTCGACAACGAGATCAACAAGGATCACCTCTATGCGCTCTCGGAATCCGTCACCCGTGTGCGCGAGTTCATCGACGAGTACAAGATGAAGGACGGACGCAGGATCTACCTCATCGGAGAGGGACGTCTCATGAACCTCGCGGCAGGACAGGGGCACCCCGCAGAGATCATGGACATGAGCTTCGCCACCCAGGCACTGGGTATCGAGTACATGAGCCAGAACTACCAGAACATGGAGCCTGTCGTCCACAGGGTCCCCGACATGATCGACTCCAAGATCGCGGCGATCAAGCTCGAGTCGCTCGGTGTCAGGATCGACCGTCTCTCCGAAGATCAGATAAAATACACCACAGGATGGCAGGAAGGAACATGAGTTCCCCATTCCTCTCGGTCTACGGGCACGTCACCGTCGATCAGATCGTCACGGTGAGGAAGTTCCCCGCCGACAACACCACCGAGGACATCGTCACCAAGATGACGACCCTCGGGGGGACCGGTACGAACATAGCCGTCGCGGCTGCCAAACTCGGATGTCCCACGGCGCTCTGCGCATTCGTGGGCAACGACTTCCCGGGAAGCTATGAGAAGCAGATAGTGGATTCAGGGCTCATCACCGACGAGTTCCTCCACGTCGACAAGTACGAGACCTCCGGTGCTGTTGTCGTCAACGACCCGAACATGGTCCAGAAGGTACTGTTCTACCAGGGTCCGCAGGGTTTCGCCGACGATATAGGCATAATGCTCACCGAGAACGCGAAGAAATCCAAGTACACCCACTTCTGCACAGGCCAGCCGTCATATTACATACGCATCATGGATGAGATAAAGGGCAGGACGAGCATCGCCATCGACCCCGCGCAGGAATCCCACAGGATATGGAACAATGAGAACTTCCCCGCCGCCCTGTCCAGATCGGATTCGCTGTTCTGCAACAATTTCGAGGCGGAGTCCCTCAGGAAGTACATCGGAGCCGATGATATCATGGATGCCGATGTAGGTCTCGTGGTATGCACCCACGGCGCAGAGGGAAGCAAGGTCAGGATCGGGGACGAGAGGATCACCATACCCGTCGTGAAGGCGGACAGGGTCGTCGACCCCACGGGATGCGGCGACACCTACAGGGCGGGATTCTATACCGCGCTCTACAAGGGATTCGATGTTCCAGAGGCGCTCACCATAGCGGCCTCCGTCGCATCGTTCGTGGTGCAGGAGACAGGGGCGCTCACCAACATACCCACATGGGACATGGTCATGGAGAGGGCGGAGCCCTACATCAGAGAGATCGCATGACGCTTTTCGCCATCACAGGTACCCCCGGTACGGGGAAGACATCCGTTTCGAAGGAGCTCCGCGCCCTCGGGTACGATGTGATAGACATGAACGAGCACATCAGGGCGCACGGCCTTCTCGGAGAGCTCGACAAGGAGAGGGATACCTACGAGGTCGACCTCGACGCGCTCAACGATTCCCTTCAGGATTACAGGGACGATGCCGAGCTCCACCTGATGGACTCCCACCTGTCCCATTTCATGGACTGCAGCGGGATCGTCGTCCTCAGATGCGATCCGAACATCCTCTCGGAGAGGCTCAAGGCAAGGGGCTACGGCTGCGAGAAGGTCTTGGAGAACGTGCAGTCCGAGGTGTTGGATGTGATCCTCTGCGAGGCCATGGATTCCGACATTCCGGTGTACGAAGTGGACTGTTCCAGAGGAAATCCAGTCGATTCAGCCCGCGCCATAGAAGAAATAATAAAAGGGTACACTGCTAATTACGTACCAGGAAGAATAGACTGGTCACAGGAGATGGACAAATGGTTCTAGACGGACAGAGAGCAAGGGTCGACTTCGTTCTGACCCCCGTTGCGAAGAAATTCATCAACGCGAACCCTAACACCGTATCATGGATAGGGCTCATCATCGCACTGATCTGCGGTGTCATATTCTACCTCAGCGGATCCTCTGATTCGGAATGGCTCCTCATCGTCGGCGCCGTCATGGTCATCATCTCCGGCTATTTCGACGCATTGGACGGTAAGATCGCCAAGCTCGGTAACAAATGCACCAAGAAGGGCGACTATCTCGACCACGTCTTCGACCGGTACGCCGACGTGTTCATGATCGGCGGTATCGCATTCTGCGCCTACTGGTGCGACCCGTACCTCGGAATGCTAGCACTCGTCGGGGTCCTTCTCACATCCTACATGGGAACACAGGCCCAGGCCATCGGGGCGCCCCGTCTCTACGCAGGTCTCCTCGGGCGCGCCGACAGGGTCGTCCTCTCAACGATCTTCCCCATCATCCAGTTCGTCATGTGCATGATCGGATACGGATGGTTCCACGTGGACTTCGGATTCACCGACTTCGACATGAACTGGCTGGAGCTCATGATGATCTGGTTCGCCGTCGTCGGTAACTTCACAGCGATCCAGAGGGCCATCATCACCTGGAACAATCTCGGTAAGATGGAAGAGGAAGAGAAGAAGGAATGATCCTTCCTCTTCAATCCTGTTTTCTCAATCCTTCGAAGACGCCTGCTGGACAGCGGCTTCGTTCTTCTTGTTCTGACTCCTCATCTTCGCCCTGTAATAGTTGAGAGGGTGGTTCATCCATTCCTGCTCGCATAGCGAATCGGGGTTGTAGCAGAGTCCGTTGGTCTTCATGGTCTTGCATTCAGGCGGCGAGTATCCTTCCCCTCCGGACAGCTCTCCCATGATGTGCTTGATCTGATACTCGGACTTGGATTCATCGAAATCAGGGGATTCGGCAAAGACCTTGATGATATCCTCATATCCGAGGCCCAGCGCCTTCAGGAACGTCACGACTGCGAACCTTGCGCTGTGCGGAAGGTTAAGCCCGTTCCTCGACATCTCGAGGATATGGATGAGGCATGGCGGGAGGTAGTCGTTCTTCATTCCCTCGCCGTTCGTGGGGCTCATCTTGATCTTCGCGTCATTAAGTGCGTTCTTGATGTACTCCACATCCTTCATCAGATACTTCCTGTACTCCTCTGGGGTCATAAGGGGAAGCTCTGACTCGATCTTGTCCTGAAGCGCGTTCTGCATGAGACGGCTGTACTTATCCTGGGGAAGGTACACGATGCCGTGATGGATGTCGCTGTTGATGAGCTTCCATTCGATGCTGTTCAGCCTGCTGGCCAGCCTGAGGTAGTCGGGGAACTTCATATGGATGGTCCCGTCACGGTCCACCGTGGAGTTGACTCCCAGCTCCTCGGAGATCATCAGGACGGTCTCCTTGTCCTCCTTGTGGAGCAGCCCGTTCATCCTCACAGCCTCGCTGAGCGCGTATCTCTTCGTGAGGAAGCGGTCGCCTATCTGCGATACGAGCATCCTGGCGTAGGGGTAGGACATGACCTCGATCAGCCTGTCATAATCGTTCATGAGCTCGACGTAGGTGACCTCGGATTTCTCGAGCGCCTGCAGCACCCTCTCCTTGCCTCTCCTCCTCGCGGGCTCGTAGGATTCCGACGTGAGCAGCATGTCCAGGTCCGCGCCGTTCTTCTCGGCGAACTCGGACGATTCCCTGAGGAAGGGGTACTTTGCCGCGCGTTTGGTATCCATGTGCCGAAGGACGGAATACATCATAGATAACTGTTGAGTCTATCCCTACAGACTACGCATTGCGATGGACATTCTTCCAAGATCTTAGCGTTTTTATCGTGATACAATAGTTGGATTATACAGCCAATGAATAAATAAGATAAAGATTGTTTGACTGATATGGCGGTTGTTTCGAAGTCAATTGGTCGGACTGATGATGAAGATTCTCAGAAGCTGATGGATTTCTGGAATGACTGTGCCGGTTCATTTGCAGATTATACCCGTGATTGCCTGAATGATACTCAATGGATCGTGAATAAGCTCAATTCCGTCGTGCCTCAGGGTAAGAAACTCAGAGTTGCCGATCTGGGAACGGGCGCAGGCCTGATCGCAGTCGTGTTCGCACAATTGGGCCATGACGTCGTTGCAACGGATTTCAGCCCGGCCATGATAGAAGAGGCCAGGAAGATCTCGCACGATTACAATGTGGATATCGATTTCAGGATCGATGACATAGAGCATACGCAGCTGGAGAAGGAGACATTCGATCTGGTCGTGGTGCGCGATGTGATCTATAACATCAGGAACATAAGGAAGGTATCTTCGGATGTGGTCGATCTGATCAAGCCCGGGGGCATCCTCATGATAGTCGACGGGAACTATTTCCTGCATTGTCATGATGAGGATTATCTCCATAGGCATGATTTCTTCTTTATAAGGGATAGGAAGAGCGAATATCAGCGCATGATAGATCTCCCGGGGAACAAATACGATGAATTGGAGGACATGGTGAAATCCTTCGAGGTCAACCGCGTATGCAGACCGTACGGCGATCTCTATCTCCTCACCTGTCTCGGACTGAAGAATATCAGCATTTCATGCGATGATAACGACGATTACAGCAGACTGACCGAGAACGGATGGGTGAACATACCCTTCAGATACACGCTGGTGGGGCAGAAGCCGTATGAGAGCGCCGACTATACCAAGCTGAGGAACACCTGTATCGATGATCCGATGAAAGCAGGGAACACCACTCCGGAGGAGCTGTCACAGGTGTTCGAGATATTGGCGAACCCTGACCGTCTGGCCATTCTGAATGAATTGTACAAGGGGCCATCAAATGTGAGAGGATTGTCCGAATCGGTCAGACTTTCAGATAAGATGACCTCGTATCATCTGATCGGTATGAAGGATGTCGGATTGGTGAAAAGCGAGAAGAACGGCAGAGAGGTGATCTACTCTCTTACAGATATGCCAGCATTGCAGAATATGATCAGACTGGCAACCGATCTGGCCCGTTTGAAGGATTAATCCAAAATCGTTTGGAATATTGATTCGAACAACATATTGACTTAAATAGGACGATTTAGGCTCTCGATTGGAGCATACATCCAATAAGTGATAATATGGCAAGTCCAAAGATGTTGATCATAGTGGCTGCGGTGGCAGTAGTCGCTGTAGCCGCAGTGGGAGCCTATGTCCTCATGGGTGGGAACGACGACAGCAGCGACTCCGGCTCATCCGATGAGTATCTGACTGAGAAGTCAGGGTCTGCGAAGGTCTCCTCCATAGACACTAAGCTTCTCGTATTCGGAAACGCGAACAACGACGTCTATCTCGACGACAAGGATGTGAAGTTCATCCAGGATATCGTAGATGGAAAGGAGAAATGGAACAAGAGCAAGAATCCATTGGCCGACACGAACGCCGATGGAGAGGTCACAGCAGTCGATGTATCCCTTCTCGAGAGATTCATTGACGGGAAGACATCGCCCATGTTCTATCTCGATTCGAACCTCGACACAGTGAAGATCCAATTCCCCCTCACCGGTAAGATCGCGATCGGCGGATTGAACGATGCCGATATGCTCAAGATCATCGGAAAGTACGACTCCATCGTAGCGGCCGTCAGCGATATCGGCGGAAACGAGGATGAATACCCCGGTTCCTCCAAATGGGCTAAGATCGGAACATACCCTTACGACTACGAGACCCTTCTCAGCAAAGACGTGAACATCACGCTTGGCCAGCCCTTCATGTACGATTCCACATTCGACAACCTGGCCAAGAACGGATACAGCAGCTTCCGCATGGACACCGTGAAGCTCCATGAGGCAAGATTCATGAACGGCATCGAGGGAATCGCCTGTACGGTCACCCTCGGCGCTCTGATGAACGCATTCGACAACTCCCTTTACAAATCATACCTCGACTACGTGGACAATATCAACTCCATCGTCTCTAAGGCCACGGTCAACATCTCTTCTGGAGATGAGCTGACCTGTGCCATGCTCGTCACCCACACATGCAAATCGGCATCCGACATCGGTATCGACAACTGGGCAACCGGAGTGGAGAACTATGGGGATGTCGCGACAGCCTCCAACCTGAAGCTGACCAACGCATACCCGAAGGTCGAAGGAGGATTCATCACAGGCCTGTCCGTGGAGAACGTCCTGAAGTACAACCCCGATATCATATTCATCGAGGCCGTCAGCGTCAACACTCCCAAGGAGTTCCACGATGTCGTCGACAAAGTGTCGTCATGGTTCAAGGACGCGGGATACAAGGGAAAGATCATCGGAATCACATATTCTGTGATGGGTAACGCCCCCAGCGTCTCCGTTCTTCCCCTCTTGTCCTCATTGATCTACGGTGAGGACGTCTACAAGGAAGCGGATGCCTGGAAGGATCTCGTCGATTACTACAACACCTTCCTCGGATACGATTTCACAGTTGACGAGATCAAGGAATCGATGTACGGAGCATACATCGTCGCTTGAAACTCTTGGAAAACCCCTTAACCCTTCCGGGAACGGGAGGGAAACATATCCCCGGATGTGCAGAGGATGAAGTTCATAGAGTACATAGAAGAAGACCCCCTGATAGCGAAGCCTCTGGCCAATGTGGTCAAGAGGTGGTCATCGGTCGATGAGTCGGACGATGTCGGATTCAGGAAGCAGATGGCTGATTATCATCGCACCCTGAGGAGGCGTTTCCTATTCATCATCGGATGCGTCTTCGTCATGGTCCTGGCAGCCGGATACGCGGTGGCCTACGGCCCTCTCGACATCAGCTTCGCGGACACGTACATCACGATATGGAATCATATCACGCACAACGTGACCGATCCCGGGATGGATTACATCATCATCACGGTGAGGTCCCCCAGGATAGTCGCCGGTGTAATCGCCGGAGTAGGTCTGGCGATATGCGGAGTCGTGATGCAGAGCGTCCTCAGGAACCCTCTGGCCGACCCGTATACCACAGGTGTGTCATCGGGAGCAGGATTCGGAGCGACGATCGCCCTCACGGGAGGTTTCGTCGCCGCAAGCAACACCCCGGTCATACTGTCCGCGTTCGTCTTCGCGCTCCTGCCGACATTGGCAATCGTTGTGATGTCGAGACATAAATCAGCCGCATCGCCGACCGTGATGATCATGTTCGGAATCGGTCTGATGTACATATTCAACGCCATGACCACAGTCCTGATGCTCTGGTCCAACCCGGAGGATCTCGCCTCGGTGTATCAGTGGCAGGTAGGCAGTCTCGCAAAGGTGGAATGGAGCCAGATCCCGTACATGTTCGCCATCGTGCTCCTGGGATTCATAATCATACAGTGCCTCTCGGGAAAGCTGAACGTCCTTGCGACTGGCGACGATAACGCGAAGGCGTTGGGTTTGAATCCCCACAGGATGAGGGTCCTGCTCCTCGCGCTAACAGGTCTGATATCGGCAGCTGTGGTGAGCTTCACCGGAATAATCGGTTTCGTGGGATTGGTGACGCCGCACATCGTCAGGATATTCATCGGTGCCGACAACAGGTACCTCATCCCCGCCTCCGCGCTCTTCGGGGGCATGCTCATGGTAGTGGCCGATCTTCTGGGAAGATGCACCATACCGGATGCTATACTGCCAGTGGGAGTGGTGATGGCTTTCATCGGAGGTCCGACATTCATATGGCTCCTCATCAGGAAGGGGAACAAGGCTTGGTGATACGATGGGTCTGAAGAATCTAGGTCAAGAACTCAAGAACATTTTCAGGAACGATGATACGGGGGCCCATGAAGGCCCTACCGAGATCGTCATGAAGGATGTCTCATTCGGATATGAGGCGAATCACCCGGTCATCTCCGGCATCAATCTCACGATCGACCAACCCGGATTGTACTGTGTCATCGGCCCGAACGGGGTTGGGAAATCCACGCTGATCAAATGCATGTGCAAGATCCAGGATATCTCGTCAGGCGAGGTGACCATCAACGGCCGCAGCATCAGAGAGATGACACATAAGGACATAGCCAGACAGATCGGATATGTACCGGTGTCAACCGCCGACGTATTCTCCATGTCGGTGCTGGAGACGATCCTTGTCGGATGTCAGAACAGGCACGATTCCGACGAGACGAAGATGAAGGCCGTCTACAAGAGCATGAGCCTCCTGAACATAACCGACCTGTCGTCGAAGAACTTCGGAGAGCTGTCCGCAGGGCAGCATCAGAAGGTGGCGATAGCAAGGGGTGTGGTCCAGAGGCCCAAGGTGCTGATACTCGATGAGCCCACGGCCAATCTCGATGTCAAGTATCAGGTCTATGTGACGGAGCTGCTCCGTGCTCTGGCGGAGCATGAGAAGATGATCGTGCTCATGATCAGCCACGATCTGAACATGTCGGCGAAATACGCCCATAAGGTCATCATGATGTCCAATCCGGGAGTGATTTACAAGGTAGGGGATCCCGAGGAGGTCATCACCAAGGAGAACATCGAAGCTGTTTACGGAGTCCATTGCAAGGTCATCCAGGATGATGAGTTCGGAGTACCGGTCGTCATACTCGGTCAGTCCATAATGGATGAGGAAGGCAACATCGACATCAATTCTAATCTATTCACATTGGAGGAAGTAAAAAATGGCAAAGGAAGCAGGAAAATCGACTCTAAAGTTCTGGGGCGAGTCCGCTAAAGGATACAAAGAGGGTGTCAAGAAGGAGCTCGAGAGCAAGAACATCAGCGACAAATGGATCAGGAAGATCCTCGAGAACGCGCCCGAGAAGGACAGGCTGAAGGTCCTGGACATCGGATGCGGACCGGGATTCTTCACTATCAATCTCAGCAAGTTAGGACATGACGTGATCGGTATCGACGTCAGCAAGGAGATGGTCGAGGTCGCCAGGGAGAATGCTCAGGAGCAGGGCGTCGCATGCGATTTCAAGGTCATGAACGCCAATACCCTGGAGTTCGAGGACAACACGTTCGATCTGATAATCAACAGGGTCGTCACCTGGACCCTGCCTGATCTATACGAATGCTACAGGGAGTGGAGGAGGGTCCTCGCTCCGAACGGCCGTCTGATAGTGTTCGATGCCAACCATTACGCAAACATATTCAGCGAGGAGAGGGCCAAGCAGATGAGGCTCATGATGCGTCAGCACATCCTCGACGGCAAGGAGCCTTTCACCGACCACTTCGACTTCCATGTGAGGTGGAACTATTGGGGAGACTGTCCCATGGTCGGCACACCGAGACCCCAGTGGGACAGGAACATGCTGTACAAGCTCTGCTTCGTGGACATATTCACTGAAGAGAACCTGTTCGGCGATACGAAGGGGTCCGGAACATCGGAACCGATGTTCATGATCAGGGCCGAGAAGCCCAGCCCGGAAGAGGAGAACGAGTTCATCGTCAACGAGTACTGGAACGCCATCGCCGGATGCGTCAGCGCCAGGGCGGTGCAGATGCTGGAGGAGGGCAGATCCGCAGGTTATGTCGATTCTATCTCGAAATACCTGAAACCCGGGTCGAAGGTCGCCGACATCGGTACCGGTTCTGGAGCAGTCGCAATCCAACTGACGAAGAACGGCTTCGACACGGTCGGTGTGGACCGCGCATCTGCCATGATCGAAATGGCGAAGCTCACCGCCGAAGAGCAGAAAGTGAAGGTGGATTTCATCGAGAACGATGCGGAATGCACCGATTTCGATGACGAGTCGTTCGATGCGGTCGTCATGAGGAATGTTGTATGGAACTCATTCAATCCCGAGAACATCCTGAAGGAAGCGAAGCGTATCCTCAGGAAGGGCGGAGTCCTGATAATTACAGATGGAAACTGGCAGGAGAACATCAGGAAATGGGAGTCCGAGAACACCTGCCATGACGAGTTCCCGAACTACAAGAAGAGGGATCTGGGTCTTGGTGCCTACGACATCATCAACGTGTACTACGACAGGCTTCCTCTCAACAAGGAGTGCAGGCCCTCATGGGATGAGAAGGCACTATCTTCTTTAGGATTCTCGATCGAGGCGAACGCCGAGTTCGACGATCCCATGATCACGGACGATCTGAAACCCGTTCTCAAGAAAGGATTCATCGTAGTGGCCAGGAAATGATCAGGATGCCGCCCTTCTGGGCGGTATCCGTATCCTAAGGGATGTACATGGTCGAAGAGACAGACAGCATCAGCCTGATGGGCAGCAATCCAGCGAAGGCCATAAGGGTCATGTCGATCCCGCTGGTCTTCGCATTCCTGCTCTCAAGCGTCCAGCTCTACATAGATTCGTTCTGGTGCGCCGGACTGGGCCCGGATCCGAACTCCGCGATAACCCTTGCGGGACCGATTTACTGGATCCTGCTAGACATAGGCGCGGGTCTCGGCGTCGGGGCATCCACGGCCATTTCGCGTGCGCTGGGCGCCAAGAACTACAGCCGTGTCAACAGTCTCGCCTCGCAGATCATCGTCCTGATGACGATAGTCTCTGTCGTATTGTCAATCATCCTTTTTGCGGCGGCGGAACCGCTGATATCCTTCATGAGCGGCGGAGAGAATGTGGATCTCAGCATGGAGTATCTGCTCCCGTATCTGCTGTTCAGCCCGTTCCTCACCTTGAACGGGATCATCCTGGGGATGCTGAGGGCGGAAGGCGAGGCCAAGCTGTCCTCCGGCCTTTCCATTTTCGCCTCGGTGATCAACATCGTGATGGACCCGATCCTCATCTACGGCCTGGACATGGGGCTGACGGGCGCTGCGCTAGCAACATGCCTGTCGTTCATAATCACGACTGTCATCGGATTGTGGCTCTATCTGAGCGGAAGGATGTTCATCAAGCCTTCCTTCAGGGGATTCCGGTTCATCAAGGAGCAGATTTGGGATATCAGCAGGGTGGGGATACCCCATTCTTTGGAGCTGGCCGTCATCCCGATGCTGATGATGCCCCAGAACTCGCTGGTCGTCCAGGTGGGCGGTACCGACGGCATGATCACGTACAGCCTCCCGTATCGGTACATATCCCTGGCGATGGTGCCGGCGCAGGCCATCGCAGCCGCGATGATCCCGGTGGCATCATATTCCATCGGCAAGGGGGACAGGGACAACGTGCTGTTCAGCTTCAGGTACGCTGTCAAGCTCATAACCGCGATAAGCCTTGTATTAACCGTGGTCCTGCTGGTCCTTGCAGAACCGTTCTCCTACGCATTCACGTATACGGACGACATGGCGCAGTTCAGGTCGGAGATAGCGATGGTCATACGCATCTACGCGTTGGTCCTTCTGGCGATCACCGGCATCCATCTGTGCTCATCCATACTGCAGACCCTGTGCTATTCCCAATTGGCGACGGTGACCATGTTCACGAGGGAGATCGTGTTCCTGGTCCTGTTCTACATATCGACCTTCTTCGACATGACCGCCATCTATTGGTCGCTGGACATAGCGGAGATAGCGGGAGCGGTCCTGATGATGGTATGCGTGGTATACGCGGTTAAACATACCCTGCCCACCACGGGGATCGTGATGAGCAGGTTCAGAAATGAAGAGGTTTAATCCTTCTCGAAGACGAGCAGGAAGCTGTCGCCGACGATATCGCGTATGCTCTTGTCCAGGAGGGTATCGTCGAATGTCCTGGATTTTACAAGTCTGAATCCGAGTTCGCTGCATTCGTTTATATCCCAATCGGGACGGATCTTGATGGTCAGCGGAAGGTTGCGGAATATGGGGTCGATGACATCCGTGCCTCCGAAACCTGTCTCCCCGGACCTTATCCGGACGCCGTCATCGTCGAAGGCCGGTCTTCCCGTTGACAGCTTCACGATCCAGTCGGCATCGATTATGACCAGCCTTCCCTTGGGTCTAAGCACCCTGTATGATTCGGCGAGTGCGGACGAGGGGTCCTTGAAGGACCAGAGGCTGTTGCGGATGATCACCGAATCGAAGGACCCGTCCTCGAATTCCATTCCCTCCGCATCCCCCAAAACGAATCTGGCATCGGAATGGACCTCCTCAGCGCATCTCCTGGCCTCGAGCACCATCTCCTCGGACGAGTCGATACCGGTCGAGGCGAATCCCTTCTCGGATGCCGCGATCGACAGGAATCCGGCACCGCATGCGACATCCAGGAGATCGCCTTTTCTCAATACATCTTCGAACGTCTCGAGATACCTTATGCCCTTCCTGTCCCTGCAGAATCTGTGGCATCTCCCGCTTTCGAACGGGGCCAGCCCGTTCCAGTACTCCTTGATGAGCATCCTCTCCTCATCCGATTTCGAGGGCTTCTCCGCGCATATCAGGAACAGTGGCGCAGGCGACTCCGGATTTGGCATCCTGTCCAGTTCGGTGCCGACAAGGACTTCTGTTTTCGTGACGATGTTGGTGAACCTCATCTTTATCAGCATGTTCCGGTCCCATTGGGGACGGGGCATGCCCAGCATGGGGCGCGTCTCCATGTATGTGTTGCGGAACATGAATCCCGTGTTGACCGTTCCTGAATCCACTCCCATGATCTTGATCTCCCTGATCAGATCTCTGAACTTCATGTCATGTATGGGATCGAAGAAGTTCCAGTTGAAGTTGGAATCGAATACCAGTATGCGGCCTCCCGGGGCGAGGACCCTCCTCCATTCCCTGTAGCATTCCATCATATCGGGCAGGGTCCAGGTGACATTGCGTGAGATGATCAGGTCGAACGTATTGGAATCGAACAGCAGGTTGTTGGCGTTCATGGGACGGAATTCGCATTGGACCCCCATCTCCTTGGCGTTGAGCTCCGCCTCCCTGAGCATGCCTACGCTCAGGTCGACTCCTATGGCGTCGTGCCCGTCCATCGCCAGGGAGATCGTGAAGAATCCCGGTCCTGTCCCTATGTCAAGCACCTTCAGCTTATCCTTCTTCGGGGCGTATTGGTATATGAGCCGAAGCCAGAACTCCCTTTCGGATGATCTGAGCTGTTCCTTGATGAGATTGCTGTATTCCTTGGATGCAGAGTTCCAAGCTTTGATCGTTACTGATTCCTCGTCCATGGTATGCCGGAATAGAAACCATCCCGATAGGTATTAAAATGCTAATGACCAAGAGCCAGATAGTCCAAAAAGGATTGGTATTTTCCAGTCTGTGCGTCAAAGCGTAGCGGCATCCGCAGGCGTTTCGGCAGCATCGGTGCTCGCCGCCACCGCTTTCGTCCTGCCGACCATAGAGAATACGGATCTCGATGCGGATATGAATATTGAATTCAGCGGGGGCACACTCTCATTTGCCAGATCATCCAAAAAAGATCGATGGTATCCTGTCATCCGAGGATGATCAGGTCCTTCAGCTTCTCCATCACATTGGGGTCCTCTACGACCTCCGCGAGCTCATCCATCGTCCTGAAAGGCCTCTCCAGGATGAGCTTGCTCGCCCTCTTCTTGCCGATTCCTGGCAGTGCCTCGAGCGAGGACATGGGCATGTGGTTGATGTCGAAGGGATAGGTTATCCCGGTGATGGAACGGAATCCCCATCCCGTGATGAAGACGTCCTGGAACTGGTCGGTGTCCATCCTGTACGGGATGCCGACGAGGAGAGGATAGGATCCGATCTGCCTCCCGAACGTGACGTTTCCGTCGTTCAGTTCGAGATAGACATCCCTGAGGATCGTTCCGTACGGCGCTACGCGCTCGAGCATCACACGGTCGATATCCTCCCTGATCTCCTCCTTGAACTTCTTGAACCTGCCCTGGTTGACCCTGACCTCGAACTCCCTCCTAACCGGGAGCACCTGGCGGATGTTGATACGGCGGATGATCAATCCCTCATCCCTCATCCTCTCGAGGATCTCCTTGTCCATCCTGTACGTCTTGGCGGTCTCTCCGTCGAGTCCGCATATGATGTTGATCCCGGGAAGGAGCTTAGGCATTCCTCTCGACCCTCTCTCCGCACCGATCCTGTTGATGAGCCTCACGGCATCCAGCACCTGCTCGGCAGTGCTGTTTAGGTTGTTCTCCATGACCACAAACGGGTCCGCGGATTCCATCCCCAGCGCGAGGACGTTCCCGTCCGTGCAGTTGTCCGCCAGTATCTGCAGGATCTCCTCGGATTCCTTCGGATACGTGGAAATGACTGCGGGATTGGCGTTGTCCACATGGATCGTGTCGAATCCCATGGTGCTCAGCCCCTCGAACAGCTCCCTCACCGCAGAGGGGTTCGGTCTGGGCGTGTCCGATTCGTCCGTTGAACCGAATGATACAATGCATGTCTGCCCACCGACCCTGATGTTCCTCACACCGAGGTCCCTTAACTTCTGAGCTTCAGCGAGGATGTCCCCGGGGGACCTCATCAGAGGCTTCCCTTTCATCGGTTCGATGCAGTACGAACATCCGCCCGACTTATAGCGATGGCATCCCCTGTACGATTCGATCTCCGCCACCAGGGGCTCCGGGAAGTCCTGGTGCTGAGTCACGATGTCCGCTCCCAGCAGCATCCACCTGTTCCATTCGTCCAGGTCCCTGTACCTCTCCAGCACCTCCTTTCCCGTTATGCCGTCGTACAGGGATGCGGCAGGGTCCTTTTTGATGATGAAATCGAATGCCTCCGCCTCCTTGGAATCCGCAGCGGAGCCGCTGATCATCTTCCATCCCTTCAGCCTGGGGGTCAGCTCAGCCAGCTCCTTCAGCGACATGGGCATGGTCCTGAGGTATTTCCCCGGCACCGTGTTCCCTGAGAGAACTACAGAAACAGCCGCATCCGGAAGCTTCCTCCCTTTCCTGATCATGTCTATGGAGATGTATTCGACCCTGTCTGCACCGGCATCCAATGCGGCTCCGGCGATGGAACGGATCATCGGAGAGATGTAGGGCGGGACCCCCAGCGCAGCGGGGTCATCGATGTATCCGTCGATGAGGGCGATGACTATCTCCTTGGGCATCATCCGATGTTATGGGGTACACATATATGGGTTGTGCCTCAAAACTGCGGTATTATTTAAATATGCAAAATCATCATAAACGTTCGAAATCGATAACGGCTGGCGATAGGTATCAGCAAGTGTCGAGGTGATTAAAAATGGTAAACGACCAGGAAATCAGCGTAGAAGAGCGCCTCGCGAAGGCAAAGAAGCCCGGACAGGACGCTATGAAGATGCACCCCTACTACGGGGGTAAGATCGAAGTCGTACCGAAGGCATGTGTAAGGTCCTTCGACGACTTTGCCATTTGGTACTCCCCCGGAGTCGCCGAGCCCTGTAAGGACATCGCGGCGAACCCCGAGAAGGTATACGAGCACACATGGAAGTGGAACACCGTTGCGGTCGTATCAGATGGAACACGCGTTCTTGGTCTTGGAGACATCGGACCCGAGGCTGCCATGCCCGTCATGGAAGGGAAGGGAATGCTGTTCAAGTACCTTGGAGGAGTCGACTGTGTCCCCATCTGTCTGGACACCAAGGACCCCGACAAGATCATCGAGACCGTCAGGCTCATCGCACCCTCATTCGGAGGAATCAACCTCGAGGACATCTCGAACCCCAAGTGCTTCGACATCCTCGACGAGCTCAGGAGGGACTGCAAGATCCCCGTATGGCATGACGACCAGCAGGGAACCGCAACCGTCGAGGTCGCAGGAGCCATCAACGCGATGAAGCTCGTAGGCAAGAGGCTCGAGGACGCGCACATCACCGTCATCGGTGCAGGTGCCGCATCCATCGCAATCGCAAGGCTCCTTCTCGCCACCGGATTCAAGCCCGAGCACATGTGCATGTGCGACTCGAAGGGAATCCTCAACCAGTCCAGAAAGGACGTCGAGGGTTCATTCAAGCAGAAGTGGGAGATCTGCCAGAAGACCAACGGAGCAGGAAAGGAAGGCGGAATGAAGGAGGCGTTCGAGGGCGCGGATATCGTCATCGCAGCTTCCAAGCCCGGACCGGGAACCATCCCTCCGGAGTACGTCGACCTCATGGCGGATGACCCTGTCATCTTCGCGACAGCCAACCCCATCCCCGAGATCTGGCCCTGGGAGGCCAAGGAGCACGGAGTCAAGATCTTCGCAACCGGAAGGTCCGACTTCCCCAACCAGGTCAACAACTCGATGGGATTCCCCGCAATCTTCCGTGGAGTCCTCGATGTCAGAGCGAAGACCATCACCGACGAGATGTGTATCGCAGCGGCAAGATCCCTTGCGGCATCCGCCGAGAAGAAGGGACTCAGCCCCGACTACATCATCCCCACGATGTCCGAGACCGAGGTCTTCATCGACGAGGCCGTCGCTGTAGGAGCGAAGGCTCAGGAGCAGGGAGTCGCCAGGTTGAAGCTCTCCAAGCAGGAGATGCACGACAGGGCAGAGTTCATGATCAAGAGATCAAGGAACCTCACCGCTCAGATGATGAAGGACGGCTACATCAAGGAATACGTCGAGTGATCCTTCTAAACCTTTCAGGGGCCTCAGGCCCCATTTTTACAACATACCCAGATTGTCGGTTTTTTTTCTTTTTGCACCATTATTGTATGGGTCCGTGTGTTCTGTTTTAGAATAATATAGTACATGAAATTCGTTGGATATATCCAATAAAATTCAGATGAACATGCGATCCGATCAGACCATCCCTTGCATCTTCGCTGTTGAGGAATAAAGTAAAAACTAGTAACAGGATAGCACCCCCATGAGATCCCTTCAGACCATCATCGCTGATATCGAGGCTTCCAGACAGGATATGATCGACGCCACGGTCGAGATGATATCCATCCCTGCACTGGCACCTATCAACGGCGGGACCGGGGAAGGGAAGAAGGCGGACTATCTGATCACCAAGACCGAGGGTTTCGACGAGGTCCGCAGGTACGATGTACCGGACCTCTCGGACCCTTCTGTCAGAAGATCCAACATCGTTGCTGTCAAGAAGGGGAAGAAGAAGGGCACCGTATGGATCGTCGCTCACATGGACGTAGTTCCCACCGGTGACGAGTCCCTTTGGGACACGCCCCCCTTCAGCCCATCCGTCAGGGACGGCAGGATCTACGGAAGAGGCACGGAGGATGACGGGCAGTCGGTGATTTCATCTATGTTCGCCGCAAGGCAGTTCCTCGGCGAGGATCTCAACGGCATGTCGCTGGGAGTAGCATGGGTCGCCGACGAGGAGACCACCAGCTCATGCGGGATCCAATATCTTCTCGACAAGGGCATCTTCACCGAGGACGATGTCATAATCGTTCCCGATTACTGCACCAAGGACGGTGCGAGGATCGATGTCGCCGAGAAGCACATCCTGTGGCTGAAGTTCGCCGTGGAGGGCAAGACGACGCACGCGTCCACCCCGCATCTCGGGATTAACGCATATAGGGTATCCACATCTCTCCTCACGGATCTGCTGAAGACGTTCGAGGAGAGGTTCAGCAACGGCAGCGACATCTATCTTCCGAGGAAATCCACATTCGAGCCCACCAAGAGGATCGCCACCGTGGAGAACATCAACACGATCCCGGGATACGACGAGTTCTGCATGGACATCCGTCTGAACCCCGACTATCGTCCGCAGGATGTACTCGATGCCGCTGAAGAGGTATGCAGGGCATATGAGGCATCCACCGGTGCCAAGATATCGGTCGAGACGGTCCAGATGTCCGTCGCGGGCGTTCCTTCCGATACCGATACCGAAGGGTACAGGGCGTTCGCGAAGTCCATAGAGGAGGTCATGGGCATAGTCCCTGTGCCGGTCGGTATAGCAGGCGGGACATGCTCCAACTTCTTCAGGCTGAAAGGGCTGAACGCATATGCGTGGCAGACCGGTGACGGCAGCCTGCATGCGCCGAACGAGTACCTTGTGATAGATAATCTGGTCAACGATACGAAGGTCTTCGCAACGCTGTTCTACAAGCTTTGTATGTGATGCTCACTCGTTGAACATCCTGTCGATCATCCACTCGGTGTTGAATTTGACGATGTCGTCGTATTCCTGACCGTTGCAGACGAACGCGATGGGCTTGCCGATGGTGTGTGCGATGGAAAGAGCCGCACCTCCCTTGGCATCGGTGTCGATCTTGGTGAGGATCACGGCATCGATCCCGACCGCGTCATCGAAGACCTTGGCCTGCTCGATGGCATTGTTGCCTGCGAGTGAGTCCCCTACGAAGACCTTGAGGTCGGGCTTGGCGACCCTGACGATCTTCTTCATCTCCTCGATGAGGTTGCTGTTGGTCTGCATACGTCCCGCTGTGTCGACGAGGACCACGTCCTTGAACTTGGTCTTAGCGTGCTCGACTGCATCGTATGCGACGGCTGCGGGATCAGCATCCTGGGTCTGCTTGACGATCTTGCATCCGAGCCTCTCTGCGTGGATGCTGAGCTGCTCGATCGCTCCTGCCCTGAATGTGTCGCATGCCGCCATGACGACAGTCTTCCCGCTCTTCTGGAGACGGTTGGCGATCTTGGCAATCGCAGTGGTCTTACCTGTACCGTTGATTCCCACGAACATTATGACGGTGGGCTTCTTCTGCTCGGTGATCCACTGGTCGAAGTCGAACTCGTTGATCTCCAGGACATCCCTGATAGCGTCCTTGACGGACATCTCCACGATCTCCTCCAACGAGTAGGAGCGGTCGTATTTCTTCCCGGTGAGGTTAGCCCTTACGCCTTCCTTGATCTTGTCGGCGACGGGAAGCGCCACATCGGCCTCGAGGAGGGTGAAGTAGAGTTCCTCGAGGATCTCGTCCAGAGCATCGTCCTTGATCTTCTTGCCGCCGCTCTCGGATACGAGCTCGGCGGACTTGCGGTCTCCCTTGCCTGCGGCCTTCTGCTGCTTCTGGAGCTTGAGCATCTCCTTCCTGGAGAGCTTGGGCTCCTCTTTCACAGGTTCGGGCTGAGGTGCCGGCTCGGCGGCCGGTTCGGTAGAAACGTTAGAATCCTGAATGGGTTTTGAAGGAGTGGGCTGGGGCTGTTCGGTCTCCTCTGGTCCGCAGATCTGTTCCTTGTCAAGGCTCTTGTCGGCCTTGCTGAAGATGTTCTTCAGTTTGGACTTCAGAGAATCGAACATCCCTCACCACTCACTGCTTAGAGTTTTGCTGTCTGTTCGTGTACTCGATCTGAACTGCTTCAGATACGGTGCTGAGTGCTTGCTGGACCTCCTGCAGTGCGCTGGCGGTCTTCTTGGCTGCCTCAGCGAGTTCGGCGGCGTTCGCTTCCATATAGGCCTTGGCATCCTCGGGGGTCTTCTCGACGGATATTCCGGATCCGACTCCGACGATGATGTTCTTGTTGGAAGTGACCTTCACGTTCATGAATGACGAAGCTCCGATAGGGATCATGATCTCGTCGCCCTCGTTGGCTGCCATCAGTGCCTTGATGGATTCGCTGGCGAGGTTCACCTCTTCGAGGGATGTGCGGAGCATGGTGAGCTGACGGCTTAGCGCCTCAGTCCTTGCTTTGTATGATTCCATCAGAGCTAACATCTGACGGAGTTCGTCGTCGTTCACGTTCACTCACCGATCTGGTATTTCACGACGTGGTTTGTGACTTCGTCGGCAGAGAGCTCTTTGACTTCGGCGATGTTGATCTGCCATCTCTTGAGCTTGTGCTTGCTTCCGATTGTCGAGAGTGCCTTCTCCTTGACGGCTGCCTCATCGTCAGCTGCCATCTCGATTGCGAAAGGCTGCTGCTTCTGCCTGGGGTCAGCGTAGGTTCCTGATACGAGGAATGCTTTCATTTTAATTACCTAAGCTGTCGTCATAAGGGACCTATTAATAAAGGTATCGCGCGATAGATACTATATTATAGGAACCAGAAAAGACCGAAAACAGAGAGAAAAACCATGTGCCAGATGTCGGAAATCAGAACAATTTCTCTTTTTGACTCTCCTCAGACGCGAAACCATAGGTCGCCATCTTCCTTCCGATGAGGAACACGGCTGCATACTCGGGTACCGTGGTCTCTCCGCTGAGGTCGAAGTGCTGTCCCTTCATGTCGAGCTTGGCATCCTTCCTCATGGTGATCTTGACCTCGTCATCAGAGTATTCCGCGGGAACGGCCATCTGGAGCGGATCGAAATCGGTGAGCTCCGCCCTTGTTATCGGGGTGACCCTGAGACCGCTCTTACCGTGGACGGACCCGGGAAGACGGATCAGTCTCTTGATATCCGCGGTGACGGGCTCGTCCACCTCGCCCGACAGGCGGGGCGCCATATCCTCTTTCATTACCTTGACCAATATGTTCTGGGTGGACTGCGAGAGTATGGCCATAGAGTTCTTCTCGAACAGGGTGCCGCGGGTCTTCCTCAGCTCCTCCTGCGCCTTCAGCAGCGTGCTGGTCTGGCTGCCCTTGATGCTGGGATATTCCCTCTTGAACTGCTTGACGTCCCCGTCGCATATGTCATTGACGACATCCATCAGCGAATGCCTCATCATCAGCCTCCATCCTCCCGAATCTTCGTCGGGTATCAGACGGTCCTTGGCGATGTTGGTGCGCACACCGTTCCCGGTGGCGATCTGCGATGTGGCCACCCTGTTGAACGGGAACACCCAGTCGATGTTCAGTCCCGAACCGGTGATGAAATCCACCAGCTCCCTCCTCTCCGGCGAGCCCAGGGTCATGATGTCAGGCGTCCTGACATGGGCGTGGTAACCCCTTCCCCCTGAGAATGTGATGTGTATCTGGTCCTCTTGGAACCCGAGGTTGTCCAGGAGGTATCTGTCGACGAGGTTGATCATCTGCCTGCGGATCTCCAGGAGCATCTCCGCATAGGTCATATTCTCTGCACCCTCCAGATGGTCCGCATCCAGATCGAAGATGAGCTCAGCGCCCATCCACCCCTTCTCGTCCATCGTGGGCGCGTCCGGCTTGCGGTAGTATGATGTGGAGTAATAGCTGTGCGAGGGCACCTGGCCCATCATGAACTTGTGGAGATCCTGGGGGGTCGAGAACCCCATGTGCCTCTGCACATAGGTCTTGTCGAAGAACATGAATCCGAACTCCCTGCGGGTGAACCTGTCCGGTAGGATGGGCGTGTTCACCTTGTAGTATTTCCTGAACGCTTTCAGAAGGAAGCGTTGGTTCGAATCCATATCTCAACAATCGACCGACTTTCATATAATATATTGTGCCTATAATCCGAACATGAGCGAGAAGGTACCTGTCTACGACAATCACCTCCATATGAGCCCATCCGGAAGGAACGTGGATGCACTCAGGGAGTTCCAGGCAGCGGGCGGTACCGGACTGACACTTGTGACCCTCCCGTACAAGGAGGTCTTCCCGATCAAATCCGGGAAGGATTTCGGGGAATCATACAAAATCACATATTCTCTGGCGGAGAAGGCCAGGGAGGCCACCGATCTGGAGATCAACATCGCCGTCGGGCCCTATCCGATACTCCTCCTGCACATCGCCGAGGCGGTCGGCCTCGAGAAGGCGGAGGAGATGATGATCGAGGGGATGGAGATAGCCGCGAGGGATGTCGCGGAGGGCCGCGCCTGCGCCATCGGGGAGATCGGGAGGCCCCATTTTCCGGTGGACAAGGATGTGTGGGATGCCTCCAACAGGATACTCCTCAGAGGCATGGAACTTGCCAAGGAGAACGATGTGCCAGTGATCATCCATTGCGAGAATTCAGACGATACGGACAGGTCCCTTGCGGAGCTCGCGGACAAGGCGGGACTGGACTGCGGACTGGTCGTCAAGCATTCATCCCCGCCTCTTGTGACGCCCGAGGAGACCCATGGCGTCATGCCGTCGATACCTGCTTCCAAGAGCCTCACGAAGGAGGCTATCGGCAAGGGAACGGACAGGTTCATGATCGAGACCGACTACATCGACGATCCCGAGAAGCCGACGGCCATCATGGCAGTCACCACCGTGCCCAAGAGGGTGTCGGCTTGGGTCGCCAACGGTCAGGTGCCCTTGGAATCGATTTATAGGATATGCAAGGATATACCCGATTCACTCTACCATCGCTGAGGGAACGAAATGACCGCCAAGATCACATGCGTATACGACGAGGGCGCCCAGCCTAACACCAGCCTCATCGGTGCCAAGGGCACTGCGATGCTGGTCGAAAAGGACGGTAAGAGGATCTTCTTCAACGTGGGGCTGCGTGACAGATACCTCATCCACAACATGGAGTACCTGGACATCGATCCCAACACCATCGATATCGCCGTCGTATCCCAGAGTAATCCCTGTGCATCGGGCGCGCTGAACGGTCTCCTGAAGAACAGGGAGGGTCCTCTCGATGTATACTGCCCCGAGGGGCTGTACGGCTCCAAGTCGTTCATGTCCAGGTCGGTAAGCCTCAGCAAGGAGAACAGCGAGAAACCTATCTTCCATGACATAGGCGCATGGATCGAGCTGATCCCTGGCGTATTCATCACACCGTTCTACTACGACCCCAAAGGATACGGGGAAACGTTCATGGTCATAGTGGAAGGCAGCAGGGTCGCGCTCCTCAGCGGACGCTGCTCATGCTATCCGGACAAGGTCATATCCGATGTCCAGGAGCATATCGGAAAGAAGGTTACGGCATTCATAGGCCCCGTTCTCCTTGAAAAGAAGAAGAAACCGGTCGCGGCAGCTTATGCAGAAATGCTAGCATCCGTGCCCGATCTGTATCTCAACCATTGCGTCGGTCCCGATGGGATCGTCAATCTGAGGGTGCACCTCGGATTGGACGGAGTCTCGGATTTCTATGTCGGAGACGTTTACAATCTGTGAAACTCCAAATATGTTTTTATACGAGTACAAACAAATCCCAACTTGATAATATGGCGTACTGGCGCAGCAGAACTGCATTGATGTTCGTCGCGATGACAGGAATACTGGTCGCGTTGGGATCCGTTGTAGGATACGCGTTCGACAACATGTGGACCGGATTCTACGTAATGCTCGCACTGTCTCTGGTGATAACCTTCGTGTCGTTCTTCTTCTCGAAGTCGATGGCACTGAAGGCCAACAAGGTGCATCTCATCACTCGCGAGGAGGAGCCCAGGCTCTACGATACAGTGTACAAGCTGTCTCAGAAGGCGGGACTTCCCATGCCTGAGGTAGGCATCTCAGAGGTCCCTATGCCCAATGCATTCGCAACCGGACGCAACCCCAAGAACGCCGCGGTCGTGGCGACAAGGCCTCTGCTCAATCTCCTTTCGGATGACGAGCTCGAAGGGGTCATAGCTCACGAATTGTCACATGTGAAGAACAGGGATATCCTGGTCATGTCGTTCGCTTCCGCGATGGCATCCATCATCTCGTTCGTGACCAGGATGGCGGTCTGGAGCGCGGTGTTCGATGACAGGGACAACCCTTCGGGACTCATCATCGCTCTCATCGCAGACCTGACGCTGCCTTTCGCGGCGATGCTCATCCAGCTCGGGGTATCCAGGAACAGGGAGTTCCTTGCAGACGAATCCGGAGCGAGGCTCACGGGAAAGCCCATGGCGCTTGCGGACGCTCTTATGAGGCTTGAGACCGGATGCACAGCTAGGACCAACACCTACAACAATCCGTCAGCTGCCAACATGTGGATCTCCAACCCATTCGGTAAGAAGAAGACCGGAGTGTTCACCGGCCTTTTCAGCACACACCCGTCAACGGAAGACCGTATCCAGAGGCTGAAGATGCTCGATCAGGAGCTCAACGGAGTCCAGCACTTTTACTGAACCGGTTCCCATTTGGACAATTCATTTACCTTCGAGAGAGTGGATCCCCTCTTGATCTCCTCTCTCGTACGGTTCTCCCTCTCATGGACATCCAGTGAGCGGTTGGCCACCTCTACAGCGACCTCCTTGGGTACGACGATCACTCCGCTCTCGTCCCCGATGATCCAATCGCCGGTCCTTACCTTCTGACCGCCGACAGTGACCTCGATACCTATTCCGCCGTATCCCTTGGGCTCTCCGGCGCAGGGGGCGACCGTTCTTGAGAATGCAGGGAACTTCAGATCCCTTATGTCATCGATGTCCCTGATGGCACCGTCGATGACGATACCGTGGGCTCCCATGACCATCGCGGAGCATGTTGCGAGCTCTCCCCATACGGCGACGGGCGCTCCTCCTACATCAACGACGAGGATGTCGCCCTCCTTCACATGGTCTATGGCCTCGACGGGCTTCGCCCAGTCCCCGTTGGTAGTCTGGACGGTCAGCGCGCGTCCGACCATCCTCTGCCTGTGCTGGAGTGATTGGGGGACGATCCCGATCATGACTCCCTGCTTGTGATATGCATCAGATATGTTGCAGGTGGATACCTTCGAGAAGGCCTCGAACAGCTGGTCCTCGGTGTACTTCTTCGAGATGCCCGTCTCGATCTTTGCACCGGCCATGGCCTTCTTGACGTTCTCCGCCGCCTGCTTTATGTTGCCTGTCTTGATGATGGCTCCGCCGACGATGACGTCTGTGGCCCCTGCCTCGACATACTGTCCGGCGTTCTCTGCCGTGATGCCGCCTGCGACCGCGACAGGTATCGAGATCGATTCGACAACCTTCTTCAATGTGTCGATGGGCGGTTCCTCCCCTTTCATCTGCGTGTCGATACCCATGTGGAGGCAGACGTACGCGACTCCCAGCTTCTCGACCTCTATGGAACGCTGGACCTTGTCGGGGACGTTGATCATGTCGACCATGACCTCTGCACCGTATTTCCTTCCGGCCATGACGGCCTCCTCGATCGTGGAATCCTCTGACAGTCCGAGGACGGTGATGATGTTCGCACCGGCCTTGGCCATGATCTCGACCTCGACACCTCCGACATCCATGGTCTTGGTGTCCGCGATTATCTTCTTGCCCGGGAACTCCCTGCGCAGCGTACGAACAGCTTCGGCTCCTTCGCTCTTGATGAGAGGTGTTCCTACCTCCACCCAATCCGCACCGCCGTCCACGGCTTCGTGGGCGATGACTACGGCTCTGTTCAACTGCATGAGGTCCAATGCTATCTGCAATACGGGCATGATTGCATCAAAATAATCGCGATATATACGGATATGGATGGGTGTGCGCGACTATTGACGAACATGAAGAAGCCACTCAGCTCGCCCGTCTATCATCATGATCAGCTCGAAAAAACGATCATCATCGTGGCAGAGCTGTGTAGGATTTCATCCGATAAAATGGTTGACCGAGCGTCGTTGGAGCCAGGGGTTTTAAGCATATATCAAAGGCTTTTATCGGGTGGTTATACCCCCTCCATTTCCACTGGAATAGGATTATATATCCAATATGGGTTTCCTTTGGGAACCCTTTGGATTTCTTACTATTTTCTGACTACCCTTCCCCGGTTGGGGAAGGCTCAAAAGAAAAGCATCCGAATTGGGTTTTTTAGGTGTAGGTGCAGGGGGCACACACCCCCTGAATTTTGACCGGCTAGGCTGTTTTCAGAATGCTGGCTCGAATCTCATCTCGAGAGGCTGTCCGCAGATCATGCATCTTGAGAATGGGTTCAACTCATCATTCATTGTTCCGCAATACTTGCATACGCATCCCATAGGAACAGCATGTTTCTTACCATATTTATGGAGGTCTAAAGGTCGGAACTTAACCTGTGAAAATTTGTCCGAGGATGTTGTCTTAGTCATCTTCCTCGTCGCCCTCTTCGTTGAAGCAGACCTGCTTGTCGCCGTCCTTCGAAGGGGGTACGTAATCGGGGTTCGCCTCGGGCCTTCCGGCGGGATATTCCACGGCGAATGTCGCCTTGTAGTCCTCATCGGATACGATCTTTCCTGAAGGGAACTTGTACAAGGTCATAGTATCGAAAAGAAAGAACAGAGGGGTTGACCCTCCGTGAGATGTTTCTCAGAGAACGGTGGATGCAACGCACTCGATCTCGGCGATTCCGGGGATTGCACGGAGTGCCTCTTCGAGCTTGCTTCCGATCTCTTGGTCGGCATCGTCGACGACGAAACCGGCTGTGATCTTCATGAGACCGAATGCAACAGGGTTGATGCTGGTCTCTGTGATCTGAATTCCTGCGGGAATGAGCGTGGGGAGCTTATCGATGATAGCCTGGAGATCCACTTCCGTTCCCTCGGGCATGAGGTCGTATCCTGCAACAATCTGTCCCATTTCAACACCTCATGGTCCGATAAATCCGCATTTCTTGCACTCGTAGGGTACACTCTGGTCACGGCACTGGTCGCACCTTCCGATCTCGTACTCCCCGCATTTGGGGCACTTGAAGAAAGTGTTGCCATGGCCGATGAGCCTCTTACCGCATGAAGAGCATATCTTGTCAGCTGCCATGTATTGTGCGATAATATAGGTTATATAAAAGAGGATGGGTTTGCCCGTCCTGCGCCTTCAGAAGGGCGGAGAACAGGTCATTCTATCCTCGGAATCTCCTTTTTCCCTAACAGGATGTCCAAATCAAATAGGGCGATGTTGTTATCTGTGGCATACTCCCTGAGATCGTCGGTGAAGCCTGACAGGGAGAAGAGCGCAAACCTTGTGTTATAGGATCCCTTCAGTGAACGGACCCTTATCTGTAATGTGTTCAAGGCGGAGAAGTCCATCGGAGTTCTCGTGAACTTGCATTCTCCGAACAGGTTCATGCGGTCGTTGCCCTTCCTAACTGTAGCGACGATGTCTATGTCCACGCTCTCCGTGATGGTCTTCCCGTTCTCGTCCTTTACTTTCTTCCCGTTCTTTATAATCGGTGCTTTGCCCCACCAGGAGCCTACCTCGGAGCAGGGGTAGTTCCTTCTGACGAAGTCCCTGCAATAGTCCTCGAACCTGGGGCCCAGCCACGAGGAGATCACCTGCTTCAGATCATCATACGGGTCCTCGGAGCCCATCATCTCTTTGTTCCTGTCGATGACGCTGTAGTAGAACGAAGTCATCGGGTCGGATATGCGGTAGACTTTTGATTTCTTGGATGATATGAGGGAGTCCCTCTTCTCAATGAACCCTGATACAATCATCCTCTCCAGCTGTTGCTGAAGGGAGACATCCGGAAGTCCGGTCCGATTCTTCATCTCGTTGTAGGTGTTGTCTCCCAAGACTATGGATTTGAATATCGATACCGAATCCCTTCCGGCATTGCCCATCTCTCTGTTGATCCCGAATTGGATATCGTTCTGTATGAATCCGAATCTGTTGAGGATGTAGCCGTTCATGATATCCTTGTAGCAGCGGTTCCCTGTCAGGCTGTGATATGCGGTAACGCCTCCCAACGTCAGATAGGTCCTGATAAAATCGTCATCGGATACATCTGGCTGGAATTCTCTCGCCTCTTCTGGTTCTATCGGGCCGAGATTGATCGTGAACATGAAGCGCTTGTATAGCGGCTTTCCTGAGTTCATTACCTCCTCCAGCAGCAGGGAAACGGACGAACCGGAGATGATGATCATAGATTCCGTATTCCTGACCACCCAGTCGGTAAGATGCTGTATCTCCGACGCGCCTGCGCTGTAGTTCGATGTCAGATATGGAAGCTCATCGAATACGATTACCATCCTGTTCTTCTTGCAGAGTTCCTTGATGATTTCCATCGATTCGCGCATAGAATTCGTGCTAATTTGGGAACTTGTGAACTCGGAGATGGAGTTGTTTATGATGTCTAGATTGATTTTGTACGTCGCATCGTCCAGTTCGATGTTGATGTGAGGTTTGTCCGAGATGAACCTCTCTATCAGGGTGGTCTTGCCGATACGGCGGCGACCGAAGATCATACAGGTCTTGTTGGACTCCTCCTCGTAGATTCTGGTCAGGAGTGCGAGTTCTTTGGAACGGCCGATGAATCTCTGCATGTTTGTTCCATGTTTTAGTGATATTTAATTTTACATATATTTTGTATATGTAATAAATTTTACAAATAGAAATTATATGTAAAATTTATAATAATCATGTGATAACCGCCAAATATCCAAAAATCATCCTCCGTAGCATGAGGATCCATACCGATTGCGTGCCCTGCCTGATGAAACGTGTCCTTTTCCAATCCAGACTCTCGGAGGGCATGGATGAGAAGGCATCGGTGGAGGCAGGCCTGAAGGTGTTCGCAGAGGGGTTCGACTACAGCAGGAAATCAGTCGATGTGGCGACCGAAGTGCACAGGGCATCATATGCGGTATTGGGCGAGGATCCCTACCATGACCTCAAGGTCCGTGCGGATGAAGTTGCTGCAAAATACATGGATCTGGCACAGAAGTTCGTGGACTCATCGGACGATAAGCTCCGGGCGGCGCTGATGGTCGCGGTCATAGGCAACATCATGGATTTCGGATCCACGGGCGGCATCGATAACCCCGAGCTCTTCGAGAAGATGTTCGACAAGCTCATCGATCAGGGGCTCGGCATCGATGATTCCGACAGGATAGAGGCTGTGCTCGATAAACCGGGTACCGTCGTCTACATGTTCGACAATTGCGGCGAGACGCAGCTGGACAAGATCCTCATTAGATACCTCCGCTCCCGCGGCAAGAGGGTGGTCGGGATGGTGAGGGGCAGGCCGATCCTGAACGACGTCACGAGGGAGGATGCTGTCCGTTCCCGGCTCGACAAGGAGCTGGACCTGATGCTGGATACCGGATGCTTCTATGTAGGCATAGATTGGAACGATGTCCCTGAGGACCTCATGAGGGAGATCGAGGGATGCGACATAATCATCGCGAAGGGAATGGGCAACTACGAATCTTTATCGGATGAGACCATTCCAGTGCCCGTGGCGCATGTGCTGCGCACCAAGTGCAAACCGGTCGCGGACTCCATCGGGGCTCCGTTGGACCAGAATGTCGTCTATGTCCGCGGGTGATATCATGAAGGTAAGACAGGCAGTCGTTATGGTAGGCGGGATGGGAACGCGTCTCCGTCCCCTGACCGAGAACAAACCGAAACCGATGCTCTCGGTGGCTGATAAACCGTGCATATGGTATCTCATGAGATCATTGGCCCGTGCAGGCATCGAGGAGGTGATTCTAGCATGCGGATACAAGCCCGGCATGATGGAGTCACTCGGGGACGGCAGCGATCTAGGGATAAGGGTCGTCTATTCCTATGAGGATGAGCCTCTTGGGACCGCAGGGGCGATCAAGAACGTAGAATCCAGATTGGACGAGGTGTTCGTAGCGGCGAACGGCGACGTGTTCGCTGATATCGATGTCAAGAAGGAGGTGGAGACTCACTTCGCCAACGACGCCACGGTCACGATAGCCCTCACACCCGTCGAGAACCCGTGCGAGTTCGGCATCGCACGCGTGGACGATACCGGGAGGATCCTGGAGTTCAAGGAGAAGCCCAAACCGGAAGAGGTGTTCTCCAATCTGATCAATGCCGGAGTATACGTTGTGAACAGGTCCGTCCTCGAGAAGGTCCCCGCAGGAAAGTTCTACGATTTCTCCAAGGACCTGGTCAAGGTCCTGATGGAGGAAGGCAAGAGGATCCAGTCCTACAGCCTCACGGGAACATGGATGGATGTCGGAAGGCCGCACGACCTCCTGGAGGCGAATCTCGCCGTCGCGGAGAGGGAGTACAGGCTCAAGAGATTCGATTCAGCGGTAGAATGCTGCTCCAGGGACCAGTTCTACCTCGGACCCGGGGCATCCATCGAGAACTCATCCACTGTCAAGACGGTCATCTCGAAAGGATCCGCCGTAAGGGATTCGAATCTGAACCGCGTCCTCATCCTGGAGAACTGCAAGGTCGACGGTGCGAGGATTGAGAACTCTATCCTGGGCGACGGTTGTGTCGTGAGGAAGGGTGCCGAGATAACGAATGCGGTGCTCGCCGACAACACGGTCGTCGAAGAGGGTCAGAGGATAGAGGGCGACAGGATAGTCTGAACGCATCTCACCGTTCTTCCAGGAATGGCATCATGTATTGGGGGATCGTGATGACCCCGTTGGATTCTCCGGTTCTGGAGCCTGTGAGCTTGATGCATCTCCTGACTCCGTACAGATCCTGATTGTCGAGGATGGTTCTGGCGCAGTCCTTTGATCAGCAAGGCCTGTTTTTTGTTCAGACCGGAATCCTTCCATTTCTGCATCTGGTCGAGAATCTTTCTACGAAAGCCCATGATTGATGAATGGGAAGGAACGATGTAACATTTTTTACCACGAAAAAAATGTGTATTTCAACACTTTTTACCACGAACTTTTTGCGTAAAACTACACAAAAATGGAGGAACTTTCAAGTCACTTCTTCTTCGATTTGGTCCTTTCCTTCTTTTCCTCGACCACTTCTCTGTACAGCCTGTCGAGCGCTTCGGCGGTAGCCTGTATAGAGTACTCCTCGGCGGTCCTTCTCGCTCCGGCCTTGAGCTCATCGATATGAGCCAGGCCTTCGTTTATGACCCTTGCGCAATCCTCCACGGTGGTCTCGAAGAGGTATCCGTTGACCCCGTCCTTGATGACATCAGTGAATGCGCGCCCGTTGGCGCACATGGCGGGGATCTTGCATGCCATGGCCTCGAGCGTTGTGAGTCCCTGCGTCTCGAACTTGGATGCTGTAATGAAGATGTCCGCGCATGAGTAGTACGATATGAGCTCATCGTCGGGGACGAATCCGGCGAAGACGACCTTGTCCTGGACGCCGAGGTCGACCGCAAGCTGCCTCCATTCCTTGTCGCATGGCCCCTTCCCGCAGATTAGGAGGACTACATCGTCGGGAACGACCTTCATGGTCTCGATCAGGAGGTCTACCTTCTTCTCGAACGACATGCGCCCTACGGTGATCAGCACCCTCTTGCCTACGAGCCCGTGCCTCTCCCTGATCATGTCGCCCTTGTCATCCTTCCTGAACCTGTCGATGTCTACCCCTACCGGGATGACCTCGAGCCTCTTCGGTTTGACGCCCATGGCCAGCAGCTCCCTCTCTATGGGAGGCGTAGGAACGACAAGCGCGTTCGGCCTCTTTAGCTCCTGGCGGAGGTAGATCTGGACCATCTTGTTCAGGACGTTCTTGGGGAGCCTGATCGGGGAGTACTGATATGCGACCTCGTTCACCATGGTGACGAACGTCTGGACGGTGGGGATGCCGGTCTTGTGCGATGTCACAAGCCCTTTCAGGGTCATGACGGTGCATCCGTGCATGTGGATGAGGTCGGGCTGTATCTCCTGGATCGCCTTCAGGTTGTTGTGCCTGAACTCCGGCAGGAAGTAACCCTCATAGGACTTGAAGGGCTTCGCTTTGACGTAGTAGATTCCCTCCTCCCTGTCCTTCTCTCCCGGGTCGGGAGCGACGATGAAGACTTCGTGACCCATCTTCTCGAGGCATTGCCTGGTGGTCAGAACCTGTGTGGCGACCCCGTCGCGCGTCGGGAAATAACTGTCGGTCACTATTGCGATCCTCATGCTCCGTCCTCCATGATGGCTATACCGCCATGCCGATGCTATCGCGATGCGTAGCGCAGTTATGATGATTTTGGTCGCATCAAGCCCTCGTTCATTTATAATAAGACGAACACGATGCTCGTGGCATTCGAATTGGAGCTAACCACATGATGTCCGACGGACCTAGCAGACTTCTCCCCGAGCACATTCAGGAATCACTTGGATTCGACGTTCCCAAGCAGGAGAAGGCCTCGATGATATGCCTTTTCAACTTCGAGGCATCCAATATCGCCGCGGATACGGTATCCTCGTACGTGTTCAGCCATTCCGAGGCGCAGGTCCACACGATTGTGGACAGGGTCGTGCCCGCATGGGTGAACGAGTCGTCGGATGTGGTCATCATGTCATATTCGGGAAACAGCCCCGAGATAGAATCCGTGTACAACACCGCAAGCATGAGGGGGGCGAGGATCCACTGCATCACATCCGGAGGGAAGCTGGCCGAACTGTGTTCGGGGAAGGGGCATCTCATGCTGATCCCGAAGGGACTCAACAACTTCGAGGCCACCGGATACGAGATGGGCGTGCTGGTCAATCTCTACGACGCCATGGGCATCGAGGGCATCAAGGATGCGATGAAAGCTGCGATCCCGGGCATAACGAAGTACCGCGACGAGGTATGGGGCTCCAAGAAGGCTTGGAGGCTCTCGCTGCAGATAACCGACAGGATCCCCGTGATCTACTGCGTAGGGGAGCTGAGGGCAGTCCACAAGAGATGGAAGATGCTCATAAACCAGGTCCTGGGAAAGCTCGCATTCTCCGGAGAGCTCCCGGAGTTCGACCATAACGAGATAGTGAGCTGGACCGAGGACAGGAACAACAGGGAGTTCATCGTGCTGATGTTCAGGATCAATACGGATTCGGAGCTGCTGAACCTCATCCAGAACACGGTCACCGAGCTTCTTCCGGAATACAGGCTCAACATCAAGGTCATAGACCTGGAGGGCGGACTGATGGAGCGCGCCATCAAGGGCATCATCCTCGCGGACGCGGTCGTTGACTGCATGAAGGGGGGCGAGTGAGATGGACCCGACGCAGGCAAGGGAGAGGCTCCACGAGTTCCTCGACGACATCAGGAAGACCATCGACACCGACATCGATCTGGGCAAGCCGGAGGTCAAGGCCATATTCTTCGGGGCGATGGGAGGCTCCGCCATATCGGCCAACATCGTCGCCAACTGCTGCTCCCATTACATGGATGTGCCGCTCACCACCAACAGGTCCCCCATCGTCCCTAACTGGGTCGGGAAGGGAACGCTGGTCATCATATCCACATATTCCGGTAACACCGACGAGACCCTCGAGATGTACAATAAGGTCATCAAAACAGAGGCCACGGTAGTGGTCATCACCGCGGGAGGGAAGATCAAGGACATCGCCGAGAAGGACGGCATACCCGTCCTGATGGTCCCCACGGGATTCCAGCCCAGATACTCGGCAGGGTTCATGATCGGATACATCGCGGCCATCATGGCATCCGTCGGATACACGGAGTTCAAGAACAGGCTCAAGGGATGCATAGGCTCCCTAGAGACATACAGGAACTACCTGGAGGCCCCTGGCTCCCTGGCATATCTCCTCGCAGACAAGTACAAGGGATGCATCCCGGTGGTCTGCACCGAGAACAAGTTCAAGGCCGTCTCGCTGAGATGGAAGGCGGCGTTCAACGAGAACGCCAAGACGATATGCTTCGATACCGCGCTGTCAGAGTTCAGCTATTTCGAAGCGAACCCCTGGTCGGAGTACAAGGGGAAGAAACTTAGATTGATCGTCCTCACAGGAGAGAACGACCTGGCGGACGGAGGTCCCGTGAAGACCGCCGTGAAGAACATCGAATCCCTCGGATTCCCGTTCGACCTAGTCGCCATAGCCGGCACCACCCATGAGGAGAGACTGTTCCGTGCGCTGATCCTCGGTGATTACGTCACGGTGTACATGGCGGAGGCGGCCAGGATAGATCCCGAGCTGACCCCTGTCATCACGGAGCTGAAGAAGCGTATCCGCGGGGAGAAGTGATATCGTGAAGATGTTCGGGACCAACGGGATACGCGGTGTTGCCAATCAATACCTGGATTGTGAGCTCGCCTTGAAGGTTGGCAAGGCGATCGCGAAGGTGTTGGGCCCGGGTCCGATCGCGATAGCGATGGATACGAGGGTATCGTCGGACATGATCCGTTCCGCCGTCTCGGCGGGACTCATGTCCATGGGAGTCGATGTCCACAATCTGGGGATGGTGCCCACTCCGGCGATCCAGTACTATGTGAAGACCCATGATGTGTCCGGCGGAGTCATGATCACCGCATCCCACAACCCCCCGGAGTTCAACGGCATCAAGTGCATCTCTGCGGACGGCACCGAATGCTCCCACGAGGAGGAATCGGCGATAGAGGATGCATACGAGGAGGAGCTCCAGACGGTGTCCTGGGAGAGGATCGGAAAGGAGACATCCATCGACGGGGCCGGCGAGGCATATGTCGATGCTATCGTATCCAAGGTTGACACGGATCTGATCAGGAGATCGAATATCAAGGTCGTTCTGGACTGCGCAAACGGCGCATCCGTGCATACATCCCCCCTTCTCCTTGAGAAGCTGGGGGTGCAGGCGGTCGTCCTCAACGGCGTCGCCGACGGCATGTTCCCAGGCCACTACAGCGAGCCGGTGGAGGAGAACCTCTCCGAGCTGAAGGAGGAGGTTGTAAAGGTCGGAGCGCAGCTCGGTTTCGCCCATGACGGCGATGCGGACCGCTGCGTATTCGTATCCGAGACAGGGAGATACCTTCCGGGAGACGTAGGTCTGGCTCTTCTCTCGATCCTGTGCATGGAGACCGCTTCCGGAAAGAAGGAGGTGGTATCGACCGTGGCTCTCTCCAACATGGTGGAGGACGCCATTAACGATGCGGGAGGCACCCTCGCACGCACCGCTGTCGGCTCGCCGATAGTCGCACGCAGGATGATGGAGGACGGAGCGCCCATAGGCGGGGAGGACAACGGAGGGATAATCTTCGCCGACCACCAGTACTGCCGCGACGGAGGCCTTGCTGCCGCAAGGATGATAGAGTTCGTCGCAAGGTATGGATCGGTCCAGGAACATGTTGACGCACTGCCGAAGTACACTACGATCAAATCCGCTGCATTCTGTCCCGATGATAAGAAATCGTATCTCGTCGAGACCATGGCCAGGAACCACTCGTCGGAGAGGATCGACAGGACCGACGGTCTCAAGATATCGTTCTCGGACGGGTGGGTGCTGCTCCGTCCCTCGGGGACCGAGCCCAAGTTCAGGATCTATTCCGAATCCAAGGATCCAGAGGTGGCCAGGAGCAGGTCCGAGCAGTTCGTCAGGGAAGTCGCCGATATCTTAGGCTGAGACAATCTCGTCAGCGACTACAGAGAACGAATCGCTCACAGCAGTGATACGGAGTATCTCGCATTTCTCCATTGTATAGAACTTGTAATCCACACCTTCGTATGTGAAGGTGTAGACGGACGTCTCCTTCCCGTCGATGGTAGCCGCCCCTTCGTATTCGAACATCTCCGCCATCCTGTCATCGCTGCCGAATATCACATGGACTTCAGCGCTTCCTTTGTGCTCCGAGGCGGTATCTTTGAAATCGAGGGTTATGCGATACACGCGGCCCCCTCCGCCCTCTTCCAGGAACTCGCATCTTCCGGTCCCTGTGCAGTCTGATCCGTCCAGGGTCCCTTCCACAGTGTATCTCCTGGTCTCTTCATAGGGGTCCGGATTGGCATCGCGGTAGGCCTCCATCATCATGAAAACGCATACGGATGATATCAGCAGAAGGCCTATCAGCGCGATCCCGGCGATCTTGGAACCGTTGTCCATGCTACATCATCATGGAACGTCGATAAAAGCAATTCATTGGATGGGTCAGGCCTTACCAGCCTTCCGGTATCTTGCCTTCAAGCTCGTCCAGCAGATACTGGCTGCGTCCGATGCACTCAGCATGCACGACCGGGATGCTTAGATTCATCTTGCAGACCTTTTCGGGTATGGCCTCCGTGATGCTTCTGCCGCCGAATATGAACACCGGGAGCAGCACGATCCTCTCCGCACCCCTGTCGATCAGAGTTTCGATCCCATCCTCAAGGCTCTGCCCTTCGTTCTCAAGGACACAGGCTGTTAACAGAGGGAACCCATGCTCGGAGAGGTACCTCATATGATGTTCCATGTCCTTTCCGCACATGGACATCTTCGAACCGTGGGATATGAGAAGGATCCCGTCATTCCCTGTCGCTCCGGCCTCCTCAAGGCGCTGGAGAAGCGCCTTCGGCACCGCTTTGCAGCTTCCGAAAGCCGTCGAGAAGCGTATCGCGATATGCGTCCCTGTGAGATATGTATAGGAGCAGGAGTTGTCCGGCATCCCCATGCGCCTCGGCATCTCCCAGACTGTGAGATTGCCCTCCGACAGGATGAGAGGGAGGACGATGAACGTGTTGTTCATCCCGTGGACGTTCATCTCCTTCAGAACATCAGCGATATTGGGGTCGCCATCATGGAACGCGACATGCACGTCGGCATGGCCTCTGGCTCTTAGGCCTTCGGCATACCATTCCGCGATCGGGACGGAAGAACCATCGGCGCGGTGCGCGAGTACGATGACCCCTTTCTTCATGTATGAAGCATGGTCGTAGAGGTCAATAACCTATCGTCACTCTCGGTCATCCGTGTCCTCTGGCGGGCTGATGCGGAGTAAACCCCCATCCGAAGTTTGTTTATAATCGTGGGTGTGTTTGTGGGTTGATAACGTGTTCGTCATATCACTGGTCGTGAAAGATGAGTTCGGCGTGACGCAGAGGATACTGGCGGAGTTCACCCGCAACAAGATCAACATCGATTCCATTGTCGGGGGGACCTGCGAGCAGCCTGGAAAATCGCGCATCGTCATCTCGATGATCGATGAGAATGACGCACTCACAGCTGCCACCAGGCTTCAGACACTTCAGGATGTCTACGAGATGGAGATGATCCCTCCCGAGCGCCAGGCGGCCTATGCGCTGATGGCGATGTCCAGCGGGGGCGTCGGTGTCGTGGGCAGGTCCGCAGAGGTGAATGAGATCATCGAACGCAGCAAGCCTGAGAGGTACGTAAAGGCCCTCAACGCTCTATGATACAATTTCAAAGGTGTCAATAATGCAGAAAGCAAAGAAGATTTGGCTGGATGGAAACATCATCAACTGGGAAGACGCAAAGGTGCATGTCCTTTGTCACGCCCTCAACTATGGAACAGGTGTGTTCGAGGGAATCAGGGTGTACAACACCCCTAAGGGAGCCGCCGTCTTCAGGCTTCAGGACCACATCAAGAGACTTATGGACGGATGCAAGATCATGGGAATCGAGCCCAAGATCAACGGCAAGATGATGACCAAGGAGGACATCATCGAGGCGCACAAGCAGATCATCAGGGAGAACGAGAAGCTCGGATTCACCACAGACTACATCAAGCCCACAGTGTTCCTGTCCGGAGAAGAGGTCGGACTCAACCCCACCAAGGTCCCCTCATCACTGTCGATCTGCTGTGTCTACATGGGATCATACCTCGGCGAGGACGCCAACGCAGGAGCAAAGCTCATCACGTCATCCTGGCACAGGCCTGACAACCTCTGCGCACCCGCAGGAGCCAAGGTCAACGGAACATACGTCACATCCACCCTCGCCAAGAGGGAGGCCATCCGCCAGGGCGCAGACGAGGCGGTCATGCTCAACTCTGACGGACACGTCGCAGAGTGTACCGGTGAGAACATCTTCATCTACAGGAAGGGAGTCATCTACACCCCCGCAGTCTCCGAGTGCATCCTCGAGGGAATCACAAGGGATTCCATCATCAAGGTCGCAAGGGACCTCGGATACACAGTCGTCGAGAAGGACATCACAAGGTCGGAGCTCATCTCGGCAGATGAGGTCTGGATGACCGGAACCGCAGCCGAGATCGGACCCGTCACGATGATCGACGGAAGGGTCATCGGAGACGGAAAGATCGGAAAGGTCGCAACCGAGATCCACCAGAAGTTCATCGAGATCGCTACCGGAAAGGACCCCAAGTACGACGCTTGGCTCGACTACGTCAACTGAAACCTTTCAGCCCCCGGAAGGGGGCCATCACCTATTCAGGATCATCGCGGCAATGCCGATTTCCGTTTATCTTAAGAATTGTACATGGTAAGAAAATGCACATTTTGCGCAATCATTTTTAATAAAAGTAAGAAGTGCATTGACTCAAATCTTTTAGATTCACTCGGATGGTGTTTTGGATGGGAGAGAAACATTACAGAGCGAAGGCACCTCTTCGTATAGGCTTGGTAGGCGGAGGTACGGATGTCAATCCGTATGCCTCCCAGAAAGGCGGTATGGTCTTCAACACGACCATCAACAAATATGCATATTGTACGATCACGCCTACCGGCGACTCGTCCATGTCCATCCATTCAACGGATTATGGAAAATATGAGGCTCCCCTCGACGGAGGACCGCTTCCCCTCGACGGTAACATGGACCTCATCAAAGCCGTCACCAACCACTTCAACATCACGGACGGATTCAAGATGTTCCTCCAGTCGGAGGCACCGCCCGGATCCGGTCTCGGAGGATCGTCCGCGGTCATCGTGTCCATCATCGCCGCTGTATGCGAGTGGAAGGGCATCAGGATGACCGGTGACGAGATGGCCAGTCTCGCATTCAAGCTGGAGAGGGAGGACATTGGCCTCAAGGGCGGGAAGCAGGACCAGTACACCGCTGTGTTCGGAGGTTTCAACGTCATGAGATTCTCCCAGGACTGGGTCGATGTCAACCGTGTCAGGGTCGACGAGGACACCGTCAACGAGCTCCAGTACAGATCCGTGCTGTGCTACACAGGGACATCCCGCGAATCCGCGGATGTGATCGACAGTCAGGTCAAGAAGTTCGCCACAGGGCAGAACGAGGCCGCCCTCGATGCCGCAAAAGCCCTGGTCAGGCCGATGTCCGATGCCCTCAGCAAGGGAGACATCAACCTGGCAGGAAAGTACCTCGACGAGTCATGGCAGCTGAAGAAGCAGTTCTCGGACAAGATCACCAATCCAAAGATCGACCAGCTCTACAATGCCGCCAAGGAGGCAGGTGCCATCGGAGGAAAGGTCTCCGGAGCTGGAGGTGGAGGTTTCATGTACTTCATATGCAGATACGACACGAAGTACAGTGTCGAGAAGGCGCTCTACAAGCTCGGTGCCAAGGTCACCGATTTCGCCTTCGAACCGAACGGTGTAATTTCATGGAGTTATCCAAATGACGATTGAATCAATCCAAGAGGAATTCAAGAGAAGCGCAGAGACCATCGCCAACATCGACCCCAATCAGGTCAGGAAGGCAGCGGACCTCGTTCTGGAATCGTTCCGCAACGGCGGTCAGGTCATCTTCATGGGTAACGGAGGCTCATCCGCCGATGCCCAGCACATCGCAGCTGAGTTCTCGGGAAGGTACCTCCTCGAGCGTCCTGCTCTCCCCAGCATATGCCTCTCTAATATCGCACCCGTCACCGCCATCGGAAACGACTACTCCTATGACGTGGTCTTCAAGAGGCAGATCGAGGCGAACTGCAGGAAGGGCGATGTCGTCATCGGCCTTTCCACCTCGGGCAACTCCAAGAACGTCGTGCTGGCACTGGAGAAGGCGAAGGAGATCGGAGCCAAGACCATCTCGTTCACCGGAGACGGTGGGAAGCTCAGGGACATGGTCGACTGCGCCGTCATCATCCCCTCCAAGGAGACCCCGCGTATCCAGGAAGGCTACCTCTGTGCGTGCCACACCATGTGCGGCATCGTCGAGAGGGAGATGTTCGGGAACCGAGCGGTGTTCATAGATCGCGACGATACGATCGCGAAGGATGTGCCGTACTGTCACGAGCCCGAGAAGTTCATCCTCTATCCCGGTGTGCCGGAGGCCGTCAAGCGCCTCAACGATGCAGGATTCCTTGTCATAGTGATTACCAACCAGTCCGGACTGGGCAGGGGCTATTTCGACGAGTCGCAGCTCAAAGCTGTACACGATAAGATGTGCAGGGACATAGAGGCCGGAGGAGGGCACATCGACGACATATTCTTCTGCCCCCACACCCCCGACGACCACTGCTCCTGCAGGAAGCCTGAGATCGGGATGGGATTGCAGGCCATCGCGAAGCACGGCATCAATCCGAGGGCATCCTATATGATCGGGGATCACGACAAGGATGTTCAATTCGGGGAGAGGCTCGGCTGCAAGACCTACAAAGTGGATGAATCGTTCACATTCGTGGATGCAGTTGACGATATTATCACTAAGAACGCCCGCTGATTCCCCCCATACGTTATATATGAACCTACCATTCATCGATTCGGTCATAATATGGCAGGTACCTGCACGATAGTCATCCCCACATACAACGAAGAGATCAACGCCCCAATGATGGCGAAGGCCATCAGGGAGATGTATCCTGATTTCAAGGTCATGTTCATGGATGACAACTCCACGGACCGCTCCAAGCAGTTCATCGACGAGCTCAACGACCCTCTCACGCAGATGGTCGTAAGGAAGCCCGAGGAGAGAGGTCTCGCGGCCAGTGTTTTCCAGGGTATCATGGAATGCGGTACCGATTACTTCATGACCGTCGATTGCGACTTCCAGCACCCTCTCAGCACCGTCAAGGGGATGTATGAGAAGCTGGAGGCCGGAGCGGACCTCGTCATCGGAACAAGGGATGACAGGACCGCCATGGGATTCAAGCGCTGGGCAGGATCCTGGTGCTTCACCATCTTCGCCAATATGTTCCTTCTTTGGCACAGGAAGCCCAGGTCCAAGGACAACATGAGCGGGCTCATCGCCGGAAGGACGGATGTATTCGTCCCCGTGATCAAGGACAACTGGGACAAGCTCGAGATGCAGGGATGGAAGGTCCTTCTCGACCTGCTCAGATGGGGACCCAAGGACATCAAGATCGATGAGGAGCACTACATCTTTGAGAAGAGGGAGGTAGGGGAATCCCACATCAGCCCCAAGGTCGTCATGATGACGTTCCACCAGTGCGGATGCGTCGGAAGGGTTTTCGCAAGAATCTATGCCAAGATCAAGAGGATCGACTACTTCTACGATAACGACAAGAAGAAGAAAAAGCAGTGAATCCTTTCACTCTTTTCCGAGAAATCAGCGTTCTTTACAGATTAGCAGAGCTTCCAGCAGCTTGAGATCCTCAGGATATGTGATCTTGATGTTGTCGGATTTGCTCTTGGAGAAGAATATAGTCTTTCCCTGAGCTACGTACAGTTCCGTTGTGGATGCGTATCCCGGGTCACCGTTCTTGAAAGCTTCCTCGTAGGCTTCGAGGGCCTCTGCGCGGTTGTACATCTGAGGCGTATGCGTCTTCCAGACGGAATCGCGGTCAAGGTATGTATTCGATGAGGCGCCGTCCGTGCTCTGATATGTGAGTTCCACGGCCTTGATGGCGGATACGGCGTTCCCGTGCTTCTTATACACCCTTCTGCAGTCGTTCAGGATATCATCGTCGATAAGCGGTCTGTTGGCATCATGGATGATGATGGCTTCGAATTCATCGGGAATGTTCTTGATCCCTATGAATGTGGATTCGAGACCTGTGTTTCCGCCCGGCACGATGTCTATGCTCTTGGTGATTCCGTATTTCTCGATGAGGTCCCTCATCAACGACATGTATTCGTGGTTGCATGAGATGCAGATGTGCTCGATCATCGGCGATGCTGCCAATTTCTCCAGCGTACGGATCATCAGAGGTTTGCCTAGGACATCGATGAATTGTTTCGGTACACGGGAATCGATCCTGCTTCCGGTCCCTCCGGCCAATAACACTGCCGCTACCTTCATGATATATCACCATGGGTGTTCGGTAACACAGGGAAGCGGTATCCGAACATCAGATAAAAAAGATGTATGTTACATCTTTTTTCATTTTCTGCTATCACCATCTGCTATTCAGGACGTTCAGATGGTCTTCATGTACTGTTCTAGAAGCACTGTGAACTCCCTCATCTCCTCTGGTCTGATGTCGCCGATGTTGGCGATACGGAACGTGGGAGCATCGCTCAGCTTACCGGGATATATGGTGAATCCGTGCTCGCGGGCGAAGTCATGGAGGTCGTTGAAGTTGTACTTGGGGCTCTCAGGATCCATTATCGTGACGATGAGGTGCGAGTGCTCCGATTCCGGTACAGGCATCTTGAGTCCTATCCTCTTGACTGCCTCGACCAGGACCTTCCAGCAGGCTGTGTAACGTGCATACCTTCCTTCAATCGTCTCGATCTTCGTCTCGAGGATCGCCTGCCTGAGGGCATAGGCGGTCTGGACGGGCGGCGTGAACCTCATCTGGTTGTTCTTGATGAAGTAGTGGTGCTGGTCATAGATGTTCAGGTAGTAATTGCGCATCGGATAGTCCTTGATGGATTCCAGCGCCTCCTTCCTGCAGAACACGAAGGCCAATCCCGCCATTCCTTGGATGTTCTTGTTGGATGTGGACGACATGAAGTCGATGCAGTCCCTGTCCATGTCGATGGGCACGGCAGCGAATGCGCTGACCGCATCGACGATCGTCACGACATTATGCTCGTGGCAGAATCTGCAGATCTCCGGTACGGGGTTGAGGATACCTGTGGTGGTCTCGTGGTAGACAATGGCCATATGGGTGTACTTCCCGTCGACGATGGCCTTCTTCAGCGCTTCCACATCGATCCTGTGGATACCGTCGCTGACAAATGTATCGTAGTCGATGCCGTAGATCTTCGCCATCTTGGCCATGCGCTTCCCGTATGCGCCGTTGTCGACGATCAGGAGCTTTCCGTCTTGGGGCACGCAGGAAGAGATCATCGCCTCGTCCCCTGCGGTTCCGGATCCTCCGAAGAGGACGGTCTCGACGCGGCCGGGCGCGCCTACGAACAGCGAGAGTTCCTTGGAGATCCATCCCATGATGTCGCCGAACTCGTTCTCGCGGGGGCAGATGTCTGCCTGCACCTGGGCGTACTTGACGCTGTCGGTGGTGGTCGCAGGACCGGGGTTCAGCAGCACCTCGCGGCGGATCCCGCGGATGCTCTCGTTCTCGAGGATGTGGGGGTAGATCTGCTCCACGGCCCTCTTGAGGTGGTTCTCGTCGTCGATCTCGCACCATGTGTAGTACTCGACCTTGCGGACGCCGATCTTGTGGCAGGATGATGAGATCGCGGACATCGCCACCTCGTATTCCATCTTCGGCTGGTCGGCCTTGTGGTCGTTCATGTACTTGACCATGAGGTCGAGCGTGGATCTGGTGAGTTTCGTGATTCCGACGAGCTCAGAGTAGATGGATTCCAGATCCTCTTTCTTCTTGGAGTGCTTCACGAGGTTGCAGTCTCCGTCCACCTGGAGGTAGACCTCGTCCCCGGACCCCGTCTTTCCCGATGACAAGATGACATCCTTCCTCATCTCGTTGATCAGGACGTTGAGCCCGATGCTGTCGTAGAGGAGGTCCGATTCGAGGATGAGGGCAGATTCCTTGACAAGGGGGACGCATACGGCGAGGGTCCCCATGCTGCTCGTATCGGCATAATCCTTGTTATGTGCCAGCTTGATGCAGGGGTACTTCTTGGCGAGTTCCTCGTAGTACTCCTTGCAGTGTCCGGTACCGATGATGATATCCTCGATGCCGCAGGCTATTAGCTTCCTTACCGACTGCTCCACGATGGGCATTCCTCCGATCTCGAGGAATCCCTTGGGCATTTCCTTAGTGCGTGCGCCGAGCCTCGATCCGAGGCCTCCGGCCATGATGACTGCTTGAGTGATCATTTCAGATGCTTCCTATGTTCTTCATGAATGCGACCTTGTTCTCGACAGGGGTGGATTTGGGCCTTCCGAGGTCCTTCCTTGCTCCGCGGTGGACCATGACCTGTACGAATACGGGTCCGTCCTCACAGCCGAGGGCCTCTTCGAGCTTCGCCTTGGTATCCACGGTGAATACATGTCTGTATCCCATGGCTTCGGCGATCCTGTGGATGTCGATGTCCCTCGAAACCGTGGGCTGACCCCCAACCGAGTCGTGTACGCCGTTGTTGATCATGATGTGAATGAAATTAGCGGGAGCCTGCGTGGCGATGGTGGCCATGCCTCCCATGTGCATGATGGCGGCTCCGTCGCCGTCTATGCAGACGATCCTGCGTTCGGGAAGATTAAGTGCGATCCCGAGCGCGATCTGCGAGGAGTGTCCCATGGAACCGACAGTGAGGAAATCGGAATCGTGCGATTCGCCGTTCCTGTCCCTGATCTCATACAGTTCCCTTGATGCCATTCCGGTGGTGGATACGAACAGCGATCCCTTCAGCCTGTCCGCGATTACGCCGATCGCCTCCTCGCGTGACATCTCGAAGGCCTGCTCCTCGTCCTTCTTGGTCTGGTATTCCGAGAACGTGTTCTTCCTTACGACCAATGCATAGGGCGAGCCGTTCTTCGAGAGATGTTCCGCGCATTCCTTCAGCGCCTTCTCGCATCCTTCCTCGTCTTCGGGCAGGATGCAGTACGGTATGCCCATGGTTTCCAGGAGCGTGCATGTGACCTTACCCTGCTTGACATGCTGGGGCTCGTCGTGGACTCCCGGCTCTCCGCGCCATCCGATGACGACAATCATGGGGATGTTGTAGACATCGGGATCAGCCAATGAGAGCAGCGGATTCGTCGCATTCCCCATACCTGAGTTCTGCATGTACACGAGAGGGATCCTGTTGGTGGCCAGGTGGTATCCGGTGGCCAATCCTACCGAGCAGCCCTCGTTGGCCGCGATGATGTTCCTCTCCTTGGGGACGTTGTCCTTCAGATATGCGCAGAACTGCTTCAGGAGGGAATCGGGGACTCCTGTGAAGAATCCGACTCCTATCTCCGTGAGCTTGTCGTAGAAGAATGACGGCGAGATCATATGAATCACTTGAATTCGGGTATGAGTGTGAGTATCTGCTTGATGGGCATGCACATGTCGTCCGCCTCGAGCGACCTTTCGTTCTCGAGGATGCACTCGGCAACCTTCACCATTGCGGGGTAGGATGCCCTCAGCATGTGGTTGGCGTAGATGATGATGTTGGCGCCCCATTCCTGGAACTCCTTCTCCTTGAACTGGTTGTAAGTGGTGGGGACCAGCACGATGGGTGTGGATTTGTTGGTCTCCCTGAACCTTGTGCAGAACTCCTTGATGTCCATTCCGGACTTGTCCTTGCTGTGAATCATGATTCCGTCAGCTCCTGCCCCGACGTAAGCGTGAGCACGTTCGAGCGCCTCATCGACGGAATGCCCTGCGATGATGCTCTCGAGGCGAGCGATGATCATGAAGTCCTTGGTGAGCTGTGCGTTCTTTCCCGCATGGATCTTGTCGCAGAACTCGTCGATCGGTGCGAGGTTCTGCTCAACTGATGTCCCGAAGAGCGAGTTCCGCTTCAATCCGACCTTATCCTCGATGATGACAGCGGAGATTCCGTTGCGCTCGAGTGTGCGCACTGTGAAGACGAAGTGCTCCATCTTCCCGCCGGTGTCCCCGTCGTAGATGAGGGGTTTGGTCGTGCATTCAAGGATGCTGGTGAGGTTCTGCATACGCGTTGTGAGGTCGACAGCCTCGATGTCGGGCTTTCCCTTGCTTGTGGAGTCGGTGAGGCTCGATGACCACATCCCGTCGAAGTAGTGGAGGCCGTCATCCTTCTCTATCTCGGTGTGCTCCACGATGAGTCCCGAGATTCCTGAATGGACCTCCATGATCCTTATCAGGGGTTTGGCTTCAAGCAGCCTCCTGAGGCTGGAGAGCCTCCTCTCCGGCGTTATTCCGAATTCACGGCGTGCGGTGTTGATGACCGATCCTGTGATTCCCCTGGTGTAGGGTATGTCCACGACCTCTCCTCCCCATTCCGAGACGATCTTGATCGTCTCTTCCCTGATGGTGCTCATCGAATTGCTGACCCAATCGTCTCCGTGGACGACGTATCTGGGCTTGTACTTGCGGAGATTGTCCTCTCCGCACCAGTCCTCCTGGGGGACGACCATTTCCACATTCTTGATGTTCTTGATGATGATCTCCCTTTTATCGTAATCGAGGAAGGGAGGGTGCTGACGTGACAGGATAGCCTTGTCAGTGAGAAGCCCAACGATGACCTTTCCTCTTTTGGAAGCCTCGTTTATGATGTTGAGGTTCCCAGGGTGGATAACATCTCCAACCAGTGTTACATACGAAAATGTGTCTCCCATAATATTACCGGCTATGTCAGCTATGGGCGACGCGGATATATTGTTTACGTTTCTTATAGTCGCGCGCACGCATATCGGGACTCAGAAAAAGAGCTGAGGCTGTTAGAATCCGGCGCAGCATTGTTCCAGCAATTTTAAAATAAGGTACGGGCATGAAACATCGGATTGGTAGGTCAATTGCTAGTTCGTAACTTCACCTTCAAAGTCGTGTCCCAGTTAATGGCGGCAATCATGGCATTCGTGTCGTTGTTGGTGATGACCAGATGCGTCCCTAACGAGTACGGGGTGATGATGTGGGCGCTGGCCCTGGTCAGCCTGGTCAATACGGTTGCCGATTTGGGATTCAACTCAGCCAATCTGAAGTTCATCGCCAAGGAAGGATACGATCAATCCGCATGCTTCACATCATACATGGTTATCAAGATCGTTCTGACCGTGCTCTTGTCCATCATCACCGTTGCCACGGTCTTCATCATGGCGGAGCTCGACATGAAGGATACAGAGGCGCTCCATGTCTGCCTTGTCCTTCTGATCTATCAGATCATCTCGAACGTCCAGTTCGCGATATACTATACGCTGGACGGACTGATGCTCAGCGGCAAGAGCGCGATCCTTACCATAGTCGAATGTTTCCTGAGGAACCTGATCCTGATCATCTTCGCACTGATGGAATCGGATGCGATGACCCTGGCAAGCGCTTATGTCTACGCTACGATCGTATCAGTCATAATCAGTGTGATAATGGTCCATTCGGCCGGAATAAGATTGGTCAGGCCGAAATACCTTCGCGAGTACATCGTGTTCGCAGCTCCCTTGGCAGCCGCGCTCATCCTTACCTCCATCCTGACCTATCTGGCGCAGGTTCTCATAGGTCTGTATTACCCGCATCAGGACATCGAGGTCACGTACTATACGACCGCAGTGGGTGCAATCACCACATTGACCGCGGTCGGAGTATCATTGAACAATGTGCTCCTGCCCCATCTGTCGAAGAACATCGCCAACAGGGGGAAGACGGAGTACACGCTCTGGTATCTCGAGAAGATCCTGTGCGTCGTCCTGTTCCCGTTCGTAACATTCCTGATAATACTCGGGCCTGAGGTGGCGGTTGTTCTGTTCGGGGACCGTCTCGGGCCGTCCGGGGAAATGATCTCGATCCTCGCCATCCATATTATCCCGTTCGTCATCGCAGGGGTGATGACCCAGGTGCTTTACGCCATCAACAAGGGTAAGGCATATCTCAGGGCGTCGGTCTTAATGTGCATAATAGCGGTGGCGGGATTCTTCATACTGATACCCGATGAGACGTTCATGCCGTTCTGTTTCGGACTCAAGGGGGTAGGAGCCGCGATATCGGTCACGGTCTCCTACATGGTGTTCGTCGTGATCCTGATCCTGATGGTCAAGAAGATGATCAACCACAAGCTCTATCCCAATATCTGGAAGCTTTTCGTCGCATTCATCATCTCATCTGTTGCGATTTATGCGATAGATCAGCTCATCAGCATACACGGATTCATACAGCTGGCACTGGCGGGAATATTCATCGAGATTATGTTCCTGGGCACTCTCTACCTCATGAAGGAATTCAGTATGGGCGAGGTCAGGACGATCTGGAGAAAGTTCAGGAACGACGAGGATTGATCATTTAGGAAGGTCCTTGCTGGACAGTCTGCGGTGCTTCTTCCTCTCACCCTGATCCTCAAGATAATCGTTGAGGAGGCTGTACGGGTATCCTGCAGCTCCGGTTCTCTGGTCCTCCGGGGGAGGCGTCATGTAGTCCCCGTAGAAGTTCGTCAGCATCTCATGGTATTTCTCGGGGAGCGGGATGGTGGTGTCCTCGAAATCCACCACGACCGGTGTGCCGTAATCCGATTTCTTCCAAACGTGCTTCCTCACCTGGACCGCCCTCAGCGATACCAGATCCGTCTTAGAAGTGGAGAAGAACCTGATCATCTTCCTGGAGATGAGCTCAATGGGGTAGAAGATGGCCTTCACGATACCGCTGTCATGGTCCCCCAGGATCTTGTGGGAAAGCAGCTCGAATCCGCAGAACGGATACATCAGGCCCTGGCGGATGATCGATTTGGGGAAGTCCATGAGGACGAACAGGTCGATGAAGGATGCCTTCTGGTTCTTTATGTCCTCGATGAAGTTCTCGGTCCTGATGATGACATGAGGGTGCGAGTCCGCGCTGGGGTTGTGATAATAGTACTTGTCCTTGTCCAGCTCCGCCTCGAGGACCTCATTGATACGGTCCAGATCCTTAGCGAATATGACAAGGTCGAGGTCGTCATCCCACGGGATGAATCCTTTGTGCCTGACGGCACCGATGGCCGTACCGTATGCTCCGTAGTAAGGGAGGTCATACTTATCGAGAATCGTGGCTATGTCCTTGTAGGCTGCCAGCAGTTGACTGTGGTTATCGGTCATCAGTCCTTTTTATCAGAAATCCTGTATATTAACTCAATCCTGCGCAGGTTTCAGGGACCTGATGAGCGTTTTCAGCAGGTGGCACGTCAGGATTATGGCGATAGCGCCCTTCAGCGTATCTGCTAGGATGTACTGGACGGTGATCCTCTTTGACTCCCCTTCCACGACATCGCCCATGAAGAGGACCGTCAGGAGAGATGCAGCGCACAGCAGTATCAGGTAGATGCGGAGCCTCTTCGGATCGGCTCCGAGCGATTTGAACGAATAGACAAGGAACGGGTACATCATCACGATCCACATGACATACTGGGCGCAGAATACCTTGTTGAAGGTCATGAAGATCATGAGCACTATCCCGCAGGCGAGCAGCATAAGCGGCATGGATCTTTCGGAATCATCTTCGTTCTTGTACATCTTGTAGAGGAAATAGACGATAAAGGCCCCTATGATCAGGAACGTTATCGGCATGATATAGGGCTCGACCGAATCCGCCAGTGTACCGAACAGGTCCCATGACTCGTTCTCATCCATCCCCACATAGACGAGCGAATCGTCGATGAGGCTGACGATCATGAGCGGGATCGCGACCACGCTCTCGATCTCCACACCTCTTCCGGAATGCTGTGTGAGATAGCTGAATGCCGTCGAGGGGTCGTTGATGAGGACCGGGAGCTCGATCACGAAGCATACCAGGGCGGTCAGGGCACCGTACTTGAAGAAAGACTTCAGGTCCTTCCTCGCCAGGAACGGGATCAGCAATATGGGCAGCAGGAAGATGGGGTAGATCTTCGTCATTATCCCCAATGCGAGCAGGACGAAGGCCGGAACATACTTCCTGTCCAGGTAGAAGAGGATCGAGAGGACGACGAAGACAGTGGTGATGGTGTCGTTCCTCGCTATGAAGAAGTTGTTGACCCCGATAATCAGGAGCGCGAAGGTGAAATAGACATAGGAATGGCTGATGCCGCGTGAATCACAGAACTTCAGCAGACCGTGTATCGCCAGCAGCGAGAACAGATACGTCATGATGGCGAAGCTGTAGTTGTATCCGGGCTCCGTCGGCGTGATGATGTAGGGTATCAGGTCGAGGAAGAAGGCCAGCGGGGGGTATGCGGACGGATCGTCCTCATACGGCATCATCCCGTTGAACATGTTCTCCGCATGCAGCCAGTACTGATGGACATCGTTCCAGCCGTAGTTGTTGCCGACTATGTCGTTGACGATATCTGTGAGCAGTATGATGAACAGATAAAGGACCGTGTAGAGGATGTAGAACTGGTAATCCCTGTTCTCCCTAATCCTATCTATGATGCTCGGGGTCTTATCGCTCATCTTACCCATCCGTAGAGGGTCGGTGATATAAAAGGAAGGGATTCAGGCGTCTTCCGGCGAATAATGGTTGGAGAACACATGGATCCCGTATCCGATGATCAGACCGATGACGATCGCTACGATGCATTGGACCAGATACTCATCGGAGTCCATGTCCATCAGGCCCTGTACGACGACGGTCACAACCGATCCCAGGGTCAGTCCGAAGATGGCGCAGTATGTGGACCTTCTGCAGTTGTTGACGAAGTAATCCATCGCCTTCGCGAAGCATATGATCCCGAACAGCGCGCCTAAGATGAGCGGAAGGATATCCATAAGTTCGAACTCGGTAAGGGAGTCGAGAACGGGGGTGAGAAGACCGAGTGCCAGCAGCATAGTAGAACCGCTGATCCCGGGGGAGAGCGCGCACAGCGCGTAGAGTATTCCGGCCACGAACATCCCGACCATCCCATAATCCGCATCTTCCGGCTGCGACATGCCGAGGATGAGCACCGCCATCATCACGAGGAATCCGCAGACGAGTGCGAGGATGTTGTATTTGGTGAGCTTCTTGTCCCCATCCCTAATGTTGACTGCGATGTCGGGCAACTGGACCGAGATGAGGGCACCGAAGAAGAACATGATCGGGATCTCGTACGATTCGATGAGGAAATCCAGTCCTTTGGCGCAGATGAGAAGCCCGATGACCCCTCCTATTCCCAAGGTCGCGATGAAACCTATGTCCTTGATGAGGTAGGTCCTGATCTTCGATATGTCGCGGATGAGCCTCTCGTAGACTCTGAAAACGACAGCCATGGTGGCTCCGCTGGCGCCGGGGAGCATCATGAAAATGCCCATGAGCGTTCCTACGAATACGTTCTTCAGCGCTTCTGCGGTTTTCATCAAGCCTCAATATATGAACTCAATATAAATCAGAGTGGTCCGAAGACCCTGTTCCCTAATCGGAATCGGTCATTTTCAGTCTGGTTTTCTTCCTGCCCGATGACGCCCTTCTCCTTCAGTTTCGATTCTATCCTGTCGGCCAGCGAGTTGATCCTGTTATCCAAGGGTTTGAACACAAGCCATATTCTGAGCTTATCGATGATTATGCATACAGCGAACACCAGCAGCGTGCATGCCACGGCATATAGCGGAAACATCTCATCCGCGAACATCTCGTCCATGTGCAGCCATGGTTTCCATATCAGATGCTTCAGTAAGATTGATTCGTGAATCAGATACACGGCCAGCGTAGATGCGGCCACCCAGTTGATCGCCTTGGAGTGTCTGGGCCTCATGTTGAGGAATGTCAGGAACATACCTAATGCGAAGAACAGTTCAGTGATGCTCATCCTTTCACGGAAGTATTCAACTCCGACTCCGAACCCGTAAAGCGACAGCGACCAGAACGCATGCACATACAGCATGACGACAATCCCGGCAGCCAGGACGATCTTCCTCCTGGTTGTGAGATAGAGTATCGTGAACAGCAGGAGCAGTCCTACGAACACGACGAAGTACAGGTAACTGTACTCCAGCGGGCCGTCGTAACAGTAGAATGCCAAAGAATATGCCAGTACTATGTCGGCAGCCAATGAGAATACGGTCAGCGCGACCCCGTTGCCGAAGCTCGAGGTCAGAGGTTTCGGATGGAGCCTGATATATCCTGCGATCAGGTACATCGTGACCGCCGTTCCGAACGCGGTGACGAACCTTCCGGTACCTATCGTCGAATACTGGATGTATGTGAGGAAGAACATGACCCCGCACAGCAGGAGATGCTGTCTCTCGTTGATCCTATGCAGGACCATGTTGATGAACGGGGATACAATCATCAGCCCCAGATACGCATCCATGAACCACCACTGGGACGTGACGATCGGGAACAGGCTCTTGATCATGCGTTCCGGAGGGACCGATACTCCGCAGGCGATACATATGGCCAATATCACGAATGAGTAGAACCATATCTCCAGAACCAATCTCAGGAGCTTCTTCACAGTGATCTTCTGATTGACCATGAAGTATCCGCTTATCAGGAAGAATATCAGAACTCCGAACTGTCCGCAGAATTTCTGCATCGCATAGACTACCACATTGAGATCAGGTTCGTCAGGTAGGTCTATTCCACCGAACATGGAGATGTGGTGGAACACAATCATAAGCATGCAGATAATACGGAGCAGTTCCAGGTTGGAGTTTCTGGCTGAGGAAGAGCTCATTATGAACGGAATGGTTTCCAGTCGTATGCTATAAAAGAATTTATTACCAGTATTATCCAATTAACGGTTGTTAAAGCCGACAGGTCTTCAGTGACCGGGAATGCTTTAGGATGTTTCCATTCATCTTTTTCAGCAGGTTATTACTTTTTATATAGGTAGAAGATAACCGAATCCTGCTCTTACAGAGCCGATGAATGATGAAGGCGTCTTTGTACGCCCGAAAGAGGTAATTGAAATGTCTGTATTTGTTAAATTCGAGACACCCAAGGAGCTCTCTGACAAGGCTTACGCACTGGCAGAGGCTGCAAGGGACGGCGGAAAGATCAAGAAGGGAACCAACGAGGTCACAAAGGCTGTCGAGCGCGGAGCCGCAGCAATGGTCATCATGGCCGTTGATGTCGAGCCCCCAGAGATCCTCGCACACATGCCTGCTCTCTGTGACGAGAGGAACGTTCCCTACGTGTACGTTCCCAGCAAGGTCGAGCTTGGAGCCGCAATCGGACTCAACAAGCCCGCAGCATCCGTCGCCATCATGGATGTCGGAAAGGGAAAAGCACTTTGTGATGAGATCGCACAGGCTACAGCAGCACTCAAGAACTGAGGTGAGCTGAATGGTCGACACTGACAGCATCCCTTCTGAAGTCGTTGAGATCATCGGAAGGACCGGAATGACCGGCGAGGCAACTCAGGTCAAGGTCCGTGTTCTCGATGGACGCGACAAGGGAAGGATCATTACAAGGAACATCATGGGTCCTGTCAGAATGGGTGACATCCTCATGCTGAGGGAGACATCCAGAGAAGCCAGGAAACTGGGCATGAGGTGATTTCGATGGTAGACACATCCAAGAGATGCTCTTTCTGCGGAGCACCTATCGAGCCCGGAACCGGTAAGATGTACGTCAAGAAGGACGGAACCATCCTCCTCTTCGACACCAACAAGTGCTACAAGAACATGATCCAGCTCAAGAGGGTCGCTCGTACAACCGAGTGGACCGAGAAGGCAGCCATCGAGAAGGCAGCCAGGCTCAAGGCAGCTGAGAAGAAGGAGTGAGTTCCATGGCTATGGAGCAGACCTACCTTATGGTCAAACCCGACGGAGTCCAGCGCGGACTCTGCGGAGAGATCCTCTCACGCTTCGAGAAGAAAGGGCTCAAGATCGTCGGACTCAAGTTCATGGTCATCTCCAAGGAGGTTGCCGAGAACCACTACGGCGAGCACAAGGGAAAGCCCTTCTTCCCCTCACTGATCAGCTACATCACCTCCGGACCCGTCATGGCGATGGTCCTCGAGGGAGAGGATGCAGTTCAGATCTGCAGGAACATGATGGGAAAGACCAAACCTATCGAGTCCGCCCCCGGAACCATCCGCGGCGACTACGCTATGGTCACTGGTTGCAACATCATCCACGGATCCGATTCAGTCGAGTCTGCAAAGAGGGAGATCTCCATCTTCTTCAAGCCCGAGGAACTTGTCACATACGACAGGACCGCGGACAAGTGGATCTACGAGTGAAGCACTCAGGATAAAACTCATTCCCCTCTGGAAGGAGGGGTTCAACTTTCATCAGAAACCATTCTGGATGAACATCCTTTTATTGGGATGAGTCGATTAATAACCCATGGATTGTGGTGGCTATGGCAATAAGACAACCAGTTGTGAGCGTTCTTGGTCACGTGGATCACGGTAAGACCAAACTTTTGGACAGGATTAGGGGAACATCGGTTCAGGCCCGCGAGGCAGGAGCCATCACGCAGCACATAGGTGCTACGGAAGTCCCCATAGAGCACATCTACAAGGTATGCCACCAGCTGATCGGGGCGAAGAAGTTCAACGTCCCCGGTCTTCTTTTCATAGACACCCCGGGACACCATTCCTTCATCACGCTCCGTGCAAGGGGAGGTTCCCTCGCGGACATCGCCGTCCTTGTCATAGACATTAGGGAAGGGCTGATGCCCCAGACCATCGAATCCATACGCATCCTGAGGCAGTACAAGACCCCGTTCGTCATCGCTCTGAACAAGGTCGATACCATCGAGGGATGGATCTCCGAGGAGGGAAGGCCCTTCATCATCTCGGAGAAGCAGCAGCAGGCCCACACCATCGAGGTCTTCAACGAGAAGCTCTACACGATAATAGCACAGCTCTCCGAGCAGGGCATCTATGCCGACAGGTATGACAGGATCGACGATTTCACGAAGAACGTCGCGCTCGTCCCCATCTCAGCAAAGGAGGGCGAGGGAGTGCCTGATTTGTTATTAGTCCTCATCGGTCTGGCACAGCGTTTCCTCGAGTCGCAGCTCGAGAAAGGAGAGGGTCCTGGAAAGGGTACGATCCTGGAGATCAAGGAGGAGAGGGGACTCGGAAAGACCCTCGACATGATCCTCTATTCGGGTACGATCAAGAAGGGTGACACGGTCGCTCTCGGAACGAGAGGGGCTCCCGTGGTCACTAAGGTAAAAGCAATCCTCAAACCCAAGCCGCTCGACGAGATACGCGATCCCAGGGACAGGTTCGATTCCGTCCCCGTCCTCCATGCGGCGGCAGGAGTCAAGATCTCATGCCAGAACGTCGAGGGAGTGATCGCAGGAGCACCCATGCTCGTCGTCAAGAACGAGAAGGACCCGGCAATCAAGACCCTCCAGGAGGAGTCCACAGTCAAGATCGAGACGTCCGAGAACGGAATCTCGATCAAAGCCGACGCCGTCGGTTCGCTCGAGGCATTGGCATTCGAGGCCAAGGCAAACGAGATCTCTATCAGGAAATACGGTGTCGGGGAGATCACCCGCAGGGACATCGTCGAGGCGGCATACGGAGACAAGAAGAACTGCGTGCTGCTGGGATTCAATTCGGAGCTCTCGAAGGATGCCGAGGCCGAGCTGGCCAACCACCCGGAGCTCAAGGTCATCACAAACCAGATCGTCTACAAGCTCATCGAGGATTACCTCGAATGGGTGGACGAGACCAAGAGGCAGGCAGAGGGAGACAAGAGGGCGGAATTCTCATTCCCCGCCAAGTTCAAGATCCTGCCCAACTGCATATTCCGTGCGAGCAAACCCGCCATCGTCGGAGTCAGGGTCCTTGCAGGAAGGATAAGGCCCGGAGAGAACCTCATCGGTCCCGACGGAAGGGACTGCGGAAGGATCAAATCCATCCACACGGGCGAGGACACCCTGAAAGAGGCCAAGCAGGGGGAGGAAGTAGCTGTCGGAATCGACGGCGTGACCGCCGGCAGGCAGATCAACGAGGAGGACATCATCTACGTGGACCTCATCGGTTCCTCGATCAAGCCCCTGAAGGAGTTGGACCTCAACGACGATGAGAAAATGGCCATGGAAGAGGTCATCGCCATCAAGCGTAAGGACGAGCCCTTCTGGGGTATGTGATGAAGGTCTACTACGCCAGAGCGGTGGACAGCCGCGATTGGGACGAGGTCCAATCCTGCAGGGATAAGGTCATTGATCTCTTCTCGGAGCACGGCCACGAGGTCATCAACGATTTCTCCGACGGTTACGTTTCGGACAAGGAGCTGGTGGAATCTCAGCTCGCCAACATCAGGAGATGCGACATCCTTGTCGCGGATCTCTCCATAGTGAATCATCCGTATGTCGGGTGCATCGGCGAGATCATCTATGCGCACCAGATGGGCAAGAAGGTGTACGTGGTATACGGCGAACATACGCATCTGCTGAAGAGGCCATGGCTCACCTATCATGTAGACGGGTTCTATAAGACCTATTCCGAATTGATCAGATCAATCTGAATCCGTCAGGGCAGAATTATCCTTATCCCTATGTTCGGAAACAAGCCTCTTGAGATATCCGTAGTTGATTCCGAAGTGGTCCAATACGATCACAGCCGCTATCAGCACAGCGAGCTCCTCCAGCCCGTTACCTATCACCATCAGCAGGTTGTATACGAAATTGCCGTTACCGTAGAAGGCGTCATAGAGAGATACGAACGAGTCGAATGATATCAGATGGTCATACATGGTGACCGAGACCATCTCCGATCCCAAATGGAGGATCTGTGCTATCGTGCACCCGATCATCAGGATGGCCAGGGGGATGTACATCCTCCTGTCAAACATGAGTGCACCGATTATCAGGAACGGCATCAGCAGGATCAGATACTGCGGCGCACCAGTGTTCTGGAAGATGATGATCACGGCGATAACCATGAACCAGAGGAACTGGCGATCCAGATTCTCCGCATCCGTCTTCTGTCTCATGAATACGACGGCCGCCACGATGCTCAGGATGAAGATGAACGAGTAGACCAGGACGTCATGGTACTTCGAGATGAATCCTGTCGATTCATCAGAACCCCCGGCACGGTCGGTGAGGAAGCTGATGCTGTCCAGCAGAGTTCCGTTCAGGATCACCGGCAGCATTATGACGGCAGTGGCGATCCCGGCGCCCAGCACAGCTTTGAGCAGTCTCGGTTTCCAATTATCCTTATCCTTGAGGATATAGCACACCAGGAGGAATATCAGGAATACGGGGAACAGCTTGAGAAGCACTGCCATCGCGAACATCACTCCCGCCAGGAAATCATACTTCTTGATGAGCATGCAGAAGCAGAGCAGCGTCATCAAGGCCGAGAACGAATCGAACATCGCGCCCATGGATGAGACTGCGATGACGTTGATTCCCAGGAAGAACAAGGCAAAACCCATCTTGGCCTTTACCTTATCATCTGTGAAATAATCGACGATCCAGTAGATCATCAGAGATGCCAGCAGATCCAATATCGTCAGGAAGATGGTGAACACCAGGTTGAATGTGGGCGTGGTGATGCTGCCCTCTTCCTCCATCTCCTCCATGAACAGCAGCTCTGTGAAGAAGTCCCCGAGGGAATCGACACCGAGGTGCTCGATAATCTCAGCGAATACAGCGAGATAATACCCCCAGACCGGAGGATAGTAGTATCCCGCCACACCGTACAGTCCGTTCCCTCCGTCGATGTTGGTGATGGTGAAGACCCATGCCGTGATGTCGTTGACGAATGTGACATAATAGCCGAGGACCAGTCTGATTATGATTCCTGCTATTATCACGATGAATAGGCCTTTGCAGAGGAATCTCTCGTCATCGAAGAATCTCATCCGGCCACCTCATGATATTGGCAGAATACCGTGTTGTCCCTGCCCAGTATGACGAACACCGAATCTCCTTTCATGACCGTTCCTTCGGCCGTGCCGTTCACCGAACCCGATGCGTGATCCACCAGTACCGACTCCGGTCCGATCCCTGAGGATATTATCTGAGCGAGGTCAAGACGCTGGCGTATGGAGTAATCCCCGCCCATTATACAGATCATCCCGTCACCGCAGGCAACTAGAGTTGATGTGCAGCGAGTCCCATCCGTACGGCCGATGCAGAGATGTACCGAATCAGACGGCAGGAGGGATTCTATGACGCCGAAGGACAATCCGTGATTCATGAGGCAGAGCTCATCGCAGAGGTCCTTCTCTTCGATCATGCGCAGGACCTTGGGGTCGTCTTCGGCGATCTTCCCGTCATCGACGCATTCGGAGCCCAGGAAGAGCGTTGTCCCGTTGGGTACAGAGACCAGGTCATTCGGAGTGGATATGTAATTTCCGATCATGCCCCCGACCCAGTACAGCCTGCCTCCGGTCTTGATCCAATTCAGTATCTTTGGATTACTCTCATCATCATATACCGTATCCGGAATGGCGCCCGAGAGCATGATCAGGGCGTAGCCTTTGCCGGGGTTATCGTCAGCCATTATCCTTTCAAGATCGTGGGCATCAACAACTTCGACGTTCTCGAGGTCCCTGACCATCAAAGTACCGAAGAGCTGCTGTACGTAGTACTTCTCGTTCAGATCCCTTGCTCCTTTGGAAGCAAGACCGTTCTTGGCCGCCGACTGATAATCCTCATCGAAGTAGATGTACACCTTTTCCGGCGTATCGAACGTGTTGTTGAAGGAAAGCACATCATAGGTGTGGGCACCGGGGCTTTCCAGTTCGAAATGGACAGCATCACCATCGACAGAGATCGATGATGAATAGTCGTCATGTGAACTTGTGATGACGATGATCTCGCCGACAAGCATCACGGCTATCAGAATGACGGTCAATGCCAGCGGGAAATGCTTCTTGAAATCCACATCGCTCAAGTTCAGATTATCCTGTTGATTGATGAAACGGATTCATAAAATAATTTGTCATCCCGAAGGGATGCAGGGGTTCGATTCAAAAAGGATGGTGGGGACATGGCCCCACATCAATCAGCGAAGATGTTTAGCGGCTTCCTCGACTGTGGCACCGTGGAGGACGATATCCGATACCGCGCTCATCATGCCACGGACGTTCTTGTGCTGGAAGATGTTCCTTCCCATGGACACTCCGTGTCCTCCGGCTTCCAGCGAGTCGTGGACCATGTTGAGCACGTCCATATCGGATTCCATCTTGGGTCCTCCCGCGATGACGACTGGGACGACGGCTCCTTTGACTACGTCCCTGAACGTGTCTATGTCCCCGGTGTAGCTGCATTTGACGATGTCCGCACCGAGCTCCGTCGCGACCCTTGCCGCATGCGCTATGGCCTGGGGGTCGAAGGAGTCCTTGATCTTGGGTCCGCGGGGGTATGCCATGACGACCAGGGGCATTCCCCACTGGTGGCATTTCATAGATACCATTCCGAGGTCCGACAGCATCTGAGGCTCGCACTCGGCTCCGACGTTGATGTGCATGGACACGGCATCGGCTCCCATCGTCAGCGCCTCCTCGACGGTCGAGACGAGCACCTTGTTGTTGGAGTTGACTCCGATATCGGTGGACGCGGAAAGGTGGAGGATCAGACCGACATCGTGACCTGATGTCCTATGGCCCAGAGGGACGATTCCCTTATGCATCAGAACGGCTGTCGCGCCGCCCTCTACAACATCCTCCACTGTGCTCTTCATATCAGTGAGGCCTGCAATCGGGCCTACGCTTATCCCATGGTCCATAGGCACTATGACGGCATTGCCGCTCGCTCTGTCCATGATCCTTTCGATTCTGATGTTCTTTCCGTACATTTCAGTCAACGTGCTACGTGTTAGCACGCATCACTATAGACAACTGATATTTAAGATATTCTCCGAATCTCTCAGTTCTCTCCCTCGTTCGAGGGTTTCCTGAGATTCTTGACCTTGGAGATGAGGTCTATCCCGAAATAATCAAGGATATAGACTCCGGCGATGAACGGCGCAATGCCCATGACGAGATTGCCGACGGCCTCCCAGATCAGATAGACGATCCTTCCGTTGCTGTTGTAGAAATCATAGAATGACAGCCACGTATCGAATGACATGATGTCCCCGTACAGCACGATGGCCACGAACTCGGAGCTCAGATGGATGGTCTGTGCGATGCTCGATCCCACCATGAGAACGATCAGCGGTATCATCATCCGCTTGTCATACATCACTGCGGCTATGATCAGGAACGGCGTCAGCAGGATGATGTACTGCGGTGCCCCTGGATAGAGGAATATTATGGTCACGGCTATGATCAGGAACCAGAGGAAGGTGCGGTCCACATCGTCCGTCCTCTTCCTGATGAAGAGGTAGGACAGTGCGATCTCCAGCAATATCAGGATCGGATATACGATCAATGTGCTGTATTTCATCAGCAGTCCGCCCGAATCCTCGGAGCCGCTCGCACGCGCTGTGATGAATGTGAAGCTGTCCATTATGTTCCCGTCCAGGATCTGCGGGAGCATTATCACTACGGTGATCGCCAAAGCCCCTGCGGCGGCCTTTAGGACCCTCGGAAGCCAGTTATCCCTGTCTTTCTTGATCAGATATGCGACCAGGATGAAGATCAGGAATGCGGGGAACAGCTTCAGCAGTGCCGCCAGAGCGAACATGACCCCTGCGAGGAAATCATTCCTCTTCAGGAGGAAGCAGAAGCAGATCAGGACCATGAGCGGGGAGAACGTATCGAACATCGCACCCATGGCCGAGACGACTATGACGTTCAGTCCTAGGAAATATAATGCGAACCCGATCTTCGATTTGACCTTGTCGTGCGTGAAGTAATCGATGATCCAATAGATGGTGAGCGATACAAGGAAGTCCCCTATCGCCAGATACATGGTGTAGACGAGATTGAACACCGGCGTCGATACGTTGGCCTCCTCCTCGATCTCCTCCATGAACAGTATCTCGGTGAAGTATCCTCCCAAGGAATCCACGCCCAGATGCTCTATGACCTCGGCGAATGTCGCCAGCATGTATCCCCATACCGGCGGATAGTAGTAGCCGGCAACGGAATAGAGTCCGATCCCCGCATCGATATTGGAGATTGTCATGGTGAATGCGGTGACATCGTTGTTGTATTCGAGGTAGTATCCCAGGATGACCCTGATCAGAATGCCGGCGGCGATGACTATCAGCAATCCTTTGCAAAGGAATTTCTTGTCATCGAAGAACATCATTCCACCTCATGGTTGCGGCAGTATACCGTGTATGCTCCGCCGAGCTGTATGAATACGGAGTCCACGTGCTCCGTCCCCGTCAATTCGATGGTTCCGCGCTCCGTGCCGTAGACCGAACCGCTGACATGCCTGACGACCACGGAGTCCGGGCCGACACCCGAGGCGATCAGCTGTGCGAGGTCGTTACGCTGACGGATGCTGTACTCCCCTGCGACGACGCAGACCATTCCTTCTCCGTGGGATACCATGGTTATGCTGGCGCGCTCGCCGTCATAGTATCCCATGCATTGGTAGTCGACATCCTCCGGTATCTTGGATTCTATCACACCGTATGTGGTCCAATTGCCCTGGAAGAAGAGATCGTGGCGGAAGGGATTGCCCTCATAGTCCCTGTGAGCTGTGTGGAAGTACTCATCGACACAGTCCGAGGCTCCGAGGAAAAGGTCTGTTCTATTCACTTCCTCGATCGAATCCTGATGGGATACGTATTTCCCTACGATGTTCCCAACCCAGTAGAGCCTTCCGCCGCTGTTCATCCAATCGAATACGGGATCGTTAGCGTCTCCACTGTAGACGGTATCCGGCAGAGAGCCAGACAATGTGACTACAACTATGCCTTTCCCGCTTTGGGACATTATCTCTCCCAGCTTTTCGGCATCGGCTGTCTTGACGTTGGTGACATCCCTGACCTTCAGCGTAGGGAACATCTCCTCGACGTAGTATTCTTCGTCTAGCGCTCTCGCACCCATGGACGCCTTGCCGTTCTTCGCAGCTGACTCGTAGTCCGGATCGTAGTAGATGTAGACCATCTCAGCATTCCCGAACGTGTTGTCGATCGCCACCACGTCATACGTGTGGGCGTTGTCCGATTCGATCTCGAAATCTATCCGGTTCCCGTCGACCTCGATCGATGTGGTGTAATCATCATGGGAGTTTGTGGCGACGATGACCTCTCCGAACAGGATGATGGCCAGCAGGAATGCCGCCACAATGTACGGGTAGAGGTTCTTCAAATCCATGTCGTTCACCATCGGACGATGCTGTTCTACTGATGATTAGCTCGGATAATAATTGAACGGTTCATCCTTCCGTTTCTTCTATGCCGCTGTCGACCGCCGCTTCCTTCCTCTTCCTGAGACGCTGGATGAAGAGCGCCCCAGCCCATACCGTGGCCAGATACTGCAGTATCCCCCCGGCTAGGTTCCACGCATCGTAGAGGATACCGTCCCTCCAGTGGTGCATGACATTGTAGAATGACTCCCAGGCTTCATACGACAGCCATTCCTGATACAGTACGATGGAAATGAGGTCCGAACTGATGTTGGCAAGCGCGAATACCGAGGAACCGATCACAAGCAGGATCATCGGCTTGAAGAGCTGCTCGTCATGCAGCAGCGCGCAGATTATCAGGAACGGCATCAGCAGAATCAGATACTGGGGGGTTCCGGGGTAGAGGAAGACCAGGACCATGGAGAACATGGCGAAGTACATGAAGCATCTGTCCACATCCTCGGTCCTGATCCTTACGAATGTGATCGAGGTCAGTATCAGCAGGACAACGATGATCGGGTAGATGATAACGGAACTGTACTTCATAAGAATGGATCCGATGTCTTCTGAATTTGCACCTGTCGCGCGGGATGTGACGAAGGACAGGCTGTCCATGACAGTACCGTCCACTATCTGCGGTATCATTATGACGAGGGTGGTCAGCCCTGCCCCCAGGATCGCGAAGCACAGTCTCCGCCTGAAGTTCTCCCTGTCCTTCTTGAACAGATAGGCTACGAGCAGGAAGATCAGGAAAGCAGGGAACAGCTTCAGCAGTGCCGCCAGCGAGAAGAGGACTCCCGCCATGAAGTCGTTGCCTCTGATGAGGAAGCAGATGCATAGGAGAGTGAGGAGAGCGGAGAACGTATCGAACATACCTCCGACGGCGGAGATTATGACGACGTTCGCACCCAGGAAGTAGAGGGTGAATCCGATCTTCCCCTTAACCGCATCTCCGGTGAAATGGTGGATGAGCCAGTAAATCACGAACGACACGAGGATGTCCGCCACTGCCAGGAACATCGAGAATGCGAGATTGAACGCAGGGGTGGAGGTGATGGCCTCCTCCTTGATCTCGTCCATGAAGATGATGTCCGTGAAGTAATCCCCGAGACTGCCGATACCGATCAGATGGATTATCTCGTTGAAGGATGCCAGCATATAGCCCCATACGGGCGGATAGTAGTATCCGGCCACACCGTATAGCCCGTTCCCTCCGTCGATGTTGGCGATGGTCATGGTCCAAGCGGTCACGTCGTTGTTGTATTCCAGGAAGTAGCCCAGGATGATCCTTACGATGATCCCGATGGCGATGATGGCCAGAAGACCTCTGCAGAACAGTTTGCGGTCATCGAAGAACATCATTCCACCTCATAGTTCTGGCCGTAGACCAGCAGGTCGCCGCCTATCATGATGTAAACGGAGTCGGCCTTCATGACCGTGCCTTCGACAACTCCTCTGAACTTGCCCGTCTTGAAGTCCTTGATCGTCGTATCCAATCCGATGCCTGATGCGACCGTCTGGGTCAGATCGTCGCTCTGTTCGATCGAATACTTCCCTCCGAAGACATAGATGGTGCCTTCGCCGTATCCGACCATGGTGATCGTGGCGTGCGTGCCGTCCGTCCGGCCCATGCATTGGGATCTCTTGTCAGAAGGCAGTTCAGCCGTATCCACGGAGAACTGAGCCTCATGGTTGATAAGATGGAGGTGTCTCTTGAACTCCTTGTGCTCCTCCTCTATGTCCGTATCGGCGGTGTATTCCTCCTTGTCGATGCATTCCGAACCGAGGAACAGCGTTGTTCCGCCATCTACCGGATCCACCCTGTCTGGATATGAGATGTATTTGCCCAGGATGTCCCCGGCCCAATAGAGCCTCCCGCCGCTGTTCAGCCATCCGAATATCGGGTCGCTTTCGTCTCCTGTGTACACATTGTTTGGGAGGGATCCGGATATGACAATCAGCGCCTGTCCGCTGCCGGGCTGAGAAAGGTAATCCTCCAGGCCCTGCGCGTTGAGGACCTTCAGATTCTCGACACCCCTTACCATGAACTTGCCCTTTATCTGCTTCAGATAGTAGTCCTCGGTGAAGGGCATCCCCCCGGTGTGGGACCGTCCCTCTTCCGCAGCCGATTTGTATGCTGGATCATGATATATTGCGATGGATTCAGGCATCTTCATCGAATCTTCCAGCGAGAGCACTTCATAGGTATAGGCACCTCTTTTCTTGAGCTCGAAGTCGACGGTATCCTCATTGACGGTGATCGACGACGAGAAATCATCATGGGAGCTGGTCATGGTGACGACCTCACCCGTCAGGATGAGAATCAGCACTATGGAGGTGGCTATTATGATGATGCGGTCGTTCTTATTCACCGGATTCACGCTCTCGAATGATAATCACAAGATGAATTAGCATGGCTGCCGTGCCTGGATTATAAAATCCGCTAGCAGTTGCCATAAATAATAGTTATGGGACGGATTGTTTGGATTTCCCTATCGCATAACTTTATAAATAATACTATATTACACGCAGGTACAGGTGTTCAAATGGCAGAATTCAAAGCTGTTGTTAATGACAAGAAAACCGGAAAGTCCTACAATGTAGCTGTTTCCGGTCACCACGCGAACTCTCTGATTGGTATCAAGATCGGAGAGATAGTTGACGGAGTCTTCTTTGGTCTCCCCGAGTACAAGATTAAGATCACAGGCGGATCCGACAGAGACGGAACCCCCATGAGGAAGGACCTTCCCGGAAACAAGAGGCTCAGACTCCTGCTCTCCGATGGAAAGGGATTCCATGAGGTCTACCACGGAGAGAGGAAGAGAACCGCAATCCGTGGAAACATGATCTCCGACGCTATCGTCCAGATCAACGCCGTCATCGAAGAGTACGGACCCAAGTCCATCGAGGAGTGTCTCAACCCCGAGGCACCCGCGGAGAACTGATGAAAGTCCCAAAGCAGCCCGAGATCAACATCGGGATGATCGGTCACGTCGACCACGGTAAGACAACCCTTACCAAGGCGCTCTCTGGAGAGTGGACCGACCGTCACTCCGAGGAACTGAAGAGAGGAATCTCAATCCGTCTCGGGTACGCAGACGTAGCATTCTACAAATGTCCTGAGTGTCAGGGTGCAGCAGCATACGGTACCGCGAAGAAGTGTAAGAACTGCGGTGCCGATGCGGAGTACCTCAGGGCCGTATCGTTCGTCGATGCGCCCGGACACGAGACCCTGATGGCCACGATGCTGTCGGGTGCAGCTCTCATGGACGGAGCACTCCTGCTGGTAGCAGCCAACGAGAAGTGCCCCCAGCCCCAGACGAAAGAGCATCTCATGGCCCTTTCGATCATCGGGATCGATAAGATCATCATCGTTCAGAACAAGATCGATATCGTAACCAGGGAGCAGGCGATCGAGAACTACAAGCAGATCAAAGAGTTCGTCAAGGGAACCATCGCAGAGAACGCGCCCATCATTCCCATCTCCGCCAACCGCGGTGTCAACATCGATATGCTCATTGAGGCAATCGAGGAGCACATCGTCGCGAAGATCAAGAGGAATCCGAAGGCGTCGCCTCTGATGCACGTCGCTCGTTCATTCGACATCAACTCCCCCGGAACCAAGCCGGAGGATCTCAAGGGAGGAGTCCTGGGAGGAACGCTCATCCAGGGAACCCTGAGGGTCGGTGACGATATCGAGATCTCACCCGGAAGGAAGACAGAGGTCGCCGGAAAGGTGGTGTATGAGAGGATCACTGCGAAGGTGACGTCATTGGAGGCCGGAGGACGTTCCGTCAAATCGGTCGTTCCCGGAGGACTCATTGCGATCGGAACAGGATTGGACGCATCGATCACGAAATCAGACGGATTGACTGGAAGGGTCATCGGTATCCCCGGTGAGCTGCCGGCCGTCGTCCACGATTTCAAGATGAAGACAACACTCCTGGACCGTGTCGTGGGATCATCAGCAGAGCTCTCGGTCGAGGACATCAAGAGCAACGAGCCTCTCATGCTCAGCGTCGGTACCGCTACGACAGTAGGTATCGTCAAGAGTGCCAGGAACGGTTCGGCCGAGGTCGTTCTAAAGATCCCGGTATGCATCCTGCCCGGACAGAGGGTCGCGATCTCCAGAAGGATCTCCAACAAGTGGAGACTCATCGGATACGGTATCGTAGATCAGTGAGATCATGCAGATCGTCGTGCTCGACACAAACGCCTTACTCATGCCTTTTGAGATGAAGATGAACCTCGACCTCGCCCTCAGGGATCTCCTGGGCGAGGTCAGGATCATCGTTCCCGGACCTCTGGTCGGGGAGCTTAAGCATATGAATCACAGGTACGCCAAGGCAGCCATAGCGCTGGCCAGGAAGTATGAGATCATCCCGACAGAATACACGGGGGACAATGCTGTCATCGAGATGGCCGCCAGGACCGGCGGTTATGTTCTTACAAATGATAAGGAGCTGAGGAGGAGGCTCAGGAAGGAGGGCGTCCCGATAATCATGCTCCGTTCCGGAAGCCACCTCGTCATAGATTCATACCTCGGAGAGGAGTGAATCAGATAAGCGGATAGGGGGGCTGCTCGGGTGTCGAGGGGTCGAACGGTTCCTTTCCAAGCTCCTTCAGCTTGTCTGTTATGAGCTCCTTTCCGAAATCGGTTATCCCGTACACCGGGACCTTGTTGCCTGCGGCCAGATACTTCTCGGGATTCCTGTGGTAGACCTCCCTGACGTATTTGGATGCGCAGGCGGTGATGATATCGAAGAGCTCGAAGGCATCCTCGGCGTCCTTCTCCGACATGCCCGAAGTGTGAACCCCTATGATGGTCAGGTCCGTGCCGAACATGTCGCGCATCATCCAGGCATCCTGAACGGATGTGGTGGTGACGGCTATCTTGTGAAGTCCCTTGTCGTATGCTTTGCAGACGCCCTCGATCATATCGATCTTCGCGGTATCCGGGTCCACGACGTTCTCGGGGCCGATGGCTTCGATGACCTTGGGGATGGGCTCGGTCTCGCATATACCCGAGATCCTTCCGCCCATTCCCTGCACGATGGATGGTTTCCTTATGACCGCGGTACCGCAACCATCGGCTGCGATGACAGCGGCCTCGATCTTCTGATTCTTCAGCGCGAGACAGAGCAGTTCTGAGATTCCGAAGGAGAGGAAATTGTCCATCTCGGTCTGCCTGTTCTCACAGCACATACCGAATTTGTTCATACGGAATTCCATGTTCTCCTTGACGAACTCCTTGTTCAGTTCTTTCACACCGTGAGTCTTCTCGAACAGCGGGCAGTACTTCACCTTGGGTTCGGTGACCTCCACAACCTTGCCGTCCTCTATGGTCACACGGCTGAGGCCCAGACACTCCATCACGTGCTTGGACATCTTTATCACTCGATGACTTCGACCGAGACCAGCTTCACGTCCTCGAGGGGCCTGTCGCTCCTGTCGGTCCTGACCTTGCTGATCTTGTCTGCGACGTCCATTCCCTCGAGGACGGTTCCGAACACCGGGTGTGCGTAGGGTGTTCTGGGATCCTCCTTGTCGAGATATGTGTTGTCGACCACATTGATGAAGAACTGGCTGCCTCCAGAGTGAGGCCTTCCGGTGTTCGCCATTGAGATTGTTCCCCTGATGTTGGAGTGGCCCTTTCCGAACTCGTCCTCGATGGTGTATCCGGGTCCGCCCATTCCGGTCCCCTGGGGGTCTCCTCCCTGGATCATGAAGTCCTCGATGACCCTGTGGAAGATGGTCCCGTTGTAGAATCCTTCCTTTGCCAGCTTGATGAAGTTGCCTGTTGTGATAGGCATGTCATCGTGCATCTTGATCTTGATGTCGCCCATTGAAGTGTGCATAATCACGTCTGTCATGTTCGGTGCATTGTATCCGGTAGAAATAAGATTGGCGCTAAGTTTCGGAGGATTGCTGAAGCCTCTGCAGATCTGTGTACCCAAAGATTATGTGACGGCTAGCAGTTCATGGTATCATGAAGGTAATGCTCATCAACGGAAGCCCCCATGAGAAGGGGTGCACGTATACAGCACTGAAGGAGGTCGCGGACACTCTCGAGGAGAACGGTGTCTCGGCTGAGATCCATTGGATCGGAAAAGGGGACATAGTCGGATGCAAGGCATGCGGATACTGTGCCAAGAACGGATGCTGCGTCACGAACGACGATGTCAACGTGGTTTCCAAAAGGGTCGATGAGTTCGACGGGTTCATCTTCGGAGCACCGGTCTATTACTCCGGCCCGGCAGGGCAGATGAACGCATGGATGGACCGTTTCTTCTACGTGAACGCAAAGAGGCTCAAGGGGAAGACGGCATCATCGGTAGTCAATGCCCGCAGGGGAGGGAACTCGGCATCCTTCGAGAGGCTCAATCAGTATTACCTGATCTGCGGAATGGTCGTTCCCGGTTCACAGTACTGGAACATGACCCACGGATCCAATCCTGACGATGTCAGGAAGGACAAGGAGGGGCTCCAGACCATGAGGACTCTCGGCAGGAACACAGCATGGATCCTCAAGTGCATCGAGGCAGGAAGGAAGGCTGGGGTCGAGTTCCCCGTTCCCGAGCAGACGGTGCGCACCAACTTCATCATGCCCAAGGAATAAACATCAGACGGGGGGCACACCCCCCATCATTGTCGTCAGGATGCCGCAGACGGTTCCTCTGAGCTATCGCCCTCATCGCTGTACAGATCAGTACCGATGAACGGGCCTATGAAATCATAGTCATGACTCTTGATCGAACCTTTCCTTTTCTCCTTCGAGAACCAATCCAGATGATCGTTCTTCCTGTAGAATCCGATGTTGATGTGCAGGATCAGGCCTATCTCCACCATGGTGTGCACGACATCCTTGACCGCGGAGTTTGGGAGGTTGTTCCCTATCTGGGGGATGTACACACTGCTGAACCAGGATATATGGTACAGTCTTCCGGACTCCATGTTGGATGCGAGCAGCATCATCATCGAATTCCTGATGGAGTCCGAGTCGGTCACAGAGACGGGAATCATGTACACGTCCGTGAATATCTTGACAACCGATCCCCTGTCACGAAGTTTCGCCAGCGAAGATACTATCGTACTTCTGTTAGTGATCCTGTATCCGTCATTGCCCATGAGCTCCAGTATCTCGTCAAGAAGGTATAGTCTGCCTGGCCTCATGACCTTCAATACAGCGTTCATCGACATTTCTACCACACTCTTAATTCATATGTTTTAGAGGGTAATAAGAACCTATCTGAAAAAACGGCCGATATTAGTTTTGAATATTTGACAGTTCAATATCTAACACTATTTTATTTAGGCCAGAACCGTCTTGTTCAAGGGGCGATGTGCCTGTTTTATAATCTCTCGTGAAGATATTTACTGTTATCATTGAAAAATGGTAAGAAAAACGAGGTACCGACTCGATTTTTAGGATAATAGTATGTATCGCCATAATGGATTTCAAAGAATCCGTTTTTCAGATAAAGACGGAGGGTCGCCCCTCCTGTTTCACATTCCGAAGAAACTCTTGACCTTGGGCCTGAAGAGGTACCAAAGGACGATACAAGCCATGATGGTGGGCAAGATTCCGCCGAATCCGGTCTGGAATATGGATACGATACCAAATATCGCTCCCAATGCTGAGAATATCACTCCGAGGATCCACATGATCTTCCAACCATTCCAGAATCCTCCTGCTATGACCACCATTATGAGTCCATAGATGAGGGCGACAGCCCCTCCGATCGTTCCGAGGTCTGAGGCGCCATCCTCAAGGTCTTCGGCCGTTACTGCCCCGGTTATGAGAGCGGCTCCTCCGATGATGCACAGTACTCCCACGAGGAAGTACAGCAGGGCAAGGAGCGTGATCAGAATCGGGCGCGATTTGCCTGATGCCATGATTCTCTGATGTATGTCACTGATAAAAACAGTTTCTCGGGCCAGATGTGAAAGGAGGGGTGGGTTAGGGGGATGCAGGATAATCGGTATGGTACAATCGTTCCAATTAATAGTAATACAAATTACGGTAATTTTAATTACTATTATGTTCTTCAGATCATCATGAGATTCTACGGTCGCGAGGAGGAACTCCGTGTTTTGGAGAATATAAGAGAGATATCAGAGAATTCCAGCAGATTCACCGTCATCCTTGGAAGGCGCCGTATCGGAAAGACTGCGTTGGCATTGAGGTCCGTCGAGGGCCATCCTTTCGTCTATCTTTTCGTGACGCGTGTGAACGAGTCTGTCCTCTGCCACAATATGCAAAATACGTTGCAGGAATCAGGGATAGACCTCACAGGAGAGATCTCAAGGTTCCGTGATATCCTCAAGGCAGTGATGATTCACTCAAGGGAGCATCCGATCACGATGATCATTGATGAGTTCCAGGACTTTTCTTATGTCAATCCATCGATCTATTCGGATATCCAGGAGATTTGGGACCTATACAAGGACACGTCCAGATTGAATCTCATAGTCAGCGGATCGGTGCATACCATGATGACGCGTCTGTTCGAAGATGAGAAGCAGCCGTTATTCAACCGTCCGACATCCAAGATATCTCTTCAGCCGTTTCCGATAAGTCTTATGAAGGACATTCTGAAGGACCACAATCCCGATTATACGAACAAGGACCTCCTCACTATGTATATGCTCACAGGCGGGACGCCTTTGTACATCGAGGTGCTGATGGATGGCGGTGCCCTTGATTCCGATGGCATGATCGACAAGGTCGCATCATTCGATTCGATCTTCCTGAGGGATGGAAAGGATCTATTGGTAACAGAGTTCGGCAAAGACTACAGGACATATTTCTCCATACTGCAGCTGATATCCTCCGGGAAGGAACGCCGTTCGGAGATCGAGGACGTTCTTCGGATGGAATCTGGACCGTATCTGGACCGTTTGAAGAGAGAGTATAGGTTCGTCGATACTGTGGCTCCGATATTCTCGGACCATGACACCAAGAACACGCGTTGGAGGATCACTGATATGTATCTTCGTTTCTATTTCAGGATGATCCTCCCCGTATCCGACTATCTGGAATCTGGGAGGTATGACCTGTTGCGCAGATCCATACTCAGCGCGATACCTAATTACGAGGGCAAGGTTCTGGAAGAGTATTTCACGAGGCGGATAAAGGAGGAGGACACCTACACCAGGATAGGCGGGTTCTGGAACCGCAAGGGGGACATCGAGATAGACATAGTTGTCGTAGACGACATCGAGAAGACGGCCAGGGTCATTGAGGTCAAGAGGAATCCCGATAAGCTGGATGAAGGTATACTGAGGATGAAGGCAGAGTATCTGAAAGACGGCCTGAAAGGATACCAAGTGGTCTATCAGGGGCTCTCTGTCAACGACATGTGATCCTTATTCGAAAACAGGCGGTTATCGGAGCCGTCGAGAGCATGCTAGCTGAGCATTCGAGAACCGTATATCAGCAAATCAGTCCATGATCTACAGTTGCGAATGATGTTAGCATAGGTTATGTCGATAGGTTGTATTTTTGTCATATTAAGGGTTAGAAATAGTTGTATTTTTGACAGTATCCACATATCCAGATTATTAGATGATATGCGTACCGTAAGATGAGAGATAGGATCAAAAATTCTATGCTGAGGATGATAGGAGGGCCTTGATCATAGACTGTGTTCGTCATTGCGGCAGATTCATCCATCAAGGACTCAAAATGAGAAGTGGTGGGCCCTACCGAAACCAAATCCCACTGAGCCAGATCACAGAAAAATATTCTATAAAGGGTCGAATTTCTGGCGATAAAAATGCCGTGGGGAACACAGAGGGAAGAATTCCTCGTAGCGTGGGTCCGATTTTAAGCGCTCGATCTGAGAACAACGACGGCCGTACAGCCGTTCCCTCAACATTGCACTCAGAGCGAGGTAATCAATATGAAAGCGAAAGCTAGGAATGGGCCCTACAAGGCCGGGAGCAGCAGGAAGAACAAGAGGACCAAGGTCAGGAATCTTGTGTCCTTCGAGAAGGGGAACATCAGGATATTCCTCAGACAGATAACGCCATTCGACGAGGTTTCTGAGGAGTACGTCCAGCCCTTCCTAAGGTTGGTCTCTTTGGTTGACGGCAAGTATGCGAGGATTCCGTTGGACAAGGAGATTCTGATCGAGTTGGGAGGATTCCTTCAATCAATCGGTTCCGGACTGTCGATGAAGGAGGATTCAGGATTGGAGTACTCAGCCCCTTTGAAACCGGAAGCTATCCAGGAGGCGAGTGAATGAGCTCAGAAGAGGAATTCATCCAGGAAGCTCAGGAGAAGCTTGGGGTCCCACAGCCGGTATCGAAACCTCCCATGAGGCTGCCGTTGAACAAGTTTCATTACGGCCGTCTCTTCGCCAATTTCACATTGGTGGCAGACTATGACATCAAGAATCAGGAGTACAACCCTCCGGAGCCCAGACTGAACATATCTATGGGGGAGAAGCGCATTTGGCTTCCCACAGATCCGGAGGTCATCAGGCTTTTGGGCGAGTACTTCATCACAGTCGGAAAGACGATGGAGGATCTCAAGTTCCCTACCAAGGAAGTCGATATCGAGGAGATCAGGAGGATCCTGATGTCATGCGGGTGTGTGGTGAAGGATGGGAATTAAGAGATGCTGCCTGACCTGCGCATACTTCCCAGGATTCAACGAGGAGCATGAGCTGGATGCTGCTTGTAAGGATTACAGGCCCCTCGATATCGACAAGATCGATGAGATGACCAGGGACGAGATCCTTACCAAGCTGTATGGGGTCGAATATCTTCGTAACTATTACGAGGAGGATGAGTTCGATGAACTCTATGGTTGGAAGGTCGAAATGGAGGAATCTTCATCCAGGACTGGATCCAGATGCCCTGAGGAATACGGACCTCAGACCGTCAATGAAACGCCTTACGTTGACAAGAACGGACTTCGCGTATGCGAGTTCCTCTTGGACGGTCAGAGCGGGGAGCTCTGAATAATGGACATCCAGGATCTGTTGGATCAAGGATACACTGGGAACATGGATGTGGGGGAGCTGGAATCGAGGATCAAAGAGACCTTCGAACATCCAGTCATCCCTTACATCAAGAAACTCCCTTTCGAGGATACTTTCTACAATCCTGACGACACGCCTTTATCGGAATTCAACGAGCTCCTGTCATGGGTGCCTCCGGGCCATGATCTGGAGCGTCCGATAAGGAATCATTGCGGACCTCTGAGGGTGAAGGGCTCCACAGGTAACAACGGCCGTGTGTTCACTGCATGTTCCAATGACGCGGACCATTACATCAGGGGAAAGTGCAACCATTGCTGGTCATGCAAATGCCCGGTGTGTCTGAACGATACATGCATGAGACAGGGGACAAAGGCGGAGATGAGATTCGTTGCTTACCGCCTACTATGTGAGAAGCAGGGGATCGATCCGGGACCGCTAGGTCATTGGGTGTTGTCCCCTGACCAGGATCTGATCAAGAGGAAGATGCAGTCCCATGAGGACTTCACCAAGTTCCGCAGGAAGATGCAGAAGGATCTCGTCAAGGTCGGAGCGAAGGGCGGTATCCTGATATTCCATCCTTGGAGGATGAAGGATGATCTTTGGGAGGTCGGACCGCACTTCCATGGTTTTATCCACGGATTCCTCGATACGGAGAGGTTCCTGGATTCTCATGAAGGCTATGTCATCAAGAAGGTCCACTCGAAGGTCAAGATAGAGTCCATCCGTTTGTCGATGGCCTATCTTTACACCCATGAGGGGATCGGCCTTTACGAGAGGCAGCCTACAACGGATGATTACATCAGGAAGATCGTGAACTACTACCTTCCCGGATTGCAGACTCCGGAGCGTCAGGACGATGGTTCGATGGTTATCAGGAACAGATACACTGATGAGGATTATGCCGATCAAGTACTCGGGAAAGGGAGGATGGTCGGAGAGGGAATCATCGACTGGTTCGGTATGATCAAGGACTCTCATTTCTCCCAGGTACGTAACAACTATTTTGGCGATATGGCCAACAACATCCTCAAGAAGGTCTGTGTCGAGAACTATCGTGAGACCAGGACCTGTACCCATTGCGGGGCCGAGCTGAGGACGTATGCAGGCCTGTGCGATCAATGTGGAGAGCAATCTTCACACATTTTCGAGAACAATGTGAGGGTGTTCGCGAAGGATGCGGATTATGTGAAGGAGCTCGTTCCAGAGATCAAGTCAGGTCTGTCGGATTCGGGTATGAGATGGGGCGATCTCACACCGAAAGTTGCCATGATCGTTTCCGATAAGGAGGTCATGGACAACATAGCCGCTTCCAGACCTGAGAATGCTCTTAAGGCCTATTCTTCAGGCCCCATAGTTCGTCATCTCTGTTGATAGGAACCTGGTAGGGATATCCTAACAGGTGTCGCCCGACGGACGCGCGAGCGGATGTCGCGCATCCGAGCAAACCTTAGTGCAGCGAGGATGCGGGCGACCTATGGGCCAGGCGGCCATGCGCGTCGGACCACGGTCCAGCGCTGGCCGCCGGGCACATTGACATCATTCCAACCCGTTGTGCGTTTCCTGCCATATATGTACCGTGCTGAACGGTACAGACATGGATGATTAAATCATGGACTGATCATGCACCTCGTTTACATCAAACATCAAGAAAAGGTTATACGGGCTATCCAGGATAACCAACTCGATGAAGGACAAAGATATCAAGCTCAATCAAAAGCTGACAGATGCTTGCTCGAGTCTTTCATTCTATACCGACAATCCCTATTTTGTCGAACCCATGGATTTCAACACTATCCTGAAGGATTACAAGCAGCTCAAGAATGATGCCGATCGGCGCTCATCAAAGATTACTTATTCGTTGGGGCTTGTGAATAAGACCCTGAAGGCGAACATTATCAGATTCCAGGAGATGTATGACGCCTTCCCTCAGACCATGGCTTCTCATAACGATGTAATCGCTCAGAGGTTGGCGGTCGAGATAGGCAATCGCATCAATCCTGTTGAAGGTCGTGATCTCGATGATCAGCAATTGAAGGCAATTGCATATGATGTTAGGACTAGGCTAATCATCGCAGGAGCCGGAACAGGGAAGACAACCACCATCATCGGTCTTGTCAAAGAGCTTCTTTCATCGGGGAAGGCCAATCCGGAAGAGATACTTCTTCTTTCATTCACCAATGCATCCGTCAGTGAACTCAAGGGCAGGATCCAAAAGGAAACCAACCAAAGGGTGGAGACCACAACATTCCACCGTCTTGGTCTGAAGATAATAGCCGGGGCTCAGGGAAAGGTCCCTGCGATCTCAAAGATAGACATAGGCAAGTTCGTCATCGACGAGATTCTCCGCAGGAAATCAGATCCGGCCTTCATGAGGAAACTCAATGAGTACATCGCATACGATTACGAATCTCTCAGGGATGAGGACCAATTCGAAAGCGGTTCGGAGATGGTCGCATATCTTCAAGAGAATCCTTTGTACACTCTGAACGGTGAGAGGGTTAAGAGTTTCGGGGAATCTGATATCGCCAACTACCTCGCCTTGAATGGAATTCCGTACATCTATGAGGATTCATACGAGGTTGATACTGCCGATTCCAAATATGGTCAGTACCATCCGGACTTCCATATCAAGGGCACCAACATCTACATCGAGTATTTCGGGATAGACCGCAACGGCAATGTTGCGAAGTTCATGACCGACAAGGATCCTCAGGCTGCAGAAGAGTACAGGAAAGGCATGGAGTGGAAGAGGGAGATCCACAGGGCCAACGGCACCAAGCTGATCGAATTGTACGCGTATGACCGTTCCGAGGGGAATCTCATCGATGAGCTGGAGAGGAAGCTCAAGGCCAGTCATGTCAAAATGGATCCCCGTCCTCCGGAGGAGATATTTGAAAAGACATTCGGAGGGGATAAACGCAAGTTGAACACCCTTGCCTCCAATTTCACCACGGCCATTCTTCTCATCAAAGGTTTCGGGAGGCCTTGGGAGGAAGTATATCCCAAAGCGGACAATCGTCAGGACAAGCGCGAGCTGAAGAGGATGGAAGGTGTACTCAGACCGATATATGATGCGTATCAGAATGAGCTGTCGATGAAAGGCGAGATAGATTTCGAGGATATGCTGAACACGGCCTCAGACTGTGTTTGGAAAGGTCTGTACGTCCATCCGTACAAGTATGTGATCGTCGACGAATATCAGGATCTCTCCAGATCGAGATACAATCTGCTGAAGGCTCTCCGCAGGTCCAAGGATTACAGGCTGTTCTGCGTAGGCGATGATTGGCAGAGCATCTATCGTTTCAACGGATGCGATGTATCCTACATACTTGATTTCGAGAAGTATTGGGGGCCCTCAGCGATATGCAAGATCGAGAGAACATACCGCTTCTCGGGAGAGCTTCTGACCAAGAGTTCTGAATTCATCAGCAGGAATGGGAAGCAATACAGGAAGCATCTGATAGGTTCGTCTTCCAAGGATAGCAAGGTCTATCCTCTGTTCGCTCCGACGGATGCGGAGATCCGTAGGAGGATCGCCGACGTCATCTTGAGGGCCCCGGAGGGGAAGAGTGTCCTGTTCCTCGGAAGGTACAATCATGATGTCAGGCTTCTCTCGGAGGATGGATTCAGCTGGAGGCCGAGCATCTCCGACAGTTCGACCATCATAGGTTATTCAGAACGTCAGGGCCTCGATATGAGATTCATGACCATCCATTCTTCGAAAGGGCTTCAGGCTGATGTTGTGATTTCCCTCAATAACAAGACCGGAAGGTACGGTTTCCCAAGCAAGAGGGATGAACCTCTGCTGATCCCTCTCCTTCTGGGGAAGGATAACAATCAGTACGATGAGGAACGCAGGCTGTTCTATGTCGCAATGACCCGTGCTAAAGATGCAGCCTACATCGTTTCCTATACGAATCGCCAGTCCGATTTCTTCAAGGAGCTGTTCTCTTACAACGGTAGGGATGCGAACAGAGTCCAGATGATCTGTCCGGTATGTGGCGGTGCTCTATTGATCAAGAACGGAAAATACGGTATGTTCTACGGGTGCTCGAACTTCGCATCCAGGGGATGCAGGTTCACCCGTAAGGTGGATAACGGGCCCCGGTATCAGAAATGATTACGATCCCGGGTCGGTTTCGAAGAGGTTTAGGGCCTTCGGCCCTTGGTTGTCAGAGCGAGAATCTGTGGTCCTCCAGCCACTCGTTGATGGCATCGAATCCAGGATAGTTCCTGACGACCCTGGCGACCTCATCCTTCCTGTCTATTTGCGTCATGTTGAAATCGCTGTTCACATAGACGATCTGATTGAAGATCACGTAGTCCAGGACCTCATCGGGGACATCTTCCAGATCCAAGGCCTTGTTGATGGTCACGACCTTCATGAGCATCGATGACCATGCACTCTTATCGTCACTCGTTCCGGCGGACCAGAAGAATCTCATGTGTCCGAGGTCTTCGGGGATCAGCTTCATGTCCTTGAGTCTTGCCAGGGATTCCTGGATGTCCTTGTACTGGCCCTCTTCGGATCCGATCCTTCTGTCCCTCTTGATGTAGGAGGGCTGCATCTTCATTGTGAATTCCTCGGATGTTAGCCAATCGGACACAACTTCGGGGTATTCGCATTCCTTTCCTTTGATCCTGTTGAAGATCGTCCTCGCGATCCCTTCAACGACGTTTAGCGGAGCTTCCTTCAGGTAGTCCGATACCGTGAATTCGGCCCATTGGTAGGTCCTCATCCATCTGACTTTGAGTTCGTGATATGCCGCGAACTCCGCTTTGGTCTGTATTCCGAAATCGTTTCCGACCTTCTGGAAGGTCATGTCCAGTTCTTCCGATGTTACCATCTTCTTCAACTCCTTTTTCTTAGGGGCAACTTGAACCCCGGAACGGAGCTGGAGCGAGGGGATTATGCGGACTGCGGCGAGCAAGAAGGAATAGTTCAAGCAGGAAAAGGTGAGCCGCTGGACACAATATTGCCCCTAGCGATGAGTGAAGGGTGAAAGTGCCCGAAAAAGGAGTTATTATGTTATGATGGTAATGTGATACTTTTTAGTTGATATTTTATATTTATACTCCCATATCGTTTATGATGATCAAGATGGGAGAAAGAGGGCCTAAACAGAAGTTCTTGGAGATCTCGTGCCCGAATGAGGAATGCAGGAATTTCGGCAGACTCGGGGAGCAGAACATCATAGCGAACGGGACCTATCAGACGAAGTCAGGGACCGTGCGCAAATACAAATGTAAGACCTGCGGACGCGTGTTCAACGACCGTACTGGCACAGCTTATGAGCATACCCACCTGACCAAGGAGGAGCACAATCTGATCATGGCCTGTCAGGCCAACGGGGTCGGCGTCCGGAGGACGGCCGACATCGTCGGCTGCACGGTCAGGACCGTGCAGAAGCGTACGAAACGCGGCGGGAAGCATGTTGCTAAGGTCTCGGCCAGTCTGGAATCGAAGGGTGTGGCCCCCGAGAGCCTCCAATTCGATGAGCTTTTATATACTCTAAAAAAAACATGATTTTCGTGGGGACCATTTCAAAGAGGACGGGGACTGGATATGGACCTCCTTCTGTGCCACCGAAAAGTATCTGCTGGGTATTGTCGCCGACGGCAAAGGAAAGGCCGTCTGCGAACGCATCGTCAACACCGAATTAGACAAGCTTAGGCGCAACCACATGCCGTATTTCGTCACCGACGGCTACAGACCTTATCTGACCACTCTTTTCAAGAGGTACAGCTATCGCGTGTACAACAACGGACGCGGACGCCCGGGAAGCCATTTGGAGCCCAATTCTGACTTCAACTACGGTGTGGTGGAGAAGACCCGCCTGGGCAAGAAATTGGAGAAGGTGAGGCGGTATGTCGCCTTCGGCGACGTACCGGAACACCTTCTCAACACGTCGGCAATCGAGAGGCAGAACCTGACGATCAGGCTGTTCAATGCGAGGATCAGGCGCAGAACGGTGACCTTTGGTAAATCCAGGGAGGCCGTGCAGGCAGGTCTGGATTTGTTCAAAGGCTACTACAACCTCTGTATTCCGCACTCTTCGATTTCGATCCGGAAGAAGGAGAACGGTGGCAAACGTGTGGATGTCACGCCTGCGATGAAATTGGGTCTGACCGACCATGTTTGGGAGATGACGGAGCTGATGTCTTTTCTTTATAGACAAAACATCAACTAAAAAGTATCACATTACCTGTTATGATTTCTTCTTCAAATTCAAATTTGCTACTACATGTTTTGAGTCTGATAACTTCAATTCCATTACTCTTGCATGTTTGAATTATTTGCTTGTTGTACCTAGTACATTTAGCGCCGATATATACACGACTAATAGAGTCTTTGATGTCTATTTCATCTTCGAAGCTACCGTTGAAATAGCGCCATTCTTTTTCGTAACAATAATCTTTGTTTTTTGTCAGAATACTTCCAATCAATGAGTCCATTATGAATTCAAAATCATTTTTAGTCCTTTTAGGAAAAGATGAAAAAGATTTCTTGGAGTATTTGACTTGGAACGGTGCAGCACAGTTTTTCAATTTCGAACCATCATATTCGATACAAACTCCAGTATATTGGCGAGCATAGTGATCCCACATAGGGAATGACCGATAATCCTCAGCGAAACAGCAGATTGTTAGAAGATCTTTCGGGGTATCAAGTATTTCTTTCATCATTTGTTCAGCGTCACTAGTGTCCTCACACAATTCTTTGTAGAGATTTGTTTTCTTAATTATGTCAACAATCGGGATTAAGCTGTCATACGGATCCGACATTTCAGAAACAGAGGCTAAGAGTATGTAATGATTCTCAATTTCATCCATAGCGCGCTTGGCTGGTCTATATCTGTATAGAGATCTTGGACAGTTTGTATTGAAACCCGTGGATGATAGATAATCTGTGATGTTCGACAAAGATGTCAATAGCTCATCTTTGTTGGTTATTCCAAATAATTCAAGAAACGGTATGCTTTCTGTATTATTGCTCATAGGATAGTAGTCTTTACACTGCCTTACGTATTATTCTTTCTGGTGACGAATACGCTTAACTATAAGGCACCCCATTTTGTGTTTGATTTTATATGGCACGTACTAAGGCAGATTCCACGGTCGAGAAAGAGATCAAGCCCTATACTCATGACGATAAGACTCGTCTGAACAACCCGCCAGTCGGTTATGCTCAGTATGATACGGCCCAAGAGACCAAGAAGAAGTACTCCTATGATCCGAATCTAGATCCTACCCTTACTTGGGCAGGAAAGGCTGAGAGAACATCCTTTGAGGTTCCCACAGTCTCTTTGCATGTGCATGAAACAATAGATCCATACAGAATCATACGCGAGGCTAGGCATAGGGAGCATCGTGGAGTCTATCAGACAACGTTATTCGATACAGATTCTTTGATAAAGAGAAGAGAATCAATGGAATTTTATCAACATCCCCGGGGTTGGGCTAACAGATTGATTGCAGGAGATAGTCTTCTTATAATGAATTCTTTACTAGAGAAAGAATCTATGGCTGGGAAGGTCCAGATGGTATACATGGATCCACCTTACGGGATCAAATACGGATCCAATTTTCAACCATTCGTAGATAAGAGAAATGTTTCAGATAAGGATGAGGATTTATCTACTGAACCTGAGATGATCAAGGCTTTTAGAGATACTTGGGAGTTGGGGATTCATTCATATTTATCTTATTTGAGGGATCGTTTACTGTTAGTGAGGGATCTATTATCAGAATCTGGTAGTGTTTTTATACAGATTGGGGATGAGAATGTTCACAGAGTTAGGCAAATCTGTGATGAAGTATTTGGTCCTGAAAATTTCATGAGTCAAATATCTTTTAAGACATCTCCCGGGGATACGACCAATTACCTTCCCCCCTGTTTAGATTACATTGTGTGGTATGTCAAGGATAAACAGAAGACGAAATTCAGAAAATTATACTTGCCGAAGCAGAAAGGCGATGTGAATGCTTCCAGTTTTGATTGGATAGAATTACAGGATGGTACTAGTCGTAGTCTAACGATTGAAGAAAAGAAAGATCCAAAAAGTATTCCTTCGGGAAAGCTGTTCAGATGGGCAGATCCTTGCAGGAAAGGAACTTCTGAATCTGCCAGATTCGAATTTGAATTCAACGGCGAGGTGTTTAAACCCGCACCTGGAATGACATGGAAAACCACTCATGAGGGGTTATCTAGACTTGAACAAGCTGGTCGTTTAGGCAAAAAAGGATCACAGTTGAATTATAAACGTTACATTGATGATTTTCCAGCCACAGAGCTTCTTAATGTCTGGACAGATACAATGAACTCTTTTATGCAAAGACATTATGTTGTCGAGACCAATCCTCTGCCCGTTCAGCGCTGTATATTAATGACTACTGATCCTGGCGATTTAGTCATGGACATAACATGTGGAAGCGGTGTTACTGCATTTGTATCTGAGAAATATGGCAGGAGGTGGATCACATGTGATACGTCTCGTATTGCAACTATATTAACACGTCAGAGGCTTTTAACAGCTACTTTTCCATACTACCAATTAAAAGACGTAAGTAACGGCGTATCAAGCGGGTTTGAATATAAGGTGATACCACACATCACTCTAGAAACACTGGCGAATGGAGAAAATCCGATTTTAGAGACTATGTATGATGAGCCTTTGATTGATAAGACAAAAATTAGAGTGTCAGGCCCTTTTACGATGGAAGCAATCCCGTCGCCTACAGTTAAACCCGTCGATTCTTTATATGACGATCTCGCCACTTCGGACACATCTTCCAAACAATCAGAATGGCGTGATCAGTTAAAATCAACAGGCATTATTGCAAGAGGTGGGGAAATTATCAAATTTTCGAGAGTAGATCCACTTGTAGGGACTAAGTTTTTACAAGCGGAAGCTGAGACTAAAGACGAAGTTCCTCGCAAGGCCGTTATTTGTTTTGCTAATGAATCTGCACCTCTTGATTCAAAAACAGTCGCTTCTGCTTTAGATGAAGCCGAACTTATACGTCCACTTCCTAAGTTAATAATATTTTGTGCATTCCAGTTTGATCCAGAAGCCGCCAAATTCATTGATGAAACCAAGTGGCCCAATGTACAATTGCTTAAAGTACAAATGAATACGGATTTGTTAATAGAAGATTTGATGAAGAGAGATCCTTCAAGTCAGAGTTTTTGGATGATTGGGCAACCAGACATTATTTGCGAGAAAATAACTGTCGGGGATTTTGCTGGGAAATATCAAGTTTCTGTTAGGGGATTTGATTACTATGATACAAAAACGGGAACAATTCAATCAGGGGATAGTTCGAAGATTGCTATGTGGTTACTTGATACAGATTATGATGGGATGTCATTGAACCCTTCTCAAATCTTTTTCCCGATGTCAGGGTCTAAGGAGGGGTGGGCCAAATTAGCTAAGACATTAAGAGTAGAATTAGATCCAGATCTAATTAAGATGTATCATGGGGTAAAATCAATACCCTTTAGTTCGAAGGCTAATACAAAGGTTGCAGTGAAGATTATTGACAATCGTGGAATTGAAAGTCTTAAGGTCCTTATGATTGGTGAATGAAATGGTTGCTCTAATCGAAAAATTGATTGTCAACTCGGCTTTTAAGGAGCCTGAGCATCATTGGTTATTCTCTCTTGAGGAAGACAGATTTGTTCTCAAAGAAGGTCGCAGGCCTGCAGGTTATTTCATCGCTGAACAGGGTAGTAATCAATACAACGATGTTGGACGTTTTGTTGAGTTACCAGCTGTCAACGAGATACGTAAGAGGGTCGCCAATTGGAGAAATAATGGGTACCCTGGTTGTACAGGGGTTACAAGGAAGCTTCTTGCTCATTGGCACGATGAGGAACAACGCACACATCCGTTCTTTTTTTGTCAGCTTGATGCTATTGAAACTCTTATCTGGCTGACTGAGGCGCCTGATTCAGAGAAAGTTGGGATCAATATAGATCAGGACAACAACGAATTTACAAGATTATGTTCCAAGATGGCAACCGGGACGGGGAAGACTGTCGTTATGAGCATGCTAATCGCCTGGCAGGTAATCAACAAAGTCGTTTACCCTCAGGACAAGAGGTTCTCGAAGTACGTTCTTATAATTACTCCCGGAATCACAGTCAAGAACAGATTGTCAGTTTTGAAGCCAGAGGATTCTGAGAACTACTATGATCAGTTTGGTATTATCCCTGTGACATTGAGGGACAGATTCAACCAAGGAATGATCAAGGTGACAAATTGGCACACTCTTGCATGGGATGATGAGGCTGTCATTAAGAAGAAGCATTCTGTGGATAAGAGGGGGCCCCTTAGCGATGAGGCATATGCCAAAAAAGTGTTAGGACAGATGTCCAGATACTCCAATATCCTTGTCATTAACGATGAAGCTCACCATGCTTGGAAGAAGAATCCTGAGATCAAGGTGAAGTATGACAAAGACGACAAGGAATTCATCAAGGAACTTGAGGAATCTTCTACGGTTTGGGTTGGAGGTCTGGAGAAGATCAATCGTGCTTGTCATATTCAGACGTGTTATGATTTTTCCGCCACACCGTTTGCCCCAAGTGGTAAGAAGAACGATGAGGCTGCTCTTTTCTCTTGGATAGTAAGCGATTTCGGCCTCAATGATGCTATCGAGTCCGGTCTGGTCAAGACACCTCGCATGGTCGTCAGGGACGATGGCATTCCGGATGCAAAGACTTACAGGTCGAAGCTATATCATATCTATGGTGATGAAACCGTTCGTGCGGACTTATCGAGACCGGCGGAACCTCAGGAATCATTGCCCACTTTGGTAAATGATGCATATAGGTTGCTTGCCAAGGATTGGTTAGAGACCTATAATGATTGGAGAACAGCAGGTATGTCTACTCCTCCAGTTATGATCACTGTTGCCAACCGTACTGAGACAGCATCTAGGATCAACTACTCATTTCAGAAGGGTTTACTAGGTGTCGAAGAGCTATGCGAATCAGATTACATACTGCAAATCGATTCGAAGATCTTGAAAAAATCAGAATCAGTGGATTATGGCGAGGAAGATTTCTCTGGAAAGGATTATGATGATCTTAGCGAAGGAGATCGTGCAGCATATCTCAGACAGAAGGTGAATACTGTTGGTCGTATCGGTGAACTTGGAGAGCAGGTCCGTAATATAATCTCCGTTTCTATGCTATCCGAAGGTTGGGATACAAAGACAGTAACACACATCATGGGGCTGAGGGCATTTTCTAGCCAACTGCTATGTGAGCAGACTATCGGAAGAGGATTGAGGCGTACATCTTATGATGTTGATGATGAAACAGGATTATTCACACCGGAGTATGTGAACGTATTCGGAGTTCCTTTCTCATTCCTACCTCAAGAGGCGGCACCGGGAACCACCAAACCAACCAAACCCAAGACTCAGATCTATGTGCGCGACGACATGGCAAAATTCGAGATACAATGGCCTAATATTATTCGTATTGACCATCATTTGAAGGATGTTCTGACATTGGACCTTGAGAACATTCCTGTTCTGGATATCAACGCATCTGAACTCATCTCTGCAGCAGATCTGGCGCCATTCATTGGTGACAAGGAATACAGCAACGAGCTAGCAGAAATCACGTTAGAAGATGTCTCGGATGACCAGTTCCGTCTTCAGACAACTGTGTTCCATGCTGCTTCGACACTTTATGATATGGACTGGAGTACTAAAGGGACCAAGATCGCACTCCTCGGTCAACTTATAAGAGTAGTCGAAGAATTTCTGAATTCGGAAAAGATCAACATCATGCCACCTTCTTATGGTGACAAGAGTAATCCGAAGCGTCGTATCATTTTATCTCGTAATATTGGTCGTGTGATCACACACATTCGTGAACATATCATGTCCGAGAATGTCGAATCGACCGAAGTCGTTCTTGATCAGAACCGCCCTATGCTATCGACGGCGGATATGCCTACTTGGTATACGTCCAAAAATTGTGCAATGGCAGTCAAATCGCATATTAGTCACTGTGTTGTCGATAGTGCGTTGGAGGCCTCCCATGCTAACAAACTCATCAAGAATCGTTCAGTGGAAGCTTGGGTGAAGAACGATCATATCGGTTTTGAGATCCAATACATGTTTAACGGTGGTTTTGCTAATTATCGTCCAGACTTTATAATCAGGTTATCCAATGGACATTACCTTGTTCTAGAAACCAAAGGTCAGGATTCTGAGAGGGTCAGGGCTAAGCGTAAAGCGTTGAAAGAATGGGTGGACGCTGTTAACTCCTTAGGTAAATATGGAGTATGGCATGAGGACATGTGTTTTCAAGAGGATGATCTCAATGCCATTGTTGCTAAATATGTCCAATACGAGCGCGACGGTTCTAGTGTATTCTATGATGAGGATCCTGATGTGAAGCTTTCCGACGTACTCGGAACAAGCGTTACAGGCCGCGTACATGCTTACCCGCAGACAGAGGAAGGTCTGATAAATCCAGCCATGATGGAGCGTACCAAATTCGATGATGGCAAGAGATTGGGTCCGGAGAACATTCATCCGTCAACAGTTGGTCTTGCTGTAGATTATCTTACCAGATTCATGCTGGGTGATGATCCGAAAGATGCATTTAGGATTCCATTGATGGGAGCAGACATCGCAGGAAAATTCGATGAAGTTTTAAATTTATTGTACAATGTTACTGATTTGAGCAATGAATCCATCATCAATATGTGCCGTGCGGTTCCGTTCGATGTCTATTACAGAGCGGGGGTCGCACCATCATTCGATCCATTCAGTCTTGATGTAGATCAATCTACGATTGACAACATTCGCATCATGGTGGAACGTACTCTCAAGTTCTTTGATGATAACGGTCCCATAACTGTTTTCGGACCGACTTTCCCAGGATCCTATACGGATAAGGTTCTCACGGGAGACGGTGATTTAGTTACAACCGATGCCATATGGGATCTAAAAGTATCTAAAAATCAACCTACAAAAGAGAATACCTTGCAGCTTATGATATACTATTTGATGTGCAAGCATTCTGTGGATAGGAAGCTCAAGAAGATAACATACATGGGGATATTTAATCCAAGATTGAATATTGCATATACACTCAATCCTGCTATTTTGGATAAAGGCATCATAGAAAAAGTTGAAAAAGAGGTGATCGGTTATGAATGATGGCAAATACCGTTTCTTCTCTGCGCTCTGTTATGAGGAGGGATGTCGAGATGGCTGATGACTTGAAAGCGCTTTGCGAAGTCGCTTCGACTTCTGATGTCCTCAAAGATACTTCTCAGATTATTGTAAAGACCAGAGATTATACCTATCAGTCCGTCAACAAGGCCTTAATACTTCGTAACTGGTTACTTGGAAGGAGGATCTCCCAGGAAGTCCTGAGAGATGGAAGTTTTGAGGAGACATATGGAAAGAAGCTCATTGCAGATCTTTCCAAAGAGCTCACTTCTAACTTTGGAAAGGGCTTCAGCCCCAGTAATCTTTACAAGTATGTCAGGTTCTACAAGGCCTTTCCAGAGATATTGTCCACACTGTGGACACAATCTTTTTCGACCCTTTCTTGGAGTCATTATCGCATTCTTATACAGGTAGAGGATGACGATGCCAGATATTGGTATGAGAAGGAAGCTTCTGATCAGACTTGGGCTGTCAGGACTCTTCAACGCAATATCGATTCTCAATACTACTACAGAATGCTGAAGACTCCCGATCCGCAGGCCGTAGAATCCGAGATGAGGGCACTCACAGTGGATTACGAGACTGAGAAACTATCGTTCATTAAGGATCCGGTTGTTGTAGAATTCCTTGGCTTATCTCCTGATGACAAGTACACGGAATCAGACCTGGAAACTAGGATAATAGATAATCTGCAGAAGTTCTTGTTGGAGCTTGGTAAAGGCTATGCGTTCATGGCCCGTCAGCAGCATATCCATACTGAAGCTAAAGACTACTATCGACCTGGTTTTCTACAACGTCTATCTGAAGTGTTACGTTCTCATCGATCTGAAGACCACAAGGGTGAATCATCAGGACGTAGGTCAAATGGACATGTACGTCAGGATGTATGATGAGCTCAAACGCGTAGAGGGCGACAATCCGACGTTAGGGATCATTCTATGCTCTAATACCGATGAGGATGTGGCCCGTTATTCCATCCTTCACGATAACGATCGCCTCTTTGCTACGAAATATAAGTTGTATCTACCATCAGACGAGGTCCTTCGCAGAGAGATAGAGACTCAAAAGGAGCTGTATGAGATGAGGCAATTGGATTCAGAATTGGAGAAAAAGGGGCTTTGAAGGGAGAGGCCCCCTTCATTCCCTTTTGTTGTCTAGATTATCATCGCGGAATTGAGCCAATATCTCTTTGGCATGAGGATTAGTGTAGCTTGTGAAATCCTCGTTGCAGCCGGCAAGATGATCTTTCATAATCTCATATATGGCATCCAAATGATCAGCCACTTCCTTACCCATGTCTGTAAGTTTGAAGTATTCTCCCTTACGCATACCTTCTTCTTCCCGGATATCCGAATCTATCAGGCCGGCGATGTATAATTGGTCTATGCGGCGATTCTTAGTGCTGAGAGCTCTGCCCTCAGTTGACATTATCTGGGATTTGTTCAGTCCCGGATGGCGGTTCAGATATCTTACAATGTATATTGAGCAGCTTAGCTCCAGTATTTTCAGATCGTCCATCATTGGTTCGTCCATGTTCGTTGAGAAGATGTTCATAGCTATAAATTGATTTGGTTTATTGAAATTAATTATTATTTTAATTTACCAAAATGATAAGAATTAAATACATACCTGCCCTTGTGGTGATTGGGAAGTGCGAAGCGCGACCCTAAACCCTTTAATCGGGGGGCACACCAGATTGTGCCCCTCGTAGGAGGATTTATGAAAGAAAGTATGAAAAACGGAGCCGTAAACCACGGCATCGACACGGATAGAGGTGCGGGATACACTGAGATCCTTATCCGCATCGTCGATAGAATGTGCACCATGTATGGCGAAGTGAACATAGAGGTATTCGGGAACGGTAGGATATCGATCTCGGCAGGAAAGGAGGCAAGGTCATGAGGTATCAGTTCAAAACAGATGTCAATGCATTTATCGCAGAGATGAGGCCTCATTACAGTCCTTCCACTATCAAGAATAAAGAGAGGAAGATGAGCTACATAGCTGGAATCTTCACCGATCTTTACAAAGACAAGAAGGTCTCGACCTGTAATCCCAGGAAGATAAAGCAGAAGGATCTGGAGGTTTACGTCACAAAGAGGCGCAACGATGGCATCGCCGATTCCACCTTGAGCAAGGAGCTGTGCTTCATCAATCAGCTCTGCAAATGGGTTGGAAACGATGTTGTCGAGAAATTCAGGTTCTTCGGCGGTATCTACAAGCCTCATGCGTACACGGGAAGGAAAGACGGGATGAGCGATGAGCTCATCAAGAAGGTCATAGAGCTCGGAAGGACCACAGAGGATTGGCGTGTTCTCCAGGGATGCGCTGCAGTCTTGTTGTGCTCTTCTTCCGGACTCCGTCCCCAGGAGGCCCGTCAGATGTATGCTTCGGATATCACCATGATGAACGGCGTAATGATGGTCCATATCGAGCATGTCAAAGGCGAGGGCACTTGGGGGAAACCGCGCACCATTCTTCTGATGGACGGTGTCGAAGATATCATTCAGAGGTATCTCGATGTCAGGAAGCAGAAGCTTGAGGAGTGCGGAAAGACCTCAGACTCTCTCTTCCCACCCATACAGAATGAAAACGAATTCTACTGCCAGCAGAAGTTCTGCAATCTCAAGAAGTGTGTAGAGACGATCGTAGGCGAGAAGTTCGAACTCCGTGCCGGACGCAGATCCTACGGTCAAAGACTGTTGAACAAGGGCAACAGGCTGGAGGATGTCTCCGTGGCCATGGGCCATTGTTCGACCAGGACGACCGAGCTCTATTACGCCAGAGCTCAGGAGATGGCCGCAATGGGCAGGATCTATCAGAACAAGGACAATAAAGAGGCCTTCTGGATGCCCTGATCCCAAACGTGAGTGGTGGGTCCGACAAAATATTGGACCCACCATGGTTTGGGTCGCGTGTTGAAAATCGGCCCAGAATCGAAAACCATAGAAATTTTTTACAGGATCTGGGTAGAGAAGTGGTGGGCCCTACCGGGTTCGAACCAGTGACCACTCGGTTATGAGCCGAGCGCTCTACCTGACTAAGCTAAGAGCCCATCATCTGCGGTTAAAACGATTATACATAAGAATATATCGAGCGATGGACGGATCGGTGCCATTGTTGAGTCTTTCTTCAGAAATGCCCATTTCCGCTATATATCCGCAACCCGTTGACAGGAGCATGGAAGAGCCCCTGGTGCAGAAACTGAAGGATAGGGCAGCGGAGAGGATACCAACCAGAACCCTCGCCCTGTACCTGGCATTCTTTGTCGTTTCGCTGATAATCGTCATCAGCGATTTCATCGCGGACAGGATTGACCAGCTGGTCATTTCCGTACCCATCATGGTCATGCTGGGGATATCAATCGTCACGGATCGCAAGGTCGCCCATGTGCCGCCGATGCTGATTTTCATGATGATGATGGCCCTCATCATGGTTCTCATAGCGAGCGAGCTCAGGGAGGAGCATGATCTCTTCAATGCCCTGGCCAGCTTGCTGACGGGAGTCTGCCTGATGCTGATGGGTCAGGTCGTCGTGTACACGATGATACGCACCTCTCCTCAGAGACCAAGCAACTACAAGCTGTTCGTCTACTCCGCGGCTTTCTCCTTCGCGATGACCGTCCTTCTCCTGATGTTCATGGTGGAGATCGGATACTTCCATCACAAAGACAGGTTTTTCGACATCTGGAACATGACCGAATATGTGTTCGGGGCGATGGTCGGGGCGCTCATCACGGCATTGCTATGCGAACTCGGATTGGACAGGGTGATCATCGACAGCAGCATCAACAGGAGCCTCGAGGTCTACTCCGACAGCACATACTCCAACGAGATGGCGAGGGACGATGCGCTGAACATCATCAAGTCTGGGGAATCGGAGAAGCTGGAGTTCAAATCCACCATCGTCACCAACATCAGGACCGGGGAGAACGACAAGAGGATGGAGAAGGCCGTCCTCAAATCCATCGTCGCATTCATGAACACCTCCGGAGGCATCCTGATGGTAGGGGTCGCCGACGACGGTTCGATCTACGGCGTCGACGAGAACGCGTTCGACAGCAGGGACAAGATGAACCTCCACCTGACCCACATGATATCCTCGAAGATAGGCGATGAGTTCCTCCCGTACATCTCCTTCAGGGTGATAGACATGGAGGACGGCAAGGCGATCATCCGTGTCGACTGCGAGAGGTGCAAGAAGCCCGTGTTCCTGAAAGACGGCAAGGAGGAGGAGTTCTACGTCCGCTCCGGACCCTCGAGCGTCGCGCTCACGGGATCCAACCTCGTCAATTACATCACCAACAAGTCGACGAAGGATCGTCAGAACATCCTGAGCGGTCTGATGGTCCCCCTCCAGAACGACGACTGACCCCCGTACCCGCGCATATATTAAGGGGAAGGGGATATCTTGCGAGCATGATAGTTATTGGCGGGTCTACATCCGAGGTTCTGGCGAAGCAGATCGCAGACAACCTCGGCTGCAGATACATTCAGGCAGGCACCAGGAAATTCCCCGACGGGGAAGTCTACACAAGGGTGGAGAGCGAGGATTTCAACGACGACGTCGTCATCGTACAGAACACGTTCCCCGATGACAAGCTCGTGGAGATGTTCCTTCTCCAGGACATCGTGGCAGGATTGAAGGCCAAGAAGGTCACCCTCGTCATCCCGTATTTCGGATATGCGAGGCAGGACAGGCTCTTCAACCCCGGCGAGCCCGCATCCGCCATCCTGATGTGCAAGCTCCTGGATTCGCTGGCCTGCGACCATGTGATCACGATCGACATCCACAAGGAGGCCGTCCTCGATGCATTCACTTGCAAGCACACGGACCTCAAGGCAGCACCCGTCATCGCCGATTACTTCAAGGACAAGGGCATCGACCTCGTCCTCTCCCCGGATATCGGGGCCGCCAACCGCGCGAAGGATGTGGGAGAGAGGATGGGCAAGCCCTACGACCATCTCAACAAGACGCGTCTGTCCGGGACAGAGGTCAAGATCGCACCCGCCCACATGGACTGCACCGGGAAGAACATCCTCATCGTCGATGATATGATCTCCACGGGAGGTACCATCATGACGGCCGCACAGGCACTTAGGGACGCTGGCGCCAAGAGCGTCTCCGTAGCCTGCACCCACGGCGTCTTCGTCAACAACGCGATAGACAAGCTCACACACAGCGCACTGGACAAAGTCCTCTGCTGCAACACGCTCGAGAGCTCCCAGTCGGACATCTCGGTCGCAGCGCTCGTCGCCGACGCCATCAGGAAGGGATGAAGATGACCAACAAGGAGGAGAACTTCGCTGAGTGGTATCTCGATATCGTCGAGAAGGCAGGTCTTTCGGACAAGAGATACCCCATCAAGGGAATGAACGTATGGACCCCCTACGGCTGGAGGATCATGAGGCAGATCGACTCCTACATCCGCGAGGAGTTCGACGCCACCAACCACGACGAGGTATGCTTCCCTCTGCTCATCCCCGAGAGCCAGTTCGCCAAGGAGAAGGAGCACATCAAGGGATTCGACAGCGAGGTCTACTGGGTCACCCACGCGGGACTGGACGAGCTCGACGAGAGGCTCGTGGTAAGGCCCACGTCGGAGACGGCCATGTACCCCATGTTCGCCCTGTGGATCAGATCCCATCAGGACCTCCCCCTCAAAACCTATCAGATCGTCAACACGTTCCGTTACGAGACCAAGCAGACCAGGCCCTTCATTAGGGTCCGCGAGATCCACTTCTTCGAGTCGCACACCTGCCACACCGATTACGACGACGCGCAGAAGCAGGTCGACGAGGACATCGAGATCCTCGCCAGGATCGCCAAGAAGATCTGTCTGCCCTACACGCTCCTCGTCCGTACCGAGTGGGACAAGTTCCCCGGTGCGTACTACACCGTGGGTATCGACACATCGATGCCCAACGGAAGGACCCTCCAGATGGGTTCCATCCACCATTACAAGACGAACTTCTCCGAGCCCTACGAGATCACATACGAGGACAAGGACGGAGAGCACAAGTTCGTCCATCAGACCACATACGGCATGTCCGAGAGGCTCGTCGGAGCGCTCATCGGAGTCCACGGAGACGATCAGGGACTCATCATGCCTCCCGGAATCGCACCCTATCAGATCGTGCTCATCCCTATCTTCAAGAAGGATAACCAGCAGGTCGTCCTCGACGCTGTCAGGGAGATGGAGAAGGTACTGACCAAGGCCGGATTCAGGGTCAAGCTGGACGACCGCGACGACCGTCCCGGCGCCAAGTACTACGAGTGGGAGATGAAAGGGGTCCCGCTCAGGCTCGAGCTGGGCGGACGCGACATAGAGAACAAGGTCGTATCGTTCTTCAGGAGGGATTCCGCCGAGAAGGGAACCATCGCCATCGAGAACCTCGTTCCCGGCGTCCAGATGCTCCTCGACGACATCTCCGACTGCATGTTCAACAAGGCGAATGAGATCCAGAAGCAGCGCACGCAGGACATCGACTCCCTGGAGAACATCCCCGAGGACAAGATCCTCAGGTTCGGATGGTGCGGATGCGACGAGTGCGGTCACAAGTTCGAGGACACCACCGGGTTCAAGATCCTCGGAAGGCCCTACTTCAAAGAGGAGTTCAAGGGCAAGTGCATCATGTGCGGCAAGGATGTCGACACACCCGCCTACGCGGCACACACGATGTGATCCCCATGGCCTTCGACGAGAACGAGCTGGTCTATCTAGAGGATGCCAACGGCAAGAGGAGCTGGATAAGGGTATCCTACGGCATGATCAAGGCCCAGTCGCTGGGGGCCATCGACGGATCCAGGTTCAAAGACCTGAACGAGGGTGACAAGGTCACCATAGTGGGACGCGACTACAGGGTGTTCAGGCCCGGTGTCCTGGAGCTCATGGAGTCCCTTGACAGGGGGGCGCAGATCATCTCGCCCAAGGATGCGGCCACCATACTCATGCACTGCGATATCAAGGCAGGCGACAGGGTGATCGAGGTAGGAGCTGGCTCCGGAGGGCTCACAACGGCCCTCCTGCACGCTGTGGCGCCCACAGGGAAGGTCCTCACCCTCGAGTACAAGGAGGAGAACGCACTGCGCGCCAAGAAGAACGTCTCCAGGGTCGGACTCGACCGCTATTGGGAGTATCAGATCGGCGATGCGAGGGATATGGATGTCGATGCCGATTGGCAGGCGGATGCCCTCACGATGGACATGCCGGACCCATGGCTGGCACTGTCGAATCTGGAGAAGCATCTCCGCTCCGGGGGAAGGCTCTGCGCCTATGTTCCCAACATGAATCAGGCCGAGTCCATAGTGAACGCCCTCAGGGAGCATCAGTACTCCAACGTCTATGCCTTGGAGAACATGCAGCGCGGTCTCGAGGTCCATCCCGGAGGGGTGAGGCCGTCCTTCGAGATGCTCGGTCATACAGGGTACCTGATCTTCGCTAGGAAGACCTCGAATTGAATCGATTTCTTCCGATTTATCGGGTCCATCCATTATATAGTAGTTCCAATTACCGACGCCTTAGATTTCAATGGCAGTCGAGCAGGTTACTTACAAGAATATAGACCCGAGGGTCCGTAAATCGATCATGATCGGACTCTGTCTCGCTATGCTCTGCGCTTGTTTCGACGGTACAATCATCGGTACCTGCGGAACCAAGATCGCCAACGAGCTGAACGGGAACGGGTTGTTCACCTGGATGGTCACAGCGTACCTTCTGTGCGAATGCGTGACCATTCCGGTCGCGGGAAAATTATCTGACCTTTACGGAAGGAAACCTCTGTTCCTCATAGGTCTGGCTCTTTTCGTAGGAGGTTCCATCGTGGCCGGAATGTCGCCCGATATGACGACCCTGGTAATCTGCCGTGGAGTGCAGGGGCTCGGAGGAGGAGTCCTGATCCCTGTCGCTACAGCTGCCATCGCCGACCTGTACGAGCCCGCAGTCAGGGCAAAGATGCAGGGAATGCTCGCAGCTATCTTCGGAGTAGGATCCGGAATCGGACCCATCATCGGAGGATTCATCACAGAGAACATCGACTGGCGCTGGTGCTTCTACATCAACGTGCCTCTTGCAGCCGTATCATTCATCCTCACGATCAAGAAGTTCCCCACACCCGTCGTCCCCACGAAACCTGTGGTGGACTACGCGGGAATCGTCGTCCTGACCGCCATGCTGTCCGGACTCATCGTGCTGTTCGAGTGCGGAGGAAACGACTTCGCCTGGCTCAGTCCCATCTCATACGGTCTCATCGCATTAGTCCTGGTCTGCGCCCTGCTCTTCATCTTCATCGAGAAGAGGGCGGTCGAACCTATCCTGTCGCCCAAGCTCCTGAAGAACCGCACCATAATGGCGGGAGGGATCTACATGCTGATCTTCGGAATCGGTATGATGGGTTCCATGACATTCGGAGGATACTTCGGAACATTCATCCTCTTCGAGCTGGACACGCTCACTGCCAGTTACTACACCCTGTTCCTCATCATCGGAATGATGATCACCGCTATGCTGTCCGGAGCCCTCTGCGAGAGGACCGGATACAGGCCTTGGCTCGTCGCCGGACCCGTCATCGTGTTCATCGGTCTGTACATCTTCTCGACCCTTGCGGTCGGAGGGGTCGTCTTCGATCCTGCCAAGGAGTACTACTACACGATTCTGGACAAGCCGATCATGATGTTCTGCGTCGCGCAGTTCGTCCTCGGACTCGGTCTCGGATGCATGATGACCCCTGTCATGGCAGCGGTCCAGAACAGCTCCGAGCTCAGCGAGATCGGAATGAACACATCCGCAGTCAACCTCCTCAGGTCCATCGGAACCGCACTGGGAACTGCAATCTTCACCATGCTCATCAACGCGGTATACGTGGACAACCTCGGATCCGTTGCGGACATGCCCATGGTCACGGACAAGGCGACCGAGTTCATCCAGCCGATGATCGGATACCTGTCGATGGGTCAGGGAGAGATCGCGAACCAGATCCTCACAGCCTTCATCGATTCCGTCGACTTTGGATTCATCGCAGGCGGAGTCATCATCCTCTGCGCTGCAGTGGTAGGGCTTCTCGTCAAGGCCAAGACCACTCTCCAGCTCGCTAAAGAGGGAGTCCGTCTCGACCTCGATGCCCAAGAGGCAGAGACCGAGTCCGGAGAGCAGTGAAACCACAATCCAACCGCGGGGGGAACCCCGCCTTCAAACAGAGGTTGAAAGTGGCCGATCCGGCCCGAAATCCCTCTTTTCCCTATATTATACGCGTAAACGCGTGTAAAAAGGGTTAGTCACTTTTTTATAATAGTATATGATGCACCCGAATTACAAGCTTGAACGCTATCCATTAGGGCCTGTAGCTCAGCTAGGTAGAGTACCTGACTTTTAATCAGGCTGTCAAGGGTTCGAATCCCTTCAGGCCCGCCAATGGACTTCATGAGAGATCGACGGCAGATCAAGTATGAGGAAAGGCACACACTTTTTCTCAAAATCAAACGTCTTCGCCAGATGACCGGTCTGGAACAAAAGTAGGTGAAAACTTGGCAACAGAAAACATCTCGTTCAATGTACTCACGCACTGCCTAGTGCCTGAGCATCACCTCTTGTCCGAGGAAGAGGCACAAGCGGTTCTCGATAGGAAGGGAATCAAACTTGAGCAGCTTCCCAAGATAAGAAAAAGCGACCCCGGAGTCAAAGTCCTGGAGAGTATCCACGGACCCATTGAGGAGGGCCGCGTCATAAAGATCGTAAGGAAGAGCAAGACCGCCCAGGAGTTCGTGGCGTATAGGCTCGTAACGAGGGGATGAAGATGAGGGATCTAGTACAACTCTACTTCTCGGAACACAACATCGTGAACCACCACCTCTCGTCCTTCAACGATTTCCTCGCGACCGAGGACAACCCCAACAGCAGGATGCAGAGGATCGTCGACGACATCAGGGTCCCCACAGACGACGCTACCCGCGGAGTCATCAAGCTGGACCCCGAGAGGACCGGCGGAAGGAACCTCGAGATCCGTATCGGAAGGACCAGGGATGAGGACGGCCACATCGACGTCAACGCAAGGCCCACCATCCGTGTCGGCGAGCCCTACGTAAAAGAGGCAAACGGTTGCGAGCACTGGACTACCCCCATGGAGGCCAGGCTCAGAAAGTTCAACTACGCATCCCGTGTCGAAGTGTTCTTTGAGATCTTCGAGGACGGACAGGAGATCGACTCCCCCGAGGGATCCGGATGGCTTTGGGTCGGAGACCTGCCCATCATGGTCAAATCCAAGGGATGCAGCCTTTACAAAGAGAACCTGGAGCACCACCTTGAGCGCTCTCTCACCCCCGAGGAGTACGAGCAGGAGCTCGTCATGGAGAAAGAGGACCCCAGGGAGCCCGGAGGATACTTCATCGTAGGAGGTACCGAGAGGGTACTCATCACGCTGGAGGATCTCGCACCCAACAGAGTAATGGTCGAGTACAATGAGAAATACGGCGCGGCAGTCGAAGTTGCCAAGGTCTTCTCACAGAAGGACGGTTACCGCGCATTGACCCTCGTGGAGAAGAAGAAGGACGGAATGCTTTCCGTTTCCGTTCCCGCTGTCTCCGGTTCCATCCCCCTCATCGCACTGATGAAGGCGCTCGGAATGGAATCAGATCAGGAGATCTACGAGACCATCGTCTCCGATGAGCTCATGGCAAACACCGTGTACGCCAACATCGAGACCGCTTATGATAAGAAGACATACGCGCCCAACGGATTCCACACAACCGAGGACGCGATCCTGTTCCTTGAGAGGAACTTCGCTGCCGGTCAGGCGAAGGAATACAGGACCAAAAAGGTCGAGTCCATCCTCGACCGTTCACTGCTCCCCCACCTGGGAGACTCAATCGAAGACAGGAAGAAGAAAGCAATCTTCCTCGGCCGCGTAGCACGTTCCGTCCTCGAGCTTTCCCTCGAGAAGAGGAAGGAGGACGACAAGGACCACTACGCAAACAAGAGGCTCAAGCTCTCCGGAGACCTCATGGAGGATCTCTTCAGGACAAGCTTCAGCAGCCTCATGAAGGACCTGAAATACCAGCTCGAGAGGAGCTGGGGAAGGAAGAGGAACGAGAAGTTCGACATCAACACCATCCGTTCCTCCATCAGGACCGAGCTGCTCACACACAAGCTCATCCACGCCCTCGCCACAGGAAACTGGGTCGGCGGACGTGCAGGAGTATCGCAGCTTCTCGACAGGACATCCAACCTGTCCGCTATGTCTCACCTCAGGAGGGTGACATCGTCCCTGACCAGGAGTCAGCCTCACTTCGAGGCCCGTGACCTGCACCCCACACAGTGGGGAAGACTCTGCCCCTCGGAGACACCTGAAGGACAGAACTGCGGTCTGGTGAAGAACGCCGCCTTGATCATCGAGATCTCGGAGGGAATCCCCGAGATGGACATCAGGTGGATGCTCAGGGAGTTGGGAATCAAGACAGTCAAGACATCCGACGAGACCCGTGTATACGTCAACGGAGACCTTGTCGGAGTTCACGAGGATGCCAAGAAGCTGGTCAACGAGATCAGGGAGCGCAGGAGATGCGGTCTGATCTCCGGACAGATCAATGTCCGTTTCGATCAGGAGACCAACGAGGTCATCATCAACTGCGACGAGGGACGTCTCAGAAGGCCTCTCCTCATCGTCAAGAACGGAAGGCTGGCACTTACAAGGAAACACATCGAGGGAATCCGCGAGGAGAAGATCAGGTGGAACGACCTGTTCCGCGAGGGAATCATCGAGTGGATCGATGCAGAGGAAGAGGAGGACGCACTTGTCCTCGTCGACCCCTACGACGTGCCTTCCAGGTGCCCCTGCTGCGGTCATGCGCTCTCTGTCACCGACGCAGACTGGACCAACCCCGGAAAGGATGAGGATGCGGTCCTGAAGTGCAGATGGTGCGACAACGAGTTCACAGTGCCCAGCAAGCTCGACCCCAAGTACACCCACATGGAGGTCGACCCGATGATCATCATCGGAGTCGGATGCGGTATCGTTCCCTATCCCGAGCACAACTCCGCACCCCGTATCACAATGGGTGCAGCAATGGGTAAGCAGGCTCTGGGAATCTCCTGCTCCAACTACAGGATCAGGCCCGACACCAGGGGACACCTGATGCATTACCCGCAGGTGCCCATGGTCCAGACGCAGACCATGAATTATATGCACTACGAGCACAGGCCCGCAGGACAGAACTTCTGTATCGCTGTTCTCTCCTATCACGGATACAACATCGAGGATGCGCTCGTCATGAACAAGAGCTCCGTGCAGAGAGGTCTCGGAAGGTCCACCTTCCTCAGGTCCTATTCCGCTGAGGAGCATCGCTACCCCGGAGGAACCGAGGATGCGTTCGAGATACCCCAGCCCGATGTCACCGGAGCCCGTGAGGAGGACAAGTACTCCATGCTCGGCGACGACGGTCTGATCCTTCCCGGATCCCAGGTCGGAAGCTCCGACGTACTCGTCGGAAAGACATCGCCTCCCAGGTTCAACGAGGAGGACACCGATTTCCTCACACCTCAGAAGAGGAGGGAGACATCCGTCACCGTCAGGCACGGAGAGAGCGGATACGTCGATTCAGTCATGATCACAGAGGACCTCGACGGACGCAAGCTCGTCCGCGTCAAGGTCAGGGACCAGAGGATCCCCGAACTCGGTGACAAGTTCTGTTCGAGGTTCGGACAGAAGGGAGTCGTCGGAAGGCTCGTTGACCAGTGCGACATGCCTTTCACCGCGGACGGAGTGACACCCGATCTGGTCGTCAACCCCCACGGTATCCCGTCCCGTATGACCATCGGACACGTCCTCGAGATGATCGCAGGTAAGGTCGGATCGATGGAGGGACGCACCATCGACGGTACAGCGTTCTCCGGAGAGAACGAGGAGTCCATCCGTGACGGTCTCGTTAGGAACGGATTCAAGAACACCGGAAAGGAGATCATGTACGACGGAAGGACCGGAAAGATGATTCAGGCAGAGGTATACACCGGAGTCATCTTCTACGAGAAGCTGCACCACATGGTCAGCGGAAAGATGCACGTCAGGTCCAGAGGGCCCGTCCAGATCCTTACCAGGCAGCCTACTGAGGGTCGTTCCAGGCAGGGAGGTCTCAGGTTCGGAGAGATGGAGCGTGACTGTCTGATCGGTCACGGAGTATCCATGGTCATCAAGGACCGTCTCCTCGACGAGTCGGACGGAACACAGCAGTGGATCTGCGGCAACCCTTCCTGCGGACACATCGCAATCATGGACAGGCACGGATCCCTTTACTGTCCTGTCTGTAAGAATAATACAAACATCTACCAGGTTCAGACATCCTACGCTTTCAAGCTGCTGATGGATGAGCTTCTGTCCCTTGGTGTAGCCATGAGGCTTCAGCTGGAGGATTTGAAATGACATACGGAATCACGAAGAGGATCGGATCGATCAAGTTCTCCTGTCTCTCCCCCGAGGAGATCAGGAAGATGTCCGCCATCAAGGTCATCACACCCGATACCTACAACGATGAGGGATACCCCTATCCCGGCGGACTGATGGACCCCCACATGGGAGTCATCGAGCCCGGAATCCGCTGTAAGACCTGCGGATGCAAGGTCGACGAGTGTCCCGGACACTTCGGACACATCGAGCTCGCACTGCCCGTCATCCACGTCGGATTCATCAAGGACATCAAGATGCTCCTGGAGTCGACCTGCTGCAAGTGCGGAAGGCTCATGCTCTCCCCCGAGCAGATCAAGGAGCGCATGGACAGCATGGAGAAGATGGAGGAACTCGGAGGAGGAACCATCGAGAAGAAGCTGTTCACGAAGGACACGGCCAAGGACGCATCCGGAAAGGCCGTCTGCCCCTACTGCGGCGAGACCCAGATCAAGATCAAGCTGGACAAGCCCACCACTTTCAGGGAGGTCGAGGACAACCACAAGCTCACCCCCAAGGAGGTCCGCGAGAGGCTCGAGAGGATCCCAGACGAGGACCTCAGGGCACTGGGAATCGACCCCGAGACCTGCAGGCCCGAGTGGATGGTCCTCACGGTGCTCGCAGTTCCCCCCGTTTCAGTAAGGCCCTCGATCACCCTTGAGGCAGGGGACAAGTCCGAGGACGACCTGACCCACAAGCTCGTCGACGTCCTCAGGATCAACCAGAGGCTCAGAGAGAACCGTGATGCGGGAGCACCCCAGCTGATCGTCGAGGATCTCTGGGAGCTTCTCCAGTACCACGTCACCACATACTTCGACAACCAGACATCCGGAATCCCGCCCGCGAGGCACAGGTCCGGACGTCCCCTGAAGACACTGGAGCAGAGGCTGAAGGGAAAGGAGGGACGTTTCAGATCCAACCTTTCAGGAAAGCGTGTCAACTTCTCGGCACGTACCGTCATCTCGCCCGATCCATTGCTCTCGATCAACGATGTCGGAGTGCCCACCTTCGCGGCAAGGGAGCTCACGGTCCCCCTCCGCGTCAACCAGTACAACATCGAGAAGGTCAGGGAGATCGTCAGGCGCGGTCCCATGGCCGACAAGCTGGACTTCCCCTACGTCCCCGGAGCGAACTACGTCATTCGTGCGGACGGAAGGAAGATCAGGGTCACCGAGAGGAACGCACAAGAGGTCGCCGAGGGTCTCGACATCGGTTATACCGTGGAGAGGCAGCTCATCGACGGAGACGTCGTCCTGTTCAACAGGCAGCCCTCTCTGCACAGGATGTCAATGATGGCGCACCGCGTCAAGGTCATGGAAGGAAAGACATTCAGGTTCAACCTCTGCGTCTGTCCCCCCTACAACGCCGACTTCGACGGAGACGAGATGAACCTGCACGTACTGCAGTCAGATGAGGCCCGTGCCGAGGCACGCATCATCATGCAGGTCCAGGAGAACATCCTCTCCCCCAGGTACGGAGGGCCCATCATCGGAGCCATCCACGACCACATCACAGGAGCGTACTTCCTCACCCACAACGACCCCCACTTCAACAAGGAGGAGGCTGCCAACATCATGTTCAAGCTCGCGGACATCGAGATGCCCGAGCCCCTGATCGATGACAAGGGAGAGGAGTACTGGACCGGAAAGCAGCTGTTCTCCACAGTGCTTCCCTCCGACTTCAACACAAGCTTCAAGGCAAACATCTGTCAGAACTGCAAGGGAGAGTGCAAGAAGGACAAGTGCGAGTACGATGCGTACGTCAAGATACGCGACGGAAAGCTCCTCTGCGGAACGATCGATGTCAAGGCCATCGGAAACAGCAAGGGAAAGATCCTCGACCGTATCGCACGTGACTACGGTGCGACAAGGGCGGCTCAGTTCATCAACCAGGTCACCAGGCTCGCCCTCGGTGCGCTGATGAACCACGGATTCAGTACAGGAATCAGCGATGAGGACATCCCCAAGGAGGCATCCCTCCAGATCAACAACAACACGCAGGAATGCATCGACAAGGTGACAGAGCTCGTGGATTCGTACCGCGCAGGAACGCTCCAGCAGATGCCCGGACGTTCCCTCAGGGAGACCCTCGAGGTCAGTGTCATGCAGGTCCTCGGACAGGCCCGTGACGATGCAGGAAAGATCGCAGGAAAGTACCTGGGAATGGACAACCCCGCGGTCATCATGGCCAAGGCCGGAGCCCGTGGATCCATGCTCAACCTCTCGCAGATGGCAGGTTGTGTCGGACAGCAGGCTGTCCGTGGAGAGAGGCTCTCAAGAGGATACTGGGGAAGGACGCTCTCCCACTTCGAGAAGGGCGATCTCGGGGCATACGCCAAGGGATTCTGCTCCAACTCATACAAGTCGGGACTGACCCCCACCGAGTTCTTCTTCCACGCAATGGGAGGAAGAGAGGGACTGGTCGATACCGCTGTCCGTACATCCAGGTCAGGATACATGCAGAGGAGGCTCGTCTCCGCTCTGGAGGACCTGAAGCTGACATCCGACGGAACCGTCAGGAACACCGTCGGAACCGTCGTCCAGTTCAAGTACGGAGAGGACGGAGTGGATCCCGCCAAGACCGTCAGGGGTAAGGCTATCGACCTCGACGACCTGTTCTTCGAGGTATTCGGAGAGGCCGCGGAGGACTTCGTCCACGACAACGACAAGGATGTCGGAAGCGACTACGGCGCCCTCGAGAAGGACGAGATGGAATACGTCGAGGAAGAGGGAGACGGAGAGGACATGGACGACCTCGACATCGATTACGACGGAGGTGAGTGATAATGGCAAAGAAAGACACCATGAACGCACTGTCCAAGAGGGGCATCAGCGAGGAGACATCCACGCTCCTGCTCACCAAGTACAACACGCTCGGAGAGATCTCACACGCGGCAGAGGAGGATCTCGTCGCACTCGGAATGACAGAGGATGAGGCGAAATCCGTGCTCGAGAAGATCGGTCCCAAGAAGGCAACTTCATCCGCAAGGACCAAGAAGAAGGTCGAGGCCGAGGAGACCGTGGTCGTTCCCATGGAGGAGGTCACCAACTTCTACCAGTACAACGAGACCGAGCTGAAGCTGAAGGGATACATGGAGGAGGAGAAGATCGAGCTCCCCATGAAGGTCGTCGTCGACATCGCGGCCCGTATCGAGGGCCACGACGTGTCCGAGGAGCAGTGCAGGAAGCTCCTGAGAAGGGCATCCGAGATGTACCAGAACCACAAGATGGACCAGAACGAGTCCGCCGGAGTCATGGCAGCGCACTCGATCGGAGAGCCCGGTACCCAGATGAACATGCGTACCTTCCACTACGCGGGAGTCGCCAACATCAACGTTACCCAGGGACTTCCCCGTCTCATCGAGATCGTGGATGCAAGGCGCATCCCCAGCACTCCTTCGATGGACATCCCTCTCGAGGGAATCGCAGCCCAGGATGAGAACGTCGCACGTCTGGTCGCATCCAACATCGAGATCACATCGATCCTCGATGTCGCGACCATCGAGACCGACATCACCAACATGACCCTCATCGTCAAGCCGATCATCCGCAAGATGGAGGAGAAGCACATCGAGCTCGATGAGCTCGTGGACAGGCTCAACAAAGTGAAAGCGGTACGCGGTCTGGTCAAGCTGTCGGGATACGACATCGTGATCCAGTCCGACGAACCATCATACAAGAAACTCCAGGCGATGTACGACGCCGTCAAGACCGCGAAGATCAAGGGAATCGACGGCATCACCAGGGCAGTCCTGTCCCACACGGAGGGCTACTGGAAGATCGTCACAGAAGGAAGCAACCTCAAGGAGGTGCTCGGAGTCGAGGGAGTCGATGCTCCCAACGTCATGACGAACAGCATCCTGGAGGTCGCTGACGTCCTCGGAATCGAGGCGGCAAGGAACTCAATCATCCATGAGGCGATGGGTACCTTGGGAGAAGCAGGTCTTGATGTCGACATACGTCACATCATGCTTGTAGCCGATCTCATGACCAACGACGGTTATGTGAAGGCAATCGGAAGGCACGGAGTATCCGGAAAGAAGTCCTCGGTATTGGCCAGGGCGGCTTTCGAGATCACCGCCGCGCACCTTCTGCACGCAGCTATGGTCGGAGAGGTTGACCACCTTGAGGGAGTAACCGAGAACATCATAGTTGGACAGCCGGTGACACTCGGAACCGGTGCAGTAAACCTTATTTACACACCCAAAACAAAGGGGGATAAGCAATGAGCGAAGTAGACATTAGCAGAGCATTGAAGTCCGCTATCACCACAGGAAAGGTGCAGTTCGGACTGGATCAGACTATGAAAGCAGTGAAGAACGGAGAGGCACAGATGATTGTTCTCGCAAGGAACTGTCCCTGCCCCGACCTCAAGGACGCAGACGTAAAGGTCCACGTCTATGACGGAAACAACATGGAGCTCGGTGCTCTGTGCGGAAAACCATTCTCCGTTTCTGCCCTTGCAATCATTGACAAAGGTAGCTCCAACATCTTAACGCTGTGAGGAACATGTCCGCAGATATCGTACTTACCGAGGATACGCTCAGGTATATCGCTCTCTTCGAGCAGATCACCAAGGCAAACGCCATCGACTGTATGGACACTGAGGACAAGCTCGTGTTCGTGGTTGAGAAAGGACAGGGAAACATCGCTGTCGGAAAGAAAGGGGAGCATGTGATCAAGCTCAAGGACAAGACCGGGAAGAACATCCAGGTCGTAGAGTACTCTGACGATCCGGAACAGTTCGTCAAGAACGTGTTCCACATATACGGTCCTCAGAAGGTCGTTATCGAGCAGCGCGGCAACATCACTCACGCGACGGTCACAGTGGATCCCAAGCTCAAGGGCCGCGCGATCGGCAAGGCCGGAAAGAATCTGCGCATCGCAAGGGACATCGTGAACAGGCATCACGAGATCCAGAGCATCAGCGTGGACTGACGGTCCCCCTACGATCTGCCGATCGTTCGGTTGGGAATCATTAAACCCTTTACTAAAAACCCCTTAATTCTTCAGAATTCAGTTCAGCGGAGTCCTCTCGACCTCGAGACCGTCCGCAGTCGGGTACTGCTCCGAGACGTAGCACTTGAATCCGATGTCATCCGCGATGTCCTCGAGTATCCAGGGGGCGACCTCGACCTTGCTGTCGAGCCTGACGAACATGTCATCGGGGACCTCCAGCTCCTTCAGCTTCGAGATGACGGCGTCGAGGTCCTGCCCGTAGACGTACCCTCTCACAAGGGTCCCGTCGTCGGTGACCGCTTGATAGTCGGTGCAGATGTGCTCCGCACGGCGGATCAATCTTTTCCTGAGCTGGACTCCGTCCTTGAACGCGGAGGCACAGAAGTGGATGTTCGCCTTCTTGTTCTTCTTCATGACGGCCATCGCGGCCTCATCGGAACCGAGCACAGCGGAGGAGATGTCATCCTTGACCTGGAAGTCGTTGGACGCCATCATATCCCAGTTGCTCTCAGAGAATTCGAGCTCGTTGAGGTTGATGAACTTCACGCCTATTGAATTGGCATATTCCACCAACTTGCCTAGTTTTTCCTCCATTTTTGGTATTGCTGGCACCTCTATTCCCACATCCATATTGGATGATTCCGCTATCTCCTTTAGCTTGGTCTCCTCCATGCGGTCCCACATGCTCATCGGAGGGTGGAAGCGGATCTCGTCCAGTCCCGCGGCTTCCAGCCTGGCGACCTTCTCGGGGTCGATTGTCGCCGTGTAAAGGTGTATGTGATGCTCTTTGCCGAACCTTCCCTTGAGGAGCTCTATCATGTGGATCGTGCGGTCGATGACCAGAAGCGGGTCGCCTCCGGTGATGCCGGTCCCGGTGGCGTCGATGGATTCCGCCTCCGCTATGATCTCCTCATCGGTCGAGACCTTCGCCTCGTTCGCATAGATGACGTCGAGCCCCTTCTTCTCCAGCGATACCGGGCAGTAATAGCAGTTCCATTTGCATTGTCCGGTAACGAGAAGTACCATCTTGGACCCGTTCATGCAGTGCTCGCATCCCACAGCCACATGGCCGTTGCATGCAGACCCGCATTCCATCTTCCTGAGCATGTATTCTCCATCGGTCATATGGTTTATAATCCCTGTCGAGGATAGACCCTGCATGAAAATGGACAGCAGACTGGTATTGGCACTGGACGAGACAGACGGGAAGAAGGCCTTGGCCATCGCGGAATCCGTGAGCGATGTGGTCGACGCCATCAAGATCAACTGGCCTCTGGTACTTTCGGAGGGGCCCCAGATGATCACTAAGCTGTCCGAGCTGTCGGATGTTATCTGCGACTTCAAGGTAGCGGACATCCCTAACACAGTCAGGCTGATCGTGGAGAACGCCGTATCAAGGGGTGCTTCAGCTGTCATAGTCCATGCATTCACAGGGGACGATTCCCTGAAGGCCGCCGTCGAGGCGGCAGGGGATGCGGAGATCTACGCTGTCACAGAGATGAGCCATCCCGGAGGAAAGATGTTCACCGCCAAGCATGCGGAGGAGATGGCGAAGCTGGGAGTCGAGTGCGGGGTCAAGGGATTCATCGCTCCGGCCACGCGTCCCGAGAGGATCGCCGACATCCGCAGGGTCATCGGAGACCTGAAGATACTGTCGCCCGGGGTAGGCGCCCAGGGAGGAAAAGCATCGGATGCCATAAGGGCAGGAGCGACATACGCTATCGTCGGCCGTGCCATCTACGGCTCCGAGGATCCACGTGCTTCGGCGATGTCGTTCGCAGAGGACATAAGGACCGTCCTCTGAGACGGTTTCCAAACATCTTCCCATCACTAAAATTAGGCGCGCGTACAGACCTTATAACTAACGCGCATTAAAGTTTTAATACATAACCGATAATCCGACGCCATTCATAAGACGGAGACTTATAGAATGCGCAAATTCGGAAAAGAGTCAACCGCCCCTAAGGAAGGGGTAAACCGCGAAAGCGGTGGGTGGTTACAGAACCACTGTGCTCTTGCCGTATGCTTCGTCATTATTCTCGCATTTGTGATGAGGGTAGTGTTCGCTTACGGCTTTTCCGCAGACAACGGATTCGCGTTGTCAGGCGGTTCAGAGGCACAATATCACCTGCACGTAGTCGAAAGCATACTTGATGGAAGCTTCATCATCGGAAGCGATGCGGCTATCAATTACCCCGTCGGGGGACTCAATGTCAATGCCCCGCTGTACGATTTCGTCGCAGCAGGAGTGGGTTCATTCGCAGGAGCATCAACTGCACTGGCGATCCTGGCCCCCATCTTCGGAGCACTCACCTGCTTCCCTGTCTACCTCATCGGTAAGGAGCTTTACGGATACAAGGCAGGTTTCGTCGCGGCATTGATCTACGGTCTGTTGGCGCTCCCCATCGTCTCGACTGTCATGTCGAACGGAACGGAGTACGCCTTTGTTGCATTCCTGGTGTCATTCTTCATCCTGTCCCTCATCAAGGTCTCAAGGAAGATCAGCGAGGGAGCATTCGCGAAGAAGGAGACCATCATTGCAGGAGTCCTGTTCGCACTCGTAGTACTGTCCTGGAACGATTTCCGTGGACTCGTAGTCCTCATGGCCGTCCTCTTGGTCATCCAGATGGTCCTTGACCGTTTCAACTCGAAGGACTTCAGCACCACGCTCTACACCTATGCCGTTATCATGGTCATAGGACTGGCAGTCGGCGCAGCATACTACATTCCTGCAAAACTCTGGGATGCGGTTTTCTCCGGACCTGTTCTCATAGCAATCATCGTCCTCGCCTTGGGATTCATCTTCAAGGCACTCCAGAAGCAGCCTTGGATCTTCGTCATCCCCGGGCTCTTCGTCGCATTCATCGTCATCATGGTGGTGTTCTACTTCGCACTGCCCGATTACTTCAGCGCGATGGTGTTCGGAAACTCAGTCTACACCAACGACCTCATGGCCGACCTCGTGGACAACAGCATTTCGATCTCCCAGATGTCCTCATACTACGGATGGGTCCTCATGTGGATGCCTCCCATGCTCGGGCTCTGGGAACTCTACAAGTACGTCAAGAAGGACCACGCTCACGCACAGCTCTTCATGGTCATGTGGCTGTTCGTCCTTTGGATCTTCACATGGATGTCCTACTCCGCGGCAGCAGTCCTCGGAATGACCATCGCGGTATCCTCCGGATACGTCCTGGTCGCAGTCTTCGAGAAGGCGGACCTCAAGAGCTACTGGTCAGCAATGAAGGCAGCCGGATTCCCCGGATGCTTCAAGAAGATGCTCAGGCCGGTTCCCTTCCTCGCCATCATCTGCACGCTGTTCCTGGTCGCAGTACCCGGAATCGCATTCGCGGTCGATGCGGGAATCCCCTCCAACGCGGATTCAGACTACAAGTACTACGGAAACACGGTCTACACGATCCAGACCGGAGACGACTACCCCACCACCTACACCTACGACTATCTCGAGGATGAGGACAAGGCCGTCGTCACATGGATCAACTACGCAGCCCCCTACGGAGCGCAGGGATACAACACCGTCAACGACATGTACGGCGAAGGTGCATCCGCAGCAGCCCAGATCTATCTGGCGAAGGGAGCCGCAGGTGCGACAGCAGCACAGATCGTCCGTGTCATGGAAGCATACGATGACAAGAACTTCTCATCCGCGTTCCCCGACACAGCGACATACGACAAGGTCAAGGCCTACATCGACGACCCCTGCAAGGCGAAGTCTGACGTCCTCGGCGACACCGAGACATACGGACAGGTAGCCAGCGACATCGGCAAGAACAACGCGATGTACCTCGCAAGCATCAACGTCCTCACCGAGGCATACGGAACCGACGAGATCATGAGCATCTACGACAAGGTCAAGGAGATCTCCGGAGCCAACATCGGATACTACGTCGTCGACGGATCCATGCTGCCCATCGTCTACGGAGACGGAAGCAACCTCTCCACCATGGCATACTTCGCCGGATACAACACCGACGGATACGGAGCGGCACCCGAGTTCTACTCGTATATCACATACTATTCAAACTACTATCCCGCGTACGCGACCGAGTCCCTCTACGAGACATTCCTCTGGAAGGCACTCATCGGTCCCTCGCCCGCAGAGTCCGGAGAGTCATCATCGTTCTCCTATCTCTACGACCTCACCACCAGCAACGGCGATGTGAAGGCGATGCCCGGATACGGACTCGCAGGATACAACCTCGTCACATGGTTCATCAAGTACAACCCCAACCCCAAGGCCACCGGAGCCAGCGACGGATGGGAGTACATGCACTACCTCAAAGCGTTCGAGAAGCAGGCGAACGAGGGCGGAGTCGTCAACTACCTCTCGTCCGTCATCGTCTACGAGTACGTCGGAAACGACACCTCCGTACAGACCTCCGTCAGCGGACAGGTAACAGATGAGAACGGAGACCCCATCTCGGGAGTCACCGTGGACATCTACGCATACAACGCAACATACGGAGCGGACACGATCTTCTCGCAGACTAAGACCAACCAGAACGGAGAGTACTCCGTGCTCGTTCCCGAGACATACACCATCCACTTCAAGAACGGAAGCACGAAGGTGGCATCCCTGCCCAGCGATGCAGGAACAGGAGACATTACCATCAGCTCCGCGACATTCAACGGAAAGATCGCAGTCGGAGAGAACGCGATCACGGATGACTCGCTCATCGTCACCTCTCCTAACTACATGTATGTCCTCACAAGCAAGGGAATCAAGTACACCTACACGGTAGGTGAAGATACCAAGACCGGAACCAAGTACTACATCCCGACATCTGATGGAAGGATCAACAGCAGCGATGCGACAAATGAGAACGGAGAATCCGTGCTGATCCTCCCCGGATCCTACTCGTACGAGCTCCGCGACAGCTCATCCAACGCTATCGCGTCCGGTGATGTGACATTCTACTCCGGACTCAACGAGAACCTCGTGGTATCGCCTTCCAGCTACACCATCACAGCCACCGTCAACGACTTCTTCGGAAACAAGCTCGGAGCAGGCTCGGTCATCGCACGCAACGTCGATACAGGAGCAGAGTTCACAGCCGATGTCTCGGAAGGCAAGGCGATCATCTACGTCCCCAGCGGAACATATTCCCTGAGGATGGGAGACGGATACTACACCAGCTACTCGAGCACACTGTCCGTCACAAGCAACAGGACAGCCACCATCACAGCATACGAGGCGATCACAGTCACAGCCACCGATGAGGTCCCCCTGACTGCATACGCAGGCTCCTTCACCGCCTCCGCATACAACGGCAAGTTCAACTTCCCCGTGACCTTCGGATCCGACAAGGCATGCTACACAGTCTACGGATACGACGGACAGAGGGTCTACATCGGAGTATACAAGACAGGTTCATCAGTTACTGTCTCACCTTCCGAGGCGATCACCGTCACCGGAAGCATGGGCGAGTCCGGAACGGTGTCCTTCATCAACGCCGACGGCGCAGTGATCAAGGCAACAGCCGATTCCGATGGAAAGTTCACAGCGAACCTCGCAGCAGGAACATACACGATCTATGCAACCGACGGAAGCAGCGATGTCTACATCGGATCCCAGACCATCGACGCAAGTACAGCGGACATCTCCATCACACTCGTCGACGGAAAGAGGATCATCGAGACATACAACTACGAGAGCGGAACCAGCAAGTCCAAGGTCGCACTGCCCTTCGCATATGTCGAGGCGCAGTTCAATTTAGATTCGACCGCATACACCCTTGCATCCATGACGGATACATCCGGAAAGGCGACGTTTTACATCCCCGAGACGGCCACAGACGTCAAGGTCGAGATCAACGGCGGTTCCATCAGCAACGCCGCATTCGAAGCCTCGGACATGTTCTCTGAGTTCGCAGCATCCGACTCATCCAAGACATACACCATCGTGAAGGATAATGTCAAGGATCAGACGGTCACGATACCCAACGACATGAAGCTGAAGCCCTACGGCGGAGAAGAAGAGGAGGTCAGCGCCGGAACAAAGACACTCAAACCCGGCCAGTACACAGTGACCATCGACGCGTCGACTGGATCCTACTTCAGCGGAACCGTGTACCTCTACCCCGGACAGACCGAGTTCACAGGACTCAACACAGTCCCGATGTACACTACCAAGATCACATACGCCGACACCGACAAGCTCACGGTGACCGGAGACAAGACCTACCGTACCAACAGCCAGACCACAAAGCCCTCTGAGGGAATTGAGTACTACTTCGAGGACGGCTGCGAGTACCTCCTGACGTCCGTCAGCGCAGACGGAAAGAAGATCGCTTATGGAGAGGTCGCAAGCCCCGCCGTTACCGAGGTCGATATGACGGCAACCGCCGAGATTATGAACATCAAGGGCTACGTAGGAGTCAGCGGGGACGGAACGGTGACTGCAAGCTTCAACGACTTCAACCTCGATGGAACGGTCAAGAGCGGAGCATTCGAGTTCCAGATACCCAACACCGCAACAGCCATCAACTTCGCGGTGAAGGTCACTAACACCGTCTCATCTCAGAAGTACGAGTACGCCGGAGAGATGTACGTCAACGCGCCTGAGGACGGAATGATTGTCAACGTCCCCGTCTCATCTGTCGCGGATGACGATTCATCGATCTACACCGCGGATCTCGACGGACGTATCAGGAACGCTTCCTTCAACGACGGAAACCTGGTTGTCACCGTAGAGGTCTTCAACAACAGCAAGACCGAGAAGGCCTATGTCATCACCTCCGGTGCGGCATGGGACGCTAACATCAAGCAGATCGTCGTCGCGGCAGGTTCAAGCACCACAGAGGAGATCACAGGAACCTATGAGCCCAACGCGACCGGAATCGGATCCAACGGAATGTCCGTCGTCATCAACGACTTCAACGGAACCGGATCCAAGACAATCCCGATTGTCGACGGAGATGTATCGTCATCCGCGACGGTCAGCTGGATCGAGGACCCTGCAGTCAAGGACACGATCTCCGGAAATGCCTACATGTACGCCATCGCTCTCAAGACCGACGGCGGAATGGGAAAGGTTGCCATCGAGGTCGAGGATTTCGACGAACCCGGATACACCATCAGGCTCATGAACGAGAACGGAACGGTCATCGGCGAGAACGGATCGGAGTTCGTCGTATCGGCACAGAAGACCACCGTCGTCTATGTCGTCGTCACGAAGGACATCGGACAGATGGAGACCGTACCTACGGTCACTGTGAAGGTCGGATCCGACACGAAGACTCTCGAACCCGAGTCCGTCAAGGTGCACGCATCCTCATACAGCGTATCCGGAGACGACATCTTCAAGGAGAAGGCCGGAATCCCCAAGGGGGTCTGGTTCCTCTTCGGACTCAGCGTCATCCTGCTCATCCTCATTGTCTGGATGGGCTCCAAGAGGGGGGTGTTCTCACGCAGATGAATAAAGTAACTATGGGAATCCTCGCCTTCGTGGCCCTGGCAGCATTCTGCCTCGTGCCCCTGGGCGTCATGGACACAGATGCGGAGATCACCGCAGAGGACGGAACTATCATGAAGGTCTCCGGAAAGGCCACATTCGACATCGAGTACACGCTGTCCGGAACAGAGGAGGGAAAACTCACCTATGAGGCGAAGGTCGTCGACGGTGACGGGAACACCCAGTCCAACGCTGTTACCCCCTCATCGGGATCCCTCGAGAGCGGAGTGTCCAAGTCTTTGACCGTGACCGGTTCCAAGGACAGCGGATCCTACAGGCTGGTCGTCGAATACTTCGTCGGAGAGGACGATGACAAGAAGAGCGTCCACAAGGATACGATGAGGTTCAAGGTCGTTGATCCCATCGTCCTGAAGCTCAACCTGAAGGCAGACAACACCGATGTGAGCCTTGACAAGTTCGAGGTCTACTTCGTCGTCGACGGAAAGAAGATGGAGGACAGCTATACATTCGTCTCCTTCTCCAGCGACGGAACCGGATCGGCATCCTACGAGTGGATCGCAGACCCCAGCGACGGAGAGCACACATTCTACGTCGAGGCGGTCAGCGGAAGCGACATGATCAAGGGACTGAACGAGAAGCACACCTTCTACGTCGGAGAAACAAGCTACACCTGGCTCACCGTCGTGATCGTGATCATCCTGATCATCCTGATCATCCTCGCCATAAGGATCTACCGCAAGCCCATCAAGAACTACGGTAAGCCTAAGTCCAGGCGCTGAAACCCTAAAAATCAAGGGAGGGGAAACCCTCCCGCTTTTCTATTATTTCCAAAAATCAAAGAGAGTCGAAGAAGGATCTGCGAAGGTCCTGTCTGAACAGCTCCTCTCTAATCCTATCTTCGAACTGCGACGGATCGGCCGGTAAGAAGGTGAGCCAATCGTAATCCACATCCAGCAGCGTCAGAGCATCAGGCCTCGATACGCCGAAGTTAATCTCCTCAAGGCTGTCCAGCGCCCTTCTCACATCATCCATGGTGCGTAGGCCCTTGGAGACGCATTCTATGGCCGATACCATCCTGCGGATCTGGTTCCAGAGGAAGAAGCGTGCCTTGAACTCGAATATCAGAACCTTTCCGCATTTATCGACGGTTATCTCGTCGACCTTGGCCACAGTGGGCTTGTTATCGGGCTTGCAGAATCTCGCGAAATCGTGCTCACCGAGAAATATCTTCGAGCATTCCCTCGCAAGGGCAACATCCAGGCCATCAGAAGGAAGGATGTACCTGTACCTGCGGCTGGATGCGTAGCGGACGTTGAAGTCCTGGTCCACCTCGCATATCGACCTGAAATAGATGTCCTTGCCTACGGCGTTGAGGGCCTTCAGCAGGAGCATGTCATCGTCGAAGTTCGAGTTGAATGCGATGGCGTTGCCTAACGCGTTCACACCCTTGTCGGTACGGCTCGAGAACCTGAGGTCGAGCTCCTCGGGGGAGAGCTTCGTGATGAGTGCCAGCTTGTCCAGAACCTCAGACTCCACCGTCCTTCCGGTGGGCTGTATCTGTGACCCGTTGAAACCCTCGCCGATATAGGCGATCTTGACTGAGACTCTCTTCATGCGGAGCGGAGTTCCTTCATGTGGTCGACCCTCTTCTGGACGAGGGCGCGCGTGCCGATGTCGTGCCTGAGGAAGATGGCATCGCATTTGACGAACTGGAGTGCCTTCTCGCAGTTCTGCTCCGCCTCCTCCAGGTCCTTCCCGACACCGACGATACCGATGGATCTCGATGTGCCCGTGACGAGCTTCCCGTCCTTCTGGTCGACATTCGCATAGTAGATGACGGCGCCGCTCTTGCGGATGCCATCCTCATCGACTGTTATCTCATGTCCTGATTCGGATTTGACCCCGTATCCCTTGGGCACGATGTACTTGCAGACGGTGGCCTTGTCGAAGAACTTCACATCCTCTGTCAGCGTTCCAGTCGCCATCTGCCAGCAGATGTCCTGGAAGCTGGATTCCAGGGCTGTGAGGACGTTCATGGCCTCCGGGTCCCCGAACCTTGCGTTGAACTCGATGATCTTCGGTCCGTTGACCGTGAGCATGAACTGCCCGTAGATGGGTCCGCGGTAGGGGCAGCCCTCCTCGGCCATAGCATCTATGACAGATTGGATGATCGCGATGGCATCCTTCCTCTCCGATTCCGTGATGAACGGGAGGAGGTGGTCGGCATCGCTGTATGATCCCATTCCTCCGGTGTTGGGCCCTACATCGCCCTCGTATGCCCTTTTATGATCCTGGACCAGGGGCATGGGGACGACCTTCTTCCCGTCGACGAAGGCCATCTGGGTGAACTCCTCTCCGACTGCCTTCTCCTCGAGGATGACTCCGGCTCCGCCGATGTTGGCGTCGAAGATCTCGTTGACGTAATCCATGGTCTCTTCGAAGTTATGGAGATGCTCTCCCTGGACCTTGACTCCTTTTCCGCCGGTCAGTCCGACGGGTTTGACCACGATCTCATGGTCGATGGTCTTCAGGTACGCCTCTGCATCCTTCGCGTTATCGAAATGGGCGAATCCGAGATTGCCTTTGATCTTGTACTTGTCCACGAGTTCCCTCATGAACGTCTTGGAGGTCTCGATCCTGGCCGCGGCCTTGGTGGGTGCGGCACATTTCACTCCTACGGCTTCGAGAGCATCCACGATGCCGACCTCGAGGGGGGCCTCGGGCCCGATGTATGCCAGCTCGACCCCGTTCTCCTTGGCGAATGCACATACCTTGTCCAGGTCCTTCTCGCTGCAGAGCAGGGTCTTCTTCGACCTGGCCATGATCCCGGGGTTCGCGTTCTTCATAACCGAATAGATCTCTGCTCCGGACCTGTAGAGTGCCTCCACAGCCGCATGCTCTCTTCCGCCTCCGCCTACTGCCAGTACCTTCATGATGAACACCTCAGAGTTTCAGAGCGGACATGATCTCATCGATGCCCTCATCCTTCCTCACGCTGCATTTGTAAATGCTCTTCAGTCCGCCTGTGAGCCTGTTGTAGTCCTGCACGATGACCTCGGGGTCCACGCCCACCGCATCCGCGATGTCCATCTTGTTGAGGATGGCGATGTCCGAGTGCAGGAATATGTCATGGTGCTTCCTGACCATGTCATCGCCCTCGGTAGTGGAGATCACGACGACCCTGTAATCGGTTCCCAGAGGGAAATCGGCGGGGCACACAAGGTTGCCGACGTTCTCGATGAGGACGACATCGTAATCGTCCAGGTCAATCTCGTTCAGGGATTTCCTGACGAGGTTCGCATCGAGGTGGCACTCGTGCCCTGTATTGCAGTTGAATGCCTTCAGTCCGGACTTCTCGAACCTTGAATAGTCATCGACGCCTGTGACGTCCCCCGCTATGGCGCATACGCGCACTCCTTTCGCCCTCAGTTTCTCGGCGATCTTGATGATGAGCGCTGTCTTCCCCGCACCTATGGAGCCCATGAAATCGATGGATTTCACCTTGTGCTCCTTGAAATTGCGGAAGTTCTGTTGGGCAACCTTGCTGTTCTCCTTGAGAACATCGATCTCCATTCCAGGCTGGACTATGTGCATGTCCAATGGATAGTCAGGCTCGCATAAAAATATACACGTGCGCGTACGCAATGATTTATAACGTGCGGTTTCATCCCAACGCTGAACAGCATGTACTCTGAATCGCTTTCAAAGCAGCTCGAATCCCTCGGTGCGGTCGAGGGATCCAGGTTATCCGTCACGAAGGACGGCAGGAACTCGGTAGGTACATTGATGCCCCATCACGAGTTCAGTGCGCCCGATGTCCTCATCATCAAGGTGAAGAGCGGATACAACATCGGAATCAGGATCACGCCCGATACCAAGATCGAGGTCCTCGAGAAGCCCATAGAGAGGGTAAGGAAGGAGACGCCCGTCGAATTCCAGAAGGGGCTCCTCAAGCTGGTATTGATTGGAACCGGAGGAACGATCGCATCCTACGTGGACTACAGGACTGGTGCCGTGCACCCTGCACTGAGCACATCCGATATGGTCAACGCGGTCCCCGAGATCAGGGAGATCGCGAATGTCGATGCGACGGTACTGTTCTCCATATTCTCCGAGAACATGGACGTGGATCACTGGCAGGTGCTTGCTGACGAAGTGGTCAGGCAGATCAACGAAGGCGCGGACGGTATCATCATCCCCCACGGAACGGATACGATGGGATACACCGCTGCAGCCCTCTCATTCATGCTGGGGGACGTCCCGAAACCGGTCGTGCTCGTAGGGGCGCAGAGGTCATCGGACCGTCCGTCATCGGATGCATCGAGCAATCTGATGGCCTGTGCCAGATTCTGTGTGAAGGGTAAGAAGTCCGGGGTCTACGTCATCATGCACGACACCTCCGGTGACGATTCGTTCGCAGTACATATCGGTTCGAGGGTAAGGAAGATGCACACGTCCAGGCGCGATGCGTTCCACTCCATTAATGTCCTCCCCGTCGCGCATCTCGACAAGGACGGCAAGATCGAGATGAGCATCGAGGGACACGATGTCCGCAACGAGAAGGCAACCGCGAGGACGGGCATGGAGAAGTCATGCATTCTGCTCCAATACTATCCGGGAATGGACCCCGCGCTGTTCGAGGACGTCATAATGAAGTCCAAAGGGGTAGTCATCGCAGGTTCCGGATTGGGACACGTCAACTCCAATATGGTGCCTATGCTGAAGAAGGCATGCGATAAGGGGATCATCGTGGTGATCACCTCCCAGTGCCTCAACGGAAGGACCAATCTCAACGTCTACAACACCGGAAGGGACATGCTGTCCGCCGGTGTCATCACAGTATGGGACATGCTCCCGGAGACAGCCTATGTCAAGCTGATGTGGGCGCTCGCGAACACATCCTCGGTCGAGGAGGCCAAGGAGGTCATGAAGACGCCTCTCGCAGGCGAGATGTCAGACAGGAGGACCATCGATGTCTGAGGATTACGAGATGATGTGCGGTATCGAGATCCACCAGCAGCTCGATACCAAGAAGCTCTTCTGCTCATGCGACAGCGTCCTCCATGAGGAGGGTACCGGTGCTATCTACAGGAGGCAGAGGCCAACCACATCGGAGATGGGTGAGATCGACAGGGCTGCCCTCATGCAGTTCCAGAAGCATCTGGGATACAGATACCAATGCTGCCAGGGCTCGTCATGTCTGGTCGAGCTCGACGAGGAGCCCCCTCACGAGTGCAACCCCGATGCCATGGACATTGCGCTAACGTTCTCCGAGATGCTCGGGGCCAACATCATAGATGAGATCCATTACATGAGGAAGATCGTCGTCGACGGTTCCGACACATCAGGATTCCAGAGGACGGCGCTCATCGCCACCGACGGGCACGTCGATGTGGGCGACAGGAAGATCTCCATCCTCTCCGTATGTCTCGAGGAGGATGCCAGCCGTAAGGTTGAGGCGAACACCAGCGAGGTCCTCTGGAGGACCGACCGTCTGGGAATCCCGCTCATCGAGGTCGCCACAGGGCCTGACATGAGGACGCCAGAGGAGGTGATGGAGGTCGCATTCAGGCTCGGTACCCTGCTCAGGGCCACAAGGAGGGTCAAGAGGGGGCTGGGAACGATCCGTCAGGATCTGAACATCTCCATCCCCGGCGGTGCGCGTATCGAGCTGAAAGGTGTTGGAGACCTCAAGCTCATTCCGGATTACGTCAGGAACGAGGTCACCAGGCAGAAGATGCTCATCCGTGTCAAGGAGATCCTCGAATCCAGAGGCGTGAAGGCAGTGCCGTTCGAGCCCGTGGATGTCACCGATATCTTCAAGACATGCGAATCCAAGGTGATCAAGGGTGCGCTGGACGACAAGGGAAAGGTGATCGCTGTCAGGCTCCCCGGATTCGCAGGCGTCATGAACGGCGACAACAAGACCCTCAGGCTCGGCTCCGAGATGGCCGGATACGCAAGGACCAAGGGAGTGAAGGGAATCTTCCATTCCGACGAGCTCCCCAACTACGGAATCGAGCAGAAGTACGTCGACGATTTGAGGAACTTCCTCGGAATGACCGGCGAGTTCGATGCGTTCGTCATCTGCGCGGCCAAGGAGAAGAGGGCCACTGAGGCTCTGGAGGTCGCTGTCGGAAGGGCCAACCAGGGAATCCTCGGCGTCCCCGAGGAGACGAGGGACCCGCTCCCGGACGGTACCACGAAGTACTCCAGGCCGCTGCCCGGAGCCGCAAGGATGTATCCCGAGACCGATGTGCCTCCGATCACCATCCTCCAGGAGAGGCTGGACAGGATCAAGGCCAATATGCCTGAGTTCCCCGAGCAGATCCAGGAGAGGCTCGTGAAGGACTACGGCATCAACGCCCAGCAGGCGAGGCAGCTCGTCAGGGAGTCCCACGACGAGAGCTTCGAGAGGATCGCTTCGAAGAACAGGGACCTGTCATCCGTGGCAGCCACTATGTTCTGCAACGTGTTCAGCGAGATGGAGCATGACGGCATCGACACGACCGCCCTCACCGACGAGGACCTGATCCAGGTCTTCGATATGCTCGCCCAGAACCGCTTCGCCAAGGAGGCGCTGCCCAAGCTCCTCAGGGAGATGGCGGTCGGAACCGGTGCGGAGGAGGCGATCAAGAAGCTCGGTCTCGAGGCCGTCGACACGGACGAGGCCAAGAGGATCATCGAGCAGATCGTCAGCGAGCGCTCCGATTACGTCAAGGAGAAGGGAATGGCCGCGATCGGCGGTCTGATGGGCCCTGTCATGGGGGCGCTCAGAGGAAAGATCGACGGTAAGCAGGCCAACCAGCTTCTCACCGAAGCGATCAGGAAGATCGTCGGATAAACACGTTCATTCGGATCCGGCGGGGTCCTCCGACCCTTCCGGATCATCGATTCTGTTGATGATTATCAAGGCGAGCATTATCATCGCCATCCCGATCATCGCCTCGACCGTCAGAATCTCGCCGTATATCGAGAATCCGATGATGGATGCCACAAGGGGCTCTACGAAGGATATGATCGAGGCCTTGCCGGCCTCTATCTTCTCCAGCGAATAGTTGAATAGCCAGAAGGGCGCAAGCGTGAGGAACAGTCCGAGCAGTACTATGAGCAGCAAGCTCTCGACCGACTCCGTCATTATGGACAGCGCATCCGGCGCATCGCACAGAGGGCCGAGACCGATGAAGCACATGATCGAGGTGTAGAACAGGATCGTCGTGGAGCTTATCCCGTTCTGAGCAAGTCTCTTCGAGCATAGCACATAGGTCCCGTAGCAGAAACCGGAGATCGCACCGAGGGTGATCCCCAGCGAATTCATCTCGCCCGGCGATGATATCAGTCCCGTGCACAGGATGCATCCGATGAAGGCCATGGAGACCGCGATGACCTTGTTCCTGGTGAGATTCTCATGGAACAGCGGCACGGAGAAGGCCACAACGACGAACGGGGAAAGATACTGGAGAACGGTGGCCAGCGACAGGGAGACCAGCAGCATCGACTCGAAGTACAGGGTGGAGTTCAGCATCACGCCAACTACGGCCATGACGACCATCAGGAGCAGTTCGAAACGGTTCACCTTCAGGCATTCACGGCGGAAGATAAGGACATACGATGCCATCACGATAACTACGGTAATGTATCTGAGCCAGGTCATCTGAACCGTCGAGAGCCCGATATCCGTGCATAAGCGCACCGCGGGACCGAGGAAGCTCCAGAGTATCCCTGCGGCGAAAGCCGCGATCACTCCCAGATGATGGTCACGATTCATACAGATATCATCACATCCTGATCTCAAGGACCGACAGTTTCTCGAAGAACAGCTTCAGTTCGCCGATGGTCTTGATATCGTAGTTGTCCAGAAGGTCCCAGAGGGCCTGGGTGTCCATAAGCGAGGAGATCACGACGACGACCCTTCCGTTCTCATTCAGGTGCTCATGTGCACCCTCCAGCAGTTCCGGCAGAGGTCCGAGTCCGTCGGGCCCTCCGGACCATGATCTGGCCAGAAGGCCTTCCTCATCCACCGGGAGGTAAGGCAGGTTGAACAGGATGGTGTCGAATCTGCCCGATACGTTGCTGTAGACATCCGTCTCGACGACATCCAGCAGGACATCGTTGGCCTCGGCGTTCCTGCGTGTGAGTTCAACTGCCTTCGGATTGATGTCGCCGGAGGTGACTATGCATCCGTTCTTCGCGCAATGGATGGAGACGACACCCGATCCGCAGCCGATCTCCAAGACTCTCTCGCCCTCGCGGACATCCAGTGATTCTATGAACAGGATGCTGTCCTCGGACGGAGGGTAGACGTCGGGGTCCTTGCCGATGATCAGTTCCGGATCGTATTCCATGGGATAGGGGCAAAGCGTCCCTGTTTATTCATTTTGTGCGGGCATCCAAGAGGGATGGTCGCGTTTGGTCCTGCAGTGCTCGCATAGAGGGCGCGGTGCTTCGGGCTTCCAGGTGTTGGCCCATAGCAGGGAGGCTGCCAGAAGTATGACTATGAACGATCCCATGTTGTGGATGATGGCTCCCTCGATAGGTCCTATGGTGCCGATCATGCCGAATATGACCCCTATGATATTGATGGTCATCGCCAGAGCGAGTCCGATGTATATCGTCTTCACGGAGCGTCTGCACAGCCTTACCAGGCCCGGGACCTTCCCGATGTCATCGTTCATGAACACGATGTCGGAGGATCCCACGGTCAGGTCGTTTCCGATCGAGCCCATGCTGATCCCTACAGTAGCTCTCTTGAGGGAGGGAGCATCATTCATCCCGTCGCCTATCATGCAGGCGTGCCCCTTCTCCTCGAAGTAGGTCACGGTCTTGAGCTTGGTCTCAGGCAGGCATTCCCAAACGATGTTGTCCATCCCGAGGGTCTGAGCGACATGGCCTCCCACCTTCTGGTTGTCGCCGGTCAGCATGACCGTCCTCACTCCGAGATGGCAGAGGTCCTCGATGGCCGCCGGGGATTCCTCCTTGACGGTGTCCTCGAGCCCGATGTATCCGACGGTGGTCCCATCGATGCCGACGAGCACGGTGGTGCATGAGCAGTCCTCGACCGCCTCTAGCACCGATTCGAGCCCTGCGGGGCATTCGGATTCCATCAGGAGCCGGTTGCCCGCTGCGATGGCGTATCCGTCGACGATCCCGGTCACTCCCTGTCCGGGGATGTTCCGGAAGTCCTTCACGTTGCCGATAGGGGTATGATTGGACGCGATGGCCTTGCCGAGCGGGTGCTCCGAGCGGGTCTCGATGGCCGAGACCATCTGCTCGATCCTCTTCCCATCCAGTTCGGTGTTGACGGCGGTGAATCCCAAGGATGATATCTTCCCGGTTGTGAGGGTGCCGGTCTTGTCGAAAAGTACTGAATCGACTCTGGCCATACCCTCGATCGCCGATGTATCCCTGAGGAGTATCCCGTTCCTGGCCATGTTGCCTGCGGCTGCCATTATGCCGGTGGGGGTGGCCAGCACGAAGGCGCAGGGGCAGAAGACGACCATGATGGTCAGGGCGCGATAGATGTCCTCGGTCAGGAGATATGTGATAGCAGTGATGACAATCGCTCCCAGGAGGATCCATTTCGCCCATCTGTCGGCCGCGTTGACGATCCTGCTCTTTCCTACGTCCGCATTCTCCATGAGCCTGCTCATGCGGGCGATGGTGCTCTCGGAATCGACTTTGGCGACCTCCACATCGATGGAACCGTAGAGGTTGGTGGTCCCTGCGAACACGCCGTCTCCTATGGAGACATCCGCAGGCATGGATTCTCCGGTTATGATCGATTTGTCGACGGATGAATCGCCGAGGATAACGGTGCCGTCGAGGGGTATTGTCTCTCCGGGGAAGATGCGGATCCTGTCGCCCACCTTGATGTCGCCGACAGATGTCTGGACCACTTCGTTCCCGACTACAAGATTGGCTTTGTCCACCTTGAGTTTGCCCAGCGCATCCATTCCGGATCTAGCCTGATTGGTGACTATGACCTCGAGAAGCTCTCCTATGGACATGATTATAGCGATCTCTGCCGCAGCAACATATTCCTCGAGGATGAGGCATCCTATGAGGGCCATGACCACGAGCGCTTCCGCCGCGATCTCCTTCTTCAGTGTGTCCTTGATGACTTCCAGGAGAATCGGTGCACCGCATACCACCACAGGTATGACTGCAAGGAAACCGAGCCCGTCCACCAGGACCGAGATCACGGTAAGCGCGATGGAGACGACGATTACCGCAACCGGTATCCGCTCTTCATACAGAGTCTCCGCTAAAGTCAGATGATCACCTAATACCCCCTAGGGGTATCAAGTATATAATATACCCTATGGGGGTATCAAATCTTCGAGAACTGCCTGATGACCTCGGTGAACTCCTCGATGGTGGCATCCGCATCACCGTGCTCGATGCCTTCTCTTACGCAGTGGTGGATGTGACCCTCGAGAACGATCTGTCCGACCTTGTGTATGGCGCTCTTGATGGCATTGATCTGGACCATGATCTCCTCGCACGGCACGTCCTCATCGATCATACGGTCGACTGCAGCTACTTGCCCGCTGATCTTCTTCAAGCGCTTGTGAAGGTTCTCCGAGTCCATACACTCAATCATAATATCAGGTTGGAGGTATAATCTGACTATTATTTTAGAGTTTATAATAGCTCTAAAAAACTGATATCAGCTGATGCGTTTGACTTTAACATCGCCCTGTGCCTTGGGAGCGGATACCATGACCTCGTTGGCGATCGCCTCTGCCTTGTCCTCGTCGCAGTCGATGATGAACCTCCCGTTTACCATGAGCGCAGCCCCGTTGACCCCGGGCTGCTTCTGGATATGGAGTTCCAGCTTGTCCGCGCATTCCTGACAGGTCAATCCGGTGACGAAGAAGAGCATCCTCATGCGGTCCGGATGGATGCCATGCGATAAAAGATGATTCATTCGGCGGGAGGGAGCCTGTTATATCCTAGTAACAGATATTTCGGAATATGATTCAGTTGGACATCCTGGCTGTCGGGAATCTCGAACGCGATGAGGACGGAAACATCCTGAAAGCGGATTCCACCAGCGTGCTCATCCGCACACCCAAGCACTGTATCGTGGTGGATCCCAGCACGAAGTACATGAGGCCGTTCCTGAAGACCTCGTTCAAGCAGATCGGGGTGTTCGTGAAGGATGTCGACACGGTAGTCCTGACCCATACCCATAGCGATCACATCGAGAACCTGGACATGTTCCCCAAGGCCAAGGTGTACGTCCACAGCGGGGCTTCGCAGGAGATAAAGGGTGCGACGGTGGTCGAGGATGAGGAATTCGAGCTGTGCGAAGGGGTGAGGCTCGTCCATACCCCCGGCCATTGCGACGAGGAGATGTCCGTGTTCGTGGAGGCCGATAGGAGGTATGTGATCGCAGGGGACACCATCCCGCTCGAGGACAACTTCTTCAAGAACATCCCTCCGAGGCTCAGTAACGATCCCGAGCTCGCATTGAAAAGTATTAAGAAGATTAGGGACTACGCTGATGTGATAGTACCGGGACACGGATTCCCGTTCATGACGGAACAGTGATTGAGATGTTGAAGAGAGAGATGCCGGCGACGATCTATTTCGATTGTCCTGACTGCGATGACGAGACCGAGCACGAGATCCTCAAGGGAAGGATGGGCAAGGCCAGCATCGAGGGTACATTCAGGTGCACCGTGTGCAACCGCATCTCATCGGAGACCATCAAGATCCCGGAGCTCATCGAGGTGCCAGTCGTGTTCAGCGACGGGGAGGTCTCGGAGACCACCAGGACCACCATAGAGAGTAACGACATCATCCAGGAGGAGGATGAGTTCTTCCTCGATGACGGAAGGAGGGTGTGCGTCACGCACATCGACACATTGGACGGCAAGCTCAGGAAGAAGACCATCGCCACAAATGTCAGGAAGCTCTGGGTCAAGCAGTTCGACATCCTCTCGATCAAGGTCTCGGTCAACGACGACGATCATACATATTCCCTCAGAGTGGAGGCAGAGCCAGACGACGAATTCGTGGTGGGGACTCAGCTCTCATTCGAGGATTTCGACTGCCTCATCCATGCCATCAAGACCAAGCACAGTTTAGTTAAGAAGGGTGCGGCAGAGGCGAGGGACATCACCAGGATCTACGGCAAGTACAGGAAGAAGAGGTACGAGGTCCTGGATTTCGATGATGACGACGACCTCGGGGAATTCGACGAGGACGATTACATCATCGACGATGACGAATGATGCCAGAAATCATTCGTTGGGTATAGTCGTGCTGACCGTCAGCTTTTATATAAAGAGCCTTTACGGTTGTCCGAGAGTATGATAGCTAGCGCTGGTATTGAGATACCTGACCTCTCGTTGTACGATGTTCTCAGGAAAACGGCATCAGAATACCCCAACAACGTTGCTTACGATTATTTGGGTCACCAGGACACCTACACGCAGTTCCTGCAGCAGGTAGACGATATGTCGCTCCGCTTCAGGAAGATGGGAATCCTCAGAGGCGACAAGGTCGCGATCTGTCTGCCCAACTGCCCTCAGGCCATGGTCTCCATCTATGCCCTGAACAGGCTCGGAGCAATATCAGTCATGGTCCACCCGCTCTCATCCAGCAATGAGATCGAGTACTACATCAAGGACTCGAAATGCAAGATGGCTATCACGCTCGGAAAGTTCGTCGATAACTTCCCGAAGATCGGTTCGATAGAGGGATTCCAGACTCTCATTGTCACATCCCCCGTCGATATGATGCCCAGTCTCAGCGGCGCTATCGCTCAGATGTTCTACAAGGATGCCAGGATGCCCAAGGGAAAGCTCGGCTTCGGTATGGTCCGCTGGAAGAAGATCATGTGGGAGAACACCACGCACGTCTCCAAGGAGATGCCCTATGTCTCCGCCGACGAGCCTGCGGTCATCCTCTACACAGGCGGTACCACGGGAAAGAACAAGGGTGCCGTCCACACCAGCAGGTCGTTCAACGTCACAGCATACGGAATGATCGAGCTCTCAGGAATCTACGGAACAGGAATCAGCATGCTCGCGGAGATGCCCATGTTCCATGGTTTCGGACTCTGTACATGCGTTCACCTCCCGATCTGCATCGGTCTGAAGGTCATCCTCATACCTACGTTCACACTCGACTCTCTCTGTAAGACCATCGTCAAGGAGAAAGTCAACTTCATGGCAGGAGTGCCGACCCTCTATGAGAAGATGGTCGACAACAAGTACCTCGCCAAAGCGGATCTCTCGTTCCTCAAGGGAATCTTCTGCGGAGGAGACACGATGCCCGTCGAGAGCAAGGAGAGGATCGATTCGTTCCTCGCAGCGCACGGATGCCAGGTGAAGGTCAGGGTCGGATTCGGATGTACCGAATGCCTCACCGCGACCGCCATCACCCCCAGGGACGAGGAGCGCCCCGGAAGCGTCGGAGTCCCCATCCCGGGAATCAAGTACATGATCACCGACCTCGGAACAGTCAAGGAGCTTCCCGACGGAGAGGTCGGAGAGATCTGCATCAACGGTCCCGCTCTCATGGAATGCTATTACAACCACCCGGATGAGACCGCGGATGTCCTCAGGGTCCACGAGGACGGAGAGGTATGGCTGCACACCGGCGATGTCGGAATGATCGTCGACGGTTTCATCTACTTCAAGAACAGGGTGAAGAGGATCATCATCACCTCGGGATACAACGTCTTCCCGTCGCAGATCGAGGAGATCCTCAGCAGGCACCCCTTGGTCGATTCATCATGCGTCATCGGGGTCCCCGATGCGCTCAGGGGTTCCAAGGTCAAGGCCATCATCGTTCTCAGGAAAGGGGTCGAGAGGTCGCAGGAGACCGTCAGCTCCATCCACAACTTCGTCAAGGAGAACATCAGCGCGTACGCCAAGCCTAGGGAGTACGAGTTCGTCGACACGCTTCCCAAGACCAAACTGGGAAAGGTCGATTACAGGAAGCTCGAGGACGAGGAAGAGGAGAAGATCCACGAGAAGGAGGAAGCTGCGGCTTCCGAGCATGCCCAGGCCGAGACTCAGTCCTGAAGGATGTAATCCAGCACGTCTGCGATATTATCGGATACCACAGTATACGTGGCGGCATCGCTTGTATAGGGGTCTGTCGGATTGAATGCGATGGACATCCCCGAATTCTTGAACATCGGGATGTCTGTGAACGAGTTGCCGATCGATACCGTCCTCTCGGGCACCGTCTTGTATTTCTCTATGAACTGACGGACATTGATACCCTTGTCCCTGAGGTCCACCACGAGCTTCCCCTCGCCGGTCAGCGTGCCGTCGGGGTGGGTGCAGATCTCATCAGCCGCGAAATCGTCGAATCCGAACTCGTTCTTGATGAGCTGGGCGGCCTTATCGATCCCTCCGCTGACGATAACACACCGGATGCCGTTGTCCTGCAGGCAGGCCACGGTCTCCTGGATGCCTCCGATCAGGGGCATGTCCTGGAAAAGCTTGGCGATCTCATCGATGGTCACATCCGGCTTCTTGGCGGTCCAGAGGGCGATGTCCCTTCTCATGAACTCCGACTCATCGATCTCCCCGTTGCAGTATGCCTGGTAAGCAGGCTCGTTGTCCACCTCGAAGCACTGGTGAACCCAGCACCACGAGCTTCTGAGCTTGGTGAGAACGCCATCCATATCAAAGCAGACGAGATCGTATTTTCCCATCGGAGATCACATCACGGGGTGGAGATAATACAGGACAGATAAAAATGATTCAAGGCTTCCTGTGCTTCTCCTCGAATTCCTTCTTGTGCTGTTCCTGGAGGAAGGTCTTGTAACGTTCGGCCTTGGACATCGATCTCTCGACTATGACCGCATAGATTATGACGACGATGAACAGACTGCTTGACATCACCGAGCTTAGGATGATCATGCTGTCCTCGCTGATGTCGCCGTTACTGAATGACCAGACGATCCAAACGATCGATATCATGAGCGCTGCCACTAGGATTATCACGATGGCGGTAACTGCCCTGTCCTTCTCCTCAGCGTTCATGAATGTCACTTGGATTATAGTTCCAACTCATAACGTCTATGGTAAATATAGTTGAGCATCGGGGCAGGATAGGCAAATAGCCAGGTGGCAAGAACACACTTGCGGCATTACTCCCAAGCCTGTTATATCTGGTAGCCGTTGTACTGAACATGATCACCATCGTCGGTACGGGTCACGTTTTCAATCTGGCCGAACCAGTGTCCTTCATAGTGAAGAATACCTGGCCAGATGCCGTACTGATCGAGCTGGACAAGGGCCGTTACGAGGCCATGATGAACGACTACAACGGCGTGAAGCCCAAGCAGGAACAGCAGATGTCCACTATCTACCAGAACACCGCCAGATACCAGCAGAAGATGTCGGAGCAGAACGGCAGCAGGCTGGGCGGGGAGTTCCTTGCAGCGGTCAACACCGGAAAGCTCCTCAATGCCGCGATCATCCCCATCGACACCGATGCGATGCGCGTTATGAATGAGATGTGGGATGAGATGTCGTTCTCGGAGAGGACAAGGTACAGGCTGTCCAGCTTCCGCGATTCCTTCGGCGGGATCAGGAAGGTCGAGTCAACCCACAAGAAGTTCGCCGCCAACGAGGGCGATTACATCGAGGACATGAGGAGGCGCTATCCTACATTGGTCAGGAAGCTGATCGACGAGAGGAACGTCTACATGGCCGAGCAGATAAACGCTTTATCGGAAACATACCATAACATGGTGGTAGTCGTCGGGGATGCCCATGTCGAGGGCATCTGCGCGCTTCTCAAGGACGAGCATGTCAGGAAGATCAGGCTCAGCGACATCATGGACCATGATAAGATGACGAAGATCCGCCAGATGATATGGGACGGGAGGGAGACACTATGAAGGTCAAGTTATTGGCACACACACCGGACGCAGATAGGATATGCGCCGCAGCAGGCAACTCCTGCTATTCCGAAAGGCCGTCGTTCGAGATCGTCGAGGACATCGATCCCGAGAAGACCCTGTCGAGGATAGTCGGCATGGGGCACCATTCGGTCATCGAGCATGCGGTCTTCACCTTCTCCGTCGAGGGTGTCTCCAGAGCCTTGACCCATCAGCTCGTCAGGCATAGGATCGCATCATTCTCGCAGCAGAGCCAGAGGTACGTTTCCATGGATAAGGCGGACTATGTCACCCCGCATACCGTAGAGGACAACAAGGACGCCTTGGAGCTCTTCGATTCGGTCATGGACAGCATCTGGGATGCATACAAGAAACTGGAGGAGATGGGAATCCCCGCGGAGGATGCGAGATACCTTCTTCCCAACGGTTGCACCACCAACATAACCATCACCATGAATGCCCGCGAGCTGCTCCATTTCTTCTCGTTGCGCAGCTGCAACAGGGCCCAGTGGGAGATCAGGGAGATGTCCGATCAGATGCTCAGGATCTGCAAGGAGGTGTCTCCGATCATCTTCAAGAACGCAGGACCGCCCTGCCTCAGGGGACCTTGTCCCGAAGGCAAGAAGACCTGCGGGAAGCCCCGCAAGGACCTATGAGCGAGATCTATCTCGCAGGAGGGTGCTTCTGGGGCACCCAGAAGGCGATGTCCCTGCTGAAGGGGGTTCTGTCGACCGAATGCGGTTACGCCAACGGCGACCCGCACTTCATCCCGGATTATATGCTGGTCTGCTCGGGCAGGTTCGGCTATGCGGAAGCAGTCAAGGTCGTCTACGATGAGAACGTCATAGGGTTGGACAGACTGCTCTCGGCATTCTTCATGACGATCGATCCGACACAATCCGACGGACAGGGGAACGATAAGGGCATACAGTATCGCACAGGGATCTATTGGACGGATGAGGTCACGGGGATGAAGGCCACCGCCATCGTGTCGGTCCTGTCTCAGCAGTATCCCGAGTTCCATACCGAACTGCTGCCGCTCTCCAACTTCACTCCCGCAGAGGAGCACCATCAGGATTATCTCGACAAGAATCCGAACGGGTATTGCCATATCTCCTCAGCGGTGCTGAACGAGATAAAGGATAGATTTAATTGAAAAGAGGGGTGCGAACCCCTGGTTTGAGGCGGGGTTCAGACGCGCTTGTTATCCTCGATGCTCTCTATAAGGTCATCGGGGATGATCGGTTTGCCTTCTGCCTTCCTCTTCATGTGTCCGCCGGGACCGCCGCGTGCGATCCTGGCCTTCTCTATGCATTCCGGATTATCGCACACGAAGGCTGCATAGATCACATTCTTGCAGGGTCCACCGCAGAATTCGCATGTGTAGTCTTCCAGATTGAGTGACATGATTCCAGGTATCGGGCAATCGGTATAAAAAATAAGGATTCCGGCCGTCCGTTCTCACGGAGGCCGGTTTCAGGTTTCACATGTCGAGGTAGAATTCCTCGCCCGTGTTGGGCAGGATGACCTTGAAGTCTCCTTCGAGATCGGGCAGGAATGCCTCGCGTGCCTCGGAGTGCATGATGATCACGTTGTCGGGATCGCATGCCCTGATGAAGTCGACGATCTGCGAGTGGTCCGCGTGTGCGGAGAAGTCGTACTTCTGGAGCTCGCATGAGATCTTGGTGATCTCTCCGTCGATCTTGACGCATCCCTCCTCCATGAGCATCCTTCCGTTGGTGTCCTCCGCCTGGTATCCTACCAGGAGGATGGCGCTCTTGGGGTCGTCCTTGATGGCGTTGAGGTATCCGAGGACCGGTCCTCCGTCCAGCATTCCGCCGGTGGTGACGATGATCTCTCCTTTGATGGCCGAAAGCCTGGAGTTGGCGTTCCTTACCTCGTTGAACTTCCTCTTGGCCGCCTTGAGGTGCTTGACATCCCTGATGTACTCCGGATAGTCGAGGAACAGGCGTGTGACCGATCTTCCCATACCGTCGACCCACATCTCGTAGCCGAGGTTCCTGAGCAGGAGCATGATCTCCTGAGTCCTTCCCACTGCGAAGCAGGGGATGAGGACCTTTCCGCCGCGGTCGAGGACTTCCTCGATCTTGGCGATGAATGCCTCTTCGGTGTCCTTCCTGTTGGGGTGGTTGCGTCCTCCGTACGTTCCCTCGATGAAGAGGTTGGTACAGTCCGCAGGCCTTGCTCCGTTGACGAGCCTCTGGGCCTCCGTGTGGATGTCACCGGAGTAGATGGTCGTGACGTCCTTGTCGAATTGGAACATCGCTGCTCCGGGGATGTGTCCTGCGTCGAGCATGGTGACGTCGACGTGGTTGATGCTGATCTGGTCCTTGTAGGTCATCGGGACGACGGCCTTCATGGTCCTCTCGATATCTCCGGTCGTGTAGGGCTGAGGGTAATCCTCTGCTTTGGCTATCTTGAGCGTGTCGTACATCATGAGTTCCGCGATCTCTGCCGACAGGGGTGTCGTGAACAGGTCACATTCGTTCTTACCGCAGATCTGCGGGATCATCCCGCAGTGGTCCAGGTGAGAATGCGTGAGGAACGCATAGTCGATGCGGGGTGCGGGTAGGGGGTACTCCGGAGGTTTGGTAGGGCTCAGACCGTACTCGATGAGAGTGGTCATGCCGTCTCCCTCCATCGTCATTCCCATACGTCCGACCATGTCGGCACCGCCCAGGAATTTACATTTCATTTTCATGTGTTAGGCTCCTTTTCGTATATTGCCTCCCGTCCGGGAGGACTTTGTGAAAGAAGGTCAGACCTTCCTTGACTGTGATGATGATACAGGGCTCCTCTGAACCCCATATTATAAGAGTGCTTTCTCCCTATCTAAGGATAGTATATAAAACCTTATAACGGAAAAACTGTCCAGCAATATAATCTCAAAAATGTCTGGCACATCCGATTGCACATGCTGGCTCATTGGTCAGATACGGTTTGCACATAATGAGCCACACATCCAAAAACGTCGCAAACCGTTATATTCTTTAAAAACCTTCGATAACTCATGGGAACATCTGCTAGCAAAATTGGAAACTACATAGGACTGCTTTCAGCAGTGCTATTCATCGTAGTGGCGTTCATGATGATCCTCTCCAGGGATGATGATCTGGCAGCGGGAGAACTCACGGACAACGCCCAGTACGTCCTGATGGGAGCAGGAGCACTGGCAATCATTGCCGGAATCCTGTTGGTCCTGAAGGGCGAGAAGATTATCGAAAAGATCGCTGCATTGCTCGTAGCAGTGCTGGGAGTCGTAGCTGTCGCAACATACTACATGGCGGACAGCATGGACGAGGAGCCCGTATTCATCATCGAGGTCCTCGCCATCACCGCGCTCGTTGCAATCCTCTTCACGGTCTTCGCCGAGAAGGTCAGGGGATTCAGGGGACTCATGGACATCGACATCGTCTTTTTCCTCATCGAGGGAGTCTTCATCGTGCTCATGTTCATGGATCAGAACGTCCGTGTCTGCACAGCAGCATCGGTTCTTGTCATCGGATTCTGGCTCGCAGCATCGATCGGTCTTGGAATGACAGCGGTCGCAACCACCAGCACAGTCGAGAACGCTGATTCCGACCGTAAGGATGAGGAGCTCGCCGAGGGATCCGAGGAAGAAGCATCTGCCGACGAGGCATCCGCAGAGGAGGCCGGAGAGGAGATTGCTGAGGAAGCACCCGTCGAGGAGTCCGCTGAAGAAGAGGCTCCTGTTGAGGAGGCAGCCGAAGAAGAGACATCCGAAGAAGAGACATCCGAAGACCAGGCAGCCGAGGAAGCACCCGTCGAGGAGGCTCCTGCAGAGGAGAAGCCCGAGGAGAAGAAGCCCAACAACGACTTCATGTCCAAACTCGTATCTTCGAAGGATGCCAACAACGCAGCCGCAGCCGCCGCAGCCGCCGCAGCTGAAGAAGAGGCTCCTGTTGAGGAGGCAGCCGAGGAAGCACCCGCTGAGGAACCCGTCGAGGGAGAGATCTCCTTAGATGAGGCCGGTGATGAGACCTTCGAGGAGGCACCTGCCGCCGGAGAGGACATCGCAGGCGATTCCGCCAACGATGATGCCGTCGCAGCCGTCGCAGCAGGAGCTGCCGCAGGCGTTGTGGTCGGAGCAGCAGTCGCCGGAGACGACGAGGATGAGGAGGAAGAGGACGAGTACCTCGAGGACACATTCACCGACTACTCACCGGAAGCACTGGTCAGGAGGGCCGCTTGGAACAAGGGCCTCAGGTGCAGGAGGGACTACGGAGACGACCACATCCCGGTCGCATTCGTCAAGGGTAAGGTCGCGGTCTTCGTCGAGGATCCCGCCACTGCGGACACGAGCATCGACTCCAAGCTGGAGGCCGACGGTTGGGTCGTCATCAGGTACGATGAGAATCAGATCACCGATGGACTCGACCAGGGAGCGGAGATCGCCGCAGCAGTCAAGGCGAACATCCGCGCCATGAAGGCAGCCAAAAAGAAGAAGAAGCCTGCCAAGAAGTGAACCTTTTAACGACAGGGGCTCAGGCCCCTGTCCACAACCCTTTACCCGTCGCATTTCTTCTGTTAATATAAGCAAGCGTGCATCTTAAAATACAAGCAGTCAATGCAGTTGCAGAGGCTGATTAAGTGTTCTGTTCATGCGGCTCGATGATGTTCCCGAAAGACGGAAAGTATGTTTGCAATTCATGCGGCGCCACCAAGGATATCGGTGGCAAGGCCGAGGTTATCAAGACAGATTCGAAGGACAAGGAGACCACTGTCATCACTGAGAACGTGGCGACCCTTCCCAAGACCCGTATCCCCTGTCCGGAGTGCGGTCATACCGAGGCATTCTTCGTCATTAGGCAGACTCGTTCAGCAGATGAACCTGAGACCAGGATCTACCGTTGCTGCAAGTGCAACCACTCCTGGAGAGAGTACTGAGGCGGTACCGTGTTCAGCGCAGAGTTGAAATCGGATACCCTGAAGGGACTCGTCAATATCATTTCGACACTCATTGACGAGGTCAAGTTCACAATCACCCCCGAGTGTATGACACTCAAAGCTGTAGACGCAGCGCACGTTGCCATGATCGAGATGGAGATCTCGAAAGGAGCATTCGAATCCTATTCAGCCGAGGATACGGAGCTCGGTCTCGACCTCGATAAGGTCAAAGGGGTCCTCAAGCTCGCCGGAGCCGGCGAGACCATAAAGATGGAGCAGGACGACTCCACCGGTAAGCTCGTGTTCAAAGTAGGGAACATCACAAGACGCATGAGCCTCATCGATACAACCGGAATGAACGATCCCAAGGTGCCCCAGCTCAACCTCCTGGCGAACATCAAGGTCCCCATCGAGGAGCTCCAGAAGGGTATCCGTGCGGTCGAGTCCATCTCCGACCACATCACGCTCAAGGCAGGACCGGAGTTCTTCGAGCTGTCATGCGAAGGCGACACGGATTCCGTCAGTCTCAAGCTGGATGCCAGCACCGCGAAGATCTCTACAGACACCGACGTGTGCAGCATGTTCCCCCCGGAGTACCTTGCCAACATCATCAAAGCTATCCCCTCGGGAACACAGGTCAACATCGAGCTCGACAACGACTATCCAGTGAAACTCGTGTTCGCACTGGCAGAGGGTGAGGCGAAGGTCAGCTATCTCCTTGCACCCAGGATTGAGAGCGAGTGAGACGATGGCAACCGCAGCCGAGTTGGAGAACATCGCGAACAAGCTCAGGCTCCACGTCGTCGATATGACGTACGAGGCCCGTTCCGGACACCCCGGAGGGTCGTTATCCGCCGCCGACATGATGGCGGCACTTTACTTCGAGGTCATGAAGCACGATCCCAAGAACCCCGCATGGGCGGACAGGGACAGGTTCGTGCTCTCCAAGGGACATGTTGCGCCCGTCCTCTATGCCGCACTGGCCGAGGCAGGCTACTTCCCGGTCGAGGATCTCAAGACACTCAGAAAGATCGATTCCAAGCTCCAGGGGCACCCCGTCCGCGGGAAGGTCCCCGGAGTAGAGATGTCCACCGGTTCGCTCGGGCAGGGCCTGAGCATGGCATGCGGTATCGCGCTGGCCGGGAAGATGGACGGCAAGGACTACAAGACCATCTGCATGCTCGGCGACGGAGAGCTTCAGGAAGGTCAGAACTGGGAGGCCGCGATGTTCGCGCGCCAGAACAAGCTGACCAACCTCATCGCCATCGTAGATCGCAACAGGCTTCAGATCACAGGAGATACCGAGAACGCGGTCGGGCTGGAGCCCCTCCCGGAGAAATGGAGCGCATTCGGATGGCAGGTCATCATCATCGACGGCCACAACATGCGTCAGATCCTCGAGGCTCTCGACAAGGCCTACAAGGCCAAGACGAAGCCCACCGTCATCATCATGAAGACCGTCAAGGGCAAGGGCGTATCGTTCATGGAGAACAACCCCGGATTCCACGGAAAGGCCTGCAACTCAGAGGAGTATGCTCAGGCCGTCTCCGAGCTCAGGGAGGCCATCCAATGACCGGCGAGAAGCTCGCACAGCGCAACTATTACGGAAAGGCCCTCGCGGACCTTGCCAGGGAGGATCCCAAGGTAGTCGTCATCGACGCCGACCTCGCCGGATCCACGAAGACATCGGATTTCCAGAAGGTATGTCCCGAGAGGTTCGTGGAGGTCGGGATCGCCGAACAGAACATGATCGGCATCGCATCCGGGCTGGCGGCATCAGGCAAGACAGTTTTCGCCTCCACCTTCGGGGTCTTCGCTTCCGGAAGGTGCTGGGAGCAGATAAGGCTCGGAGTGGCATATCCCAAACTCAATGTCAAGGTCGTCGCCACCCACTGCGGTATCAGCGTGGGTGAGGACGGCGCATCGCATCAGGCGCTAGAGGACATAGCGATAATGCGCGCACTGCCCAACATGGTGGTAGTGGCTCCCGCCGATGCCTACGAGGCATATGCGGCCACCAAGGCCCTCGCGGAATACGAGGGTCCCGCATACATGAGGATGGGGCGCGCGGACTTCCCGACGATCCTGCCCGAGGATGTGGAGTTCAGGATCGGCAAAGCGACCGTGCTCTCGGAGGGGACTGATGTGACGATCATCGGCTGCGGACAGATGGTGTCGTTCTGTCTGGATGCGGCCGAGAAGCTCAAGGCCGAGGGCATCAGCGCCGAGGTCATCAACATGTCCACGATCAAACCAATCGATTCGGAGGCAATCATCGAATCGGTGAAGAAGACCGGATGCTGCGTGACCGCAGAGGAGCACAGCATCATCGGAGGACTCGGATCGGCAGTCGCGGAGGTGCTCTGCGACAGCGTCTGCGTACCGCTCGAGAGGGTAGGTACGAAGGATACGTTCGGGGAATCGGGGAAGCCCGACAACCTGATGGTGAAGTACGGACTCACCGCGGCAGACATCTACGATGCTGCCAAGAAATCGATTTCAAGGAAGGGTTGAACATGAAAATCTTCATTGACACAGCGAATCTCGACATGATCAAGGAAATCAACAGCTGGGGAATCCTCGACGGAGTCACCACGAACCCCAGTCTCATCGCGAAGGAAGGCGTGGACGTCAGGACACGCGTCAGGGAGATCGCAGAGGTCGTCGACGGCCCCATCTCGGCAGAGGCGATGTCCATGACCTGCGACGAGATGGTCAAGGAGGGCCGCGAGCTCGCGAAGATCCACCCCAACATCAACGTCAAGCTCCCCATGTGCGTGGAGACCCTCAAGGCCACGAAGATCCTCTCATCCGAGGGAATCAAGGTCAACGTCACACTCATCTTCTCGCCTCTCCAGGCACTTCTGGCGGCGAAGGCGGGAGCGGCATTCGTATCCCCGTTCATCGGACGTCTCGACGACATCGGACAGTTCGGAGGGGACCTCGTCTCCCAGATCATGACGATCTTCGAGAACTACGGGTACGAGACCGAGGTCATCGCAGCATCCATCCGCGGACCCAACCATGTCCTGGAGGCCGCTCTCGATGCATGCGACATCGCAACGATCCCCTACGACACCCTCAAGAAGATGGTCAGCCACCCCAAGACCGACGAGGGTATCCAGAAGTTCATCGCGGATTACGAGAAATCCAAGAAGAACTGAAGTCCATGCATGACGTAATCGTGGTAGGCGCAGGTCCTGCGGGATCGCTGGCGGCAAGGTCGCTGGCTGAGAAGGGGTACGACGTGCTCGTCCTCGAGAACCATTCGGTCCCCGGACTGCCCCAGCACTGCACAGGCCTGATCTCGGAGGAGACCATCGCGATGTCCGGCGTCAAGCCGAACATCATCAACACGCTCTACGGTGCCGAGTTCGTCTTCCCCAACGGGAAATCCTTCACGGTCCGTTCGGAGAAGCCGAAGGGCTACATAGTCGACCGTGCGGACCTGGACAGGAAGATGGCCGACGCCGCCAAGCAGGCGGGCGCGGTATTCTCGTTCTCGGACAGGTACGTCTCCCATACGATCAAGGATGCGGTCTTCGTCGATACCGAGAACGCCACCTACAAATCCAAGGCGATAATCGGCGCCGACGGTGTCAATTCGGTCGTCTCCATGACGATGGGCGAGAACAGGCCCAAGGAGTACGTCCGTGGCATCCAGGCGGATGTCGATATGAGGATGGATAACCAGGACGTGTTCAAGGTGTTCGTTGGCAACACCGTCGCACCCGGCTTCTTCGCTTGGCAGATCCCCTGCGGAGACTTCACACGCATAGGGCTGTGCATCTCCGGAGCAACGGAATCCCCCTCGGAGTACCTCTCGCAGAGGCTCATCGAAATGGGGGTCCACGACAAGGTGCTGAAGGTCTATTCCGGGAAGATCCCTCTGGGAGGCCGCCCGTTCGTCTGCGGGGACAGATGCATGCTCATCGGAGATGCGGCGGGACATGTCAAACCGCTGTCCGGCGGAGGCCTGTACCCTGCATTCAGGGCGAACAGCCATCTCGTGAAGGTGCTGTCATCGTGTCTCGACGCAAACACCCTCACATCCAAGGATCTCACGGAATACTCCAAGCTCTGCAACGCCGATTTCGGCAAGGAGCTGGATCTGGCATACATGGCCAGGAAGAAGTTCAAGAGGATGACGGACAACGATCTCAACAAGGGTTACGACTATGTCATGAAGAACAACCTCGTGCCCGTCCTCAACGATATGGAGATCGACCATCCGACAGAGGTCGTCAAGAAGGTGCTGAAGCGCCCCAAGGCGCTTATCAAGGCAGTGCCGCTGTATCTGAGGACCCTCAGATGAAGAGAGTGACCTTCGCAAGGATCCCCTCCGAGGAGGCGGGACCTGCGATAAGGGACCTGATGTCCAGGGATTTCGTGGACCTGCATGCCAAGATCGGCAAGGATGATGTTTTCCGTTACGTTCCTATCCTGCCGGAGCATGTGGACGATGTCCGCGCTATGGGGCTCGAGACCATGGAGGGCGACGCCCATACACTGGACCGCCGCAGCCCTCAGGAGAAGATACACGATATCCTGTCATCATACCCGGAGCTCGACGGCATTGTGCCCGAGAAATGGGAGTATGTGGGCGACATCGTGATCGTCAGGATGGATCCCGGGTGCCAGCCGTACAAGGAACTGATAGGCAGGACATATGCGGAGGTGCTGGGAGCAAAGACCGTCTGCGCGGACGTCAGAGGCGTCTCAGGCGAGTTCAGGCAGCCGAGTATGGAGATCATCTACGGGACGGAGACGGAGTCGGTACGTCTGGAGAACGGCATCAGGTACGGGTTCGATGTGACCAAGGTCATGTTCGCGTCGGGCAACACCGATGAGAGGATGCGCATGAGGCAGCTGGACTGCACGGGCGAGACCGTGGTCGACATGTTCGCAGGTATAGGCTACTTCACTCTCCCTATTGCGAAATATTCAGGTGCCAGACGTGTCTTCGCCTGCGAGAAGAATCCTGAATCCTACGAGTTCCTGTGCCGCAACGTCATCGATAACGAGCTGTCGGATGTGGTGATCCCTATACTGTCCGATAACAGGAACCTTCTGGGGAAGCACTTCGCCGACCGCATACTCATGGGCTACGTCCAGACGACATCGGAATTCGTCCCGAAGGCCCTGTCGATGATACGCCCCGGCGGGATAATCCACTATCATGATACGTTCTACGTCCATGAGTACATGGACAGAATCAGATCGGTCTTCGACGCGAACTGCGGAGAGGACGGTTATGAGATCCTCAGGGTGCACGAGGTGAAGTCATACGCGCCTTCGGTGTCCCACTATGTCGCCGATATCCGTATCAGACCTTCTCCCCTGAACCCGATGCAGTGAGCAGCGTGTTCATGGTCTCGCGGTACCTGTCGCCGTTGGCAGACACAACCGCTTTTGCAAAAGGTGCCAGATAGTCTGCGAGATCCTTCTCCTCCTTGCTGAGCTTGATGGGTATCTCGGTGCATCCGAGCCCGATGAAGAAAGACGATGCGAGGCTGCGCGATCTGTTGTTCTTGAGGCTCGTGTTCTGAACGGTCTTGGTCAGCATCTCAATTCCGCCCACTTTGGCCGCTTTGGCGAGGGTATCAGCTATGACGGTGATGGGGCCGGGCTTGCTGAACACAGGCAGCGAATCAACCACGGATGCCGATATGAAAATCGTGTGGGCTGCTTCAAGCGCCTGAAGGGGCTGTGCTTTGGACTGGTCCCCGACCTTGTTCGATGTGATCTCGTCGGTGTATGCGGCGATGATGCCTTTCCAGTCATCCTCCCAGATTGCCGAGAGGATATCAGTGTCCTTGCCGTTCTTGATGATGATCGTCCTGGGGTTGGCCGAGAGGAAGTCCTTCAGGAGGGCCTTGATCTTCTCATCACCGCTGACGTCCGCTATGAACGCATCCAGAGAAGAACCGTAGTTCTTGGTCCCGATGATGTATGTCGCGGTCGCATTTCCCCTGAGGTCGCCGAGCTTGGAGCGCTTGACCTCCCCTATGAGAGTGGAGTCGGTGACCTTTCCGATCATGTATTCCTTCAGCTTGGTGTCGGTGATCTCCACGGTATCGCTCTCGCCCTCTGCGTGGTACTTGTGCCTCACACGGACAGAGAAATCGCCGAGGGGGTCGTTGCAGCATATCCTGGACACCAGGAACTGGAGCGTCGATACGGGTTTGGCGCACTGCTCGCATATCCTGACGGTCTCACCGAGCGATTTGACCTCGATCTCCAGCACGGCGGAGGCGTCATGTCCGCATTCGACGGCATCCTCGGGGAACTCGTACGGGGTCTCCCAGAATGCATCGTAGAGGTAGTCCTCAGGCATGTTGAACTTGTCCGAGCAGACCAGCGTGTCCTCGAAGGAGTACAGGTAGAGCCCGTTCTTCTTGATGAACTGGTTGTAGAGGAGCAGCCTGATCCTGGGGTCGGTGTAGTACTGGCAGCCGATCAGCTTGTCGGCGCCGACGCTTCCCCTGACCGCATAGGAGACCACCTCTCCGCCCAGATTGGCGCTCGCAAGGAGAGGCACGGATCCAGCCGCAGCCAATGAGATGGTGCCGGCGTAGGCCTTGGTGATGTCGTCGTTGAACATCTTCCCTGCTTCCTTCACCAATGCATCGGGGTTGTTGCGGATCTTCTGCAGGGAGTCGATGCTCTTGAACACCTTGTCGAAGGCGCATTTCCTGCAGTTTCCGGCGCATTGTGGTCTCAGAAGGCCCGGGTTGTCGGCGAGATTCCTGGAGCGCTCCAGAAGATCGTCTTCCAATTTCTTGGAGGTGTGTTTCACTCCTCTCATTCTCACGCGCTTCTTGCCGGGCATAGTCCAACGATTGCACTCGTTTTACTTATACTTATAATGGGGAAGGTCAGGCAAGTAGTGCTTCATTCGTCCGACAGAACCGCATAGAGCTTGAGGTCGGAATAGGTCCCGTCCCTGTTCCTCTGGGCATCGCGCATGATCCCCTCGAACTGCATCCCTATCTTCTTCAGGATGTTCTCGGAGGCGCTGTTCTCCGGGTGGCATGTGCCTTGGATGCGGTGGATACCTATCTGCTTGAATGCGAAATCCCTTACGGCCAGTGCTGCTTCGGTCCCGTATCCCTTGCCCCACCATCTGCTTCCCAGGCTGTATCCAATCTCGCAAGAGCGGGCATCGAAATCGATCTCGAACAGGCCGATGGCTCCGATGACCATGCCGTCCACGGTTATCGCCCATCCGTAGAAATCCGAGTTGTTCTAGTAGCACTGGATGTGCGTCTCGATGAACTTCTCGCATCCTTCCTTGGTGGTGCAGGGCGCGAAGCTCACATACCTGTATACAAGGGGATCGGAGCCGTAGTTCCTGTAGAGGTCCTCCAGGTCGGACTGCATGAAACGGCGGAGTGCAAGCCTCTCAGTATCTATCCGGACGGTACCGATGCTCCTCATGCCCAGATGTATCTTTTACAGGTATTTACTCAGTTCTGAGGCCATGGTAACAGTTAATAACCGTGACAGGAGATTGTATTATAGGTGATCCGCACGGATGACAATACGAAAAGAAGATAGGGGTATGGATCACAGTGTCCTTATTCACAATCTATCTGGTCAGCATAATCGTGGCGATAGCCTTCACCGAGCTGTCCCTCTTCGTAGTGGCCGTCTATGCCGTCGCCATGCTTCTGTTCCTCTCTGTGCTTGCATTCGAGGGCTGGCAGAGGATCAAGGAGATAGATGGAGGTCTTGAGGATGCTGTTGACAACTACTGAGAACATACCCAGAAAGAGCTACGAGATCATAGGCATCGCCAAGGGGAACATGATCCAGACGAAGAACATCGGCCGTGACATATCCCAGGCAGCGAAGTCGATCGTGGGAGGGGAGCTCAAGAACTACGTCAAGATGATGAACGAATCACGTGCGATCGCTACCCAGAGGATGGTCGAGGATGCGGAGGCCCAGGGTGCGGATGCGGTCGTCTGCATGAGGTATGTGACATCCATGATATCAGCGGGCGCCGCGGAGATCACCGTATATGGTACCGCCGTCAGATATATCTGACAGTCAGTGCAATCAAGGTCGTCGAGGGGTACAGTGGAGTCGGATTTCGAGAAGAGCGTCAGGGAGTTCCTTGCCAGGCCGCCATTCGGTCTCAGAGGCCTCAAGGCTGAACAGCTGGCACTGTTCTGCGAAGCCCTTACCCACGACAGCTTCACGAACGAGGCGGCGGATATGGATCCGCCCAGGAACGTCCCCTCATATGAACGGCTGGAGTTCCTCGGCGATGCCGTTCTTGAGTTCCTGGTCTGCGAGCACGTCTACAAGGAGACTGATATCGTGGAGGGTCCGATGACCGATTACAAGCAGGATAAGGTGGCGAACCATATGCTCTCCCAAAGGATAGTGGAGAGGGGCGTGGACATCGATTCGGTCATGAGGGTCGGGAACGGGCACAGGAAAGGGAACATGAAGGTCATCGAGGAGAACATGCGTGCGGACTGCTTCGAGGCCCTGGTCGCAGCAACATACCTCTGTTTCGGTCTGGATGAGGCCCGCAGATTAGTCCATTCGGTAGTCTTGTAAAGCGTGCACGTAATGTTATTAACAACGGTCCCCGATACACCTGCATGGACCAGAATGTCGTCACAACAGCTCAGGAAATCCGTGATATGAGCATCCGCGGTGCCGGAAGGATAGCAAGGGCGGGAGCAGGAGCTATCGGGAAGTTCGCAGAGTCGTACAGCGGCAACGACATGGCCCAATTCAGGAAGGATCTGGATGAAGCCGTGAAGATTCTGCTGGATTCCAGACCTACCGCAGTATCCCTCTGGAACGGGGTGCACGCCTCCATCAAAGGAGTCGAGGATATCGATAAGGTAGACGATGCCAGGGAGCTTCTGACGAGGAACTCCAATGAGTTCATCGCGGAGTCCAACGAGGCGGTCAAGACGATCGCACGCATCGGGGCCAAGAGGATAGAGGACGGCGACACCATAATGACGCACTGCAACAGCAGCGTGGCGATCAGCGTGATCGCGCAGGCTCACAGGCAGGGCAAGGACATCAAGGTGTACGCCACGGAATCCCGCCCATGGAGACAGGGTATCCTCACTGTGAACGATCTTGCGAAGGAAGGCATCGACACCACCCTCATCATCGACAGTGCTGTGCGCCTGATGATGAAGAAGATGGACAAGGTATTCGTCGGCGCGGACACCATCACATCGCACGGTGCGCTGATCAACAAGATCGGAACCTCCCAGCTGGCATTGGCTGCACACGAGGCGAGGGTCCAGTTCTATGTTTGCAGCGAGACCTATAAGTTCTCGCCGCTGACGCTTTCAGGGGATATGGTCAAGATAGAGGAGCGTGACATGTCCGAGGTCGTGAGGCCCGGGGAGATACCGGATTCGGTCAAGGTATGCAATCCGGTGTTCGATGTCACGCCGGCAGAGTACATAAGCGGGATAATCTCGGAGGTCGGGCTGATCTCCCCGGGTTCCGTTTACGACGTCATGCAGAGAAAATTTGGAACGGAGTTATTGAAGGAGTGAGAGTATGGATTCGTATCTTCATCTTGGAGAGCCTGTCGATCAGGACAACTATGTGGTATGCAAGTACCGTGTGACAACGGACCTTCCAATCGAGAAGGCCGCTGAGGCCATAGCTGCGGAGCAGTCCACCGGGACATGGACCGGAATCTCGACACTCAACACCGAGATATTCAACAATCTCGGGGCCAGGGTCGTGGACATCTCGGGGGACGAGATTATAGTGGAGTTCCCGACCGACGATTTCAGCATCGAGGTCGGAGCGGTTCCCCAGATCCTCAGTGTCATAGCAGGGAATCTATTCGGTCTCGGAGCATTGAAGGGAGTGAGGTTGGAGGACGTGACATTCCCCAAATCGATCCTTTCGCAGTTCAAAGGCCCGAAGTTCGGTGCCGACGGTATCAGGAAGGCACTGGACCGTCCCGAGAAGCCCCTCGTGGGGACCATAGTCAAGCCCAAGATCGGTCTCGACCCAAAGAACACAGCGAAATACGTGTACGAGGCGGGAGCCGGAGGGCTCACCAACTCCAAGGACGACGAGACCCTCGTCGACCAGGCGTTCTGCCCCATAGAGGACAGGACCGTCGCGGTCGCGGAGGCATTGGATAGGCTGGAGAGCGAGGGCCACAAGATGATGCACGCCATCAACGTCAGCACCCGTGGCGACAAGATCGTCGAGCTCGCAGAGAAGGTCCAGTCGTGGGGCGCCAGGGAGATCATGGTCGATGTCATTACATGCGGTTTCGGAGCGGTGCAGGCATTGGCGGAGGACCCGTCCATCAAGGTGCCGATCCATGTCCACAGGACTATGCACGGCGCGTTCACGAAGGACCCGCTCCACGGAATCGCCATGCTCCCGCTGACTAAGCTGGTCAGGATGTGCGGAGGGGATGCCCTCCACATCGGAACCCTGGGGGTCGGGAAGATGTCCGGAAGCACCAAGGAGGACAGCAACCTGACCGCATGCCTCGGAAACGACGTCCCGTACAAGACGGTCATGCCCGTATGCTCCGGAGGTGTCTACCCCGGAATCGTCGAGGCCATCGTGAAGAAGGCGGGATTCAACGTGCAGATCCAGGCCGGAGGAGGCGTCGCAGGGCACCCCGGCGGGGTCAAGGCAGGAGCCATGGGAATTAGCCAGGCGGTCGACGCGGCCTATCTGGGAATCCCTAAGGAGGAATATGCCAAGGACCATAAGGAATTGGCAATCGCATTGGAAACGTGGGGATCTAAATGAGATTCAACGTCAAGACATTCAACATCAGCACCCCTGAGCCGCAGGTCCTTCTCGAGAGCGAGGACTGCAAGGTCCTCGGAGTGAAGGTGAACGACCGTGTGATGATCAGCGGGGAGAAGTCCACTATCGCATTGGTGTCCTACGCTGACGGTGTCGTTGACCGCGGTACAGCGTATATGTCCACATCGCTCTTCGAGAAGGTCGGGACCAACAAGGACGGTACGGTGGACATCATGTTCGCACATGCGCCGGATTCCGTCCGCTACATCCGCAAGAAGATGGACGGGGAGAGACTCAACAAGGAGCAGATCGAGGCGATAGTCGAGGATATCCTGGATAACCGGCTCTCCAACATCGAGATATCGGCATGGCTGACGGCTCTCTACATCAACGGCATGGACATCGACGAGATAGCCGATTTCACCATGGCCATGGCCAACACAGGGGATATCATCAAATTCTCAAGGAAGCCTGTGTTCGACTTCCACAGCCTCGGAGGCGTCCCCGGTAACAAGATCACGCCCATCGTGGTATCCATCGTCGCCGCAGCCGGGCTGATGATCCCCAAGACGTCATCCCGTGCGATCAGCAGTGCATGCGGAACCTCCGATTTCGTCGAGACGTTCTGCGACATCGAGCTGGAGGCATCCAAGCTCATGAGCATCTCGGAGAATGTCGGAGGAGTGTTCGCATGGGGCGGATCCATGAATCTGGCACCTGTGGATGATATGGTCATCAGGATCGAGCATCCCCTCGGTATCAACCCAAGGGCGCAGATGCTCGCATCCATCATGAGCAAGAAGGTCGCCATGGGTTCGACCCATCTCCTGGTGGACATCCCCACCGGGCAGGGGACCAAGGTCCCCACCCTCGAGGCTGCCAAGGCATATGCCCGTGACCTTATGGACCTGGGAGAGAGGATCGGAATGCACGTGGAGTGCGCCATCACCTATGCGGACCAGCCTATCGGAAGCGCCATCGGGCCGAACCTCGAGGCGAGGGAGTGCATCAGCATCCTGGAAGGCAACAAGCACCCTGCCAGCGTGGTGGAGAAGGCGCTGGAGTGCGCAGGCATAATCTTCGAGATGGCAGGCATATCTAACGGTGTCGCAAGGGCCAAGTCGCTCCTGGAGTCGGGTGCCGCGCATGAGAAGTTCTTGGAGATCGTGCAGGCACAGGGCGGAAGGGCCGACCTCAAGTCCTCGGACCTCCAGCCGGGTAAGTACTCCTACGATGTGGTCGCCACGCATTCAGGATATGTCCACACGATCTTCAACAAGGAGATCGTCAACGTTGCCAAGATCGCAGGGTCGCCCAGCGACAAAGGTGCCGGGCTGCTGATCTTCAAGAAGAAGGGCCAGAGGGTCGAGGAGGGTGATGTCCTCATGACCATCTACGCCGAGAGCGAGGCCAAGCTGAAGAGGGCCAAGGAGGCCGCTCTGAGCAACAACCCGTTCGACATCGAGGGAATGCTCATCAAGAGGGTCGCCGACATCAAGCCGAGATGACCTGCAGACTGGTGTTCACAGTCGACGTCGACCGCGACGTCAATATCCATATCGACGGCACGGATGCCGCAGGCTCCATAGACCGCGGTTCAGGGACAGGTCCGAGGTTCTCATCCTCCGAGAGGGGGCTGGGCATAATATTGGACATCCTGGACGAGCTGGGCATCAGGGCCACATTCTTCGTCGAGGGCAGGACGGCCGAGACATTCGACTGCTCGGTCATATCGGGGCATTGCGTGGGATTCCACGGGTACGACCATGAGGACCTGACCTTGGTGAAGGATCTCAGCGATGTCATGGATAGAGGATATCTGGCTGTGAAAGACAGGATCTCAGCACCGACCTGTTTCCGCGCACCGTTCATGTCGGAGGACGACCGCGTCCTCGCGGAGCTGGAGAGGCTGGGCATAAGGCATGATTCGTCGGTTTATGCGGATCCAGGAACGCTCCCTTACTGCATCGGAGGCATCACACAGCACCCGGTAGCCAAGGGCAGGGATGCTGACGGCAGGACCATAGCCGCATATCTGTGGCCTATGCACGAGGGCAAGAGGAAACCGTCGGATTATATCGATCTCGCAGCTTCCATGGATGACGGGGAATTGGTGCTGTCTACACACAGCTGGCACATGGTCGAGAGGAGAGACGACGGTGTCATGGCGGACGATTGGGTCTCCGGCAATGCGAGGGATGTCAAACATGTCATAGAAGGGATCCTCGACGCGGGATTCGTACCCTCGATCATAACCGGGTGATAACATGGACATCGGATTCAGGGACACGGTGCCGGAGGACTTCGGTGACCTTTCGCGGATAATCGACGATGAATGGGAGTTTGGGCTATATTCAGAGGAGAACGGCCGCAGGATGGCCGAGTTCTATCTCCTTAGCTGTATCGACGGTTCGGACAGGGCTGTGACGCTTCTGGCGGATGGAAAGGCCAAGGGTGTGCTCATCCTGAAGGAGATGGGCGGGCCGGCCATCGATATGTCCGAGGAGCTGTCCCTGCTGCAAGGCGAATTATCATCCGATCCCGGGTTCAGGCAGCTGCTGGAGGACATGGACAGCCTCTACGGATGCTATACCGGGTTCGCGAATGATGCCAAGAGGGACGAATGGGCGGAGCTCAGGCTCCTGATCGTCGCTGATGAATGCAAGGGGCATGGATTCGGAAGGATGATGATGGATGAGGCCGAGAGGATCGCCGAATCGTCCAGGAAGACGGGATTCTTCTTCTACACCGACACAGACTGCAACTTCGGATTCTACGACCATATAGGCTCTTCGAGGGTGGCCGAGAGGGAGATCATGTGCATGGGGACGCCGTTGACAGTCTACGGATACAGTCTGGTCTTCCGTTGAACTCCTGATTTTGTGCGCGCTATTATATAGGGCACAGGTTATCGAACGCCCACTGTGAGAGCCATGACAAAGCTCATTTTAGGTAAGGATGTGGCAGCAGAGATCTATGAGGAGCTCAGGGAGAGGATCGAATTCCTGAAATCCAAGGGCATCACCCCCGGACTCGCTGTCGTGCTCGTCGGAGATGACCCCGCTTCCCAGGTCTACGTCAGGAAGAAGGGCGAGATGTGTGAGGAACTCGGAATGAAGTCGCTCACTGTACGCATGCCCGCGGAGACCACACAGGAGCAGCTCATGGCAAAGGTGGATGAACTGAACAAGGACTCCTCCATTCACGGATTCCTTGTTCAGCTCCCTCTGCCCAAGCACCTCGACGAGGAGGCCGTCATCAATGCCATCGACCCGTCCAAGGATGTGGATTGCTTCCACCCCAGCAACGTAGGGCGCGTCCTCATAGGCAATCCGGATTTCCTCCCGGCTACGCCCGCCGGTGTCCAGCAGATGCTGATCAGGTCAGGCGTCGAGACGTCGGGGAAGCATGTCGTCGTCATCGGACGCAGCAACATCGTCGGGAAGCCCATGGCCGCGATGATGGTCCAGAAGGGCGCAGGCGCGGATTCCACAGTATCGATCGTACATTCACGCACAAAGAACCTGCCCGAGATCACGAGGCAGGCCGACATACTCATCGTCGCGATAGGGAAACCGCGCTTCGTCACGCCGGACATGGTGAAGGAGGGGGCCGTCGTCATCGACGTCGGGACCAACAGGATCGAGGATCCCACCCATCCCAAGGGAAGCAGGCTCGTCGGCGATGTGGATTTCGACAATGTTAAGGACAAGACGTCCGCAATCACACCCGTCCCCGGCGGGGTCGGACCCATGACAATCTGCATGCTCATGGCCAACGCGGTCAAGGCAGCGGAGACAGCCTCAGGAGTGAGACTATGATAAGAGAATGCGAAGATCACGGATACTACCGCAGCGAGCGCTGCCCAGTCTGCGGCGAGGAAGGCAAGTTCATAATGTCCGACTTCGAGGTCGAGAAGATCGGAAGGAGCCTCGCAGGAATGCTCAGGCACGGAAAGTACGGCCTCAAGATGGACAGCCAGGGATATGTCTCCACACGTGACGTCCTGGACAAGATCAAGGAGCTCAACCCCCGCATGAAATGGCTGAGGATCAGGCACCTGGAGGCTCTCGTCGACACCGATCCCAAAGGAAGGTACTGCATCTCCGGCGGAAAGATCAGAGCGACTTACGGGCACACAATCCAGCTCGATATCAGGCTGGACTGCGAGAACATCCCTGAGGAGCTCTTCTACCCTACCAACGAGGAGGAGGTCGAGGGTCTTTTGGAGAACGGTATCGTTCCCGTCGACCGTTCGATGGTCCACCTCTCAAGGACGTTCGGCGACGCGATGCGCGCCGGGCTCGTGCACACCGAGGACCCCATAATCCTCGGAATCGACACGGACATGTGCATGGACATGGGCTGCGACATAGGAAAGGCAGCACGTACGGTCTATCTCTGCCACTCAGTGCCCGCAGAGGCAATATTCGTGGCAGACCCCGACGAGTACGGAACCGATGAGGGTTCCGACGAATGATCCAGGTGATCGATTGGTACAGATACTGACACCAGAAGAGGTACAGGCGAAGTCCGGAAGGATGTTCTGCAAGCGTTTCATAACCATGGTGGACGAGAAGAACGGCAAGGTCCAGTTCGTGGAGAACTGCTCTTCAGTCGGACCCGCGGAGTGGGATGCGGTCAACAGACGCCGCAGCGGAGGGGTCATCAGGTCGGTCAAGCTCAAGTCGACCATGCTCATCACCGATGCCGTGATCGGGGAGGAGGAGCTGAAGTTCGGCCCGGTCTCCCAGCAGCTCGGCTCTATGGGGATCAAATCGATCAAGATCGAGGGCGACGAGGTCCGTTCCAGCTGGTACGGCATGGCAGGTGCCAGCGTAGGCATAGGGGCATGCATGCCCGCATGTCCGGACGTCATCCGCACAGAGTACCCGGACGATTTCAAGATGGGCGGCGCGCACATCGCGCACGTCGATATCATCACCCCTAAGATGGTCCGCGTGATCATCGGAATCGACGATACCGACACCAAGGAGAAGGGGGCCACATGGGTTACAGGTCTGAAGCTCGGAACACAGTGCCCCATAGGCAAGTTCATCGAGCATAAGATCGTCCAGCTCAACCCCGATGCGCCCAACAAGACCACCAATTGCTGCGGTACCGCGATATCGTTCGCCGTCAAGGAATCGGACATCCCCGCACTCATCGAGTACGCGGTTGACTTCATCAAGAAGGAGTCGTACTCGGAGGATGCGATGATGACGGTCTTCCAGGGGCTCCAGATACCCAAGGCGCTCGAGGACTTCGGATGGAGCTGCAAGTCCGTCCTGTACAAGCCCGAGGACGCCATCAAGGTGGCCGAGGAGAACGGTGTGCAGATCATATCGCTCTTCGGGAACAACAAGGGGGTCATCGGCGCGGTCGCGGCGATCGGCTGTTTCGACCTCGGTGAGAAAGCGGCAGGCGTGCCGTCAGATTTCGAGTGATATCATGGAACTGCCCCGTATCGTATCCGATAAAGCGTATTCGGTTTACGAGGCGGAGCTTGAGAAGCAGGTCAGGGAGGGCGATATGCCCAAGCATCTGGCCATCATCATGGACGGCAACCGCCGGTACGCCAGGGAGGTCCTGAACACCGATCCCATCGAGGGGCACAAGCTCGGAAGGGACAAGCTGAACGAGGTCGTGCACTGGTGCCTCGATCTGGGCATCCATCACCTCACGGTCTATGCATTCTCCACGGAGAACTTCGACAGGGACCCGGAGGAGGTGTCATGCATCATGGACCTGCTCGAGAAGTCCCTCTACGAGTTCGGCGACGACGAGGAGGTCCACAAGTGGCACGTCGGGATAAAGGTCATCGGCGACCAGTCCCTGCTCCCGGACAACGTTTTGGAGGCGATGCGGTATGCCGAGGAGAAGACCAAGGGATACAGCGATTTCTCGCTCAACATGGCGATCGCCTACGGCGGAAGGCAGGACATCACCAATGCTGTCCGCACCATCGCCGAGAAGGTCAAGTCAGGCGAGATAGATGTTGAGGACATCAACGAGAGCATGATATCATCATGCATCTCCACCGGCGACCTTCCGGATCCGGACCTGATCCTCCGCACATCAGGGGAGATCAGGGTCTCGAATTTCCTGCTCTGGCAGATGGCGTATTCGGAACTGTACTTCACCGATATCTACTGGCCCGGTTTCAGGTTCATCGACATGCTGAGGGCGGTCAGGACCTATCAGCAGCGCAAGAGACGTTTCGGGAAGTGAGGCCGTGGGTTCGGACATCATCTTCATGCACGCCCCATCGGTCTATGACTTCCGCAAGAAGCCAATATTCTATGGACCGGTCAGCGACGTCATCCCGTCGTCGCCCGTGTTCGAGATGTATCCAATCGGGTTCATGACCATATCGGCCCATCTGGAGGCGGCGGGCTTCAGGACGAGGATCGTCAACATCGCCGTCCAGATGCTGAAGAGCGATAGGTTCGATGTGGAGAAGAGGATCAGGAGCCTGAACGCGAAGGTCTTCGCCATAGACCTCCATTGGATGCCTCATGCGCACGGGGCGATAGAGCTGGCGAAATTGGTCAAGAAATACCATCCCGACTCGTTGGTCGAGTTCGGGGGACTGACATCGTCATACTTCTACAGGGAGCTCATCCAGCGCCCTGAGATAGATTTGGTCATGAGAGGGGATACCACGGAGGTGCCGACGGTCATGATGATGGAGGTGCTCTCCAAAGGAGGCGACCTCTCCGAGGTCCCGAACCTGACATGGAAGGATTCCAACGGCAACGTCCATGAGAACGCTCTGGCCTATTCGCTGGAATCCCTGGACGAGATCAAGTTCGATTACGGGACGATGATCAAATGCGTCATGCGCAACATGGACATCTCGGGAGCGCTGCCCTGGTATGGGTGGGACAAGCTTCCGCTGACCTCGGTCTTCACCGTGAGGGGATGTTCCATCAACTGCGCCGAATGCGGAGGCTCTCATCATGCTAACGGGAAGGTCGTCTGCAGGAAGGCCCCGGCGTTCAGGAGCCCGGAGAAGCTGGCGGAGGACATGGCCGCCATTCAGTCGTATCTCGATACGCCGATCTTCATAGTCGGGGACCTTAGGCAGAGGAGCATGGATTATGCGGACCGCTTCCTCGAGGCCTGCAGGCAGCACCGCATCAAGAACCATGTCGTGATAGAGTTGTTCAACGGAGCTACGCCGGAGTACTTCAAGAAGCTGGATGACACGTTCGAGGGAGGGTGGTCGATTGAGTTCTCGCCCGATTCGCACGATGAGAAGGTCCGCATGGCCCTTGGGAAGGGATACACCAACGAGGCGATCGAGAAGACGATCCCGGCGGCCTTCCGCAACGGATGCAGCAGGTTCGACCTCTTCTACATGAACGGGCTTCCGTATCAGGACCGCGAATCGGCACTGTACAGCGTCGAGGCGGCAGAAAGGCTGTGGGCATCTGTCAACAGGGACGACAGGCTATTCATCTACAATGCTCCTTTCGCGCCCTTCGTCGATCCCGGGAGCAGGATCTTCGAGGAACCTGAGAAGTGGGGGTACACGCTCCGCGCCAGAACGCTGGAGGATCACAGGAAGCTCCTGGACAGTCCCTCGTGGAAGCATGTCCTCTCATACGAGACCCAGTGGATGACCCGCGACGATGTCGCGGAGATATCCTACGATGCGGCGCTGATCCTTGCCCAGAAGGAGTTCGAGGCCGGGCGCATCGACGAGAGGGCCAAGGACGAGAGATGCGCCAGGACGGAGTTCGCACGCGAGCTCATGCACAAGGTGGACAGCATCATGACGATAAGCGATCCCGAGGAGAGGGAGAGCCGTCTCTGGGAGACCAAGGAAGAAGGGACGCGCATGATGAACTCCACGATCGCCAACAAAAAGGATCTCGACTGGGATGCGGGATCGATATGGTCCAACGCACCCCGTGTCGGGATTGGACTTATGAAATCGTTTTTCAAAAGATGATCAGTTATTGCTCATCTGACGTGATTTCTCTATCGTACCGTCGACAGCGGACGACATCGCACTGCGCATGCCGAGGTCCTCGAGGATCTTGACCCCTACGATGGTGGTTCCTCCGGGGGAGCATACCTCGTCCTTCAGCTGGTCGGGATGTTTCCCGGTCTCTAGCACCATCTTTGCGGAACCGAGCATGGACTGTGCGGCGAGTCTGATGGCCTGATCGCGGGAGAGCCCGTTGAGGACTCCTGCATCCGCCATGGCATCGATGACCATGTAAAGGAATGCGGGAGAGCTGCCTGCGATACCTGTAACAGCATCCATCTGGGACTCGGGCACCTCTTCTGCCAAACCGACTGCCGAGAGGATCCTCTTCACCTCTTCTTTCTCCGTGTCTGTCATCGAAGGGTCGCAAGTATATCCCATAGCGCCTTCGAGGACCATGCAGCAGTGATTGGGCATGACCCTGATCTTTTTAGCATCTGGCACATAAGAATTCATCTTCTCAAGGGTGAGTCCTGCCACTATGCTGATGAGGGTCTTCCCCTTGCCTATCTCGATCTTCTCTTCGGTGAACAATCCGTCCACATGCTTCGGTTTCACGGCAAGGACGATTAAGTTGGATGAATCAACCAATTCTTTGGCCGTCTGGAACATCTCGACCCCATAGGTCTCCGAGATGTGGTCACGCGTTTTCTTCGAGGGGGCGCAAGCCTTGATCTGGTCCTTGGTGAAGACGCCTTTGGAAATCAATCCGCCGATGAGGGCTTCAGCCATCTTTCCGGCACCGATGAATCCTATGCCTTCTGACATGCACGGAATATTGGCAAATCAGTACAAAAAACCTGGTTAGCTCTCTTTCCCTTAATAGTATCAGTAGCGCGGGCGTGCTTATCTTTATGTACTAACAAAATATCCAAAGCCCCAATGTTACTAATTATGTACTACATGCCGCTCGCATTTGTGGCGTTGCTGACGTTCGCATTTGCGCCGCTCGCATGGTTGGTTTCGAGGTTCTTGAGACCCGAGAAACCCACTCAATGGATGGAACAGACATATGAGTGTGGTTCGGAACCTATCGGAGAAGCCCACGTGCAGTTCAGATTCCAGTACTACACGTTCGCACTTATCTTCGTGGTATTCGATCTGGTAGCAACTTTCCTGCTTATGTGGGCAATCGCATTCGCCGGACTGACTGCAACAGCTCAGCTCACGATGATTATCTTCTTCGGTATCATGGTTCTCGGAGTCGCATACTCCCTTAAGAAGGAGGCAGAAGTATGGATATGAGCCTATACCCCCATGCAGTAGCAATGAGTGCTGATGAGTTCATGACATGGTCGGACGCGATCATCAACGACCTCCTCAGTACCGGAACAAAGAAGACAGTAGACAAGTTGACAGGACCCATCTGGGCATGGGGTATGAAGAACTCCATGCACCCTCTGCACTGGGGACTCGCATGCTGCGCTCTCGAGATGGCAGCTGCTTCAGCACCCAGGTATGATGCCGAGCGTTACGGAATGATCTATCGTTCCTCGCCCAGGCAGACCGATATCCTCCTTGTCAACGGCTGGATTTCAAAGAAGATCCGCCCCGACCTCAGGCGTCTCTACGAGATGATCCCCAACCCCAAATGGGTCGTCGCAATGGGAGAGTGCGCTATCTCGGGAGGACCTTGGTATGATTCCTACAACTGCGTCCAGGGACTCGATCAGATCGTCCCTGTCGATGTGTACATCCCCGGATGCCCTGCGCGTCCCGACGCAATGATCGACGGATTCATGCTTCTCCAGAAGAAGATCGAGAATTACTTCCACAGGGGAGTATTCATGGAGGACTGAGTATGGATACAGTTTTACAGAGTCCTTCAGTCGAGGAGATCACACAGGCACTCAAGTCAGAGTTCCCCGCAGTGGAGATCATCAGCACAGAGGAGCGCAGGGTGAAAGCCAAGTGCCCCAGGGAGATCTCACACGATGTGTGCGTCTTCATCCACGAGAAACTCACGTTCGAGCACTGTTCCGTCGTGACCGCCGTGGATTACATCGATCACCTGATGATCGTCTACCTTCTCGCCAACTACTACACCGGTATCATGATCGATCTCGATGTCGACGTTCCCGATGAGGACCTCCACATCGATTCCGTCACAGATATCTGGGAGGGAGCGAACTGGCATGAGAGGGAGACATGGGAGCTCTTCGGAGTCGTCTTCGACAACCACCCGAGGCTCGAGAGGCTGCTCACACCTAAGACATACGAGTTCTTCCCATTCAGGAAGTCTTATAAGTTGAGGAGCCAGGAGTGAGAATTATGGCAGATTCACTTGTACCCGTTTTAGAAGCACAAGAGAAGATGGACACAGACAAGATGTGGGTCATCTGGGGACCTCAGCACCCCTTCTCCCACGGTCTTTGGACCCTCAAGCTGAAGATCGACGGAGAATTCTGTGTCGATGCCGATCCTATAGTCGGATACCTTCACCGCGGATGGGAGAAGGAGACCGAGAACAGGGACTACGCAAGGATCATTCCCATGACCGACCGTCTCTGCTACTGCGCATCGATGACATATTCTCACCTTTACTGCATGACAGTCGAGAAGGCGCTCGGAATCGACATCCCTGAGAAAGCGAAATACATCAGGATCGTCGCAGACGAGGTCTGCCGTATCCAGTCACACCTGATGTGGTTGGCCGCGGTCGGTACCGACATGGGTAACCTGACCGTCTTCCTTTGGGCAATGAGGGAGAGGGAGTACTTCCTGGACCTCAACGTCAAGCTCTGCGGAGCCAGGATGACAACCAACTACCCCCGTATCGGAGGAGTCAGGAACGATATCACAGATCTGTTCGACAGGGATATCCTGAGAACGGTCGACCGGTTCGAGAAGGCGATGTGGGATATCATCTACCTGATCGATGACTCATCGGTCTTCGTCTCCAGGATGAGGAAGATCAGCTACCTCACCCGCGAGCAGTGTGCCAACATGGGACTCACCGGTCCCGCAATGAGGGGCTGCGGAGTCGATTTCGATATCCGCCGTGACGACCCCTATGACAACTATGACAAGGTCGACTTCGAGGTTCCTGTCCTGAACAAAGAGACGAAGGTCGGAGACACATACGACAGGTACATGATCCGTATCGAGGAGATGTTCCAGTCATGTGACATCATCAGGCAGGCGGTCCAGAAGATCAGGGCCATCGGAAAGAACGCACCCTACAGGATAAAGACACCCACGAAGGTCCCTGCCGGAACAACATTCGGAAGGCTCGAGGATCCCCGTGGAGAGTCCATCATGTACCTCGCATCAGACGGTACGGACAAACCCTACAGGCTCAAAGTGCGCAGTCCGATTTTCACGAACGTATCATGCTCCAAGGTCATGTGTGAAGGAGTAAGAATCGCTGATGTTCCCGCGGTTCTCGCTCAGATCGACATGTGCCTGGGAGAGACAGACAGGTGAAGTTGATGAGTTACGAATATACATCGATCAGAGATTTCATCGACTTCCCCGACCCGTACGACAACCCGTTCACGCCGTTCCTCACGAGCAACCTGCCCTACGACCTCAGTTACGGTCTCTGGCAGATCATCGGAGGAACAATCGCATGGCTGATCAACGTCATCGTCCCCGGAAATGGAGTATCCAAATGGCTGCTCTGCGACGAGGTCAGTGTCGTCTTCGCTCTTGCCATCTTCATGCTTGTCACGTTCATCGTGGCGTTCGTCGTCGTCCTGCTCAACCTATGGATGGAGCGTAAGGTCCTCGGTAGGCTGATGGACAGGCGCGGAACAATGATCGGATTGAAAGGATTCCTTCAGTGTGTCGCTGACGGACTTAAGACTTTCATGAAGGAGAACACAATCCCTTCGAAAGTCGACAAGATGACATACATCTGGTGTGTCTCCCTTATCGTCGGTCTCTCATGTTTCGTCGCAGTTATGGTTCCCCTTTCCCAAAGGTGGTATGTTGTCAACTACGACACAGGTCTTTTGATTATCATGGCGTTCTACGCCCTCGCACCGTTCTTCATCCTGGTTTCCGGATGGGCACAGAACAACAAGTACTCCCTTATCGGAGGACTGAGGGCAGCCGAGCTGATGATCTCTTACGAGGTCCCCATGCTCATCATCATCGCCACCACATCACTCCTTGTCGGAAGCTTCAACATCGGTGACATCGTAAATGCACAGGACGAGATCTGGCTCATCATCCCCGAGTTCCTCGGTTTCATCGTCTTCTTCTTCTGCGCAATCGCAGAGTGTGAGAGGCCCCCCTTCGATATCGCGGAGGCAGAGACCGAGCTGGTCGAGGGATGGCAGACAGAGTACGCAGGAATGAAATGGGGACTTATCATGCTGGGAGACTACCTCAGGGGTTCAGTCTCATGCGGTATGGTCGCCATCATGTTCCTCGGAGGATGGACAATCCCCTTCATCGGAGAGACTCCCATCCCTGAGATCATATTCCTGATCAAGGCATGGTTCGTATTCTTCCTCATGATCCTGGTCAGAGGAGCTATCGCTCGTGTAAGGCCCGATCAGATCCTCAACCTGGGATGGAAGGTATTCATGCCCCTCGCAGTTTTCAACTTAGCAATCGCAGTTCTTCTTAAGATTGGAGGGTTCTACTGATGGCGATGAAATATCTCGATAAGTATCCTAAGAATCTCGCGAAGAGCCTTTGGATAATGAAGCCTGTCGTAACGGCCTTCAAGCTGTTCTGCAAGACCGTCGTTCACAGGCCTGTAACCATCCTCTACCCCTACGAGAAGGAATGGATCCCCGAGAACTATCGCGGACGTCCCGGTCTCAGGTTCGACAGATGCGTCGGTTGCGGAATGTGCGCACGCATGTGCGTCACACAGGCAATCAAGCTCATCGAGGTCGAGGATGACAATGGTAACAAGGTAATGAGGCCCCAGGTCAACGTCGGAAGGTGCGCATTCTGCGGATACTGCGCAGAGTACTGCCCCGTGGACGCAATGACTGTCACGCCCGAGTACGAGCTGGCAGAGTACACAAGGTACGACCTGCTCTACGGACCCAGGAGGCTCCATTACGAGAACACGACCCCCGGAATGGAGGTCAAGCTCGAAGTGACTCTCCCCTCGGACATCGCCAACGGCAACCCCGAGAGGCGCGTGCACATCTTCGATGTGGACAAGCCCGAGCTCACAGACAGCAAATGTATCGGATGTAAGAAGTGCTCCAAGGTCTGCCCCGTCTCCGCCATCACGATGGTCGAGAAGGGAGTCAACGACAAGGGAAGGCCTATCGTACGTCCCGAATTCGACAACTCAAAGTGCATCTCATGCAAGAACTGTGTGGACGCATGTCCCAAGAGTGCACTTGAAATCAAGGAGGTGCTCTGATGGGATACGTTATGGATACCGTCGACTGGGCATGGGACGGACTCACGGACTTCGCAGACCACGTCTGGGGCAACCTGGACCTGCTGGCGTTCCTGATCCTCGCAGCAGTCACGATATTGGCAGCAATTTACGTCGTATGCGACAAGGAAGTCATGCACAGTGCATTCTACCTCGCACTCGTGTTCCTCTGCGTCGGACTCTTCTACTTCTTCCTCGAAGCGGAGTTCATCGGAGTCATCCAGATGCTCGTGTACGTCGGTGCGATCACTATCCTGTTCGCATTCAGCGTTATGCTTACTAGAAGGTATATTGTAACAAAGGAGGATGAGGACGATGAATAAGAAAGCCGTTAAGGGTTTCATCGTAGCAGGAACTCTGCTATGCATCCTCGTTGTGGGAATCATGACTGCGGATATTGAATCCGATTATGACACTCCCCAGCCTAAGCCAGATACAACAACAGATAATGACGACGGCGGAGCTGGAAGTATTTACGATGACGATGACAATTTGAAGACAAACAGTCTTCCGTATATGGTCTTCGAGAAATACGGATTCGCCCTAATTCCGTTGGCCTTACTGATGTTCGGTGCAATGGTCGGAGGAGTCGTCATCTCCAAAGAGGAGGTTGAAGAATGATCCCAATGGAGTACTTCCTCATCCTCGCAGCGATACTCTTCTGTATCGGAGCATACGGAGTCCTGACAAAGAGCAATGCGATTGTCGTGCTGATGTGTATCGAGCTCATGCTCAATGCAGCGAACATAAACTTCATCACATTCGCAGCATACAATATCGATACCATCGAACTCCTCACTATGGAAGCAACAGCTGTAGGGCAGGCGTTCGTAATCATGTCGATTTCAGTCGCAGCCGCAGAGGTCGCGGTCGGAATCGCTATCCTGCTCAACGCTTACAAGATCAGGAAGACAACCGAGCTCGATGATGCTGAGCTCACAACCATGAGGTGGTAAACATGATAGCAGAATACACTTGGCTCATTCCGTTTATCCCCATGATGTGTTTCCTCATCATCGGAATCATCGGAAAGAAGACTCCCGAGAAGGGAGGATACATCGCAATCGCCGGAGCGCTCTCGGCATTCATCATCTCCGCAGCGGTCTCATACGAGTACCTGACCGGAGACGCATTCGATGCTGGAGAGGCAATCACCAGCGAGATCGAGTGGTTCCAGATCGGAACATACACGATGCACCTCGGATACTATGTCGACGGACTGACATGCGCAATGATGTTGTTCTCGTCATTCATCTCGACACTCATCTTCATCTACTCTCTCGGCTACATGCACGACCAGGGAGAGAGGAAGAACAGGTACTACGCCGAGGTCTCACTGTTCCTTACCGGAATGCTCGGACTGATCGTCTCAAGCAACTTCCTCGAGCTCTTCATCTTCTGGGAAGTAATGGGACTCTGTTCCTACCTGCTCATCGGATTCTGGTCCTTCAGGCACCACGACGGTGATGCAGCATCAGCAAACGCAGCATCTGCTGCAAAGAAGGCTTTCCTCGTAACACGTATGGGAGATGTCTGCCTCATGGGTGGACTGTTCATCCTCCTGAACCAGTTCGGAAGCCTCGACTACACAACAATGTTCGCAACCGCAGAGCTGGTCGCAGAAGCCGACCCAGACATGCTCACACTTGGTCTCCTCCTCATGTTCGGAGGAGTCATCGGTAAGAGCGCTCAGTTCCCTCTGCACGACTGGCTTCCCGATGCGATGGCCGGTCCTACGACCGTATCGTCACTCATTCACGCAGCGACAATGGTCAAGGCCGGAGTCTACCTCGTTGCAAGGGCATTCCCCATCTATGTGATGGATGGAAATGTCATGCTCTTCGTCGGAATCATCGGAGGAGTCACAGCATTCATCGCCGCGACAATGGCGCTCAACAACATGAACATCAAGAAGGTCCTTGCTTACTCCACCATCTCACAGCTCGGATACATGATCCTCGCTCTCGGAGCAGGAGGATACCTCTGGTCCCTCGGCTACTATGAGCTCGGAGCACTCGGATTCTTCGCAGGATGCTTCCACATGATCAACCACGCCTTCTTCAAGGCACTCCTGTTCATGGGATCCGGATCCGTCATCCACGGAACCGGAACAGAGGACATGAGGCTCATGGGAGGACTCTTCAAGAAGATGAAGATCACAGCAACGACAATGCTCTTCGGATGCCTTGCAATCGCAGGAATCCCCATCTTCAGCGGATTCTGGTCCAAGGATCTCGTCATCGATGCCGCAATGGCAGCGTTCGAGCACGGAACCGCTGACGGAGCAACATGGTTCATCATCCTCTGGGTGCTCGCAGTCATCACCGCATTCATGACGGCATTCTACATGTTCCGTATGTGGTTCATGACCTTCATGGGAGAGCCCAGGGAGAACGCACAGCACTGCCACGGCGAATCACCCAAGACAATGACAATGCCCCTCGTGATCCTCGCGATCTTCGCACTCATCAGCGGACTGTTCATGTTCGTCGGACTGGCTGACATGCTTCCCCTTCACGAGGGAATGGAGCTTGTCACGCTCGACGGAATGGAAGAGGGTATCGAGCTGTTCAAGAACCCCTACACCTACCTCACACTGATCCTTGCGATCGTCGGAATCGTAATCGCATACCTCATGTATGTGAAGAAGACCATCAACCCCGGAAAGTTCAACAAGTTCGGGGAGTCCTGGCTTTACAAGGCACTCACCAAGAGATGGTGGTTCCCCGATCTGTACAACCAGATCTCCTGGAAGCTCGGATACGGAGTCGCAAAGGGTGTCAACTATATTGACAGGCAGATCGTCGACGGTACAGTCAACGGTCTTTCAAGCGCAGTAGTGGGCGGAGGAGACGCAATAAGCAAGGTCCAGACCGGACACGTACAGGATTACTCCTCGATCGTGCTCCTCGGAGTGGCCGTGCTTTCAGTGGTCGTACTCCTTATCGTCGCACAGCTGGGAGGTCTCTGATATGAGTATGATTCTTTCAAGTCTGATTCTGATCCCCTTGGTCGGAGCGATCGTCGCACTGTTCATGGGAGGATCCAGGGACAAGCTCGCTAAGTATGTGGCAATCGCATTCTCGGCAGTCACACTCATCGTGTCCTCGCTGCTCCTCTTCAAGATATTCGGAGAGTTCGATGAGCTCGGCGAATCCTATGAGTGGATCAGCAACAACACATTCATCATGAACTACGCACTGGAAGTGGACGGACTCAGCATCCTGATGGTCTTCCTGACCTCACTGCTCGTCGTCCTCGTCAATGTGTTCTCGATCGATGAGCACAGGGAGAACAACAACTACTTCTACGCACTGATCCTGGCCATGGAAGTCGGTCTCATGGGAGTCTACCTCGCAGCGGACTACTTCCTGTTCTACATCATGTGGGAAGTAACACTGATCCCCATGTACTTCATGATCTCATGGTACGGAGGACCCCGCAGGCACTACTCTGCTATCAAGTTCTTCATCTACACACACGTAGCATCGCTCGTCATGCTGATCGGTATCTTCGCGATCGGATACGAATCCGTCGCAAGCGGACCTGTCAACTACTCGTTCGAGGCAGTCAAGGCCGGTATCGCAGGAACAGCACTGGAGACCCAGTCACTGATCTTCGCCCTCCTGTTCTTCGGTTTCATGGTCAAGATGCCTTCGGTACCCTTCCACACATGGCTTCCCGATGCACACACCGAGGCACCTACAGAGGGTTCAGTCCTTCTGGCCGGTGTCATGCTTAAGATGGGATCGTACGGTATCATCCGTTTCTGTATCGAGGCACTTCCCGATGCTGCAGAGCACTGGCAGTGGCTCATCATCGCGATCGCCCTCGTATCCATCATCTACGGTGCATACGGATGTATCGCACAGACTGATCTCAAGAAGATGGTCGCATTCTCATCCATCAGCCACATGGGAATGGTCATGCTCGGTATCGGATGTCTCTCGGATGCGGGAATCACCTTCGCAGTCTTCCAGATGTTCGCACACGGACTCATCACAGCAATGCTGTTCATGGTCTGCGGTATGACCGGACACAAGGTCGGAACCAGAGAGATCCCCCTCCTCGGTGGACTCGCTGGAAGGATGCCTGTTTACGCAACCTTCATGATGATCGCCTTCATGGCATCGCTTGGACTTCCCGGACTCGTAGGATTCTGGGGAGAGTTCCCCGTCATCATGGCCTTCTACGAGTTCATCCTCGAAGAAGACGTGATCTGGATGCTCGTGTTCTGCATGCTGTCCCTCATGCTGACTGCAGGATACTACCTGTGGGCAATGCAGAGGACACTCTTCGGACCCGAGACCAAGAAGATCGACCTCTCGAAGGCACACGATGTCGGACACTTCGAGTTCGCAGCACTCCTCGTGCTCGCAATCCTCGTGGCGTTCTTCGGAGTATGGCCTGACGGAGCACTTCAGTTCATCGATCCCTATGTGGACGGACTCTTCGGGGTGATCTGAAATGGATTCCGAAATTATCACCAACATATTCGGAGACCTCACTCCCGTTGCAACGATCATCATCCTTGCAATCGGAGTACTCTCCTTCCCTGCCGTACAGATGTTCGGTAAGAAGCACGTGGTGACCTGGATCTACGCACTCGTCATTGCTCTCGTCGCGCTCGCAGTCGACATAATCCTCCTTATGAGCGATTATGCAGGCTACTATGCTGGTGAGGACGACATGGCGAACTGGATTGTATGCAATCCTTACACGCTCTACATGCAGCTCCTGTTCCTGACAGTGCTCACCATCACCGTCTTCGTCTGTCACTCAAGCATCGAGACAACAAAGAACCACAGCGGTGCGTTCTACTCCCTGCTCTTCGGTGCAACCACCGGTATGCTCTTCGTGGTCACAACCTACGACCTCCTGACGATCTTCGTCGGAGTCGAGCTGACCAGTATCTCATCATATGCGATGGTAGCCCTCAAGAGGAAGGACGGAAGGGCATCCGAGGCCGCGGTCAAGTACGCCATCGTCGGCGGAATGTCCACAGCGCTCACCCTCTATGGTATCTCGATGGTGTACGGAACAACCGGAACAACCGATCTCATCCTGCTTCAGGCTATCATGTTTGACGGACCTCCATTCACTTGGTTATTCGCCATTGGTATGATCTGCATGATCGCAGGATACGGATTCAAGATCGCAATGGTGCCCTTCCACATGTGGGCACCCGATGTGTACGAGGGAGCGGCAACACCCGTCTCCATGTTCCTTGCCACAGCATCGAAGAAGATGGGACTGGGAGTCTTCATTCAGGTCTTCCTGTTCATGTTCATCATGGCCAAGACGCAGGTCTGCGGAGAGGCATTCCAGTATGTCTTCGCAATCCTTGCGGCCGTCACGATGACTGTCGGAAACATCGTCGCAATCGCACAGACGAACATCAAGAGAATGCTCGCATACTCATCCATCGCTCAGGCTGGATACATCCTGATCATGATGGTCGTCATGACCCCCGAGGCAGAGGCCGCTGGTCTCTTCCACATGTTTACCCACGTGTTCATGAAGGGAGGAGCATTCCTCATCGTCGGTGCACTGATCTGTGCCGGTATCGGAGAGAAGATCTCAGACTACAAGGGACTCGCAAAGAGGGCACCTCTCATCGCATTCGCGATGATGCTGTTCCTGTTCTCACTGGCAGGAATCCCTCCTCTCGCAGGATTCACATCCAAGTTCTTCCTGTTCGCATCTGCGGTCGGAGGACCCGGAGACGCATCCGCGGAGTGGGTATGGCTCGCACTCGTTGCAATCCTCAACTCGGCAATCTCCCTGTACTACTACGCAAGGGTAGTCAAGGCGATGTACATCGAGAAGGGCGCAAGCACCGAGAAGATCAAGATCCCCAAGCCATTCCTTGTGGCCATCCTGGTCTGTGTCGTGTTCGTCATCGTCCTCGGAGTATACCCCGATCTCATCTTCGGATATGCCGAGGCAGCAGCGAATGCAACATTCGGAATCTGAGTAACGTTCCAACAAACCTTTTCCCAAACCTTTTTCCCCTCATTTTGTTGTGCCAGATTATCAGCTAAAAAGCATTAAGTACGCCATGTCGATACTGCAATATGGCCCAGAGCTGGTATTCAATCGTCGATGATGAGTTATCTCAGGTCGACGATCAGATGAGGACGGAGGTGAGGTCCGCATATCCCGAACTGAACGAGATGTGCGAACAGACGCTCAAATCCCGCTACCACATCGTCAGGCCCGCTCTGTGTATTCTATCATATTATGCCAACGGCGGTAAGGAGAAGGATATCGCCGTCAACACTGCCTCATGCTTCGAGGCCGTTTTCGAGGGACTGCATCTCCATGACCGTATCGATGAGAATGGTCAGGTCACAGGAGGCAGGAAGAAGATGTTCTCCAAGGTGCCTTCGACGACCAAGGTCATCGTGGCCGGTGATTTCATGTATGTCATGGGATTCCGCCTCGCCTATGGGAAGGTGCCCAAGACCGTACCTTACCTCATGAAAGCATCATCATCGATCAGCGATGCGATATTCTCCATCGTCAACAGGGAGCATGATCCCAACGTAACGGAGGAGGAATGCATGAAGATCCTCGCCGACAAGAGCGGTATCGAATATCAGGTGCTCATGGAATGCGGGGCAGAGCAGGCCGGAGCCGAAGAGGATCGGAGGAATGCCATGAGGGAGTGCGGAACATGCATCGGCATGGCACTGAGGCTCGAGTCCGAGCTGAACGATCTGATCGGCGATGGTAACAGGGATACGCTCTTCGAAGGCCATCCGTCGCTTCCGATATTCTATTCCATGCAGGATGCCAAATCCGGGGAGAAGATCAGGGAGATATTCTCCAAGAAGGAGATCTCCCCCAAAGAGGCCGAACAGGCGGTATCGCTCATCAAAGGGACCGATGCCGTCGACAGGTGCAAGGCCCTGATCAGAAGATACATGCAGAAGGCTTCCGAGATAATCAGCGATCTTTCTGATTCGGATTACAAGAAATCGCTTCTTGCTTTCGTCAACGACGAGATTTGAGGTTATCATGACAGAGAAGGTAGATGTCCTGGTGGTCGGTTCCGGACCTGCCGGCAGCGTAGCGGCAAGATACGCGGCCATGTCCGGTGCAACAGTGAAGGTCCTTGAGAGGCGTCCGAAGGTGGGCGTCCCCGTCAGATGCGGGGAGTTCATGCCCTCCGATCAGGAGATCCAGGACATGTTCCCCAAGCTGAAGGACATCGACACGCTCTTCAACATCCCCGACGAGCTCAGATGCAGGCAGATCATCGGAATCGACCTGGTTAATCCCAAGGACAAGGTCACGAAGCTCGAGTTCAGCGGATACACCACCGACAGGGACAGGTTCGATCAGTATTTGGCACAGCTGGCTCAGGAGGCAGGAGCGGAGATATCGTTCAACGAATCCTTCGATCAGCTGAAGGACGGAGTCGCCGTCACCGACAAGGGTGAGATCGAGTACAAGGTCCTCATCGGTGCCGACGGTCCCGGATCCCGCGTAGCGCAGAGCCTCGGTCTGAAGAGGAACATGAATCCGTATCCTGCGTTCACAACACAGGTCAAAGGGGATTTCGACCCCTGCATGAAGATGTTCTTCGGAGGTATCGCGCCCGGAGCATACGGATGGATCATCCCCAAGGACGGGCGTGCCAACGTAGGTGTCGGCTTCTCGCCCAAATTCGCCAAGGATTCCCTGAAGGCATATTTCGACAAGTTCATGGACAGGCACGGTTTCGAAGCGGACTGCAAGGTCCACGGCAAATATGTGCCGAGCGAGGGCCCGATCCCCAAGACCGTATCCGGCAACGGCATGGTCGTCGGAGATGCAGCGGGACAGGTCATCTCCGTCAACGGGGGAGGCATCCCATTGGCCATGATTGCAGGACGCATCTGCGGTACCGTTGCGGGAGAGAATGTCAGGAGCGGGGCGTCATTGGAGAATTATGAGTCTCAGTGGAGGGACATCATGGGGAAGCCTCTCAAGACGGCCGCGTTCAACAAGAAGCTGGCAGACATATTCGCATTCAGGTCCGATTTCACGACCAACATGTGCATGGGGATACTCGGCAAGCGCAGGATGGGCAACCTTATCAGGTGCAAGCGCATCTTCCCGTGATCTCATTTCTTCCTGCAGGCCTTCATAGGGGAACCGCAGACAGGGCATTCGGGATACTTCTCCTTGAACCATTTGCCGCAGCCGATGCACTTGTAGTTCCACTTGACGACCTTCTCGATCCCTTTCATGCCGACAGGCTTGAAGCCTATGCCCATGATCTTCGCGACATTCTGTATCGAATAGTCGTCGGACCAGATGGTACCGCTGACGTCAAGCGCCAGTGCCAGCACGGTCATGTCGACCGGCGACAGCCTTCCCAGGTCGCCGCTCTTCTTGGCGGCTTCCTCGACCTTCCTCAGGGATTCCTTCGAGCATTCTGAGACCCTTACCATGTCGCCCCAGAGGGCGAGACGCGGATCCTCGTACTTCTCCAGCTCCCTGATGACTCCCGGGGGGCAGACATGCTCCTCCTGAGGGAGGGCATCCATCGAAAAGAATGCGGAACTGTCCAATACGAGCATAAACAGGCATATTCGAACCAATAGAAAAACGATAAGGGCTATATGTCAAATCGCAATCCATGTATCAAGGTGCAACCAATGGACTTTATGGAAATCCTGACCATCATCGCCCTGGGATTCTGGTTATTCATCCCGGCAATGCTAGTCAATACAGGCGCGGTCTTCGCAGGGAAGCTGTGCTCGGTTAAGATGGACTTCGGAAAGACTTGGAAAGGAAAAAGGATCCTGGGTGACGGTAAATCGTGGTCAGGATTCATCGGAGGAATAGCATTCGGTGTCTTCATCGGAATGATGCAGGTCCTTCTGGCATCCAACTGGGATTCTGACAACTATTGGGGATACGGACCTTACTGGGACAATCTGGGTATCATATTCTGCCTGAGCTTCGGAGGACTCTTCGGGGACCTCTGCGGAGCATTCACCAAAAGAAGGCTCGGATTGGAGAGAGGGGAGAAAGCGCCCATCCTCGACCAGTACGATTTCGTCGCAGGTGCCTTCATAATCACATCCATATTCTACCCCAACTGGGTGTACGAGACCTACTTCGAGGGAGCGAACATCGCAGCTTTCATCTTCCTGCTGCTGATCATGTGGGGAATCCACCGCAGCTTCAACATCCTCGGATACAAGATAGGTGTCAAGAACGAACCCTGGTGAAAACATGAGCGAACTAACACAAGCGCTGAAGGACTGCGGAGCACTCCAGTTCGGAGATTTCACATTGGCATCTGGTGCCAAGAGCAAGTATTACATCGATATCAAGAAGGCGAGCACGAATCCCAAGGTTTTGTACATGATATCCGTGCTCATGGCGGAGAAGCTCCAGGACGAGAACATCCGTCCCGACAGGATCGCAGGAGTCGTCCTCGGCTCGGTGCCTCTGGCGGCAGCGCTGTCGCTCGCCACCGGCATACCTTACGTCATGGTCCGCAAGGAGAAGAAGGACCACGGTACCGGAAAGCTCATCGAGGGGGACCTCAACCCGGGCGACAAGGTGCTTGTCGTCGAGGATGTCGTCACAACCGCAGGTTCGAGCATCGCGGCGATCAAGACCCTCCGCGAGAGCGGTGCGGTAGTCGAGAACGCTCTGTCCGTGATCGACCGCGAGAGCGGCGGAGAGGAGAACTATGCGGAGATCGGGGTGAAGTTCTATTCCCTGGTCAAGGCCTCCGAGATCGTAAAGGAACAGCAATGAGGCCCGAGAAGGACTGCAGGCTCTGCGGGTTATGCGAAGGCCGTACCAACATAGTCCTGCCGGACGGCTGCTACGATTCCGGGATAATATTCGTCGGGGAGGCACCCGGCGAGAACGAGGATATCGAGGGGAGGCCTTTCGTGGGTCGTTCCGGGAAGATCCTCGAGGGCATGATGGCCGAAGCGGGATTCAGCCGCTCGGATGTCCTGATAACCAACACGGTCAAGTGCAGGCCGCCCAAGAACCGCGATCCCACCCCCGGGGAGATGGCCGCATGCAGGCCTTTCCTGGAATCGGAGCTCTACGATGCGGAGCTGGTGATCGGATTGGGGAAATCGGCATGCCGCGACCTCATGGGTTACGAGGGCAGGATGGATGAGGTCGTGAACGTCCCCATCACCATACGCATAAGGGACAGGGATGTCAACTTCATTCCCACATACCATCCGGCGGCCACGATTTACAACAAGAACTCAAGGGCGGAGCTCAGGAAGACCATCGAGCTCGTGGGAGGGATGCTGAGATGAGGTACTCGGGATTCATGATCGATATGGATGGGACCGTCTACAAGGGAGGCGACCTGATCCCAGGTGCTATCGATTTCATCAAGGCTCTGAAGGACAAAGGCATACCGTTCGTGTTCCTGACGAACAATTCCGCATACAGCCGTTCACATTACTACGAGAAGCTCAGGAGGATGGGATTCGACGTGACCATCGACAACGTCCTCACATCGAACATAGCCACCACGAGGTTCGTCCTTTCGGAGCGCCCGGGGAAGAAGGTGTATGTCGTGGGATCCCCGGAGGTCGTAAAGGAGGTGTCGGAGGCCGGAGTGGAGGTCGTCGAGGACGATCCGGATATCGTGTATCTGACGTTCGACCGTACCATCACCTACGAGAAGATCAACAAGGCCTACAAGTTCCTCTGCAGAGGGGCGGAGCTGATAGCCACGCATCCCGACGACGTATGTCCGACGGAGACAGATTACGACATCGACATCGGGCCCTTCATAAGAATGTTCGAGCAGATGTGCCAGACTACCGCGTTGGTCATCGGGAAGCCCAACAGGCTGATGCTCGAGATGGCTGCCCTCCACATGGGCGTAGACCCCGAGGGGACTGTCATGGTGGGAGACAGATTGTATACGGACATCATGATGGGGAAGCTCGCCGGGACGGCCACGATCCTGGTCCTGTCGGGTGAGACCTCGAGGGCGGATCTGGAAGGTTCCGACATCGTCCCTACGCATGTGCTGGATTCGGTTGCGGACATACCTGCCCTGCTGGATTGAGTCTGTCCTAAATCTTATTTATATAATACGACGCGCATACATTATTATATCAAGCGTGCGGGCGCGTGCGAGCGCCAGGCAGGTCGCTAGATGATGGGATGCAAGCGGCTATATGCTAATTGCCCTCCTATGGGGGGATCAGGTGCACTTAAAAACAGTCGAGATGGAGAATTTCAAATCGTTCGGCGGTAAGGTTACGGTACCGCTGATGGAAGGTTATACAGCTGTCACGGGACCGAATGGATCCGGAAAGTCGAACATCACGGACGCAATATTGTTCGTGCTCGGACCGAAGAGTCCTAAGGCCGTCCGTGCGGGAAGGCTCACCGACCTGATCTTCGACGGAGGCAAGAGCAAGAACAAGGCCTCGTTCATGAAAGTCTCGCTCATCTTCGACAACACCGACCGCATGATGCCCTGGGATGCCGACGAGGTCAGGCTGACCCGTTACATCAAGGTGTCCGACAACGGGCAGGACTACAGCTCATACTTCTACATCAACGATCAGAAATCTACCCTCACGGAATTCGATAATCTCCTCACCAAGGCGAGGATCAGCGCAGAGGGATACAACCTGGTCCAGCAGGGTGATGTCACCCACATCGTCCAGATGGGAAACACCCAGAGGAGGGGCATCCTCGACAGCATATCGGGAATCGCAAGTTTCGATTCGGATATCGACAAGGCCGAGAACGAGAAGGCGGAGGCGAACGCAAATCTCGAGAGGATCGGCATCGTGGTGCATGAGCTCTCCGGGGATGTCAAGAAGCTCGAGAAGGAGCGCGACGACGCCCAGAAGTACGTCGAGTACAAGGATTCCCTCGACATGGCCAAGGCGCAGCAGTCACACAGGCTCTTCCAGATGAAGGAGGCCGACCTCCAGTCGCGCGAGCAGTACATCGCGAAGCTCAATCAGAATGTCCAGACCTATTCCGCGGAGAAGGCGGACCTCGAGAAGCAGCTGTCCGACAAGAACCGCGAGATATCGGAGAAGGAGGAGGAGATCGCCGCCAAGGCGGGTCCCGAGTACAGGGCCCTGAAGTCCAAGATCGACGACGTCAGGCTGGAATATGCCACGAGGAAGGACAAGATCGAGAACGCCGAGATGGACATCGAGGAGCAGAACAACTTCAAGATCAAGTTCGAGGAGAACATCAACGAGAACAACAACCTCTCCATCTCACTGGCGGAGAACAAGGCAGAGCTGGAGATCAAGCTGGCCGAGGCCGAACAGCTGAGGAAGGAGAAGCAGGACGAGGAGAGGAAGATCTCCGACATGATCTCCAACGCCGGAGGGGAGCAGAAGGAGCTGCAGGAAAAGCTCGACAAGGCAGAGGCAGATGTCGACAAGTGCTCCGGAGAGCTGTTCGCGGCACAGACTAGGTACGCCAAGGCAGAGGCCGCCTCGGACGAGGCCCACAACGGTTACGCCGCCGCGGATGAGAAGGTGCAGAGCATAGACTTCGAGATCAAGGATGCCAAATGGAGCCTTGACCAGCTGAAGGCCGAGGCAGGCCCCAGCATGGAGGACTTCTCGGCCAAGATCATCGAGGCCAAGAAGAGGGAGTCCGAGCTCGAGAAGCAGGAGATGGACCTCAACAGCGCCTACAGGAAGATAGACGAGGAGTACAAGTCGCTCCAGGCCGAGAAGAGGGTCTCCGACAGGATGAACCAGGGAAGCATGGCCGTGGAGGCCATACTCGCGCTCAGGAACCGCGGGGAGCTCCCGGGCATCCACGGAACGATCCAGGAGCTCGCCACCGTCGACGAGGGATTCGAGACCGCGCTGGCGGTCGCGGCAGGAAACAAGATGCAGGCGGTTGTCGTCGACGACGACCAGGTGGCCGCCGATGCTATCGCATATCTGAAGAAGGAGAAACTCGGAAGGGTTACATTCCTCCCGCTCTCCAAGATGATGGGAGGGAAGCCCAGGGCCAAGGCCATCATGAGCGAGAAGGACTCGGAGGGGTATGCGATAGACCTCATCGATTTCAATCAGAAGTACTACAACGCATTCTGGTACGTCCTCGGCGACACGCTCGTCGTCAAGGACCTGGACACCGCCCGCAGGATCATGGGCGGGATCAGGATCGTCACCAAGGCCGGTGAGCTCATCGAGGCCTCCGGTGCCATGGCGGGAGGTACGATCAACCAGCAGAAGCTGATGAAGTTCGGAGCCGCATCCGAGGACAAGCTCACCGAGCTGGGAGAGAAGCTCAGGAAGGCATCCGACGCCCTTGACAACGTCAGGGCGGCCATCAGGAACGTGCGCGCCGAGATCAGCGGATATGAGACCGAGTTCAGGCAGAGCGCGTCATCCGGTGCGGAGCAGAGGGAGAAGATCGCGGGACTCAAGGCCAGGATAGATGAGCTGGAGAAGTCCAAGAAGGATATGCAGAAGTCCGTTCAGGAGCTGAGGCAGAAGATGACCGACGCCGATACGGAGCTGTCCGAGTCCAGGAAGGAGTTCGGGGACATTTCCGCGCGCATGACCTCGCTCACCGAGGAGAAGAACAGGCTCAGGGACCGTCTGGCGGAGATCGCGCCTGCGGACCTGCAGAACAGGATCCAGGCAGTCCGCGAAGAGGTGTACAACCTCGGACAGGACATCAACGACTTCAAGCTCCAGATCGGAGGAGCGGAGACCGAGATTGCCGGACTCGCCAAGCAGAACGAGTCCAACCAGATCCAGCTCGACTCCGTCAACGAGACGATCGAGAAGGACCGCAAGGCCATCGAGGAGAACACCGAGCTCATGAACCGTGCCAAGATAGACCTCGATGCGCTGAAGGCCATCGAGGCGGAGATGGAATCGGGTCTCGAGGACCTCCGCAGCCAGAAGGACGGCCTCATACAGCAGAAGTACGACATCGACTCCGCCATCAGGGAGAAATCGACGGCCATCGAGAACACATCGGCTGCCATCGCATCGAGCAGCGCCCAGCTGACGGTCATCAAGCAGGAGCTGCTCCAGCTCCAGGAGGAGGTCGACGCCATCACCTTCGAGGTCGCCATGCCCATACCCTCGCTGGAGGAGATCAAGCGCACCATACGCGGATGCGAGAGCGCGATCTCGCAGCTGGGCAACGTCAATCTGCGCGCCATAGACGATTACGATGAGAAGAAGGCCCGTCTCGACGCGCTGAACGAGCAGGTCGCTCAGCTCAACAAGAACATCGAGGAGCTCACATCGCTCACCGATTCGCTCAAGGACAAGAAGAAAGGGCTCTTCATGGAGGCCTACAAGGCGGTCGATGAGAACTTCAAGAGGATATACGCTCAGCTCTCCGGAGGCGGAGAGGCATACATGGCATTGGAGGATGAGGACGATCCGTTCAACGGCGGGCTCATCATCAATGCGAAGCCAAGGAACGGAAAGCTCCTGAGGCTGGAGGCCCTGTCCGGAGGGGAGAAGTCCCTCACGGCCCTGTCCTTCATCTTCGCCATCCAGGATTACCAGCCATCGCCCTTCTACGTACTGGACGAGGTCGACATGTTCCTGGACTCCGTCAACTCGGAGATGGTGGCCCACAGGGTCAAGGAGAGTTCGGCGAAAGCACAGTTCATACAGGTGTCACTGAGGAAGGTCGCATTAGCGGTCGCCGATCAGCTGATCGGAGTAACCAGGCCACCCACAGGCATCAGCAAGATCATCATACAGCCCGATCTGGCTGAGGTCTCGAAATACGAGGAAGAGGCTGTAAACAAGGACAAAGAGGCGATCTGATATGGATGGGAACATAAGGATTGAGGATCTGGAGCAGCACCTGCTGTTCCACAAGGCTATGACTGAGAACACCGAGACCTACCAGAGGATAGGCGGATACATGGACATCCTGTCCAAGGCGGAATCCGGAGAGAGGCTCCAGGACCCCGTGGACGAGGCCATCCGCTCCGTATTCAGCCTGGTGCTCGAGAACGGCATCGATCCGTGGGAGATCGACCTGTCCGAGTTCGTGAGGCTCTACAACGGCAAGGTCGTGAGCAACTCGTTCGACATGATCGTCGCAGGGAAGCTCATGCTGATGGCATGGAAGATCCTCAGGATGCAGTCGGATTCCACCCGCACCCTGTCCGAGCCCCCGGTATTCGAGGAGGACATGGACTTCGACGACTCCTTCTTCTACGAGGACGAGGAGACCATGGTGGTCCCCGAGGTCATCCTGAGGCAGGCGTACACCAAGGAGCCCACCCGCCCCGTCACCATGTACGAGCTCATCGACGCGTTCGAGGAGGCCAGGGAGGAGATCGAGATCCAGCAGCAGAGGGAGCGCATGAGGTCCCAGCTGAAGTCCAAGGAGCCGGTCAAGTTCGACAACAAGGCCCACGAGGAGGATGACAAGCAGGATGTCGAGGAGGTCTGGGAGAGGATCCAGAAGCTCGGAATGGGCCAGATATGCATCGAGGACCTCTACACAGCGGACCTCAAGGAGAACCTCAAGACCTTCGTGGCAGTGCTCCATCTTGTCAGGGTCGGACGCCTGGATGTATGGCAGGAGGCCGTTCCCTACGGGGATATCTTCGTGGAGATCATGGCCGAGGGCGCATCAGGCACCATCGAGGACGATCTCGGCGGGCGCATCGAAGCGGTGATGTGATTTGGATTCAAAGGCAGCGGTCGAGGCGGCGCTCTACTCTGCTTCAGACAAACTGAGCATATCGGAGATAGCGGAGAAGACCGGCATTCCCGTGGAGGAGGTCCGCACTGCGGTCATGGACCTGCGCAGGGATTATGACGAGAGGGATTCCGCCATACAGATCGCCAAGATAGGCACCGAGTACAGGATGATGCTCAGGCCAGAGTACTCGGAGTGCACGGGTTCCTTCGCGAAGGCGGAGCTTTCGGGAGGTGTGCTGCGCACGCTCACGACAATAGCATACTATCAGCCGGTGCTCCAGTCGGAGCTCCTGAAGCTTCGCGGTCCCCGCGTGTACGACGATGTGCATGCGCTGGTCGACATGGACTTCGTGGCCAAGAAGCGCGCAGGGAACACCTGGGAGCTCACAACCACCAAGAAGTTCGCGGAGTATTTCGGGATCGGCAGTACCAGGATAAAGGATATCCAGGCCTGGATCAAGGAAAAATCATCCAACCTGTGACACCCATCCTCACAGGTGCTGGATGGCAAATCCGAACCTATATATCGAGATATTGAGTAGGGCAACCCATCGATTTCAGAGACAAGGTCGTTCTATGAAGCTACTAGCAGGCAGCAACACGGTGAAAGGCACCATCAATGATGGCATGGATGTGGAATTCGCGCTCAGGCTCGGCAAGGCGGTCGGCAAGGCGTACGGTTCCCCCATAGCCGTGGCTGTGGACGGCAGGACTTCCAACCTCATGCTGAAGACAGCATTGACATCTGGAATCATGGCGGTCGGATGCGAGGTTCTCGATCTGGGAACGGTTCCCACTCCGATGGTCCAGTATTACATGTCGTTCCACCCGGAGATCAAGGGCGGAGTGACTATCACAGCATCGTTCTCGGGTCAGGAGATCAACGGCTTCAAGATCCTGAAGGCCGGAGGGATCGACGATTCGTTCTTCTACGACCATCCTGTCGAGGAGATCAGGGCAAACGAGATAGCCGGGGTCCCGGGACTCCAGGTCGGAGAGATCCACAAGGTCGAGGAGTTCGTCGAGGGATACGTGGACTACATCATCTCGGAGGTCGACGCGGATGCGATCCGCAAGGCAGGCCTGAAGATATGCCTTGACTGCCGTAACACGACGTTCATCCCTGTGGCCGCGAACATCCTGATGAGGCTGTCCGTGGACTGCATCACCATCGGCGGGGACACATCGGTATTGGATGCGGACAGGCTGGTGAAGCTGGGTCATATAGTGAAGAGCCAGGGTCTCAATCTCGGTGTCGCCATCGAGATGGATGCCGACCACTGTCTGTTCGCGGATGACAAGGGACATCCTGTCCAGGGGGACAAGAGCTTCTCGCTCTTCGCAAGGCACATCCTCGGGGAGAAGAAAGGGAAGGTCGTCCTCCCGATCAACTCATCCACACTCATGGAGAACGTCATCCTGGAGAACGGAGGTCTTCCGATCCACTGTACCGTCGGTGAGTACACCGTCGTCAGGAAGGTCAAGGAGAACGACGCCGTCCTTGGAGGTGACATCTTCGGATGCATGGTCATGCCCGGGAAGTTCTGCAACTACGATGCTATGATCCCAATGGTCAAGATGCTGGAGATCATTGCCAAGAGCGGTCCGATCTCGAAGCAGATCAAGGATATGCCAGACTGTTATCTGTCGAGGAGCTCGTTCGAGTACCCTGACAGCAAGATCCCGCAGATCATCGAGAAGTTCAAGGACATCAACAGCGGCAAGGAGATGGATCTTGTGGAAGGTGTCAAGGTCTACGTCGACGGCGGATGGATCCTTGTCAGGCAATCCAACGTCAAAGGGGTCGTCAAGGTCTATTCTCAGGGCGATTCCAAGGAAGCCGCTGATGCGATGGTGCAGGATACCATCGAGAAGCTGAAAGCCTGATCGCTCACTGCCTGTTCTTGGCGTATACGGCGACGGCCTCGTTGATGAGCCTCGCTGCAAGTATAGAAGTTATTCCAGAGGGGTCCGCAGGCGGACATACCTCGCAGACATCGAATCCGACCAGCCTGTCGCCGACGGCGTTGATGACCTTCTTGACATCATACGGGCGGAGTCCGAAGGGTTCGGGGGTTCCGGTCCCGGGCGCGTACGCCGGGTCGATACCATCGATGTCGATGGTCAGATAGATGTGCTCGTGCTCGATGCCGTCCAGAGCCTTCTTAATAGCCCAGTCGATTCCGTTATCGAACACCTCATAGGCGCTGATGAACGGGACCGGGTCATCCCTGTCCAGCTCCTCCTCTCCGATGGCGCGGCAGCCGATGACGCAGGTGTTCTCGAGCCCCACATGCTCCGCCGCACGCCTCATGATGCATGCATGGCTGAGCGGGGTGCCCAGATACTCATCCCTGGAATCCAGATGTGCATCTATCGAGATGACTGCGATGTCGTTCGCATCGAACTGCCTGACGACAGGGACATTGACGGAATGCTCCCCGCCGATGGTGATGGGGAACTTCCCATCCCTGACCGCAGGTCCGACAGCGAATTCGACCTCCTGGACCATATCGTCCGGGACCACGAAGTCATCGACGTTCCCGTAATCGTAGATCGCAGGCAGATCCTGATGGATGCCGTGCTCGAAATGTATCTCTTCAAAATTATAGGAGGCCCGCCTGATGGCGGTGGGTCCCTCCCTGGCGCCTGCCTTGAAGCAGGCGGTATGATCATACTGGACTCCGAATATGACTATCTCTGCCTCCTCGTACTCCGAGTCGGCTCCAGCATATCCGAGTCCGTATGATATTTTATCAGTCCTCACATGAACTTGTATCTGCCCATTGCGACGATGTAGAGGACCTCTGCACCCTCCTCGATCTTCTGCTCGGCATCTGAGTTGATGACGATGTCGAGGTTCTCGAAGGTCTCGAGATCCATAACCTGTGCTTCCTCGCCGTTGATGGCCAGAATCTGTCCTTTCCTCTTGTCGATCATGGGGACCTGAACTTTTGTGCTGACAGGTCCAACGATGGATTTCTTTGCGCCGGTGAAGATGCTGACTGCATCGATGTTCGCCTTTGCGGATCCGTGCTTTCCGGGCTTGGATGTCGTGATCTTGACGATCTTACAAGGCTCCTCGTCGACGTTGACATACCTTCCCTCTTTCAGCTCTCTGATCTCTTTCATCTCCCACATTGGTCTCACTATCCTTTGGATTTATTGAACCAGCCTCATGGCCGGTAGTTCACTTCCATTTCGGAAGTAAAGACATGCAAGCCGTAACTGTATACTGACCTCATGTTATCTGGGAACGAGTATGCTCATGGTAATAATAAATCTAATCCCGCGCGTATAATGGAAAAAGGCGGAAAACCGCCTGTTGGAAGGTTTTTGGTCTTAGTTTCTATGATTCAGGTAGAGGTTGCGTAAACTGTCTGGAAACACCCTCTTGTCTGGCGGGAGCTCCGATACGAGGTCTGCGATGGTGGTCCTCTTCATATCATTCAGCATGGCCTCGACTGCCGATTCGAAACGGGATTCCAGGATATTGTGGAGCTCGCTGCCGATAGGACAGTTCTGGTTAGCGGGGTACATGCTGAATATCTCGTCGGTTTCGTATCTCTCAGTGGCTGTGAACACATCGTACATGGTGATCTCGTAGGCCGGCCTTCCCAGTGCGGTCTTGGCCTTCCCTCTCCCGGGTCTCAGGAGCCCTGCCTTGGATAGCTTGGAGAACACGTTGCGGACTATGACCGGGTTGCAGCCGATGCTGGCGGCAGCGATCTCGCTGGTGATCCTCTCATCTTCGAAGAACTCCACCAGCATCAGCGTATGGATCCCAACGGTGTATTGGGAGCCGATGTGCATTCGATCACCCCTTCAGGAAAGATTTGCATTTGCTGTACAGATCATCCGTGGGCTGGAGGTCGGCCCATCCCTCGTCGGCCACCTTGATCTTGAGGTGCGTCCGGTCCGCGACCTTCTGGACATCCTCGTCGAAGTGCTCGCGGTCGCCGATCCCGGTGTCGATCTTCAGGATGTACTCATAGCCTCCCAGGCTGAGCAGCCATCTCATGTACCCATCCCTGCCTGGCTCTATGCCCAGGACCTCCCTCATCTCAGGGGTAAGGCTTCTCTCCGTCGCCATCGCTTCGGCCTGATCGGCGTCCATGAATTCATCATAGTTGTTGGCCATGGCGGGGAACATGTACAGGTGTCCGGTATATTTTTTCTGGAGGTCCTTGTAACGCGGACCGCCTGCGATGTTGACGCCCACGCAGTCGTGGCATAGGCAGCCGTTCTTGTCGCAGAACATGGCGCTCGGCTTCATGCCTTTCTGCTCGCACCATTTCGGGATGTTCCATTCGTAGTTGCCGCACGTCCCGAGGTAGAATCCAATCCCATCCACATATGGCTGCAGGTCTTCGGCGATGGTCTCCACCTTGCTCTTCAGTTCCTCCGGTCTCGAGTGGAGACCGAGGTCCGTCATGTAGATGATGATGTTGAACTGCTCCGGGTCAGGTTCGTATTCCCTGCTGGCGATCTCTGACCAGCTGGCCATTCTGAAGGGGATGTCCATCGAGGTCAGCTTACGTTTAATCGAGCTTGTGTTTTCGTTGTTCACGATGATGATATTCTTCTGCTCCGGATCCTTGTGGAGACTGTAGACCAGATTGTCATCCACCATCGGACATACGATGAGTCCGAGTGTTCCATGTGTCATAATAATTGTTACACATTGAATATTAATAAAGATAATCCGGCCGGAACCCGCCTCGATTATGCGATGATACCCATCAAGATATTCGAATCCTAGTAAGTAAAGGGGTCGAAGCCCCAATTACTTACTGTAATTCTTGAAAAAATAGTAAGTAAATCAGTGTTTTCTCTGCTTGCCCCTGTTCCTGGGCTTGTTCTTCTTCTGCGGCTTCTTTGGTGGCTCCGGATATCTGCGCTTGATGTCTTCAACCCTCTTCATGAACTCCTCGTTCAGCCTGTCCCCGCAGAACTCGCCCTTGTACTGATCTACCTTGGCCGCGATAAGGATCTTTCCTGCCAGAGCGCGGGAGATGTTCCCTCTTTGCCAATAGGGTGCCTTGTGGACCTCCGGGTGCTGGTAGATGACTCCGTGCTTTGGAGGCCTCTTGCCCGATTTGAGATGTCTGAACATCGCCTTCTCGGCTCCGAGCAGCTGAACCGTGGATGACGGCAGCGATGCCAATCTCTCCAGTCCTCCGGAAAGGGAGATGAGCCTTGCCGCCAACGGGCCGCCGACTATGGCGCACATGTTCGGACAGGTCTCCTCGACTATCTCCTGGATGTAGGCCTCGGTGCGTTCCTCGTCATCGTAGAGGCGGTAGAGGGTGTCGGCCAGATCCATGACCGCACGCATGTCGTTGTCGTTGAAATCGGAGCCGATGGACTGTATGTCGAGTCCGAGCTCCTCGATTATCGCATCCCTCTCGCCGTATCTGGCGATGAGGTCGGCGTATCTGGAATCCTTGGCATAATCCGCGAGTTCGGGGAAATGCATCCCGTACCACTCGTGGAGCCTCTCGTTGTAGAGGTTGATCGTCGCAATCTGGTCGTCGAGGTTCCTGATGGCCTGTACAAGATTCTTGTCGCGCGGGACGGGTTCGGATGTCCTCAGCTTGCCGAGTCCCATCATGACCTCGTGCATGAACGAATCCTCGTAACCGAACTTCTGGGGAGTGATGAACGATGAGTCGAACAGCTCGGGCTTACCGAGCTCGGACTGCCTCCTGTCCCCCACCATGAGCTTCTCGGGGACCTTTGCCGCAAGCTCCCTCTCCTCATCGAGGATGCCTCCTCTCTGGATGGCTGCGAGCTTTTCAGCGACTGCCGCTGCATCCTTGGGCATGAGCCTCTTGTCGATTATGCTGTGCGACCTCTCGTCCACGAGGAATGTTCCGAACCATTTGGTGACCAGAATCGCCATTGTATCACATCTTCGAAAGTTTGGTAATCTCCCTCTTAGGAAGATCGGTCACGTCCCCGCACAGCAGCTGGAGCTTCGCCTGGAATTCAAGCTCCTCCATCCTGTTGTACGCCTCCTCGAGGCTCCTTCCCTGGGTGATCGCGCCGTGCCTCTCCATGAGGATGGCCTTGCTGTTCCCGTATTCCGCGACGGCTTCGACGAGCTTCTTCGAACCAGGGGTGTAGTACTTTATCATCGGCACCTGCCCGAGAAGGAGGACTCCTTCGGGGGTGATGTTGCTCTTGATCGGCTCCGCCCTGACGGCGAGCGTCACGCAGTGGAGCGGATGGCAGTGGATCACCGCATTGGTGTCGTTGTTCATGTTGTAGAGGGCGAGATGGAACTTGTGCTCGATGGAAGGCTTACCCTCCGACAGGGGCTTCCCCTTGGAATCGATGAGTACGAGGTCCTCGGGCTCGAGCAGCCCCTTGTTCCTTCCGGAAGGGGTTATGAGGAACTCAGAGTCATTGACCTTGACGCTCATGTTGCCGCCCGCAGACACGGTGAGCTGGCGGTCGTAGAGCATCCTGCAGAACTTCACAAGCTCCTGTCTGGCATATCTCTCGTTCATTGCTTCACCTTGTGTATCTCGTCGGGTCTGAGGATGCCCTTCTCGGTGATGAATCCTGTGACCAATTCCGCAGGCGTGACATCGAACGCAGGGTTGAGCGCCTTGGATCCGACAGGGGCGATCCTGATGTCCTTGACCATGGTGACCTCGGTCTCGGACCTCTGCTCGATGACGATGTTCTTCCCTGTCTTCGTGTTGAAATCGAATGTGGAGATAGGTGCCGCTACGTAGAACGGGATGCCGAAGTGCTTCGCTACGATGGCCTTGTCGAAGGTACCTATCTTGTTGGCGAAATCGCCGTTCTCCGCGATTCTGTCGGCTCCTGTGATGATCATGTCCACTCCCTGCGACATGTAGTAAGCGGAAGCCCCGTCCGGTATGATGGCGTGGTCGATGCCCTCCTGGTTGAGCTCCCAGGCCGTGAGCTGCATCCCCTGGAGACGCGGTCTGGTCTCCGAAGCGTACACGAAGAACCTCTTCCCCTGCTCCCAGGCCTTCCTCATAGGGGCCAGTGCCGTACCCACGTCGACGGTGGCGAGCGCTCCGGCGTTGCAGTGCGTCATCAGCTTCATGCCGTCCTTGATGAGCTCAGCACCGTATTCTCCTATCTTGGTGCACTTATCGACCATCATCTGTGCGTACGCGTCCGCTGCCTTGACCGGATCCTTCCCGCCCTTGAGTTCCGCATACATGTAGTCCACCGCATAGAACAGGTCGTTGGCGGTGGGCCTTGCGGCCTTGATGTCCTTCGCGGCCTTGTCGATGTCGCATCCTTTTAGGGACGCCATGCACATGGCGTATGCAGCAGTCGCTCCGATGGACGGTGCACCGCGCGTCGTCATGTTGCGGATGGCCTCTGCGATGTCGAGGTAATCATCGAAATCCACCAGGACTATCCTGGCGGGGAGCTCCCTCTGATCGATCATCCGGACCTTTCCGTTCTCGAACCATACCGCTCTGATATCGCAAGTTTTCCCATCGACTGTGGCCTTCATTGTCGCACCGTGCCGTCTAACAGTTTGAAGATATAGAATTGTACGGTTTCCTCAATACGAAACTTTAATATACGAACCGCATACGGAGTCTTATGACGGAAGAGGCATCAAAGTACTTCGAGCTGTACATGACTCCGGGCGGCACCATGCAGGTCTCAAGTGATGTCAAGCTCAAGATCCTGCATGAGCTCGCGGAGAAGGACCTTTCGTTGACGGAGATCGCAAAGAAGGTCTCCAAGGCCCAGTCCACGATATCGGTCCATCTGGACAACATGGTGCAGGATCAGCTTATCGCAGTCCATGACGACCTTCAGGACAGCCGCAAGAAGTACTACTCTCTGATCTCGATCCCCTTCGGGAGATCCAAGCCCTCCTCGGACGAATCCAGGGAGTTGGCGTTCCAGATCCTTTCCAAGGTGGCACAGGATCCTAAGAAGATGATCAACAGCCTTCCCCGGTTCGTGTTCCTCGGCTTCGACGGTCTCGGACTCAACGTGGATCCGATGGCGAACATCCTCGGTTACATACACGGCATGGCCCTGTCAGGTTCTCTGAACGGCGGTTCCGTGGAGGATACCATCAGCAATGCCCGCAGCTATTTCCTGGAGATGGGATTGGGGGAGGTAAGCATCTACTCGGTCAAGCCTCTGACCATCATCATAAAGGACAACCAGCCTCTGACCGAAGGTTCCGCCAAATGTCTCATCCAGTATGCAGCGGGATTCTTCTCGAGGATCCTTGAGGATTCCTCAGGCAAGCAGTACGATATGATCAGCAGCGAGGTCTTCGGTACCGATTACAACTACATACGCTTCGTACTCGAGCCCAGGGAGCGCAAGACGCCTTTACTGAGTGAAAGCAGGTTTGAAACTGAGTAAGGCTCCGTTCCCTAGCATCTGACAGTCCTCGAGGATCATCTTCACACCGCCTTCGGCGATCCAGCCGTCCCCGTCGCAGGGTGTGGGCGCATCCTTCCCGCCGATGACGAGTCCTCCGACGAAGACTGTGTAGCGGTCGACCATCTTTGCTTTGAAGAATGATGCGATGGTCTTCCCTCCGCCCTCTACCAGGATGTTCTCTATGCCCAGTTCTGCAAGCCTCTCCATGGCCTTCTCGAGGTCGATGGTATCCTTTCCGGCACGGATGATCTGCTCGCAGTCCCAAGTGACATCGCAATCCTCGGATGTGATCATGATCGTGGGGGCACGGCCGTCCAGGACCTGAGCGTTCGCAGGGGTCCTTCCGTGAGGGTCGATGACTATGCGGATCGGGTTCGTGTCGTAATCCCTGTCCTTCAGTGTGAGGTGCGGATCATCAGCGATGACGGTCCCGACTCCGACCAGAATGGAATCGTATTGCTTCCTCAGACCTTTGACGCGTGTCTTGTCCTCATCCGATGAGATACGGACCTGTGTGCGGTCGTCGCCGGCGAGCTTCCCGTCGGCGGACATCGCGCAGTTAACGTGGATGAATGGCCTCATTGTTCTCGCCGGGCATGACTGTGAACCTGTATACGTTGTCCCTTCTCTCGACACCGAACTTTACGTCGAGGAATGACTCCAAAGTATCCATCTGGCTCAATAGGTGTTTGCTGATCCTCGAGACGGTGAAGCTGCTCTTTCCCTGCGCCATCGCCATGTAGGGGAGGACCTGATCCGCGGTGTGTACATCCATGGTCGCTCCGCTGGTGATCTCCCTGATGAGATCGCTTGCGGCATCCTCTCCGGCCTTGTCCGCGGTGTGTCCGCGTGAGGTCAGTGCGTTGGATCCGAGCATTCCGTTCTCGAACTCCGCTGTGAGGACCACGCCTGCTCCGCGGGAGTCCCCGTCGGTCTTCTGTATATCGAACTCAACATCCGCATAGGGCTCCAGGATCTTCTTGCAGCTCGTGATCATGTCCTTGTTAATCCAGTCGGGAAGACGCTGGCTGAAGCAGACTCCCTTGATGGATTTTAGCTCCCCGAGCTCCTCCATGATAAGGGGCTTGATGGTGTTGATGGGGTCCAGTGTCGTGATGACGCGTCCTCCGCCCTGAGGGTAGAATCCGCGATCGATGATCTTGACATTGGCCTCGATGCCCATCCTTCTCATGAGCGGGAACAACAACGTCTGATACGAGTCGATGGGCGGAGCCCACATGACATTGGTCCCTCCGCTGATGTCGACGGTGAGCCTTTTCCTGTGGTTCCTGCCTGCCAGCATCATGGCTTGGAGAACCAGGCTCAGGCTTCCCGCGGTACCGATGTTCATCTCGATATCGTATTTGTGCTCATGGCCGGGTGTGAAAAGCAGCTCGCGGGAACCGATTGTGTTCCCCTCGACCGTGGACCCTGCCATCTGGGCGACAGCATCGACTGCGGCACAGTGCTGTTTGGACAGTCCGTTGGTAGGCCTGTTCTCCCTGATACGGGTGAGATGTGTGACCTTGCCGGTGACGGTAGCCATGGCTACGGATGTGCGGACCATCTGTCCTCCGCCCTCACCTCTTGAACCGTCGATCTCCAGGACTTCCATGTATTGGCTGTATGTTGCTTTATTTTATAACTTTATAGAACAGAAGATGGCTGGTAACAATAGTGCTTTAACAGTTAAATAGGAATTGGTGATTAGGAAAAACAACGGACTCGTGGTCTAGTGGTTATGACGTCGCCCTTACAAGGCGAAGGTCGCCGGTTCAATCCCGGCCGGGTCCACCATCTCATATTATTGTCTGTAGCCTTCGATCGGCATCTTCGGTTTGTGGAAATGATGCGGTTCAATCATCTAGAAGCTGATTCGGCGTGATGGTCTTGGATGGGTTTGGTAATAACATTGAGAAATCAATAAATATTATTGATTAATCACTATAATTAGAATCTCTCAAATGCGGAGAACCACCGCAAGAGAATCATGAGCACGTTGGGCGGATTTTCCTCCTTTCCTACTACCCCCGCCCAACGTGATCTCAGCCATTGTCTGTTCATCCATCATAGTTGTATTCCAATTCCTTTCTTTTCATCTAATGTTCATAAAAGTACAATATTTGAAGCCTATTTTACTAATCTTTAAATATTAAGCATGTTTTACTAGGATTATACATCCATCCATCTAACTTACAGCCTGAGAAGACGGAGGATGTGCAGAGTGCGGGCGGGTTTTCCTCCTTTCCTACCACCATTTTCCCGCCCGCGTACTCGGCCTCACATCTTATATAGCGAGAACCGATGTGGTCGATTAACGGACTCGTGGTCTAGGGGTTATGACGTCGCCTTCACACGGCGGAGGTCGCCGGTTCAAATCCGGCCGGGTCCACCATCTTTTCACTCCAATCGGTAGTTTCAATGCCCTATCATCGGATTTCTTCCGTCGTGATGAAAGAACGGCACGATACCATTAATTGCCAATAGCAGTTACGCAGTACCATCATGGCAGACGCACCAGATTTCCAGACGACCGAAGAAGGCAGACAGTATGAGAACGAGATCATGGCGTTCCTCTCCGGAGAGAAGAAGGATTATCCCAACTATTTCGGCGGATTGAAGATCGCATCCGGACACGAGTTCAACATATACAGTCCCATCGACCCCACGATCCAGTACGGTATTTTCCAGGAACCTGAATCCGGTACGATGACCGAGGCTGTCAGCGCTGCCCTGAAGGCATACGAGTCGTGGTGCATCAAGCCCATCGAGGAGAGGGCCAGATACTTCCAGGCCCTTCCCGGGGTGTTCAGGGCCAAGAGGCTGAACTATGCAGCGGCCATCACGGTCAGTTCCGGAATGGTGCGCGAGGATGCACTGGCAGAGGTGGATGCAGCCATAGAGGCCATTGAGAAGATCCTCGAGGATGCCAAGACGGTCGGAAGAAGGAGGTCCATAGGGGTATGGGCTATCATCTCCGCCCACAACTCGCCGTTCGCGTCCCCCATAGCATCAGCCGTCGCAGCCATGGTCGCCGGAAACACGGTCGTGATGAATCCATCGAAGTACTGCCCCATGCCGGCACACATGTTCTACAACCTAATGGAGAAGTATCAGCTTCCCGACGGTGTCCTCAATCTCATCGTGGACAGGAAGGAGTACTCGACGGAGGAGCTCGCCAACGACATGCGCGTGATGGGCCTAGTGGCGACAGGATCCGGAGAGAGGCTCGAGGATCTCATGTTCCTCCAGGTCGACGACGAGATGAAGTTCATCAACGAGATCAAGGGAATGAATCCCGCGTTGGTCTACAGGCCCTCCGACATGAAGGCCACCGTGAAGAACATCATCGATTCCGCATTCTCATACACGGGACAGCGTCTCTACTCCTGTTCCAAGGTCATAATCACACGTGACGACCAGGCGAAGTTCACGGAGGTCCTTGCGGAGTACATGAAGGATCTCAGGGTTGACGATCCGGTCAACGATACGACATACACAGGCCCCCTCATCAACATGGAGAATGCGGAGAAGTTCAAGAACAAGGCAATGGAACTGCTCCCATACACGATCGCGAAGGCATCGCCCGTATCGAAGGACCTTCCTGAGAACTACGTATCGCCGATAGCCGTGACGGGACTGGATTTCGATGACGATCTGAATTTCATGGATTCTGGGCTCCCTATCCTGAACGTATGCGTCGTGGATTCGGTCGATGCCATGTTCGAGGCTCTGGAGGATACGGAGTGCGGACTGTCCGCAGGCATCTTCACGAAGGATTCCAAGCTCATCGATCGCTTCAACAGCGAGGTCGATGTCCCCCTCAAGTACATCAACGAGAGCAGCCGTAAGCTGAAGCCCGCATACGTTGCGGTCCTCGAGAACTATTTCAAATGAGCATCAAGCCGTCTTCACGTTCCATGTGCAGGTCTTTGCCACGGACGTGAGGGCGGACAGCTCGCTTCTTTTCACAGGCCTGTCCTTCTCCAGCCTGATGATGAACATGGAGCATCCCTTGCAAGCGGATGCTATGGGCGCCAAGGTCGCATCGTTATGCTCCGAGGCTTTGATCGTAACCGCGAATCTGCATCCGTTGTCCTGCATTATCGAGATGCATTCTGCCTGTTCAGGTGTGAGCGCCTTACCTATCAGCAGATCCATCGCATGAACGTATCCTGCACCCACGAGGTCATCGAGGACGGCAGGGTCGCGGCCATCGGTGATGATCAGCACTTTCAAGCCTCTGGGTCTTACCGATTTGATAGCCTTGTACAGGTCGGGATGGTCCAGGGGATCGGTGTCCGAGGCCACTCCGAGGTAGTCCAGGGAATCCTTGTCCTGTTCCAGGGTGGTCCTGATATCCTCCCTGTCAGGAGCCTCCCCCGACGATATCTTGATGACGGACATGAACTTGTCCGGGACGGTGACCGTGTCGATCCTGGAGAAATCTGAGATCCTCAAGCTATCACCTGAGGGATGCAAGCAGCCGCGACAGCGTTTCGCAGCAATCCCTGTCGAGGTCATCCACGATGATGACGGAATCGTCGATCAGAAGGGATACGGTCGCCATCGTCATCGCATATTCTCCTGACCAGGTCCTGACGACCACCTTCGAGCTGAGCTCCGGCATCTGCTCGGATACGCGTTTGATGTCCGTGCATGCCTCCAGGCACTGCTTCATATTCCTCATCATGGGGTCTATGAGCACTTCAGACACTCCGAGATCCTTTGCCTTCTGTGCGAGGTCGAACAATTCCTCCAAGTCCTCGCTGCTCACGCACAGGGGGCATCCGAACATGGATGCGGCGGTCGCGAACTGTTCCAGATTGTTGCTGTTGGCACCTATGATGACGGGGCTGCGATCCATAACTGTGATGGCCGCTTTCATAATCGATGCAGGATCGTCGGATTCCAGGATGATCGTACCGGTCCATAGTTTCCCGATGAGCTCTGTCATCGATGAGAACGGTTCAGGGGAGAACGTGTCGTTCCTGATGCAGATCGCATCGGGTACGCCGAGGGACGAGCTCCTTTTCAGTATCTCGGAGATGCGAAGCACCGCGGTATCCGCATCCAATGCATCGGAGACGGTGAGTGCTATCATAGGTCTGCCAGCTCCTCCCCGTAGACGCGAGCCATGTCGGCCGCTCCGGGGCCTTTCACAATTATGACATCCGCACCAGACATCATGACTGCCAGTGCGACTGTGGATTCGCACATGGTCGCCATCCTCACGGACACGTCCGAGCGATGCTGCTCCCACGTGGGCGATACATCGCAGACGACCGGGTGTTTGGAGTGGTCGTTCCCATTGATCCCTTCTAACCTATAGTCCTCGATCCTGCCCATGAGTCCCTTAAGACTGTCGTCCAGTTTTCCCTCTCCCAGGTCGACCATGATGTTCTTCGCACCCCTGGCCGACATCTCTTTAGATAATCCCTCCGGATCGGATCCGCTGCATTTGGCCACGACTATATGGTTGTTGGAGCAGGATGCGACCTCGAGGCTCTGTTCCCTGTCGCTGCAGTTCAGAATGAGCACGGAATCGTCTACCAGCGATGCAACCTCCTTCAGCACATCGGTGTCCGCCGTGACCATCACGGGGATCCTGGTCCTGTCGGCGATCCTCTTGACGAGTGCGGGCGAATCGTCCCCGGTGAGCCTGAGGCATATGCCGTCAGCACCGAGTTCCTTCCACATCACTGCCCATTCCTCGATATCGGTCTGCCTCCCGGAGAACATGGATGCCGCCAGCTCGTGGTAGCCATCCAAGGAATCGTACGCCTCTCCGAATATGACAGGCCTTCTGTGTTTTGCACCGTCGAGATCCAGGAATGCCGGGCTGCGGGCACCACCTATGACATAGTCTCCCTTGCCGACGAACAGCTCCTCCATCTCTGAAGGATATGATCTGGACGTCTTAGGTAGACGCATGATATCACATGAGTTCGACGAACTCTTTGAGCTTGTAGGTCCCGTTGAGCTCTTCCATCGCGCCGGGCAGGATCTCTTTGATCTCGGCCGCGGTCTTGTTGCTCTTGCAGATGTCCATGACGATCTCGAGACTCATCGTCTCGTAGCAGATCTTGACCTTGCTGAAGACCGATATGAGGTTGACGTTCCAGTCGGCGATGATGCTCAGGGCCTGCATGATGGATCCGGGACAGTCAGGGATCTCCATGCTCAGCTTGACCAGCTTCGTCTCCTCCTTGAAGAGTGTGATTGAACATACCCAGGAGTCCGCATCCATGGTTATCAGGACGTTCTTCCCGTCGATGTTCTCGAGGATGTCCCCGTATACCTCGGCGATGTCGAAGCGACCGTTCCTGATGGTGGTCGGGTATCCCCTTCTGACCTCCTCTTTCCCGTTCTCCTCGACCTTCCCCTTGAACAGCCTTCCGATGTCCGCGGGCTTGAGCTCGATCCTCTTGATCTTCGAGACGGAGGGGTCGTTGACCTTCTTGAGCTCCCTGAACTTCTCGAGGAGAAGCTCTCCCTCTCCGGCGAAGTTCATATCGGCCATGAGCTTCCATACGATGACGGTATCCGAGATACCGTTGAGGGAGATGGAGTTGAGGATGTTGATCTCCCTTTCGGACAGGAAATGGGCCGCCTGGGCGCTGGATCCCGGGACGTCGTCGAGGTACATCGTTATGTGGGTGAGGGTACGATAGTTCTCCTGAGGGAACATTGAGAGCATGATCTCATAGTCTTTGGGACCCTGGGACGGGTGCTTGAAAAGTGTGCTGTACACGCATCCCCCGTCCTCGATTCCGATGGTTTCGGAGATCCAATTATCAACTTTGATCGATGACCCTTCTACTTTCGCGAATTCCCAAATCTTCATCGGAGACCCTTCGGTACCCGGTAAGAGTTGAACATCATAAAACTGTTGTTGGATTGGCCTCGGGGCTCATTCGTCGCCCTTGAGCTCGAACTGGTGCTTGGGCGATGTCAGGGGCTGCGTCCAGACCGGCTGCTCCTTATCCCTGTACTCGAGGCCCTTCGAGATGTTGTGCAGGCTTCCGGCATAGTCCCTGTCGGAGGCGATCCTCCTGATCGTCTCGGAATCATTCCCGGAGCGCTCCTCCATGCCCGACATCCTAAGCGCTTCGTCCATGAGATCCGCCGCCTCGTTGAGCAGTTCCTCCGCTCTGCGGAGCTTCTCAACTCTGTCCATGGAATCCCTTCCTGGTGATGATGTATCTTGCAGGCCTGCAGGCATCGCTCTTGGCAGAATAGCCGCACCTCTTGCATGTCCTGCTCATCTCGACGGTCTTCCAGTCAAGGGTCCTGTTGCGGACTGATGTCAGTTCGCCTCTGCAGACCGGGCATCTCTTGTAGGGGACTGTGCCGCCGGTGTGCGCATATCTGATCTCGATGTCGAAGATGCCTCTCTCGAGACCGACGCGTCTGATCCTCTCGCTGCTCACGCGGAACCTGGGGTCCACGCACATCAGCTCTGTGAGAACGAGTTCATACAGTTCGTTCTGGGAACGTATCCTGGGGGTGCGCGACAGGCAGTTGTCTATGGCCTTCGCGATGTCGTCGTTCTTCGGGATCCTGTAAGACATCGTTTCGTCATGCTGTTACAAATTCTTAAAAACATCCGATTTATTAGCAAAAAACACTGCCGAGCGGGGGTAGCCGAGTTGGCCAAAGGCGCGGGACTTAAGATCCCGTACTTAGTGTTTCATGGGTTCGAATCCCATCCCCCGCACCACTTTGATCCAAGGCCTCAGAATGCATTGAATGGATTCGGCCGGACGACCCTGGCGTCGTCGTGTATCCATCCCCTCATTTTTATATAATAAATATATTCGACACCTAACGGAGTAATATACTTGCCTGGTGAAGTGAAGAAATCGAAGCCTGTTCAGAAAGCCGTCTCTCAGAACAACAACTCCTACGGAGGGGACAAGTCTGGGGCGAAGAAGAACAAGCCCATGAGGACCAAGGAGTCCACGAAGAAGCAGTCGATGCTGAACACGCACAAGCTCAACCCGTTCAAGTACGACATGAACGAGATTCTCTCCGCATCGAGGATGGACCCCGCCAAGGCATCATCGTTTTTAGCTTCCGTAATAGCGAAGGCATCCCGTATCTCCACGAAGGCCGCGAAGGAGTTCGTCAAGACCTTCCTGGACGAGGGGGATCTGACGAAGGAGGAGCACGACAAGATCTGCAAGCTCCTCGACAAGTACAGCAAGTTCCGCTGAGGTACCGACATGGCATCCGAGGACGTCCTCCGCAAGACCTTGAAGAACGCGGACGGAAAGCCATTCCAGAAGTACAAAGGTCTCCAGAACAACTTCGTTCTCGAGGATTTCGAGCTCATCTTCGACGAGATACAGAACGACAGGATGGGCCATACCAACATGCGCGTCAGGGTCCCGCTCAAGAAGGCGGGATTCCCCGAGGACATGTTCAGCACGAAGTCCAGGGAGATCGCGCTCAGGGACCTCATAGCCAGACGTTTCAGGGAGTCGGCACGCACACACGCCCGCTCACCCATACCGAAGACCTCCGGAGGAGAGGTATTCATACCCCGTCCCGGACAGGAGATCCTGGAGAGGGGCAGCATCATCATCACGCCGTACTTCGTGGAGGTCCGCTTCACCGCAGACCTTCCGGCCGACGGCAACAAGGTCAGCGCAGTGGCGATGGACCTTCTCATCGAGAGGATCAGGACGATCGTGTCCGAATCGATGTACCTCTCGCAGTACAAGCAGTCGAAGGTGTACAACCATCTGTTCACCAACGAGAACGCCGATTTCATCAGGGACAATCTCGAGTCCAAAGGACTTGTCGCGTTCATCGCGGACGGTTCGGTGATCCCGAGGCGCGATGATGACCTGGCACCTATGATCGATGCGGTCCCGTTCGAATGCGATCCCTCGATGAAGGTCACATTCGAGGTACCCAACGGGGAACCGATCACGGGAATGGGGATACCGAAGGGATTCACGGTCATAGCCGGTTCGAGCAGGAGCGGTAAATCGACGTTGCTCGACGGGATCCTCGCTGGGGTCTATAACCACATCCCGGGGGACGGAAGGGAATACGTCATCTCATCGCCAGATGCCGCTTACATAATGTCCGAGCCGAACCGCCCCGCGGATTCGGTAGATATCTCGATGTTCATCAGGGAGACGCCCGAATTCGAGGATACTTCCGCGGCGAAGAAGGAGTTCATATCATCACCAATGTCAGAGTTCGTATCGGTGTCCGAAGCGGTCGAGATGGGCTCGAAGCTCATACTCATCGACGAGGAATACTCCAATCCGTGCGTCATCAGGAAGGGATTCCTGGCCAAGGATGAGAAGATGGTCTCGCTGTCTGAACTCGGTCATTCGATGGGCGAGTCCGGCGTATCGATGATCATGGTTTCTGGCGACGAATCCGTTATCAGGTCAGCAGACAACATGATCCTGATACAGGGTCTGAAGGCATCCCCGGCCCAGGTCGACAGGATAGCCTCCGATGCGAATTACACGCTACCAGTCCAGAGGTCCCCCGTTTCCAAAGGCATGGTCTTCGAGAAGGGACACAGGGATGTGAACGTCACCGTCCAATCCATCAGGACCATCGAGATCGGAGAGTTCAAGGTAAATGTACCTGTAGCCGCGCTGTTCGACATCTCGCAGACGAGCACCGTAGCGGATGTGATCGCCCTCATGAAGGACATGATGGACGGTTCCAAGAGCATGATGGAGACCTGCAGGACAGCGATAGAAATGCTGAAGGCAGAAGACGATTCCGTCGACAACGGTTCGGGAATGCATCACGCCACTGTCAGGCCCATTGACGTCGCCGCGGTCCTGAACAGGCATCCTCAGATGCTTGCGATCCAAAAGAGATGAGTCATCTTCTGTTGTATGTGTCCGACCAGCGCTCGAAGACATTCTGCGCGTAATTGGTCATGTGGACCTGATCCTGCTTCGCACCGGGGTTGTTATCCGGGACAATGAATCCTTTGATCGGATACTCCTTGTCGCAGTAAGGACATCTGACGTTGGGACAGTTCTGTGTCGCCTGGGGGCAGTACTTGCATGCCACGGCCCTGGACTGGAAGAGACTGAACTCCTTACCGCAGTTGGGGCAGAGGAACCTGCGTGCCGCCACCTTCAGATCGTTGTTGATCCCGGCAGCCCTCTCCTCAGGCGTGTTCCAGATGAACTGGCGGGGAGAGATGGGGGTGTTGTAACTGGGTGTATCGGGATCGTACGACATGTTCAGTTACCCTTCGCTGCTGCGACGATCTTCTCGAGCTAGTCATAATTGGCACCCTGCTCGATGACCGTTCCTGTTACGACTATGTCCGCGCCTGCGAGTCTGGCAGCCTCTGCCGCCTCAGGTGTCCTGATCCCTCCGCCTATGATGAGGGGGAGGTCGACAGCGGATTTGATGGCCTTGATCATGGCCGGCGGGATGGGCCTGTCTGCTCCGGAACCCGCTTCGAAGTAGATGAACTCGAATCCGAACATCTTGCATGCGAGCGCGTATGCGACCGCCTTCTCGATCTCGTCCTGTCCGACAACCTTCGCGCTGGTGACGCGGGCAACGGTCATTCCGGGCTCTACGATGACGTATCCCAGGGAAATGGGCTCAACTCCCAGTTTGGCGATGATGGGGGCCGCTACGACCTGCCCGAATGTGACGAACCTCGGGTCAACGGAGTTGACGACCTGCATGAAGAAGATGGCGTCCAGCTCCTCGTTCAGGGCGTCGGGCATGGCTCCGAAAAGGATGACCGGCAGTCCCGATGCCTCTTTGATGGCTTTAGCAGTGGCGGAAAGGTTCTCTTTCGTGACACCGCTGGAGCCTCCGACGAAGATAACATCCGTTCCAGCACCCTTCATCATCTTCGCGATCTCGCCTGCTTTCTCAGCAGACTGCTTCTCGGGGTCGATGAGTGCGGCATGGATGGTTCCATTCGCTATCTTGTCGAGCATGTACTGTTTGACCGTCATTCAATCACGCCAACGCGCCAGTCACCAGGCTGGCGCTAACGGTACTGCTTATGGCTGTAATCTATAAAAATACGCTTATGCACGCGCGCAGTTATTTTACAAGTGTGAAAGAGCAGGATGCTTTTCGAACGAACTATTTCGGGAAACGAATCAAAACGATTACGCTGGCTATTATGATATGCCGCCACAGATCTAATCGGACGGTCGGGAGTCAGTTCTGGAAAATGTGATAGTGCCTTGTGAGCGAACCGTGGACCCTCTGCTCGAACATGTTCTGAAGGGTCATCCCTTCGATCTGGAGAGGGTGCGGAAGGACTATTCCTGCCTTATGCCCTTTCTTCAGGCATTTGGGGATGACCTCGCCAGCGCGGCGGTAGATCTCATCGATCTTCTCCCCGCCGGTCTTCGTCGATCTTCCGTATGGGGGATCGGTGCATATGGAGTCCATCTCAGGGAACCTCTCGGCGATCTCCCCTATGTCCAGCACATCGAAGTCATGCATCTTCAGGCCGTAGAAATCGAGATTCTCCTGGCATCCGATGATCATATCCTCATCGAAATCGGATGCGACCGCTTTCATTCCCATTTCGGCAGCCTCGATGACGATGCCTCCGGTCCCGCAGAACGGGTCCAGGACGGTCTCTCCTCTCTTGACCTCGGCCATGTTGATCAGGGCCCTGGCGTATTTGGGGTGGAGAGATATCGGTGAGAAGAATGGTCTCTCCCCGACCTTCCTCTTCTCCAGGAGGTCGGTCTCGGTGACCTTCTCCTCGATGTAGAGGTGGACTTTGTCACACATCTGCATCCTGACGATGACATCTGGATCCTTCAGGTTCACATCGTTTTTCCTTGAGAGAAGCGCACCTGCGCTGCGGATGAGCTTCTGCGAGTCAACATCCTTCATCATCCCTTCGAACCTCTTGGCCCTGATGGCGAACGATCCCTCGGGAAGGATGACATCTGACAATCCCGATATGTCATCGGGCGTGTACTCTCCAAGATATCTTCCTATCGAGTGCGACATCGCGATACGGTCCGCCACGGAGTCCAGGTACTTCTCATCGAAGGATGCGACTACATAGCCAGGACCGTTGGATACGATCTCAAAATGATCAGTCTCTGCTGCAAGGCATCCTTTTACCTCGGCAAGAGGCATGTCTTTCGATTCGCCGGACAGTTCGAAGAAGAATTGGGGGCTCACGCCCCTGTTTAGTGTTTAATCCTTAATACCGTCTTCGGTGACCATGAAGACAGCCTCGCCCTCAGGAAGGTTGGGTGAGTCGATGAGTCTTGCGATCCTCTTTCCTGCTTTTCCTTTCCTCAGGTAGATACGGAATGTCGCGGTGTGACCTACGATATGTCCCCCGATGGGCCTGGTGGGGTCTCCGAAGAACGCATCAGGCTTTGCAGCGACCTGGTTGGTGACTGCGATGACCGCGTTGTTCAGCGTAGCGAAGTTGAGCAGGTCGTGCATGTGGCGGTTGAGGATCTGCTGCCTCTCGGCGAGCGCTCCCCTTCCCACATACTCTGCTCTGAAGTGCGATGTGAGCGAGTCCACGATCAGCAGCTTGACCTTGAGGGTCTGAGCGAGCTCGAGGGCCTTGTCCACGAGCAGCACCTGGTGCTGTGAATTGAATGCCCTGGCGACGTGGATCCTCTTGAGGGTCTCCTCAGGATCCGCTCCGAGGTATGTCGCCATCTGGATGATCCTCTCGGGTCTGAACGTATTCTCTGTGTCGATGATGATGACGTCCGAGTCGAATCCGCCCTTTTCCTCCGGGAGCGTGGCGTTCACAGCGAGCTGGAAGCAGACCTGCGTCTTGCAGCTTCCGAACTCTCCGAACAGCTCCACGATGGACTGCGTTTCGAGTCCTCCGTTGAGGAGCTCGTCGAATGCTTTCGATCCGGTAGTCAGTTTTGTGATTGACTTGCGTCTTTCCAGGATGTCTTCTCCTGTTTCGAAACCGCCAATGTCCGCGCAAAGCTTGGCACCCTCGATGATGTCCATTGCTTTCTTCTCCCCGATCTCACAAGCTTCTGAGAGTTCGGATGGGGAAGCGACTGCGATGGCCATCAGTTCGTTGTATCCTGCTTCACGGAGTTTTTCTGCTATGGCTGGTCCTACTCCTGGTATGTCTTCAAGGGTTTTTGTGGCCATTGTTGATTCCTCAGAATCTCTATCATTCAATCTATATTTAAAGTTGAGAAGGGGGTGAGTGAAAGTGTAAGTTGCTATTTCGATGAGCCAGACTAACATTCTTAGAGAGTGAAAGTGGACTGGATGCAGTTATGACCATTATTAATAATTTGGGGTATTTAGATTGAGACCCAGTGAATGAGTGGTGAAAGTGGAATTTTCTTACTATTATCTTGGCTGTGATTCGGATAAAAACGTTGCGTCGACCGATATTAATATATAATGTTGATTTTACTTTTATTCTTAAGATTGCATCAGGGATGCAACTCTATCATCTAAAAAAGGTGAAATATATGGATAGTCAGCAATTTAACTACCTTGGTATCATCGGAATCGTTGGTGCCGCTCTGATGGTCATCGGAGTTTTCATGAACTGGATTACCATCGATGCTGTTCTCGGCGACGACATCAAGTACAGCGGAATGGACATCTGGTCCGACCGCGGTGACAAGTACGAACTTCCCAACCAGCTTAAGTACACATTCGTTCCCCTCTTCTCACTGATTGCGGGAATCATTGCACTTTTGCTCATGATCCTCCCCACATTCATGAACATGGACAAGTTCCAGAACATCAACAACATCCTCGGAATTGTTGCAACCGTTCTCTCACTCATCGTCGTTGTATGTGGACTCCTGTTCTACTTCCAGACCCCTGATGACTGGGACGACCCCCTCAGAAAGATTGACGGAATCAAGATCAACTTCGGATTCTGGCTTGTCATCGTCGGAGCAATCATCACCTTCATCGGTGGTGCAATGCCTATCCTGAAGAACAAGGCACTCTGAGAATCTAAACTATAAAGGCGGGCTTGCCCGCCACTTTACTTTTATTCTTAAAAATTACCGGAAACTGTCAAAGGATTCATTCCTTGGGACAGGTTATCAGCATCAGATCCTCGATCATGTGATGGAGGTACTCCACCTCAGGTGAATCCACCGCCTTGTAGTACACTTCCTTCCCCATGCGCCTGCTCTGGATCAGACCGCTCTCCTTCAGGGAGCGAAGGTGATGGGAGACGGCGGGACTGGACATGCCCATGATCGATGAGATGTTCATGACGCAGCCTTCGTAATGGCAGAGCAGCCAGAATATGCGTATTCTCGTGCTATCTACCAGCTGCGCAAGGAGCTCGGAGACCTCGTCGAAACCAGTCGTACTCTCCAGGAGGTCCGCCAGCCTGCCGGCATCCTCGATGTCGCCATGGTCGTGCGGTAGGTTCCTTCCGGTCATTCTACATCTCCTTGTTTTAGAACAATATGATAATCCCATTCTCTATAATTAAATAGTTGTTTAATCATATTCAATTAAACAAATGCTTAATCGTTTAAGCAAGGTGATTCGGATGAAGAAGAAGTTCAATATCGAGGTCGACTGTGCTAACTGTGCCGCGAAGATGGAGGAGGCTACAAAGAAGACCCCTGGGGTCAAGGATGCAGTTGTCAACTTCGTGATGCAGAAGATGACGGTCGAGTTCGAGGAAGGGGCCGATCTCAACGACGTCATGAAGCAGGTCCTTAAGAACTGCAAGAAGGTCGAGAGCGACATAGAGATCGAGATCTGATAACCCTTAAACAAGGTCGGTACCGTGGTCAAGCTCAGGAAGAAGCAGAAGAAGGTCCTGTACAGGATCATCATCGCAGCCATCCTAACGCTGACATTCGTTCTGGCGCCGATCGATTACGGGGAACAGGAGAAGGAGATCAAATTCTGCCTGTTCCTCATCCCTTATCTTATCATAGGATACGACATCCTGATAAAGGCGGCCAAGGGCATAGGCCATGGTCAGGCATTCGATGAGAACTTCCTGATGGCAGTGGCTACCATCGGTGCGATGGTTCTCGGCGTGACCTATACAGGGGATTACGAGGAAGCCGTCGCGGTGATGATATTCTATCAGATAGGCGAGCTGTTCCAAGCGGTGGCCGTCGATATGAGCAGGACCAGCATCTCCAAGCTGATGGAGATCCGTCCGGATTCGGCATTCATAGAGAACGACGGGGAATTGGAGGAGGTGGATCCCGACGATGTCGAGATCGGCACCATTATCGTGGTCAGGCCTGGTGAGAGGATCCCGATAGACGGTGTCGTCACCGAAGGTTCCTCTTCACTCAACACCTCCGCATTGACCGGAGAGAGCATCCCGCGTGATGTAACCGAGGGGGACGAGGTCCTCAGCGGCTGCATCAACCTCTCAGGGGTACTAAAGATCAGGACCACCAAGGAGTTCGGGGAATCCACCGTATCCAAGATCCTCGACATGGTCGAGAACGCGAGCAGCAGGAAGTCGAAATCGGAGGCGTTCATCACCAAGTTCGCGAAGGTCTACACTCCATTCGTCGTCATCAGCGCATTGATCCTCGCAATAGTACCGGCATCGGTGCTGTTAGGTCTCGGAATGGATCCCGAGTATCAGATGTGGATATACCGTGCACTGACGTTCCTGGTCATCAGCTGCCCTTGCGCATTGGTCATCTCCATTCCGCTGGGATTCTTCGCGGGTCTCGGCGGAGCGAGCAGGCAGGGCGTACTGATCAAGGGATCCAACTACCTGGAGATGCTGTCATCCATCGAGACCGTGGTATTCGACAAGACCGGCACCCTCACACAGGGTGTGTTCGAGGTCACCGATGTGATCTCCAACGATATCCCCCGTGAAAGGCTGCTTGAGCTGGCAGCAGTCGCAGAATCATCCTCACCCCATCCGATAGCATCGAGTTTGGTCCGTGCGCACGGACAGGATATAGACCGCACGAGGGTCACCGGATCCGAGGATTTGCCCGGAAAAGGAGTCATTGCGACTGTGGACGGGTTAGCCGTAGCAGTCGGGAACTGGAGGCTGATGGAGCATCTCGGACTCGAGATTGGGGACATCCAATCCATCGGAACGACCGTCCACGTGGCGATAGACGGGAGGTATGCCGGCTCCATAACCATCTCAGATATCATCAAGCCCGAATCCGCAGAGGCGATGAAGGACTTGAAGAAGGCCGGAATCAAGAAGACCGTGATGCTCACGGGCGACGCGGACATCGTCGCAAAGGAGGTCGCGGGAAGGATAGGTCTCGACGAGTTCCACAGCCAGCTCCTCCCCGGAGACAAACTGGAGTATCTGGAGAGGATCATCGGGGAATCCGGCGACGGCACCGTGGCATTCGTAGGAGACGGGATCAACGATGCCCCCTCACTGGTACGGTCGGACATCGGGATCACGATGGGGTCCATCGGTTCCGATGCAGCCATTGAGGCCTCTGATGTAGTAATTATGGATGACGACCCCAGGAAGGTCGCCATCGCCATGGGCGTATCCAGGAAGACCATGAGGATCATCCGTCAGAACATCTACTTCACCCTGATAGTCAAGTTCCTCTTCCTAGGTCTTTCCGCCGTAGGCCTCGTCAACATGTGGCTCGCCATCATCGCGGATGTGGGCGTCATGATCGTCGCGGTCCTGAACTCATCCCGTGCTCTCAGCTACAGGCACAGATGACCGGTGTTACCGGCGTGTTAACAACAGTACTATATCCTCGGACGAAGTTCGAACTTCGGACTGACATCTGAATCAGTGCAGGACGATACGCTATGTCTTCGAAGGATGACCTGAACAGGATGCTCGGTGAGCCCAAGGCGGCCATCAGGGCGATGATCCTCCCGTTCCTTCTAGCGATGGCCGTCGTCGAGATGAACCAGTTCATCGATACATTCTGGGTCTCGGGGCTGGGTGCCAGGTCGGCCTCGGCGGTTTCCACAATCATCCCCGTCTACGGTCTGATGATGTGCGCCGGCCTGGGGATCGCGGCAGGGATCACGACCACAGGTGCATTCAGGCTTGGGCGCGGAGAGTATGATCAGGCAGGAAGGCTGGCAGCCAATGCCCTGATCCTCGGGATCGTGTTCGCGGTAGCGGCATCTGTATTGGTAGCGATATTCCTCAACCCCATCATCGATATCATGGGTGCGCAGGATGTTCGCGACGAGGCTGTGGAGTACATGATGCCCTACATCCTCATGTCCCCTGCCATCCTTCTGCTGTCGATCGTAGGCGGTATGCTCAGGGCGGAAGGCGCAGCTAAGAAGTCCACAATTATCCAGATAGCGGCCGCGGTGTTCAACATGGTCCTCGACCCCATCCTGATCTACGGGCTGGACCTCGGCGTGTTCGGAGCAGGTCTCGCCACTGCGGTTTCATCATTGCTGGCTCTTATCATCGGATTGTATTGGTACATCAGGAAGAGGACGGTCATAGGGATCGACAGGAGCAACTTCCATGCGGACAGGGAGGCAATGTCGGAGGTGCTCGGGGTAGGGGGTCCGAAGACGGTTCAGATGTTCATCTCGAACTTCACCGATTTCCTGCAGAGGATATTTCTCATCATAGCCGGAGGGACCAACGCCGTCATGCTCTACAACTACTCGTGGAGGTACATCGGTGTCGTCACCCTTCCCGGAAGGGCTGTCGACACGGCGATGCTGCCTGTATGCTCTTCGGCATTCGGAAGGGAGGATCTGGAGAAGATGAAGACAGGATTCCTCTATTCTGCGAAGCTCGTGGCGATATTCGGAACGATATTCGCGGTCATCCTCTTCGTTTTCGCTGAGCCGCTGATGTCGATCATGACGTACGAGGAATCGATGAATGAGATACTGTCCGACTTCGTCTGGACGCTGAGGGTATCATGCTTCCTGATACCGTTCGCCGCGCTGATGGGCGTGGGGGCCTCGATGCTCCAGGCGATGAAGAAAGCGAAGATCCCCATGTACTTCTATATCGTCTGGGGATTCATCAAGATCGGACTGTATGCGATAGCCGCTTACGGCTATTTCGGGGTCGACCCATTCGAGGGTATAATCTACTGCATGGTGGCAGTCCACATCGGCGGAGCATTCGCGATGAATGCATTCGCTCTCAAGGAATACAGGACAATCAAGAGATACGTCCAGAACAAGGACGGGACGTCGCAGAGGATTAATTGACGATCTCGCCACACCTGATACCGATGTAAGCGCAGTACGGGTCGGTCCTGCTTGCGAGGACAGCAGTCCTGAATCCGGCGAAGGTCATCATCTCCTTCAGCTTGAGGTCCGAGATGATGTTGGCCATCCCCTCGTATTCCTTCCTCTGCTCATCCGTGGGTTCGCCATCGAAATGGAGGCCTGCCGTGAGGAGTATCGTCCCTCCCATCTTGGTGACCCTTCCCAGTTCCCTCAGGCCCGCCTTGAGGTCGTTCCAGAAGAAATGACTGGCGTTGGACACGACCATATCGAATGTTCCGTCCTCGAACGGGAGGTCCATCACGTCGGCGACTTGGACATCCAGGCGTCCTGAGTCGATGAACTCCTTGTTGTACTCTTTCGCATAATCCACACAAAGCTCGGATATGTCGATGGCAGAGGCTGATGCCTTCGGATACTTCTCGAGGATGATCCTGGTGAATATCCCTCCTCCGCATCCGACATCGAGGATCCTCTTGGGGGAGATGTAGGGGAGATTGTCCACGCCCCACATGATCTGCGGCGTGTGCCCTGCGTTCATGTCCTTTATGACTTTCATCCCTTCATCACCGTGGGGATTGCCGTATTGTGAGAGGTCCTCGTCCATCGTATCTGAACACGGAATGCCATCGGATGATATCAACTATTCCCACGGTGTATGCTTTTTAGAGTACGGCTGCTGATGACGACCCCCCAACTTTTTAATATGGGTCGGTTCTATCCCGATTCACACATGCCGTTGTGGCTAAGGGGTATAGCGATGCCTTGGTAAGGCATAGGTCGAGGGTCCGATTCCCTCCAACGGCTCTTCTTTTTATCCTATCATCTTGTAATCGACACCATGGAATCGCCGTTCAAGGAGTATTTCATCGCCACGACCATAGTCGTCATAGCCGTGACCGTAGCCGAGATAGCCTTCATGGACGGGTGGTTGCAGCTTATACTTGTCGCAGTGAACATGACGTGCTGCTATCCAGTCGCCGTCACCGGCCTCTATTATTACTTCGAGGGACGCGGAGAGCGTTTCATCAACGGTGTGGACTGGAGCAGCATGTCCAGGGAGGAGATACGCGGATTCCTGTCAGGATTCGGTCTTCTGTTCATGCTGGGCAGCATCGTCCTGATGTATTCCATCGCCATCCTGGTCCCGCACATGGTCATCGGATTGTCCCTGATGGTCATAGCGATCCTGATGATGCTGATCCCCCTGGCGCTCAAGAAGAGGTTGATGAGGAGGAGATTCATCGAGAGGTCCAACGGACAGAAGTTCATCGTGTTCATGATGATCACCGTCATAGCGGTCGTCCCGACAGTGTACCTGATCAACAGCGAATATGCAGGGAACGATGTCTCGGTCGAGTTCGGAGAGACAGGGTTTAGCGTGAAGGCGCCTATGTTCGACCACTCGTTCAAGTACGACGAGGTCGAGGATCTGGTGTACGATGAGGATTTTAAGAAGGGGCACCGTGTTGCCGGATACAGTACGCCGACTATACAGAGCGGTACCTACAAGAACGGGGCGCTCGGGGAGTACGAGCTCGCATCCTACACGGATGTCAAGCCCTGCATCGTGTTCAAGTACAACGGGGATTATTATGCCTTCAACCAGTCATCCGTAAAGGAGACCGAGAATGTTTACGAGACCCTGAAAGGGAAGATGGGTTTGTGATGAGAGAGGGCTTGCGCCCTCTGTTTCATCTCATCAGGTAGAAAACGAATCCGGACCAGATCTTCGGGAAGAAGAACGTGGTCTTCTTGGGCATCCTCTTTCCGATCATGGAGAGGTCCCAGATGGTCTGGAGCTTGGGGTCGTTGAGCACGATAGCCAGATCATGCTTCTTCTCATCCATCTTGGCCTTGACGGAGCTGTACTCCGCGTCGTATGAGATCGTCGCCTTGCCCTCATCGGACTTGTAGACTCCCTTGAGGATCTTTTCCTGTGCGACGTAGGTGTCGAGCTTCCACATGGGCTCATCGCTCTCGTAATCAGCGAGGAAGCACCTTCCGGACTTGAACATGAGTCCCATCATGTGGTCCTTCAGCTTGGCCTCCATTTCCTCCCTTGTGACTTCCTCGGTCTTCAGCTCTGCGGAGATGCCCTTGATGGCGTTCTTCTCTGAGATGTTTTCCGTGTTGACGAGCCTGTGGGTAGGCCAGATGACCAGTCCCTCGTTGTCCGATGCCACAAGGGTGGCGAGGACGAAGGACTTCTTCTCGTTCCCGGGGTTCTCCAGGGAGTAGTTGAGGGCGGTCTCGTATCTGTGGTGACCGTCCGCGATCAGCATCTTCTGGTCCTTGAGCTGCTCAGAGATCTCGCTGCAGATGGCCTTGTCGGAGAGCTTGTAGTACTTGTGCTCCACGCCGGCGTCGTCGTTGTACATGTAGATCAGCCTGGCGTTGTCGGCGATCTTCTTGTTGAGCTCAGGCGTCAGCCCTTCGAATATTCCGAAGATGGACTCAAGGTGCGCTTCCATGTCCCTGAGGAGGTTGAGCCTGTCAGCCTTGACCTTGGAGAAGGTCTCCTCGTGGGGGATGATGTGTCCTTCCTCGTATTTCTCTGTCTTCAGGATACCTACGATACCGGTACGGACCTTCTTCGTTCCGTTGTCGTCGAAGGTCTGCTCGTAGATGTAGAACGAATCCTCATCCTGCTTGAGCGCTCCCGATTCGATCCAGGAATCCAGCTCCTTCCTGGCGCCGTGGTATCTCTTGTCCGCATCCTGCTTGAGCGTGAGGTTGGTCACGTTGTGGGGGTGTGACTGGAGTTCTTTGAGATAATCGTCGCCGATGACGTCGTACGGAGGGGAAATGCGGTCCGCTTCGTGCTCGCCGCTGCTTAGGTTGGGCCTGTATCCTGAGAATGGAAGAAATGTTACCATCTTTGCACCTGTACCGCCGATATTGTCAGTATATTAAAGGGATTGCGATTAGAAATCCAACCTGACATTGGGGTGCATCCCTCTGGCCCATTGCACGCCTCTCCTGTACTTGCTCTGGACAACGGAATCGAACCCGAGGTGCTCTTCTATGAAACCGCGGATGCCTATGCTATCGAAACCGGTATCGGTCCTGTCAGACATGCATTCGAGCTCAATCTCATGGAACTTCTTGCTTTCTTCGCCGAAGATGTAGATGCAGCTGTCGAAAGTGAGATCGATGCCATCGCCGTAGGCGATAGAGGTGCGGTTGCATTCGAGGGTCAGCGAAGGCTCGGAACTCAAGTCGATCCCTGGGAACACCGATGATGAGAAAGCGCATACGTCCTCGAACGAGCCATCGGATTCTCTTTCGATCTCCTCTCTCGACATCATGCCGTCTCCATTCGATATAGGCCTTTTGGCGGTCAGCTTCAGTTTTCCATTGGAACTGCGCTTCAGCCGGACCATGCAATCCATTATGAACAGAGCCAGATCCTCGGAATCATAATAGGTGTCGACGGAATGTTTGGTCTTCATCGAATAGTCTACATTATTCATCTTTAGGAACGAGACGAGTTCCCTGACCACGGCCTCTCCGTTTATCTCACGGTCGGTTGTGAACTTGAATTCGTTCTCGACTGCGGATCCCATGGGTTGGGAATCGCAATACGGGATAAAGTGATATCTGAGCATGATGTTCCGAAATCATGGAGAGCAGGTCAGTCGGCGGCAGGGAGGTCAGATTCAGGAAGGGTTCCGACGTATGTCTGATAACGTTCTTCGCCGATTTCGATGAGGGTTCTCTCGAGGAGCTCTTCTCGAGACTGCCTGATATAACCATCGCGGCCGTGAGGATCAACGACTGGAATCAAGAATTGTCCCCATGGAAGGCATCTCCGGTGTTCGGGAAGGACGGTTTCGGGGACGGGGCCCCAGAACTAAGGGATTACATCATCGATGAATTGATCCCGGAGATCGGCTGCAGCAGATACATGGTCGGAGGGTACTCCTTGGCTGGACTTTTCTCACTCTGGCTATGCTACAACACGGATGTTTTCTCCGGTTGCGCGGCAGCATCGCCGTCGGTCTGGTTTCCCGATTGGGATTCGTTCATAGAAGGAAGGAAGATACGGGCCGAGCACGTTTATCTTAGTCTCGGGGATAAGGAGTCCAAGACCAGGAATCAGATAATGAGGACCGTATCGGACAGGATCGTGCTGCAGTACGATTCGATAAAGGACGATGCGGATTCTGTCTTGGAATGGAACCAGGGCAACCATTTCCAGGACGCCATCGGCAGGGAGATAAGAGCGTTCAGCTGGGTTGCCAGTAGAGTAACACCCAATTAAAAATCGTGTTACTCATAGTCTGCACTTGCAGCAGTTCAGCTTCTCGCATGGCTTGTTGTCGATCTTCCATTTGAGAGCCCACATCTTGATGTCAAGGATGATGTCGGTGAGCTCATATCCGGCGGTTGTGAGGCGGTATTCGCTCCTGACAGGCATTTCCGTCGTGTCTACGCGGTGCTCGATCAGCTCCTCCTGCTCCAGTTCCTTGAGTCTCTCTGTCAGCACTTTCGGTGTGATGCTGGCCATCCTCATGTTAATTTCAGAGAATCTGATCCAATCCCCGTTCCTCCTCATCTCGAAAAGGATGAGCATCGCCCATTTCTTCGAAAGATAGTCAAGCGTATTGTAAACAGTGCAGCTCTCATGCATACTTTCCACTTAGAAACTCGGACCTATTAATAGCATAGTATCGATTAGATATCTAATATCATTAAGATAGGTGGTGAAAATGAAGTGTATGCAATGTGAAGAGAGCATCGCCGTTACGGGATGCGTAAGGAACGGGGTCTGCGGGAAGTCATCAGAGCTCGCTGATCAGATGGATAAGCTGATCGCTTCGCTCATAGAGCTGTCTACAGCATCTGCCGATTGTTCAGACAGCTCATTCATCGGAGAGATGGATGAATGTATCGTCAATTCGCTTTTCATGACCCTCACCAATACCAATTTCGACATGCAGAGGATCAAGGATGCGATTGACGAGGCGGATTCTCTCATGAAAAAGATCGGAAAGGGTTATTCGCTCTTCGATGGGGAATACTCCGTCGACACATACGATGCGGATGAGGATCTGAGGTCCCTCAAGCAGCTCCTGCTCTTCGGACTCAAAGGCTTGGCCGCATACTATCATCATGCATACGTACTCGGTGCACGCGATCAGTCTATCACCGATTTCATCAGGAAAGGCCTCGCAGCCACGAAGAAGGAGCTGGGCGCAGAGGAGCTCATCGCTCTCAACATGGAATGCGGAGAGATCGGAGCCAAGGCGATGGCCCTCCTCGACAAGTACAATGTCGATACCTACGGGAAACCCGAGATCACACAGGTCAGGACCGGAGTGGGAAAGAATCCGGGAATCCTGATCACCGGACACGACCTCAGGGACCTCGAGCAGCTTCTCCAACAGACCAAGGGGACCGGCATAGATGTGTACACGCACGGCGAGATGCTTCCTGCCCATGCATACCCCGAGCTCAAGAAGTATGACAATCTCGTCGGCAACTACGGGAACGCGTGGTATCTCCAGAAGGACGAGTTCGAGAAGTTCAACGGTCCGATCGTGGCGACCACCAACTGCGTCCTCATCCCGAAGGACAGCTACAGGGACAGGCTCTTCACCACCGGCACTGCAGGGGTAGAAGGGGTCAAGTACATATCTTCGAAGGACGGAATCAAGGATTTCTCGGAAGTCATCGAGATGGCCAAGAAGTGTCCTGCCCCCATTGAGATTGATGATAAGGTGCTCACCATCGGTTTCGCTCACGACCAGACCCTGGCGCTCGCCGGGAAGATCATCGATGCGGTCAAGTCCGGGGCCATAAAGAGGTTCGTCGTGATGGCAGGATGCGATGGAAGGGAGAAGGGAAGGCAGTACTATACCAGGTTCGCACAGGAGCTTCCCGGAGATACGGTCATACTCACCGCCGGATGCGCCAAGTACAGATATAATAAGCTCGACCTCGGCGACATCGGAGGGATCCCTGGGGTGATCGATGCAGGGCAGTGCAACGACTGCTACTCCCTAGTGGTGATCGCCAACGCCCTTGCCGAAGCGTTCGGTACCGATGTCAACGGACTTCCGCTGTCGTTCAACATCTCGTGGTACGAGCAGAAGGCCGTCCTGGTCCTGCTGGTGCTCCTCAAGCTCGGTATCAAGAACATCATGCTGGGTCCCAGGCTTCCCGTGTTCCTTTCACCAGGGGTGGCCAAGGTGCTTGTCGAGAACTTCGGGATCAAGGCGAACAGCGATCCTGCGGCCGACAGGGTAATCCTCAATATCGAGTGAGTCAAACGCCCCTCCGGGGGCTTTCCATACTGCCGCAGGACCGTATGCCATTGCCGATGTCCTGCGGTATGTTCATATGACCTATGATTTTCGTATCGGCTACATTAAAAATGGTAGATAAGCGCTTGATTTATCTACTCCGTCCATAGGACCGAACCATGAGCTCGATCAAGGTCGGATACATGGGGATCCCTTTCTCCAACAGCGAGGAGATGGCTATGGTCTTCTCGAAGAAGTTCGACCTGAAGGATGTCGAGCTCGTCCCCTTGATGTCAGCCAGGAACGTTCTTGATGAGCTGGTGGCCAGGAGGATCGATTACGGCGTGCTCGCGGTGGAGAACAAGTTCGCAGGCATCGTCGAGGAATCCAGGGTGGCCAAGATGGGGGTCAGGAACCTGATCGAACTGGATCTGATGTGGTCGCCCATCCATCATTGCGTCTTCAAGAGGGATAAGGACGATAAGGTCACATCCCTGGTCTCACACGTTCAGGCGCTCATGCAGTCGAGCGGCAACCTGAAGAGGCTGTACCCCGGGGCATCGTTCGTCGAATGCGAGGATACGGCATATGCGGCGGAGATGCTGGCGAAAGGCGAGCTCCCGGAAGGTTCCGCCGCGGTCTGCCGCAGGGATGCGGGAGAGCATTACGGGTTGTATCTCGACAACGAGAATGTGGAGGACAACAAGGACAATATGACGAAGTTCTCCCTTGTCAGGCTGTACCGATCATTCGGGATTCTCATCCATGAGCAGCTGGTCCATCACCGTCAGGGCAGTCATCGCCTCTACGACGCTGACCGCGCGGGGCACGATGCATGGGTCGTGCCTTCCCTTGATCTCGATGGTATCCTCGGACATCTGGTCGAGGTTGACCGTTCTCTGAACCTTCCCGATGGAAGGGGTGGGTTTGAATGCAACGTTGAACGTCACAGGCATCCCGTCGCACATCCCTCCGCAGATCCCGCCCATGTTGTTGCTCAGAGCGGTTATCCTGCCATCCTTCACGGAGTACTGGTCGTTGCTCTCGGAGCCCTTCATCGATGCTATGCCGAATCCCTTTCCGAACTCCACTCCCTTGACAGCCGGGATTGAGAACATCGCCTTAGCAATCGATACGTCGAGCGCATCGAACCAGATGCCCCCGAATCCGATCGGGAGACCGGTGACCATGCACCCCACAACGCCTCCGACGCTGTCGTTCTCGGATGCCGCTTCCAGGATCTCCTCCCTCATGGCTGCATCGAGGTCCTCGGACACAGCGCGCGTACTGAATCCCTTGGATGAGTCGATGACCTCGTACGGATGCTCCTTCAGGTCCTCCACATCGTGTATCTTCCTCGTGTATGCGGCGATCCTGATGCCTTTCCCTGCGAGGAACTGCTGTGCTATCGCGCCAGCCGCCACCAGCGGTGCGGTCATCCTGCCTGAGAACTGTGCCCCTCCGCTCACGTCGAAATCCCTGAACTTCAGAAGTGCGGGGAGATCGGCATGTCCCGGTCTGGGGGTGATGTTGAATCCCGAATAGGAGGACGACCTGGTGTTGGTGTTCATGATCTTCAGGAGGACATATCTCGACGACACCTTCCCGTCCGTCACACCCTCCTCGAAGATGACCTTGTCCGGTTCCTTCCTCGGGGTTCCGATACCGTCCGCAGGCTTCCTCAATGCCATGCATCTCTCTATGTTGTCGAGATCGATCTCCATCCCTTTCGGGAGCCCCTCGATTATGCATCCGATGCATTCGTTATGGCTCTTCCCGAAGAGGCTGATCCTGAGCTTGTTTCCTGTCGAGTACATTTCAGCACCTCAGCCCTATCGATCCCATCTGTTCCGTGAAACCGGGATATGAGACGTTCCAGCATCCGTCATCCTCCATGGTGACGGGGCCGTCGGACACGAGCGAAGCTATCGCTGCGGCCATCATCAGCCTGTGGTCGCCTCCGTGCTCTATCCTTCCTCCCCTGAGCCTGTCGACGCCGTTTATGATGCAGCCGTCATCCGTTCCGGTGATGTCCGCTCCGAGCGTCCTGAGCATCCTCTCGACGGACTCGATCCTGTCGCTCTCCTTGAACCTCAGCTGAGGTGCCCCGTAGAGCCTGCTCGTCCCCTCGGCGGTGCTCATGAGGACCGCTACGATGGGGAACAGGTCGGGTATGTCGGAGAGGTCGATATCGCATGCCCTGGCTCTTCCGTTGGAGGCGCATGTGACCTTACCGTCCTCGACGGTTATGGAGCAGCCTGCCTGCCTGAGGATATCGACGATCTTCTTATCTCCCTGGGGGTCGTCCATGTCCAATCCGTCGACGGACACCTTCCCGGACAGCCCTCCCGCTACGAGCGGGAATGCCGACGATGAGAAATCAGAGGGTACGCGGTAGTTGCACGGCACGTAATCCTGCGGTTCGATAACGAACCCGTTCTCGGCCCTCTCGACCTCGACCCCGAAGCTTCTCATCATAGACAGGGTGATCTCGATATACGGTCTGGAGACAGCCTTTCCTTCGATGACGATCTCCATCCTCCTTCCTACGAGAGGGGACATCATCAGCATGGATGATACGAACTGCGAGCTCATGCTGCCGTCTATCCTGATGACATCGCCCTGGACGGGACCTCTGATCGTGATCGGCGCCTTCCCTTCATTGGATTCGCATATCACTCCGCAGTCCTCCAGCGCCCTGAGCAGCGGACCCATCGGTCTCTTCTGGATGGATTCGTCGCCTGTGATTGTGACATCGGTATCGAACAATGCGGCGATACCTGTCATGAGCCTCATGGTCGTGCCGGAGTTCTGGACATCGACGATCCAATCCGGTGCGTGCAGCCCGTTGGACTCCACTATAAGGGACCCTTCGGATTCCGTGACCCTCGCCCCCATGGACCTGGCGGCCTCGCAGGTCGCCTGCGTATCGAACGAGATCAGGGGGTTGGAGATGATGCATTTGCCTCCGGACAGGGCTGCAAGAAGAATCGCCCTGTGCGTGTAGCTCTTCGAGGGCGGCACCTGCACCTCGCCTACGGTGCGTCCTCCGTTGAATGTTATGTCCCTGTTCCTGGTAGATGTCAGCATGGTCCTGCAGCCCATGGATCCAGCGATGTCCCTGCCCTTCCCCTTCTCTGCGATGATGGCGAATGCCGGGCCGGTCCCTGTTATCCCGGCGGCCAGCGCTCCGAGCGACAGGGCCCTGTCGGTGAATCCCTCGTCGTTCCCGATGATGTTCTGGACATAAGAACCGTTCTTCGTCAGCACATCGAGATAATCATTTTCGATAGAGGGGACCAAGGAATCATACTCGTCCTTCAGTGCCTTGTACGCATCGACCGGGACCTTGCTCTTGGGGATCGACCTGTCAGGTACGCAGATGACCACGTCGTACGAGGGGATGTTCCTGTTGAGGATGAGCTCGTTCCTCGAATTGTCCGTGACGACGAGCCCTCCCAGATGGCATCCGCATGCATCGTCGAACGCTCCCGTGATAGTGACCTTGCATTCCTTGGCGCATTCGACACCGAGCCTCACGATGTCGATAGGCTGCTTCACCACCCCGTGGTGGTCGAGGACTGCTGAGATGACCGCGTTGCATACCGAGCTGGAGCTCTTCAGCCCCATCGACGGCGGTATGTCTGTTCTGACAGTGATGTGATAATCGTATTCTTCCTGACCGATCCATTCGAGGGCCCTTCTGACGCAGGTGCGGACCAGCGTATCATCCAGATCCGGCCTGTCGATGAGCGTGACGACCGTATCTTCAGCAGGTTCGAAATCGGCTTCGGTCCTCAGATCGATCCCGATCGTGGAGCCTATCCCGCAGGGGATGGCATTCATCACCGATACCGCGCCGTAGGATACCCCGTGACCGGTCATTCGAGGGCACCTCTCATGATATCGGTATCCGGCTCCTTTCCGAACCAGAGCTTGAAAGATGCCGCACCCTGGCCGACCAGCATGTCCCTGCCATCGGCCAGCTTGCATCCTTTCGATTTCGCCATCGAGATGATAGGCGTCTCCTTTCCGTATACCATGTCGAAGACCGTCTGTCCTTCCGTCAGGACCGATATGTCCGCAGGGTATTCCCCATCGACCAATCCGATGGGCGTGCAGTTCACGATGAGGTCGAATCCCTCGACGGATCCGTTGCAGACCTCCAGGCCGAAATCCCTGCTGAGCTGCGATACGGTACCCTTGTTCCTTCCTGCGACGGAAGTCCTGCATCCGCTGTTGGTGAGGGTGTATGCGGCAGCCCTTGCGGCACCGCCTGAACCGAGGATGAGCGCCTTTCTATCCTTGAGCGGGGTGTTCAGCAAAGCGTACTCTATCCCGATGATATCGGTGTTGTCCCCGGTGAGCCTTCCGCCGTCGTTGACGATGGTGTTCACAGCTACCGCTTCTTCCGCAGCAGCCGAGATCCTGTCAAGGTACTGCATGATGTCCTGCTTGTACGGGATGGTGACGTTGAGCCCTCTGATATCATATCCGATCATAACATCCCTCACATGTTCCAGATCGGGGGAATCGAACACTAGATACCTTCCGTTGATGTCCGCCTCGCGCATGGCCGCGTTCTGCATCGCAGGAGATCTTGAATGGGACAGGGGATGTCCCGTGAGCCCGACGATCATGCAGTCGTCGCCAAGCTCCTCCATCTCGTCCGCGCTGAACTGACCGGGTGCGGTCGACGTCCCCGCATAACCGAAGGTGAACTCGTTGCCGAGGATCCTCTGCCTTATGCGGGTGACCTCGCCTATCTCGCCCATGCCCAGGAGCACATGCCTCCTGTCCAGACGTCTCGATGCATCGAGTATGGAATACAGGTCTGTGAAGGACGATGCTCTGAAAGCCCCTTTCGAGATGTACTGGTCCCCTTCCGACAGCATCCTGATTATCTCATCGGAAGAGGGCGTCCTCTCGAAGTCGTGGAACGATTTGATCCTCCTCTGGACGGTGGGGATGTCCCTCTCTCCGACATCGACCAATCCCTGGAATGAGTCCGGCACGACCGAAGGGTCCTTGCCGCATAGGGTCACGAGCGACTCCTCGCCCACGCCCTCGGGTATCCTGTCGAAGACATCCAGACGGATCTCGTGCATCTCTGACCCTCTCCTGAGGGGGATGTCGGAACCGTATGTTGTGCAGACCCTCATCTCACTTCTCCGCGATGGTCTCTTCGACGGCCATCCCGAAGTGCCTTCCTCCGGTGTCGACCTTCGCCAGGACCTTGTCGCCCGGAGCGATCTTCGTGACCGATTTGGCGCCGTCGGATGTGACCATCTTGATGGTCTCGGCGTTCTGGAGCATGACGGTGTATTCCCTTTTGCCGTCCGTGGCGGCAACCATGAGAAGGGGTCTCTTCTCGACCTTGCATCTTCCCACGGAAGCGACCCTGGTGTTCCCTTCCCTGTCGCATATGAGGACGCTGTCCCCGCTCGCGATCTCCGAGAGGTATCTGGTCCCGCCTCCGGGGACCTCCATGTATGAATGTACCGCCCCGGCGTTCACTCTGAAAGGCCTGCTGGCGACGTATCCATTCTCCTCGCTCTCCGACTGGATGAGGAAGAGGCAGTTCGAGTAGGATCCGATGAGCATCCCCTCTCCGGGGACCATCATGCTGCATGTGTCTATGCACACCCTGTCGCCCATCTCCACGGCCTTGACGCTCGTGACGGTGACCTCTCTGAGGGTCTCCTTCCCGGTCGCGGCGAATGTTTCCGTGAATTTCCCTATCTTCATGGGGTCGGAGATGTCGATGACGATCCCGTCCACTCCCTTCTCCATGGTCGTCAGGAACAGCTTGCTGTTCTCCAGGTCGGATGCGACGGCGTAGACCTCGGTGGAGGTGCCGCCGAACTTGGCTATGAGGTTCTCGAGGGGAATGATGGTCCAGTCCGATGTGGTGACCATGACTCCCTTCTTCTTTCCTGCCATCGACAGGGCCTCATCCTGCGCTCCGGGGGTGTCGATGTCGATCAACGCATAATCGTCTCCGACGATCTCTCCGCCGTCGATGTAGATGGCCTCCATCTTCCCGAGCTCCTCGAAGCGCTCGTCACCCTTCCTCAGGATGAATCTGCTGACACCCGCTTCCAATCCGCAGGTGACGTATTCCTTCCTCTCTTCCGGATCTTCCGACCTGTCCGCCCTGACGATTACTGTTTTCATCATAATCACTGAATGAATTTGGCAGCCTCTTCGACGGAGAATCCGTCGAGGACTATGCTTGAGATCGCCTTGGTGATTCCCATGACGTTCTTGTTCTGGAAGACGTTTCTTCCGATGGACACCCCGTGTCCCCCGGCCTCGATGGAGTCATGGACCATGGTCAGTATATCCATGTCGGAATCCATCTTGGGTCCTCCGGCGATGACGACAGGCGCCAGAGAGCCTCTGCAGACCTCCCTGAACGAGTCGATGTCGCCTGTGTAGCTGACCTTGACGATGTCCGCACCGATCTCGGCGGACGCTCTGGCGCAGTGGGCGATCGCATCGGGGTCGAACGAGTTCCTGATCTCGGGTCCGCGGGGGTAGGCCATGATGATGAGGGGCATTCCCCAGTCGGTACACTGCTCGGAGATGTGTCCGGCCTGCTCGAGCATGGATGGCTCGTCCTCCGATCCGAAGTTGATGTGGATCGAGACGGCATCGGCACCGTACTTGATGGCCTCCTCGATGCTGGTGATCTGGACCTTGCTGTTCCTGTTCGGTCCGAGGTCGGTGGATGCGGAAAGGTGCATGATCAGACCGACATCCCTTCCGGACTGACGGTAAGAGTATCTGATGAGTCCCTTGTGCATGAGGACAGCCGTCGCTCCTCCGTTGGACACGTCGTCGACCGTCTTCCTCATGTCGATAAGTCCGCTGACCGGTCCGACCGAGATGCCGTGGTCCATTGGTACGATGACTGCGTTCCCGGTCTTCCTGTCTGTGATCCTTTCCATACGAATGCTTTTTCCATACATCATGGCGATGCCTCTCCAACCTGTTTATTTTTATTATTAATTAAATTGACTCAAAGTATTTTCTACCTGCGTTCATCATCGAAATGAATCCTTCTGGGTCATCGCTCAGGGAGTTCCTCTTGAGCTCCTCCACCGTCTGGCTGAACAGGTCCCACATCTCGTCCCTGTGGGCGTTGAGATGTTGGATCTCGTAGTACAGCATCGGGTCCTCCGACGCGACCGACATATTGGTGTCGAGACCCTTGTTGAATGTCGTCGAGGATACCGTCCTCAAATCATCGAACGTGAAACCGCTCCTCTCGAGGACGGTGAACAGCGCGATATTGACCGCATGGGTGAGCCCGAGTACGAAGGACATATACTCGTCGTGCTCCGAGATGTCCATGACCCTGATGTTCCCTCCCCTGTCGTCGAAGATCTCCTTCGTCTCATCCACAGCTTTCTCACAGCCGCAGTCGCATATGATCAGGTTCCTTCCGTACATCGATGTCGCCGAAGGGCCGAACATGGGGTGGATCGAGCAGACCTTCCTGGTCTTCGCCATGGAGGTGAGCTGACCGATCAGCGGCGTCTTCAGGGATGTGAGGTCGAATATGAGCGCATCCTTCCTGCAGATCCTGTCGAGTTCCGTCAGGATTGAGCAGGTGAGATGGATAGGGACGGATACGATGACTATGTCGCAATCCTTGCAGTCCTCGATGGTAAGCCCGTTGTCCGCTGCCGGATCTATGATGATCACGGAATGTCCGGATTCCTTCATGAGGGCCGCCGTCCAGGCACCCATTTTCCCGGCACCTCCGATGATGGCGACCTTCTTGGATTCCATAGGCTTGGGCAGGCTCGCCTCTGCATCCACGGCTTCCTTGATGAGTGCTGTCGATACCGATCTCATGACCTCCTCGCTGAGTCCGTAACGTGCACCTGTTTCAGTGTATCTGGCTATTACCTTGGATTCCACCTCGGTGTTGCGTACCGGGAGGGAGTTCTCCCTCTTGTACTCACCTACCTGCTCGGCAAGTTCAGTGCGTTCGGAGATGAGCTTGATTATCTCCTCGTCCCTTTTGCGGATCTCGTTTCTCAGCGTCTCTAGGTCCATCGAATCACTCTATGGGTGGTCAAGTCCTTTAATCTTTTAGCGGACTACCGTGCTACATGTTAACACGGTACACTATATGAACATTAGGGTATAAGGAAAACCCCCTTTCGGGGGAAAGATTTTCACTGGTGGATATCGGAGGATGGGAGTGTTCCGTCCATGTACTGTTCGTATCCGTAGAGGTCGAGCAGTCCGTGTCCCGAGAGGCAGAAGACTATGGTCTTCTCCTCATTCTTTGCTTTCGCATCCAGAGCGAGGTCGATAGCTCCCTTCAGTGCGTGGCAGGACTCGGGTGCGGGGATGATTCCCTCGGTCCTTGCGAACAGGAGTCCGGCCTCGAAGGTCTGCGTCTGGTCATAGGATCTGGCGGAGAGCAGCCCAGTGTTGTATGCCGCGGATACCAGGGGTGACATACCGTGGTACCTGAGCCCTCCGGCATGGATCTCGTTGGGGATGAACTCGCTTCCCAGCGTGTACATCATCAGGAGAGGGGTGAATCCTCCGGTGTCACCGAAGTCGTACTTGAACTGTCCCTCGGTCAGACTGGGGGCTGCCTTGGGTTCCACAGCGACGAACTGCGTTTCCTTGAAGCCCTCTCCGCGGATCTTCTTTCCCATCATGGGGAAGCACATTCCTCCGAAGTTGGATCCTCCTCCGGTGCATGCGACGACGTAGTCGGGCTCGATCTCCCCGATCTCCATCTGCTGCATCGTCTCCAGACCGATCACGGTCTGGTGGAGCATGACGTGGTTGAGCACGCTTCCCAGCGAATAGTTGGTTCCGGGGTCCTTGGCCGCCAGCTCGCAAGCCTCGGATATGGCGATTCCCAGGGATCCGGTGGTCTCGGGATGCTCCTTGAGGATCTTCCTTCCGAATTCGGTGTACTCGCTCGGCGATGCGTAGATCTTCGCACCGTATGTGTTGATGATGGTCTTCCTCAGGGGTTTCGCCATGTAGCTTCCCTTGACCATGAACACGGTAGTGTCGAGGTCGTAGAGGTTCGATACCATCGCAAGAGCCGTTCCCCACTGTCCAGCTCCCGTCTCGGTAGTCAGTGTGTGGATACCTGCCTCGGCGTTGTAGTACGCCTGTGCCAATGCGGTGTTTCCCTTATGGCTTCCGAGAGGACTCATGTCCTCCCTTTTGAAGTAGATCTTCGCGGGAGTCTTCAGGTATCTCTCGAGCCTGTATGCCCTCTGGAGAGGTGCCGGCCTGTTGAGGTAGATGAGGTTGTCGCGGACCTCCTCGGGGATATCGATGTATCTCTCCGTGGAGCCTTCCTGCCTGATGATCTCCTTACAGAATATGGGTTCGAAATCGGAGGGCTTGGCGACCTCCCCGGTTCCGGGATTGAGCGGGGGCTTGAGGTCGGGGATGTCCGCAGCCAGGTTGTACCATCTCTTGGGGATGTCCTCTGGCGACAGATTGATTCTTGCGTCTTTCGGTATTGCCATGATTCTGTGTCAAATATGTACTATATTTAATCATTATGTTCATTGATGAACTATAACATACACTATGTACATTTTTGGTACATTATTGGCCGCAACAGCAAGAGGTTTCAAAGGTCCTTTATCGCGTCTTTCATCGATTTCACGAAATCCCCGACTGGTCCTGCGGATCTCCTTCCATGCTCAGCGACTATCCTGACGATTCCGCTTCCAACGATCGCACCGTCGGATATCGATGCCATCTTGCGGCACTGCTCCGGATTGGAGATCCCGAATCCGATGGCTACCGGGATGTCCGTGTTCTCCCTTATGACCTTGATGATCGGTTCGAGATCGGTAGAGATGTCGTTCCTGACCCCTGTCACACCCAGCGAGGACACCAGATAGATGAATCCGCTCGCCTCGCTTGCGATCTTGGCGATCCTGTCCTCGGAAGTGGGGGCTATCATGGAGATGGGGTCTATGCCGTGGGCAAGGCAGATGAATTCGAAGTCATCCCTCTCCTCATAGGGAACATCTGGGAGGATGAGTCCGGAGATTCCGGCCTCCTGGGCCTTTATGCAGAATCTCTCCACGCCGTAATGGAAGACGACGTTCGCGTATGTCATATACAGCATCGGAACATCGATCTCCTTCTTCAGGTCCTTCGTGAAGGCGAATATGTCGTCGGTGGTCACACCGCCGTCTAATGCCCTCTTGTCAGCCTCCATGATTACAGGCCCCTCGGCGGTGGGGTCCGAGAACGGGATCCCCAGCTCGATAAGGTCGCATCCGTTCTCGACCATCGCTTTGACGACCTCTCTGGTGGTGTCGAGGTCCGGATCCCCGCATGTGACGAATCCGATGAACGCCTTTCCGTGGTCGAAGGCTTTATGGAGATCACTCATGGAGATCCTCTCCCCTGTATCTTGCGATTGCAGCCACATCCTTGTCGCCGCGTCCAGACACGGTTACGACGATGATCTTGTCTTTGCCCATCTCTGGCGCCACCTTCATGGCGTATGCGAGGGCATGAGACGATTCGATAGCTGGAATGATCCCCTCGCATCTCGATACGTATTCGAATGCCTGGACGGCCTCCTCGTCGGTGATTGCGACATACTTCGCCCTTCCGATGTCGTTGAGCCATGCATGCTCGGGGCCGATGCCCGGATAGTCGAGACCGGCCGATATGGAGTAGACGGGTGCTATCTGCCCGTACTCGTTCTGGCAGAAGTATGATTTCATACCATGGAATATCCCGACCGAACCAGTGTTGATGGTTGCTGCGGTCTCCGGTGTGTCGATCCCTTTCCCTGCAGCCTCCGCCCCGACGAGCTCGACATCCTCGTCTCCGATGAAGTCGTAGAACGTTCCGATGGCATTGGATCCTCCCCCTACGCATGCGATGAGCGTGTCGGGGAGTCTCCCCTCCTTCTCCATGATCTGCTGCCTGATCTCCTTACCGATGACCGATTGGAAGTCCCTGACGATGGTCGGGAATGGGTGGGGGCCCATGACCGAGCCGAGGCAGTAGTGGGTGTCCGATATGCGGGAGGTCCATTCCCTCATGCATTCCGACACCGCATCCTTCAGAGTGCCAGTGCCTGTGGGCACCCCCCTGACCTCGGCGCCGAGTAGGCGCATGCGGTAGACGTTGAGCTTCTGCCTCTCCATGTCCTCAACACCCATGAACACCAGGCATTCCATCCCGAGGAGCGCCGCAGCCGTCGCAGTGGCGACACCGTGCTGCCCCGCACCGGTCTCGGCGATGAGACGGGTCTTACCCATCTTCTTGGCGAGTAAAGCCTGCCCGAGGACATTGTTGATCTTGTGAGCTCCGGTATGGTTGAGGTCCTCCCTCTTGAAGTAGATCTTCGCACCGCCGAGCTCTGACGTCATCTTCTTCGCGAAGTACAGCCTGCTTGGCCTGTTGGCGTATTCGTTGAGGAGTTCCTTCAGTTCCTTCTGGAATTCGGGATCATCCTTGTATCTGTTGTACGCCTCTTCTAATTCTATGACCGCGTTCATCAGGGTCTCAGGCATGTACTGTCCGCCGTATTCTCCGAATCTTCCGTTCGGGTTCGTCATGTTATTCCTCCCAATCGGGGTCATTCAGCGGACCCCACCGCTTCCATGAACCGTCTCATTTTCTCGGGGTCCTTCACCCCGTTGCTCTCGATCCCCGAGCTGACGTCGACAGCGTAGGGGTGCAGCCTGCTCACCGCTTCCCCGACGTTTTCTGGATTAAGACCGCCGGCCAGGAAATACGGGCGGCCGACATTCTCCAGAACCGACCAGTTGAATGTCCTGCCCTCTCCTGTACCTCCGTCGAACATGATGTAGTCGGCCTCCGTGGTGGCCGCCAATTGGGCATCCTCGGCGCTCCCGATCCTGAATGCGCGGATGACGGACATGCCTGTCCTGCTCTGGATCCTCTTCACGAACGATTCGTTCTCGCTGCCGTGGAGCTGGATGCGGTTTATGCATCCTGTCTTGGCCACCCCCACAATTTCCTCGAAGGATGCATTCAGGAATACCCCCACCCTCTTGATCGAGCGGTCTAGTCCATGTGAGAGCTCGATGGCCTCGTCGACCGTCACGAACCTCCTGCTCTTGTTCCAGAAAACGAATCCGATGAAATCCGGATGGCAGCTGTTCGCAGCCGCTATGTCCTCCGGCCTGGAGAGTCCGCAGAACTTCACGAGCGTCATGCGAAGCCCCTCAGCTCATCTAGCTTCTGTTTCTTGTCCTTGGACCTCATGAGTGTCTCCCCGATGAGGACCGCATCGACCCCTGCCTTCTCCAGCATTTCGACATCCTCACGTGTCCCGATACCGCTCTCCGCGACGAAAAGGGTTCCCATCGGAATCTTGTTCCTCAGGGCGATGCTGTTCCTGATATCGACTGTGAAATCCTTCAGGTCGCGGTTGTTCACGCCTATGACCCTTGCACCGCGCTCCGCCGCGACCCTGATCTCGGATGCATCATGCACCTCGCATAGCGCCGACATGCCCAAGCCATGGCAGATCCTGATGAAACGTCCGAGCTCCTCGGGCGACAGGATCGAGACTATGAGCAGTACTGCGGATGCCCCAAGGGTCTTCGCCTCGTAGATCATGTACTCGTCCACGATGAAGTCCTTCCTCAGGCAGGGTATGCCTACGCTGTCGGAGATCTCCTTTAGGAATCTCCTCTCTCCGAGGAACATCGTCGGTTCCGTCAGGACCGAAATGGCCGATGCTCCTGCGGCCTCATACTCCTTGGCGATCTCGAGGTAAGGGAAATCCTCCGAGATCATGCCTTTCGAAGGGGATGCCCTCTTGCACTCACAAATGAATGAGATGCCATCTTCCCTGAGAGCCTCCTCGAAGGGGAATCCCGTGTCGCAGTCCATGCTGTTGGCTGCTTTCATCATCTCTGTCAGGGATACTATCTTCTTAGAGTCCTGGACGCGTATCTTCGCCGAATCGGCCAGCTTTCTGAGGATGTTCTCGGTCATTGGTTGGAGGCCGTCCTGAATCTCTCCAGCTGTTCAAGAGCCTTTCCGTCACCGATGAGCTTGTCCGCCAGTTCGATACCGTCCCTCAGATCCGACGCCTTGCCGCCTGCATAGAGTCCCGCTGCAGAGTTGAGGAGCACCGCATCGTATCTGGGCCCCTTCTTCCCCGAGAGGATGCCTATGGTTATCTCGGCATTCTCCTCCGGAGTGCCTCCGAGCATGTCGGATTTCCTGCATCTCTTGATACCGAGTTCTTCCGGTGCTACAACGAACGATTCGAATCTGTCCCCGTCGACCGTGCACACGGTGTTGGGGGCGCTGCAGGAGAGCTCGTCGAGACAGTCCTGCCCATGGGCGACGACACCTTTCTTCACCCCGAGGTTGGAAAGGACGTGCGCCAGAGGCTCGACCAGGGCCTCATCATACACCCCCAGGACCTGGTAGGTCGGGGAGGCAGGATTGGTGAGCGGGCCGAGGATGTTGAACACCGTACGGAATCCAAGCTCCTTCCTGATTGGTGCCACGTACTTCATCGCGGAATGGTACTCCTGAGCGAAGAGGAAGCACATGCCGGGGTCGTCCAGGAGTTCGACGGCTTTCTCAGGCTTCTGCCTGATGTTGACTCCCAAGGCCTCGAGGCAATCGGCGGCGCCGGATTTGGAGGATGCCGCGCGGTTGCCGTGCTTCGCGACCTTGATCCCGGAGGATGCGATGACGAAGGATGATGTAGTGGAGATGTTGAACGTGTTCGAATGGTCCCCGCCGGTACCGACGATGTCCAGGACGTCGTAGGGATGATCGAAGGTCAGCGCATGGCCTCTCATCGCTGCCGCGCATCCGAAGATCTCCGCTTCTGTCTCCGATCTGGTGTTCTTGGTGGTCAGTGCCGCGAGGAATGCCGCATTCTGTGTGCTGGTCGTCTCCCCGCTCATGATCTCGTTCATGACGGTGAACGCTTCGTCGTAGGTAAGGTCTCCTTTGTTGACCAGTTTGATTATGGCTTCTCTTATCATTGCTTCGCCTCTGAGATGTTGTGGATGAAATTGTTGAGTATCCTGTCCCCTTCGGGAGTCATTATGGATTCGGGATGGAATTGGAGACCGTAGATCGGATAATCGGTGTGTCTGACTGCCATGACCTCTCCGTCCTCGGTGGTGGCTATGGTCCTGAGGCAGGCAGGGATGGTCGCAGGGTCGGCCGCGAGGGAATGATATCTTGCGACCTCGGTCCTCTCGCTCACTCCTTCGAAGAGGGGGTCGGGCTCGATGGTGACGATGGATTGTTTCCCGTGCATCAGCTGTCTCGCATAGGTAACCGTGGCGCCGAAGGCGCGGCATATTGCCTGATGACCCAGACATACTCCGAGGATGGGATATTTCCTGCCTAGTTCCCTGACGACATCGATGCACACCCCTGCATCCTCCGGCCTTCCGGGACCGGGTGAGATGACGATAGCATCAGGATGCAGAGCATCGATCTCCCCGACGGTCATGGCATCGTTCCTGACTACCTTAAGGTCGGGCTCGATCGCTCCGATCATCTGATACAGGTTGTAGGAGAAGCTGTCGTAGTTGTCGATGAGGAGGATCATATGTCCTCACTCTCCGCTGTCCTGAGGGCCTTGATGACAGCCGCTGCCTTATCGAGCGATTCCTGGTATTCCTTCTCAGGGACAGAATCTGCCACGATCCCCGCCCCGCTCCTGATGAAGACCTTGTCGTTCTTCTTGTAGGCTATGCGAATAGCGATGCAGAGGTCCAGGTTCCCGGAGAAGTCTATGTAACCGATGCCTCCCCCATAGATCCCTCTCTTGTTGTTCTCGAGGTCGTTGATGAGCTGGCAGGCCCTGATCTTGGGTGCTCCGGACAGCGTTCCCGCCGGAAGGATGGCCGATACCGCATCGAGGGCATCGCAGTCGTCGCGTATCTCCGCCCTCACGGTGGAGCCGATGTGCATCACATGGGAGTAGCGCTCGATGACATGGTATTTCTCCAGAGCGACCGTTCCGAACTTGGCGATCTTCCCGAGGTCGTTGCGTCCTAGGTCTACGAGCATGTTGTGCTCCGCCAGCTCCTTCGGATCCGCCAGGAGCTCCTTCTCAAGGCGTAGGTCCTCCTCCTCGGTCACTCCCCTGGGCCTCGTTCCGGCCAATGGGAATGTGTGGAGGATCCCGTCCTCCAGCTTGACCAGGGTTTCCGGAGAAGCCCCGGCGACCTCCATGTCGGTTCCCGAGAAGTAGAACATGTAGGGCGACGGATTGAGGGATCTGAGCACGCGGTAGGTGTTGAACAGGCTACCTTCGAAGTCCGCCTCAAGTCTGTTGGAGAGCACGATCTGGAATATGTCCCCCTCCACGATGTGGTGCTTTGTCTTCTCGACCATGGAGCAGAAAGTCTCCTTGTCGAAGTATGGCTTCAGAGTGGAGAACAGCTTGCCGCTCAGGTTAGGGCGGGGCGTGCCGTATCTCACGAGCTCCATGATGCTGAGCAGCTCGTGCTTGGCCTTCTCGTAGTTGGCCGCAGGTTCATCCAAGCGGATGTTGTAGATCAGGAGCATCTTCTGAGTGAAGTTGTCGAAGACGATCAGCTTGTCGAACAGCAGCAGATCGATGTCCTTGAAGCCCTCCGTATCCTTGGCATCCAGCCTGAGGGACGGCTCAGCGTACTTGAGGTAATCATACGCGAAATAGCCGACGAGGCCTCCGGTGAACGGAGGGAATCCCTCGACGCGGGGGCTCCTGTACTCATCAAGAACCTTGCGGATCTCCGAGTCTGGGTCATCCGTCCTGAACCTTTTGTCGCCGACCACCATCTCGCCGTCGAGTATGGTGATCCCCAATGTAGGGTCGAATCCGAGGAACGTGTAGCGTCCCCACTTCTTGGAAGAGTCCGCGCTCTCAAGCATGAAGCAGTGCTGATCGACATTCATGAGTGCTCTCATGACTTCAACGGGCGTCCTGAAATCGGACAGTATCTCCTGACATACGGGGCAGATGGTGTATCTTTCATCTTTGGCGTATGCCTTCACCTCTTCCAAGGTCGGTCTCATCATATTCTCAACTCCAATGTATCAATATATACATCAGTGTATGTTTGTAGATGTTGGTATACAAAAATGTATAATAAGTTACTGGAAATTGATGAATAATAAAGTACAGTGTTGTATGAAAATATACTAAAATATAAGATATTAAGAGGTTTGGAGTTTAGAGCTCAGCAGATCCTGGGAACAGGGTCTCCGGCCGGTGCCTCGAGGATCCTCTTTCCGCCGATCTCGGTCTTGAGGACGACCCTCTCGACGCCTTCCGTGGCGTAACCGATGATCGCAGCGTTCTTTCCCTCGGGAGTTCTCCTCAGTGTCTTGAGGACCTCTTCCGCCATCTCCGGGACGACTCCGATGACCGCCTTTCCCTCGTTTCCGATGCTGAGGGGGTCGATACCGAGGAGGTCGCATCCGTTGACGACTGCATCCCTGAGGGGGATGTCCGCGTAATTGATCTCCATTCCGATATGTGATTTGGAGCACCACTCGTTGAGCGTGTTGGCGAGTCCTCCGCGTGTGGGGTCCTTCATGGCGACGATCCCTCCGGTCTTGAGACCCTCGGCGATCATATTGTTGAGAGGCGCCACATCGGACTGTACCTCCGCATCGAATCCGTATCCCTCGCGGAACGAGAGCAATGCAACACCGTGGTCGCCGACGTATCCCGAGACGATGATCGCATCGCCGGGCCTGACGTTGGAATCCGTACACCATCTGTTGTCAACCTTCCTGTACTCGGCCGCTTTCGCAAGGTTGGAGTCGAGGTAGGGCGACCTCTTTCCGATCGCGGATGTGGACATGACCATCTGGTCGACAGCTCCCGCTTCGACGACCTTCGTGTCTCCGGTGACTATGGGGACTCCGCATCCCGCCGCGGTCTGTCCCATGCTCTCCATGACCTTGTCGACGATCTCGATGTCGAGACCCTCCTCGATGATCACGGAGCATGCGAGTCCGATAGGGGTCGCACCCATGACGGAGATATCGTTGACTGTTCCCGCTACGGAGATCTTTCCGATGTCCCCTCCGGGGAAGAACAATGGCTTCACAGTGTGCCCGTCGATGGTGAACACAACGTCATCCACAACTGCGGAATCATCCATAGAGTCCAACGGTACTTCCGCCTTCATCTTGGGGAAGTGGCTTGTGATGTGCTTGCCGAGGAACTCCTGCATGAGCTCTCCTCCGGCCCCGTGATTCATGATCACCTTCGACATAATCCGAGGATATCGTAGGATGGATAAAGGTATTGCGCGTTGGTTCAGCATCAGGAACGGGATGATAAGATGAGGGATTCGCGGTCCAAGACACGGGTAAAAAGTATTAATCGCGTGTCGCACTAATCATGCCCGGCCTTATGGGGTAGCTTGGATATCCTGCCGGACCTCGACTCCGATGACCTGGGTTCGAATCCCAGTAGGGCCACCATTCTTCAATTATCAAATAAAAAAGGAAGGGGTTTAGGGTCCCGTTTATGCTCCGGGATACTTGATGAGGGAGAACGGATGGTACTTCTCGAACTTCTCCATTCCCTTGAGTCCTGCCAGCTCGATGACGAACCCTATGCTGACGATCTCTCCCTTGAGCCTCTCGACCAGCTTGACGACGGCTTCAGTGGTTCCTCCGGTGGCGATGAGGTCATCGATGATGACGACCTTCTGACCGGGCTTGATGGCATCGGTATGCATCTCGATCGTCGCTGTACCGTATTCCAGCGCGTATTCTTCGGAGATCACTTCTCTCGGGAGCTTCCCCTTCTTCCGGGCGAGGATGAATCCCTTCCCCATCGCATATGCGACGGGCGCTCCGAAGAGGAATCCGCGGGATTCCGATCCGACGATGACATCGAAATCGACTCCCTTCAGATGCTCGACGAGGCCGTCGATGGTCTGCTTCAGTCCGTCGGGGTCCTGGACGAGTGTCGTCACATCCCTGAACATGATGCCCTCTTTGGGGAAGTCGGGTATAGTGGTCACATAATCGGCTAATTCTTTCATAGATGGGGATGTGAAAACAAGTAGAAATATCCTCACAGGAAACGTCTGCTCCTGATGAGCATCACGGCGGATGCGCACAGCATGGCGGCGATGACACAGACGGATGTGATCATCACATCCTCGGTGTACAGATACACGAATCCGCAGACCCCGACCCCTGCGAGCAGGACGCCTGCCATGATGGCCCCGTCAGCGGTGGTCGGACCGCCCACTTCACGGGACTCGTCACGAAGGAAGAATGACAGTGCCAGGAATGCTCCTGAAGCAATGAGGAACGTGAACACTCCCTGCATCAGGCCGAGGAATATCCCGACCCCGATGCCCAGGGCGATCGCTGCAGCCAGGGCAGCGCCCGTGATGCTGTTCCATCTCTTGGTCTCGGATTCCTCCGTCATGCTCCCTGTGACTCACTCATAGCTAATAACCGTAACGTTCGGACCATGTGGTATATTCTAGGTTCTGACATATAATTATAATAAGAAGAGTGGAATTTGAGAAGCATGCCTAGCAGCAGGTTCAGAGCCGTAGACGAAGCGTTCAGGAAGATGCCCATAGAAGTGGAGCCTCCGGAGGGATTGACCTCGGAGTACTATGGATGCAACGTCTTCAATAGGAAGGCTATGAGGGAATACCTGTCCGAGGACACCAGGCGCAAGATCTATGAGTCCAGCGAGCAGGGGAAGACCCTCGACAGGGAGACTGCCGAGGATGTCGCTGCAGGTCTGAAGAAATGGGCGCTTGCCAAAGGGGCGACCCACTACACCCACTGGTTCCAGCCTCTCACGGGAGGGACTGCCGAGAAGCACGTGTCCTTCATCGAACCCTTCGGAAAGGGAGAGGCGATCGAGGAGCTGACGGGAAAGCTGCTCTGCCAGCAGGAGTCCGATGCATCGTCGTTCCCTAACGGCGGTCTGAGGAACACCTTCGAGGCAAGGGGCTACACCGCATGGGATCCATCGTCCCCTGCGTTCATAATCAAGGATACGCTCTGTATCCCCACTATATTCATCTCATACAACGGGGAGGCCCTGGACTACAAGGCCCCCCTTCTCAGGTCCGAGATCGCCGTTGCCAAGGCGGCCGAGGACCTCCTCACATACTTCGGGATCAAGGATGACATGGTCGTATCCTATCTCGGATGGGAGCAGGAGTACTTCCTTGTGGATTCCTCCCTGTATTCGCTGCGTCCCGACCTCGTGATGGTCGACAGGACCCTGATCGGGCACAACGCCGCCAGGAACCAGCAGCTCGAGGACCACTACCTCGGATCCATCCCGGAGAGGGTCCTCGCATTCATGAGGGACCTGGAATTCGAGTGCTACAAGCTCGGTGTGCCCATCAAGGCGAGGCACAACGAGGTCGCACCCAACCAGTTCGAGATCGCTCCTGTGTTCGAGGTCGCCAACCTGGCCAACGACCACAACCTGGTCCTGATGGCCATGATGAAGAAGGTCTCGGAGCTGCACGGCTTCAAGGTGATCTTCCACGAGAAGCCCTTCGCAGGGGTCAACGGTTCAGGAAAGCATTGCAACTGGTCCATCGGAACCAGGTCCGGAATCGGGCTGTTCACGCCCGGGAAGACCGACAACGAGAACCTGATGTTCCTGATGTTCGTCTCGAACGTCCTGAAGGCGGTCTATGACAACAACGCACTGCTCAAGGCGTCGGTCCTCAACGCCACCAACGCCCACAGGCTCGGGGCCAACGAGGCGCCTCCGGCGATCATCTCCGCCTTCCTCGGCACACAGCTGATGCAGGCCTTCGAGGAGCTGCTCACCTCCAACGACATGGTCAAGCTCAAGGACAAGACCACATACAGCCTGAACATCCCGCAGATCCCGGAGCTCATGCTGGACAACACCGACAGGAACAGGACCTCCCCGTTCGCGTTCACCGGCAACAGGTTCGAGTTCAGGGCGGTGGGCTCATCGGCCAACTGCTCCAACGCCATAGCTACGCTCAACACCATCGTGGCGGATCAGCTCGCATCATTCAAGGCGGCAGTGGACAAGAGGGTGGCCGCAGGCACGCCTGCCATGCAGGCGATCCTCGATGAGACCCGCGAGACGTACAAGGCATCCAGGAGCATATGCTTCGACGGTAACGGATATTCCGACGAGTGGAAGAAGGAGGCCAAGAAACGCGGGCTCGACTGCGAGACATCGGCGCCTAAGGCATACAGCATCCTCACTGATAAGAAGACGGTCGACCTCTACAGGAGGACCGGTGTCATGACCGAGGCCGAGCTCGAGGCCAGGAGGGATACGTTCTGCGACATCTACAGCAAGAAGGTCGAGATCGAGGCAAGGGTCCTTGCGGACCTCACCGCCAACCATATCCTTCCCGTAGCTACGCATTACGAGACCAGGCTGCTCGACAATGTCGCGAAGATGAAGGCCGTCTTCTCAGGTGCGGAGTTCAAGAGCCTCTCGGAAGGAGAGGTAGATATAATCAGGGATCTCGCGGTCCACATCTCCGAGGCGCGTCAGCTTGCCATCGAGATGGAGGAGGCATGCGACAAGGCCAACAAGTCCAAGACGGATTACAACAAGGCCGTCGCATACCACGACAAGGTGGCCCCGTTCCTCGACGAGCTTAGGCTGCATATCGACAGGCTCGAGATGATCGTCGACGATGAGATGTGGCCTCTGCCGAAGTACCGCGAGCTGCTCTTCATCCGCTGAGTCCAGATATTCCGAGAAGCCTTCGAGGGACGATACGGACAACCGTAAGGACATACGGTTATATTTATATAGAAGAACAAACTTTATCCGTATCAGTCATTCCATAACATGGAATATATTGGAGGAAGAAGAATGGGAATGGGTAACGCCCCAGTAATCATCCTTAGAGAAGGAACAAAGAGGGAGAAAGGAAAAGACGCACAGATGAACAACATCTCGGCAGCAGTCGCCATCTCCGGTGCAGTCAAGAGCAGTTTGGGACCCAGGGGAATGGACAAGATGCTTGTCGATTCCATGGGAGATGTCATCATCACCAACGACGGTGTGACGATCCTCAAGGAAATGGATGTCCAGCACCCCGCAGCTAAGATGCTCGTCGAGGTCGCAAAGACCCAGGACGCAGAGGTCGGAGATGGAACAACAACATCAGTCGTCCTCGCAGGAGAGCTCCTCAAGAAGGCAACAGACCTGATCGACGCCAACGTGCACCCCACGATCATCACAAAGGGATACAGGATGGCGAACGAGAAGGCACAGGAGATCCTCGAGAAGACTGCAATGAAGGTCTCGATTGATGATGACAAGACACTCAAGCTCATCGCAGAGACCGCAATGATCTCCAAGCAGGTCAACCAGTCCAAGGAGTTCTTCGCAGACCTCGTCGTCGACGCAGTCAAGACTGTCGCAGACAAGAAGGGCGACGGATACGAGATCGACCTCAAGAACATCACAACAGTCAAGAAGGCCGGTGCCAACATGGAGGACACCGAGCTGATCAAGGGACTCGTCATCGACAAGGAGCCCGTACAGCTCAACATGGACGAGATCGTCAAGAACGCGAAGATCGCACTCATCGATGCGGCATTCGAGGTCAAGAAGACCGAGATCGACGCGAAGATCCAGATCAACGACCCCTCACAGCTCTCCGCATTCGTCAAGGAAGAGGAGAACATGCTCAAGAGGATGGTCGACAAGGTCGTCGAGGCTGGTGCGAACGTCGTCTTCTGCCAGAAGGGAATCGACGACCCCGCACAGCACATGTTCACAAATGCAGGCATCTACGCATGCAGGCGTGTCAAGAAGTCCGACATGGAGAGGCTCGCAAAGTCAACCGGAGCATCCATCATCAACAACATCAACGACCTGGACAAGTCCGATCTCGGATACGCAGACCTCGTTGAGCTGAAGAAGGTCGGAGAGGAGAAGATGACATTCGTCAGCGGCCTCAAGGACCCCAAGACCGTGACGATCCTCGTAAGGGGAGGAACCACACACGTCGCAGACGAGGTCGAGAGATCGCTCGTCGACGCATGGTCCGTCGTCAAGGTCGCTATCGAGGACGGAAAGATGGTCACAGGCGGAGGATCCACAGCAATGGAGATCGCAATGCAGCTCCGTGACTACGCTCAGTCCGTCGGAGGACGCGAGCAGATCGCAATTGAGTCGTTCGCTTCCGCGATGGAGGTCATCCCCTCGACACTCGCCGAGAACGCAGGACAGGATCCCATCAACATCCTCATCGAGATGAGGAAGCAGCACAAGGCGAAGAAGACATACGCTGGATTCAACCCCTACACCGGAAAGGTCGAGGACATGAAGAAGCTGAATGTCATCGAGCCCTACAGGATCGGAAAGCAGGCCATCAACTCTGCTACCGATGCTGCCGTCATGATCCTCAGGATCGACGACGTCATCGCCTCCGCCAGCCACGGCGGACCCGGCCCACAGGACATGCCTGACATGGGCGACATGATGTAAACACGTTGAATCGGCGGGGGTTCTGCCCCCGCATCCCCTTATCCAAGCACTACGAAGGCGACCCTATGACTGATAAGTCTAAACAGAAGAACAAGGACGAGGCATCCACCGAGGATGTCGAGATCGTCGAGGAAGCCCCTGAGACGGACCCTCTCAAAGAGGCCCAGGAGCAGGCGGCCAAGTACCTCGATATGGCCCGGAGGATCCAGGCGGATTTCGACAACTACCGCAAGAGGACGCAGCGTGAGAACGAGGAGTTCAGAAAGTACGCGAGCGCCGGCATCGTCACTGATCTGCTTAACATCGTGGACGATCTGGACCGTGCTCTGGAACATGCAAAGGAAGACGACGATCTGGCTGTCGGGATCAAAGGGGTCAGGACCAACCTGATGAAGATCCTCGAGAGCAACGGGCTCCAGGAGATTCCCGCGGACGGAAAGTTCGATCCCAACTACCACGAGGCGCTCTGCACCGTGGACGGCGATGAGGACGACCAGATCGCAGAGGTATTCCAGAAGGGATACACATTGAACGGAAAGGTCATTAGATTCACCAAAGTGAAAGTGACAAAGAAAACGGCTTAAAATTAGGAAGGTGAGCAAGTATGTCAAGAATCATCGGAATTGATCTAGGAACAAGCAATTCGGCCGCCTCCATCATGGAGGGAGGAAGGCCGACTATGATCCCCAGCGCAGAGGGAACCAGTGTCGGAGGAAAGTCATTCCCTTCGTACGTAGCATTCACAAAGGACGGACAGCTCCTCGTCGGAGAGCCCGCAAGGAGGCAGGCCGTCACGAATCCTGACGGAACCATCAAGAACGTCAAGAGGAAGATGGGAGGAAACGAGAAGGTCACAGCGCTGGGCAAGGAATACACTCCCCAGCAGATCTCAGCATTCATCCTCCAGAAGATCAAGAAGGACGCGGAGTCGTACCTCGGAGAGACCGTCGACAAGGCGGTCATCACAGTACCCGCTTACTTCAACGACAACCAGAGGCAGGCAACCAAGGATGCCGGAGCGATCGCAGGACTGGATGTAGTACGTATCATCAACGAGCCTACCGCAGCGGCACTCGCATACGGTCTTGACAAGTCCGATGTCGAGCAGAAGATCATGGTCTTCGATCTCGGAGGAGGAACCCTGGATGTCACAATCATGGACTTCAGCGACGGAGTCTTCGAAGTCCTGTCCACATCCGGAGACACCCAGCTGGGAGGATCCGATATGGATGAGGCTCTGACCAACTACGTCATCGGAGAGTTCAAGAAGCAGACCGGAATCGATCTCGCAGCGGACAACATGGCCTTCTGGAGGGTCAGAGAGGCATGTGAGAAGGCGAAGATCGAACTGTCCACCACCATGCAGACAGAGGTCAACCTGCCCTTCATCGCATCCGACGCATCCGGCCCCAAGCACCTGGTGCAGACCATCACCCGTGCCAAGCTCGAGGAGCTCGTGGAGCCCATCGTCAGCAGGTGCAGGCAGTCCATCACTCAGGCTATCAGCGATGCGCACCTGTCCAACGACAAGATCGACAAGATCATCATGGTCGGAGGACCTACCAGGATGCCCATCGTGCAGAACTTCGTCGAGAGCATCGTGGGACCCAAGATCCAGCGCGGAATCGACCCGATGGAGTGCGTCTCCATGGGAGCATCGATCCAGGGAGCTGTCCTCTCCGGAGAGGTCAAGGACGTCCTCCTTCTGGATGTCACACCCCTGTCCCTCGGAATCGAGACCCTCGGTGGAATCTCCACCAAGCTGATCGAGAGGAACACCACCATCCCGACGAAGAAATCCCAGGTCTTCTCGACCGCAGCGGATAACCAGCCCTCCGTGGAGATCAACGTCGTCCAGGGAGAGAGGCAGATGGCTGCCGACAACACATCCCTCGGAAGATTCATCCTCGACGGAATTCCGCCCGCACCCCGCGGAGTGCCCCAGATCGAGGTCACCTTTGATATCGATGCGAACGGTATCATCAACGTCACAGCGAAGGACAAGGGAACCGGAAAGGAGCAGAAGATCACTATTGCGTCATCCAACAAGCTCAGCAAGGAGGAGATCGACGACCTCGTCAAGCAGGCGGAGCAGTTCGCCGATGCCGACAAGAAGAAGGCGGAGCTCGTAGAGGTCCACAACCAGGCCGAGACCGCGGTGTACTCCGTACGCAAGTCACTGGACGAGCTCGGAGAGAAGGTCACCCAGCAGGAGAGGGCTTCTGTAGAGGCCGCCATCACCGACCTGGAGAACGCCAACAAGGCTGACAATGTCGATGACATCAAGGCGAAGATGGATGCCCTCATGAAGGCCATGGGGCCCATCAGCCAGAGGGTCTACCAGGAGGCATCCCAGCAGGGTGCCCAGCAGCAGGGCCCCGCAGGAGATGCGGGAGCTCAGCAGCAGTCCTCCGGGAACTCCGGCAACGGCGACTACGTCGATGCCGACTACAAGATCGTAGATGATGAGTGAGACTGATGCCGAGAGACTACTATGAGGTCCTAGGGGTCGAGAAGAGCGCGACCCCCGAGGAGATAAAGAAGGCATACCGTACTCTTGCCAAGAAGTACCATCCTGACGTATCCACCGAGCCGAAGGACGTCGCGGAAGCGAAGTTCAAGGAGATCTCGGAAGCCTATGAGGTGCTCTCGGATCCCGAGAAGAGGAACCTGTACGACCAGTACGGTTTCGACGGAGTCAAGCAGCAGTTCGGCGAGGGAGGTTTCTCATGGGACAACTTCACCCGCGCGGACGACATCAGCGACATCTTCGGAGACATCTTCGGAAGCATGTTCGGAGGCGGAAGATCCTCGAGGTCCCGCAACGCACCCCAACAGGGGGATTCCCTACGCTACGATATCGAGGTCACCCTCAAGGATGTCCTCGAGGGCAAGAAGGTCAAGCTTGACATCCCGCACGCGGTCATCTGCGAGTCCTGTAAGGGGACCGGCGGGAAGGACGGCAAGGTCACCACATGCCCCAAGTGCGGAGGATCCGGACAGGTGCAGACCGTCAGAAGGACCCCCTTCGGGAACATGGTCTCCGTATCGGACTGTCCCGAATGCCGCGGAAAGGGTAAGGCCTCCGCGGAGAAGTGTCCCCGCTGCCACGGCAACGGAAGGCTCACGGTGGATTCCCACATCGACCTCAACGTCCCCAAGGGGATAGACGAGGGCATGAGGATCAGGGTCCCCGGAGCAGGAAATGCCGGATACAACGGCGGTCCCGCAGGGGATCTGTTCGTCGTCACCCACATCAAGGAGGATAAGAACTTCGAGCGCGACGGAGCGAACCTCTGGACGCAGATCACCACCACGTATCCCAAGCTGGTGCTGGGAGGGGAGGAGACGCTCGAGGCAATCGACGGCGACAAGGTCGCCATCAACATCCCGTCAGGGACTCAGGTGGGCACGGTCCTCAGGGTCCCCGGCAAGGGTCTCCCCAGGATGAACTCATCATCCAGGGGCGACATGATGGTGCGTGTGTTCGTCAAAGTCCCCAAGAAGGTGTCCGACGAGGAGAAGGAGCTCCTGCAGAAGCTGGACTCCACAGCCGGAAAGGGCAAGAAGTCACGCAAGAAACTCTTTTGAAAACGATTATTCCATCCAATATATCCCAAGCAGGGGGAGCGATCCCCCTGCGACAGGAATCATTGTCTGTTCTGTTTTTTCTCTGCTTTCGCCCTCTTCTTCGCTTCGGGCGACGGTTTGCTCTGGATGAAGTAGACCACCCTTCTCACGACGCATCTGGGAAGCAGTCTCTCCGCGAACATCAGGAATTTGGAGGATACTCCGCATACGATGACGACCTTGTTCTTCATCGTCTTCCTGAGACCGTATTCTGCGACCTTGTCGGGTGTGACGCACGCAGATTTCTTGAACATGTTCTGCTCGGTCTGTCCCGCCGCCGCGAGGAAAGGCGTGTCCGTGGGTCCGGGGCAGAGCACCGATACCTTGACGCCCGTGTTCCTGAGTTCCACGGCGAGGGCCTCGGTGAAGCTCAGGACGTATGCCTTAGAAGCATAATAGACGGACATGAGGGGACCTGGCTGGAATGCCGCGATCGATGAGACGTTGAGGATCCTTCCGCTCCCGCGCTCGATCATGCCGGGCAGGAATAGCCTTGTCAAAGAGGTAAGAGCCAGATCGTTGACATGTACCTGCATCTCCTGCCTTTCCAGATCGCATTCAGCGAACGGTCCGAAGTCCCCGAGACCGGCGCAGTTGATGAGGAAATCCACCTGGAGCCCTAGCGATTCGACATCGTTGTAGATCTGCTGCGCAGCTCCGTCCTTGCCGAGGTCCGATAATATGACAGTGACCTTCACATCCGGATTGGATTCGGCGGCATCCGCCTCGATCCTCTCAAGGGATTCCTGATTGCGTCCTACAACTATGAGATTCCAGCCGTCGGCCACGAGGATCTTAGTCATCGACAGTCCGATACCGCTGGAAGCACCGGTGATCAAAGCCGTTCCTTTCATCGTGGGACGATTGTCTATTACATATTTATTTGAGTCAATCGCCCGAGTCAGTTCATGTATCATCTAATCGGGGATGTTCGGTCAGAGCCATACAGGCACCAGCAGTATAATCCGTTAATACCTGTAAAGATATTGACTGCTCGTGGAAGAGGAAAGAGCAGGTTCCCGTTTGCTCCCGATGGATCTTTTCAAGGGGGTTGTGCTATCTATCATTGTCCTTCTGCATGTCGTGATTGTAGGCAAGAACGATGTCGGAGATCCTGCTCCATACGTACAGGCGATATATCTCGGTCTGATCGGGTTCTTCATCATCTCGGGCTATTTCTTCAAACCGGGAAGGGGCTTCAAAGAGAACATGAGACGCCGTATCAAGATTCTCTTCCTGGCTCTTATGATCTCGGCGATCGGAATGTCCCTGATAAGCTTCGCATGGTGCAGCATATGGGGTCAGCCTACCGATCTCGACGATCTCCTCCTATGCCTCAAGAGGGCATTCTGCTGCGAGCGTATAGATGTGAATTACGGGGATCCTGTCCCATGGGCGATATGCGGGTTCAGCGCGGGTTACTATTTCCTGTGGGTGGTTCTCGGTGCCTGCGTGCTATTCTATGCCGTCGCCGATTACATCAGGGATGACTGGAGGAAGGGCGCTGCAGCGGTCGCGGTACTGCTCGCAGTGACGATAGCCTACAGGGAGCTCTTCACGATCACCCTCCCGGGATTCCTGAACCTCAGCCCCATAGCGGCAGTGTTCATGATCGCAGGGATGTATCTGGCCAAGTTCGACCTTGCCGGCAGGATAGAGTCGGCAGGGGTGAGGAGCAAGAAGTTCTGGGCAGCGTTCATTGGGTGCACCGCAGGCGCATTCGCAATGGTCTATGCCTTGCCACCGACCATCAACTTCGAGTATATGAGCTTCGGAGATTATGGTGGATATTCCGCCATCCCGTATGTGGTCGAGGGCGTGCTCGTGTTCATCATGCTGTATTTCCTGTTCTTCTTCCTGTCGAAGGTGCCTTTCATCTCACACATCTTCTCGGAGATAGGGAAGCACACCATGGGGATCCTGCTCTTGCACATCTTCGTGGCCAAGATGATACTGGCCCCCTTCATAACATTCGACGACGTAGTCTCCATCACAGGGGATTTCAACGGCCCGCTGAGGATCGTGATGGCGTTCGTCACGCTCATCCTGTCGTATCTGATCTGCGCTTACGGTCCAGCCATCATCAAGCGTCTGAGAGCGAAGGAATAAGCTGGTGCGATCAGATTTCCATCATATTCTCACCGTCATTCCTTTGAACGGACTCATCGCGCAGGTTTGTTTACTTATATATGTCCGTGCGTTAATCATTCAGTAAGGTGATGCGCATCATGTCCAATCAAGACAATGTATACGGAAATCTCTCGCTGGACGAGCTGAGGGATATCGTCGGACCTATTGCAGCACGCTTCGGCATCAAGCGCATCTATCTTTTCGGTTCCCGCGCAAGGGGAGATAACGATGAGCAGAGCGATTACGATTTCATCATCCTTTGTCCGGATGACATGGGTCTGATTGGTCTGACCAATTTCCGCAATGAGCTCATCGCGGCTCTGAACAAGCCAGTGGATTTTGCTTACGAGGATTACATCACCACCGAATTCGATTCCATCGTCGGCAAGGACAAGGTGCTTGTCTATGAAGAGTGACCGCAGGTCATCCTCCATCGCACACACGCCATTGGTCTTCGCATCCTTCAGCTTGCATGCGAAGCAACTCGTGCAGCCTTTGAACGTGTAATCATAGAGGTCTATTCTCTCTACCT
>SUSV01000009.1 GCA_015063245.1 Thermoplasmata archaeon
GAGTTCCTCGGCATGTGGGCGGACGGAGGTATGGTCGAGGAGCCGGCATATATGGCGGACCTCGCCGTGAAGATAGTAGCGTCACCTAGAAGGCCGGCGCTCATGCAGCGGCGAGGCATCTTATCTGTTCAAGTCCGATGTCAGCGCCTTTTCATCGATTTGAACAATTGCGCCAGCAGACCATACTCCATCGGTGAGGCTAATCGATGGGTCAGAATCGGACTAACAAGCTGTTTCGTTTTGTGTGTTTACTTATATTCGTCCGGACTGCATTCCTTGTAAGGCAGCGCCTGATAGATCCTCTCGAGGTTCTCCCCGACGATGTTCCCCATCTCGGTGCAAAACAGCGGTTTCGCATTGTGCTTGTACTTCTGCTCGTCCTTGCGTATAAGTCCGTACTCTTTGAGCTTCTTCAATGGTGGGGACGTACCTCCGCGCCATGAGGGTATCCAGAAGGTAGAAATGGCGCCGAGAGAGAGATTCGAACTCCCGAGGGCAAGGCCCAGCGGTTTTCGAGACCGCCGCCATACCGGGCTTGGCTATCTCGGCTTGAACTACCCCAATAATTAGTCTATTAAATATCTTCGTCTATCGCCATGCAATGAGCGACATCACCGACCAGGTCAAAGCGGCCAAAGCGGCCACCGTCAGCATGTCCGTGCTATCCACGGACGTGAAGGACAGGGCATTGGAAGCCATGGCAGCGGCTCTCGATTCCAAGCGCAGCATAATCATCGAGGAGAATCAGAAGGACCTCGATGAGGCAAGGGACCAGATCCCCAAGCCGATGTACAAGCGCATGGTCGTCGATGACGGGAAGATCGACGACATGGTCAAGGGGATCAGGAGTGTCAAGTCCCTGAAGGACCCGGTCGGAGAGACGATGTCGGCGCTCGAGATGGACGACGGCCTGATGCTCTATCAGGTCAGATGCCCCGTGGGCATGCTGGGAGTGGTCTTCGAATCGCGTCCCGATGTCGTCCCGCAGATCATGTCGCTGTGCCTGAAATCTGGTAACTGCGTGGCATTCAAAGGAGGAAGCGAAGCTTACCGCACCATCAAGGCCATCTTCGATGTGCTCAGGAGCGCAGCCGAGGAGGCCGGAGTTACAGGTTCCGCATTCGTCCTGCTCGAATCCAGGGAGGATTTCAAGGAGATCCTCGACATGGACGAGTACATCGACCTGCTGATCCCGAGGGGATCCAACAGCTTCGTCAGATATGTTCAGGAGAACACCAGGATCCCGGTGCTCGGGCATGCTGCAGGCATATGCCATATTTACATCGACCCGGAATGCGACCAGGACATGGCCCTGAGGGTCGCGCTGGATTCAAAGATCCAATATCCTGCCGTGTGCAACGCGGTGGAGAACATCATAGTCGACGCGGCGATCGCAGAGGAGTTCGTCCCCAAGCTTGTCGGAATGATGAAGGACAACGGGGTCGAGGTCAGGGCGGACGAGCGTGTCATGAGCATCGTGCCCGATGTCAACAGGGCATCCGAGGAAGACTGGTACGAGGAGTACGACGACATGATCGTCGCGATAGGCATCGTCGATTCGCTCGAGGATGCGATCGACTTCATAAACACCCACAGCTCGCATCATACCGAGGCCATCATAACGAACAACATGCAGAGGGCATCCGTGTTCACCAAGATGGTGGATTCCGCGGACGTCTTCGTCAACGCATCCACCCGCTTCGCGGACGGTTACAGGTTCGGCAAAGGGGCGGAGGTGGGAATCAGCACCAACAAGATCCATGCCCGCGGACCCATGGGAATGGAGGGCCTGATGATCTACAAGTACATCATCATCGGGAACGGCCAGGTCGTGAAGGACTACGCCGGGAAGGATGCGAAGCCCTTCAAGCACATCAGGAAGGATGAGGACTGCCCTCTAAGGTGATACGATGTCGAGGAAGGAGCTGCTAGGAAACGTCGGACGCGTCGTCATCAAGATCGGAACCACCTCTCTCATGCAGGGCAGGAAGACCATATCGATAGACTTCATGGATTCCGTGGCCGAGCAGGTGAAGGCGCTGAAGGACGAGGGCAAGGAGGTGCTCATAGTCACATCCGGAGCGATAGGCGCCGGATTAAGGGCGATGAAGGTCCAGGCGAATCCCAACGACATCCCTATCAGGCAGGCCGCGGCATCTGTAGGACAGAGCATCCTGATGCAGAGATGGGCGGACAGCTTCCAGAGGCAGGGGATGATCGTAGGTCAGATCCTGATGTCCCTCGACAACTATTCGGACAGGGAGAGCGCGATCAACCTCAACAACACCGTCGACTCCCTTCTCGAGAACGGTGTCATCCCGATATTCAACGAGAACGACGCGGTGTGCATCACCGAGATCAAGTTCGGTGACAATGATACATTGTCCGCCATCGTCGCCAGCAGGACCGATGCGGACCTCCTGGTCATCCTCTCGGATGTCAAGGGCCTGTACGATTCGGATCCTACGAAGAATCCCGATGCGAAGCTCGTGCCCGTGGTCCACAACGTGGATTCCGAGGTGCGTTCCATGGCAGGGGACAGCAGCACCGGACTGGGTACCGGTGGTATGAGGACGAAGCTCGATGCGGCGGTGATCTGCAAGGATGCGGGATGCAGCATGATCATAGCGTCAAGCAAAGAGCCAGATGCAATATACAGAGCGGTATCAGGGGATGAGATAGGTACCGTCTTCGTGTCCGACAACGAGATCTCCAAGAAGCGCAGATGGATCAAGGCCGCCCATGCATCCGGCAGGATTGTCATCGATTCGGGAGCGGTCAAGGCGGTATTGGATCACAAGTCCCTCCTGCCTGTGGGCATACGTTCCGTCGAAGGTACATTCGACAAGGGAGTGGTCGTGGACGTCGTGTCCGACGGTATGAGGATCGCCAAAGGTATCACGGGATACTCCTCCAACGACCTCTCGGCCATAGCAGGGAAGCACTCCGATGAGATCGAGAAGACTCTAGGTCGCAAGGACCATAAGGAAGCGATCATCTCCGAGAACCTTGTGGTATTCTGATTCAGATATTCTGATTTCGTAGTTTTTCAACGAAATCAATATTAAATTAGGCCGTATTGGATAGAAATCTGACAAAGTTTTATCAATGATGGATTTAGTCGCTTACCATTCGTAAGCTGACGCTATAAGGTGCCAGTCAACGTCAACTGTGCTCAGCACGGGAATTGAATAAAATGACAACAGACATTGAACAGTCATTGTTGGATTTCTTTGATCCAATCAATATGACCTTCTGGCGTATCGCGTTCATCTTCGTTGTCGGTCTCGGTGTCATCTTCACCATCAAGGTGAGGGGTATGCAGATCACAAGGGTCAAAGAGCATGCCAAACTCGCTGTAACCGGTATCAAAGACGAAAGGGGTACGAAGAAGATCTCCTCCTTCGAGGCGTTCTGTATCGGTATGGGTGCCCGTATCGGTGTAGGAAACATCGCTGGAGTCGCAACAGCCATCGTAACAGGAGGTCCCGGAGCCGTATTCTGGATGTGGATCTTCGCTATCATCGGATCGATCTCCAGTTTCATGGAATCTACCCTCGCTCAGATCTACAAGGAGAAGAAGAGCGACGGAGGATATCATGGAGGTCCCGCATACTACGCATCGAAAGGTCTTGGAAGCAGGGCATTGGGAATCTTCGTCGCCATCCTTCTGATCCTCACGTTCGGTATCGGATTCATCTGTGTCCAGTCGGCCAATGCGTCAACAGCGCTCACCAATGCATTCGATTTCGACAACAACGAGCTCGTCTTCGCATCGATCATCGCAGGATTGGCTGCATTGATCATCTTCAGCGGAATCAAGATGGCAGGAAAGTTCTCCGCAAAGATCGTTCCCCTCATGGCACTCGCATGGATCGTCTTCGCGCTCGTCGCGATCGGATTCAACATCGATGGTGTCGGAAATGCATTCGCAATGATCTTCAAGTACGCCTTCAATTGGGATAGCCTGATTGGAGGAGGAATCGGAGTCATCATCATCACCGGACTGAAGAGAGGTGTCTTCTCGAACGAGGCCGGTCTGGGATCCGTCGCCAATGTCGCCGCGACAGCGAACGTCAAGCACCCTGTCAAGCAGGGAAAGATCCAGTCATTCGGAGTTCTTGTCGACACCCTTCTGGTCTGTACGATCACAGCGCTCGTCATCCTCTCCTACGGGGACTTCAATGAGATCCTCGCCTTCGGAACAGGTGGAGCACCTCTCGTCCAGGGAGTCGTCGCCAGCACGCCCATCGGGGATGCTGCGAAGTACATCATCGCGCTCTTCATGTTCGTGTTCGCCTTCACAAGTCTGATCGGATACTACACGATGTCCGAAGCCAACGCCAGATTCATCAAGGACAACAAGTTCTTTGTCCTGGCCATCCGTGTTTTGGTCGTATTGGTGGCATTCATATCTGCATACACCGTCAATGCGGCACTGATGGATTCGATCTCTGATACCTTCATGGCGCTGATGGGTTCGGTCAACATGATCATCGTCGCATTGCTGGCAAGGCCTGTCATTGAGGCTGCCATTGATTACAGGAAGCAGAAATTGGCAGGTGTCGAGGAACCTGAGTTCCACAAGGATGCCCTCTCCAACCCCGAAGGGGTCACTGAATGGGAGTGATTGAGATGCAGAGGAGCAAGTATTTCTTCCACATCGTCGGAACCATCATCGCCGGAATAGCAGCCGGTCTTCTCGCCGCATATTTCGATGATCAGGGTGAGATCAACCTCGAGCTCGGTATGTTCGGGGTAGGTATCGTCATCGCCGGAATCCTCTTCTACTTCATCATGAAGAGGGACAACGACCAGTTCGGAAAGATCGAGTGATCGCGTTCCACAACCGGGCGAAAGCCCGGAAACCCCTTTCTTTCTCACTTACCGCTTTTACAATAACCAGATGTTACGAATCCACTGTATGAGCGACCGCAGAAGCAGAATTTCACGGTTCGAGTTTCTCGATGCGGATGAGCCCGTCGATGCCGTCGCAGGCGACTTCCCCGGTCTTGGCGAACCCGGTCCAGATCGCGCGGAGATCCTTCCCGATCATGTCCACCTCCTCCCTTGTCATCTCTTGGAAGAGGTCCGAGCTCGTAGGCAGGTCCTTCGTGCCGAAGAGGAGGGCATTCTCGCTCCCGTGGCATGCGCCCACGGCCGAATGCTTCTCCCTCCAATAGAATCTGTAGTAGTATGTGGTCCCGCCTATGCTGGCATATTGCTTCGCGAATTCATGGATGGGCTCAACGAACACCTCTTCCGTGGGTTTCCTGAGCTTGCCCTCCACATACCAGCGGGTCAGCGGGAACCTGTCCATGAACATGACCTTCCTGTGAGGATAGATGTAGGCCGACGATTCCCTCGTGGTGCTTCCTATGAACATGGGGTGGTCCTTCGCTATCTCCCTGAGGCGCCTCTCATGGTCCTTCCTCTCGGGAAGGGGATACACGCCGTAATGGGGTCCGAATGCAAGATGCCTTGCGCAGTTCTTCTCGACCACATGCGATATTATGGACGTCTGGACCTGGCGTACGGTATCGAGATCCGCATCAATCGGCATCTCCATCATCTCCTCCAGTATCCTGCGGTCCATGTCCGACCTGTCGGCCTCCATGGAACCGATGGGATCGCTCTGAAGGATCACCTTGTTGTAGAGGTCCTCTGTGCCTTCCGCGAGCATGACCGACCTAACGGAATCAGCTCCGGACGAGTGCCCGAACAGCGTGATGTCGTTCTCATCCCCGCCGAAGGCGGCGATGTTGCTTTTGACCCATCTCAGTCCCTCGATGATATCGAGTATCCCGCTGTTGGCGTAGTTGCCCTCCCTGTCGCGGACGAAACCCAAGACTCCCAGACGGGAGTTGATGCCCACGCATACGATTCTCCCCTCCTTAGTGAGGAGAGTCCGGTTGTAGCATGATGCATCGCATCCGCCGTTGCGGTAGGAGCCGCCGTGGAACCATACCATGACAGGCAGCTTCTCATCCTCGGAGAGATCCTCAGGGACCGTGACCGAGAGGTACTGGCAGCTTTCCTCCTGAGGGACCTTGGTATAGTCGATGCCGTTGAAGTGGGTCTCCAGCCTTGCTGCGGTCTGTACCGCATATGGGGAATCGTTCACCATGGAGTGGACCCCTTCGGGATAGACGTAAAGTACCGGAGGGCAGAAACGTTCGGATACGGCATAGCGGATGCCCTTGTACTGGCTGACCCCGTCCTCGGAGACGCCTGAGAATGTACCGGCTGAGCTTGTGACGACCCTAGGTTCCAATGAAATTCCTCTTGCGCAAATAGTGCTAAAGACCGTATTTAAAGAGTGGGAAAAGATGTTCTGTGTATGCGTTGATTGGTTCTGCGATAGCAAACTCAGAATTCACTGAATCAGGAACATGAACAAGAGATAAGAGATGGTGGACCCGGCCGGATTTGAACCGGCGACCTCCGCAATGTCAATGCGACGTCATAACCCCTAGACCACGGGTCCGATAGTTGGGCGATACCCTTTCAGTACATAAAACTTTTTAGTGGTTCCCAGATTCCAGTGTGATGATTACCTTAGGCATCGAAGGGACCGCTCATACTTTGGGCGTCGGGATAGTGGATTCCGACCATAATGTGCTGGCCAACGAGCTGGACATGTTCAAGCCCAAGGCCGGAGGGCTGCACCCGAGAGAGGCGGCAAACCACCATGTGGATGTCGTCTCCACGATCATGCAGAGGGCATTGGATGCCGCCAAACTCGAACCTAAGGATATCGACGTTGTATCGTTCTCGATGGGCCCGGGATTGGGTCCGTGCCTGCGTGTCGCAGCGACCGCTGCAAGGGCGTTCTCCTGCACCATGGGGATCCCGATCGTAGGCGTGAACCACTGTGTGGCTCATGTGGAGATCGGGCGTGCGCTCTGCGGATGCTACGATCCCGCTCTGCTCTATGCATCGGGAGGGAACACGCAGATCATCGCGTTTGCCGAAGGCCGTTACAGGATTTTCGGCGAGACGCAGGACATCGGTATCGGGAACATGCTCGACAAGCTCGGAAGGGATCTCGGAATGGGATTCTATGCAGGACCGATTTTCGAGAAGCTCGCCAAGGATGGCAAGAGGTTCTATGAGCTCCCCTATTCCGTCAAAGGGATGGATGTCGCGTTCTCGGGTCTGATGACCGCTGCGCTCACGCTTCAGAAGAAAGGCGTCCCCCTCGAGGATATCGCCCTGTCCGTCCAGGAGACGGCCTTTGCGATGCTCACAGAGGTCACCGAGAGGGCGATGGCCCACATAGGCAAGGACGAGGTCCTCCTCGGAGGAGGTGTAGCTCAGAACATGCGTCTCCGCGAGATGGTCCAGGAGATGGCCGAGGCACGCGGCGCACAGATGTATGTCCCCGACAGGAGGTTCTGCATGGACAACGGTGCGATGATCGCATGGCTCGGAAGCGAGATGTACGAGTCCGGCGTGAGAATGGATGTCGCCGATACAGTCGTGAATCAGAGGTTCAGGACCGATGAGGTGGATGTCACTTGGAGGCACTGAGCTGTCTCTCGAGGATATTGTCCAGATTGGTCAGGAACTCCTCTACTTTTTCAGAAGGAACCGAACCGCCTGCGGCTATCTTGTGACCGCCCCCCTCTCCTCCGACGGATGCGCATGCTTCCCTCATCGCAGCCGCGAGATCGATCCCGCGGTCGAGCTGGATCCACATGCCCCTCGATGAGAGGTTGACCGGTTCCTTGGATTGGTTCATCCCGATCGTGGGCTTGTTCGGATCCCCGATGCACTGCATCGCGATCCCGCAGAGCATGCCTGTGAATCCCGAATCGGTGCTGTCGAACCATTGGAAGTGCCTCCTCTGGTTGAGCCCCTTCCTGTCAAGCTCAACCATGTTCATGACCACGTCCTTGTTGGATTCGTTCATGAGGTCGACCCCGAGCTGGAACGCCTTGCGGTCGCCCATTCCTGCGGATATGCCCATTCCTCCGAATCCGGCGCGTCCGCAGCTGTTGAGGACGGATGAGAGATATTCCGCATCCAATCCCAGTCCCTTGAGGTGGTATCTGGTGCGTGCGATCTCATCCATGGATGATTCGAGCATGCCCTGCTCGGTGAGCTTCACTGCGATCAGGGATGAGAGCTTTCTCCTTTCCTCCTCGGTGAGGCCGGAATAGGACTTGCCGTGCTCTATGCCTGCATCGTCCAGCAGCTTCGATACGCCCTCCTCGTTACCGCTGATGCCGCGGATGTACGGGTCGGTGGTGAGGTACAGCTGTGTCAACAGGTCCCCTGCGGGGATCAGCGAGCCGGGCATCTCCTCGATGTAGCCCCTTTTCTTCCCCTCCTCGAGGAGGTAGACGTTGAGTCCCGAGAGGCCCTTGATGTGCTGCCTGTCGCCCGCGATGCCTGCGAAGGCGATCTGGACGAGATCCCAGTTCCTCTCGTTCATGGTGACCGAGAAGAGCAGCGCCATGGTCGCACCGCATCCGGATGTCATCCCGTCGATACCGTACAGATGGGGGTTGGCGTAGCATACGCGTCTTGCCTCCGAGATGATGGTGTGGTGGTCCAGGACGACGATGTCCTGCCTCATAGCATCCAGATGATCGATGTAGGATGCGCCGAGATCGGTAAGGATTATACAGTCTGCCTTGGTGGCGCGGATGATGTCCATGTTGAAGTCGTTCAGCGTGGTGAACAGCGTGATACGGAACTCCTTCCCCTCGCGGAGGAGAGTTTCCGATATGATCGATGCAGCGGACACGCCGTCGGCATCATAGTGAGAATAAACCTGTATGAAATCATGTCCGCGGACGATGTCCGCGGCATGAGATAGAGTTGTAAGAAGTTTTGAGGGGACCTCAGTCTCCATATAACTCACTTAAGCATGAGCTCCGCGTTGCTGAGAGAATACTTCCAGTCTGCGGGAAGGACACCGTTCCTCTTGTAGTAGCGCTCGAGCCTTCTGATCTTTGCCTCGATCAGGAGAAGGCCTCTCTTGTTTGAGACGTCTCCCTTGTTGTTCTTAAGGTGGACGTTCAGTGCGATTGCGCGCCTCATGAGGTTTGAAAGGTCCTCGGGAAGAGCGGGTGCAACTCCCTTCTCGGCCATGATCTCGGTGATCGTCTTTCCGGTCGCGAGCTTAACATCAGGTACTCCATACTGGTCCCTGAGGATGAGTCCGATCTGTGCGGAGATGATACCGTCTTTCGAGAGCTTCACGATGAGATCCTCAATTTCGGTGGCGTTGAGAGGAACCCATGCGGGGTTCTCGGAAACCATAGGGTGCTTTGAACAGGATTTTCCCTTTCTTCTTGTGTGCATTCTTGCCATAGTCTGATCCTCCGAATCATTTCTAGGCGGCGAGGCTACGCATGCGATTATAGAAGAAATATATAAAGGGATGTTGAGCCCGGAGGAGGATATTTACCATCCTCCGGGCAGGTAACGTGTTTACTCGATGTATTTGTTCTCTTTCATCCTCTGGAGCGCTTTCCTTATGCGCTCCACAGGCTCGGTGACGGTCATCCTGATGTATCCCTCGGCGGATTCCCCGAATCCGCTTCCGGGTGTGACGATGACTCCGATGTCCACCATCTTCTGCGTGAAGTCGAAGGAGGACATTCCGCAGTTGAACCATACATAGAACGTACCCATGGGCATCTTCACGTCGAATCCGAGCTCCCTGAGGCCGTCGACCAGGACCTTCCTCCTCTCGGAGTAGATCTTCATGTTATCGGCGATCTCCTTGGGCGTCTCCCCGTTGGGTCCGTAGAGGCTGAGGGCCTTGATGGCCGCCTTCTGGATGAAGATGGGTGCACCGGAATCGATCTGTCCCTTGCACTTCTTGAGTCCGGCGATGAGGTCGGGGTGTCCGACCGCGTATCCGAGCCTGAACCCGGTCATGTTGAACGTCTTGGAGAAGGATCCGAACTCGATGCAGTCGGGTCCGACCTGCAGTGCGGAAGGTGCCTGATATCCGTCGTAGACCATCTCGCAGTACGCGTTGTCGTAGCAGAAGATGGTGTTGTTCTCCTTGCACCAGTCGTAGACCTTCTTGAGGTATGCGGTGTCGCAGGTTGCCCCTGTGGGGTTGTTGGGGTAGTTCAGGTAGAGCACCCTGGCGTTCTTGGGGCACTCGTTGATGTCCAAGAGCCAGTTGTTCTCGGCCCTGAGCGGGATCTTGACGCATTTGGCGTTGTTGAAGATGGTCGCCGCTCCCGAGTACACGGGGTATCCGGGGGAGGGTGCGATGATTGTCTCACCCTCGTTGACGAAGGCCTGAGCGATGTTGAAGATACCCTCCTTGGAACCGATGGTGATGCAGACCTGGGTGTCTGGGTCGACGTCCAGGTTGTACCTCTTCTTGTACCACTGGGCGACAGCGACGCGGAGGTCCTTCTCGCCTGCTGATGAGGAGTACTTCTGGTTCTCATTGACCTTGGCTGCCTCATACATCGCATCGACAACGCACTCGGGCGCGGGGAGGTCGGGGTCTCCGATACCGAAATCGATCATGTCCCATCCCTGGGCCTTCTTCTCCGCCGAGAGCTGCTCCAGCCTGACGAAGAGATAGGGAGGGATCTGTTTGAGCCTGTCTGCCTGTTCAAAGGTTGTCATTTTGATTCACTCCGAATATTCCTGAGGGAGGTCTCCCTCGAAGACGAGGTCCGCAGGTCCTTCCATCATGACGAATCCGAGGTCCTTGTCGACTGTGATCTTTAGCCATCCACCAGGGAGGTGGACGTCGATAGGAGTGTCGAAGGGGACGAGTCCGTTGAGCGCTGCAGCGACTGTGCTGGCACATGCTCCGGTACCGCAGGCGAGGGTCCATCCCGCGCCTCTCTCGTACACCCTGATGTAGATCTTCCCGTCGATGATCTTGCAGAACTCCACATTGGTCTTCCTTGGGAAGAGCCTGTGGCATTCGAGAATGGGTCCGAGCCTATCGATGGTAGGGTCGTCCATCTCCTGGAATGTTATGAAATGGGGATTGCCCATGGAGACGGCGTTCGCCTTGAAGAAGTACCTGAGGACCGCGAAGTCCTCGTTGATGAAGTGTCCGTCCCAATCGATAGGGATGGACCTTCCGTCGAGGATGGGAGCACCCATGTCGATGGTTGCCGCAACAGCCTTGCCGTTCTCCAGCGTGACCTTTGCCTTGAGATCTCCCGCCATCGTGTGGATGGAGAATTCCTCCTTGTCCACGATCTTGAAGTTGTATGCGTGGACGGCAACGCATCTGATGCCGTTGCCGCACATCTCCGCCTCCGTTCCGTCGGCGTTGATGATCCTCATCGTGATATCGGTTCCCTCTCCGGGAAGGATGTACAGTACGCCGTCCCCTCCGATGCCGAAGTGGCGGTCGCATGCGCACCTGCACCATTCCATGTCGACCTTCAGGTCCCCCTTGGATCCGTCCAGGAGGATGAAGTCGTTACCGATGCCGTGATATTTCCAGAAGTGCATCACATCAGCCTCGCAGGGATGATCTGGTGCCTCCAGAGGTCCTCGATGGTCTCGGGCTCACGGATGAGCTCCGCCTTCCCGTCGTTGACCAGGACCTCTGCGCACAGGGGCCTGGAGTTGTAGTTGCTCGACATGGAGAATCCGTATGCTCCAGCGTTGTAGACTGCTACGATATCCCCCTCCTTGGGTTCAGGGAGGACGCGGTCGTGCGCGAGATAATCTCCTGACTCGCAGATGGGTCCGACGATCTCGTACCTGCTGGTGCATGCCTTGCCGAACTTGTTGGCAATCGTGACGTAATGGAACGAATCATAGAATGCGGGCCTGATGAGGGTGTTGAATCCTGCGTCGCACCCCACGTACTTCTTGGTGCCGGCATCCTTGACGTCGTTGACCTTGGTCAGGAGGACCACCGCATCGCATACGATGTATCTTCCGGGTTCGAGGATGAGCTTCTTGATGTCGGTCTCCTGCTCGATCATGTCGGTGATCTCGGATGCGAGCTCATGGAGGTCCATCTCGTCCTCCTGAGGTTTGTAGGGCACCCCGATCCCTCCGCCCATGTCGATGAACTCGAGGTCGATGCCCAGCTCCTTCAGCTCGTTGACGATCTCGATGATGACCTGCATCATGTCGAGGAACGGCTCAACGGATTGTCCGCCGGAGCCGATGTGGGCGTGGATGCCCTTGATCTTGAATCCCAGGTCCTTGGCTCTGGCATATGTGTTGATGACCTCGTCGAGAGGGATTCCGAACTTGGCGCCCTTGGATCCTGTGATGACCTTTGCGCTGTGTCCGGATCCGACACCGGGCGTGATACGGAAGGATATCTCATGCTGGGGCGAGATCTCTGCGAGCCTCTCCATCTCGGAGATCGAGTCGAGGTTGATCATGACTCCGAGGTCCGCGACCTCCTTGAGCTCCTTGTCGCTGACGTTGACGCCGGTGTACATGATCCTGTCGGGGGTGAATCCCGCCTTGAGGCATGTCCTGACCTCTCCGATGGATACGGCATCGATCCCCGCGCCCTCCTGCTCGAGGATCCTCAGGATGGCCAGATTCGTGTTTGCCTTGCATGCGTAGTGGATATCAGTGTCCATGTATCTGGAGAATGCGTCGTGTATGTTCCTGTAGTTCTCCCTTATCCTGGCCTCGTCGCAGACGTAGACCGGGGTCCCGAACTCCTCAGCGAGTTCCACGGCGGACTTGCCGCCGATCATCATGATTCCGTCCTTACTCTCGAAATCGCGCATCATATTCATTCACCGATGTACTTGGAATGCAGAACGGCCACGACATCCATGACCATTCCCATGGGTACCACGAAGTTCAGTGATACCTCCGAGGCTCCCTCGGAAATCATCTCCACGTTGACTCCTGCCTCCTTCACGGCGGTGAAGATGTCGCCGGTGACTCCGCACTTGGAGAGGAGGTCGTCTCCTACGCAGCATACGAGGGACACGTTGTTCTTGACATCGATCCTCTCGATGTCGCTTCCCAGCTCGTTGAGCTTCTTGATGACCGACATGACGTCGGAGTTGCTGACCAGCATCGCGATGGTCGAGAGGGATGTGGAGATCGAGTAGATGATGATGCTGTTCTCCGCGATCTTCCCGATGATGGATGCCACCAGCTCCGGTCTGTAGGCGATTTCCGCCGAGCTGACCGTGATGATTGCGAGGTCGTTCTTGGTGGCCACGCTCTTGAGCAGGCCGTTGCCCTTCTTCCTGAGGTTATGGATCAGGGTACCTGGCTCTTCGGGCCTGAACGAGTTCCTGACCTTGAGCGGGATGTGCTTGATCCTCACGGGCTCGATGGTCCTGGGGTGGAGGACCTTTGCTCCGAAGTATGCCAGTTCAGCCGCCTCTCCGAAGGTCATCTCGTCGATCTTGATGGCATCCTTGATGATCCTGGGGTCCGAGGTCATGAATCCGTCGACATCCGTCCAGATCTCCAGCATGTCGGCATCGATCGCGTTCGCGACGACCGCGGCGGAGTAATCGGATCCTCCCCTGCCGAATGTGAGGGGGGCACCGTCCTTGATGCCGTAGAATCCTGTGATTATGGGGATTATACCCCTAGAAAGCAGGGGTCTGACCTTCATGGTCATGCCGTTCGCGGTGGCCTGCAGGTCCGCGGATCCCGAGAGGGGGAGTCCGACCGCGGCGATCCCCGCGGTCTCCGCTGTCAGTGCCACGGAGTCGTGTCCGAGCATCCTGAGGTAGTGCGAGAGGATCAGTGTGGAGAATCTCTCTCCCTGCGAGGTGACAAGATCCTGATAGTATGCGTCGTTGGGATCGCTCATTATGGCTTTCCTGAACGATTTGAGCCTGAGGTCGAAGTCCTTCCTGAACTCGGCCATGGTGTTGTCGTCGAACATCTCTTCTGCCGCCATGAGGTGCTTGTTGGCGAACTGTTCGACGATACTGTCCATGTCCGAGGGCGGGTTCTCGACGATACCGACCAGGAAGTTCGTAATCCCTGACATCGCCGATGCGACAACAACTTTCTCGCCCTTCGTATTGATGATGATATTGGCCACCCTTTCGATGGCTTCTGCGGAACCCACACTGGTTCCTCCGAATTTCATTACGGTTATCATACCCAAGCACCTCACGTGTGTTTTGAACTTTGATCTTTAATCGGGTTTGACCCCTTCGGATTCCATGCGGATTTTGAGGGACTTATGACGGGATCCGCCCATTTATGCCGGTGATACTTAACCGAGCGGCAGGCACATCATCCGTCGCGATGCAGCGCGGATTGGGTGACATATATTTAGCATATGCGCGCGTGAAGGTCCGAAATCTGCTGAATTCGAAGTTTTACTGCCAGAATCCTCTGGCAGAGGGGAGGGATACGCTCAGAGTCCGAGCTCCTCCAGCACGGGATCGATGATCGCCTTTCCCTTGGGGCTGAGCTCTGTGAGCGGCAGTCTGGGGATTCCGTTTCCGTATCCCATCCTCCCCATCACATACTGGATGGGGATGGGGTTCGATTCGCAGAACAGTGCCGAGAACAGCGGGAGGAGCCTCTCGTGGATCTCCCTTGCGGTGGCGATGTCCATAGATCTGGCGCTGTTGACCATCTTCGATACCAGTGCTGGGCAGCAGTTGGCCGCGACGGATATGACTCCGTCCGCTCCGAGACTGAGCATTCCGAGAGTGAGCCCGTCGTCTCCGCTCAGGACCTCGAAGTCCTTGGGCTTCTTCGCGAGGATGTCCATGATCTGGGAGAAGTTGCCGCTGGCCTCCTTCACTCCTGCGATACCGGGGAGCTCCGCAAGCCTCAGGATTGTGTCGACGCTGACGTTCGTGGCGGTCCTTCCGGGGACGTTGTATACGATGACCGGGATATCGATGGCATCCTGGATGGCCTTGTAGTGCTGATACAGCCCTTCCTGTGTCGGCTTCACGTAATACGGTGAGATCGAAAGGATTCCGTCGACACCGAGGTCCTCCGACCCCTTGCTGAGCATGACCGCTTCGGATGTGCAGTTGCTTCCGGCTCCTGCGACGACCTTCGCCTTCTTCGCCTCGTCCCTGACGATCTCCACCACATGGATGTGCTCCTCATGGCTCATCATCGCGGATTCTCCTGTGGATCCGCATGGGATGAGGACATCCACTCCGTTGTCCTCCTGGAATCTGACGAGTCTCCTCAGAGCGTCCTCGTCGATGCTGCCGTCCTTCGCGAACGGTGTGATGATCGCTGTTCCTGTACCGGCGAACATGTTCAAGCCTCCCCGAAGTGTTCCTTGAGGATGATGCGCGTACGTGTGCTCAGGATATTGTCGTAGCGCCTGATGCGCTCGATGATATCGTTGAGGTACTGTGAGGATTCGACATCGATGATCGCTATGATGTCCTGATCGCCTGTGACCTCGAAGACCTCTGTGACGCCGTCGTATCCTGCCAGTTCCTTGGCGATACCCTGGGTGTCGGTGTTGACATCGATTCTGATTTCGACCAGGGCCTTGACGTTCCTGGAGCTGGTCTTTATCGTGAATCCGCGGATGATCCCGTCGTCGGTCATCCTGTGCACCCTGCTCCTGATCGTTCCCTCGGATACCCCGAGCTGGCTGGCAATCTCAACGAACGGGCATCTGGAATCCTTCTTCAGTATCTCGATGATCCTCTTGTCTAGGTTGTCGATCATAATATCCTCTCTTATTGCAGTGTATCTACTCTTATTATTAAAAATAATCGAACGATTCGTAGATTTTTTAAGAATATCGTAGCAAGATGTTTGAAAAAAGTAGAAAAGGGTTTATTAAGCTGTTTAATTTCGAAGAATCAATCGTCTGTGAGGTCCGTTGCCTTCTTCTCCCCTGCCTTATCCGACAGGATATCCACCTGGACCCTGTCATAGGGGATCTCGATACCGTTGTCGGCGAATGCCTTGTAGATCTCCATCCTGATCTGACCCGCGGATCCGCCGGTGTCATCAAACGTCCTTGCGAAATAGCTCAGTCTGAGTTCGATTCCCGAATTGAGCAGGTTGGTCATCCTGAATCCGGGCTCTTCGTGCTTGCCGTCGAGAACCACATAGGGGTTCTTCCTGGCGGTCTCGATCATGATCTCCTTGGCCTTCTCCAGGTCGGTGCCGTATGCAACTGTGAAGTACACGTACTGCTTGACGGGCAGGTCGTCCTTGGTCATGTTGTGGATTGTCGACGAGGATACCACGTTGTTGGGCATGGTGATGATCTGGTCGCTCTCCCAGCTGGTGAACTCCGTGTACATGAGCCTGACCTTCCTGACGATGTACACCTTGTCGTTGATCTTCAGGAAGTCCCCTGCCTTGAAGGGTCTGGTGGAAAGGATGACCAATCCGCTGAAGAACTGCGACAGGACGTTCTGGGCGCCCATGGTGATTCCCAATGACACGACTCCTGCACTGACCAGGATGCCCTGCAGATCGACACCGAACGTTGCAAGTATCGCAGCTACGCATCCTACGGCAAGGAGGATCCGTCCAAGCATTTTGAACAGCGGGAGCAGGGACATGTCGATAGTGGAATCCTCGTCGAGTCTCTCGAATCTTCTCAGGATCCTTGTAACCGCATAGACGTAGATCTTCCATATGATGAACGCCACAAGCAGTACGTACAGGACGTTGGATATCGACCCGAACAGCGCTATAGCCTCATTGTCGGCGCCTACGATTATCAGCCCCTGGTTGAACGCGACTATGAATATCAGCGGTATGATGAGGCGGACCAATGTCCTCTCCAGCCTCCTCCTGTCGTTGATCTCCGGCGTGGTCCTGTCCAAGAGCCTTGCAAGGAGCGGGATGCATATGCGCGAAAGGAGTGCGAAGATGATCACCCAGAGGATGATGGATACGATCATGGTGAAAATCGGCTTGTTGAACGGCGACGGCAGGTCGTTCTCGAAGTATCCGAGGAACTTGTTGTACATCCCAGATGTGTTGAACGACGAGTCGACCTTGATGTTGAACACGATCCTCGTCTCCGATGTCTCGGTGTCGGCGGGATCGACGTTGGAGACGGTCACGAAGACGACCGCTGTGAATTCGGCAGTATCCTTCGCATACTCCCCGACGGAGATAGTTATCTCCCCGGTGGTTGCCTTGCCCGGTTCTAGCATCATCGGACTGGGCAGCTGGATGACAGATACCTCGCGGTTGTACGTCTCGGGCTCATAGAAGATCTTCAGATGCTTCTCCGATTGGTTGACCACATACAGATTCCATGTGTGCTGATGACCGTTCCCTATGGTCGCATCTATCGTCCAGGTCTCGCTGTCCCCTTCCGACAGGGACATTATGTAGTCGCTCTTGCCGACCGCGTCGGATTCCTCTCCCATGAACGGGACGAGCATTCCGGCGAATAGGAGCGTAAGAACGAATACCGCTGCCGATTTGCTGTTCATGGGGATTGAATAAAGACACGATTAAATAACGGTGACTAAGAACTATACGTCATGTACGCACAAATTCCCGTGGCGGTCGCCGCTATCCTGATAATGGTCTCAGCGGCAGCGTTCGATGTCCGCAGCAGGGAGGTCCCGGACAGCCATTGGACCGTCATGGCCGTTCTCGGAATGGTCAATCTCTTCCTGAACCACGGCGTCCTGTATTCGGCGGTGTGTTCGTCGGGATACATTCTGATATGTGCATACATGTTCTCCGAGAAGGTGACGGGGGTCAGAGCACGCATCGTTCTGTCTGCGGCGGCCTGCCTTCTGATATCCGCCTCGGTGATGGTCTCCGGATACGCGGCCGTTGTGACTCTTTCGATGACTGCCGTTATCCTTCTGATGTATCATTCCGGATTGATCCGGGGAGGTGCGGATGCGAAGGCGCTGATCACGATCTCGATGGTCTATCCGGTCTATCCTGAGCTGTGCAGCACCTTTTGGTTCCCGGTGTATCCCGCAGGATACATCCTCAACCCTGTGTTCTCCATACTGTTGATGTCCCTCCTCCTCTCATCCCTCGTCATAATAGATATTCTATATAGAAACGCGAAGAGGGGCAAGCTAGGATTGTCATCGTATCCTATGGGGATTGAAGATGCAAGGCATTCGTTCGTATGGCCTACGGAGGATGCGGTCGATGGGGAGAAGGTCAGGATGAGGGCATCGGAGGACACGGGGGCTTACGATCGTATGGAGGCTTCGGGATATGGCGAGATCATGGTGATGCCGATGATACCGTTCCTGTTGCCTATGGCCGTCGCCCTATCTGTCGTGGTCCTATTTGGGAGTCCTGTCTTCATTTTATTCGGATTTTCATCGTGAAAGCCGTTTTCCAATCATAATAATGTCTTAGCAATTAATAATTAAAAACGGAACCAGATCTGAATACTTCATTTATAAAGAATATATAAATAATCAATGGTGCCAGCCAACGATATTAATTTCTATGTTTAAATATAATAACCGAGTCAACATAGAATCCGAAATAGGTAGTATTTAGCATTGTCTCTTAATAACCCTTGATTAAAACGGCACGATTGATTCATCCCAATGAGGTTTTTGTGTCTGACGCGCTATCACTTAACAAAGTTTCTTTTCGATGTTGCTTTAAATAACGAAGCAAGCGTAAATTGTATCAAGCCAACAAAGGAGGAACAAAATTGGTTACAGAGATGACGCCTGCAAGGCGTGCTTTGGCAGCGGTTCTCGGCGGACGCGTTGACTACGTGCCCCCTGCGAACCCATTGGCTCAGACAACGAAAGAACTCATGGATTGGTGCGGTGCATCATGGCCCAAGGCCCACAGAGACCCCAAGATGATGGCAGATCTGGCAGCTGCCCCTTACGAGGTCTGTGGAATCGAGGCGGCAAGGCCTCAGTTCGATATCTCCCTGGAAGCGGAGGTACTCGGCTGTAAGCTCGATTGGAACAAGCCCGACAGGCCCCCGGTCACAGGACCCGCATATACCAACCCCAAGGACATCACATGGGATGACAAATTCTATGAGAAGGACAGGGCAGCAGTCGTACTGGAGTGTATCAACATACTTCGTAACAGGTACGCTGGTGACCTCCCGATCATCCCCGTCATCACCGCGCCCTTCACAGTAGCAGGACACATCATGGGAGTCGAGAAGCTCGTCATGATGACGGTCACCGACCCCGAGAAGGCACATGAGGCGATCTCGGCAGCTACCGACTTCTGTATCGAGTACGGAAGGCAGCAGGTCGCAGCAGGAGCACACATGCTGTTCCCCGCAGACCCCTCTGCATCCGGAGACCTGATCTCGCCCGAGACATACGAGGAGTTCGTTCTCCCCTACCACAAGAAGTTCGCAAGGGCGGTCAGCGCACCCAAGATCCTGCACATGTGCGGTCACACTGAGAAGCTTCTCCCGCTCATCAAGAAGAGCGGAATGGACTGCTTCTCATTCGATGCACCGCCCGCATGGTATGTGAGGCAGCAGCTCGGTAACGAGATGAGATGCCTCGGAAGCCTGGATGTCATCGACCTGATGCCAAGCGGAACCCCCGAGCAGGTATATGCGAGGACACAGGAGTGCATCCGTCAGGGTGTGGATGTCGTCGGAACAGCATGTGATGTGTCGAACGGAACCCCGCTCGCCAACCTGAAGGCCTACGTGCAGGCATGTAAGGACACACCCATACCCGACGAGTGCGAGATCGACGACTGCGTCCGTGCATACGGAAGGGCCAAGGCGAAGAATCTCAAGGAGATGTCCGACTACAAGATCGAAGGAGGTGTTTTCTGATGCACATGGATATCGCAATGCAGAACGTCGAGAAGATGCGCCTTCAGGATCCCGCCAAGTTCAACAAGCTTGTGCAGGAGGGAATGGCCATCGAGCTCGGAATCATCAGCCCGGCTGACAAGAAGGCCAAGAACGCGGAGAAGCTCAAGGAGGAGTTCTTCCCCAACGATGCAGCCTACAGGGAGGTCTCCCAGGGAGTCCTTGACGGAAAGAGGGCAGTCGTGGAGCCCAAGGTCAAGGCGCTCATCGATGCAGGGAAGGATCCCGTGGACATCGTCACCAATGCTCTCATGCCCGGAATCACCGTTCAGTGTGAGATGTACGACCTCGGACTGTCCTTCGTTCCCGAGATCCTGATGTCCAACGATGCGATGCAGGGAGGAATCAAGCTCTGTCAGGACAAGATCGGAGACGTTCCCAGCAAAGGAAACATCGCCTCGTTCGTCGCTGCAGGGGACCTGCACGACATCGGAAAGAACATCTGTGCAGCTATCCTCAGGGCTAACGGATTCAAGGTCTTCGATATCGGAAGGGATGTACCGAAGGAGAAGGTCCTTGAGGTCGTCAAGGAGAACAACATCAAGCTCGTGTGCGGTTCGACCCTGATGTCCACCACCAAGCCCGGTCTCATCGACACGGCACTGCTCCTCGAGCTCGAGAAGACAGGTGTATCGGTCGCATGCGGAGGAGCAGCGGTCTCCAAGGCATTCGTCGACACGTTCAGGAACTCCCTGTACACGAAGTCGCCTCTCGAGACGGTCCACACCGCCCAGAAGATCATGGACGGAAAGACCTGGGAAGAGATCAAAAACTGATTAATCCAAACAGGCAGGGGCGACCCTGCCTCACCCTTTATGACGTGATCATATGGCATCCAATGCAATCTCCATAGATATCGGAACAAGCGGGATAAGGGCACAGTTGCTGGACCTTGATCAGCACAAGGTGATCAGGACGTGCATCACCTCCAGGAATCCGATCCCGGGATGCAATGTCATGGACCATATGTCCTTCGCGATGCAGTACGGACAGGAGCTCGCCCACGGGATCCTGACCGATGCCGTGAAGAAGCTCATCGACGAACTGAAGCCCGAGAGCCTGAAACGTATCTCGGTCTGCGGGAACCCCATCCAGCTTTCACTCTTCGAAGGAATCGACATACGCGACCTGGCGTATGCCGGAGAGAACAAGCTCAAGGACGAGAACATAACCCCAATAGACAGGAAGGCGCACGTCATAGACGGCGGTTTCCTGGGCTTCGAGGGAGTGGATGTCATCATCCCGCCCGCGGTCCGCCACGAGATAGGAGCGGATGCTCTGGCTATGATGCTCAACTCCGGATTCCTAGATGACGATATGTGCATGGTCACGGACTATGGAACCAACGCGGAGATGGCCCTGAAGGTAGGGAACAACATCTACACGGGTTCCGCCGCAGCCGGCCCAGCCATGGAAGGGCAGCAGATCAAGAATGGGATGATCGCAGGACCAGGTGCCCTCAGCGACCTGGTACGCACCCCCATGGGCTGGCAGTCGAAGATACTGAACGATTCCCTTGTGCCGGAGGACGGTCCGGTCATCAACCTCCGTAGTGATATTACCCGTAATACAGGCGTGTCGCCCGAAGGCATAACGGGAACGGGCGTGGTCGCCCTGGTGTTCGCCTGTCTCCAGGACGGCCGTGTAGAGGATGCGAAGATTATCAACGATCCGGTCAGCATCACCCGCTCCATAAGGTTCAGTACCGACGATTTCAGGGAAGCGGGAAAGGCCCTCGGGGCCATAAGGGCAGGTCATCTGACGCTCATGCTGGTGGCGGGCGTGGATCCCGCAGACATCAGGAAGATGTACATGGCAGGGGCGTCAGGGACGTATGTCGATCCGGTGAAGGCAAAGGCCGTCGGGCTTGTGCCTCCGGAATGCACCGATGTAGTGCAGGTTGGGAATACGTCCCTGGAACTGGCGAAGAAGCTTGCCTTCGAGCCGGAATATAATGCGGAGCTGGAGGCGATGAGGCAGAAGCTGCTGACGAATCATATAATGTTCGCATCAAGCGATATCTTCAGGGACCTCTACACATACGAGTTCGGCTACTGGAACGATGGGATGCCGCTGAACCGCTACCGCAGAGGGCTCGAACGTTACGGCGTGGAAGGATATCTCGACAGGACCACCGATACGAGCATAACGAGGGTTTGCGAGACGGATATCCGCGACATAGGGGAATCGTTGCGGATACTGGACCTGTCGCCCTCGATGAGCTCAGCATGGTCATGCAGCAGATGCTTGAAGTGCGTCAAGGGATGCCCTGAGAAGGCTCTGTCGTTCGACGGCGACAGGTTCAGGATACGCACGGGATACTGCCTGGGTATCAGCTGTCAGAGGTGTGAGGAGAACTGTCCTGAGAAGAAGTTCGACTACTCCTCCTTCAACCTCGACTGAGACAACGGCATTCGCACGTCTTCCGACCGAATCGCAATAATCTTTATCAGTCCTTCAATTCTCTTTATGACCATGGGCGGTAAGACAAGGGTTCTCCTTATCATTCTGGTCGCGGTCATTGCTGTCGCGGCCATAGCGGTGATCCTTGTCCTGTCCGATTCGGACAGCAACACTGAAGAATCAGGCGAAAAGGCATCATCATAGGTCATATGCCCTGAAGGGATATCCTTCGACAAGGCCACAGGCACCCTTTCCTCTGATGATGAGGTAGGCTGGACGGTGACCGATATGCTGGTCCCGTTCGCAGAACGCACCGATGTCGAATCTGTCGGTACGACCTTGGAGCTCGAGCCCGGCTACTACAAAGTGAAAGCAGATGACTGTCAACCTTTTGACGTCGTTGTCGCTGGCAAAATACAGATGGATGCCACCTGGAATTACTATTGTGGCGGCACACTCCATGAAGGACTCAAGGTGAGCTACGAGATCAACCTTGATCAATTGGGAGATGCCATGATCGAGGGCCCTGGTTGGAACACCAAATACAACAGGGAATTCAGGTACCTGCCCGATCTCGTCGAGGTCGATTCTGCTGTCAGATCCCTAGAGGCCCAGTTGGCGAAGGTCTTCTCCGATATCGGAGGCGATACAGACGATAGGCAGGCCTATGCGGATTTCCTCGTCTCCTTCCCTCAGAAGGCGATACAGTATCCCAAGAAGAATACCGATGCCGAGGACATGTATGTATGGGGTGTCGCAGAGTATTGGGCGAAACCGATCGAGACGCTCTTCTTCAAGATAGGGGATTGCGAGGACACGTCAGCCCTTGCATGCTCGCTGTTCAAGGCAGCTGGTTACAAATCAGCCATGGTGGGGGTATCAGGGCATGTCACCGCTGCTGTATCGCTCGATTTGTTCACAGAGCGCAACCTGGAGGATTACAAGACCGTCTGCAGTACATATTCCGTGCTGACTGTGGCATCCGGATACGCTTACAACGACCGTGATGGTACCGGAAGGATCTACTACGGGGTAGACACCATAAAGGGACAGGTGCCCGTAGGGTACATGAGCAGGGCAAACGTCGACTCATTCGGGAAAACGGTCAGAAGTCTGGGTGATTTCCACGTGTTCGGCGTGGCCGGATTCTACCCTGTCCCTTAAGGCGATGTGCTCGGGATCCAAAGGTCGTCGAAGGTCTCCGCATCGGAGAGTTCCAATTCCTCACCGACATCCAGGACCATCAGGTCGCGGCCTGCGATCGTACGGACGCCCGTTGCTTCCTGGGTGATGGCAGCCTGCTTGTCCGGATCCCTCTTGATAATGACCACTCCGAGATGTATGAATATGGCGAGCTCGGGCTTCACGATGTCGATGAACTTGATCGCATCGTCTGTGCAGAGATGGTACTTGATGCGGTTGCCCATAGGGGTCGTGACGGGCAGGATGAGGACACGCGTGCCGATGTACTGCTTCGCTATCTCCTCGGTGAACTCCGTGTCGCTCACGTATGATACCGTGCCGTGCTCGGTATGGAAGATGAAACCGACGTTGGTGGGGTCGCTGTGCTTTGCTTCCTTGATCTCAACCTTCAGGCCGTCCACGTCCAGGATATCGCCCGGTCTGAAGACCTGGTATCCCTCGACGATGCTCAAGTGGTAATTCGACAGGCAGGGCCCCAATCCGCCCTCTCCTTTGATGACCGTGGCGGATCCGTAGATGTGCCCTTTCCGTTCCCATCCTCCTCTCGACATGCCCTCTGCGACGCTCTCCGCATCGGAATAATGGTCAGGGTGGCAGTGCGAGATGATAAGGGAATTGGTCCTGCACACGTCGTAGTGGATCCTGTGCATGTTGACCAGCGCGCTCGGTCCCGGGTCCACGTTCAGCATCTTCCCGTCATGCTCGATGAGCATGCCGCCGGTGGACCTCACCTGATACATGGTGGTGTGCCTCCCCCCTCCGGTACCCAGGAACGTTATGCGGAACGTCATATGTTCCCAATGCGTTTACATGATTATGAGTCTGACGGGTCAACTTTTTAATAACTATCAGGATGCACCATCTATGATAACCGCAATTCGCAACGCTTGGATCGTCACACAGGACGCTTCAAGGAGGATTATCCGCGGAGATGTAGTGATAGACGGCGAGAAGATCGTGTCCGTCGGTCCAGTCTACAACGGTACTGCCGACAGGGAGATCGACGCCACCGGCGACATCGTCATGCCGGGAATGATCAACACCCACACCCATGTGGCGATGTCCGTCATGAAGGGTGTCGTGGACGATCTGACCTTCCCCGATTTCCTCGACAAGGTGTTCAAGATCGATTCCGACAGGACCGACAGCGATCTCGACATCGGTACAAAGATCGGATGCATGGAGATGATGCGCGGAGGTACCACCACGTTCATGGACCTGTACTATTCCGAGGATGTCATCGCGAAGGCGACGCAGCAGGCAGGTATCAGAGGGGTCCTCTGCTGGTGCTGTCTCGATGAGGACAAGACTACGCAGAAGGGAAACCCGGTCCAGAACTGCAAGAACTTCTACTCCAAGTTCAAGAACGAGAGGAAGATCGTTCCCGGAGTCGGATTGCAGGGAGTTTACGTATGCAATGAGGAGACCTGCGTTTCTGCCGCACAGTTCGCAGAGGAGGTCAACGCGCCCCTGAACTTCCATCTCTCCGAGACCAGAGGGGAGGTAGCAGACCATAAGAGGAAGACGGGCATGAGGCCTGCGGAGTGGCTGTCCGAGATCGGAGCGCTCAATTCACACATGGTCGCGGCACATTCGGCATGGCTGACCAAGAGGGAGGTCATGCTCATGGGGAAGGCAGGCATGTCCATCTCATCATGCCCCGTATCCAACATGAAACTCGCAACAGGCGGTGTCGCACCCGTCCCTGAGTTCCTAGAGGCAGGGGTCAACGTATCATTCGGAACCGACGGCAACACAACGAACAACTCCCTTGACATGTTCGCTGAGATGAAGACGCTGGGTCTTCTTCAGAAATCGAGCAGATGGGATCCCGTCGTATGCAACGCTCAGCAGCTTCTGGATTTCGCTACCATCAATGGAGCGAAGGCCGTAGGGATGCAGGATATGATCGGTTCGATCGAGGTCGGTAAGTATGCGGATATTGTCATCCTCGACGGAAAGGCACCCAACCTCAGGCCCCTTCTCCCCGAGAACATGATCGCCAACATAGTCTATTCGGCGAACAGCCTGAATGTCAAGACGGTGTTCTGCCAAGGGGACATGGTCGTCGAGAACGGGGACATCGTAACCCTGGACAAGGACAGTATCCTCGATCAGTCAGAGGATATCTGGAAGGCGCTCTGTCTCAGATGAAAACATTTCCCGGTGTCTTCGACACCGGTTCATTTCTCAATATCTCTTGTCGCCGGTATCGATGGATGCTGATCTTTCGATTCCGGCCCGAGCCTCGTTCTCGCGGACCTTCTCATCGATGAGGGCCTTGAACTTATCGAGGTCCATATCCTCGTCCTGGGCATCCTCCAGGTCCTGTGCCGCAATTCTCCTCCCCACGAGAGTGTGGTTATACACAAGAAGGAACGCCAGTGCTATGAACAGGACGACGAAATGCTCCCACAGCTCGATTCCGTTGGGAACGACGATGATGATCGAGATGCCGATGATCAGGGTGAGGATCGAGGTGTTGGTCTGGTTGATGATCTCGAGGATGGCACTCCTTTCGTTGCTGAATGGTAATTTGGGACTGTTACGCCTGGTTATCACGCTGATGACCCTGAGGTTCCTGATCAGTTTGTGGATCGGTATGGATATGATGAACAGATTAATCAGAAGGACGAGCGCTGCCCAGAGCTCGGAGCCTCCTCCGAAGTACTTCTCGCCCCATTCCATGAAGTAGGGCGAGATCAGTACGAACACGATCTCGATGAATGCGATTATGAGCACCAGGAAGTACGATAGGGTCATGGATGAAGCGATCTCCTTCCTGGTCTTCTTCGAGGTCTGTGAGATCCTGAAGTAGAAAGCGGATTTGATGCTATCGATGTGCATCAGGAGCCTGAGGGCGCGCTTGGGCGTATGCTGCAGAGTCCTGTCCCATACGGTCGTTGCGTTCTTAGATATCAAAGGCAGCAGGATCATGGATGCCAGAGCGGCACCGACGATAGCGGTGTACATTCCTTCTGTGAACACATCGTAATCGAAAGCCTGCTTGGCGATGATGAATGCGAATTCTCCCATAGCAAGATAGCTGACCGCGCATTCGAAGCTCTTACGTGCCTTTTCATTGCTCATCCAGTATCCGAGGAATACTGCCACCGTCTTGAGCGAGATGAACATTATCAGGAACACGAGGGTGAGGACGATGTTCTCCATGAGCGTCCCCAGTGCGATCTCCATCCCTACAGAGATGAAGAACATGGCCATGAAGATGTTCTTCATCGGTTCTATGTCATGGAGGATATCCTTGCTTTTTCTCCCCGGTGCGACCATCATTCCCATGAGGAACGCTCCGATAGCGACAGAGAGCCCCACATAGCTTGCGAGAAGGGCCATCCCGAAGGCCAGACCGACGGTTGTGACGGTCAGGATCTCAGGAGACACATTATCGGATATCCAATTGATGATGCGAGGCATCAGCTTCAGCCCTGCGACGACCGCCACTATCATGAACGCGAGGATGCTGACCACCATCGCGGCGATGCCTCCTCCATCCAGTTCGGAACCTGCCATCAGCGGAGTGAGCATGGACAGTATAATGACCTGCGAGATGTCCTCCATGATGATGACAAGGATGAGTGTATCCACTTCCTCCCTGCTGAGACGGTTCTGCATATTCAGGACTCCGAGGACGACCGCGGTACTGGAGCCGGCGATGACACCGCCCAGACAGATACTGGGGATGGCGCCCATTCCGAGGACCATTCCGACGACTGTACCTCCCAGGACCATGAACGGAACCTCTATGAGGGCGACTTTCATAGCGAAGACTCCCTGCTTCCTCAGTTTCTTCAGGTTGATCTCCATTCCGATGCAGAACATAAGCATGATCAGACCCATGTCGGCCAGGATGCTGACCACGGTCTCCTGTTCTTCAGTGATCTCCATCACGTTAGCGACGATGATTCCTGAGATTAGATAGCCGATGAGGGGAGGAAGCTTGATCCTGTTGAAGATGATAGAGCATACTGCAGCGAGCAACAGAAACATTGCTAGACTGGTCAGTAATACAATCTCATCCATAATGCATCCCATGTTGCTATCCTAATTAAAATATTTTAATCGGTAGCAATGTGTGCGAATCTAACTTACTATTTTTCAGTCACAATGGGCTCTAAAACATTTAGAGCAACATCGTTTCGGACCGCAAAGCTTTATCAGTCACAGCCGGCATGGATGGATGTGAAGACGATCTCACGTATCTCGGTCAGGGCTGTGAAGCCGTTCTTCAATACCAGATACCGTCTCGCATCCTGGACGAGGCGCTCCAAGACATTCAACAGGATAGTCCGCAGGGTGATGTTCGAAGGGGATGACATGGTCGTGATCCCTAAGGACACGGTCGTAAGGAGAACTATCAATACCGATATCAGCGTGGATGAGCCAGGCGATTCTACGGTGCTGCCCAGCGATGTGGTCAAGAGCCTCATCTGCAGGACCGATGACATCTTCATCATGAACTTCTGCCTGTGCAGGAGATCCAACGAATGCGAGAACTACGACGTCGGCCACGGGTGCGTGTTCCTCGGCAAGGGGGTGCACAAGATCCCGGAGGAGTACGGGCATCTCGCGACCAAGGAGGAAGCGGTCTCCTACATAGATGAATGCGGGGATCTGGGTCTTGTCCATATCATAGGCAGGAACAAGCTCGACAGCCTGTGGCTGCAGACCGGTGATAAGAAGGATCTGATGACCATATGCAACTGCTGTCCCTGCTGCTGTCTTTGGAACATGACCCGCAACATCTCCGATGAGATCGGCAGCAAGTTCAAGAGGATGGAGGGCGTGACCGTCTCCCTCGATCAGGACAGATGCATCGGATGCGGTTCGTGCAGCGAGATATGCTTCTGCAAGGCAGCGAGGATCGAGGAGGGGAGATTCAGCATCGATCAGGATATCTGCAGGGGATGCGGGAGATGCGTGGAGGAATGCCCCTCCGAGGCCATCACGATAACCTATGACGACTCGGCCATAGACGGCATCGTTGAAAGGATAGGCTCGCTCGTGAACCTGTCGTAAAAGTAAGAGGATGCCGGGCAGTCCCGGCGATCCGTTCACAGTGTGGCGATGAAATCGTCGATGGGCTTGGTGTTCTCCTGAACGAGCTTCTTTCCCTTGTTGAAGAACGCATGGTTCTCGATGCCCATCTCGCCGGCCAGTTTATCGCACTGCTTCTGTCCCTTCTCATCGTTGTACATGCAGCACACGTAGAATGCCGATTTCTTCTGGGAGATGGCCTCTTTATTGTTCTTGACGTACTCGACGAGTTCCTTGGGGACGCTTCCTGCCCAGACCCTTCCGCCGATGACGATCGTGTCGTATGAGGACAGGTCCTCCGATGCCGCATTCGCGACATCCACGGCCTTTCCGCCGGTCTTGGATGCGATGTATTCGGCAACAGCCTTTGTGTTGCCTCTGCTGGATGCATAGATTGCTATTAGTGACATATCCGATAAGATGTCATACAAGAATAAAAACAAGTCCGACAGGATAAATGCCAGAGTCGGTCCGATACATCCATTTATACGGATTACCGTCTCCTTTCTATGTGGACGGGAATCGAGCTGCTGTACCCGATTCAGGACCTCAGGATGGATATTTCCATCCTAGAGGATGCAGCACTGCTGTTCTCGTCGAGGATATTCTACCTCGTTCTCCCGATGTTCATTATCACAGTGTTCTATTGGACTATCGATAAGAAGAAAGGGGAGTTCCTGAGCCTGGGCTTCATATCCGCGATGGCGTTCACGGCGATAGCCAAGTATGCCATTGCACAGCCTAGGCCATGGGTGTCGGATCCGGACATAGAACATGTGGATGGTACCCATGCCAGCAGCTATTCATGTCCGAGTGGGCATACTGCGAACACGGTATCGTCGCTGATCCCGGCATCCGTCGTCTTCGGGAAGAGGGCGATATCGGCGGCGCTCATCTTGCTGACTATGCTGGTCATCATGTCGAGGATCATCCTCTGTGTTCATACGCCGATAGATATCATAGCGGGAATCGCGGTCGGGCTGTCGGCCGCATTGATGGCATGGAAAGCTGTCGAATGGTCCGACGATGGCAGGAAGCAGGACATCGTGACCGTGTCCTATACAGCTGTTTTCACGGTGCTGTTCATCCTAGCTTTCACCGTATGGGATGCCGATGCCGAGGAGATGCTGGGGCATGCAGGCATGTTCTACGGCCTGATGGTATCGAGGTTCTTCGAGCGCAGATATGTCGGATACGCCGTTCCGGATATGGATCTCAGGGGCAAGGCGATAGTCCTGATATTGGGTCTGGCGGTCGCAGGATTGCTATTGCTCATACCATATCTCCTCATCCCAGGTATGGGGAGGATGGCGGGTGCTTTGCCGATGTCCGTCTGGATGTTCCTCATCTATCCTAAGCTGGTCGCAGACGGGAAGATCCCCTACTGATTGATTACTGCTCGGTCGTTCGATTCGATAGAATGTTCAAATCGTCGATAGGTAGGAAAGTTTGACCAATATATATTCGGAAAGGGTGGAAGACATCAAGAACCGATATGGTGCTTTTATTTTTGGTATATCTAAATTATTTAAAATAAACCTAAATTTAATTTCAATAGACGTCTTAATTTTAGCAATTTTTGTACACAACTATAATAACAGGGTGATGGATGATATCTCCCAATCGGATATCCATTGATATATTCGATACCCCCCGCAGGTGGTCATAATTTCCTGCATACATTGGATGGTGAATAAATGCACATCATGGAAGGTTTCCTTGATCCCATTTGGTGCGCGGTATGGTTCGTTATCGCAATCCCGTTTGTGGTTCTCGGAGCCAAGAAAATCATCGAGCTCGTTCGCGAGCACCCTGAGCAGAAGATGACAGTCGCTCTCGCCGGCGCATTCATCTTCCTGCTCTCGTCGCTGAAGCTCCCTTCCGTCACAGGATCGAGCTCACACCCCACAGGAACTGGATTCTCTGCAGCACTCTACGGAGTCTCAGTCACAGCGTTCCTCGCAACAATCGTACTGATCTTCCAGGCACTTCTTCTCGCACACGGAGGAATCACGACCCTCGGAGCAAACATCTGCTCCATGGGTATCATCGGCCCTATGGTCGGAGTCCTTGTATGGAAACTCCTCATCAAGGCCGGCGTGAACTTCCCCATCAGCCTCGGAATCACAGCCCTCGTCGCTGACCTGTTCACGTACGTCGTCACTGCGATCCAGATGACGCTGAACCACGGACAGTCGATGGACGCTTTCGTCAACTTCCTGTCCAACTACGCTGCAACACAGCTCCCTCTCGCATTCGTCGAGGCGATCCTGTTCTTCATGTTCGGAGTCTACCTTGTAAGGAACAAGCCCGAGATCTTCGACATCAGCGCAGACGTCGCAGCAAAGGAAGCAGCAAAGAGCGAAGCAAAGACTGAGGAGGCCTGAAAATGGAGACCAAGAACAAGATGGTCTATGTCGCCGGATTCGCTGTCATCGCACTTCTGGTCATCGCCGTTCTCGCATACGGTAATGCCGAGGGATGGGAGTTCGGAGGAGCGGACGACGGAGCAGAGGGTGTCGTCGAGGATGTCGATCCCGACTACGAGCCCTGGTACGACGGACTCATGGGGGACTACGAGCTCCCCGGAGAGACCGAGAGCATGCTCTTCGCCCTTCAGGCAGCAATCGGAGCCTTAATCATCGGATACTTCATCGGAAGATACACCCGTAAGGATTGAAACTAAAAACCCGAGTGAGCGCACATGTCAGAGCAGACCCAGATGGATACCCTCGCGTATAGTTCGAGGATGCTAGAATGGGCGCCGCTCGGGAAACTGCTTTTCGTCATCAGTGTCCTGATCGTCAACATCATGACGGAATCGATACTGGTGCCCTTCGTAACATTGGCCATCGGATTGATCCTGATGGCCTATTCTACCAATTTCAAGATACCCTTCATGATCGCGCTGGCGATCCTCGAGGCGTTCGTCATCCTGATCTTCGGAGCAGGAGTGGTCTCCGTCAACGGGGACATGTCCGATCCCGCCATCTGGGATACCGACTTCCTCTGGATGCACTTCCATATGACAGAGACGAGCTTCAACGAGGCGTGGCTGATCCTCCTGAGGGGAACGGCCGGTGTCGCGGTGATGCTCTCGTTTGCCACGTCCACACCTATACCATACATGTCGCTGGGGCTCAAGCAGGTCCGCATGCCCGTAGAGGTCATCGAGATCGTCGTCCTGATCTACCGTTACGCCTTCCTCCTTCTGGAGAGGATGGAGGCCATGTGGAACGCCGCCAGCAGCAGGATGGGATTCAACGGCAAGATGACGTCAATCAGGACCGTAGCCGCAATAGCCATAGGGATCTTCATCCAGTCGACGAACCTCTCCGACAAATCCCAGGTTGCGCTGGAATGCAGAAACTACCGCGGGTACTTCCCCGTCTACAGGGAGCCTGCGAAGACAGGTGTCAAATGGATTCTCGTGATAATCATCACAAGCGTATCGATATACCTGTTCGGGATGTACACCAGCGATTGGGTCAACATGGCCGAGCTCCTGGGGGTGGCATGATGACATTGTTCGAGGTCAGGAACGTCACATACAGATACAATTCAAGGCAGCAGAGACCTTCGTTGGACAACATCACGCTTGATATCAACGAAGGCAGGCGCACTGCCATCCTCGGTGCGAACGGAGCTGGGAAGTCCACACTGTTCTACCACCTCAACGGCATATTCAAACCCAAGGAGGGCGAGGTCCGTTACAACGGCGTACCCCTCGATTACGACAGGAACAAGCTGAGGGAGCTCCGCAACGACATATGTGTCGTGGTCCAGAATCCCGACGAGCAGATATTCTCATCGACGGTGGAGAGCGATGTCGCTTTCGGCCCGATGAGCATGGGGCTCCCCAAGGAGGATGTGGACGAGCGGGTCGAGAGCGCGCTGGACATGGTGGGGATGCTCGATTACCGTAGACGTCCCTCCACGCAGCTGTCGTACGGGCAGAGGAAGAGAGTCTCCCTAGCGGGCGCTCTCGCCGTAAGGCCCAAGGTCATGATCCTCGACGAGCCGACGGCGGGACTGGATCCGCAGATGGCGAGAGAGGTCATGGAGCTGGTGGATCAGATGTGCTGCGACGGGACAACGGTCATATTATCGACGCACGATGTCGATCTCGTATACTCATGGGCGGAGGAGATCATCGTCCTCAATCATGGGGAGCTTGTGTACTCCGGAGAGCCGGAGGAGTTCTTCAGCGACCCGGAGAAGACGGCCTTCGCAGGTCTGTGCAGACCGCACACATTCTCGATCAACTCCTATGTCTCGGAGATAAGCGGAAAGGAGCAGACGCCTTACCCGCGTACGAATAGCCAGATAGTCGCCAAGATGGCCCCCGAAGGCAGCAAGGGCGGCAGCATCAGGGTAGTACCGACGAAGGATGACATGGCACCCGCCGATTTCGAAGGGACGGTAGGCGTCATGGGATACTATTCCAAGAAGACGGTATTGGCCAAAGGCATCAGGTACGATTACATGTTCGATGCCCTGGAGATGTGCATGCAGGACGCGGTGAAGGGAATGGATTCCCTGCTGTACTGCGACGAGTCAATGGTGAATCTCGCAGTTGACCGCATCAGGAGCCTCGAGAGATTCGGAATGAAGGTGGAGGCGATCCTGTGAGCAAGCCATACTACAACAATCCGGATGCGGAGAACCTCCTGGAGATGAGGGGCGTCACATACTACTACGAAGGCAACAAGGCGCCTTCGCTGAGCGACGTGTCGCTCACCATCAAGAAGGGCGTCAAGACGGCGATCCTCGGAGGCAACGGTGCAGGAAAGTCCACCACATTCTACCACCTGAATGGTGTGGTGAAACCAGCCGAGGGAACCGTGCTCTACAGGGACATCCCGCTCAAATACAAGAAGAAGCACCGCAGGGAGCTCTGCTCCCATGTGGCGGTGGTCCTGCAGAATCCGGATGACCAGATATTCGGACAGACCGTCCTTGCCGATGCGGAATACGGTCCGATGAACATCGGTCTGCCCAAGGACGAGGTCCAGGAGAGGGCGAGGAGTGCCCTCGAGCAGGTCGGGCTTTGGGAGAAGAGGGATTCGAACTCGCTGCAGCTGTCGTACGGACAGAGGAAGAGGCTCTCGCTGGCAGGGGCGATAGCGATGCATCCGGATGTCCTCATCATGGATGAGCCCACCGCCGGGCTCGATCCGCAGATGGCGTTGGAGCTCATGGAGCTGGCAGAGCAGCTCCACCACAGCGGTATGGACATCGTGATGTCCACACATGATGTCGATCTGGCCTATATGTGGGCAGATGAGATCCATGTGCTCAGGAGATCGGAGAAGATCTATTCGGGGAAGCAGGAAGGGTTCTACTCGGACAGGGAGCTGGCGTATTCCGCAGGGCTGCTGGCCCCTTCTATGTTCCAGATCAACACAACGCTGTGCGGGCTCAGGGGAATCGATCCTGCACCGTATCCCAGGACTGAGCCCCAGCTCATCGCCAAGATGACTCCGGGGGCTGACAGAGGGCATCTCGACATCATCAAGGTCGAGGATGCGATCGATGGATCCCAGGTCTCGGAGCTCAGGGGAGCGGGAAAGATCGTAGGCATCTATGGAACGGGCACCCGCAAGCAGATCACCGAGAGCGGCATAGGTGTCGACTTCATATTCGGCGGCTTCGAGTCATGCACATCGCAGGTCCTGAAGGGCAGGGATGCTGTGATCTTCTGCGATCCCGATTGCGCAGAGATCATGGAAAAGAAAGCCAAGGAGCTGTCCGAGTTCGGAGAGCCTTTGGATTATTCTTTGTCCTGAAAATAACACCAAACGCATATTTTTCTTGATTCAGTGTTACCTTCCGAATTCTTGAGTAACACGAATCCGATCATTTTAGCATACTTTAACACCATTCGGGGAAAGGTGCTACCTGAGTAGCACGAATCTGGATATCGTATATAGCCAGACATCATGTTATTAATCGTACAAACTGATGTTTATCATTCGATAAGATGAGTGCCTTGATGGACTTCCTGAAAGATGATGTTAAACGTTCCGTGTTACTGCTGATAGTGGCGGGAGCCTCATTGGTCGTCTCGTTCTTCTGGGGATCCGAGTTCATCGTCGACCCTGCATGGATCGCGATCATACTGTGCGGTGCGCCCATTCTGTGGGATGCTATAACCGGGCTCCTGATCAGGCACGATATCAAGGCCGATGTCCTCGTGGCTATTGCAATCGTAGCGGCTGTCTCGCTCCAGGAATGGTTCGCGGCAGGAGAGGTCGCACTTATCATGGAGATCGGAGGATTCCTCGAGGATTTCTCCGCCGCCAAGGCGAACAAGGGCATCGAGGCGCTGCAGAGCATGTCGCCCAAGACCGGAAGGGTCGTGGGCGGCGACGATGTGAAGGATGTACCCGTCGACGAGATCCAGGTCGGACAGACAGTAAGGGTGCTCCCGGGAGAGGCGGTCCCCGTGGACGGAAGGATCGTCATCGGGGAGACGTCGATCGACCAGTCGGTCATCACTGGCGAATCCATGCCTGTGGACAAGGTCGTCGGAGACAAGGTGTTCAGCGGTACCATCAACCAGATGGGTACCTTCGACATGGAGGTCGAGAAGACCGCGGAGGATTCATCCTTCCAGAAGATGGTCGGAATGGTCTCATCCATTGATGCGGAGAAGACGCGCATGGTGAGGATCGCGGACAGATGGGCGACATACCTTGTCGCGATAGTCATGGTCCTCGCTGTAGTCACCTATCTTCTCACAGAGGACATCTACCGTGCCGTCACCGTGTGCATCGTGTTCTGCCCCTGCGCATTCATCCTTGCAACTCCTACCGCTGTCGTGGCAGCCATCGGGAACCTCACCAAGCACGGGGTGCTCGTCAGGGACGGGGACACCTTGGAGAGGATGTCCGAGGTGGATACGATCGCATTCGACAAGACCGGCACCATCACCGAAGGTAGGCCCCAGGTGAAGTCGATGGAATCCGTTACGGATGAGGGCGAGCTCATCCGCATCGTCGCATCGGCGGAATCCGGGTCCGAGCATCCCTTGGCGAATGCCTTCGTCCAGTACGCCGACGGGAAAGGCATCAGGCATGCGAGGCCCGATTCCTTCAGAATGACAGTCGGGCGCGGCATCGAGGCCGTGGTGGACGGGAAGAAGGTGCTGATCGGGAACTCGAAGCTGATGGAGGAGTCGGGTGTCACCATCCCCGGCGACTCCGTCAGGACATCCGAGGAGCTGTATGCGGAAGGATGCACGGTCGTCTTCATCGCCGTGGATGGGGATTACTCAGGATACGTCTCATTCTCGGACTCCATCCGTCAGACCTCAAGGGACACCGTATCGGGGCTGTCCTCCGAGGGTGTGAAGAGCATCCTCCTCACCGGTGACAACGACCGTGCGGCAGCACACATGGCCGCGGAAGCGGGAATAGAGGATTACAGGGCCGAATGCAGGCCGGAGACCAAGGTCGAGGCCATAGAGGAGCTGCAGTCCGCTGAACACAAGGTCTGCATGGTGGGCGACGGTGTGAACGACGCACCCGCCCTGAAGAAGGCATGGGTCGGCGTCGCCATGGGAACCACCGGAAGCGACATCGCGGCCGATGCATCCGATATCGTCCTGGTGAAGGACGGATTGGATTCGCTGCCCCATCTGATAGGGTTGTCGAAGAAGATGATGAAGAAGGTCCGCTTCAACATCGGATTCTCGCTGACGTGGAACTTCATGGCGGTAGCATTATCAGTCGTTGCGATCCTCGGCCCTGTCACGGGTGCGCTGGTGCACAACTTCGGTTCGGTCCTCGTCGTCGTGAACTCCGCCCTCCTGCTGATCTACAGCAGGAAGGTCTGATCATAACAATCTCAACCCTTTTTCGATGCAGGCATCCCTCACCGCCTCGACAGCGGCGGGGGAGCCGCTTATCCCCATACGTCTCATCCTGCCGACGTCCACACCCCTCTCCTTGTACGGATCGATGAAGACCTCTTTGCAGCCTGTTTCGGCGATTGCTTCGACCAGCTCCATCTCATGTCCTTCCAATGTCGAGAGGACGGGTGCGATGAACACGCATGTCCTGATCCCGTTGTCAACCAGTTCTCTTAGCGCATCGAGGCGTTCCTGAGCGACAGGCGCGCCCGGTTCCGTCATCCTGCATATCCTGGGGTCGGTGTTCGTTATCGAGAATGCTACTGTGGAATCCATATCCCTCAAGAGGTCGATGTCCCTCAGGACCAGTGCGGATTTCGTGATTATGAACACGCTGCGCTTCTTCCTGTGAAGCAGTTCCAGACACAGCCGGCTCAATCTGAATCTCCCTTCGGCGGCCTGATAGGCATCCGTGACGGAGCCCAGACCTATGGTCCCCTCGGTATAGTCCAGTTCCTTGTACAGCCTATCGACTATGTTCGCCTTCACACGCACGACCCTCCATGTGGAGGGGTCCTGATGGGTATGTCCCGGTGCGAAGCAGTAGACACAGCCGTGCTCGCATCCTATGTAGGGATTGAGAGTGTACTTCACCTCTCCCAGAACCGAAGGGTGCAGAGCCTTGCTGCATTGGACGATCTCATAGGGTCCGTCCCAGTCGGTGGCCTCCACATCGAAGTCCAGAAGTGTGGGGATATGGGCCATGATATCAGATGTAGCGTCCGGTTACGCTTTCGGGACAGCCCCTCACCTCATCCGGGCTTCCGGCGACGACGATCCTGCCGCCCTCCTCCCCGCCTCCGGGTCCGAGGTCGACGATATAGTCAGCGCTGCCGATCACGTCGAGGTCATGCTCGATGACGATGACGGTGGCGTCCATGTCGATGAGATGCTGGAAGATGCCCATGAGGACCTTAACATCCAAGGGGTGCAGCCCGATGGTGGGCTCGTCGAAAACGAATATGGCATCGTTCTGCCCGTGGCCCATCTCGCTTGCCAGTTTGAGACGCTGTGCCTCACCTCCCGACAGGCCCGGCGTAGCCTCTCCGAGGGTCAGGTATCCCAAACCGACATCGTGCAGGACCTGCAGCCTGCTCCTGACCACCTTGAGGTCATCGCATGCCTTCAGAGCCTCGTAGACGCTCATCTCCATTATTTGAGGAAGCGACAGCTCGGTGCCGTCCTTCTTCTTTCTGGTGATCTTGAAGGTACCCGGGCCGTAGCGGGATCCGCCGCATTCCGGACACGGGATGTCTACGTCGGGGAGGAACTGGACATCGAGGCTGATGGATCCCGTTCCGTCGCACAGCGGACATCTCTGCGAGCCGGTGTTGTATGATAGGTCCCCCGCCTTCACGCCCATCTCCTTGGCCTTCTCGGTCTTGGCGAACACCTTGCGGAGCTCGTCATGGACGTTCGCGTATGTTGCGACGGTGGAACGGATGTTGATCCCGATAGGGGTTGCATCGATGAGCTTGACATGGTTGATGCCTTCGGCTTCGATCGACTCCACATGGTCAGGAAGGGGCTTCCCTGCGAGCAGAGATTCCAGGGCGGGGATGAGGCTGTCCAGGGCCATGGTGGTCTTCCCGCTCCCGGACACCCCGGTCACAACGGTGAATCTGCCCTTCGGGATCCTGACGTTCAGCGGTTTCACTGTGTGGATGCCCCTCGTCCTCATCTCGATGGTCCCGAGGTCGAATAGTCTGTCCTTCGGGATCGTTTCCCTGAGACCGCCGTTGCCGGATTGAAGGAACTTCCCTATCCTTGAATCCTTGTTGTCCTTCAGGTCCTCGACCGTGCCCTCGGCTATGATGTAGCCTCCGTCGGCACCTGCCCCGGGACCCAGCTCGACTATCCAATCGGAACGTGCCAGCACCTGAGTGTCATGGTCGACCAATATGATGGAATTGCCGTCCCTGACGAGATCGTCCATGACTCCGATAAGACCTTCGATGTTCGATGGATGAAGCCCGATAGACGGCTCATCCAGCACATAGAGTACCCCGGTCGTGCGGTTGCGCACCGACCTCGCTAGCTGTGTACGCTGCCTCTCCCCGGTGGACAGCGTCGATGAAGGACGATCCAGGGTGAGATATCCCAATCCGAGGTCCAGCAGGCGTCTCGAAGTGTCATGGAACGACTCGCATATGCTCTCCGCCATCGGTTTCATCTTGTCAGGCAGGGAATCGGGCACTCCGTCGACCCACCTGTCCAGCTCGGACAGGGTCATCTCGCACGCTTTATCCAGGGAGATCCCTCTTAGAAGAGGCATGCGTGCCCTCTCGGAGAGCCTTGTCCCGTCGCAGCATGGGCATCTGCCCATCTTCAGGAACCTCTCGACCCTCTTCATCCCCTTCTCGTCCTTGACCTTGGACAGGGCGTTCTCCACAGTGTATCTTGCGCTGTAATAGGTGAAATCCATCTCGCCGGCGTTGCCGGACTTCTCGTTGTAATAGAGAAGATGATGTTTGTTCGGAGGGCCGTGGAGGACGAAATCCTTCTCCTTCTCCGTTAGATCCCTGAAGGGCACATCCGTGCGTACCCCGTTATCCCTGGCGATGTCCTTCATCAGCGACCACATGAGGGTCTGCCAGGGAGCCACCGCCCCCTCGTCGATCGTCTTGGAATCATCCGGGACTAGGGTGGATTCGTCCACCTCATGCACAACGCCGGTACCTCCGCATTCCTTGCATGCCCCGGAGCTGTTGAACGCCAGCTCCTCTGCCGAAGGCGGTGTGACGGTCGCACCGCATACCGGGCATTTAATGTCGATCATGGCGGCGAAGTCGATGTTGGGCTCCAGATAATGCCCGTTCGGGCATCTGTGGTTAGCTAACCTTGAGAACATCAGCCTGAGGCTGTTCAGAAGCTCGGTTGAAGTTCCGAAGGTGCTCCTGATCCCGGGGACGCCGGGGCGCTGATGCAATGCCAGAGCTGCAGGCACATAGCGTACATCATCCACCTCGGAACGGGATGCCTGGGTCATGCGTCTGCGCGTGTATGTGGATAGGGCTTCGAGATAGCGCCTCGAGCCTTCCGAATAGAGAGTTCCGAGAGCCAATGACGATTTACCTGAGCCGGAAACCCCTGCGATCCCGACCACCTTATTGAGCGGTATGTCCACATTGATGTTCTTCAGATTGTGGATTTTGGCGCCGCGAACCTCAATGTGGTCCGGAATCTCGATCTCTTTCATACCGGTGCCATGGGTGAGGTAGGATAAGTCATCTATGGCTGAGAGATTCCGCAATCCGTCTGTTCCTTTTCTCCACGAAGTCGAGACTGCAGTCTATCCAATGAAGGTATTCGTCCACATTCTTCGGAAGCGGATTAGCCTCCCACAATTTGGTGTCGAGCCACATTTTGACCTCTGAATAATCGGATTCGACGCAGTCCTGGAGAAGGAAGAAATCGACATACCTCTTGAAGTCAACGAAGAGGTCGAAGAACCATCTGTCCTTTTCCAGAGCATCCCTCAGCGGGCTATCGAGACCCTCATAGTATCTGCGGATGCATTCCAAGGTGAGGTCCCACCTGTCGCATATCCTGGTGGAGCCTCCTCTCATCTGATTGATGCTCTGCGGATGCTTCGGGAAGATGATCGAACCTCCGATGGTATACGTCCTGCGTATGACAGATTCCATCCAGCTCCGGTAATCATCCATGCTTGCAGCCACGCTGTCGATCAGTTCCCTGCATTTGGCGTATCTGAATCCAGTGGTGATGGAATCGCTGGCGAATCTGTGCTCTCCCCACCTCAGGTAATCGGGCAGGTACCATTCCTTCAGCTCCAGCATCTGACCGTTAGGGAGCACCTTGCTCCATAGGATGCTGTGATAGCGGCGAAGCGTCGCGCTGTGGGAATCGGGGTCGTTGCCGCAGTAGCCCAAGCCGTCCTTGTGCTCCCAGAAACCGTCCCAGAAATGTATGGTGTCGGTAGTGAAGTCGAAGGATGTGTCAATCTGCATCGTGTATCGATTGATGTGGGCGTATTTCAGCATTGACTCGTATCTGTAGCTAACCGCTTATAATCAGAAATGCATGTTCCATCCATGGCACTGGTGTCAATGAAATGCCCCGAATGCGGCGCGTCCCTCGAGATGGACGACAGCATGGAGTTCGGAACGTGTGAATTCTGTGGAACGAAGGTAGCAGTGGAGCATTCCGAGAACACGGTAGACGATTCTGTCGAGAAGCCCGCCGAGACCGTACCTAAACAGAAGTACAGGTGTGAGATGGTGAGGCTCAAAGGCCGCAACGATACTAGGGCCAAGTTCTACGTGACGATAGACGGTCTGGAGTTGGGCCTGCTCAGCCAGGGCTCTAAGAAGCCGATGAGGCTCTCGGAGGGCACCCATACGATGGTCATCCAGCTCCGCGGATTCAACGATTTCTCCGCCACGTTCAACATCGATTCGGAGACCAGGCTGGTGACAGGTCTTCAGGGTGCCTGGAGAAGGCAGATCTACCTCAGGTCGGAGCCTTTGGAGCCTGTCCAAGAGAAAGTTCAGGAAGAAGAGAGCAAAGAATGACGGGGGGTCATCTTGGCATTCGATTTCAAGAAGGAATTCAGGGAATTCTATCTTCCGCCGGCAGAACCTGTGCTGATCGACCTTCCTGCGATGAACTTCGTAGCCGTCAGAGGGGAGGGAGATCCGAATATCCCGGACGGGGATTATCAGCATGCGCTCGAGTTGCTGTACGCCATCTCGTTCACCATCAAGATGAGCAAGATGGACGACCACAGGATAGAGGGTTACTTCGATTACGTGGTCCCGCCTCTGGAAGGTCTGTGGACACAGGACGGGGCCGATTCCATCGATCTCGGCAGGAAGGATGATCTGGAATGGATATCGATGATACGCCTTCCAGACTTCGTGACGAAAAATGAGTTCGATTGGGCTGTCGCGGAGGTATCAAGGAAGAAAGGCCTCGACACCGAGAGGGCGGAGTTCTTCACCTACAGGGAGGGGCTGTGCGTCCAATGCATGCACATCGGCTCCTATGACGAGGAGGCATCCACGATGGAGCTGATGCACAGGTTCATTGACGATAGCGGGTATGCTGCGGATATCGGCGAGAGGATGCATCACGAGATCTACCTCTCCGATCCCAGAAGGGTAGCTCCTGAGAAGCTGAAGACCGTGCTCCGCACGCCTGTAAGAAGGCTTTGACGTGGAGTGTTTTTACATCAGTAATCATTCCGCATCCTCGTGGGAAATTGATCGGCATCATATTCAACCCAAGGACGAACAAGGGGACATCCGTCGAGAGGATGGCCCATATCAGAGCTATTTTAGAGGAAAGAGGCATCGAGTTCATCTACAGGGAGACCGAGCACGCAGGCCATGCGAAGGAGCTTGCGAAGGAGCTCGCGGACCGGTGCGATGTGCTTGTGCCAGCCGGCGGTGACGGAACAGTATACGAAGTAGTCAACGGGGCCCTCGACAGGGATGTTACGTTCTTCCCTCTGCCTATGGGTTCCGGCAACGACATATGCAGCACATTGGGATTGAAGACCCTTTCTGACGAGGAGCTCGTAGATTCCCTTCAGAATGGGAGCGTATCCGAATTCAACTATGCCGATCTGAACGGCGAGACCGCATCGCTCATCCTGATATCCTTCGGGATCGTCACCGACATCACCTACCAGTTCGCCATCAAGGAGGAGACCGACAAGAGGGGATACTTCAGCACCCTGCTGAAGGCATTGAGGTTATCGAGGCCGAGGAGGTACAAGCTCGTTACCAAAGAAGGCGAGAAGGAGTACTTCGCCGATTTCATCTCGGTGCAGAACCTGCCGATATCCGGAGGCGGGATGCAGATATGCCCAGGGGCATCGGAGAACGATTCCCTACTGGATCTCGTCGTGGTCGAGCACAGGAACCTGGTAAGGAAGTACCTCAACGTGCTGGCACTCAACGGAGGGAAGCTCAATCGGCAGCCGAACGTCCATTACGAGAAGCTGAGGTACGTCGAGATCATCCCCGAGGAGAACGAGATGTACTGCATAGACGGGGAGCTGGATTCCACTGAGAGAGCCGTGATCAGGCTCGGCGGAAGGAACCTAAGGTTCATTCGCAGATGAACAACTAAATATCATAATCGATAGGGGATGTCATGATAAAAGCGGTGTTCTTCGACCTGGACGGGACCCTTCTGCCGATGGATCAGGATAAGTTCACGGAATACTACTTACCTTCCCTGGTGAAGAAGCTAGCTCCGTACGGATACGAGCCTAAGAAGTTCGTCAAGGCCGTGATGGACGGACTGGTCAAGATGCTCGGCAACGACGGCTCCTGCACCAATCAGGAGGCCTTCTGGAAGCATTTCACATCCGTCTTCGGGCCGGAATCGAGGCGGAACGAGAAGGATTTCCTGGATTATTACGCGAACGAGTTCAATGACGCGATCATCATGTGCAGGCCTACACCGCTGGCCGACGAGCTCGTGAAGATGGTGAAGGCTTCAGGCCGCATGGCGGTCCTCGCTACCAATCCGATATTCCCTCAGGTCGCCACACTGAACCGCATCAGATGGGCGGGCATGGACGTCAATGATTTCGACGCATACACCACATATGAGGATGTAGGATACTGCAAGCCGAGCGCAGGCTATTTCAATTACCTCCTGGACAAGCTGAATCTCAAGCCCGAGGAGTGCATCATGGTAGGGAACGACGCCGGGGAGGATACCGCCGCGGTGGATATGGGCATGAAGTTCTTCCTGGTGGACACTGATCTGATAAACAGGAAGGGAAAGGACATCAGCATCTATCCCCACGGTTCGCTCGAGGACTTCAGGGATTATCTGAAGAAGGAGCTCGAGATTCAGTGAGAATCATCGGGGACCAACACCGAAACGATCTCGGAATCGATAGGAGCATCCTCCCACGGGCGGAGATAATCGAATCTCAGCGTGTACGAGCCGGGGCTGTCACAGCTGAATCTGAATACATGCGAACCTCCGGAACCGCACAGCGGGATTTCGCCGGTGTAATCTGGTATGTACTCATCGGAGACCAGCGTCAATCCGTCGGAGTCGGCCAGTACCCAGTCGTAGCCTGTGGTGATGTTGCCTTTAAGAGAGATCTCGATGACCTCTCCAGGTTCGGTGTATCTCGGGGTCGGGACATCGTAATGGGTTTCCCCGTCGTCCACGGAAGGATCGAGCGTCATCGCTGCACCGTATACCGCTAACGGAACGACGGCTATCGCCACGATAAGGATGATGATCCTCGAATCCATGTTCTCCAAGGTCTGTTTCGCATTGGATATAGAAAAATGTGACTATGTTCCGCTCAGTCATAGTACACGCAGCGATATGTAAAGTTGCTGCCGTTCTCCAAGGTCATCCTGAGGAGTTCGGTATCCGTGGCGAAGTCGTAGACGCACATGTTGATGGTGTCATTCTCGGCGCATCCCCATCCGATTGCGAACACGTCGTCGTAAAGATGCTGGGCGGAGCCGCATGCAGATGAGAACTTGCCGTCGATCCTGTACTCTCTGAAGTCCTTCAGTACCATGTTCTCGTCGTCGATGACGAAGTCGCAGATGCGGGTCGCCTTGGCCGAGTTGTGGTTGTCGAACACGGTGATCATGTCCCCGTCGACGGTGACGTAGTGCTGTCCGCAGGTCTTCTCCTCATCGGTCAGGCGGAATTCGTCATTCTTGCCTGACAGCCTCCATATTATCTGGTCCTTTGTGTCCAGGGACTTGGTGCGGTCAAGACAGAGGATGGTATCGAGGTGGCGGAACGAGCATACCAGGTTCCCGTCGTCGTTCAGGCGCATGGCGTTGAAATGCACGTAATCAGGAGCGCCCTTAACATTGTCCCAGTCCCTTGCATCTGGGTTGGCGTCTGTGGCGGTGATGTCGTATATCTCCGGATAGTCGATGCTTCTCCAGTCCCATACGACCTCTCCATCCTCCACTTCCTGGAGATAGGAGTAGATGACCTCTGAACCTGTTTCTTCATACCCGGGTATGTTGTACACTCTCTCCTTGAGATAGCCGGACATGATGTAGTGATCGAGGTCGATCAGGAGGAAGTCGTGACCGTCGAGAGGGTGGCCCTTCTCGACGATGTCTGACCGCTCGAACTTTATGCGCTTGACCTCATTGAACTCCGAATCCAGGATGACACGCTCTCCGGGGGCGAATCCGGGAAGGCCGAACTTATCGTACTGGCTGTCCTGGTCGTGGTAGCTGTAGTATGTCTCGCCGTCAATCACATGCTTCTTGAAATCCCAGTAGCCTGTGTTCACGCCGTCCTCGGGCGATTCGCCGTGCTTGAACCACACGACATCACCTTTTCCGTCGAGCATGATGATGTTCTTGGTGTAGACGAAGGAGATGTAGAAGTTGCCGGGGAGGTCGGTCTCGCCGGATATGGTGTATCTGGGCAGGACATCGGTCGGATCAGATTCGTTTTCGTCACCGTTCATGTGATTGTAGACGAGGATAGCGGCTGCTGCTACGATGATGACTGCGAGGATTATGAGGGCGATCTGCTTAGTTCCTGCCATGTTTGACCCGCCTTTGGTTGAAGGAATGGCTCTGAAGTCGTTATAAAAAGTATGGCGGTACAAATCCGATCCGACGGTGGATAATCTATTCATTGTAGAATCATGATTAGAAAATCATGAACCAATTCATCGCGTATTGCGGGCTCGACTGCAGCAAGTGCGAGGCGTACATCGCAACCGCGAACAACGATGACGGCCTCCGCAGGAAGGTCGCAAAGGAATGGTCCGAACTGAATAACGTGGAGATCACTCCCGAGATGATCAACTGCGATGGATGCCGCACGGGCGGGAGGAAGACCGTCTTCTGCGATTCCCTCTGCCCCATCAGGCAATGCGCTCTGAAGAAGGGCTGCGAGACATGTGGCCAATGCGGTGAGCTCGATACGTGCCAGACTGTGAAGATGGTGCATGACAGCAGCCCCGAGGCATTGCAGAATCTGAAGGGATGATCCCGTATCCGTCAGTCCTTCCGATTCCCCACGTTTATCGATACCTGGGTCTGCTTCTCCTCGGCAGGCTTCTCCTCTTCCTTCGGCTTGACCCTCTTACTTGGTCTGGGCTTCGGTTCGTACAGCTTAGCGGAGGCCGATTCGAAGACCTTCTGGACGGTCTTGCGGTTGTAATAGAACAGTCCGACCAATATGATGAGCATCACTATAAGATGTTCCCAGATCCCCAGGTTGTTCGGGACTATGACAAGTATCGTGATGGAGAACATCATGCTCACCATGTTATTGCTGGAGAGCATGAACATGTCCGACAGAGTAGGCCTCCTGACCTCACTCTGAACCGTCTTTTTCCTGCCTTTGCGGCTGATCTCCCATGCGGCCCTGACGTTGCTGACGATGGTATGGATCGGGATGTAGATCCCTATGAGGTTCATGAATAGCATCAGGATGCTCCACATCAGTACGGTGCCGCCGATGTTATCTGCGAACCATTCCGCCAATGCAGGATTGATCAGGACGAACAAGATCTCTACGAGGACTATCATGAGTATGCAGACATAGTTAAGGGTCATCAGTCTCCTGAACTCCTTCTTGGTCCTGCTGGATGATGCGGATATGTTGGAGTACAAAGTATCCTTCGACGCGTTCACGTGCCTGAATGCGTTCATCACCGGTGCGGGGCATCCGCTTGTCATCTTCTCCCAGATCCGGTCGGATGACTTGGTTAGGAGAGGAAGCATGATCATGGAGATCAGGGCTGCCCCGATGACCGAGGTATAGAATCCCTCGTCGACGACACCGTAGTCCAGTGCCTGCTTCGCTATGATGAATGCGAACTCTCCCATCGCCACCAGTCCCACGGCCGATATGAATCCGTTCCTCGGCGATTCGTTGCCCAGCCAGTAACCGAGGAACACCGTGCTTGATTTCAGGAATGCGAACAGAAGGTACAGTCCGATGATCATCAGTATGTTGTCTATGAGCGACTGCAGCGCGATCTCCATGCCGACAGAGATGAAGAACATGGACATCATGAGGTTCTTCATCGGCTCGAAGTCATGACTGAGCTTCTCGTGGTCCTTGCTGGGGGAGATCATCATACCCATCAGGAATGCCCCGATGGCCACCGACAGACCGGCGAAATTAGCAAGCAGGGCCATGCCGAACGCCAGACCTATGGCCAGGACGAGCAGCACCTCATGAGGGACGGCTTTCGAGACCCTGTTGATGATCTCCGGCATCACCCTCACCCCTACTATGATGCTGATGATCATGAACACCAGGATGCAGATGACCATGGCGATGAGGCTGTTGGAGTCCAGCTCGCTCCCGGCCATCAGCGGGGTGATCATGGACAGGATTATGACCTGTCCGATATCCTCCATGATGGTTATCAGGACGAGGGTATCTATATGGTCCTTATCCAGGCGGTTCTGCGTCTTCAGGACGGCCATGACCACGGCCGTGCTCGATCCGGAGATTATGCCTCCAAGGCATATGCTTTGGACCATGTCGAATCCAATAAGCGTTCCCGCGACGACCCCTCCCAGGACCATCAGAGGCAGCTGGACCAGCGCCACGATGATGGCGAACGTGCCCTGTGTACGTATCTTGGCAAGGTTGATCTCCATGCCTATGCAGAACATCAGGACTATCAGACCCATATCAGACAGGACCTCGACCACCGCCTCCGAGGTCTCATCTATGGTCCAGAAGTTCGCTATGAGTATGCCTGCCATCAGGTAACCTATGAGCGGCGGCAGCTTCATCTTGTTGAAGACGATGGAACAAAGCGCGGCAAGCAGCAGAAACATCGCCAGACTTGTCGTTAGTAGTATCTCGTCTATTGCATCCCCAATGATATATAGTAACAATAAAGAAAAATGTATCCGTTGGGTCTACAGTGCAGCCCAGTTCTTACATCGGGATGCATTCCCCTCGATCACCATTTCCACATCCGAGGTAATCTAACGATGCATCGTTGAAATAGATTTAGGCATACCTAAATTATTAATATATTTTAAGCATTCTTAAAAAATTGATATTATGGACACAAAGATAATTGCCATCATTGCTGTGGTCGCTGTCGTAGCGGCCGGAGCAGGCGTCTATTTCGTATTATCGGGAGACTCTGGCGATCAGAACGACGACCGCATCGAGCTCGACCAGCCCATAACCGTGAAGGATGCTCTCGGCAAGAGCGTCAATGTCAAGTACAAGATAGACAGGGTCGCTCTGACCGATGGCGCTTCAATCGAATTCTTTGCCTCAAGCTGGGGAGACGGCTGGGAGGATCACGTGTGCATGATGCCCGAAGACCTCTCGTCCAGGGACGCATATCTCGGGGACTACATCGAGAAGACCTGGCCCAAGCTCAGCAAGCTGCCTAAATGCCCCGACCTCTACGTATCATTGGCTTCGAACCCTAATGCGGTGGCCGAGAAGATCATGGAAACAAATCCCGATCTCGTCATCCTTCCCGGATCGACGATGTCGTGGCTCCAGGGAATCGACGGATTCTACAAGATATTCGCCGATTCCGACATCCCGGTGTTCAACACGATGTTCTACACCATAGGGCTCACCGAGACTGTAGCCGATGTGAACTACGGTGCCATGGGAAAGATCCTCCAGAAGGAGGACCGCTGCAACAGGATCGTCAAATTCCACAACGACAGTCTCGCAGCGCTCAAAGACAAGCTGAAGTCGCACGATAAGAGCGTCAAGATCTATTACGAGGTCCCGGGAGCGGATGCTTCCCAGTACGGGAACGTAGTCAACATGGGTGTACCAGAGGTCAATCTGATAGGGACGAATGTTCTGACGGGAGTACCCATGGACAGCCAATACAACATCGAGAAGATGAACAGGGCGGATCCGGATTGGATATTCATCGTTGACACATCGTACTATTCAGGTAAGCAGAGCTTCGGAATGTTCGCTCCCGAGGATAAGGCGGCGGCCGCAGCAACACTCGCCAAATACACATCGCGTGACGGATGGTCAGACCTGGACGCAGTCAAGGACAAGCATGTGGCATTGATTTATGGGGAGCTGAGGCACGGCGTCACCAGCCTGTTCTCAGCCTATCAGATGGCCAACATCATCAACAAGAGTGTTGTGTCGGATGAGGAGCTCTCGCAGTTCGAGAAGGATATCAGCACAGTATTGCCATGGGAGTTCAAAGGATACTTCGGCTATGTGATGGAGTGATCCCGATGGAGGGGACCGCGGGACGTGACATATACCGTCAGCTGAACAGGAAAAGGGTGCTCTTCCTGCTCATCGCCATTGTCGCCGTTACCGTGCTCTTCTTCGCGAACATGGTCATAAACCTATCCGCCGGCCCCGCGGCCGGCATCAGGGCGGTCATCGATCCCGATTCGGCTCCGCGCAGCGTCTACAACATCATGCACTACTACCGTCTCCCCGAGAGTTGCTTCGGCCTTCTGGCGGGGATGGCACTCGGTATAGCCGGTGTGCAGATGCAGACCGTCCTGAACAACCCTCTTTCCGAACCATATACCCTGGGCATATCCGCGGCGGCATCCTTCGGTGCCGCATTGTCCATCGCATACGGCATCGGGGCGGGACTGTTCGGGAGTTATTCCACGATAGTCCTGGCCTTCCTGTTCTCGATGCTGGTGTGCATGATCATATCCGCGGTGGCCAGCCGCAGATCCTCCGGACCTACGACGACTCTGCTGATCGGGGTAGCCATGCTGTTCCTCTTCCAGGCAATGGTCAGCCTGGTCCAGTCTCTGACGAACAAGGATGCGGCCAACAGCATCATGTTCTGGATGTTCGGCAGCATAGGGAGGGATTCGAGCTATACCGACATCGGCATACTGGGAGGGGTGCTCGCCGTGTGCACCCTGTTCTTCATCCTGAACATATGGAAGCTCACATCGCTGAAGCTGGGGGATGCGAAGGTCAGTTCCATGGGGATCAACGTCAGAGGGCTCAGGCGCAACGTCATACTGGGGGTGTCGGTGCTGACAGCTACCGCGGTCAGCTTCACAGGGACGATAGGTTTCGTCGGACTGGTGGGTCCCCATGTCGCTAGGATGATGGTAGGCGAGGATCAGAGATTCCTGCTGCCCATGTCAGCCCTCTGCGGAGCGGGTATGGTCCTGACCGCATCGATAATATGCAAGACGCTCCCGTTCACATCCGTCCTGCCGATAGGCGTCGTGACGTCCATGATAGGGGTGCCATTCTTCCTCTATCTGATCATCAGGAAGAGGTCGGTGATAGGATGACGATCGCCGTATCTTCATTACATTTCTCCTACGGCAGTGCCGAGATCCTCAAAGGCCTGGACGCGGAGTTTCTTCCCGGCATCAATGGGATATTGGGCCCGAACGGTGCAGGCAAATCGACATTCGCCAAATGCATGGCAGGCGTTCTGAGGCCCGCATCCGGTAACATCCAATTCGAATGCGAGGGTGATGTGCCCTCGGTCAGCTACCTCTCCCAGGACCCGGTACAGATACGCAACCTCTCGGTCCTGGAGTACGTGCTGCTGGGGAGGGCGGATGAATTGGGGCTCAGGGTGACCGGGGAGGATATCGATTCCGCATACAGGCCTCTGGAGAAGCTGGGGATCGCCGATCTCGCAGGGAAGGACATATGGGGCCTGTCCGGGGGCCAGAGGCAGATGGCAGCCATCGCGCAGTGCCTGGTCTCCGAGCCGGAGTTCGTCATATTGGACGAGCCCACGAACAATCTCGATCTCCGCCGCGAGCTGGATATCTTCCAGATCATGCGCGCTGAATGCGACAGCAGGGGAATAACATGTGTCATGATCCTCCATGACCTCAATTTCGCCTCCAGATTCTCGGACCGCATCACCGTCCTGCATCAGGGAGAGGTCTATTCCTCCGGCACTCCTGCGGAGACCGTCACCGAGGATATGCTCCGTACGGTCTACGGGGTGGAATCCGAGGTCACAATCAATTCGAAGGGGATACCCAACGTCGAACCTATCCGTTCGGTCTCCCCGTTTTCCAACAATATCGGGTGATACAATGAAAAAGAGTGACAAACCCAATCGTAAAGCAGAATTCGAGAAGTATGCGGAAGGGCGCCACGGTTTCCTGACAGCATCCATTGTGCTGTCGGGGATCAGTGCGATAATGTCCGTCGTCCCGTTCTATTTCATCTGGCTGGTGGTCCGCGATGCACTCGACGGCAGCACGGACGACCTGGTGTTCTACGGGATGATGGCATGCGCCACGGCGCTGGCCTCGATCCTTGTGTACATAGGGGCGCTGATGATATCCCATATCGCCGCGTTCCGCATCTCCAAGAATATGAAGAAGGCCCTGATCCGCCACGTTCTGGCTCTCCCTCCTGGGGTCTTGGACGAGGATGGTACCGGGAGGACACGCAGGGTCATACAGGATTCAGTCGAATCCACACATGAGTTCATTGCCCACAACCTCCCGGATCTGGCAGGTTCCAAGGTGCTGCCGGTCGCGATAGTTGTCCTCCTGTTCGTCTTCGACTGGAGGCTGGGCATAGCGGCGATGATACCCGTCATCCTGGCAATCTATACTTCCACGTCCATGATGGGGAAGAGTGCCATGCAGGAGAGCATGGCGATGTGGAACAATTCGATGGCTGATGTCAGCAACCAGACCGTAGAGTACATCCGCGGGATATCCGTCGTCAAGATCTTCCAGCAGACCGTCGGATCGTTCCAGAATCTGAAGAGGTCGGTCGACAGTTGGGCGGAGTACTGTCAGAGTTACACCGAGATGGCCCGCAGGCCGATGACAGAGTTCTTCACCCTCATCAACGGCTGTATCACATTCGTCGTGGCCGGGGCCGTGGTCATAATCGAGCTCCTAGAGGGCGGAGGGGTCAGCAACACGCTCATCGCCTCCGTCGTTTTCTACATAATATTCACACCGCTGATCTCGACCCTTATGATGAGGATCATGTTCACATCCGATCAGGTCTACAGGGTGGACGATGCGCTGTCAAGGATCAACGGGATTCTTGCGATGGAGCCTCTCGCAGAGACAGAGGATCCGCAGGAGCCGGAGGACTGCACGATAAGGTTCGAGAACGTGACCTTCTCCTACTCCTCCGAAGCATGCCCCGCCGTGAAGGATCTGACCCTCGAGATGAGGCAGGGTACCATCACGGCACTGGTCGGCCCCTCCGGAAGCGGCAAATCGACCGTTGCGGGGCTCGCGTCGAGGTTCTGGGATCCGCAGGAGGGGAGGATAACCCTCGGAGGGAAGGATTTGAGGGACGTATCCACGAGGACCCTCCGCGGGATGGAATGCTTCGTCTTCCAGCACAACCATCTGATAAAGGGGACGGTGCTGGACAACGTCCGTATGGGGAGGCCCGATGCGACCATAGACGAGGTCAATGCCGCGCTGGAATCCTCCCAATGCCTGGACATCATAGAGAAGCTCCCCGACGGCCTGGACACGCTGATCGGGCCGGGGGGCGTGTATCTCTCCGGAGGAGAGGTGCAGAGGATCGCCATGGCAAGGGCGATCATCAGGGATTCCCCTATCATAATCATGGACGAGGCCACCGCATTCGCCGATCCTGAGAACGAGCATCTCATACAGAAGGCGTTCGAGGAGCTTGCCCGCGGGCGCACCGTGCTCCTCATCGCCCATCGCCTGACCACTGTCATGAACGCGGACTCGATCTGCGTCATGGATAACGGGTCCATCGTCGAATCGGGATGCCATGAGGATCTCATGAGCAGGAACGGGAGGTACAGGATGATGTGGGATGATTACCAGAAGGCGCTGTCATGGAAGGTCAAGGGGGCGGTCGCATGACATTCTCCCAGAGCCTCAGAAGAAGATATGCCCTGTCCGAGACCGGGTGGAGGAATCTCAAAGGCGCCGTGAGGGCGTCACTCATCGTGGACCTCGTACTGATGTTCCCGATGATACTGGCCATCATGTTCGTCGGCGATATAGTCGGTGACAACGATTATGATTACAATCTCGACCTGTGGTTATACGCGGGACTCATGTTCCTGCTGTTGATCTGCGTGGCCGTCGCTTACGTATACGAGTACAACCGCTGCTTCTTCGACACCTATCAGGAGAGCACCAGGCTGCGCCTCGGCATAGCCGAGAAGATGAGGAAGCTCCCCCTGTCCTATTTCTCGAAGAAGGATCCGACCGACCTGAGCGTGAGGGTGATGGGGGATGTGACCATGCAGGAGTCAATGCTATCCCACTGGGTGCCGGCGCTGTTCGCTTCGCTCATATTCACACCGATAATCGGAGCCATGATCCTCGTCTGGTCCCCCCTCATCGGCCTGGCAATCGTCTGGCCGATACCGATAGCATTCGCCATCGTCGTCCTGTCCGGAAGGGTCCAGAAGAGGTACAACAGGATCAAGTTCGAGAAGATGGAGACGGTCACGGAGATGATCCAGGAATCCCTGGAATGCTCCGACGATCTGAAGGCCAACGATGCCCAGGGAACTTACATGGAGCGTCTGGAGATGGAACTGGACGGCGTCGAGAGTGCCGAGTTCAAATACGAGTACATCTGCGCCATCTTCGTCGCCTCCGCCCAGCTGATCCTGAAGCTGGGTATGGCGACGACCGCAGTGGTAGGGTCGATACTGTTCATAGACGGCGACCTTCCCCTGATAATGCTCATAGCCGCGATCATCATCGTCTCCCGCATCTACTCGCCGATTGACACGGCATTGACGTTCCTGGCGGCCACGCTATCCGCCCATGTGAACTGTGAGCGCATACAGGAGATCAACGACCTGGCCGTCCAGGATGGGAGCACGGAGTTCACCACCGACGGTTACGATATAACGTTCGAACACGTGGGATTCTCTTACGTCGGCGGACAGCAGGTCCTGAGGGACGTCTCATTCACTGCGAAGCAGGGCGAGGTCACTGCGCTGGTCGGACCCTCGGGAGAGGGAAAATCGACGGTCGCAAGGCTATGTACCAGGTTCTGGGACATAGACTCCGGAAGGATCACCCTTGGCGGCACGGACATATCCACCGTCGATCCCGAGGCATTGATGTCCAAGTTCTCGATCGTCTTCCAGGACGTCGTGCTCTTCAACACGAGCGTGATGGAGAACATACGCATAGGAAGGAAAGGAGCCACCGATGAGGAGGTCATGGATGCCGCAAGGAGGGCTCAGTGCGACGAGTTCGTGAACAAGCTGCCTGAAGGATACAGCACCGTCATAGGGGAGAACGGAGGCAAGCTGTCCGGCGGAGAGAGGCAGAGGATATCCATCGCCAGGGCGATACTGAAGGATGCGCCAATAATCATAATGGACGAGGCGACCGCATCCCTGGATACCGAATCCGAGAGCAGAGTCCAGGAGGCTCTATCGGAGCTTATCGTCGACAAGACGGTCATAATCATAGCGCACCGCATGAGAACGGTCCAGGAGGCCGACAGGATCATCGTCCTGAAGGGAGGATGCGTCGAGGAGCAGGGAAGCCCCGAGGAGCTGTACAACAAGGACGGGGCGTTCGCCAACATGGTGAGGCTGCAGACCAGCACGGGCAACTGGAGCCTGGGAGGCGATGCGTCTTGAAGGAGACGGTAACAATTGAGAAAGGAACGGTCCAAGAGACGCTGATGCTCCCCCTGTACGGGAGGTACCGGGCGAACCAGAGGTACCCGGAGCTATTCAAGGACACCACTGCCAAGCGGATCATCGACCGCATAGACTATGATATCGATAAGGCGGACATGGGCAAAGGCCCTCAGATAGTCTACGGGATGAGGCAGGATATCGCAGAGAGGACCGCGATCGGATTCCTATCGGAGCATCCGGATGCCATAATAGTCAATCAGGGGTGCGGTCTGGATACGATATTCGATCATATCGACAATGGCAGATGCAGATTCGTGAACATAGATTTCCCGGAGGTTATCGATTTCAGGCAGAGGCTGTTCGATCGGAAGGAGAGGGAGGTCGATATCGGAATCGATGCGAACGACCACAGCTGGATGGACGGGATCGGCTATGTCCCCGGGGACATGGTCCTGATACTGAGCTGCGGCGTGCTGTTCTATTTCCAGCCGGAGGATGTGAGAAGACTGGTGGATTCCATCGGAAAGCGTTTCCCGGGGGCGCTTCTGTGCTTCGACTATGAAAACGCCAAGATGCTGGCCAGATCCAACAGGGCCGTCGTGAAGACCGGAAACAGGGGGGCGTGGATGCCATTCAGCATGGAGGATGCCAGGAAGGAGATCATGGCATTCTCTGATACCGTGGAATCGGTCACGGTGATCAACGAGATGCCCGAAGGATACGAGGTGCTCCCGTTCTTCTACAGATGGTTCTTCAAGCGCTGTCTGAGGAATGAATTCATGACCTTTGCGAAGGTCGTATTCAAGAAGCAGGTACCATGACGGATGGCACCGAGGGTGTCCCGGACACCCTCTTCATCCCGCTTGCAGCAAGGATCTACTCCACGGAGCATTTCCCCGAGTACTTCAAGGACGAGGCATCCCTGCGGTTCAGGGACAAGGTCCCCGAGAGTATCGTCAGCGGGTCATCCGAATACTCCATGGTGGCATCCGTCGCCAGATACCGCAACACCGATGCCATGATCCGGGACTTCGTGGAGAGGAACGGGCGCAGCAGCATCGTATTCCTCGGAGCCGGTCTCGACACTGCCTGCATCCGCCTCTCGGACCTGGATGCATGCTTCTATGAGATGGACCTGCCGGAGGTGATCGAGATGAGAGGTGACCTGATCCCCGCAGCGGAGAACGAGGTCCTGATACCAGGGGATCTGTTCGATATGCGCTGGGCCGAGAAGGTCGACAGGACACGTCAGACAATGATACTGGCACTTGGTGTTTTCCAATACTTCCCAGAGAAGAGGATAATAGATGCAATAGGCAGGATGAAAGAGCTTTTCCCGGGCGCCGAGCTTGTATTCGACGCTACGGACTCGAAAGGCTTGAAGTATGCAGAGAGGCACGTTCGGAGAACCGGGAACAAATCCGCCGCCATGTATTTCGCGGTCGACGATTCCGAGCAATTCGCCCTTAGGACAGGGACAGAGCTCATGGAATACAGACCCTTCTTCACCGACGCCCGTCGGATGCTGATCGGGAAGGTCGGCATCTACACCCGCATAGCCATGAATGTCGTCGATAACAACGGGAGAGCGAAGATACTCCGTCTGAGATTATGAGTCAATCCCTTCGTATTGTCATAGGTTGAAAGGTGTACGCCATAACATAACGAGCCGTATCATCCCATATGTCCAATCATGTATTCGATCATCGATGCAGAACGCTCTGCCGCTTTCTTCTCAAAAACAGAGTAATCCTCGCTGGCAGAGCCGTCAGCCTTATCCGAGATGGCCCTTACGATGACGAACGGGACATCATTGAGATGGCATATGTGGGCGATCGCTCCGCCCTCCATCTCACAGCAGAGCCCTCCGAAATTTGCGAGGATGATATCTTTCTGCGTCTCTGTGGCGATAAACTGGTCTCCTGAACAGACCCTACCCTCCATTACATTGATATCCGGTGCACAAGCGCTGATAGCGCTCACAGCCATGGACCTGAAGCTCTCATCTGCCTCGAAGGCATATCTCCCGGTATATGGGATCTCTCCTCTCTCGAAACCGATGGGAGAGACATCAAAATCATGCTGGACTGCGTCGACGGATACGACGAAGTCTCCGATGTCCAGCCTGTTATCCAGGGATCCTGCCACTCCAGTGTTGATGACGGCCTTAGCATTGAACTCAGAGATGAGCATCTGTGCGCATGTCCCTGCGTTGACCTTTCCCATACCGCACTGCACGACGACCACGTCACGTCCATCAAGCTTGCCGACGTTGTACTCCATCTCGGCAATCTTCTCGATGTACTCGACATCCATAGCTTCCTTCAGCCTCTTGACCTCGGGATCCATTGCACCGATTATGCCGATCCGTTCCGGTTCGTTATCGCCGTCGGAATCGTCGTTGTTCATGAAGAACGCGCATGCCACTATAGCAGCGATCGCGACTGCCGCGAACACCAGAAACACCTTCTTGTCCATGTTATGATGCATGAACTCATCGTATAAGGGGGTAATGCACCCATCGGGCAACACGATTGAAGATGTCTGATATGTGCTAAATGGTAAAGACGGTCATGATACCCGCTCCGAGGTTTGGGGGTACTCTGACAGGAATTCTGAATTAGATGAGGTAAGATGCACATCACAGCAATCCTCCGATATCTGTAATCCGATGTATTATCTCAGTGACCATGTCTGAACTTCATCCATGGTCAGCGCGTTCCTCATCGAATCAAGGGATTTCTGGAAAGATCCAGATGATGCGCAGACCGTCAGATCGCGATCGACGAAATCCAGTCGGCAGATTGCGATTTATTATATCGTCTCAAACAGTCCCATAATCATGGCAGGCAGGATCATCGCGATCAACGGGAGCCCCCGTTCCGGATGGAACACGGACATGCTCATAGACGAGGCCGTCAAAGGAGCCGAATCCAAGGGCGCAACGGTGAAGAAATACGACCTCTACAAGCTCGACCGCTTCACAGGATGCATATCCTGTTTCGGATGCAAGAGGGATAAGCACAAGGGCGAGTGCGTGGCCAAGGACGGGCTGAAGCCCGTTCTGGACGACATCAGGGATGCCGACGGTATCATTATGGGTGCACCCAACTACTTCGGCGACCTCTGCGCTGAGTTCAAGCTGTTCTACGAGAGGCTGGTATTCCCGTATCTCACGTACAACAAGGAGAACCCATGCTGCAACACCCGCAGGATCCCGGTCCTGCTGATAATGACATCGAATGCTCCTGACACCCTCTACCTGGACATGATGGAGAGATACAGATCCGTATTGGACTCGTTCATAGGCCCGACCAAGATATTGGTGAGCGGAGAGACGATGCAGGTCAAGGATTACAGCAAGTTCGATTGGACTTTCTTCGATGCCGCGCAGAGGATCGAGAGGAGGGAGAAGGTGTTCCCGGAGGAGCTGAAGAAGGCGTTCGAGCTGGGTGCATCGCTGTCGGATTGATATCACTGCAGGACTGTTCCTGAGTATCAAGAATGTGAAAGGAAGTCGATGGGTATGGCCGACGAGTGCTTGATATGCGGTGCGCCGCTCGAATATCTGAATTCACCTGAGGAGATGGTCTGCTCCTTCTGCGGAAAGATGGAGCCGAGCAGGGCGAGATGCAAGGCCGGTCATTACGTCTGCGACCAATGCCATACCGCCGGGATGGATTCCATCGTATCAGTATGCAGGGAGGAGACCTCCAAGGATCCCATAAAGGTTCTGAACAGGCTGATGTCGATGCCGTTCTGCCACATGCACGGCCCGGAGCATCATGTCCTGGTAGGAGCATCCCTTCTCACGGCCTACCGCAACGCCGGAGGGAAGGTGGATTTCGATAGATGCCTTGCCGAGATAATCGCCCGCGGCCGTAACGTCCCCGGAGGGGCATGCGGTTTCTGGGGAGCATGCGGAGCGGCGGTGAGCTCAGGTATCTTCATATCGGTCATATCGGGATCCAATCCTTTGGCAGGGAAGCCGTTCGCCCTGTCCAATCTCATGACCTCGAGATCTCTTAACAGCATAGGCACGGTCGGCGGGCCCAGGTGCTGCAAGCGCGATTCGTATCTGGCGATAACCGAGGCCGTGGGGTTCGTCAGGGAGAATCTCGGGGTCAGTATGGAGCTGGAGGACATCGTCTGCGGTTACAGTCCCAAGAATGCTCAATGCATTAGGGATCGCTGTCCTTTCCACGGAGAGAACACAGCTTGAGATCCTGAGTTCGGCAGTTTTCACTTTTCGGAACCCAGCATCCAGTCGATGACGTTCAACACCCTGATGCCTCCAAAGGTGCCGAGGTTGAATCTGTCCATGGTCAGAACCGTCTTCGGGAAGTTGTCCCTGATGGATTCCAGCGATCCGAACTCCCTCTTCTTCGTGTCCTCGCTCAGTACGGTCATGGCCACCTGGTAGTATTCCACTTCGTTCCCCGTGATCGCCGTGAAATCCACCTCCCTGTCGCGGTAGGAACCTGTCCTGACCGTGTATCCCCTGCGAAGGAGTTCGAGATATACCGCATTCTCCAGAGGGCGGCTCATGTCGTCCGTTCCCGAGCCTTTCAGTGCCATCAGCCTCATCCCGAGGTCCGATGCGTAAAACTTCCCGTTGGTGGACAGGAGCTTCTTCCCTACGATGTCGTACTTCTCCGCATGGTAGAAGAGCAGTGCGGATTCCATCCCTGCGACGTATCTCTCTACGGTACCGGGATTCAGTCCCGTACCCTTGGCTATGTTGGCGATGTTGGTCACGTTGCCGATGTTGGAATACAAGAATCTGGCGATTGCCGTTATCCTGTTCACGTCGTCCGTCTTCAGCCTGGCGAGGACATCCTTTATCAGAACGGTGTTGAACACGCCTTCCAGATAACCCAGGCTGTGTTTCTCCCCCCTGTCCGGTTCGGTGTCCGGAAGTCCTCCGTATCTCAGATATTGGATGAACCTTTCGTCCCTGTCACCGGGATGGAGTTCCAGATACTCTTTGAAGGACAGAGGGAGCATCTTAATTTCAGTATATCTGCCAGAGATGTGTGTGGAGAGTTCCGTAGAAAGCATATCCGAGTTTGAACCGGTGATGTACACATCGAAGTTCTTCACCTCTTCGAGGGAGGATACTATCATCTCCCACCCTTCAACGTCCTGTATCTCATCCAGAAGGATATACACGATTCCGTCCTTGGGGAGCTCCCTCAGGCGGGAACGGAGGATATCGGGGGACAGGAGATCATATCCTTCGAAGGTCTCGAAGTTAACGTGGAATATATGATCCTCGGCTGTTCCTTCGGACCTGAGATCGTCGACATACTGTTCCATCAGTGTGGATTTACCGCATCTCCTCATGCCGGTGATTACCTTTACGACACCGGTGGCATCCTTGGAATCATGTAGCTGTTTCAGATAGTCAACTCTTCTTACGGCCCTTACCATGTTCCAGGATACGTGTTATGATTATTAATCTATTGCGATAGAGATTTTTTCACAAAATAAAAAATAATTCAGTGAAACAGATTTTTTCAAATAAACACATAACTTAACTTTCCCGTAAACGGGATAGTTTTGATTAGGGGTCAAAAATTAATGTTTTACTACCGTTTTTGGGAAAGTCGAGTGAGATGATATTCCTGGGATCCGTAAAAGTGGACTCGTCGAAGAGGCTGACCCTCATCAAAGAGGTAGCCTAGATTCTGAACGTCGAGAAAGAGGACAATATCATGTTCTTCATCAATGATGGCGAAATCGTCATCAGGAAAGTGCCGCCGGAGCAGGACAACATGATCAAGAAGAACATGGCTGAGTTCGATGATTGGGCAAGGAAGAGGAAGTGCGAGATCGATATGATGGAAGATCCGGATGAAAGGAAAGCAGTTTTTGAAGAGCTTCAAGAAAAGATAGATCAGATAAAGATTATGAGGCCACTGTTAAAGCTATGATGGAGTAAAATTGGAAATGAAACAAAGCTTCCAATCATGATGTGAGAAAGACTTTTTGAGACATCATTAAAGCAATATCGAATGTCAATAAAAACGTGTTTGATTTTCAACTTTGGTTATCTTCATCATGTCTATGCATCCTCCCCTTTGCTCACTGCGTTCGCTACGGCCCTATGCTCTCCCGTATCGAGATTGGCGAATAGGTTGTAGTAGTCGAGGGTCACCCATTGGACCAGATCCTTCAGTAAACAATCGGGATCGATCTCTCACCGGAGGAACGTGAGAGGAGGCTCCGCGAGGAATATCAGCGCGATCAGGAGATGAGGGCTGAGCTAATAAGGAGCAAGAAAGGCGGCAAGTCCGAAGAATGAAACCTTTGGTGCATGTGGTCTACATGAACCATCATTTTAATTATAAGAAATCAAGAAGGGCCAGATTAGATTTACAGGTCCAAAATGGACCCATAAATGGGCCTGTAAAACTAATACTCAGTCAGAACGGTTGGTTCTGATGTTAAGGTAATCTCCATCAGGGTAATCCTGAAGTTTGGATTTCAACTCAAGAAGGATGTTCATGACTCTGGGGACATCCTCACTGGCAATAGTCCACAGTAGATCCAGATCCAATTTCTTGTAATGATGGCTGAGGATGTTCCTCAGACCGATGATATCC
>SUSV01000010.1 GCA_015063245.1 Thermoplasmata archaeon
AGTATTCGTAAAGTATTCGTAAAGTATTCGTAAAGTATTCGTAAACCTTGACGATACGAGTTCATTGTTTGCGTGTTAGCACATAATTGGATTTTCTCGTGGAACCGGTGTTGATGATACGGCCCTCACGTTTGAGAGCTGATATCAAGTTACCTACTTTGTTATATCTCTGCCTATCATCTAAAGCTTCCGGTAATTTTGGGTAAAGGAAGGTGCAGAGATCGGATTTAGAAGCGTTATCATACTCATCCAGATATTTCACAATCAAATCCTTGTAATAGGAATCATCGAAGCCTTTCTGCTTAAGTGCCTTTCCTTTGATGACACTGTCCCCAGTACTCGATGCCAGAGATGGCGATATGTAGTAATTCGGTTTTCTGCCTTCGATGAATCCTTTGAATCTCAGTCTATCGGCATCCTTATCGGAAATTGGTAGGTTCTTCTGCACTTTATCGAGAAGTATCACATCTTCGAAACCGATCTTAGGATTCTTCATTAGAGTGTCCGCGAATGCCTTGTCTATCACTTTGCCCGTGATAGTGACTTCGACGTGGTTATCCGATAGGTCGTACTCAGGCAGAGGGAAGAACCTTGCCATCTGGAACTTGAACATCTTGATAATGCCTCCGCCGGCCACATCTACCATCCCGAGCTTTGCCATCGATTCGGCCAGCAGCCTGTTCCTGTAGTATGATGCGGGAGAGTTGGAAGAGATGACCTTCTCTATAGTTCCGGGGATGAACTGGCCCGCATTCTTGAAGACGAGCCTGTCACGATCGTACTCCACTATCGTGATGTATTCGTTCATCCGGTAGTCCTGATGGGCGACACAATTGTTCAGGATTTCACGGAGCATCGCAGGTTCATACGTATCCATACGGTCGGGGAATAATGTCCCTGGGCGGAAGTATTCGTACTTCACATTGCGAATCTTCGAGCATATGTCATCGATAGCCGTTATGAACGGGATTGGGAAGAATTCATTGTCGATCGTGTTCATGTCGTTGTCACGGAGGATCCACCTCATTTTTAGCGTGCAGTCAGGCATATGATACTCCAGTTCAGGATTGCCCAATAGGACCACGGCAGCGTATGTGATCCTGCCCTCGATGGTAAGGCCCATTTTGTTCAGGAAGGTGACGTCATCCCACGAATCGCATTCATTGATTTTCAGCGGATGATTGTGTTTGAAGTAATATCTGGCTTTAGATATGGCCTCGGGATCCAGATCGTCGATTGTAAATCCATCGAGCAGGTTCTTACTCCAATCTGGCATGGAATCACGCATTATTCTCATGCGTTTCTCATCAGATAGTCCGAAAACACTGTCGCCTTGGCGTTCATATGCGAAGGTTTTGAACGTGGTGGGAGTGCCATTCTTCGCAGCGGGTATCTGGAACAGAAGTACTCTTTTGTCGTCGACAATACGAGTATGAATATCGATGTAAGACATGCGGCCGCTAGTCTGTTCGGATATGTACTTTTTGAGTTTATTCTGGCTTTCGACGGTATCGAGGAAATTGCTGTTGACTATTCTGCCGTCATCAGTCATCCCGAAAATCATCCATGCAAATTCAGTACCTTTAAGATTAGCCTCATTCGAGAGCGCTGAGAAGTACTCGCCCATCTCATCCTTGTTGAGAGTTTTGCGGTCTTTGAATTCGACAACCTCATTCTCATGTGGAGAACCCCTGACCTTCTCGAGTATTTCATCAACAATATTGCCCATTATGATATGCAATGACCACGGAGTTTATTATTTCGACGATTGGAGAGATGTGATCAAACAGACATCTCTCCATATGCCGCCTTCTGTCTCCTGATGAACTTCTCATCGGGCTCGTCGAAGGGCCCGTCCATCACGAGGTCGCTGTTGTCCGGAATGTTCCAAGCATCGATATCGTGTATGGCATCATCGATGTTGATAGATACTGTTCCATCGATCCGATCCAGACATCAAATTTGTACGTTTTCCATATAACTAGAATATTACTTTTGTACGTTTCCCATCAGTTTGTTCTATAAACCGCACCATTTGGTTAAGCGGATTCGGTCACGGATCAAGGACAATACGAATGATCAGAGTATCGTCAGAAGGACGTTATGCGACGCTTTCGATACGAAGGGTGTCGACGGTGATCGCATCAATGACATCGTACTTGGATTGCTTCTGGAGAGATTGTGATCCGAGGATATCCTGGGCACGGAAGATGTGATCCGGGGTTTTGTATCTTGAGAATCGAATCCATGCATCCTGGGTATGGGTTCATAAAAAGACTGAGCGTGTCTGCTAATCTCGGGATTATGTCGATTATCACAGAATTATATCATTCTGATATAATCATTATATCGATTATATCAACCGAAGGCTGCCAAGGATTTGCCTACGTTCCCGCCTATCTTTGTTATCATGGGCTTTGAAGTATTTCTCTGCAGCATCATTGAGATTGTACAGTCCAACAGTCAGCACCTCTTCATCGATGCTTGGTACAGGCAATCGTTCAGAATCGATTAATGAATAGAGGAGATCCGCATCAGGACAATTGGGGCCTGAGCTCATGGGTAGAATTTGTGAAAAGGGATCCGAGGTCGGGGCAACTCGGTAATAAGCCCGACCTCGATGATACGTCTCTATTCTCCGTATCAATAGTTGGAATAATAATCCAACATATAAATTGAATGGTGTCTGGCTCAGTGGATTCACAAATCACTGCCCGAGAATCGCCGCTCTGTATCTCTCGGATCTCTTCGAGACCTCATCGACGTTGCCGTCGGTTATCGCGAAGACCTCCGGGAGCTCTCCCGGATGCTCCGTGAGGAACGTATCCACGATATTCCTGTCAGGGATGTCCGACTTCCTGAGATACTCCCTGCTCCAGTTCTCCGCCAACTCAACGGATGCCTGAGGCCCCTTGTCAGTGAACACCGAGGCGAATATCGCACCTACGGTGGAATCGTCGGAAAGGATAGCAACGTTGCTGCCCCTTACCGCGAACTCCTCTCCGTTGTAGGCGATCGCCAGCCCTCCTGCATCGCGGACGAGGTCCAGCGGCTGGAAGTCCGTAGAGGAACTTCCTATGTACATGGTGCAGTCCAGGTCGATGGCGGTGACCCTCCTGATGTCCAGCATGCGGTATGCCTTCTTATGGGATGTCAGCGCCTCCGTCGATTCCATCAGGCTCATCGCACCGGCATCGGGGATCCTGTTGCTGATGGCGTCGTCCATCTTCTTGATGATCTCTATGTCCTCGTCCAGGAGCTCTGTCGGGACGTTCAGCTCGTAGAATCCCTCGGGGACATCCAGATGATTGATCTCCTTGGCTAGGTCCTTGAGCTTCCTCGATTCCGCGCGTCCCATCATGCACTGGTCGATGCACAGGTTGGTGCATGACATCTCGACGAGAGGCGTTCTGAGCCTTCCCATGACCTCCATCATGCCGTGCTCGAAAGTGGATGTGGTGATGTATGTCGGCAGGAGGTTCGAGATGTACCTCATGGTCCTGCCTGCGTTGTTCAGTAAACGAAGGTCCTCGCAGCTGTACTTGTGGAGGAGATGATCCGTAGCACCGAACGCCTTCAGGAACGGGACGCACCATTTGTAATAGCTGCCGGATGTGGAATCCTCCCTGTTTAGCACATAGGATGTGAGCTTGTCGTATCTCTCCAATACGTCGAAGAAGTGCCCGCCGTCATCGATGAACCTCCTGCAGAGGTCCCTCACGTCGTTGTTACTGGTGATGAATCCCCTGCATGTGCATATCACATACCTGTCCGGCGGGAGGCCCAGTTCCAATGTGGGGTCGAACTCGTCCGGCATTGCATCACTCCAGGGATGTGTCGACCTGTCTCGACAGGTCGTACGGTCCGTCCAGCGGCTTTCCTTCGGAGTAGAGGCGCTTGTCCCTGATCTCCACCTTCCCGTCGGCGAATGCCTTGATCGTAGCTACTATGAGGGGCAGCTCCCTCTTGGCGCCGTCCTCCCTGATCCTCTTGAACAGGGGCTCCTCCTGGCCCTCCTCCGCCTTGATCTGTTCGAGGCTCCTGGTCCTGAGCTTGTCCTCCATCTCCGACCAGAGCCTGTCGTAATCTCCTCCGCGGATAGGGAATCCGCAGTACGTCAGCGCCGCGCCCCTGTCCCATTCCTCGGTGCATATGTGCATCATGGCGCCCTGTGCCTCCGCCCTCTCGGAGATGAGCTGCCAGATGACCTCCTGCCATGTGCCCTTCGGGCCGTCGGGGAGAGCGGGATGGAGGTTCAGCATGTCGTACTCCCTGCAGGTCTCGTCATCCATCCAGAGCATGTATCCGGCCAGGATGCCGAGGTCGAAGTCATACTTCCCTGTTAGCTCCCTGAGGAGCTTCCCGTACTCGTCGCGCCATTCCCTCTGGTCCTTCTCCCAGAGGTCGGGTCTGAACTTCTTCCATGATGCGGTCACGAGAGGGATGCCGTATCCTCTGACCATGTCGAAGAAAATCTGCCTCTGCTCCCTCTTGGGATTGTCCTCCTCGTCGTTGTCCCAGTTGCAGAAAACGAATGCTATCTCGATATCGAGAACGCCCTTCTCTTTCTGGTCCATTACTGCCTTCAGAAGATTGCGGGATCCGGGACCCCTGCCTGTGGAGAACCATCCAAGTCTTAGCATCATCCGTCGGAATGTAATCGTACGATAAAAGAGTTAGACATCGAAAAGGACGGTGACAGACGGTGTTTCCCTGTCGATCTCCATCATGTGGTATGTCACAGCCTTGATCTCCGATCTGATCCTGTGCCTGGACCTGTCGAGGGTCTCACCCCTTGCGTGGCACAGCACGTCCTCTCCCTCGAATCTGACCTCGAACTCCTTCAGGATCAGGTTGTCCGCATCCTCGATGAACAGCATCTCGGACAGGAAGGAGTAGAGTCTGTCCTCATCGTCGATGCCTGTGACCCTGATGTCGGTCTCCTCGGATGTCCCTATGCCGGAAAGGTCGACGGTCTGATCGAAGAGGGCGAACGCCGCATTGCCGAAGCATTCCTCCAGCGTGGAACCGTAGGCCTGGACCATCATGTCGGCGGTGTGGTCGATCAGTCTGTACCTCTCCATGGTTACCGGAAGACGGGGCGGATAAAAGAATGTTTTTTAGTGAGCGCGGGCATTGCATCCCCATGTCGAACAAAGCAGCGCTTCTGGCTGTACCGCTGGCCATCCTGGCCGTGCTCGCATTCGTCCCCATGGCCGAGTTGTCGGCCGAGGAGGGAGATGCCGTCCAGGTCATTGACGATTCGGGCGTTACGAAATCCTCCGAGGATTCGAACGAGCGCAACTACGTATTCGAGGGTGCGATGGTTTTCATCGTGCTCTTGGCAGTTCTCGGATACCTCCACGTGAAATACCACTCCAAGAAGAAGCAGTGACATGGACGAAGGGACTTTCGACAGGGCGAAGGAGTTCGTCAGAGGGCTGTTCGAAGGGGACAGCAGCGGCCATGACTTCTATCACACCATGAGGGTTCACGACCTCGCCAGGACGATCTGCCGCCAGGAGGGCGGCGATGAGGATATTGTACGCCTAGCGGCACTCCTGCACGATGCCGACGACCGCAAGCTTTTCGGGGACAACGGGTTCCAGAACGCAAGGTCGTTCATGGATTCCGAGCACATAGATGTCGAGGACCAGCTGTACATCTGCGAGATCATCAGCCAGATATCCTTCAAAGGGAAGGATTCCGTCGTTCCAACAACCCTGGAGGGCAAGATCGTCCAGGATGCGGACAGGATGGACGCCATCGGGGCCATAGGCATCGCCAGGGCGTTCGCCTACGGCGGCAGCAAGGGCCGTGCCATGTACATCCCCGGAGACGATCCGAAGCTCGGCATGTCCGAGAAGGAGTACTTCAGCAATCAGGGCACATCCATCAATCACTTCTACGAGAAGCTCCTGCTTTTGAAGGACATGATGAATACCGAGACCGCCAAGAGGATGGCCCAGTCCCGCCACGACTACATGGTCGGATACCTCGATGAGTTCATGTCCGAATGGCAGGGAAAGGCGTGAACGCCTCGAAAAAACAACCCCTCCTTTCCAAATTTTAAATATTTAGTATTCAGCTGGGGGTATCATGCGCATAACGATTGTAGGTTGTGGATCCAGGGGTTCGAAGCTGGCAGAAGCGGCCGATGAGATGATGGAAGTCAAGAGGATCTACCTCGTTGATTCCGACAAGGCACGTGCCGAGGCACTGGCCCAGGTAGTCAAGAAGGCCGAAGTGGTCGAAGACGTGGAAGAGGAGCTCTACCATTGTGACCTGGTCATCGAATGCGCCACACAGGCGGCTGCGAAGCAGGTCATCCCCAAGGTCGTCGCAAGGGGCGTGGACATCATGATCATGTCCGTAGGAGCGCTCGTGGACGACGATTTCAGGCAGATGGTCACAGATAAGGCGAAGCAATGCGACGCCAAGGTCTACATCCCCTCGGGAGCCATCTGCGGTACCGATGGATTAAGAGCATCCACCGTCGGAGAGATCCAGCAGGTCGAGCTCATCACCACCAAGCCCCCAGTAAGTTTCGAGGGTGTCAAGTACGTCGAGGACAGAGGTATCGATCTCAGCAAGATCAAGGAGAAGACCGTCCTGTACACCGGTACCGCCAGGGAGGCCGTACAGCTGTTCCCCAGGAACGTCAACGTTGCGGCTATCGTCAGCATCATGGGAATCGGATTCGACAAGACCATGGTCACGATCGCAGTCGATCCCAACATCAAGATCAACTCTCACGAGCTGAGGATCAAGGGAGAGTTCGGAGAGCTCACAACGCACACTTACAACGTGCCCTCCCCGATCAATCCCAAGACCTCGAACCTCTCTGTATTCTCGGCCATCGCCGCTCTTCAGAGGATCGTTAAGAACCAGTGGGTCGGAATCTGATGCAGGGCACAAGGGCCGAGAGGCTCATAGCCAACGCGGAGGGCATGGACGCGGTGGTCGTCATGAACGACGGCGAACCGTTCCTGGACTCTACCTTCTGGTATCTGTGCGAGCAGCCCGGAGGCTGCTTCGAAGGCTCCTTCGCGGTAGTCCGCGGGGACGGTTCCCTGGATGTCATCGTCAGCCCGCTTGAGGAGGAGTCCGCCAAGGACGGGGTCGGGAACGTATGCGTCTACCACAACAGGGAGGAGCGCGACAGTTTCCTCAAGGATGCATTGAAGGGATGCTCGAAGGTCGGATTCAACACCCATGCCTGCACCTATGCCATGGTCGAGTTCGTCAAGAAGACAGTCGGAGGCATCGAGGCGGTCGATGCCGGCAGGGCCATAGACCTCACGGTATCCGTCAAGGACGAGAAGGAGATAGAGGCGACCAGGAAGGCCTGCAGGATATCATCGATCGTCGCTAAGGAGCTCCCCGATTATCTTTCTGAGGGAGTCACCGAGAAGCAGATCGCAGTGAGGATGGACAACAGGATGCGCGAGCTGGGAGGCACTGGCAACGCGTTCGATACAATCGCTGCATTCGGACCTTACTCCGCACAGCCCCATCACATGCCGTGCGATTACGCCTTGAAGAAAGGAGATACGGCACTCTTTGACTTCGGTACCAAGTACGACCGTTACTGCTCGGACATGACGAGGACCGTCTTCCTCGGAAAGCCCCCGGAGATACTGGAGAGGGCTTACGAAGTTGTCAAGGAGGCTCAGCTCGCAGGCATCGCGGAATATCATGACGGGGCGAACGCCAACGCGGCCGATCTCGCTGCGAGGAAGATAATCGACGATTCGGAGTTCAAAGGCACATTCATCCACTCCTTCGGACATGGCATCGGCATGGATGTCCATCAGGCGATATCCGTATCGCCGAGGTCGGAGCAGATCCTCAAGGCAGGGAACATCGTATCGGCGGAACCCGGGATATACATCCCCGGAGTGGGCGGGATAAGGATCGAGGACACTGTCCTGATCACCGAGAACGGATGCGAGATCTTCACGGACTTCGATCACTCGTTGACCATAATCTGAGCTTCGGAAAACGATATAGCCAGATGCTCAGAAAGCAGATTCTATCGTCATCCTCTGCCTGTCGCCGGCATCCTCCAATGCGGAGCAGTCGCCGATGATCCTGCCGATCTTTATCATGGGGTAAGGGGCAACGGGTTTCCTGTCCTCTCCGCTGAGAGGGGTGGGTCCGAAGAATACTGTGAACGCACCGGGCCCCGGCCAATAGGCTATGTCCCCGGCCTCGAACTCCGTTGTGCGGTTCTCTTTGGGTAGGATGACATTCAAAGGCAGCTCGGAGAATATCATGCACCCGAGCATGTTTATGTCCAGCTTATGAGGACAGTCGAGCCAGATGGCGTTGGAGATGTCCGAATCATCGAGTTCCGCCGTGAATTCGGCGTTCCTCGTCCTGATGACTATCTTGTTCACAACGACCACCTGGCTTCAAGTTTCAGTTCTTCCTCTGGAAGAGTGCGCGAATCTCCTTTCCGGTGATCTCGAGCTGGAGCTTCTTCTCGTCCTCTTCCATCCTCTTGAGGTTGACCAGGTCCTGGTCCCATTCGGATGTCCACTGGTTCTTGAAGGTTCCGTCCTCGATCTCCTGGAGGATCTTCTTCATCTCCTGCTTCGACTGCTCGGTGACGACCCTTTCCCTTCTGGTGAGTCCTCCGTACTCCGCGGTGTTGGAGACGACATGCCACATGAGCTCGAATCCGCCCTTGTTGATCAGGTCGACGATGAGCTTGGTCTCGTGGAGGACCTCGAAATAGGCCATCTCAGGAGGGTATCCTCCCTCGACCAGGGTCTCGAATCCGCGCTTGATGAGCTCGGTCTGTCCTCCGCAGAGGACCGCCTGCTCTCCGAAGAGGTCTGTGTAGGTCTCGTTGTCGAAGGATGTCTCGAAGACACCTGCGCGGGTGGCTCCCAGACCCTTGGCGAGTCCGAGCGCGATCTGCTTGGCATTGCCGGTGACGTCCTGATAGATGCTGATAAGCGCAGGCACTCCGAATCCCTCGAGGAACACGAGCCTCTCCATGTCTCCGGGTGCCTTGGGGGCCATCATGATGACGTCGACATCCTTCGGGGGGACGATGGTCTTGAACGTGATCGCGAATCCGTGTGCGAACTCCAGTGCCGCACCTTTCTTGATGTTGGGCTCGACGAACTGCTTGTAGACCTTGGGCTGGACCTCGTCGGGGAGGAGCATCAGGACGACATCCGCGTCCTTCACCGCATCGGCGAACTCGGCGACCTTCAGTCCGTCCTCCTTGGCCTTGTTCCAGGATGCCCCGTCCTTCCTGAGTCCGACGGTAACGTCCATTCCTGAATCGTGGAAACAGAGCGCCTGGGCCCTTCCCTGTGCTCCGTATCCCAGGACGGCGATCTTCTTGCCGTCGAAAATCTTCAAATCAACATCGTTGTCATGGTAAAGCTGCATGCTGTCACCTTAGTACTGAGCACTCTACCAGAACCATCCCATTAATATTTTATCTGAGGGGGTTCGACGATTGGAAACCTGTGTTTCGTAACCGATTCTCATTCCACTTCAAGGGTGTGTGAGCGTCCGTTGGCGTAGTACTTGTCCTGGAGGAAGTACTCCTTCATGTTAGCGACGGTCGGGACCTGGCCGAGATTGTAGTCAGTGGAGGTGGTCTCGCAGTAGATGTAGCCGTACGGGTTGGTCTTGAATGACGAGCTTCCGCTGAGCTTGATCGCACCGCACATATGGCCCGGAAGCAATTGGAGCGCCGTCTTATAGTCCATGCCGAGGATTTCTCTGGATTCATGTGCCAGAGCTATGAACAGGATGGATGTGTCCTCGCAGTCGCCGCCCTGGTCGTACAATGTCTCCAGAGGGAACTTCCAGTATTCCACGACGCCCATCTCCTCCTCGTCGTACTGATATTCGATGTACTGCGTGAAGGCCAGCAGATACCCGAGATACTTCTGCTCGGTCACAGGTTTGTTCTCTGATTTGTACGTATCATACAGCCCGTTCACCAGCGTCTCCATGTACGGGGCCATCCTCTCATCGGTGTAGCTCTTGGTGACGAATGTGATGTCGCGGGCGTGGCTCGGAGTCTGCTGCTTCCTCTTGCTGATGTCGTAAAGGTCCTTCGAGTACAGGTAATCGTCGTAGTCGATGTCGAGTGTGTAAGTGTATTCGACATTCTCGAATATCCACTCGAATGTGCGCTCCGCCCCTCCAGTGACCTTCACTGTGAAGAACTTGCTCGTTCCGTCCGAGTCCTTGGCTATTATGGAATACCTTCCCCCATCATCGAACGTGTACGGTCCGGTGATATCCGGATAATTCGCCAGAGTGTCCGTGTTGGTGATGGTGTATGTCGCGGATGTCAGCCCGAACTCCTGGTCCAGGTCGATCTCCGTATCGGATTCGAATATCGCATCCAGCGTGTTCGAGTTCACTGCGAAGATGGTCTGGCTTCCTCCGACCGTGAACTGGTATCTCTTGGATGAGCAAAGCAGGGTGTTGTTCTCATCGTACCATCCGCCGAACTCCACGTTCTTGTCGGTGCTGGCCTCGAGGACAGCAGTCTCACCGAGCTGATACGGGCTCTTATTACCGCTGATCGTGATCCCGTCCCCGCTTACGACCGTGATTTCGCAGTTCTCTTCGATCTCGGTCATTCCATCGGAGAGATATGTATACACAAGTGATCTCGAATTATCTGTACCGCCATCATATTCGAATTTTATCAGATACGGTTTCCAGCCATCTCCGATCCATTGTTTCTCAGTTGCTCCACTCGGATAGGTCAATACGATATAGCTGCAATCCTTCATGACAGTCTGGCCATCGATGACTACTGGAATGGTACTCGGAACAGGCTCTGACCACTTACCATCGATCTCCGAGCTCCAGTACATGCTGGATGTGTTCTCTTCGTAATCCTTCCCCTCGACGTAGGTGTAGGTATACTTCGTGTAATCGGAGTTCCTGATGAAGTATGACTGCTTGTCGAAATTATAGTAGAGGTACGTGAACGTCAGCGTCCCCTCGATGGTGCAGGTGTTGATCCCCCTCTGATAGGTTCCAGATTTCGTCATCGTGAGGGTGTGCCCTATGAGGTTCTCGTCCCATTTGACGTACAGGGTGATCTCCCCTTCGAGAAGTGATGTGTCCCCCTCGAACGGCTGCTCGTAATCAGCATCCAGGTACCATCCTCCGAATACATCCTTCCCGTTGTTCACATACGGGAGAGACAAAGGCGTTCCGGGGGAGTACTTCTTCGGAAGGTCAGATGTCGGGATCCCGTCCCCGAGTTCATAGCTGATCGGGAACCATTGGATGAGGTGCGCCTTCAGGGTGATGTCGTCGGTGATGATCAGGGAGAGCTCCCTGTCTGTCGAGACCGGTTTCCCGTCTTCGTCGAACCATCCCCTGAACTTCTCCCCCTTGTCAGGGACGGCCTTCAGGTCTACCGATGTCCCCTTGATGTAATCGACATCGTTGCCTTCGATCCTCAGCCCATCGTCCGCGATGATGGTGAGCTTAACGGAAGGCTCCTCTTCCTCATAGTGGCAGTATGTGAGCTCGTACTCGATATGCTCACGCACCGTTCCGCCGAGGGTCTTGCCTGTCTGGACCACCTTGTACACGATGCCGTCCTCTATGCCGACCCATTGTTCCTCGTAATCCAGGAACAGCGTCTTGGCATACACGTTGCACTTCTTCATCCCGTTGACCGTCTCGATGGTCTCCGTCCTGTCGAGCTTGAAACTGTTATCGAAAGGCTCGAAGAGCTCCAGGGTCTGCTTTTCAGACTCCTCGCCGTCTGTGTACTCCGTGTACTCATGGAAGATGTAGTATGCAGCCCTGTCGTTGTTGTAATGGTAGTAGTGATAGACAAGCTCCCCTGTGATGACGCTTCCGTCCCTCTCCCCGGTGACCTCATGCCTCAGGCTGTATCCTGAGAGGTCATGCTCCCACAGGGCGTAGAGCTTCAGATCCTTGCTATACACTGCTGTGTCGGTTTTGAACGGATATTTGAAATCCTTATCGGTGAACCATCCTCTGAAAACATATCCCGGTTTGGTAGGGATAGGGGCATCGATAACATCGCCGCTGATGTACGATTCGGGATACTCGTCGGGCATCTCCCCGCCTTCGGCGTCGTACTCGATCCCGTAGATCTCCTCGAAGTCCCCGAAGAGCAGAGCTCCCGCTACACACGATATCGCGATAGCGACTGCGATGGCAGCAAGGGTCAGCCTGTCCGTGTCTAAGCACCTTAGAAGTCTCTAAGGGTAGAATGATAATTAAACTGTTTTAGAGAAGGCTCGGAGTTTTCACGATTCGGACGGGCCGTCCTCTTCCGGAGCCTTTCCCTCGGTTCTAGTCTCCTCTTCCGGAACAGGTTCCGGGTCCGCAGGCCCGGCATCCTCGTCTGCGACGGGTTCCGAACTCTCAGCGGGAACCTCGGTCCCGGGCGCATCCTCGGCATGTTCTTCCACTGCCTCAGGCTCCTTCTCGGCAGGTTTCGGTCTGGGCGCCTGAGTGTCGGAGACCGATATGGATACAACGGTCTGAACAGGCTCTGGCTCTTCGGTATCCGCTGACGGTGCAGGTGCCTCTTCTCCCCTGATCACGGCGATGTTGTGCCTGTACTCGCGGATGCGGGCCATCTGCACCGAGACCATGGATTCGTTGAACTCCTCTCCCCTGTCCAGGCATTCGACGACGATCCATCCGATCTCCTTGGATTCGGAATCGATCTTCTTCTGCTCATCCTTGACGAGCTTCTCCGCCTTCTGATTGTCCAGACTGTTGTTGATGGACGTGGAGACGTCGTTCAGGGACGTTTTGACTTTATCGAGGAATCCCAATGTCGCACCTGATTCTCTAATGTCGGCAGAGGATAAAAACCTCTCAGGACGATCTGCTCCTGACCAGATCCCTTATCGATTCAGCGGAATCGACGGCCGTGCTGCCGTACACATCGCATCCGCAATCCATGGCGACCTTCTCACTGACGGCGACGCCTCCTGCATTGAACACTATGCGATCCCTGATACCGGACTCCCTCATCAGCTCATCCGCCAGGCGGATGTCGGGGATGTCGTATGTTGTCTGGATGGATAGGCACAGCGCGGTGACCCCCTCATCCTCGCACATCCTCACAAGGTCCTCGATGGATGTGTCCCTTTTTGCAGCGATCACCTCGAACCCGAGCGCCTCCAGGATTATGGACATGAGGTCGCGGCCCTCGGTGTGGCGGGCCCTTCCGGCAACCACCGCTTTCCCCAGCAGGGGGTCCGGTCCCGGGCAGCCCCCGGATTCCTTGACCTCGTTCATGGATCTCATGAACTGGAGCATGGGCATCCTGCCCATCCTGAACTCCTCGATCAGTCTCTCGGCTTCCGGTTCCATGTGAATTAAAAGAATGGCGCCCCAGAGGGCGCCTGAAAAGGTTCAGATGACTCCGAATGTCAGCTTCTCCTTCAGGACCTTGAGGTGGATCTCGGAGAACTCGATGAGCTCCCCGTCGATGTTGCAGATCTCGGGAGATTCGGGGATGATGGTGCATTCCTCGAAGTGGATCGTCTCGAAAACGGATCTTTTCTCGATCTTGTGGAAGGGGAGCGATCCGAAGGCGGCGATCCTCTTGAGGGAACCGCTCTCGTGGAGGATACCGAGCTCCATCTTACCGTCGTTGACGACTGATGAAGGTGTGATGTGCAGTCCTCCTCCGATGATACCGTCGTTCATTATGTTCACGAACTCGGAGTAGAAAGCCCTCTCATGCCCGTCCACGATGACCTTATAGTGCTTCTTGAGGCTGTGGATGAAGAACGGCATGATGTTGCTGACGTACGATCCTCCGCGCTCCTTGTATCTGACGCAGACATTCGTGACGATTCCGAAACCGCAGAGGAGACACATGGTGTACTGGTCGTTTACCCTTCCGCAGTCAACCTTCATGGACTTGTCGCCCCTGATAATCTCCAAAGCCTCTTTCTCGCTGTACTTCTTGCCGTAGAGTCCGTTGGCTAGATCGTTCCCGGAACCGAACGGGAGGATAGCGAGTCTCACGTCCTTCTCCCAGATTCCGTTGATAATCTCGAACAGTGTCCCATCTCCTCCGGCGGAGACTATGGTGGAGCAAGTCTCAGACATCTCGATCGCAAACTTCGTCGCGTCTCTGGCTGCCTGGGTCTCGCGATAGTTGTATTCCAATCCCGCCTCGTCCATCATGGTAAGGAAATTAGCCATCCTTCCTTTGGATTCACCATTTCTCGAGGTGGGATTGAATATAATTCCAATCATCGACTCGTCATATGTCATTAGATATAAATCGTATGTCGTGCGTCACTTCGACAAAAGTCTTACAGATGTTTTTTATATTGTCTTACAGTGAAAGTGCTTGTTCAGGGGTCAGCAGGGATGCACGCTGACTGTGGACAATCGCCGGGATGATATCGTCTTCGGTCAAAGAGAGATAACATGGCACCATCCGAGAAAATGAGGGATATCAATCCCAGGCATACATGGTGGTACAGATTCTTCATGAGGGTACCAGTCAGATGCTTCATCCTCCCGTTGGGTAGGGGTCCATTCAAAGTCAAGACTGAGAGATACAAGGGTGAGATGCCCAGCCGTCCGTTCATCATGGTCTTCAACCATACCACGGATTACGATTTCATCGGGACCGTCAACGGGATCCCTGAATACGGAAGGTACATCATCAGCGACGAGATCATCAAGAAGCGCTGGAAGAGAGCGATTATAACTACGGCTACCGACGGAATCTTCCGCAGGAAGGGGGAGAACGCCGACAGGGTCGTCGCGGCTGTCAAGGAGACCCTCGACCAGGGTATCAACGTATACTTCGCAGCCGAGGGAGAGGAATGCCATAACGGGGTCACAGCCCCGGTCCGCAGGAGGACCGGTCAGATGATCAAGGACATGGGTGTCGACCTCATGACCTTCAAGATGGAGGGCGGCTACCTGATGAAGCCCAAATGGGCCAAGAACAAGTCAAAGGGACACCTCTACGGAAGGGTGGCAGGCATCTACAAGAAAGAGGACCTGGCCAAGATGACTCCCGAAGAGATCAACGAGCTGATCGAGAGGGATTTCAAGTTCAACGTCTACGATTGGGTGAAGGAGAACAAGATCCCCTACGACCGCAAGGACCGTGCCGAGTACATGGAGAAGATTCTGTACCGGTGCCCCCACTGCGGCGCCCTCTACAAGATGCACAGCAAGAAGGATGATTTCTTCTGCGAGGCATGCGGTTACAAGCTCACGGTGAACGAGTACGGGCTCTTCGAAGGCGAAGACGTCCGTTTCGACAACATATACGATTGGGATGTCTGGCAGACCCAGTGCCTCAGGGAGGAATCCGTGCATTGGGCCGAGAACCCGGATGAGGTGATCACCAGCGACACCGGATGCACCCTCATCAGGATGCACGGGAACGCGACGGAATGGATGTCCAAAGGGGATGTCAATCTCAGCATCACCTACAACGAAGTGATCATCGAGAGCCCCAAGGTGCACATGAGGATGCCTCTGAAGGACCTGAGGGGCCTCCAGTCGGTGCGTAACGGTATCAGCCTGAGCTACAACGGCGAGTATTTCAAGGTCCTCTGTCTTCAGTATCCTCAGTGCATGAGGCGCTACCGCGTCATCCGCAGGATCATCATGGGCGAGAAGTACGTCGGATAAACCGTTTCATTCGTCAGTAGAGATAACATGCAATCATCCGTAGACGGCAGGGACCTGAGCCCGAAACACACCTGGTGGTACAAGTTCTTCATGGCAGTGCCAGTGAGATGCTTCCTCCTACCTATCGGAGGCAGGTATCTCCGCATCAAGACCGACAGGTACAAGGGAAAGCTGCCGGACCGCCCCTTCATCATGGTGTTCAACCACGCCACGGATTATGATTTCATAGGAACGATCAAGGCCATCAAGCCGTACGGAAGGTTCGTCATGAGCGATGAGCTCATAAAGAAACCTTGGAAGAGGCGTGTCATCATGTTCGCCACCAACGGGATCTACCGCAGGAAGGGCGAGAACGCCAACAACGTCGTCGAGGCCATCAAGCAGACCCTGGACCAGGGCATAAACGTCTTCATGGCCCCGGAGGGACAGGTCACCATGAACGGTGTCACAGCGCCCATCCGCGGAAGGACCGGGCGTCTGATAAAGGAGCTGGGTGTGGACCTGGTGACCATCAGGATGCAGGGCGGATATCTCATCAAGCCCAAATGGGCAGGGAGCAAATCAAAGAAAGGTCCATTGTTCGGAGGTGTTGTCGCTGTCCACAGCAGCGAGGAGCTGTCCGAGATGACCCCTGAGCAGATCAACGACCTGATCGCACACGACCTCGAGTTCAATTTCTTCGAATGGCAGAAGGAGAACCATATCCCCTATGATCGCGAGAACCGTGCGGAGCACATGGAGAAGATCCTCTACAGATGCCCCAAGTGCGAGAGCATGTACAAGCTTCACAGCGAGGGCGACGACCTGTTCTGCATAGAATGCGGATACAGGGTGAACGTCGACGTCTACGGGCTCTTCCAGGGGGAGGAGGTGGTCTTCGACAACCTCTATGACTGGGATGTCTGGCAGAAGGAATGGCTCAGATCCCAGCGTCCCGTATGGGAGGCCAACCCCGATGAGGTCATAACGTCGGATACCGACTGCACCCTGATCAGGATGCATGACAACGAGACCGAGTGGATGTCGAAGGAGGATGTAACACTCAGCATCACGTTCAACGAAGTCATCATCGAGAGCCCCAACGTGAGCATGAGGATGCCTCTGAAGGATCTGGAGGGACTAGCATCCGTCCGCGGAGGGATGAGCGTGAGCTACAAGGGAGAGTATTACAAGGTGCTCTGTCTGAAATATTACTCGCCGATGCTCCGCTATCGCACCATCCGCAGGATCATCATGAACGAGAAGGATATCTGAGGTCGCCGCCGATAGGCAGATTCCATATCGATAAGTATCGATCGAGACTATTGGATCAGTGCAGCGATCTATTTTTATTCAAGATCAAGAGGTCAAACCAGTCATATTTTTTTTAGCATGCCAGTCGTACCCATATCGAAAGTGATGGCATGAGTGACATCGAACTCGGATTGCTTCTAAGGAAACCGCAATTCGTGATTCTCTGGGCAGGAAGATCAATAGAAGTCAGTACACCGATGATACGGATTATCCGAAATATACGGAAAAATTTATCCGAAATCTATGGAATAAAATATCCGAAATATACGGAATGTATTTAAATTATTAAATAATCAAGATATTATGGGACTTGCACCGAAAGGGTATAAGCACAGGCTAATAGAGAAAGAGCTCAACGAACAATTGAGGGCGTTCGGAGGGGTGGTCATCGAAGGCCCCATGTGGTGCGGTAAGACCTGGCTAGGCATGAATGCGTCCGAGAGCTCCTTCGAAATCGGGAGCGTCAATGAATATGGGCAGGATAACCGCGAACTTGTGGACATGAACGTGCGTCTTGCCATGGAGGGCAAGGAACCGCATCTGATAGACGAATGGCAGGAGGTTCCTAAACTGTGGGATGCGGTGAGGTCGGATCTCGACCATAACCCTGGCAAGGGAAGGTATATTTTGACGGGTTCTTCAGCGCCCAAAGAGAAGAGGCCTCTGCATAGCGGGACCGGTCGTATAAAGCGTCTAAGGATGAGGACCATGTCCCTGTACGAGTCGGAAGATTCGTCGGGAGACGTTTCTTTGAGGAGCATAATTGAAGGTCATGCTCCGGAACTTGTCGGGCACGGCGCAGACCTGGAGCATCTTGTTGACATGACGATGTCCGGAGGATGGCCCGGCAATCTAGGTCTGCCGTATGAAGACAGGGTTAATTCGGTAAGAGGATACTTGGAATCCGTGGTGACGAAGGCTTCAGAGCTCGACGGTGTGCATAGGAAGGAATCGAACCTTTGGATGGTGGTCAGGTCGTTGGCGCGCAACGAATCCACGCTGGCGGATGTTACCAAGATACACAATGATACGGGAGTGCCGATGGGGCCCGATACGCCGTTGATCCTGGATGGGAGGGCGGCTATGGAGGATGCGCCGATATCCTATGACACGGTCACCGATTACCTCGACGTATTGGACAGGCTTTTCCTGATCGACAATCAGCCGGCATTCGATCCTAATCTAAGGTCCAGCACCAGGGTCGGCAAGAGGGTTAAGAGGCATTTCACCGACCCGTCGTTGGGGATAGCGGCTCTTAACGTCGGAAAGGAGAGGCTGATGAGGGATCTGAATACATTCGGATTCTTCTTCGAGGCGATGTGCGAGAGGGATCTAGGCATATACGCGCGTTCATTCGGTGCACAGCAATACCATTACAGGGACGATTCCGGCACCGAGGTAGATTCGATAATCGAGATGCCGGACGGAAGATATGCGGCGATAGAGATAAAACTGGGTGCCAGCAAGATAGAGGAGGGTGCCGAGTCGCTCTTAAAGTTCAGGGACAAGATGGAGAGACATAAGGCGAAGTCCGTACCATGTGCGATGTGTGTGGTGTGCGGTCTCGCCAACAGGGCCTATATGAGGGATGACGGGGTGTATGTGGTGCCTGTGACCATGCTGGGCCCCTGACATCTTCCGGAGAAGGTGTCTCCTCGAGGCGTCCGTCACAATGAAGCCAAAGACCTCTTGAATAATACGAAAACCATGGCCAGGCTTCAAAATCAGGCCCTCAAATTATGCAGATATGCACAAGGATGAGTGGGCCTACCCGGATTTGAACCGGGGTCAATGGCTCCCAAAGCCACAAGTATACCAAGCTAGCCCATAGGCCCACGCAATACTGTGATTAGGACGCTCTTATTAAATTTATTTGACGAAGCGTCACTCGACTTCCCAGGGATATACGGGGTCCAGCAGGTCGGTGAGGAGACCCGCATCGATCATGTTTAGGGTCTGCATATGATCGTATGCCGTCATGGTGGAAGGGTCGATGTTCCGCCCTATGCCCGCGATGGCAGCCTGCTTCTCAAGGAATTCCTTCGCAGAGCGTATCGGTCTGGGGGACACGACATACCAGTACCCGTCCTCCTGGAAGGGCTCTCCGTACGGGTTGCCACTCCAATGAGCCAGGAAGTCCTCCGAGGCCTTCTTCACCCTTACAGGCGGCCCCCTGTGCTTATGGTTCTCCGAGAGCATATCGCTCTTGAGCTCGAACACCACGTACAGGCTCTGATCCCTCATCATGTGGACTGCCCTGACCACCTCGAAATCGAATTCACCGAACTTCTTCTCCAGGGCATACTGCGTCCTCCAGAGCTGGGCCTGGAGGTTGTCATCGTTCACACCTTGCGGTTTCTCGAAGACGGCGGACACGAGTCTGGTCCTGTGCTTGGCGCAGATCCATTCCAGCTCCGCCTGGTCGAGCGCCGTGCGCTCCTTCGGGAAGAAGAACCGCTCATCCGGGTTCTTGAGGTATGCTTCAGCAGCTGTCTGGAACAGTGCCAGCGTATCCTCATGGATTGACGAAGCCGCATTCCTCTTGGGGTCAACGGGATCGTAGATCACCAGAGCGGATTTCATGTGCGGTCCTGCCTTCTCCACGACGATGGTCTCCCCTTTCTTCCACTGGACGGCGGCTTCGAGCACCGCTCTGAATGAATGGTATTTTACGACAAGGACCTCGCAGATGTATCCGGAGAATCCCCTGGAATCCTGTTCCGCCCCATATGCACCGATGCCCTTCATGAACTTCTTCAGAAGCTTGACCTGATCCTTCTCATCGTCGGTGAGATGGGAGTTCATGTATTCGGTGTGGAACGGGGTGCGGTCCACAGCCGTCACTATGTGGTCCGTGGACGGGAGGAGGTAACACGGAACCATATCGGTCTCGACGCCCTCGAAGTATCCTGTCATATAGGGGTGCTCCGAATAGACGAGCTCCCCGTTGATGATGTCCCTTCCGGCCTGGAGGCCTATATCTTCCATCTCCTTCCGGGGCACGTCCATGGGAAAGAGCATGAAGAGGTCGAAGTCCTGATCCGTAAGGTACGTGCCCTTGGCGAACGATCCAGCCAGCCTGACATCGACGTCCAGGCCCTTCTCCTTGAAGTAATCCCTGGTCCTCTGGATGAGCCTCTCCGATATCCCCTGGAGATAGAGCATGTCCTTCTTGGGGAGCACGATCTCGGATAATACTGAGAGTTCGACCAGTTCTGCATCCATCGGATCACCTGAATGCGCAGCGTCCGTTGACCATCGGGGCCTTAGGGTCCGCCGGCAGCATCGGGAGTATATCCTCGTCATAGTCTATATCGACTTGCACGATGCAGGTCCTTCCACAGTCCATCGCCTCCTTCATGGCGTCGGCGAACTCCCCGGGCTTCTCGACATGGATGCCCTTCGCTCCGAACGCCTCGGCGAGTTTGACGAAATCTGGTTCGGAACGGAGCGTTGTGTTGCTGTACCTCTCGTTCCAGAACAGCTTCTGCCACTGCCTGACCATTCCCAGGGTGCCGTTGTTCATGATGACGACGGTCACCGGCAGGTCCTCTGCAAGGGACGTGGTCACCTCCTGCATGACCATCTGGAATCCTCCATCTCCTGTGATGGCGATCACGTTGTGGTCCGGCTTGGCGGCCTTGGCCCCGATGGCGGCGGGAAGGCCGTATCCCATGGTGCCGAAGGTTCCGGATGACAGCATCTGGCGGGGGTGCTCGATGTTCAGGTAGTGCATCGCCCACATCTGGTTCTGACCGACATCTGTGGTGATGATGGTGTCGTCCCTGATGATCCTGTTGATCTCGTACATTATCTTCTGGGGGAGGATGGGCACCGCGTCGAGATCCGTCCTGCAGTGGCATCTCCTCTTGTAATCTATCGCTCTGTCGGTCCATTCCTGGTTGTGAACATAGCCTGTTAGTCCGCCGACCAGCATGCCGACGACCTTCTTGGAATCCCCTAGGATGTTGATTCCCACACCCCTGTGCTTATCGAACTCCGCCGGGTCGACATCGATGTGGATCAGCTGGCCGTTTGGGTCCTGCATGCGGCTCTTAGGGCTCCAGGTCCTGTCCGAGAATCTGCTGCCGATGGAGATTACGAGATCGGCCTCGTTCATGGTATGCAGCGCTGCCTTGCGTCCGTGCATGCCCAGGGGGCCCATGTTGAGCTCGTATGATGCGGGAACCGCACCCATCCCCATGAGCGTCATGTCAACGGGACATCTTAGGATCCTGGCAAGCTCCATGATCTCCTCGGAGGCGTTCATCGCCCCTCCGCCGACCAGGAGGATCGGCCTCTTGGCCTTATTGATAGCCTCAAGTGCGGCAGGCACGTTCGAGAGGTCCTCGAGAACGGGTTTCACACCGAACTTCCTGCTCAACTCCGACTCGTCGATATCCGAGTTCATCTGGTCGACCGGGAGGTCGATATGGACAGGGCCGGGACGGCCTGTCTGGCAGATCTCCCATGCCTCATAGAGCGCATGGGGGAGCCTCTTCACATCGAGAACGCGGAAGTTGTGCTTGGTGATGGGCATCAGGACGCTGAAGGCATCCACTTCCTGGAATGCCCCGAGGCCTATTGATCCCGTCCCTACCTGCCCTGTGAGCGTTATCATCGGGACCGAGTCGGCGAACGCTGTAGCTACCCCGGTGACGAGATTGGTCGCTCCCGGACCGCTGGTTGCTAGGCAGACTCCGGGCCTTCCGGTGGCACGCGCATATCCGTCGGCCATGTGTGCTGCGCACTGCTCGTGGCGCACGAGGATGTGCCTGATGGAGGAATCGTAGAGCTCATCGTAGATCGGGATGACACTCCCCCCGGGATATCCGAACATAGTGTCGACACCCTTGTTCTCGAGCATCGTGACCAGAGCCTTCGTTCCCTTCATGGTATTCGCCTCTGGGAGCTGATTATTATCCTATTAAAAAAAGAGTCGTGAAAGAAGTTTGAAAGAGGTTTGAGAGATCGTATTAGAACTCCCTCTTGATGAACTTGACCCATGCGATGAGGTAACCGATTATACCCCATACCATCAGTACGAGAGCCTCCTTGGGCACATCGGGGTAGTCCATGGGGGAGATGTAGAGCTTGAGTGCGTCAAGCGTCTCGATCATCGCAGGAAGGTTCTCGTCAGGGTGCTGTGTCAGGAATCCGATGATATACAGGATTGAGTCTTGCACCTGCTTATCCAGAGACTGGTATTCTGATGTCTGCGAGAAGTTGTAAAGAACATCTGCCAACGCCTGATTTGTATCTGGATTGGTGAATGCATTCAGAATCATCGATGCATAACTAACAACTCCAACGAATCCCTCTCTTCCCTCGTTGATTCCATCCACGTACTCCGGAACACAGGTGATGATCGTGTTACCTGCGGTATCCAGCATATACCAGGTGTCACCGCCTACGATCGATGTGAAAATCGGGATGATGACGATCAGGACGAGCAGGGAGATGATTGTACAGACGCTTCCTCTCTTGAAGAAGGAGCTGACGATGAACGATATCCCTGATGCCGCGAAGATGTACAGCAGAGCGATACCGTATGATGCAGCCATATGCTCGGATATACCGCCGACCTGGATGAGCGACACGATGCAGACCAGTATGTAGTATGCAAGGATCATGCAGGCCTCGACGATCAGGCATGCCATGGCCTTTCCGATGAGGATCGTGGTTCTCTTGATGGGCCTTGTGAACAGGATCAGAGCTGTGCGCTCCTCGAACTCGGATACCAATGCTACAGACGACAGCAGAGCGACGACCAGGAGGATGACATAGCTGAACATGCTGAGATACAGGTTCAGGATATCGCTGGTCTTCTGGATGTTGTCCCATCCTCCGTCCGAGACTGTTTTCAGAATCGTGATGAGAGCGAAGATGATCAGGATGATGCTCAGGCTGATGAGGAACTTCTTACCGCGGAGCATCTTGATTATCTCGTTCTTCGTAACGACCGCAATCTGCTTGAAATCGTTGGCCATCATGTCCTCTCCTTGATAAGGTTGAGGTAGTTGTCCTCGAGTGCGTTCTCTTCCGCAAGCTCATAGCAGCTTATGTTCAGGTCCGCGATGTCCTTGAAGAGCCTGGACCTCAGTCCGACATCTGCTCCGATCGTGATGGCGATGTCGTTGCCCTGACGGGAGGCTGCGATGACGTAATCCAGCGAATCGATCTGCTTGATGACCTCGTCCGTGGGGACCCCATCCACCTTCGCTATGATGCTCCTGGCACCTTCAACGGATTCGAACACGGATATGTCGTCGTCCATGAGCAGGGTGCCGTGGTTGATGAATGCGATCCTGTCGCAGAGGTCCTGGACCTCGGGCAGTATGTGCGAGCTCATCACGATGGTGAGGTTCTTCGAATCGTTCCTCAGGTTCTTCAGGACCTCCCTGATCTCCGCCATCCCCCTCGGGTCGAGTCCCGACGTGGGTTCGTCGAGGATGATGATGTTCGGATCGTTCAGCAGGGCCTGTCCCAGTGCGATCCTCTGCCTCATTCCTTTGGAGAATGTTCCCAGTCTCTTGTCCTGCCAATCGGTCATCTTCACCTTCTCGAGGATCTCCTGGGTCTCTGCGGATATCTGCTCCCTGTTCATACCGATGAGCTCCCCGACGTATCTGAAGGTCTCCTTCGGTGTGAGGTACGGATAGAACTCTGGGGTCTCGATGACGGTACCGACATTCGTGAGAGCTCCCTTGGGGTCCTTCGTGACATCTATCCCGTTGAGGTATGCCTCTCCGGAGGTGGCGTTGATGAGGTGGGTCAGGATCTTCAGCGTAGTGGACTTTCCCGCACCGTTGGGTCCGAGCAGCCCAGTGAAGCTGTTCTTCTTGATCGTCAGGTTCAGGTCGTTGACGGCAGTGAACTTGCCGTATTCCTTCCTGAGGTTGACGATCTCAATAGGATTGTCTGACATCTTATCACATCTTATAGTCGGCACAATGCGGGGGCACAGACCGAACTCGATGAAAGCTTATAGGCCCTCATTCGATAAATTAGTTTACAACGGATGTTCGGCCGCTATGCATGTGAGGCGGCAGCGTCCAGCCATCCCAAGGGGAAATCAGCGCATCCGGGCAGCCCTGTACAAGAACGCTCACGATAGTTTATTATGGGCAGGACATATCCTCTTGGTCAGGTTAAAATCATGGCTAAAATCAGGGTTGGAGTCAACGGTTTCGGAACCATAGGAAAGAGAGTAGCTGCAGCGGTCACATTGCAGGACGACATGGAGCTTGTCGGCGTGACCAAGACAAGGCCCTCCTTCGAGGCGCAGTCCGCCATCGCAAGGGGTTACGGGCTCTACGTCCCCGCAGAGAACGTCCAGGCGTTCGCGGATGCAGGGATCAAGGTGAGCGGTACCATCGACGACCTCATCAAGAGCGTCGACATCATGGTAGACTGCACCCCCGGCAACGTCGGAGAGGAGTACAAGGCCAAATACCAGGCAGCAGGCGTCAAGGCCATATTCCAGGGAGGAGAGGACCACGCACTCACCGGAATCTCATTCAACTCCACAGCCAACTACTCCGAGTCATGGGGAGCTCAGCTGTCCCGTGTCGTTTCATGCAACACGACAGGGCTGCTCAGGACGCTCAACCCTCTCGACAAGAAGTTCAAGATCAACAACGCGTTCGTCACCATCGTCAGGCGTGCCGCCGATCCCGGGGACAGCAAGAACGGCCCCATAAACGGATTGGAACCCTCCGTCAAGCTCCCGACCCACCACGGACCCGACGTGCAGAGCATCATGCCCTGGCTGAACATCAACACCATGGCGGTGAAGGCATCCACAACCCTGATGCACCTCCACACCGTTGTCGTCCAGCTGGGATGCGAGACCACCACCGAGGAAGTCCTCGAGGTCTTCAAGAACGCACCCCGTGTCAGGCTCGTAAGCAGCAAGGACGGCATCAAGACCACCGCGCAGGTCATGGAGCTGGCAAGGGAGCTCGGACGCGACAGGTCTGACATGTACGAGATCATCGTATGGAAGGACGGCGTCAAGGTCGTCGGGAACACGCTGTACTACTATCAGGCGGTCCACCAGGAATCCGATGTCATCCCCGAGAACATCGACTGCATCAGGTCGATGTGCAAGCTCGAGCAGGACGGAGCGGCATCTCAGGCCAAGACCAACAGGTCCATGGGAATCCCTCAGTGAAGGTCTTGAAATGGCGAAGGACTTCAACACGCTCGAGGATTTCAACTACAAGGACAAGACCGTCCTCCTCAGGGTGGACATCAACTGCCCGCTCGACAAGCAGACCCTCAAGATTGTCAACGACTCGAGGATCAGAAGGGTCGTCCCCACCGTCAGGGAGCTGATGGGCAAGAAGGCGAAGCTCGTCATCCTGGCACACCAGAGCAGGAAGGGCAAATGGGACTTCATCAATCTCGAGCAGCACGCAGACCGTCTCTCGAAGCATCTCAACGCCCCCGTCAAGTACGTCGACGACGTCCTCGGCGATGATGCGATTAAGGCGATCAAGGAGCTCCAGCCCGGAGAGGCGCTGCTCCTCGGCAACGTCAGGGCGATCGACAGCGAGACCGCCAAGGGCGACATGATGATGCATTCCGAGGGAGAGATCGTCAAGACGCTCGCACCCCTCATCGACTACTATGTCTGCGATGCGTTCGGCGCATCACACAGATCCCAATGCTCTCTGGTCGGATTCTCCGCCAAGGTGCCCTCCGCATCTGGAAGGCTCATGGCCAAGGAAATGTCCGCATTGAAGGCTATATTCGAGAACCCCCGCAGGCCTTCGGTCTTCATCCTGGGTGGTGCCAAGTTCGGGGACGTCTCAGTCATGATCGACCGTGTGCTCGGCAACAATACCGCCGATACTGTCATACTCACAGGTCTCGCCGGCAACGCGTTCCTCCTCGCCAGAGGAGTGGACATCGGAGAGGCCAGCTCGCAGATCCTCTCGGAGGAGCTCACAGAGGAGAACCTCCAGGCCGCCAAGGACGTCCTGGCCAGATACGGTCAGAGGATCCTCCTCCCCGTCGATGTGGCGGTGGAGAGGGACGGCAAGCGCGTCTCCGTGAACATCGGGGACCTCCCCACCAAGGAGCCTGCATTGGACATCGGCGATGCTTCAGCGGAGAAGTTCGCCAAGGTCATCAAGTCATCAAGGACATCGTTCATGTCCGGACCTGCCGGAATGATCGAGAAGCCCGATTTCGCGATAGGCACCCGCATACTCATGACCGCTATGGTCGACAGCGGAGGGCAATCGGTCATCGGAGGAGGCCACACCGGAGGTGCGGCGGAGAAGTTCGATCTGGCAGACCGTTTCTCCTATGTCAGCACAGGCGGAGGGGCGCTGGAGACATTCCTTCTGGGAGAGCCTCTGCCCGTAATCGAGGCTCTGAAGTACTCCAAGAAGGAGTTCAATTAAAAACAAAAAGCTTTAAGTGTAGATGTTAGGATGCGGACGCGATGGCAAAGAAGAAGAGGCGCATAGTAGAAGAGCCCGTCGAAGAGTACGAGTTCACCCCCTCAGAGTTCAACGAAAGGGAGTTCATCTACAAGGAGATCTACTCCACCAGGATCTTCGCGGTAGCCATGGCAATGGGTGTGATCGTCGGTATCGTCGCCGCCATATTGATCAACGCCTATCCTATCGAGCAGGATGGAGGCAACTGGATGTCCCTCATCGCGACGGCCCTGTCCTTCACGGTCATGTTCACCATCAAGAAGGTCGCATCGGCACTCGGTCTCCACCCCGAGCTCATCGAGGTCAAGTCCCTTGCAGGAACATACATCCTGTATCTCGGAATGGCCCTCTCCATCTGCATCATCGGCGTTCAGTTCTGAGGGCGCCGGCAGAAAACCCCTTTACACTTTTTCTAAGAAATAATCAGAAGCTCTTGCTGCACAGCTGCCTGTGCCAGATATGTGAATCAATCACTCTTTCAGAGCATCGATGAGAAGTCTGACAGCGTTCCCGCGGTGGGAGATCCTGTTCTTGTCGTCGACGGACATCTCCGCGAACGTGAGCTTTCCGTCGGGTGAGAATATGGGGTCGTAACCGAATCCGTCGGTCCCCTTGGGGGCATCGGTGATAACCCCGCGGCATACCCCGGTGACGACTATGCGCCTGCCGTCGATGTCGCACCCGATACAGCATCTGAACTCTGCACCGCGGTCCTCGACACCTTCCATGAGCTTGAGTATGCCCTGGTTGCCTATGGTCTTCTGGGCGTATGCGGACCAGACTCCGGGGAATCCCTTCAGAGCATCGATGAAAAGGCCCGTGTCATCCACTATGAAATCCCTCACGCCTTTGGAGACGATCTCGTCCATGCCCTTGTTCACGACCTCCTCCAGATCGGATGTCTGGACCTCGTCGTAGGGGAGCCTGTAGTGCTCCATCTCGATTCCGAGCTCGTCGAACGCTTTCTGGTATTCAGCGACCTTGCCGGGATTGGATGTGATGACCTTGAGTTTCATGTGTATCTCGCCCTGTTCTTGATATCGATCAGCTTCTTCCTGACCTGTTTGGCATTGGCAACATTGTCGTAATAGGTTTCCATAAGCCTGTCGAAGGACGATTCAAGGCCGACATGAGCGGAGCTGAAGGCTCTCTCGAGGAGTCTGAGATCCACTCCGATATCCTCCAGCTCGGCCTTGGTGCAGCCCATGGAGAAATCGATCAGGCAGACCTCCCCGTCCTTGTAGATCATATTGGACGTGGTCAGGTCCCCGTGGCATATGCCAGCAGAGTGGATCTTGGCAACGGAGGCGCCGATCTTCTCGCAGATCTCGTCGGCCATCTCGGGATGCTCGTCGAGCACATCCTTCACCGCAGGTCCGTCGATGTACTCCATTGTGATGGAGAACTCCTTCAGATCTATGTCATAGATGCAGGGCGTCCTCACCCCTGCGATCCTGGCGTCATGCATGATCTTGGCCTCGTTCTTGGTCCGGACGCTCCTGAGGTGTGTATCCAGCTCGGGCAGCCTGTATGACTTGGCGGGCCTGGTCTTTATGAGAGCCTTGCGGCCGAGGAAATCCCCTTCGATGATAGTGGCCTCTGCGCCTTGAATCATACCGTTTCCGACCGTGATATCACAATCCTTATCTTAACAAAGGTGAATTCTCAGTCCGATATATATGAAATATACTATCACAGGAGATAATCTTCAATTCGTCAACGTAGAGCTCCAGCCTGGAGAGGAGCTCCATTCCGTCGCCGGTGCGATGGCATACATGACAGGCAACATGAGGATGGAGGCCGTTATGGAGGGCGGATTCATGTCCGGACTCAAACGCTCTCTCACAGGATCGTCCCTTTTCCTTCTGAAATACAAGTCGGAGAGCGGAGTCGGAGTCGTCGGACTCGGAGGAAAGGTCCCTGGAAAGATCCTCGACATCGATGTCGGAAAGGGCGCATGGATCGTCCAGAAGACAGGATACCTCGGAGCCCAGCCCACGGTCAAGCTCGACCTCGCCACACAGAAGAAGATCGGTGCGGCATTCTTCGGAGGAGAGGGATTCATCCTTCAGAAGCTCTCGGGAACCGGAATGGCCTTCGTCGGAGCATGCGGTGACCTCAACGTCGTCGAGCTCAAGGCAGGAGAGCAGTACAAGGTCTCCACAGCGAACGCGGTCGCATGGGAGGAGAGCGTCAAGTACGACATCGCCGCGGCAGGCGGAATCAAGACATCCCTGTTCGGAGGAGAGGGACTGTTCGTGACGACACTCACCGGACCCGGAAAGGTCGTCATCCAGTCGATGACCCTCCAGGACCTCGCAGCAGCGCTCATCCCGTTCCTGCCCACTAATAACAGCTGAAGGCGATATCATGGGAGAAGCAGCCAACCTGAGGAAGGCGCCCACCGGCAAATCCGGTCTGGGCCTCATCCTCTTGGCGATAGGCATCATCGCTCTGATAGGATTGATCGCCTGGGCACTCATGGACCCCGATATCCTCGAGGCCACGATGACCCTGATACTGTTCATCGGTGCGGCCATCCTGATCATCGCCGTGCTGATCATGGCGGCCATGATCCTGCTGGCCATCCCCATGTACGTGAAGAAGGGCGAGACCTATCAGGTGGACATCGACTACAGCCTCGATGATGTCAAGCCTGTGAAGGAATCCTCATCAGAGGACAAGAAGAACGAATGAAACTCTTTGGGGGGGGGGTTCTCCCCCTATTTCTTTTATCTTTTATCACCGATAGGGGTGCGTGGATAGGATACCTTTGGGATGTTCCCAGTTCGATCGTCTCCTCGGAGGAGGCATCGAGAAGGGGAGCGTGACCCTGATCTATGGAGAGGCCGGTGCCGGCAAGACCAACGTCTGTCTTCAGCTGGCACGCAACATGGCCATCAACGGATCCAAGGTTGCCTATATTGACTCAGAAGGATTGTCATCGGAGCGTCTCAGCCAGGTCTTCGCTGATCATGAGGACGCCATCAAGAACCTTCTCATCTTCGAGGTCCACACCTTCGCCGAGCAGTCGGACCGCATAGATAAAGTTGAGAAACTCGCGGCCGCAGGGACGATATCCTTGGTCGTCATAGATTCCCTGACCATGTTCTACCGCCTCAATTATGAGGACAGCTACGTCAGGAACGATTTCATAAGGCAGACCGAAGCGCTTCTCAACATGGCCCGCCGCTACGAGATCGCTGTGATGATCACATCGCAGGTCTACTCCAACATCACCACCGGCGGAGTGGAGTTCCTGGGTGGGCATGCGTTGCATCACAACGCCAAAACGATAATCCGTTTGGATAAGAGGACCGAGGGCAGGCGCGCCGCGGTCATCATGAAGCACAGGAGCCTCCCCGAAGGGAGGGCTGCCATGTACCGCATAACCGAGACCGGGATCTCGGATATCTGAGGTTTTCAGACGTCCCTGTCGACGGCGTACCTTGCAAGGGCGATCATGAACTCCTTGTCCTCGCTCTCGGGGAGGAAGGAGATCTTCGCGATAGCGTTCTCGACCTTCTGCCTTGCGAGGTTCAGATTGTAATCGATGGAGCCTGCATCCTGCATGATTTGCTTGGCGCGGGCGCATTGCTCGTCGGTGGCATCGAGGTTGCCGAGGATGGACTTGAACTCCTTGAGGAGGGCCTCGTCCTTCAGGACCGAGATGGTGTGGGTGACCATGCATGTGCACTTCCCCTTGCGGATGTCGTTACCGACGGACTTCCCGGTCTTGGATGAATCCCCTGCGATACCGAGGTAGTCGTCGTACATCTGGAATCCGAGACCGAGCTCGATCGCGTATTCGTTGATGGCCTTGACCTGCTCCTCGGAGGCACCTCCTATGATCGCTCCTCCGGCGGCAGCGGCTGCGAACAGGACGCTGGTCTTCAGCTTGATGGTCTCGAGGTACACCTCCTCGGAGACGATCTGTCCCTCGTTGTTGACGTCCATCTGCTGTCCGCGTGCAAGGTCCCATACCGCCTTGCTGACGTACTGGAGGGTGTCCCTCATCTTCTCCGCGGGGACGTCCAGTCCAGCGATGATCTGGTATGCCTTGGCGAACAATGCATCTCCGGCGAGGACCGCTGTGGGCATTCCGTATCCTACATGGATCGTGGTCATGCCCCTTCTCTTCTCATCCCCGTCCATGAGGTCGTCGTGGATCAGGGTGAAGTTGTGGATGTACTCGATGGCAACCGCGAGGGGCACCGCTTTGGAGGCATCTCCTCCCACTGCCCTGCAGCATGCGACGGCCATAGCCGGGCGCATCCTCTTGCCGCCTGCGTAGGGGTACTGCTTAGAGGCGTCCATGAGGACCTTGGGTTCCTCGTCGCCGATGTAGCTCTTGATGGGTCCGTCGAGTTCGGCGGACATCTTCTTCAGGTATTCTTTAGCGTCCATCATAGTTGATCCATCCATTGTTTGGTCTCGCCCAGAATCACATGCTGGGTCTGTGAAAGTTGTTTGAGGTCCTTGGACCCTGTGAGGAGCATCGCTGTCCTGAGCTCCTCCCTGATGATCGTCAGTTTCTCCCTGACCGCATCCGCGGATTCGGTCGCCTCCTTGAGTATGGCGTTGGAGAGTCCCGCGGCAGTCGCACCCAGTGAGATGGATGCCGCCACGTGTATTCCGTCGAGGATCCCTCCGGATGCTATGAGCGGGAGCCCGCAGTCGGTGCACTGCATGAGCGAAACAGGAGCGGGTATTCCCCAGTCGAAGAACGTGTCCCCGAGGCTGGTCCTGATCCTGTCCTCGTCCGCCATGGCGCGGTAGAACTCCACCGCCGAGAAGCTGGTGCCTCCCATTCCGGAGATGTCCAGCCCCTGGACCCCAATGCCCTTAAGCTTCGCAGCAACCTGCTTGGATATCCCCGCACCGGTCTCCTTGACCATGACGGGGCCTTTGCTGGCTAGCCTGCGGATCGCCTCGTAGCACCCCTCGAAGTTGGTGTCGCCCTCGGGCTGCACAACCTCCTGCAGAGGGTTGAGATGCACGGCGAGGATGTCCGCGTCGATGAGCTCGACCGCATCCTCGATCATCTCGTCGGTGAACTGCTTCCCGTTCTTCTGGGGTATGAGCTGGACCGCACCGATGTTGCCGATGACGAGGGGCACATCGAAGTCCTTGATGATAGAGTAGCTCTCAGGCGATACGCCGGATACTCCCGCGCGCTCGCTTCCGACGCCCATTCCGATGCCGAGGTCGGCGCAGGCCTCCGCGATGTTGGAGTTGATCTTCTTCGCACCGGAGAATCCGCCGGTGATCGCTGTCACGATGAGCGGGAACTCCAGCTTCCTGCCGAACAGGGTGCAAGAGGTGTCGATGTCGTCGGAGTTCACCTCCGGCAGGGCGTTATGCATGAATCTGATGTCATCCCAATAGCAGTATCCGGGCGCAACGCGTTCGTTCATGCAGATCCTGATATGGTCAGCTTTTCTGTCTTTGATAGTCATTGGATCACACCTTCACCCTTGTGCAGACGACATCTTCGCCTTTGAGGAACGCTTCCAGCCTTCCAGGGACGGTTCCGTTGATGAGCACGCACTCGTCGCAGTCCTGGCAGATGCTGAGCATCTCCTCTATCTTCCCGCGTATGCCTCCTGTGACATCCGCGACCATGAGCTCTGAATCTATGTTGTCCAGCATGCTGATGTCGACGTTCTCGATGAGCTTGGCATTCGGATCTTTCTTAGGATCGGCCGTATAAAGCCCGTCCACATCCGATACGAACAGGATGGTCTTCGGCTTGAACTTCCTGGCCAGGACCTCCATGGCCTGATCGCCCGAGCAGATGCTGAACCCCTTGCGGCGGTCGGCCACCACATCTCCGAACATGATGGGCATGACCCCGATGTGCATGAGTCCTTTTATGGCCTCATCATCCTTGACGATGAGCCTTCCGTTCTCCATGACGAAGCAGGATCCCGGGGGTACAGAGACCGCGGGAATGCCGACCTTGATGAGCTCCTCTGTCACCTTGAGGCTCAGCTCCCTGGTATCGTGCTGAACCTGGGCCACCGCGGGGATCTGTCCGAAGTCCTGCAGCCCCTTGTTGAGCTGATACTGCTTGGCGATGACATGTCCGAAGGAGCCGGCACCGTGGACTATCATGACGCCTTTTCTGGAATTGGCGATCTCCTTGCAGAGTCTGGCCGTCTGCTCCTGGTTGAACTTCCTGTATTGGGATTTATCCGTGATGACGCTCCCGCCAAGCTTGATAAGAATCATTGTCTGGGGATTCGTTCTATTTTATAATAAGTAAATGGTCGCAATCGTCGAAAGAAAAGACTCACGTCCACACAAGGAGAATGGAAAAAAGTGGTTGACAGCGTGCCTGAGTTCCCGTACGCTTGCGCAATACAGTACAGACAGGTACGCGGGAGGGCTTTACTGCCGGGTTCGGAATGGGACCGGGTGTGACTCCTCCGCTATGGCCGTCATACCAAGACAGGGGATAATGGAGAAGTATATAATATTTGCTGGCCGGGAAAAAGCCCCGGTCAGCAGAACTGAACCTTGTCGCTGTCGAGGACCTCGTTCCAGAGCTTGATGGTCTCCTGAGCATCCTCCTCATCCATGATCTGGATGGCGAATCCTGCGTGGACGACAGCCCACATCCCGACCTCTGCATCGACCATGGACATGTTGGCCTTCCTGGTCACTCCGCCGAAATCGACATCTGCCATGTCGCCATCGATCTTCACAATCTTTCCAGGTATTGCTAGACACATCTTACTCACTCCGTCATGATCTTGAGGATGGCTTCCGCAGGCTGTCCGTCGACTGCCTGGAGCGCTGCGATAGCCTTCTCCCTGTCGCAGCCGGTCTGGCTCATGACGAGCTCGATATCGGCCGCTTCGAATGTAACCTCGGGTTCGGAGCTCTCCTCTCCGTCCGCTGAGATGGGTCTGACGATCTCCGGGCCTGTCACCTGATAGTTCTTGGAACCGCCCATCTCCACGCAGATGACCTCCGCATGCTTCAGAACAATCTCGTTATTCTTTGTCCTTATGATGACCTCGACGACGTCGGGGACCTCGGTCTGCTTGATGCCCATCTGTTTCATGGCCTTCTGCATCTGACGAGGATTGATCTTCATTCCACCCATGCTACCTCATCCCTTACTCGTTATTTTAAAGGATTGCTTTTTCTACCGCGCTTACGAGGGCCTTCAGCACTTCCTCGGATTTGGATGCATCCTGCACCCCTCCCTGTGCGAAATTGGGTTTCCCGCCGCCCCTTCCGCCGAACGCTCCGAGGACCTCGGATAGGATGGTCCTGCAGTCCACCTTACCGTTACCGGATGCCAGCATGACCGACAGGGTCTCCGACACGGATACGAATGCCCCAACCCCTCCATTTGATCTGATGGATTCCATGGTGTCGTTCATGACGTTCCTGTCCGCTCCGGGGATAATGGCCGAGTACACCGCCGTTCCTCCGACATCCTTGGGATGGAGGTTCGCCACGATCTGCTTGGTCGCGTCCTTCAGGAGCCTGTTCTTCAGCTCGAGGTCCTGCTTCATGTTGGCTACAGCCTTGGCGGTGTCCTCGTTCTTGCAGCCGATGATATCGATGGTCTCGAGCGCTATATTGGACAGGGCGATCGCCGATCTCTTGGCATCCTCCCCGACCTTGAAGTGTATCTCATATCCATCCTTACCGGCCTTTACCTTGCGGTCCACTATCAGCATACCCAGCTCTGATGTTTCGAGCACGTGTACTCCGCTGCATGCGGAGTAATCGATGTCCCCTATGGCGACGACCGTGATCTCCTCATCCTCACCGATCTTGTCAAGTTTTATCCTCACCTTCTCGAGCTCGGGATCGTCCCTGTCCATGATGCTGTGTGTCACAGAGAGGTTGTCTGCGATGGCCTTGTTGGCGAAATCCTCCGCTGCCCTGATCTGCTCCCAGGTGAGGTCCTTGTCCACGATGACGTACTTGACATCCGGCGAGATGAATATCTTCACGATGTTGAGGTCCTCGCACTGCCTCTGCAGAGATCCGAAGAGGAGATGCTCCCCCGTGTGCCCCTGCATGAGCCCGTAGCGTCTGTCCCAATCCACGGAGCACCATACCAGATCTCCGGGCTTGAGGTCGTTGCCTGGCACAATGTGGACTATGTCCCCGTCCTTGTTGTATGACGCCTCTGTGACCTTGAATTCGCGGATCATCCCTGTGTCGCATACCTGTCCGCCCCCTCCGGGGTAGAATGCAGTGCAGTCGAGGATCACTTTGTCGCCGTCCACGGAGACAACGTGCGCCTCGAAGTCGAAAATGTATCCGTCAAACCTGAAGATCTCGTCGGTCATCGTATCGGGACGACGATAATCTCGGACCATATTAAGGTTGATGCCATACCAGGACACCAGACCTTTGGTTTTTATATCACCTTATTAGTAGCGTGCGATTATAAGAGGCGCTCTTATGAGAAGAACAAACACCTGTGGTGAACTTAGGATTTCCGATCTTGGAAAGAAGGTATGCCTACAGGGATGGGTCAGATTCTCGAGGGACCACGGCGGAGTCCAATTCATAGACCTCGCCGACAGGTACGGAATCACTCAGGTCGTATTCGACCCCGAGGACCTTCCCGCAGGCTCAGACGCAAAGCAGCTCGCAGACGTGATCAACACGTTCACCCGCGAGTGTGTCATATCCATCGACGGAATCGTAAGGAATAGGGTCGCAGGCACAGAGGATGCCAGGAACCCCACCGGAGAGATTGAGGTTCTCATCACCGGCGCCGAGCTTCTGAACACATGCGCAATCCCTCCCTTCGAGATCGGAGATCAGAAGGAAGGGGTCCTCCCCAACGAGGACACCAGGCTGAAGTACAGGTACCTGGACCTCAGGAGGACCGAGATGATCCAGGCGATGGTCTTCAGGAGCAAGCTCGTGCACCTGGCAAGGCAGTATCTCGAACAGAACGGATTCCTCGAGATCGAGACCCCCATCCTCGGAAGGTCCACCCCCGAGGGAGCGAGGGATTACATCGTGCCCTCAAGGATCCACCCCGGAACGTTCTATGCACTGCCCCAGTCGCCTCAGCAGTTCAAGCAGATGCTCATGGTCGCATCCATGGACCGTTACTATCAGGTCGCAAGGTGCTTCCGTGACGAGGATTCCCGTAAGGACCGTCAGCCCGAGTTCACACAGCTGGACCTCGAGATGTCGTTCGTCGACATGAAGGACATTCAGGACATGATGGAGGGCATGATGGCCTACATCTGGAAAGGTCTCTACGACAAGGAGCTCAAGACCCCCTTCCCCCACATCGCCTACCGCGATGCAATGGAGAGGTTCGGATCCGACAAGCCCGACATGAGGTACGGGCTCGAGTTCGTCAAGCTGACCGAGGTCGTCAAGGACGCTCCCTACAAGATCTTCCAGAACATCCTCGCCAACGGCGGAATCGTCGCAGGTATCAACCTGAAGGCCGATGTCGCAGGCGACAAGGTCGGAAGAAACGATGTCGACCGTTACATCGCATACGCGAAGAAGGTCGGACTCGGAGGACTCACCTGGATGAGGTGCGTCAACGGACAGCTGGAATCTAACATCGTCAAGTACTTCACACCCGAGATCCTCGAGAACATCAAGAAGACCATGGGTGCGGAGGAAGGCGATCTGATATTCATCATCGCAGGTCCCTGGAAAGCCACCTACGAGAGCGGCGGATTCCTCAGGAAGAAGATCGCAGAGGACCTCGGACTCGTCCCCGAGAACGAATTCCAGTTCTTCTGGATGGATCAGTGCCCCATGTTCGAGATCGACCCCGTGTCCGGAAAGTACGATGCGTTCCACCACCCGTTCGTCCTCCCCGAGAACGATCTGGATGACGATTATGTCGGAGGAGCATGCTTCGACCTCTGCCTCAACGGAAACGAGCTCGGATCCGGATCGCTCCGTATCCACAACGCCGAGAAGCAGATCGAGGTCTTCCACAAGCTCGGTCTCGACGACGAGAGGATCGAGAGGAACTTCGGATACTTCGTTGAGATGCTCAGCTACGGAGCACCTCCTCACGGAGGAATCGCTATCGGAGTCGACAGGATATGCGCCATCCTGCTCAACAAGGATTCCATCAGGGATGTCATCGCATTCCCCAAGAACAAGAGGGCCGTATCCCTTCTCGACGGTTCACCCTCCAAGGTGGATGAGGACAAGCTCGAGGAGCTTCAGATCATCTCCCTCGCAGGCGAGGACCTTGACCTGTCCGAGTACGAGGACGTATCGGACGAATGAAACTTCAAGGGGGCTTGCGCCCCCCATTTTATAGAATTATTATCAGAGGAACGTGACCGTTTCTGAGAGAGGTTTCCTGGATGCGTGCAGCGGACCGGGCTTGCAGTCGTCCGCAGGGTATCCTAGAGGCAGTAGGTTGTACACCGTCTCGTTCTCGGGCAGGTCGAACACTTCCTTCACCTTCTGAGGGTCGAACCATCCGACCCAGCATGTTCCGAGACCCAGGGCATGGGCCTGGAGCATCATCTCGTCGGTCACGATGGCCGCATCGGTCTCTCCGCGATTGAGCTTGGAGAAGTGGCTGATCCATTCCAGCTCCTGCTTCATGGCGATGATAAGCACGATGGGAGCATCGAAGGTCATCGCCCATTCCTTCTCGAACTTAGCCCTCATCTCCGGGGATTTCACAACATATACGTGCTGTCCCTGCATGTTCTTGGCGGTGGGTGCGAGCCTTCCGGCCTCGAGGATCTGCTGAAGGACCTCGTCCTCGACGGGTTTCTGGCTGAACTTCCTCACGGAGTATCTAGAATCGATGACGTCTTTGAATTCCATGGGTGAGAATCGCCTGAAGATGATAAAAGGAATGTATCAGAAAGAGCGACCTCTGCGTAGTGTCATTTGAGGTGGATCTGTGTGCGGGATCAACGACTGGCCATTTCGACCCCTTTGGACGAAGCGTGCCTATGGAGGACCCCGATATTGGCAAAGAGGTTAAATCCGCATTACCTCTCATATCCTCATGACCGGCGAGGCAGAGTCAGAGTCTGGCACACATCAGGACAGGCAGGGCATCATCGTCCGTACCAGCATAATAGGGATCATAGCGAATCTGCTGCTGGCGGCTTTCAAAGCCGTGATAGGCGTCCTTTCGAATTCTATAGCCGTGACGCTCGACGCTGTCAACAACCTGAGCGACGCCATGTCCTCGGTGGTCACGATAATCGGTGCGAAGCTCGCCGGTAAGCAACCGGATAAGAAGCATCCGCTCGGCTACGGGAGGATAGAGTATCTGAGCACTATGATCATCGCGGCGATAATCCTCTATGCGGGAATAACCTCGATGACAGAATCGGTAGACAAGATAATCAATCCCGAGACCGCGGACTACTCGGCGATATCCCTCATAATCATCTCAGCCGCCATCTTCGTCAAGATAATCCTGGGAAGATATGTGAAGAGTGTCGGTAAGAAAGTGAACTCCAGTTCGCTGATAGCATCAGGTCAGGACGCGCTGTTCGATGCAGTCCTATCTACATCGGTGCTTGCTTCCGCGTTCATCTTCATCACCACAGGGGTAGGTCTGGAGGCATATGTCGGAGCGGTGATCTCCATCTTCATCATCAAATCGGGAATAGAGATGATTCGTGATTCGGTGGACGATCTTCTCGGCATGAGGGCAGATAAGGAGCTCTCCGACGGGATAAAGGAAACCATCTGCAAGGAGGAAGGGGTGTCCGGGGCATATGATCTCATACTGCACAACTACGGTCCCGACAAGACCATCGGCTCGGTGCACGTGGAGATACCTGCGGATATGACCGCCGACAGGATCGATGAGATGGAGAGGAGCATCGCGAAAAGGGTGTTCAAAGAGCACGGTGTGCTCATGGCCGCCATAGGAGTATACTCTCGGGACGATACGGATGAGGCGAAGGCGATAAGGCACGAGGTGTTCAGGATAGTATCGTCACACGAAGGCGTCCTCCAGATGCATGGTTTCAAAGTTGACTTGGAGAAGAGGACGATGAACCTGGACATCATCATAGACTTTGATGTCAAGGCCCGCGACGAACTCTACGACGAGATCCACAGGGAGATCCAGGAGAAGTATCCCGATTACAGGATTGACCTGCTCCTGGACATAGACTCCTGACCACCATCAATTCGGGGCTCCGATCCGGAAAGGACCGATGGGTGCATACCGTCGGCGTCTCAGAATCTTGCCTCGATGAGCTTCTTGGCTGTCTCGACGACATCTGCCGAGGAGTATCTTCCGCCGGTCTGCTTCATGACATAACCGATGACCTGGTTGGCCGCCTTGTCGTTCTTCTGGTAATCGGTGACGATCTTTGAATTCCATGGGAGGGAATGGTCATGATTTCGATAAAAAGGGATGTATGAAAAGAACAGACCTTCCGACCGATCATTCCAGTTTTATTGCTCTCAGAGGGTCCTTGAAGGAATACCTCATGGATTTAGTCTTCCCGTGCTTTTCGAGAATGTCCAGCTCGATCAGCCTATCCAATTTGGACCTGACAGTCTGACTGCCGATTCCCGGTATCCATGCACAGGCCTCGTTGAAACTGAATGATTCCACCTCTTTGATCTTATGGACGATCGCACGCGTGTTCTCATCCATGTCGCACAGACGATCCTTCTCTTTGAAGGTCGATACCGCATTCCTGTATGCCCTGAGCAAAGACTCTGTGAAGTACATCACGATCTGAGAATAGGGTCCTGTGGAATCCGTGAATGCTAGGAGATCGTAATATGTGCCGGAATCGGACAGCATCTCCTTTTCGAATTTGCACAGTCTGCAGTTCTTCAGCCCCAGTTCCTGCATGAGGATCTGGAAAAGCGTGCGTCCCGTCCTCCCGTTACCGTCTTTGAACGGATGGATGCTTTCGAATTCATGGAAGAAGACCGTCGCAGTAACGATCTCATCATACGGCGAATTGTTCAGCCATTCGATAAGCGATTCCATTTCGACCTCTATGCTCTGAGGCGGACATGCGATGAAGTACTCGACTTGGTCTGATCCGACGACGCTGGCCGGTTCGCTCCTGAAGATCCCGGGGATGACGTCTTTGTTGACGTTCTCCATCAAAAGCGCATGAACATTCTTCACAGTGTCCGTGTTCCAAGGGAGACTCATTTCTTTCTTAGCGAAAAATGAGTAAAGATGGTTGAGGATCTCCTGCGTGGGTCCATTGTTGACCTCGATGTTTTCTCCCCTTGTGAATCTTGTCGTCAGCCTTTTGACCTCTTCCAAAGAGAGCTGGTTGCCCTCTATCTTCGTGGACCAGTGGATGTTATCCGAGAATGCATCCTTCACAAGCTCCAAATAGTCCTCGGAACCCAGGACGAAGCCGTCAAGCATCATGTCTAGTTTTCTGATCTCGTGCAGCATCTCACGGTAGCCGAGAGGTAAGGAAAGTATAGGCTGGAAAGGTATCTTGCGCTTATGCCTCACAGGATATCCCAACGGTCTGAATTTGGAATAATCGAGTTTATTATGATAATCTTCAGGCATAATAAAGGGAATTAGTGATGTTCAGTATAAAAACTTATCTCGATTAATACGTGTTATTATAATAATCAATTATGATAATTAATCATCACAATCATCAGAAGGGGGCCATGGGCTTTCGCCCATGGTGTTTCAGAACCTTGCCTCGATGAGCTTCTTGGCTGTCTCGACGACCTCTGCCGAGGAGTATCTTCCGCCGGTCTGCTTCATGACATAACCGATGACCTGGTTGGCCGCCTTGTCATTCTTCTGGTAATCGGTGACGATCTTAGGATTCTTGTCGAGGAACTCGTTGATCAGCGTCTCCAATCCTGCCGACTCATCCTGCATGGAGGACGCGTCGACACCGGTCATGTACGATTTGATCTCTATACTGCACTGAGTGTCGGTGATCTTGCCGTCGGTGAAGTCCCTGATGAATCCCTTCAGCGCGGACAGGTCGACCTCTCCATCGCGCTCTGTCATAGCGCGCCAGTTGGCGCTGACAGGCCCGGCGACCCACTTGATTGCGCTGGCGGTGTCGAACTCCTTGGCCACATCCTCGAACAGCTCCGCGAGGTCCATTGATGTGTTCACAAGCTGCTTCGCCATCTTGCCGTCGATCTTGTACTGGTTGGACAGCCTGATGATCATGTTCTGGGGGCTCTCCGATATCCTGATCGAGTCGGCAAGGTCCTTGATGTGGTAGATTCCCAGGTCGGGCTCGTCGATGTAACCGTACTGGTCCTCGAACTCCTTGACCCTCATGCTGATGGTGACGTCCCTGTCGGGATCGTACCTCCTGGTCTCCCTGACAATCTTCTTCTTGGCCTTGATCATGGCGATCTGCCTGACCATCTCCGAATGGAGCGCTTTCTCGGCGTTCTTCAGGCCGGTGACGTTCTTGATCTCGACCCTCTCTGTTCCCACGGAGATGTTGCAGTCGCATTTGACCTCCCATTCAAGGTCCGCTGGGATCTGCAGCAGGTGCTTGATGTCCCCTATCATCTGCGTCAGGAACTGTCTCGCTTCAGCAGGGGTTGCGATGTCTGGCTCTGTGACGATCTCTGCCAGGGGCACACCCGACCTGTTGTAATCAACGAGGGATGTGAGGTCCGCTGTCCTCTTGGTGCTTCCGGGGTCCTCCTCTATGTGGATACGGGTAATCCTGATGGGCTTCTTGCCGTCAAGATAGTAAACTCCCCTCTCTCCGATGGGGTTGTCGTACTGTGTGATCTGGACGCTCTTGGACATGTCGGGGTAGAAGTAGGTCTTCCTCGCGAACCATGTCGTGTCGTTGATCTCGCAGTTGAGCATCTTGGCGATCATGATCCCGTAGACGAGGACCTGCCTGTTCAGGACGGGCCTGGATCCCGGCATACCGAGGCATGTGGGGCACACATAGGTGTTCGGATACTCGCAGTCCTCGGTGGGACAGGAGCAGAACATCTTGGATTTGGTGGGGAGCTGCACATGGCACTCCAATCCGATCTTCATATCGACACCTCCGGTCTCCTCAGGTCGAACTGCTTCTCCCAGTCCTCGGCTATAGAGAACAGGACGCGCTCGTTCCAGTGGTCTGCGACGAACTGCATCCCGACGGGCATACCCTCGGAATCATATCCGCAGGGTACCGACAGGTGCGGTGTTCCCGCGATGTTGGCGGGGACTGTTAGATAATCCGCCTTGTATGATTCCAGGGCGGACATCTTCGAGATGTCCGAGAATCTGGGCGCCGTGAAGGGCATGGTGGGGGCGAGGACCGCATCGTGCGTCTCCAGAACCCTCTTGTAATCGTTGATGACGACCTGCCTGACCTCTCTGGCCTTGGCGTAGTGCCTTCCTCCGAATCCGGCCATACGCGCGTATGTTCCGAGAAGGATCCTCCTCTTGGCCTCGTCGCCGAAGTACTTGGAGCGGACCTCTGTGAAGTAGTCGTCGAATTTGAGCGAGTGGTCCCCTTCCTGATGCCCGTACCTCATACCGACGTACCTGGCGAGGTTGGTGGATGCCTCGGATGTCGCCAGGATGTAGTATGCGGGCATCGCGTACTTCAGGGAGGGCATGTCGACATAATCGACCTGCACTCCCATCGACTTCAGCCGCTCGACCGCATCCTTGAATACGGATTCGACCTCCTTGGACAGCCCCTCGATTCCCTCCTTGGGGATCGCTACGGACTCCATCTTCTTGTATGACGTGTCGAAGTCGGGCTGGACCATGGATGTGGGGTCCCTCTCGTCCTTCCCTGCGATGATCTCCATGTACTTCCTGAGGTCCGCAGCCTTCTGGGAGAGGACTCCGATCTTGTCCAGCGAGTTCCCGTAGTCGATGAGCCCGTGCCTCGAGACACGGCCGTAGGTGGGGGCGATGCCGTATACCCCGCAGAACGAGGCGGGACAGCAGATGGAACCTCCCGTGGAGACTCCCAGTGAAACGTGATCGTCGATGACTGATGCGGCGCATGCCGATCCTCCGGATGAACCTCCGCACGCCCTGTCGAGGTCGTAGGGGTTCCTGGGGATCTCGAACCCGGAGTTGGTGGAGAATGTCCCGAATCCGAACTCATCCATGTTCGTCTTGCCGATGAGCTTTCCTCCGGCCGCCCTGAGCTTCTCGATGCTGGTGGCGTCGAAGACGGGGTGGTATCCTTCGAGGATCCTCGATCCCGCACAGGTCTCCATGTCCTTGGATGTGAGATTGTCCTTCGCTGAGAACAGGAACTTGGAGTCTCCCGCGTCGACGTCATCGGTCATCGCGTGGAACATCTGGTACTTCTCGTTGATCCTCTTCAGATCCCTGAGTGTGTCGGCGGAGCTCATGAAAGCCTCGGCCCCCTGACATACCTGTCGTAGGTGTCCATTTCTCTGAGGAGCTGGTCCGCATCGTATATGACCTTGGGCTCATCCTCTCTGGTGATGTCCTCGACCTTGATCGGATTGACCCCGCGCTCATCGCATCCGGGAGCCTCGTTCAGAAGCTCGAAGTAGCTGAGAATGTCTCCCAGGTCCTTGCAGTATTTCTCCAGTTCCTCATCCGTGAGGGCCAAGTGTGCGAACTTAGCCACGTCCTGTACGGTCTTCACATCCATATTTAGACCTTCGGCGGGCTATCGGGCGGATATAATATAACTTTATGCGGACGCGTCAGGCGCGCGCACGAAAATGAAACCATAGAGAGTGACCTTACCTTCCTCGAACCCGAAGGATTCGCCGAAGCTCTCGAACCATTTGCGCAGGTTCAGGCCGAGCGTGGATATGGACTCGATCTTCATTTCGGGGAATCTGCAAGGGTCGGGGTATGCGCATTCGCCGCAGTAGAGGCACGGTCCGTCGAGGAACCCGATGCAGTCCAGGTTGTTGTTCCTGAGCTCGATGATCATCCTGCGGAACGTCCTCTGGATGTCCTCGGTGATGCTCTTCATCAGTTCCCTGTCCTTGTAATCGACCTCATAGGTGCGTGATACGACGATGACATAATCCTGCTCGGAAAGGAATGCTGGCACATCCCTTTTGGCACCCGGGTTGCATCCCCAGTTGGTGTCATATGTGCCGCACTTGTTCTCCTTGCAGCACTGGAAGGCGATGCGATAGCTCTCCTCATCGTATTCGGGGACAGGTGCTTTCCTGAACGTGAAATCCTCATAACTCTGCAGGGATGCGATGTTCTGCCATGCTTCCATAGCAGTATGGACGTTTTATAGGGTTTATATATGTTACAATAAAAGCCGTCATAATTAGTACGAATTCCATCCAGCATCCCGAAAGACCTTTATTATCCATATCAATAGAACCTCTCATGGCAGCAGCTGCTACACCCGAGAAACAACTCGCCGCAGGAATGAAGGCGATGGAGGAAGGCGACTTCAAGAAGGCTTACTCTTCTTTCAAGAAGCTCGTCGTTGAGTTCCCTGACAATGCCGAGTGCTGGTTCTACAAGGCAGAATGCGGGAACTATGCATCAGGAATGTTCGGGGCGAAGGCGGATATCGAAGAGATCATGGATGCGTACAAGAAGGCGATGGAGCTCGATCCCGAGCGCGCGGACTACTTCCAGGCATACGGTCTGTTCTGCATCTCCGTCCAGAAGTATGATGAGGCCGAGAAGGCATACTGCGAAGCAGCGGAGATCGACGAATCGCTGTCATCCTCGCTCTACTCCGAGTTCGCCATAGAGTACTTCAACAATGTCATGGCGCAGTACGGGGAGATCATGGAGGATCCCAAGGCACGCGCACCTTACGCGAAGAAGGCTCTCCAGTACATGCTGAAGGCCCTCGACATCGATGCAGAGGAAGCCAAATCGCTTCTCTGAGATCTCTAAACGTTTCATCGGGCCGGGTCTCCGGCCCATCTTTATTCATCTGTTTGCAGAACGTCCGTTACTCGGATGATGGCGGAGCGGGAACACCGCTCCTAATTAGGAGAATGACAGGAAAATATGGTAGCGAGGAGTCGATTTGAACGACCGATCTCCGGGTTATGAGCCCGACGGGATATCCTGGCTACCCCACCTCGCTATAATGACGCCTATGGGAGTCTATTATAAAACGTTTGGGGAAGTTCAGAAGAACTTCTTCAGGAACATAAGATCGTCGATCTTCCCTTTGATCTGGATTTTCTTCAGCACGAATGCCCTCATGGGCCTGAGTGTGCCGTCGATGAGCGCTTGGAGATTCTCCGGAGTGGTGGTGAGGGTGACGTCGGCCTCCTGCAGGAGCATGGGGACGAAGTCGTAGATTTGAGCGTTCTTCAGCTTCATGGAGTAGGTCTCGGAGCCAAGGTCGATGTTGATGGTCTTGCTGAGCGGCTCGACCTCCTTCTTCATGTTAGGGTCCTTCTCCATCTTCCTGTGGAACTTGTCGATCATTTCCTGAATCCTGGGCTGCATACTCATTTTGTCACCAATCGTCGAGTTTTGTGATTTTCTTCTTGGAGAGCATGTCTCTCACAGGCTCCCATGAAGTGCGGACATGGGGGGGCGCGGTACCGTTCTTCTCGATCCAACCACGGATGAAATCCATCGTGTAATGGTCGCTGGGGTACCCACTTCCGACGTTCACACCGAACTCCTCACGGATATCGTCCATCATCCTGTCTCTCGTCACTTTGGCGATGATGGATGCTGCCGATACTACAGGGTATGTGTCATCAGCTTTATGTTTTGCTATAATTTCAACGTCGTTTCCGACCAGATTTCCGAGTTTTATCCCGAAGGATTCCTCGTTGATGTCCGGGCAGTCTGCATAGACCGAACCAGCTTTCCATCTTGTCACGCCTTCGGCGAACATCCTGAGTTCGATCTCGTTGAGGGAGATCGTCTTCCTCTGCTAATCTATCATTTCAGCAGTCGCGACGACCGTCGTCCAGTGATCCGCCGCATCGATGATCTGGTCATACATGCGGTCGCGGGCCTTGGGTGTGAGCTTCTTCGAATCCTTCACACCTATCTCCTTCAGTGCATCATCGTTATCGATATACACTACTCCGACCACGAGAGGTCCCATCGCAGGCCCTCTCCCAGCTTCATCGACTCCGCACATCATATGCTGATTACCAAACAAGTGGTAGGCCTACACTATTTTAAAGTAGTTGCGTGATGGAGTTGTAATGACGCTGAAATGTGACCTCCAGTATGGAAAGGGAGATTCCGAGTACAGGCTCTCCCGCGTAGGAGTCAAAGGGGTACGCAAACCCATCCTCGTTCAGAGGGATGGTATCAATGGTACTCTCAACAACACTCTGAACTGCAGCATAGACATATTCGTGGACCTGCCCGGTGACCAGAAGGGATCCCACATGTCCAGGAATGTGGAGGTTCTCAATGAGATCGTGGAGGAGTCCGTTAGGCACCCCATCACAGCGATCGAGGATGTAGCAGCCGATATCTGCAAGAAGCTCCTGGTGCGCCACGAGTACGCGATGGAGGCGCAGGTAAACATCGAGGCTGAATACTTCCGTGCAACGAAGACCCCTCTCGGGAAGGATACGTTCGAGTCATACACGCTCCTCGCAGGAGGCCACATAGAGCGTGACGGGGAGCTCACGAAGATGGTGGGTGTGGAGGTCATCGGTATGACCGCATGCCCCTGCGGACAGCAGACCGTCACGGAGATGCTCGAGATCGAGAGCAAGTATCCCGTTATGACCCACAACCAGAGGAATGTGTGCTCGCTCTGCGTCTACATGCCGGACGGAGTCACTGTGGAGGCCGATGATCTCATCGATATCGTGGAGGCATCGTTCTCATCCCCCACATTCGAGCTCCTGAAGAGGCCTGACGAAGGTCAGGTCATCATCAACGCCCACTCCAACACCAAGTTCGTGGAGGATGTCGTCAGAGCCGTCCTCGACAACTTCGTGAAGAAGTACCCAGAACTGCCTGATGACGTCTACATCGATGTCGTCAGCGATTCCGAGGAATCCATCCACAAGCATGATGCATTCGCCGAGAGGGAGGCCCTTCTCGGAGAGCTGCGTATGGAAAACCAGTGAGAAACAATAAAGAAATGGAGGAGGGGGACAGGATCACTCCTGTCCTTCCTCGATTTTTTCCAGTTTTACATCAAGTACCGATATATCGGATACGTAGACGTCCTTAGGACATTCAAGATCGTCCAGGCAGCCTACCCAGTATACGACGAGTCCGGGTCCGAAGAGCTCCGTGTAGGGGATGAGCTGCTTGCGGGAGTTGTACTTGAACTCGGTGTTATCGCCGAACGAGGCCTTGCTCTCGACCCAGAAGATCTTGTTCCCCTTGTACATCACCGGCTTGTCCAGAAGGCAGTCCGGGGTCTTAGTGAATTCCGTGTCGCGGAGATCGTTCTCCGTACGGTATGTGATGCCCTGACCATCCAGCCACTGATGTGCCAGATCCTCTCCCCAGAGGCCCCTCTCCTTCTGCCTGTCGTTGGCTTCGGGAGAGTAGACGATGTCATTGGCGATGGCCTCACGGATCTCATCGGCGACCTCGGGGCTCTCGAGGGAGTCGGGGTCGTTGATAGATGCCCAGAAATCCTTCTTCGAGGTTCCGTCCTCGAGGAAGATGAACATGGCTGTGAGGATCGGGGGGAATTTGTACTTGTTCGAGAGGTCCATGATCGTCTTTCCCTTATGCCATTCCTTGAGCATCCTGGGCGCGTTCTGCTTGACGATGTAGAACCTCTTCTTCACATCCCTGCTGGTCTTCTGCGTGTAAAGGGTGTCCAGCAGCCTCTCGTCATAGCGTCCCCTAAGTGCTTCCACGTCCGCAGGGGTCCTGAGGCTGTTGTAGAGTTCTTTGTACTCTGCGTAATCCACGGTATCACTGGGAGAAGTTTCTGCAGAGATCCTCTACCGCCGATATGACGACGTCCTTGACCATGGATGTCGGGGGGCAGTATGCGTTCTCTGAACGGACGAGGAAGTCCTCGGCCGTCATTCCGTTGATCGCAGCGGCAGTGAGCCAGTCGATACGGCCGGTCGCTTCCTCTCCTGCGATGATCTGTGCTCCGATGATCCTGTGGGATGTCCTGTCTGCGAGAACCTTGACGATGAGTTCCTTTCCGCCGGGGTGGTATCTGGCGCGGGTCAGTCCCTCGGCCTTACCCTCGACGACGTCGATTCCATACCAGGATGCAAGTCCCTCCGAGAGTCCGGTTCCTGCTATCTGCTTCTCGCCGATGAGGCTGACCCAAGGGCTTGCGACGGGCCCGAAGAGCCTCTTCTCCCTGCAGACCGCGTTGTTCCCGGCTACGGTTCCCTGCTTGACTGCCGTGGAACCCAGCTGACTCATGGTGGCTCCGTTCATTATCGCGGACTCGCACTGGACAAGGTCCCCCGCGACATAGATGTCGGGGACGAGCCTGCCCCTCTTGTAGGGCTGGAGCGTGGGGGAGACGATGAGCGCGTTGAGCTGACCGACGTCGAATCCCAATGCCTTGGGGATGTCGAGGTTGGCGCGGACTCCCGTAGCGAAGATCATGACGTCGCAGGGATACTCCTTGCCGTCAGCCGTGACGCTTGTGACCTTGTCTGTTCCGTTTACTGCCTGTATGGGTGCCTTCATGACGAACTTGATGCCCATACCCTCCAGGTGCTCCTGGATGTTGTCCGCCATATCCTTGTCGGCGATACGGGGGATGACCTGGTTCATCATCTCGACGACCGTGACATCCTTACCCATGTTCTTGAATGAGACTGCGAGCTCGAGTCCGATGACCCCGGCTCCTCCGATGACGACATTCTTCGCATCCTTGAGGGCCTCCTGGATGTTCTTACCGTCCCTGACGGTCCTCACGATGAATACGTTCCTGAGTCCGGTCCCTTCGATCGGAGGAACGAACACCCTTCCGCCTGTCGCGATGATCAATGCGTCGTACTGGTATGCCTTTCCGTCTGCTGTGACGGTCTTGGAAGCATCGTCCACGGACTCGACTTTGGTCTTGGTGCAGATCTTGATCCCGCGCTCCTTCTCGTAGAACTCGGGAGTGTGCATGACTATGTCTGTCCAGTTGCTCTTCCCCTCGATACCCCATGGGATAGCACAGGGGGAATAGGCGACATCCTCGTCCTCTGTGAAGACGGTGACCTCGCAGGCAGGGTCTTTTGCCTTTGCGGTGGAAGCAGCGGTCATTCCGGCTGCTCCCGAACCGATTACTATGATTTTCTTAGCCATATTAGGCTCTCTCCGCCCCGTCATCTTTTGCCTTATTAAAAAAATGACGGTCGGAACGGGCGTGCGGGTGCAGGCGCACGCGGTACCGTTAAAAACGGCTCCGACAAAGGATTTTAACCCGTTCCCCCATACAAGTTTCGGTATCCAGATGAGAGAGAAGAGATCGCCGTCGGAATTGGAGGCCCTCTGGAAAGAGGACGACATGGCAGACGGCTCAAAGGTCAAGGCGATGGTCGTCATCATGCGCACCAACGGTTGCTGTTGGGTCAAGCATGGCGGATGCACCATGTGCGGTTACAGGGAAGCATCCCTGATGAACGTGACCGAGGAGGATCTCCTCAAGCAGCTGGACCAGGCATTGTCCCGTTACAAGGGCGAGCCGTTCGTGAAGATCTACACGTCGGGCAGTTTCCTGGATGACAACGAGGTCCCTCCGAACGTGAGGGAGAGGTACTTCGAGGCCTTCAAGGACTGCAAGCGTCTGCTCTTCGAGAGCCGTCCGGAGTTCATAACCCCGGAGGTCGTCGCAACGCTCCCCAAGAACGTCACGGTGGCGCTGGGTCTTGAGAGTTCTAACCCCGATGTTCTCGAGAAATCCGTCCACAAGGGCTTCACGCCGGAGGACATCAGAAGGGCCGGCGAGCTGCTCAAGGCGAACGGCCTGATGGTCAGGACGTACCTGCTTCTGAAGCCCCCGTTCATGACCGAGGAGATGGCGATAAGGGATGCAGTGGACTCTGCAAGGTTCGCCGACCCGTTCTCCGATGAGATCTCGGTCAACCCTCTCAACGTGCAGAGGGGAACGTACGTGGAGCGTCTCTGGAAGAGAGGGGAGTTCAGGTCCCCTTGGATCTGGTCTCTCATAGACGTGTTCAGGCAGCTATCGGGCACTGTGAGCTCGAGGCTGATGTCCTCTCCTTCTGGAGGAGGGGCCATGAGAGGGGTCCACAACTGCGGGCAGTGCGACCAGAAGGCATTGGATGCCGTCGAGAGATTCAGTCACTCGCAGGACGTCAAGGACCTTGACGTCAGCTGCAATTGCATAGAGAAATGGGAGGCCTACAAGCGCTCCGAGACAATACTCGGATCGCCCGCGGACCTCGACAGGGATTTCGAAAACGAGTTAGTTTTGAGGATGTGAAAGGGATGGATTACGACATCAAGAAAGGTTGGTACAAGAAGGTCGAAGGGGATGCGCTGGCACAGTTGATGGAAGAGGTCTTCGGCAACGTCAGGAAGGAGGGCGACAAGTGCATCTCGTCCTACGGTGTGCTCGAGGTCATCGAGGTCACCGTGCTCGCCAAGGACAAGCTCGACATCACAACCAAGAACAGGGACGGCCCCATGACCGACGACGAGATCCTCGACAGCAAGAGGAAGCTCAATGTTTTCGCAGAGAAGGCCACTGGATTCGATGCAAAGGCCCGTATGAAGAGGGCTCAGAAGAAGGCCAAGGAAGGCACGCTCTGATTTTCAGCTAAACGCATACCCTCGCGTCCTTTATTATAATAGTACGCGAGGGCCATCTTTAAATATAACTTATCTATACGACTTTTTGGATTGGACAAAATAGTGTCCGACCAGACGCACCGGGCAATGCGTTTGCAACCCACGTCTGCTTCATGTGCTAAGGCTTCTCGAAGCGAATATGGCGTCACGGTCGGAGCATTAAGACGTTCGTCTGATAAATCGCGAGGTTAGCGAAGAAACCCTCGCAGGTATGTGTAAAATATGCC
>SUSV01000003.1:0-213635 GCA_015063245.1 Thermoplasmata archaeon
CTGACGGATAGGGTTTGGTCGTTGAGGGAGTTGATGACTTTTTCTTATAGAGAAAACATCAGATAATTACAGGTACAGTACCCCGAGGATACAATTCGGGAATATTTGGCTAATATGATATTCCACACAACAGTCACCATTGTATTGATGTCGCCGAATATGTATGATCGGTCTCTGCCAGAAAATAGACAGTGGATTCCCTGGGAGATTTCCTATTCTCTGAAAGAGAATCATCGTGAGTCAGGATTGAGTCATATGAATGCTGTTTTAGCGGTTGTCTTGCCGGATCGCAATGGTAAATACGATTATGCAATACAACAACAGGATTGTCATAGGACGATTCGTACAGATAGGTTCTTTCCTATCATTAGGAAAAATATGTTCAATATCAAGGAACCGGAAAAAGGCAATTGCATATGCGGGTGTTCGGTGTATCGTGGCAACAGCAGCTACATACCTATAGTAACTTGGGAGGATTTTGTCAAGGACTACAGTGGATGTATCAAGGAAGCATTGGACAATAGGAATAATTGGGAGTCATTCAATATATGTAAACAATTAGAAAAATGAGGGAAGTCCATGTCTGACAAGATAGACCATTTGAATATAATTGAGTCTGCAATTACAAGAATGGCAGGAAATTCTTTACAGATAAAATGCTGGTGTCTTGCTATTGTTAGTGCAGCCATCGTTCTTTCCAGGAGTACCATAATTATAGCATGTATTCTTCCCGTCGTACTATTCTGTTATTTGGATGTTAACTATCTATCATTGGAGAAATCATATCGTGATTTGTATGATGATGTGCGTCAGAAAAGTGATTCAGATATAGACTTCTCGATGTGTTTTACGCCAGTTCCGAAGATGTAGTCATTTAAATCATGGTCCGTTTGGCCATTTTACTTATCAATGATCGCTTTACTGATTGCAGTGTCTGTTATCAATTACATATGGTGATTTCACGGGAAGGAATGTGTTTGTATCATACAAGTATGCGGACTCTGATGTCAGGCAATTTATCAATTTGAGACATAAGACGACTGTAAGGGATTATGTCAACAAAATATCCAATACCTTGGACAGATCGAATGGCTATAATTATAGGGGGGAGAACGACAGAGAAGACCTATCAGATCTCGACTATAGGACTATCGAGAGGAAGTTGGCAGACAGAATGTTCTATACAAGTGTGACAATCGTCCTCATTTCTCCGAAGATGTTTGAAAATGTTCAAGAGATAGAGCAGTGGATTCCTTGGGAGATATCGTATTCCTTGAAGAATAAGACTCGTGCTGATGGTAGTAGCAACATGAACGCGATTTTAGCGGTTGTTTTGCCTGATAGGAACGGGAGTTACAATTATGCCGTAAAAACAGATGGGCGCCATATTTTTGTCAGGAAGAAAGCCTTCTTCGAAATCATGCTTGTGAATATGTTCAACAGAAAAGGCATCAGTCATTTTGTTGATGGATATGGCAATCCGATGTATGTTCATGGAAATAGTTACATAGTGTTGACGAGGTGGTGTGAGTTTTGTTCCAATCCTAATCGTTATATCAATTTAGCACTAAGAAATCGTGGTGAATGGAATCAGTTCGATATCGTGAAGAAGATAGATGAAAGATGGGTATCATAATACGATGGTATGCAATAAAGAATGAAGCTGATTGTCGTTTTGATTTTTTTTTGATACGCATATCATTCTTGATATTCTTGTATATGAAGCGGGCACTTGTGCCGGTAAACGCACCAGTCGCAGAGCCTCGAGGGCTGAGGCGACCAATCGTCGTTGTCCTCTATCTCGCGGATCTCCCTGAGGACCCTGTCCATCAGCTGATCCAGTTCGAAGTTCGACCTCTTGGATTCGACGTCCCTGTCGAATCTCATCATGTGCCAGACCAGTTTTACCTTCTTGTCCTTGCCGTACTTCTCCCTGACCCATCTGGCGTACATTGCGAGCTGCCTATCGCTGTCCGCATCATATTGGGATTTCATCCTGCCGCTCGTCTTGTAGTCGCAGACATAGAACGTATCGCCCTTGAAGGCGAATCTGTCGATCCTCACCGACCAGGTGTTGCCGTCGGGGAGCTCGAGGATGTCATCGGTCTCGATGCCGGCTATGGCCTGCTGGTCGAAGGGGTGGAAGCGGTTGTAGTAGGATGTGATGCATTCGATCCCGATGTCATGCTGTTCGTAATCGTCGTAGCGGGAGCTGTTGATGATTTCGTCATGCCATTTCCCGTCCCAGTTGGCGTTGTAGAACTGGATGAGCTCGTCGAGCGTGTCAACCTTGTCGTTCTGGACGTCGGTGTACAGCTTCTCCATAGTCTCGTGGACGCGGGATCCCATGTAGGCCTCTATGGTCTCGTAGGGGGAGTCGTAGCCCTTGTTGTAATGGAGGTCATAGGCGAACCTGCAGTTCTCGTATTGGGATAGCCTGGAGTTGGAGTAGCGGGTCATTGGATGTGAGATGGTAGGTTAAGGGAGTATAATAACTGCTGGCTGTTATGTTTGTTATTGTATTTTTATCGCAGAATTCGATACTATTTGAGGAAAAATGACAAATGAGTCATTCAGAATAGTCGATGCCCTCATCCTCGCACCAAGCCTTTGCTTTCCTAAAATAGTATTCTTCTTTGAAGGAATACCATTCCTTTTCCATATCTAGGATGTCGATCGCTGTTCTGAATCTTCCAAACGCTCCTTGACCGGATATTGCGCGCCATAATGGATCTGTTCTGCTGTCATCGCCGAGACTTTCAATGAATTCTTCCATTGCCTTGTATCCGACGTTGTATTCGAAGAATATCGGGCGAATGTCATGTTCTTCATCCAATTCTATTTCATCGATACCGTCGAGGATCAGGATAACTTCACCGGTCGTGAGGTCTGCATAGGCTTCGCAGTTCATATCGATCGCATCAGCGATTTCGGACAGTTTTATCGCCATTGATTTTCACCTAACAAAATACTCATAGAGATCGAATCTGATCTCTTCTCTGAGTTTGTATCTGATTTTGACTGGCCTTTCATCATTCAGGAATGATTCGAAGTCCATTTTACCTAAGTAATAGAATTCCTTTGAACCTTCATCATCCTTGTTCTTACGGACGAAAAGATGTATGTTAGTTCTGTTAATTCTGTGATCCCTTACGCGAACCATATTCTTGCTATTCTTGTTCTCAAGTGATTTTGATAGTGCGATGAGGGTATTCCTGTTCTCAAAATGATCCTCATATCTTTGTGATTCCACCACTTTTTCGCCCTTCACATAGTTGATGAATACGCAGAATGTGTTCGTATCCTGATCGTATTTGTAACCGCCAATGTTCTGTGCATTGATGTTATGGGACCAGTTCATGAAGCGGCAAACATCATCGTAAGTGTACATCTTGTTCAGGACGAAGTTGGTATCGTCATAGGGGTCAGAGTAGTCCTTTCTGTTGTTATCTGTGGCCAAATCTATGAGTTGTTTGATCTGATCAAGGAAGTCCTTGTTCTTCAGAGCTTCAGCGAATTCCTTAGTAACCTGACCATCGACAATTATTCTCGGTGAATTCTTGTAGAATTCTCCGTTAAATATAGATGTGATATTGTTGATTGCTTCTGGTCTTAGAACATCCTCATAAGATTGGATGATGTTCTCTTCGTCCTTGAGGATCTTCTCAAGGACCTCTATCTCCAAGGAACGTTTTCCTGCTGCAATCAGTTTGGAGATGTAATTAAGATAGTTTATTTCCTGTTCTGAGAACCTAGTCTTGAATTCCTTGTCCTTTGCCTCAAGGAAATTAGGATATGATTTGAATTTGGAGATTATTTTCAGAGCATCGATGGAACCGTATTGTCTGAATTCTATGAGTCTAGGGATTCTTCCCAGTTTCATCTTCAGATTCTGATAGGCTTCCACAATGATCTTGGTGTTGTTGAAATCGGATTTATCGATCGATTCGTAGATCTTTTGTTTGGAGATTTCATCGAAACTAATGGTTGAATTACCGGGGATAATGGTGTCCCCGACAGAAACGAACTTCCTTGTCTCTGATTTATTGTAGCTATGGTCGTCAGACAGAGCGAGAGGGATATTGTAGTTCTTCTCATAGTTGCCGATGAAATCTAAAACTACGACGTATGACTTGTCCTTGTGGATCCTTAATCCACGGCCTAGCTGCTGGATGTAGACGATCGGAGATTGAGTGGGTCTGAGCATGATGACCTGATTGATCGAAGGAATATCGACCCCTTCATTGAACAGGTCGGCTGTGAAGATGTAATCTAACGAGAATTCCCCTTCATCGGATTCCAATCTCTCGATGCAATCGTTGACATAATCTGATTTCTGCTCTCCAGAGACCCATACCGTCCTGTAACCGTGCTGGTTGAACAAGGTGGAATAGTTCTCAGCTTCTTTCAGATTCCTGCAGAATACCAATCCCTTCAGCCTTCCTTCACAATGGCTGTAGAATTCAGCATTCTTGATGACATGCTCCACTCTCTGTTCCTCTTCGATCTTGGTGAAGACGGTCTTGTCATCATATTCTCTGTCACCGATCTCGATGTCAGAGACTCCGAAGTAATGGAATGGGCAGATCAGCTTGTACTCCATCGCTTCCTTTAATCTGATATCGTAGGCGATGTTGTAGTTGAAGAACTTGTAAATGTCATAGCCATCCGTTCTGTCCGGAGTCGCGGTCATACCCATAAGGAATCTGGGTTTGAAATGGTTGAGAATCTTCTGATATGTATTGGCTCCGATGTGGTGAACTTCATCGATCAGAATGTAGTCGAATTGATCTGCTGGCACTTGCTTCAGAACATCATCATCAGCCATGGCAACGTTGGTTGCGAATAGGCAGTCTGCATCGAGATTGTTTCTCTTAGGATCGTATCTTTCGATCTTTGCAGAGCTACCGAAAACGGCTTTGAAACTGTTCATGGATTTGTTGAGGATGGGGTTCCTGTGGACGATGTACAGCATCTTTCCGCCATAGGATAATGCGTCGAATGCTGAGAGGTAGGTCTTTCCGCTACCGGTGGCTGAGATCACCAATGCTCTATCTTCGCCTTTATCTCTCAGTTCCTGAAGATTATGCAGAGCTTCTTTCTGCATCTTATTGGGAGAGATTGTATTAGGTTTCTGGCCAATTGGTTCGACCACGTGTTCTGCGAGTTCTGATCTGAGTTTCTTCTCATTGTAGTATATTTTGGAATACTCATCGATCCATTGTTCTGTGACCTTCGTAGAATATTCGAATACATGTTTGAATTCGTTGATTATAGCAGAAACTACCTCTCCGGAGTCTTTTGAATTGAATTTGAGATTCCATTCACCATTGGAGCATAGTGCATTGTTGGTCAGGTTGCTGCTTCCGATAATGATGTCGTATGTTCCCTTTCTCTCAAATATGTAGCATTTGGAATGTAGGCGCATCTGATCTTCGGTTACAATCCTCAATTCGATATTCGGGAAGCTCAATATTTTTCTCAACGCTTTTGGTTGAGTGAAGTTTTGATATTGAGATACGAGAATCTTCCCTTCGATTTTGTGATCTATCAGATACTTGAATTCTGAAAGAAGCGCGTTAATACCGTCATCTGTGACAAAAGCCACTGAGAACATGAAGCTGTCACAGCTGGTCATCTCTTGTTTAAGGGACGTGATAACTTTTTCCCCACGGTTCGGATTGTTAGTGAGGAATTTTGGGATATAATCGGAATCCGCATCTATGGTGGAATCTAGGAATCCATGGATCAATCCTTTCTCAAGGAACTCATCATCCATAGTACTCCTCCAGTTTCTTCACAATATCTTTGTCTGCTTCTGCCCAATCGAGTTGTTTTAATTCATCAACTTTGCACCATTTGGTAGAGATATGTTCTGTGAGTGTGAATTCTGGTTCTTGAGTGAAGATCAGATATGAATGCAGGATGACATGAAAATCAGGGTATTGGTGTTCGGTATCGCAGAGGAATTGGATTCTTTGATCACTTATATCCATCTTGAGTTCTTCCGAGAGCTCTCTAATGATGGTTTCCTTTGGATCCTCGCCTTTCTCGACCTTGCCGCCAGGGAATTCCCATCTGTGTGTTAGATAGGGATATTTCGCATCACCCTTTTGGAAGCATAGGATCTTGGAATCGGAGATGATGATTCCGGCGGAGACTTCTACCATTCGAAGGAGAAATAGGGTTGTAGGATATTAGGGATTTGATCAGGCGGGTGAAATAGTAGAAATGACGGATGGAAGGGGGCCAGGCCGAAGCCCGGAAATTGATTTTAGATTGTCATGATGTAGTCGATGAGGGTTCTGAAGTTGTTTTTAGTCTCCTCATCGATTTCATCGGATATCCAAGGCATTCTTTGCGAGAAGCATGCTGCAATATCGAATGATTTCTCATGAACGTGGTATTTCTCCGCATCTGAATTAGAAAACAGGTCCTCAATCTCTTTCTTGCTGTTATCAAATATCTCGCCGATTTCAGAAACAGTGATATTCATCGATTTGGCCTTTTTACTAACTTGTAATCCTTTTTTGTCACTGTCAACAAGAATGATGGGGTTGCGCTCGATTGAACGGATCTCATCAATCAGTTCTTCGGGAGAATCTTCACGTGAACCAAGACCATTCATCGGGATGAAATCAATATCAACATCTATTCCATCCATCCTCATCATTTCTGCGAAGGCGTTGAGATAGAAGTAATCCATCGCGCCTTCAACAAAGACCGTTTTTCTATTCTCGGTTCTCATGAAGTTTCTGCTTACCATCAGCCCGTTGATTATGGGTGCTATAACATCGTGTTCTTCACAGTCGCTGAAGTGATCGAATTGGTTTATGATGTGGGAGCTGCCATCGTCATCTGGAACAATTAGTCTAACCTCATCAAGATGTCTGATATCAACCGCCAATGGGTTTTGCGTAGCTACGATAAACGTTATTCCGGTATCCTGTCCGTATTCCCTTAGCTGTGCTGCAAGCTCCTTAACAGTACTGAATCCGAGAGAATCCCCGAATTCATCGATCAGGATCATATCACCAGGTTCAAATTCATGTACCTTGAGAATACCGAAGAAGAGATTGAAAAGCCATTTGAAACCTTGGGATTGACGATCCAGATTCAGCGGGATGCCATCCCCATAATTAATCGAGAATTCCATGTTTTCTTTTTCTAAATCAATTCTAAGATAGTATTTTTTCTCATCAATGTTCAGAAGGTCATTGAGCTCTTCTGCGACCTCCTCAAGTTCCGCATTTATCTCGTCTTCGAGTTTATGTCTTAGTATCCCTGGACCGGAATAGGCATTTTTGAGAGCATCGATCGAATAATCCAATGAATTGAGAAGGTTAATGAAGAAATCATTGGGGTTCGCAGGATTGCAGGTAAGATCTTTTTGCGTTATCGGTTTTTCTTCCTTATACCTATAGACCAAATTGGCAAGCACATAACCGTACCTATCTTGGAATTTTCCAGGATCGGCTCCGAGTTCATAGCCGTAATTTTGGCTCTGAACGTCCTTGGTAAGAATAACAAGTTGGTTTAAGATTTCCTATGCTCTGGCACTGAACACATAATCGGGATCATCGTTGCAATAGATATCCCTGAAAGGTGACCCGGATGTATCTATTCTTGCAAGAGAGCATATCTTGATCCCGCGGTCTTCAAAGGCGAGTTTGTTTGATAGATCGTCTAGCGGCTGACCATCGATTATCTCGCCTATCTTTCCAACACTATCGATCTGAACATTCCATTTAAGAACGTCACCACGTTCTGATAATAGCATTTTGAGGAATGATATCTCATCTTCGTTGTTTCTTTTATTACGCATCTTGGGGTATAGGGAATCAACGTAGTTGAGATATTGTTCAATCGTCGTATCTTTATTTTGATCAAGAGACCTAAACCAGTCAAAGCTCTCTTTTTCAAGAAGCAGTGAAAGAATTACTTCGTTCCAGGGGCCTACATAAAAAATGTATGGGGAGGTAATTTCATCATCGTATTCGCCATTGGCGATATTCATGCTGATTTTAGGTTCAATTCTGGTAAAAGTGAAGTCTGTATAATCGTCTTCTGTGTAAGAATTCGAGAGGAGGTGTTCCAAAGCATCCAGTACATTGGTTTTTCCACTGTTGTTGACTCCAATCAGGAGGATCAATCCGCCCATATCCTCGAGCTCCAGTGAGCGATTGATCTTCAGGAATTCCTTGTCCTCGTTGTTCTCTTTTCCTTCACCGGTGCAGAACGGTCCGAGGTTCCTGAAGTTTCTTATCACCAAGGTTCTATTCTCATCACTATAATTTTCAGACATACCTCTCACCCACTATTGTTTTTGCTTTGTTCAATTCATCTTTTGTTATGGGGACGTCCTTCATAACATCGTTCTTTAAATTAACCAATCTGGCTATCTGATAAAGACCATCATCATCAATTTCTTCTTTCTTCAGAATAAGTGTGACATTATTGAAATAATCGACAATTCCATCAAAATAGTCTGTTGTCACTAAATTGTACATAAATTCGATTTTGCTGTCCTTCAATCCTTTGGATAGAAGGTATTTCTTGATGGTTTCTTTGTAATCGGAATCTTCGTCATCGGAGAATTCCAGGATCACGAAAGAGATCACTTGCTCCTTGGTCAGTTTCCTGTACTTATCGATATATCTGAATGTACGCAGGACTCCTTCCGGTATCCCCTTGAGGTCTTTCTCCTCATACATGTTCAGATACTTGTATAGGGAAGGGCGCGAGATCTTCATGTATGACGACAGTTCGGTCGTCTTTATTCCGAGTTCACGGAGCCTTTCTTTCATGAGTAATTGATTTACAAGTAAATATTTAATAATTTACATTTTTTGTAAATTAAATATACATTTTTGAAAACGTATTTGATATCTTGTCAATTAAGATGCTGGTCAGATTATCGTTGTAGTTGGGCCCTTCTTACGGAAGAATGAACTTTCCTTGGTCCGCATAACCATGTCTCTGTTCACATCAACCTCTATCTTCGATAGCGTATCGCCAGTATCGTGATTTTTGATGTAGAATGTGTGTTTGCCGGTCAGGACCTTTTTCGTCTTTTTGTCATACTTCTTGAAAGCATTGAACAGGAGAGTATCTCCATCGAAGACATCGATACTGTAATCTGTGAACTGCCAATACGATATATCGACACCATAGACTATCAGCCTGTACTCGTCCGAGGTCATGATACCATATGATCTCGAATCGTTCTTCATACCTCTGGACTCATAAGTCTTGAATTTGCTGGAATCGGTCTTGTATGCCACCAAGGCATAGAGATACCAGATGTCCGATATGTTTGGGTCGGTTTTTATCAACCCCTCAAGAATGGCTGTGCATTCGTAATATTTGCCATCAGAATAGTAATCGGAGGCGAGTTGAAGATTTCCCTTGATCTCGTCCGTCTTATCGATCTTTATCTTCCCGGATATGTCCAATGTGCCTGATACGACCATTTTCTGAACTTCTGCTAATTCGTATTTGGCTCCGCAGTAATCACAAACAAAAAGATCATCTCTTTTTGTCATTTCGGAGGAACCGCACACGTCACATTTCAATTGCTTCATCCAGAATCATCCTTTGCGGGCGTATCGAGTGTGCATCGTTCTTAAAAAGTTTAAAAGTTTTATCTAACAAATCAATCTTAGGTACCATATTAGCTGGCGGTATTTCGAACAACTCTCCATTTTTTTCGGATGAAATCACTAACGAAGATCAAACATTATAGAAGAACAAGAGGAAAACTCCATAATCTTCTTTCAATATTCAGTTTTTGATCATATGTCACTAACCGGTCTTCAGCTGTCTGAAAAAATCCTAAGAGAGACGAAAATTCCAATGACTCCCGGAGCTATGTGGGAATATGCACTGAAGAAAGGGTACGACAAAGATACTAGTATTCGCGGAAAAACTCCATGGAAGACACTGCAAGCCCAGATTTATACACAGATTCAGAGTAATGAAGGCAGTATTTTCGTGAAAGTATCGCCAGGTGTGTTCGGACTCAGATGTTTTGATTATAGCATCGCAGAGGAGCCTGTAGTGAAGACGAAGACAAGTGATAATGCTTCGGAAAGGGAACTGCATCCCTTATTGGTTTCATATGTAAATTCCGATCCTCACTTTCTTGGACACACGATGACAATCCAGCACGAGAATTCAGTCAAGAAAGGGAAGAATGCAGAGAAATGGATGCACCCCGATCTTGTATCAGTGCATCTCCCCTTCGATGATCTGGATCAGAATACAATATCGTTGGCAAAGAATGCAGGAATCGAAACGATTACGATTTTTTCGTTCGAAATGAAGAAGGATGTTACCGGAGCAAACGTCAGGGAATACTATTTCCAAGCAGTTTCCAACTCATCCTGGGCAAACGAAGGATATCTGGTATCTCCTAAATTCAGCGATGAAGCGTTAAAGCAATTATCAAAACTCAATGCATCTTTCGGAATCGGGGTAATCAAACTCAACCTCGACGATATCCATCAATCGGAAATCCTTCTGCCTTCTAGAGAGAACGATCTTGATGTGACGATGATCGATGAATTGGTGCGTATAAACAAAGATTTCTCCACTTTCGTCTCGATTATCAACAAATCCATGGATGCCAAAGGATTGTTCGGCGAGAATAAATTCGATAAAGTCCTTAGTGACGAAGAGTTAGAGCAGCACATCGAGAAAACGAAAATTAGGAAATTAGCTATCTGATTGCAGAGTATTAATCATATTCTCTGGCACACTAGCGAGATGGCATCATCTTATGATGCCTGGAAACGCATAATCGACCGTGGTATTGGTCGTAGAGCGGGCCTTATGCAGAGATTTCGATAGATTGGTCGAGTGCTGCCTTGTAATCTAAATTCAAAGTAATCTATTCTATAGTCAATCAATGATATCACATCAATCCGAAATATTTGTCGAAGAAGGCCTTGAGCTTCTCGATCACCGTGTTCTTCTGCTGAAGTCTGTCCCCTCCGCCGAAACGACGCATCGGCGGCATTATCTTGTCGATATCCGTACCGGTTGTCTTCAGGCTTCCATCTCTGAACGCATTGTTGATGAATTGTGCAGTCTCGTCAGGTTTTAAATTGTTCTCTTCAATGAGTTTTTGAAGATCCTCGGTCTTCTGTTCAGTTACGAATTTGGCCCAACCCGCATCAATATCCGCTGAAGGATCCACTCTTTGGATGAACTGCATAATGAGCTCTTTTTTGCTGCGGAGCTGTGTCGAGGATCCTATAGCTTTCTCGATATCAACCAGGATCTCTTTGTCCTTGCAGTTGTCATCATGATACTTCTTCACGAGCATCAGCACATAATCTATGTTGACTTCCACCTGCTTGATGAGCTCTATCTCGAAGACGATATCTGCACTGACATCGGATTTAGCTCTCTTCACGCGTATGTTGCGGTATATGTCGAGATAGTTGCTCTGATAGTCCTGCATATCTCTGGGACTTATGATCTCGTTGCCTTGGAACTGGTCGAATGCCGTTAGGATGTTCTGCAACCTGAGGATCGAACCGAACAGCTTGATGAAATCCTTGTTCTTCTCCTCTCCGATGATGGGCTCTCCTATTGGGAATTCCTGTACGAGCCTCTCAATCAGATCCTTGTACCCGTTGACATGATTGCCTTCGTCATCGGTGTAGCCGTAGTAGTACTCGTTGAACGTCTTCAGAAGAACCGTTCCGGTGGCATTCTCATCGCCGAATAGTGCGATAGCGTTCTCAGTCGCTTTCCTGAGATTCCTGAAGCAGATGATGTTTCCGTAGGTCTTCACTGAATTCAGGATACGATTTGTTCTGGAGAATGCCTGGATGAGGCCGTGTGATCTTAGGTTTTTATCGACCCATAGCGTGTTCAAGGTGGTCGCATCGAACCCTGTGAGGAACATATTTACCACGATTAGCAGATCGATATCACGGTTCTTCATTCTCTGGGAGATATCTTTGTAATAATTCTGGAATCCGTCCGAAGAGGTGTCGAAGTTGGTCTTGAACATCTCATTATAATCACGTATGGACCCGTCAAGGAACTGACGTTCCGACTGTGTTAAAGTTTCAAGATCAAACTCCCCTACGGTTATACCCTCATCCCAATCATCCCCATTCTGCTGAGATGTGTAAATCATAGCTATATTGAGATGTTTGCCGGAGGCGTTCATCTGTCTTTTGAATTCATGGTAATACTTTATCGCCGTAGGGATCGAACTCACCGCGAATATGGAGTTGAAACCGTCGACCTTCTTTCCCTTGTAATCATAATAGGTGTTCCTTTTGGTCTTCTGATCGAAGTGGTTCAGGATGTATTCTGTGACCATGCTGATCCTTTCAGGAGCTGCCATTATCTTCTCCGTTTCGATTCCGGAGATCTCCTCGTCGGAGATTTGGTCGGCAGCCTTTATGGTCTTGACATAATCTATCAGGAATGGAAGGACGTTACCATCGTTGATTGCATTCACAATTGTGTACGAGTGCAGTTTATCTCCGAAGGCATCCTGGGTAGTCCTGAGTGTCGGATTCTTTCCAGACGACGAATTCATGGCAAAGATAGGGGTGCCGGTGAATCCGAAGATGTGGTAGTTCTTGAATGCCTTTGTAATGGCGATATGCATCTCGCCGAACTGTGAACGATGGCATTCATCGAATATCATGACGATATGCTTGTTGAATATCTCGTGGTCCTTGTATTTCTTGATGAAGACTTCCAGCTTCTGTATCGTCGTTACAATGATCCTGCATTGAGGGTCGGACAGCTGTCTTTGGAGGATTGCGGTGTTCTTGTTGCCGTTGGCAGCTCCTTTTTCGAATCTATCGTATTCCTTGATGGTCTGGTAATCGAGGTCTTGACGGTCTACTACGAATAGTACCTTCTCTATGAATGGCAGCTCCGTCGCCAATTGTGCGGTCTTGAACGATGTCAGCGTCTTACCGCTGCCTGTGGTGTGCCAGATGTATCCTCCTGCTTCGACCGTACCCATGGTCTTGTAGTTGTTCGATATGATGATCCTGTTCAGGATGCGCTCTGTAGCAGCTATCTGATACGGACGCATCACTAGCAGTTTGTTATCAGAATCGAAGATGCAATATTTTGTTAGAATGCTGAGGATTGAATGTCTTGAGAAGAATGTCCTGGTGAAATCCAGGAGGTCAGGAATGATACGGTTGCTTCCATCCGCCCAGAAGGATGTGAACTCGAAGCTGTTGCTAGTTCTCTTCGATCTGTTCCTTCCGCCTGTGGTCGATTCCGTGATGTGGTTGGAACGGGTGGTGTTGCTGTAGTATTTTGTGTTCGTGCCGTTAGAGATTACAAATATCTGAATATACTCGTATAATCCGGATCCTGACCAGAAACTTTCGTTCTGATAGCGGTTGATTTGATTAAACGCTTCCTTTAACTCAACGCCGCGGCGTTTCAATTCTACATGAACAAGAGGCAAACCGTTCACCAAGATAGATACATCGTAACGGTTCGCATGGCTGCCGTCGTTTACAGTGTACTGGTTGATCACCTGGAGGGAATTGTTGTGGATGTCCTTCTTATCAATCAATCTGATATTCTTGGTAGAGCCATCGTCACGTATGAGGTTCTGAACATAATCCTTCTGAATCCTTCTGGTCTTTTCGGTTATGGAATCGTTGGCCGATGAGATACACGTACCGAAGAATCTCTCCCACTCGTCATCCGTGAACTGATATGAATTGAGCTTCTCCAACTGCTTACGGAGATTATTCTTAAGGCTCTCCTCGTTTTGAATCTTGATGTACTCGTAACCCTGGGATTGGAGATCCTTGATGAACTGTTCTTCCAAAGCTGCTTCCGACTGGTATGCGTCGGAACGTTTCTTTATCGGAGTGTATTCGGATACGACCGTGCATTCGTCGGTTGAGGCTATTATATTATAACTACTCATGAAGTCATCCCCGATTCATCATTTTGTAATCTGGATATCAATTCTAATTCGTGTATGGAGCACGCAATGATATTAAGGAAAAGACGGTAATCATCCATCTCTATCAAATCCTCTAACAGATTATATTTCTTTACAAAATCTGGAATGACTATCACCATAAATAATTTCGAAATGTCGGAACGCGGGATGCGTTGATAGTTTCTATAGTACCATGAAACCAAATCTATTCTATCTTCCTGTGTTGCTTCTTTCAATTCATTTGAACCCATAAGCCCATTGAATTCCGTTCTACGGGTATCAGAAGATAATATGTTTAGATTGGGATTCTTTGAAGGGTAATCTGAAAATTCATAGTCGTTGTAATCCAATTTCATCAGATTGTTACACTGATTGTTATCACAACCTATTCTTTCGAACAGAATGCGCACATCAGAGTGCAAGTCATTTGATTCTTTATCCAAATCTTGAATCTTGTTTCTGATAACTTGTAAACGATTCCAAATCCATTGAATAAATTCATCGTTATATTCATCCAGAGGGTTTTTGGACAGATAAGTTAGTGTGTGAAGATATGATTTCAACCCATATTCATGGTGCCCATTCCGTAAGCGGTCTAATCTCATCAGTTGTGCTATATTGTCCAGCGAGCGGTCAGGTGTGATGATGGTAATCGGCATACAACGTAGATGATCGAGAGTTTTCTTAGTACGTTCAACCATAGTGTTGTATATTTCACCAATTAACTGTTGATACCTATAATCTACATAACTCCATATTTCCTTACTACAGATGTAAAAGTCATCGTCCCAGGAATTGTTGTCACTTAATACTTGGACCCAGAAATCAGCACATTTGGGCTTTACCCATTCATGTATCGGCCTATCGTCTATGTAGTCGATGAATTTACAATATGCATAGGTACCTGGTATGAATCCTTTTGTTGTAGTTTCATATTCTGTTCTTAAAGGATGGGCACATATGAAGGATCTTAAAAACCTGAAAGCTTCAAAATCATTGGTTGGTTTACTTTCAGCTCTTTCGCCATACAGTTTGATAGTTTGAATAAAATGAGTATCACATTTGATATGGTATCCGTTTTGATCTTTGATGCCGATCTGTGCAAATTCTGCGGCATCCTCAATGCAATCCAATATTGTGTACGCGAATCCGATGAGCATAGAGAACTGTTTTCCATTGTGTATTCCGGTACTTATTTGATTATCTAAGTATTCTTTCTGTTCACCTGCTTGCCAGAATAAAGATTTCAATGCCAAAGATGCTTTCTCCGCATCAGATTCAGAGACGCCCTGACATTTTAAGTACAATTTGTAATCATCTGATCCAGAATTGATTTTACTAAGAACATCTTGCAGAGGAATCATCAAATCAGCTCTTTTTAGGTGGCAAATGACAACAACTTGTCGCGGTAATATTCGTATTGTTTTTGACGAGCTGCTATTTCAGCCGGCAATCCTTCATCAATGCTATCCATCAATTTTTCGAATATATCTAATATGGAGGCTATTTTCACCTGTTCCTCTATGCTAGGGACTGGAACCTCAAAACCTTTTATCATTACTAGATTGAGTCCACCTCTTGTCCCATCGCCAGATGAAATCTCCCTTAGCCTTTGATATTTCGAATCTAGATAATGTCTCAAATAATTGGGGTAGACTGTTTCGTTGACTATTATGGAGCATAAGGACTGGTTTGTACACAGAGGTATTCTTGTTATTGCAACTTTTCCTCTTGTTTTACCTTGTCCAGCTAAAGCAACGACGACAGTATTTTCGGGAACTATTTTTGTACTGCAACTGTCATAAGCTTCTTGGGTAATTTTCTTTTCTGTGCCATATATGATGCGATTATTAATCTCTCCAGAGCTCATCCAAGGAATTGACCCATCAATCCAATATGTGGGGTTTGTTGTTTTTGGCGTTGCTCCTACAACACATTCTGAAAAACTACCAATAGTCATCCATTTCACTCCCAATCTCTCTCTCTCTTCAGGAGTGAGATTGTCGAACGATAATAATTTATCACGGTAGAATTCATACTGTTTTTTTCTGGCGGTGAGTTCTGCGGTGAGTTCTGCGGTGAGTTCTGCGGTGAGGGCGGTGAAGGAATCCAGGATGCGGACAATCTCTATTTGGACTTCCAGCGGGGGTAATGGAATATCGAATAGAGAGTAGTAGCTAATCCATAATCTTTTATGTTCGTCTGAGGAATAGTTAATGTAGCCCATTAAATGGTAAATGTAACGTAGTGTAGTTTTTGATTCATCAGCGGTCAATATTTTCATAGCTGATGATTTAACTTTGAACGGAAAATCTACCCATTTAAAAGCGGCAGTAAAATCATCAAAAATAATAACTGGATTGTTTTTCGATGCGGGGTATATTCCGTCCGTTTCATTTGTGTAACCCAGTATGAATGATTGCCCAGGTGTTAACACAGGAGTTTCATAATCATTAGAATAATTTGTGCTTTGAACTATGAATTGAGTTGGTTGTTCGTAATGAACTAATGAACCGATTTTGACGTAATCCACATTCTTGGGACAGTATTGTTTGATAAGTTCTTCTAGGTTATTCAACTAGAATCCCCCTCTATATTTCTAATGATTTGATCAATTTGCTTTCTAAGTTCATCCTCTCTAGCTACAATTTTTTCAATTTCTTCATTGAGCCGTTCGATATCGATTACTTCCCTGGTATCCTCCTGCTCTACATATTGCGATACAGAGAGGTTGTAGTCATTTTCCTTGATCTGTTGATTTAGCACGATCTTTGCGACGTACTGGACATCCTTGCGTTTGGTGAAGATGTCGATGATGTGCTGGATGTTATCTTGAGTGAGCTTATTGTTGTTTGTCACCTTGACGAACTCCTTGGATGCATCGATGAACAGTGTATCGTTGGATGATTTGGATTTCTTCAGGACCATGATGCATGTAGCTATCGATGTTCCGTAAAAGAGGTTGTCCGGTAGTTGGATGATGCAGTCTATAAAGTTGTTATCAATCAGATATTTCCTGATCTTCTGCTCCTTGCCGCCGCGGTACATTATCCCTGGGAAGCAGACGATCGCTGCTGTACCGTTTGTCGCCAACCATGACAGCGAATGCATGATGAATGCCATATCGGCCTTTGATTTCGGTGCAAGGACACCGGCGGGCGAGAATCTTGGATCGTTTATGAGTACGGGATTATCCTCTCCTTCCCATTTGATCGAGTACGGAGGATTGGATACAATCGCTTCGAAAGGCTCGTCATCGTAATGCATTGGATTTGTTAGGGTATCTCCGTGGGCGATGTCGAACTTGTCATAATCGATATCATGCAGAAACATGTTGATCCTACACAGGTTGTATGTTGTGATATTGATCTCCTGGCCGAAGAACCCCTGTCTCACATGCTCCTTGCCGAGGATCTTCGCGAACTTCAACAGAAGCGATCCAGAACCGCATGCAGGATCGTATACTTTGTTCACTTCAGTCTTATCGACTATGGTCAGGCGGGTAAGAAGCTCGGATACCTCCTGGGGAGTGTAATACTCTCCGCCGCTCTTCCCTGCATTGGATGCATACATGCCCATCAGGAACTCATAGGCATCTCCGAACGCATCGATGGTGTTGTCCTGATAGTTGCCGAGATTCATCTCTCCGACACCATCCATGAGCTTGACGAGTTTCTTGTTCCTTTCAGCAACGGAGCCCCCGAGCTTGTTGCTGTTCACATCCAGATCGTCGAACAGTCCTTTGAAGTCACCTTCACTATCTGTGCCCATGGCAGATGACTCGATGTGCTTGAACACTTTTTCCAGGGTTTCATTGAGATTTTCATCTGAAGGAGCATTTTCCCTCACATTGTTGAATAGTTCGCTGGGGAGGATGAAAAATCCTTTATCATTGACCATCTCTTCTCTTACAGATTCGGCATCCTCGTCGGAGAGGTCACAGTATCTGAATGACTTATCTCCTGCTGCATGCTCATTTGCTTCGATGTAGTTGGATAGATTTTCTGAAATATATCTGTAGAACAGCATTCCAAGGACGTACTGTTTGAAATCCCAGCCGTCAACGCTACCACGGAGGTCATTCGCTATATTCCAGATGGTACGGTGCAGCTCTGCGCGTTCCATTTCCTTCTTGTTGTCTATGACCATGTCTATTTCCCTGCCAATGTCCTGGCACCAAGTAGATGACCAGGTGATGACATACTCAAAAAGCACCGCATCCGTCATCAAGACGCGGAAGCGACATCCCTGACTCGAAGGTCAGGATAGTATCGGTAAAATCGTATTTAATAGATTTACGATATTGTGCAGCGTTGAATAATCAGATAGCTATTCAACAAAGGCTTAGAGGTGAGTAAGTCTTTATTCAGGCAATCTTTCAGCAAGTATGCCAAGTTTTTTATGGATAATTCCTTCAGTTGTGATTATCAATCTGAGATTAGATGTAATTTTAATTCTAGAATATATGGTTTCATAATATTTGTTTTGAAGAGTTATATCATGATAGCCTTCTTCAAGAGTTATTCTCTGTGTTTGTTTTCTCTTGATTTTGATGGCAAAACCATCAATTGAAATAATCATTGCTCCCATGACATCATTACCTTTCCTGTCGCGGCTAATTTCGCATGTGAACGATCTTGGTCCGTAGCACTGTCCACCATAATTGTTGATGATGGTTCCAGAGTAATTTGTGGTGTTGTTGGTTATGTTTGTTATATGGTCCCCCGGTTTTTGAATCATTACTTTTGTTCCACAATATTGGCAAAATCCGAATTCACGATCATCTTCAAATTGTAAGGTACCATTGCACTGGGGACATTGCAACACTATCAAAGACATTGTATGTTGCATTAGCAACGTCTTATTAATTAGATCCGTTTGTGGGGGTTGTCATCGTGAGTTGTACGACAAATTAAATTGGCGTATGGAATCTCTGGAATTATGTGGTGCTATAGATGCGGATACGGGGTCGAAGACGACAGTTTTAGATTCTGTCCAATGTGCGGCATCTAATTGCCTCCAATAGAAAGGCGGAGGTCATTGACTCAGAAATCTCCTGAATATCATTGCTGTTCAGAAGTGTCTAAGTGTCTGATATTTGAGTATTCAAACGAAGAAGAAGTGATCATGGGCAGCAAATTTTCCAGGATAATCAAAAGAAACTGAAAGATAGCATCAATTATTAATGTAATCCATAGGTTTTAACTGCGTCATGTAACTTGCTTTTATCACTATCTACTTTGACTTTGTATTTATTCTTGGTAAATTCGATGAATTTTTCATTAGCTACTTTCTTTTTAGCGGAGAATGGCGGTAAAACAAATGCAGTCTTTTTACGATCAATTTCATGTCCTTTGTAGTAATAAATTGTCATGAACTCGTGAGGTTCAGGATAACATGTAAAGGTCGTTTCAAGAAGCCCCTCGTGTTTCGAATCCAATTTGCATTTGAGCTCAGTCTCAAATGAGTATGAGTAATAAAAGTGAGTATAATTCTTTGTTGTTTGACCTGTGGTTTGGCTTACTTATGTAGTAATCTTAGGTTCACCTTCAGAGCATAATTCCCCATTGAAATACACATCAGCGTAATCGAAATGTTCGCACTTAGGAATGGTTTTTCCCTCGTAATAGTTATCAATAATATGGTCTTCACTCATCCTAAAATCCATGATGACGGAGGCAGTGAATTCTTCGTTAATTTTTGCCTCAACGGATTTTGCGGGTTTGACCTTGGGCGGCATAGAGATGAAATCAGATAATTCATATTAATAATGTCGATATAGGTAAATGTGGTGGATGGTTTATTGAATATCCATTAATTTTGATGTCGCTTTTGAATTATTCAGTGCTAGTTGTTTTCGATCTGGGTGCATGTGCCGAATTATATTAATGGTCTTAATATGTTTATGTATCGATATAATGGAACCAATCAGGTGCAGATTATGTGGTGGCAGGCTAATTGCTTATAGGGGTCTATTTGTTTGTGAAAAGTGCGACATTGGATATCGTCCTGAAGATTTACGCGATGTTTCTTTGAGACAACCAGCAACTTCTGCAAGAACATCATCATCTAGGACTGTTTCTGGCAGATCTGCTCAATCTGCGGGTAAAACTATCTATTTTTACAATAGCGTTCTTGCTCAACAAGGTGCATATTGTAATCTTTACATAGATAACCGTCTTTTTAAAAGAGGCATTCCTCCAAAGACACCAGTTCCTATCAATGGTATTTCAGGTTTGCATTTGTTTGAAGTTGAGGTGGATGGAAAGAAATCAATTATTTCAGCCAGAATAAATGTGGACAATCACAACTCAATTATCAGTAGAAAGACGGACAATATTATCGGTCCCAGTTGTGAATTGATAGGTTCTCGTAGGACTTTGGCAGAATTAAGGGCTAGATCAAGACAATGAGTTAGATAGGATGGCCGACATATTGGAGAGGTATTGTGCGTGCATTATGTACGCTGGACTTTTCGTTTGTGTTATTGGTACTGTACCAGAAATTCTAGCTAATAGTCTAACTGAAAGTATCGGGCATCATCTTTCGGATGAAATGATACTTTCACTGTGTCCTGTGGTTCTTGCAGTCGCATTCAGTTTTACGTTTAAACTATACTTTAAAGAAACATACAGCACAGTCTTTGGATCATATGTCGATTTAGTTTTTTCTTACATAATGATATTGGTGTTCAGACACATTTTGGTGGATTTGGCCTATATTTCAGATTTGACATTGGTAATTAGCTTTGTATGTGCTTTGGTGACCACCGCAGGGATTGATTTATCATCCAGGGATGATTATTAACTAAACTTCGAGATTAAATCCAGCTGGCGTTATCCCTCAAGCTTACTCTTTTCGGATTCGATGTGACGTTTCTCCAGTCAGTCATGGGTGGAGTTCCTTAGATCTACAAAGAATGACATTCTTGGTTCGCAGTCTCATTCAGGTATGGAAGGATCACTTCTTTCTCATATGTGTCGTTCAGCAAGGGCAATATTCTGGGCTATCTGAGCGTACAGCATTTTTGCAAAAGGGAATCGCCCTTTACGTCCATCAGTTTTTCAACGTAAATTTGTCTGCTAAAGCTCTTTAAATATGTTCTTGGTATTCTTCCAGAGGTCCAGTGTCGTAACCCTGGTTATATAGGATATTTTCAATTCTCTCTTCGAGTTCATTCTGTTTTTGCTCTTCTTCTTTCTTCTGAGCTTCCCTGGTTTTCCTCTGCTTGTCGAATTCCATGTTCCTGACCAGGTTTAGAACGATGTGATCGACATATGAGGATTAGGTAATAAGACAGTACGAATCAATCCCATAATCTGTCGTTTTCCTTTGATTCCAGATATTCCAACAGGTCGGAAGCTTTTCTATCCCCTCTTTCCTTGAGCCGTTTCAGCAATCTTTTGGTTTCATCGATATCCATGTAGGTACCGCGCCCCTCCATGTACATTATCGCAAGCTGATACATCGCGGAAGCGTGATTCTGCTCCGCTGCTTTCTTGTACCACATCGCCGCCTCGAAGTCGTCTTTGTTGACACCTATCCCATGCTCGTAGGCTACTCCCAGTTTGTACTGCGATGTGATGTCCCCTTCGAGAGCCAAGGATTTCATGCGGGCAATCTCAGAATACTGTTCGGTAATCTTTTTCCCAGCTTCCTGCTTCTGCTGCACCGTCATCTTCGGAGCAGACTGTTGTTTCGGGACATATGATCCGGAATATGTGCGGTCCGGGATATCTCCGTGTTTGACACCGCCGCCCTTGTTCTTGTTGTACAGCCTGTTCTTATCGAATGAGGCGATCAGCTGTCTTTCGAGGCTGTTCAATTCCGATCTGTCGCAGCTTATGATCTTCACATACAGATGCTTGCCGTTCTTGCGGTCTGCATAGACGTCTCCGTTCCCTTTGCCGTTGAGATGGTTGTGAACCCTTGCACAGGCATTCACGGACTGTCCGATGTACCCGTTGATATAATCGGAATAATCCCCGTCGTTGACCGGGGCATCGAACATGAGGATGATGTAGCACCCAGGGCCGTCGTTGTACTTGGAGCCGTAGTTGCCTGCGAATCCCTTGACTACCCATTCTCTGTCGAATTCGTCGGCAGGTATGAAGTTCCCGCTGAACACCTTGTCACGTATCCTCTCATTGTTCGATCTTTTGTTGGCCTCTCCGATGAAGTAGGGTGCAAAACAGAGGGCAAGCATCAGAATCGCTAGAAAGAATACTTCGCCGTCGGTCATATCATCTTAATCTCATTGATTCAATGGGTTTTGAGGGTTACGTCGTGATTATCATAGTTGCTGTACAGTGCCGTCAGATCTGATCAATCTGAGTTTAGGAGAAGAGAGCCAGTTCATATAGATCTCGATTGTGAACGTACCTTGGAACTTAATCTTCCTCTCTCCGCGGAATACATCCTGAGAAGTGAATTTCAGAGTATGCATTCCGTCGGTGGTACGGTAGCTTACGGATTGATCATACTTCAGTTCCTTGGATATGAGCTGGTCATCGATGTAGATATTGAGATATATCGCACTATGAACATTGTTGACCACAGTGACATTGGACTGTCCGAGATTCTTCTCAGCCATCTCCTATGTGACGAGCCCCAACGATTCCGAAGGATATTTGTTCGCCCGGAAGCAGTAGTTGTTATACTTATTCTCATCACCGACGGATCTGAAATAGAGGGCCATAACGAACAGTGCATCAGGGTTGTTCGGATTGATGTCCAATGCCTGCTGGGCGTACCTGGCCGCATCATCGTAGAGGAGACCTGCGCAGGCATCGGCCGCAGCCTGCACGAACGATCTCAATTGGGAAGACTTGTCTATCGAGATGGAACTTCCGGATATGTCGATTTTGTTATCCTTGAGCATTGTTTGGACTGCTTCCAGGGTATATTTCGCACCGCAGAAATCGCATATGAACAGCCCGTCGCTGTTTTTTGTAAGTTCGGATGAACCGCATACCTCGCACTTCAGTAGTTTCATTCATACCGCCAGATCTTTGTTGCGTTGAGCATCCCATCCGAAGGAGAAGACCTTCAGCTTGACCTTGATATCGTCCACAGTTGCATCCTTCGGTACCTCGAACACCTGTACGGATCTCGCATCCCCGCCCGGCAGGATCGTCACATCCTGATAGCCTGGATGGCTGTAGGTCTCATAGGAATGCTCGTACAGTATGCCCTTGTATGCGATGCTAAAATCCCATGTATAGAGGCTGGTATCCACGGTGTCGTCATATTCGGTATTATACACATGGTACGTCAGGATGACCCACTGCATGCCGGCAGCGGGTTCCTCGGTATATCCGTAATCATTGATGAAGGAATCAACTGTCTCGACTGTGTAGTTGTATTCGACAGAGTCCTCTTCGAGTACGGACATGAATACGACTGCGGCTATCCCGCCCAATACGCAGACCACGACGATTACTGCTGCGATCGTGAGCTGGTTCGTCCTCCGTCTCGCCGCATCCATCGGGGATGCAGGCATGGGATAAGGGGCCTGGGCCTGTCCTGAAATACTGCTGTAATTGACGCTGGACCCGCACGAGGGGCAGTATTTGGCATCCTCTTCGCATGAGGCCCCGCATTGTCTGCAGTATTTGGTCATAATATCATATCACAGCGCCTGTATTTGTTAAGTCGCACTTTGTTATGATTATTTGCTAATGTTAATAATCAACGCCGTCCGGTGGAGTTCCTTCCTGATGCCGCAGGCTGATATCATTTCTTATTCATCTCATTCAGCATCTTCATTATCATAAAGTTCTGCTCTATGAGGATGTCCTGCTGTATCACCAGTGAGAATCCGATATCCTCCTTCCCCATGTTCCTCGTCTGCAGCCTGTCGCGGACCTTGCAGATGTTCCAGAACATCTTCCTCATGGTCTCCTGATAGTATTCTCCCTCGATCTCATCGAGTCCCCTGTACCTGATGCATTCCTCGATGCGCTCCTCGAACTCCTCCCTGGACGGTCCTGCCTGCATGTCCCTCGGGGACCTGACGTCATCCTTCCTTCCCAGCGCCATTGTATTCACTGCAGCGGAAAACGTGTTGGTCCGTATATGATTCTTGACCCTTCCTACCGAAGATCTCCGTGTATTCCCTCAGTATCCTGCTATCATTGATGTACGCGCTCCTGAACCTGTCCAGCTCGAGCATCTCGATGTAGTAGGGTCTCAGATCCACGATCCTCCTGACCCTGTTGGCATTTCCCATCTTTTCAGCAAGCACCCATCTGAACCCGTCCGTGGCGATCCCCCTGGGGGCGTCGTCCGCGTTCATCGCGCACAGCACGCGGGATGCCGCGGCCGGCAGGTCGGAGTTCATCATGACCGTCGCCAATGCGACTCCCGGCACCCTTCCGTCGAACACCTCCTGCGAGAATATGTCCCTGTACCCCAGGTATATCATCAGCGGTCTGACCATCACCCTCTGCGTCAGCCTCAGGGGGTCCTCCCGGTCATAGGCGTCCTTGTAGGAGGGCACCCTGTTACCTGATACAATCCTCCCTGCGGTGTATATCCCCATGCTCCTGTCCAGCTGCTTCAGGGAGTAGGCCATTATGCATCTGATCTCGCTCTCCGGTCTCACGGGAACCGTATGAATGGTGAGGGTTTAAGAATATGATATCGGGGTGTGCGAACAGTTTTGCGCAGAGCGGATATGCCAGCATATCCTGTGCGATAAGTGAAAGTGGGCATCGTGCCGGGGTCCGCGGTACCGCATGCATGGGGTTTGCGGATGCATCGTCCGATGCATCCGGGGACAGTCGCGATTGACGTACTCAGATGTTGGACCTGATGAGCCTCTCGAGTTCGGACAGCCTCTGAGCGACCATCTTGCCCTTGGGCGTGAGGGCGATGATCATCGACCTCGAATCGGAGTCCTTGAACTGCGTTATGAGCTCCATGGTCTCCAGCTCGTCCAGCTTGTCAGGGAGCCGGGGGTTGTTGGACACATTGTCGTAGATCTCGATCTTCTTGCACCTGTCGTTTATGTTGAGGTACAGGAGGATGGAGATCATGTGCTTTCCTTCGAGCGCTCTTATGTCGTTGGCGGGTTTCATGGGGGCACCGTCCGATATGAGGAAGATGAACCGCAGAATTCTATTTAATCAATATATGTTGACTGATTTTGTAGTAGTATATTTCGAAAATCGTACTCAATGGTGCTGTATTCGGCAATTGCAATATGTTAATACCTGTTAAACGAAGAACTTAGAGTGGATCCCCGAGGCGGCGTAAAATGTTTGAGGGGAGTAGGTTCCTCCAAATGGGATGCATCTGATGGTGATAATATGGACACTTGTGCTGATTCCGCGCCTCGGATGATGAATAATCATGCAGGGATTATTAAAGACGGATTACAGAGAGGTCGGACAGTGTACATCGGGATGTACATTCTCCGACAATCATTCCCGGATCCTCCTGCGGTTTTCCTATGTTCTCTAACGCACATTTCCTCACATAGCCAGATGTATGGATCATCTCCATTTTCGCATAAAAAACATAACAAACATAACAAACAGATGTTATTATACTGTCCCCGCCTATCCATATATCATGATAACAGACGCCGGACTGACCGGTTACCAGGATCCGTACATACGCGACATGAGCGACAGGCTGGCGGAGCTCATACTCAGAAGGGATTACCTCATCCACCACGAGTCCCTGGACCTCAGCACCGAGTACATGATGAAGGTTGGCTCCAAAGAGCTGGCGGTGTACAGGAAGCAGGTGGAGTACAGGAGGCTCAGGCGCAGGCTCGCCAAGCTCCGCGCATACCTCAACCGTGGGGAGATTCCCGATACCAGGAAGGTGGAGGAGGAGCTCGACGAGGAGTTCCGCGAATATGAGAGGAAGATAGAGGAGCAGACCGCGGAGATGAGGAAGCTGATCTACAGATTGGGCGGCGAGGAGCTCTCCCCGGAGGAGTCGAAGGAGCTGAGGGACATGTACACCAAGGTGGTGAAGCGTCTCCACCCCGACCTCAACCCCGGCCAGGACGAGGACGGGCTGGAAGCGTACCGCATGGCCGTTGAAGCGTACAAGAATGCCGATCTCACGACGATGAGGGCGATCTTCTGGATCGTCGTCGACGGTAAGGAGACCGAGGTCCCCGAGAAGGACCTGAAGCAGAGGATCATGGAGGTCGAGGCGGACATCGACAGGATCCTCAGGGCATTCCCCTTCGACAAGAGGGACTTCCTGAAGGACCGCGAGGCGATAATCGAGAGGAACAGGGAGCTTGATTACATGATGGAGGACTACGAGGACCAGATATGTATCATAAACGGGGCGATAGCCAAGCTGGGGGTGGACGCATGACCCTTCCCGCAGTGAATCCCGGAGGAGGGGTCGTCCCCCTGGACCCGGGGAAGCTCATCGACAACCCCCCGTTTAAGAAGGATATCAGGCTCGCGGAGACGTACATCGCGGGGATGATGTTCGTCGAGGGCTCCGATGAGATCGTGAGGAACATGAGGAAAGGGGACCGTCTCGAGCTGAGGCGCGAGCCGCATAACCACTACGACCGCAACGCCATCGCGGTGCTGGATGCGGACGGCATCAGGATCGGGTACATCCCGAGGAAGACGAACCCCATCGCCGCAGGCCTGATGGATTCAGGGAAACGCCTGTACTGCACCGTATCGAACGCGGATGCGTTCTTCGGCGACCTGGGGGTCACGATAGAGCTGATGATGGAGGACCTCTGACCTGTCTTCCGATATATTCATATCCGTGGATACCAGATGGTATATCCGAGACGGAAGCTGTAAGACCCTGTACTCTCACGGAACGACAATATAAGGCTCGGTTCCATCAAATAACAAATCCAGTCAGGCCTGCGTAGGGACACATGTGCCCGCCGTCTCACCCTCTTCTCGTCGGATTTTTATCGGATGATTGGGGTTACCGTATCAATGTCCGCAGTATCCATCATAATGGGAAGCAAGAGCGACCTCCCGGTCGCAGAGAAGGCCATCAATATCCTGAAGAAGTTCGATGTATCGTTCGATATCAACGTGGCATCGGCCCACAGGACCCCCCACAGGGTGGAGGAGCTCGTCAAGGGGAGCGATGCGGACGTCTTCATAGCGATCGCAGGACTGTCGGCGGCCCTTCCCGGAGTGGTGGCGTCGTTCACGACGAAGCCCGTCATCGGTGTGCCGGTCAGCGGGGCGATAAACTTCGATGCTCTCCTCTCGGTGGTCCAGATGCCCCCGGGCATACCCGTGGCGGCGGTGGGGATGGACCGCGGCGACAACGCCGCGACGCTCGCGGTGGAGATCCTCTCCGTAAAGGACTCGTCCCTGCAGGAGAAGCTGAGGGCTTACAGGCAGGAGCAGGCCGACAAGGTCCTCGCGGATTCGGAGAAGCTCAGGGCGGACCTGGGATTCTGAATCGATAAAAAGGGGCCGGCAGGGCCCCGTTTCCCTTATATCGTATTATTACCACGCCGCCGCAAAGACGGTTGCAACCGAAATGCAACAGTCTGCTTTATAATCGGTATTCAGCGCATATGTTCCCATGAATCAGAATGAAGGGAAAAAAAGGAACAGCAGCGCATTGGACCAGGGATTCAAGGAGATCATGAAGGATGCATACATCCTGTCCAATCTCCTGATAGGCTGGGTGGATGAATTCCAGGACTGCACGGTCGACGACGTCCGCCGCTGCCTCCCCACCGGACCGAACGGCAGGAGGATCATAGACATGAATACGGAATACTCCTCCTCCAGGAACGGTCCCGTGTTCATGGACAAGGTGTTCCGCGTCGACATCAAGGAGAAGAACGTCAAGCTCATAATCGGGATCGAGGGTCAGGGGAATCCGAATCCCGGATACCATATCGAGAATCGTGCGATGTATTACGTCTCCAGGATGATCAGCGATCAGAAAGGAGCAGTTTTCGATAAGGATGATTACGATGGCATCGAGAAGGTGTATTCCATATGGTGCATTCTGAACCCTCCGAAGGGGAAGGAGAACACAATCATCAGGTACAGTCTGAAAGGCAGATATGACAAGGAGTATGTCGCGGTATCGCCCATATACGGCTGCGATCTGGCCGAGATAATCATAGTGAATATAAGCGCCGAGTACGAAGCCAGGACTCCGATGGGCCTTCTGAGCACTCTGTTCGGAAGGAAGGTGGACGCCGGCGAACTACGCCGGAGGCTTGTGAAAGATTATAAAATCCCAGAAGACGAATCATTGCTGCGGAGCGTGAACATGATGTCCAAGACACTCGATGAGGAAGTATTCGATTATCATTTCGACAGAGGGTTCCAGGAAGGTAAGGACCAGGGATACCAGGAAGGTAAGGTCGACCTGGCCGTCGAGTGCGTGAGAAGCCTCATGGGTGAGATGAACATCACGGCCGATAAGGCGATGGATATCCTCCGCGTTCCTGACGATCTCCGTGAAGAAGTTTTGTCGAGATTATGAAAGCGTAAAAGGAAGGATCACTCCATCTCGAATGTCTCGGAACCGCATCTCGGGCATCTCTTGAGACAGGTCGCTATGACGCACTTCGGGCATACGCGGTCTGCCCGGTCGTCCTTGGTGATATCGGACATGGCCTTCTCGGATGCCAGCAGCATTTTGCTTTCCTCCTCGCGTCTCTTGGAAACCATGAGCGCCCGATACGCACGGCGTATATGAGGGTTCCCCAGGCATCCGGCCCGACGGATCCGGGAACAGCATCCTTTCCATTCTTCGTTTATATATGCAAGCCGATACGGAATCCATGGTATCCGATTTCGATAAGCTCAAGAAGTTGGCCAACAAAGGCGATGCAGCGGCACAGTGCGACCTTGCGGACATCTACTACGATGTCTTCGACGAGCACTTCGACCCTGAGAAGGCAGGCAAATGGTATCTGAAATCAGCCGAGCAGGGGAACGCCGAGGCCCAGTTCTGCCTCGCCAGGATGTACTCCTGGGGAGACGGTGTGGAGCAGAACATCGACGAGTCCCTGAGATGGTACAAGGAGGCTATCAAGAACGGACACACGGATGCCATGTGCGACCTCGCCAGCATGTACCTGTACGATCCCGATGTCAGGAGGAACACCAAGAAGGCGGTCAAGCTCCTGCAGGACGCATCCGAGATGGGCAACCCCAGCGCACAGTACTTCCTCGGTCTGATCTACCTCGACGGCGAGATCGTCGAGCAGGACTACGCCAAGGCGAAGGAGCTCTTCGAGAAGTCCGCAGAGCAGGGTTACACCTATTCCCAGTTCAACCTCGGGGAGATCTACTACACCGGCATCGGTGTGAAGAAATCCTACAAGAACGCATTCAAATGGTATTCCCTCGCGGCAGAGAACGACCATGCGCTGGCTCAGTATGCTGTCGCCACGATGTACCTCGAAGGGAAGGGAGTCAAGAAATCCTATAAGGATGCCTTCAAATGGATGAAGGAGGCCGCCGAGCAGGGCATCAGGAGCGCACAGTACGACCTCGCTCTCCTCTACCACTACGGCAACGGAGTGAAGAAGAACGATAAGGAAGCGTTCAAGTGGATGAGGTTCGTCGCCGACGACCTGTTCGACGAGCAGGACGAGCTGCTCGGGACCGAATATGTCGAGTCAGAGGAATCCGGGGAGTGATCCCCGATAAAACGGCCCGGGGGACCGGGCCTTTGTATTCTCTAACAATCAGATATCAGCGACGGCTTCGAACGGATATCCCTTCAGGACCTTGGATTTCCTTGCATTGAAGGAGGCATCCTCGGCGATGAATCCGATCCTTAGGACCTTGCATCCGGCATCCTCTATCATTTTGATGAGACCGAGCTCGGCCTGACCGTCTGTCAGGACATCGGTGAAGAGGACTGTTCTCCATCCCTGTTTCAGGACCTTGCTGCAGAGATTTCCATCTCTGTCCGCGGCGATAACGCCGCGTCCCATCTTGGACGCGATGACGCCTGCGATGACGCCGGAATATTGCCCGCTGGCTATGATGCAGTCGAAGACCTCGCGGTCGAACATCTCCATGAATCCGTCGACCACCGATCCCAATCCCTCGGGGTCCGCGAGGACGCAGGGGATATCTTTAGCAGATCTGATCTCATCGGCCCTCATGCCATCGACTCCAGCTGCATCTCGGCCATGATCGAATCGACCTTGACGATGAACGCCCTCTCCACGCGGTAGGTCTTCCCCGAGCTGTCCATCAGGGATATGTAATCGGGTCTGACCTTCGATTTGATGACGTTGGTCGCGACGATGTTCTCATCGCCGTGCCCGTCGAGATATACTGTGAATTCGCACATTCGGTTACCTCCATTTCTCCAAGCAGGCCTTCACGGCCGCTATGTCCTTCACCGCCTTACAGTCAGGGAACGCATCCAGGAGGATGACGTTCTGCCTGTCGGCATCTATGACGCTGTGGTCGTATCCGACCCTGATGGAATCCTTGTCGGGGACCCCTACGAGGGATGATATCCTCCGGGCATCCTCCTCCGATTCGGATTTGTTGATTACGAGAATATTATGATCGATGCCCAGATTCCTCGCGAGAGCGACGACCTGCCTTGATACCTCGGCCGATTTCGGTGTCGGCTCGGTCATCACCAGATTGCAGTCGAAATCTTTGGCTAGGCCTCTTCCCAGGATCTCCGGCCCCGCCTGGGAGTCCACGAACGCGATATCATACCTGTCCGGGCAGGCGTCCGAATCCACGTAGCTGAGCAGCATCTTCATTATCGATATGGCCGAGCAGAGGCATCCGTTGCCCTCGTCCGGGATGGCTCCCATGACGATGACCCTTATGCCGTCCCGGTTCACTCTGGAATAGTCATCGATTATCCTCTTTCCGATCATCGCTGGGTCCTCGTCCATCTCGTCGAGCTCCTCGCTGATCTCGTGCTTGTTCTCCGTTATCGTTGGGACATCGAGATACGGGAGGCCCAGTGTCATGGCGAGGTTCATGCTCGGATCCGTGTCCAGTACGATGACCCTCTTTCCTTCCCTGGCCATCATTGTGGCCAGTGTCGAGATCGTTGTGGTCTTCCCCACGCCGCCTTTGCCCGTGGTGATGACCTTGAGCATCACTCCGCCTCCATGCTGAGGGCGGTGGTGAACGAGGTCTCGTCGAAGTCCTCCGTGGATTTGCTCTCATCGGTGTATTTGGCGATGAAGACGTGCATGGCCTTCTTCCTGACAGGGTATGTGAGGATGCCCTCGTCATCCGTCCTGTAGACGACGAAGTCCTCGTCGTCCTCGGCGTATGTGATGACCTTGGCGTTCCTCATGGGGTTCCCCTCGTAGAGGACCTTCATCCTGGCATCCTTCCCGACCTCGAGGGTGGCCCTCTCGGGCATTATCTCCAAAGCGCAGTGCATGACCGAGCCGGGATTGACCCCGTCCTTCGAGATGATGCGCTTCGCGACCATGTTGTACGCCCCGCAGTATTTCACTTGGGAGTAATCGGTCTTCGTGCCTCTGTGCCAGCCCTCGTCGTTCGTGACCCACACGGAGTTTGAATCGACGTAGAGCGTGTAGACATCCGCACCCTTGTCCTCGAACGAGAACAGCCATCCGTGGGGGTTCTTGACGATCTCCCTGTCGGGATCCTCGACCCTTCCGTCATCATCGTAGAGCAGGACGTTGGCGTAGTCCGTGGGCATGGGCTTGTCGGGTATCATCATGTGCCCGTACAGTCCGTACGCGTTGAACGCGCCGTCCTCCTTCCAGACTTTTCCGATCCAGATCTCGTGGCCGTATATCTGCCTCGAGTAGCTCCTCTCGGTCTCGGGATCGAGCATCAGCTGTTCCTTCATCATGATGCTCAGTATTACGAATTTGATATAAGTATTACTGCTCGGATACTTCTTCGGAAAAGATGTTACTCAGAATCCGCGTTCATCCGGATCCTGAACGAGCCTCGCATTGTACTCGTTGCATTCCCTGTACGCATGGAACATCCCGTAAATCCATAGGCCGACGTTGACCAGCCACGGCAGCACGAACTCGAGTCCGAGCATGAATGTGATGACTATGAGCACGAGGATGATCGTACCGTCCTTGACGTTCCCCGCATACATCGAACCGGACCCGGGGAGGATCATCGACATCAGCACCGCCGCAGAGGGGTTCTTCCAGCCGTCCCCCCTTTCCGTTGCCGCAGGCCTCGTTGTCACACCGGCGAAGCTGGCCCCGCAGTACTGGCAGAACTTGGCGGATGCATCTATCTTCCTACCGCACTGCCTGCAGAAGCGCTTCTCCGGCTCGGGGACCTCGATGGGTGCGGAGCACTGGGGGCATTCCCTGTCGTCAGGACCGACCTCTTTTCCGCAGTTGGTGCAGAATGGCATGATATCGGATGTCAATCGGTGAAATCACATAAAAATCAATGCAGCCCTCCGCAACATTAATTACAGGGTACAATATCGAAAGCCCAGTGGTATGATGTTCGGCAAGAAGACCGAGAAGAAGATACGCGTACTTTTCCTTGACCGCAAGAACGATTACGTCTCCCAGCTGGCCGAGCATTTCACGAACCAGTTCTTCGAGGGCATGTACGAGGTGTACAGCGCGGGCTTCGAGCACGATATCATCGACTGCGACATGATCTCGGTGATGTATCAGAAGGGCGAGGACATGAGGAGGCAGGTCGCGAAGGACCTGAAGAATACCGAGCTTCTCCCGAAGGACGACAATTACGATTATGTGATCTATCTGGAGCAGCCCATCTTCGACGAGTATTCTAAGAAATCACCTTGGCAGGGAAAGCAGATCGTAGCGCCCATGATCGCAAGGGAGGACTTCACCGCGACGGACGATGCGGAGCTCTTTGACGACTACGTCAGGGTCATCGAGCAGGTCAAGGCATGGGTCGCCGAGAACATGAAGGACCCCGAGAACCTGGCCAGACTGGTATCGGCATGATCCCCGTAATCATCTACGACAAATGCCAATGCGATCCCAAGAAGTGCACCGCCAAGCGCATGCTCAAGTTCAATCTCGGGAAGGAGGCCAAGACCCTCGGCGCCATCCCGAAGGGATCGATAGTCCTCTCGCCGTTCTCGGACAGGGCGATGTCCCCTGCCGACATACATGCTGCAAGGAAAGGATTGGTCGTCATGGACCTCACATGGACCAACATCGACGAGTTCCCGAGGCTCAGGAACGTGGAGGAGAGGGCCCTGCCCTATCTGCTTGCATCCAATCCCATCAACTGGGGCCGTCCGATGGAGCTGAACAGCGCAGAGGCGGTCATGGCGGCACTGTACATACTCGGAGAGAAGGAGCAGGCGGACGAGTTCCTGGGAAGGTTCAACTGGGCCCCCGAGTTCATGCGCCTCAACGGCGAGATGCTCGAGGAGTATTCCAAAGCGAAGGACAGCGCCGAGGTCGTCCGCATACAGAACGAGTACATCGAAGCGATCACCAAGGGATGACCGTCCGTTCTCCTATAGTCAATTGAACTGCAACAGTTCGCTTTATATTCCCGTCCGGGACAATCTTACATAATTCCGCAAGGAGGATGTAAGGTTGAACGGCAACACACGCGAGATGTCGGATGAGGAGCAGAGGGTCAGATACAACATCAAGGACTCGATCTTCGTATCGTTCTTCAAGAAACCGGAGAACGTTCTGGAACTGTACAGGGAGACGCACCCGGAAGATACGACGGTGTCGCTGGAGGACATAAAGCTGAACTCCCTCGAGAATGTGATCGTGACCGGGCCTGTCAACGATCTCGGATTCATAGTCAAGGACAAGCTGCTGTGTCTTATCGAGGCGCAGTCGTACTATCTTCCGTCCGTGCTGCTGCGCTCATTCGTGTACATGCTGCGCACCCTGGAGCGCTTCCTTCGCGAGAAGGGGATCGATATCAATTATGCCAAGGAGTCCGAGGTCCCCGAATGGGTCGTTTATGTCATCTTCACCAAAGGGTCAAGATATTCCAACAGGAACGAGGTGCTCGTGTTCGAGGACATAGGTAAGAACTTCTTCGACCTCTCGGTCGGGAAGGCTCTGGAGATGAAGGACGGCGGGATAATCCATCAATACTTGGAGGTGTGCGACACAATCGACAATGTAATATCTCGGCACGGCCATGGAAAGGACGCTATCGAGAAGGTGTTCGATTCCTGCTGCGGCAGGGACGGGGCCATCTTCGATTTCATATGCAGAAGGAGGTTGGAGATCATGGGACTCTACGAGGAGATGTTCGACAGAGAGGAAGTCGCAAGGATCCGTTTGAAGCATCAGGTCCAGGAAGCAGTCCAGGAAGCAGTCAAAGAAGCTACCGAGAAGGCAACCCGGGAAGCTACTGAGAAGGCAACCCAGGAAGCTAACGAGAAGGCAGCCCGGGAAGCCCATGAGAGCAGATGCATCATCGCAAGGCAGCTGATCTCCGACGGATATTATTCTCCAGAGGAGATCTCGAAGATCGTCGGTCTTCCTTTGGAAGAGGTCGAATCCTTCGCATCGGAGACGGATTCCGTATCGTGATTTTTCGGTACTTCCGCTAATCCTAAAATATGCCGTCGGTCTATCTCTCAAGGCGCATGAAGGATGAACTGTTGAGGATGATTTGGGAGTCGTTAGGCGATGACAGGCTCTCCACCAGGGATGCCAGCGAAAGGCTGGACCACCTCTTCGGCTACAGATGTCCGGATGATCTCGCGAAGACCCTGTCCAAATACCGGAAGGAAGGCTTGGTCAAGGGAGAGATATCCATGGATGTCGGCGGATGGGTCTGGTGGATTGATGACGACTGCCGTTCCAAGGGGGAGACGGAATGACTTACGAGGACAAGGAGATAGAGAAGCTGTGGGAGACGATATTCGCCACAGACAAGTACCGTGTGATGATAGGGAACATTGCCGACAACTTCCCCCAGGAGAAGAGCGTCAAGGTTGATTACGAGGATATCAATCTCTACGATGTCGCATTCTCCGCATATATCCTGGAGGAACCGGACAGGTGCCTCGAGATCGCCAAGAGGGCGGTCATGAACATGGTCCCCAACATCGACCGTCCCGGACAGGCCATCAACGTGAGGGTATGCAACCTCCCCCGCGACGCAAAGGTCGAGATCAGGAACCTCAGGGCGGATCATCTCGGGAAGCTGATCGCCGTCGAGGGTCTCGTGAGGAAGGTCACGACGGTCAAGCCCAGGATCACATATGCATTGTTCAGATGCGCCAGGTGCAATTCGGAGATATGGGTCCCCCAGACCGGGATGATCATGAAGGAGCCCCTCATGTGCAACAACCCGGACGGCAGCTGCAACAAGCAGGCCACCCGTTTCATCGAGGACCTGAAGGCATCCACATGGATCGACACTCAGAAGGTCGAGATACAGGAGAGGCCGGAGGGACTCAGGGGAGGATCCCAGCCCGAGAGGCTCTCAGGATTCATGGAGGATGACATCGCCGGTCTCATCACAGCCGGTAACAGCGTCACGCTCAACGGTATCCTCCGTTCGCAGGAGAAGTCCGACAGGGACAAATCCACGGTCTTCGAGACGTTCCTGGACGTCGTCTCGATCGACTTCGAGAAGCACGAGTTCGAGGAGATACAGATCACGGAGGATGATGAGAAGGAGATCCTGGCCATGTCGAAGGATCCGGCTCTCTACAGGAACATCATCAGGTCTATCGCGCCCTCCATCTTCGGTATGGAGGATGAGAAGAAAGCTATCGCACTGCAGCTCTTCGGAGGCTGCCATAAGGTCATGGATGACGGTACGAACCTGAGAGGAGACATCCACATCCTCCTGATAGGAGACCCTGGAGTCGCTAAGTCGCAGATCCTCAGGTACATGAGTATGCTCGCTCCGAGGGGGGTGTACGCATCGGGCAAATCAGCTTCCGCAGCAGGATTGACTGCTGCAGCGGTCAGGGACGATTTCGGAGACGGGAGATGGACCCTGGAGGCAGGAGCACTGGTCCTCGCCGACAAGGGACTGGCATGCATCGATGAGCTGGACAAGATGACGGACCAGGACAGGTCATCGCTCCACGAGGCCATGGAGGCCCAGAGGATCTCCGTCGCCAAGGCGGGAATCAATGCAACGCTCCAGTGCAGATGCTCCATGCTCGCGGCCGCCAACCCCAAGTACGGAAGGTTCGAGGAGGAGACCAGCATCTACGATCAGATAGAGCTGCCCCCGCCGCTGATGTCACGTTTCGATCTGATCATGATCCTCACCGACAAGCCTAACAAGGCCCATGACGAGAGGCTCTCATCCCATATCCTCCAGACGCAGATGCGCGGAGAGGCGAGGATGATCCCCGAGGGAACGGAGATCAAGGGCCTGGACGTGGAGGAGATCCTCAGACAGACCAACGAGATCAAACCGGTCTACAGCATAGAGACGCTGAGGAAGTACGTCGCGTACTCCAAGCGCATCGTGCCGGTCATGTCCCCGGAGGCGTTCAAGATCATCCAGGAGAGTTTTCTCAGGATCAGGAACATGGGAAGCGGGAACTCGGTCCCGATCACCGCCAGACAGCTCGAGGGATACGTGCGTCTGTCCGAGGCATCCGCCAGGATGCGCCTGTCCAGCATAGTCTCCGAGCAGGATGCCAACAACGCCGCGGATCTCATCGAGGCATATCTCAACAGGATCGCAGGCAACGGCGACGGTACATATGATATCGATAAGATCGCCACCGGGGTCTCTGCCAAGAGCAGGGGGAACATCGATGTCGTGCGCAACATAATAAGGGATTTCGAGGGCGTGATCGGGCTGACCAAGGAAGACATCATCAACCACGGATTGAACAACGGACTCGAGGAGCATGAGATCGAGACCGCGCTGAAGAAACTCGTCGATGTCGGAGATGTGTACACCCCGACATCCAACTGCTACAAGATGGCCTGATAACCATGTTCGTCAAGATACACAGGAATGAGCGCGAGGTCATACTCGCGGCATGCGACGAGGACCTCATCGGAAGGACGTTCAGGGAGGAAGGGAAGAGATTGGACGTCAACGAGCTGTTCTACAAAGGCGAAGCCATCGGAAGGGACGGCCTCGTGGAGAGGATGAAGAGCGTGACCATCATGAACCTCGTCGGAGAGGAGACGGTGGCCATCGCCATCGAGGAAGGGTTCGCATCCGAGGACAGCGTCATCGAGATCGACGGTATAAAGCACGTCCAGGTCGTGTTACTCTGAACTTCTGCGTCAAGTGCGGCAGGGAATGCGAGGAATCCCTCAACGGATTGTGCATAGACTGCTGGCTTGACGGCCGCAGGCTCACGGAGCTGCCGCATCACGTGGACCTGAGGGTCTGTACCAACTGCGGAGAGTACCTGTTCGGCGACAGATGGGTGAAGAAGGATGAGATCACAGCCGTCCTAGACGCCGCCGTCGATGCGCTCTCGGTGATCAGGGACGCGAAGATCGTCGGAGTGGAGACATCCTACGAGTGCCAGGACCCGTACGTATACGTGGTGCACGTCTATTCCAAATGCGATGTCATGGGCTATGAGGCCGAGGATGAGGCATCCACCATAGTCCGCATCAAGAACAATGTGTGCAAGAGATGCTCCAGGCAGCTGGGCAGCTATTACGAGGCGATCCTGCAGATCCGCACAGCCGCCAAGGGGAACCTCACCCCCGAGCAGAGGGAGGAGTCGCTCGCATTCACCGAGGATTATGTGGGAAGGGCCGCAACGACCAACAAATCGCTTTTCATCACCAAGATGGAGATCGTCACCGGAGGTGTCGACGTCTATCTCTCATCCATCTCATTGGGAAAGAATCTGGCCAAGGAGTTCTCGGAGCGCTACTGCGCCGAGACCAAGGAGTCGCCCAAGCTGGTGGGACAGACCACAGACGGACAGGACATGTACCGTCTGACGTACCTCGTGCGTCTCCCGGACTACCATCAGGGCGATGTCGTCATCTTCGAGAACAGGTACTGCAAGCTCACCCGCGTCTCCGGAAGCGGAGGACGCGTCCTGGACCTGATGAACTTCAGGGAGAAGTCCGTCAGGAGATCGGATATGACGGAGATCAAGCTCTATGAGAAGCAGGAGGATCTGAAGGAGGCCACTGTCATCAACGCGGCGGGCTCCGAGATACAGGTCCTCCATCCCGATAACTATTCCACCGTGGACCTGAGGGTCCCCGAGGGTTTCGAGCCCGGCGAGACGGTCAGGACGGTCACCATAGACGACGTCCTGTACCTTGTTCCGTGAGTGACAAATACTTGTCAACACTTCGGTTCTGTCATGATAAAACTGCCTGAGCCCGTAGAGGATGTCGTCGTCAACCTCCTCCGTCTAGCGAACACCAAGATCCCCGAGGATATAGGGTGGGCCATGGAGGCCGCTTCCGGATGGGAGGAGAACGAGATCGCATACACGCAGCTCGGAGCAATCATGGACAATGTCAAGAAGGCCGAGCACTGCGGCAGACCCATGTGCCAGGATACGGGTATACCTGTCTTCTATGTAAGGGGGAGGTTCGATTCGTCCATCGGGAAGGACATAGCGAGGGCCGTCGAGAGGGCCACCAGGGAGATACCCCTCAGGCCGAACACGGTCGACCCCATCACACGCGAGAACTGCGGATCCAACCTCGGCCCGGGCATGCCGATAATCCACTACGTTCCGACCGATGACGATTTCACCGAGATCACCGTGCTCCCCAAGGGGGCAGGCTCAGAGAATATGACCCGTCTGGCCATGCTCAACCCCGCAGACGGGGTGGAGGGGATCAAGAGGTTCATCATAGATTCCGTGCTGGACGCGGGAGGGCGCCCCTGCCCGCCCACCATCGTGGGTGTCGGCATCGGAGGGACATCCGACGTGTGCGTCGCAATGGCCAAGGAGGCTCTGCTGGTCCCCCTGGACGAGGAGAATCCCGACCCTGTTCTCAGGAAGATGGAGGAGGACCTGTTCGTGGCACTGAACGGCTCAGGGCTTGGACCCATGGGCCTGGGAGGTTCCACGACATCCCTCGGGGTCAGGATCAGGAAGTGCGCATGCCACACCGCAAGCCTCCCGGTAGCGGTCAACATCGGCTGCTGGGCGACACGCCGTGCCTCCGCAAGGATCACATCAACAGGCGTTGAGTACTCTCAGGGGGTGAAATTCTGAAGGCATTGAACACCCCTCTGAGCGAGGAGACCGTCAGGTCCCTCAAACTCGGGGAGGCCGTGTACGTGAACGGTCTGATCATCACCGGACGCGACGAGATGCACATCCGTGCGCTGGAGTATGTCAGGGAAGGCAAGGCCGTCCCCAAGGACATCGACGGATCCGTCGTCTTCCACTGCGGCCCCATCATGGTCCAGAAGGAGGACGGTTCTTGGAGCGTCATCGCAGCCGGACCTACCACATCGGCCAGGATGAACAAGCTCGAACCAGATTTCATCAGGAAGTTCCACATCCGCGCCATCATCGGCAAGGGAGGCACGTCCAAGGACACCATCGATGCCATGAAGGAGTGCGGCTGCGTCTATCTCGCGGCCACGGGCGGAGCGGCCATCAGCCTCGCCGAAGGGCTCAGGAAATGCGTCGGATGCGAATGGCTCGACCTCGGTATGGCCGAGGCGATGTGGAGGTTCGACACCGAGAAGTTCGGACCCCTCATAGTAGCAATCGATGCCGACGGCAACAGCCTCTACGATAAGGTCAATTCCAATCTGAAGAGGCCTTGATCAGTCCTCTTCGTCGTCCTTCTTCTTCTCACGGGGCTCGAGATCGTTCACGACGTAGAGTCCGTTGATGGTCTCCGGCCTCTTGATGAGGTATATCGTGACGAGCACCAGCAGTACGAGGATCAGTATCCCGAACAGTGCGGCTGCGTGAGGCAGGTCCAGGTTGAAGAGAACGGAATTCTCCTTCTGCTCCATCTCAATCGACAGTTCATCATCCGATGTGGAGATGCCGGACTTGGCATAATCATCGAATCCCCTTGCGGTAACGGTGATCCTGTACTCCCCTTCGGGACAGCTGATGGAGAAGTTACCGTCTGAATCGGTCTTGGCGGTGAGGGTCGTCCTGTCCTTGGTGACGGTAACGGTCGCACCCTCGATCCCTTCCTCGTCTCCGTCGATCATCGCGAACACCTTGCCGTAGATCCTCGATTTGGACATGTCCGCCGTCACAGCGTTCTCGCTGGTGTAAAGGTTGCAGGCATCGCCGTCGATGAGGCATTGGTCGAAGTTGATCGAGTACAATCCGTCTGAATCGGGCACCGCCGTGAGGATAGACGAGCATACGTTGACGATACTGTATCCTTCGAGTGCGAACGATATGTACTTCGTTTCGCTGCTGTATGGGATATTGAAATCACCCGATGATTGGGTAGTACCGCTCTGATCAAGGCTGGTCCTATCGAGTTTCCATGTCTTCACGGTGACTCCGGCCAACGGCTTCTGGGTCCCGTCCGAGGAATCGTAGATCATACCATGGAGCTGGGAAAAGGTCGCATCCTCGGCATCTGCGCCGTCCGCGTCCATGACGGTGAATGCCGCCAGGGCCATCAAACATGCGAATGTCAGTGCGACTATCCTCTTGTCCATGTTTCTTGAACACTATTATTACTTAATAAACAGCGTGGATGGGAACTCACTATTTCCGTATGAAAACACGGTCCTTCCCATCGTATCTCAGGCGGTGCACATGCCCTCATTCGATGCATCCGCTCTTTGCATCCATGGACGGTTATTAGCATCCTCAGCCAGATGAAATAATCACGGGAAAAGGGTTATATTGTAAATCTTGTTAGAGAATGCGATTACATTCCATGGTCGAAAAAGTAGATAGGACATACACTAAGGATGAAGTCATGGGCATGATGGAGCCCCTCATCTCGACTTGGTTCAATGAGAAGTACGAAGACCTCACGATCCCTCAGGCCAAGGCCATCCCTGTTATCCATCAGAGGAGGAACGTCCTGGTCTCGTCACCCACAGGATCCGGAAAGACCCTGACGGCGTTCACCAGCATCATCAACGAGCTGACGCGCTATGCGCGGGAAGGGACCTTGGAGGAGCGTGTGTACTGCATCTACGTATCGCCATTGAAGGCGTTGGGAAACGATGTGAACCGCAACCTGAACACCCCTCTCGCGGAGATGAGGGAGGTCGCGGAGAGACATGGAATGAACATCCCCAACATCACCGTGGCCGTGAGATCGGGGGATACGCCGCAGAACGAAAGGCAGAAGATGGTCCGCCATCCCCCGCACATCCTCATCACCACGCCGGAGAGTCTGGCTCTTATCCTTGCGGCCCCGAAGTTCAGGGACGCGTTCAAGAAGGTGGAGTGGGTCATCCTCGACGAGATCCACGACATATGCGACTCCAAGAGGGGAGCGTTCCTGTCATTGACATTGGAGCGTCTGAGGAAGCACTGCGAGAACGACTTCGTCCGCATAGGACTCTCAGCCACCCTTGCTCCCATAGATGCGATAGCATCGTATCTGGTGGGATGCAACCCCGACGGTTCCGTCAGGGATGTGGCGCTTATCGAATCCGGCTCCAAGAAGACGCTGGACCTCCAGGTCATATGCCCGACCAGGGATCTGACGACACTGTCATCCGATATCGTCAACTCGATGATGTACGATACACTGAAGGAGCTCATAGACGCGCACGACACCACATTGGTTTTCACCAACACCAGGTCCGGAGCGGAGAGCGTCGTGTACAAGCTGAAGGAGAGAGGGCTTGAGAACATCGAGGTCCACCACAGCTCTCTGGGAAAGGACATAAGGCTGGATGTGGAGGAGCGTCTGAAGCACGGTGAGATCAAGTGCGTCGTGTCATCCACATCGCTGGAGCTAGGTATCGATATCGGTTCGGTGGACCTGGTATGCCAGATAGGATCACCCAAGTCAGTCGCGAAAGGGCTCCAGAGGATCGGAAGGAGCGGTCACAGCTTCGGGAAGGTGGCCAAGGGAAGGCTGCTGGTCTTCGATCCAGACGACCTGGTGGAATGCGCGGTCATGTGCCGTGCGGCACACAGGGGGGACATCGACCGTGTCGGTATCCCGGAGAATTGTCTCGACGTGCTGTCGCAGACCGTCGTAGGTATGAGCCTGGACAGCAGATGGGACATCGACGAGGCGTTCGAGCTCGTGAAAGGCTCATATTGCTACCGCAACCTCACGAAGGAGAGCTTCATGCAGGTGATACGCTACCTGGGAAGCAAGGACGACTTCGAAGGGGTGTACTCCAAGATATGGTACGATGAGACGGAGAACGTCTTCGGGAAGAAGAAGGGCTCCCGCATGATCTACTTCATGAACCTGGGAACGATCCCGGAGGAGGCCAACTACCGTGTCATCACCAACCACGGGTCCGTCGCAGGGGAGCTGTCCGAGAAATTCGTCGAGAGGCTATCGCCCAGGGACGTCTTCGTCCTGGGAGGGCGCTCGTTCGAGTTCGTCCGCTCCAAGGGTATGACCGCATACGTCAAGGAGGCGAACGGAAGGAAGCCGACCGTGCCCTCATGGGCAGGCGAGATGCTCCCCAGGAGCTTCGACCTCTCCATGGATGTCGCGATATTCAGGCGCGAGATGGCATCCAGGATCAACGAGGACGAGCAGAAGGCCATCAAGGAGATATCCGCCGAGTTCGACGTGGATGAGGGTTCCGCCAGGAGCATATTCTCGTACTTCAAGGAGCAGGAGGCGGTCGCCGGGTTCATCCCCGACGACAGGAAACTGGCCGTGGAGGAGTACATCGATCCCTCCGGCAATCAGAAGCTGGTGTTCCACTTCCCGTTCGGACGCAGGGTCAACGATGCCCTGTCCCGCGCCTACGCTTACAGATTATCCAATATGATGGGTGCGAACGTATCCGTCACAATCTCGGACGACAGCTTCATGCTGGGATGTCCGAGGACATTCGATTTAGACCAGCTCCCCGGATTGATCAAGGGTGCGGAGCTGGAGCAGATCCTCAGGAAATCGCTGAAGGATTCGGAGATATTCAAGCTCAGGTTCAGGCACACCGCTGCCAGGAGCTTCATGATCCTCAGGAACTACATGGGCCGCCCCATATCCGTCAACAGGCAGCAGGTCAGGTCCACATACCTCCTCGAGGCCCTCGGCAACATGGACGGGGTGCCCGTCATCGAGGAGACCTACAGGGAGGTGATGGAGGACGACATGGACATCAAGAACGCCAGGTACGTCCTCGACCTCCTCGAGATAGGGGATATGGAGCTGAGCCTCATCCGCTACTCCGGCACGCCTTCCCCGTTCGCACATTCCGCCATCCTCTCCGGATTCTCGGATATCGTGCTGATGGAGGACCGTTCGGCGCTCCTCAGGGAGCTGCACAGGAAGGTCCTCTACCGTGCATTGGGTGATTCCGTCAGCGAGTTCGAGTTCGAGGAGGATCAGATAGTACCGTACTATGCCCAGAAGCCCACCCGCATCACCTGCAGGGAGGACATCCCCAAGCTGCTGATGGAGACCGGGCCCCTCCAGGCACTGCGCGAGCGCGGAAGGAACATCTACACATACACCGACGAGGACAGGAAGGTCATCGACGGATGGATCAGGGAACTGGTGCACTCGGGGGAGGTCGGGACCGTGTTCCTGGACGAGCCCCACATCATGGTATCGGACGAGATCCCCTACTATGCGTCCGCTACTAAGAAGGAGCGCGAGCTGAACGAGACTGACAGGGACGTCTACGACTGCATAACGATGGACACCCCTATGTCCGAGGTCGTCGAGAAGCTGGAGATCAGCGAGGACATGGCCATAAGGTCCATCAGGAAGCTGGAATCGATGTATCTCATCACCAGGTCCGACCTTTCAGGCAACAAGTGGCTGTTCGGCCGTGTCGATTATCCGGAGGTGCCAAGGGATGACGCGATGGACCGTATCGTCACAAGGTTCCTGGACTGCTTCGCGCCGGCTTCCGTCCAGGAAGTCTCATATGCGCTGTCGGTCACGGAGGAGGATGCCCACACGGCGCTGGAATCCCTGGTGGCCAACGAGGTCGTGGTCAAGGGAAGGTTCCTCGTGTCCGAGAACGACCAGTACATGCTGAAGATCGACTACATGAGGCTCAAGGCCGGGCGCAACAACGTGTACAGCTACGATACCGTGGAGCGCTACAGGCTGACGAAGGGCCAGCATTTCGATTCGATAAAGGATTTCTTCGACTTCCACGGTTCCGCAGGGAGCGAACTGGACGTCTACAACAGGGTGGACAACTTCAATCTCGATGAATGGTATGATATGCGCAGGGACGGAGAGATCCACCTCGGAAGGTTCGTGAGGGGTAAGGTCAGGTTCGTCATGAGCGATGATGCCAACAGGTACGCCGCGGTGAGGACGGACGAGACCCTCCCGGAGGACATGGACATTCTGAACATGATCGAGGGGATGGGAACGGCCACGCTCAGGCAGCTGGTGGCGGCGACGGGCAAGGACAAGGATGCCGTGCGCGATGCCGTCATGCGCCTGGACCGCTCGCTGCGTGTCATAAGGGCGTTCGGCGACAGGGAGGACTGGGGTACGGAGAACTCGTATGCGGTGTTCTATCCCGGCGAGCCGGACGGGGATCCGGCAAGGGACCTGATAGCGAAGGCCATCAGGGCATACGGTCCGATCCCGGCCATGGCGCTGCGCTACCTGGTCGGCGTCCCGCTCGACAGGGTGGAGGAGCTGGCACAGGATGTCGGGGCCAAGGTCGTGTCCGTCGGGGAGGGACAGACCCCCATGTACGTGATGGAGGACGAGATCCCCAAACTCGAGGATGTCGAGGTCGTCGACTATCCGATCAGGATACTGTCGCTGTTCGATGCGGACCTCGGTTCAAAATGGGCCGAGATCGCCGCACGCTACGGGGACAAATGGATCTACCCCCTTGTCAGAGGCTCCATCATCGTCGGCGCCCTCGAGATATGGGAGATGTCCGGATGCATCGAGATCCGCTCCATAGACATGGATGATCCGGCGATGCTGCAGGAGGTCCTCGGAGCAGTGGACCACATGATGGGATTCTTCAACCAGAAGGGCATCGATATCGTGCGCATCAGGGAGGTCCTGGGCACAGACGCATCCGAGCTGGATGATGAGAAGGTCTCCATACTCGAATCCTCGGGATACGTGCTGGTCAACGGATTCTACGCCAAAGGAAACTTCGATCCCTGGACGATGACAGAGGAGCAGATGATCTCCTATGTCTTCTCGAAGCAGAGGGTCTCCAACAGCAGCAAGTACGCCACCGTGGCCGAATGCGTCTCGGTCAGGGGATACATCCGCGGCGACCAGGAGATCATGACCCGCGTGCAGGAGAAGACCACCATGAAGAAGCAGATGGAGAAGGGATATCTGATGAAGATGACCCTGACCCCGTCATATTTGGGATACACGGATTCCGACCACGCACCCATATTCCGTGCCCAGAAGGGATACGTCCCCGAGGGCGAGGATGCGAAGACCGTCATCAACCTGATATCGAAGAAGCAGCCGGTGCCCAAGAAGAGGATCATTGAGGATTCCCCGCTGTCGCAGGAGCGCACCACGGAGATATTCAACGAGCTGAACAAGATGTCGTACATCTATCAGGATTCGGATTCCAATTATAACCTGGTCCCCGACAACGGCATGGACCAGATGGACGCATGCGCCGAGGTGGCGAAGATGCACTTCCGCGACTTCGGGATATTCTCGGCGGAGGACATGGCTGCGTTCCTGTCCAGCAGGATGTCCGTCACCAGAGCGGTGCTCAGAAGGCTGGAGGCCGAGGGATTCGTGAAGAAGGGATTCTTCATCAAGGACGACCCGACGCTCAGATGGATGCTCACCGAGGATATCGGCAACATCCGCAGGAGGATGGGTGATTCGTTCATCCTCAACTCCCAGGATAATCTCAATCTGTATCTCAGGGACATGATCAAGAGCGATACCGGGTCCACGAGGTCGGTCATCATAGCGAACAACAAGGTCATAGGCTCATTCGTCGGGAAGATCTGCCCGGGAGGGGCCAAGGTCGACGAGTTCGTCGGTTCCGACCGTGCCGCCCGCATGATGAAGGAGGCCGCGCAGTCGGTCGGTATGAGGCTCGAATCGCAGAGGCAGAGGGACGACGACGATTGGGATGTCTCCGAGTTCTACACCAAGGTGAACATGGGAGCATGAAGGTATATTGAGTTTAGGCCTGTATAATCTGGCCGTTCCGCCTGATACCATAATATAGTCAACGCTAACATACCATCTTCATGAAGATTCCGTGCGAGATTGTCGTATGGCATGTGCTCCCAATGATCCGCAGGGAATTGGCGAGCGAACTCGTGACCGCTCACAGCTTATCGCAGGCCGAGGTCGCCAGGATCTTCGGTGTCACCGATGCCGCCATATCGCAGTATCTCAAGAAGAAGAGGGGCGACAATTCCGTCATCGAGCAGAGCGAGAGGTACCCGGAGTTCATGAGCTCTATAAGGCAGTCCGCGGCGCTGATCGTGGAGGAGAAGACCAGGTTCGAGAACGAGATGTGCAGGCTCTGCGCAGTGGTGAAATCGATCGGTCTCCTGTCCGAGATCTACGAGCTTCAGGTCGGGGAGCCCCTGTCTTCCTGCAGCAACTTCGGGACGAGCGCAGGCATCAACGGGCAGTCATAAATCGATGAAATCGGCGTGATACAGGAATTCCTGGGCGTATCCCGCATACTCCCCGAACTTCTTCCTTCCGTATTCTGATACCGTCTTGTAGCTCCCGGTTACGCCGTACATGTCCTGCATCACCCTGGAGATGCGCGCATCGACCGGGAAGGCCTCCATGTGCTCGAATGCGAACAATGCGACGCAGTCCGCCACCTTGGGCCCCACGCCGTTGATGCCCTGGAGCTCCGAGACGCATCTATCATAATCCATCTCCGCAAACGCCTCCACGTCGATGTCACCTGATTCCACGCGCTCGGCGAGCGTGATGAAACGCTGCTCCCTGAACCCGAGTCTGCATTCGGATATGCGCTCGCATCCGTCAAGGATCTGCTTGGGTGTGGGGAAACCGTGCCTCCTCCCCAGGTCCTTCCCGAAGTGGTCGCATACGGACTCGACCATCTTGCCTATGCGCGCGACGTTGGCATTCGTCGCGAGAAGGTATGTGGCAAGGCATTCCCAATGGTCCTGACGGAGTATGCGCATACCGGGGCATCTGTCCGCGAGCCTGGCGACATACTCATCGGATTCCGATATCTTCGAGATGATGCGACCGAGGTCGTCATCCCCTCCGAGGTACCTCGTGATGCCGCTGCGGTCATCCGTCCCTTTGACCTCGACCGATCCCGGGGACAGCTGTCTCATGGTCACGACCTGATTCCTCCATACACCCTCCCATGAACCATTCTGGCACTTGTGCCAGCGATGTGCCTGTCCGCATCCAAGGGTGGGGTCGAGCGATACCTCGAGATCGATGATCATGCCACCCTGATGGCGGTCCCAAATAATGATTTATCCTATGGTGTCATAGGGCAGGGTATGATGAGATTCGGTCCGGCAGGATACCCTTCAGCAGGCAAGACGCCCGAAGGATCCCTCGAATATACCAAGAACCTCGGGCTCAACGCTCTGGAGGTGGAGTTCGTCAGAGGGGCCCGCATCAGCCCGGAGAGGGCTCAGACCATCGGGGCCAAGGCCAAGGAGCTGGACATCAGGCTCAGCTGCCATGCACCGTATTTCATTAGCTTCAATTCCGACAGCGAGGAGACCCGCGAGAAGAGCATCGGTTGGGTCATGGACACAGCCCGTGTTGCTCATAACCTCGGAGCATATATCATCGTCATCCACGCCGCATCCTACGGCAAATCCCCGGAGACGGCCCTGCCATCGGTCATCGAGGGATTGACCAGATGCAAGAACATGCTGGACGACGAGGGCATCAAGGATGTCATTCTCGGAGTCGAGACCATGGGGAAGCTCGGGCAGTTCGGGACCCTGGACGAGATCGGAAAGGTCATGGACCAGGTGGACGGCGTTCACCCCGTCCTGGACGTCGCGCACGTCCATGCGAGGGGACATGGATACCTCAAGACCGAGGCGGACATGCAGGGGCTCATAGACCAGTTCTTCCCGCTGTGCGGGGATATAGCGCATTTCCACATCAGCTGCATAAAGTACGGCGATAAGGGCGAGATATCGCATCTTCCGCTGGAGACGAAGGACCCCGACCTTCAGATGCTGGCCAATGTCCTTCAGGATACCAAACAGGAATGCAACTTCATATGCGAGTCGCCCCTGATCGAGAAGGACGCGGTAGTATTCAGGGACATGTTCCCCGACTACAGGCAATAATCTGATTTTTATAGGTCGATAATATCACTAGGAATGACGCCGCTGTGGCTTAGTGGTATAGCATCTGATTCGTAATCAGAAGGCCGAGGGTTCAAATCCCTTCAGCGGCTCCACTCCTTTTCAACAGTCTTCCTTGGGAACGATCTTCTGCGGCTTGTCCTCGTTCATATAGGTGTTGACGATCTTGATCGCACATACGTCGCCGCACATGGAGCAGCCCTCGGATTCCTCCGTGCAGCCCCTCTTCCTGTACCTTCTGGCCTTCTCCTCGTCGATGCAGACATCGAACATCGTCTGCCAGTCGAGATTCTTCCTTGCGTGGGCCATCCTGTTGTCCAGATCCATGCCTTTTCCTCTGCAGAGGTCCCCGACATGGGCCGCGATCTTGGAAGCGATCACGCCTTCCCTGACATCATCCACATCGGGCAGCGACAGATGCTCGGCAGGGGTGAGGTAGCAGAGGAAGTCCGCTCCGTTCTGTGCCGCGACAGCGCCTCCGATCGCTCCGACGATGTGGTCGTAGCCGGGAGCGATGTCCGTCACGAGGGGTCCGAGGACGTAGAACGGTGCATCGAGGCACATCCTCTTCTCCAGCTGCATGTTCATGGCGACCTGGTTGAGGGGTACGTGCCCGGGGCCTTCGACCATGCTCTGCACACCAGCCTCGCGGGCCCTCTTCACGAGATGACCCAGAGTCATCAATTCTGAGATCTGCGCCTGGTCGCTCGCATCATTGATGCAGCCCGGCCTGAAGCCGTCTCCCAGGGACAGTGTGAACTCGTATTTCCTAGCGAGCTCAAGAAGATAGTCGAAATTCTTGTAGAGCGGATTCTCCTGCTCGTTGTGAAGGATCCAAGCTGTAAGGAACGATCCGCCCCTTGAGACCACATCGGTGATCCTGTCGCTCTTCTTCAGCCATTGGACGGTCTCCTTGGTGATTCCGCAGTGCACCGTCATGAAGTCCATTCCGTCCTTGGCATGCTTCTCGATGCCGTTGAAGATGTCATCCTCGGTCATCTCGACGATCGCGTTCCTCCTTGCGGCGATGACCCCTGTCTGATAGATGGGGACGGATCCCATCATCACGGGGCACTCCTTGAGGAGCCTGGCCCTGATGGCATCGATGTCCCCGCCGGTGCTGAGGTCCATGACCGCATCGGCACCGTACTTGAGGGCTACCTTGAGCTTCTCCGATTCCGTGTCCACATCCACCATGTCACGGGAGGTCCCCAGGTTCACGTTGATCTTGACGGACATGCCTTCACCGATGGCTCCTGGCACAGTCTCGTGACGGGGGTTGTTCGGGACGCAGATTCTGCCTGAGGCGATACCGTTCCTTACGAACTCCTCGCTGACCTTCTCCTGTTTGGCGATCTCCTTTATGAGAGGGGTGACACCCCTGCGGGCCTCTTCCATGATGGTGCTCATTTGATCGTCCAGTCATCTATGTCGGTCGTATATCAAAAAATCGGATTCGCTTGTGCGTGCGCACACGCGTACACGTGCGCACGTATATATTATATACATCAGGGGCCTAAGGCAACGCATGACCATGGATGGGAACATACAGAAGGCCGAGGAGGAGTACAACGCAGACAGCATCGTCGCGTTGAAGGGACTCGAGGCCGTCAGGAAAAGACCTGGAATGTACATCGGTTCCACCGACACCCGCGGACTGCATCACTGCGTCTACGAGGTCGTGGACAACGGTATCGACGAGGTCATGGCGGGATACGCCACCAAAGTCGAGGTAACGATCAACGAGGACGGATCCATCACCGTCGTGGACGACGGAAGGGGAATCCCCACCGAGATCAACCAGGAAGAGGGAAAATCCGGATTGGAGATGTGTCTCACCGATCTCCACGCCGGAGGAAAGTTCAATCAGAATTCATACAAGGTATCAGGAGGACTCCACGGAGTCGGAGTTTCTGTCGTAAATGCACTCTCGAAGAAGCTCATCGCCACCGTAGACCGTATGGGCAAGAGGTGGAGGCAGTCCTACCAAATCGGTATCCCCGACGGGCCCGTCGAGGAGATCGGGACATCCGACAGGCACGGGACGACGATCCAGTTCTGGCCCGACGACGAGATGTTCGAGACCGTCACCTTCGATTACGGGACGCTGCAGAACAGGTTCCGCAACCAGGCCTTCCTCAACAGCGAGGCCACCATCTCCTTCGAGGACAAGCGCACCGGGAAGAAGGAGACATTCCACTACGACGGAGGAGTATCCGAGTTCGTCCAGTATCTGAACAGGTCCAAGACGCCTCTGCACCCCGCGCCCATCCGTATCTCGGGGGAGAGGAACGGCGTAACCATCGATATCGCCATGCAGTGGACCGACGGATACAACGAGGAGATCGACTCGTTCGTCAACACAATCTACACACCTGAGGGAGGTACCCACCTCACCGGATTCAGGACATCGCTGACCAAGACCGTCAACGACTACGGCAAATCCAACAACCTCCTGAAGGACATCGTCCTCGACGGATCCGACATCCGCGAGGGTCTGACGGCCATCGTCAGCATCAAGATGTCCGAGCCCCAGTTCGAGGGACAGACCAAGGCCAAGCTGGGAAGCAGCGTGGCCCAGGGAGCGGTTAGCGGGCTCATGAACGAGAAGCTCGCCGAGTTCCTGCTCGAGAACCCTGCGATCGCCCAGCAGATCGTCAGGAAGGCCATCCAGGCCTACGAGGGAAGGGAAGCGGCAAGGAAGGCAAGGGACGCGACCCGCAGGAAGAGCGTGCTCGAGACCACGAGCCTTCCCGGGAAGCTCGCGGACTGCTCCGAGAAGGACCCCTCCAAGTGCGAGCTGTACATCGTCGAGGGAGACTCCGCAGGAGGATCCGCCAAGCAGGGAAGGGACCGTGCGTTCCAGGCCATCATGCCCATCAGGGGAAAGATCCTGAACGTCGAGAAGACCCGTCCCGACAAGCTCCTCGACCACGAGGAGATCAAGAACCTCGCCATCGCCATCGGCGGAGGCATCGGGAAGGAGTTCGACATCTCCAAGATAAGGTACCACAGCATCGTCATCATGACCGATGCGGATGTGGACGGAGCGCACATCTGTACGCTCCTCCTGACGCTGTTCTACAGGCAGATGAGGCCTCTGATCGATAACGGTAACGTGTACATCGCAATGCCCCCTCTCTACAGGGTCTACAAGGGCAAGAAGGAGATCTACTGCTACACCGATGAGGAGATGGCCAATGCCATGGCCGAGCTCGGACAGGGATGCAACGTCTCGAGGTACAAGGGTCTGGGAGAGATGAACCCCCACCAGCTGTGGGAGACAACCATGGACCCCGAGAAGAGGATGATGAAGAAAGTCTACGTAGAGGATGCGATGCTGGCGGACCAGCTGTTCTCCGTGCTCATGGGCGACGATGTGGAGCCCAGGAGGGAGTTCATCATCGAGCACTCACACGAAGTGATCAACCTGGATGTGTGATATCATGGATGAGGAACAGCAGCCCAAGAGGATAATCAACCAGACCGTCGAGCAGGAGATGCAGCGCTCCTACATCGACTACTCCATGAGCGTCATCGTGGGACGTGCCCTTCCGGACGTCCGCGACGGACTGAAGCCCGTCCACAGGAAGATCCTGTACGCCATGGACCAGCTCAATCTCACATACAACAGGCCCCACAAGAAATCCGCAACCGTCGTGGGAGAGGTCCTGGGTAAGTACCACCCCCACGGAGACTCCGCGGCATACGAGGCGATGGTAAGGCTGGCACAGCCCTTCTCGCTCAGGTACCCGCTGGTCGACGGACAGGGTAACTTCGGTTCGGTCGACGGGGATTCCGCGGCAGCGATGCGTTACACCGAGGCCAGGATGACCAAGATGGCCAGCGATCTTCTGCTGGACCTGGACAAGAACACCGTGGACATGGTGGACAACTACGACGGCTCTCTGAAGGAGCCATCCGTCCTGCCCTCGAAGTTCCCGAACCTCCTGGTGAACGGGTCGGACGGTATCGCGGTCGGAATGGCGACCAAGATGCCCCCGCACAACCTCACGGAGGTCTGCCAGGCCATCGAGTACACCATCGACAACCCCGACGCGCAGGTCGCCGACCTGATGCAGTTCGTCAAGGGTCCCGACTTCCCCACCGGAGGAATGATCTACGGTCTCTCCGGCATCAGGGCGGCGTACGAGACCGGAAAGGGAAAGCTCAGGGTCAGGTCGAAGGTCCACTTCGAGGAGATGGACAACGGAAAGACGAGGATCATCGTCGACGAGATCCCCTACCAGGTCAACAAGGCCATGCTCATAGTGCAGATCGCGGACCGCGTCAAGGACAAGGAGATCGAGGGTATCACCGACCTCAGGGATGAATCCGATAGGCACGGAATGCGCATCGTGATCGAGCTCCACAAGGACGCGATCCCCCAGGTGGTCCTGGAGAACTTATGGAAGAAGACCAATATGGAGATCACGTACGGTGTCATCAACATCGCGCTGGTGGACAACAAGCCCACGCTCCTCGGTCTCAAGGAGCTCATAGTCCAGTACATCAAGCACAGGAAGAGCGTAGTCACCAGGAGGACACAGTTCGAGCTGGACCAGGCCGCTAAGAGGTTCCACATCCTCGAGGGTTTGATGAAAGCGATCAACATGCTCGACGAGACCATCGCGCTCATCCGCGAATCATCCGACGGGGAGGCGGCGAACCTCGGTCTCCAGAACCTCCTCGGCATCGACCAGGAGCAGGCTAAGTCCATCCTCGACATGAGGCTCCAGAAGCTGACCGGATTGGAACTCAATTCCATCAAGGAGGAGTACGAGCAGCTCATCGTCACCATGAACGACCTCAAGGACATCCTCGCACACGAGCAGAGGGTCCTGAACATCATCAAGGACGAGCTCAAGTCGATGTCCGACACCTACGGCGACGAGCGCCGCACGGAGATCGACCCGAACGAGATCGATGCGGACGAGGAGGACCTGATCCCCAACGAGAAGGTGGTCGTCACTGTCTCCAATGACAACTACATCAAGAGGATCCCGCTGAACACCTACAGGCAGCAGTCCCGCGGAGGCGTGGGCCTCACGGCGATGCAGACCAAGGAGGAGGACCACGTGGCGGCGATGTTCGTCATGATGTCCCACGACTACATCCTGTTCATCACCAACAAGGGCCGCATGCAGTGGCTGAAGGGATACAGGATCCCCGAGGGAAGCAGGCAGGCCAAGGGCAAGCCGCTGGTCAACCTCATCCCCGATCTTGAGGAGGATGAGAAGATCATCAACTCCATCACCACCCACGAGTTCCCCGACGACAAGTATCTGGTGTTCTGCACCAGGAACGGTCTGTTCAAGAAGACCGTGATGTCGGCATACGGGAACGTCAGGGCCAAGGGAATCAAGGCCATCAAGCTGGACGAGGGCGACGAGCTGATCGGGATGGGAATCACCGACGGAGAGGACCAGATCATAATCGCATCCGCCAACGGACAGGCGGTCAGGTTCGACGAGACGGACGCACGTCCCCTCGGAAGGGACACGATGGGAGTCAAGGGAATGACCCTCGCCGATGACGACAGGGTCGTGTCCATGGCCGTCGTGAAACCGGGAGACAGGCTCCTCACTGTCTCCGAGAACGGATACGGAAAGATCTCCGACGTCGACGACTACCGCAAGGTGAGGCGCGGAGGAAAGGGTGTCATCACCATCAAGACCGACGAGCGCAACGGAAAGGTCGTCAGCGTCACCAAGGTCGCTGTGGGCGACGAGCTCATGCTCCAGTCCAGGAGCGGAAAGATCATCCGCATGCAGACCGACAGCATCCGCGAGACCGGACGCAACGCCAAGGGCGTCAGGGTCATGGACCTCCGCGACGGCGACACGATAGTATCGGTCGAGCCCGTGATGTCGGAGGATCAGGATATCCCCGAGGAAACACAGGAAGAACAAACACAATGAACTGGACGGGGGGTCCGGCCCCCCGATACAGTTCAAAAAGGCTTATAAAGTGGATGAATATAGGGGGCAATCACGCCGTGGTAACTCAGTTGGGAGAGTGCGTGACTGAAGATCACGAAGTCGCTGGTTCGAGCCCGGCTCACGGCACCATCTCTTCTACCATCTAATTCACGAAGGTCGCTCCATGGAACCTGACGTAGTCTTCATCGACATCAAGAAGTCATCGCTGACCATGGGCCAGGTCATCCAGGAGGTGGCGCGCCTTCAGAAGGAGAACCCGGATTACGAGATTTTCATGGACGGGGATCTCTACGCTATCGTAGGAAGGAGGAGGAAGAACCGATGGGAAGAGGAAGGATCACGATCGGATTGTACAACTCCTATGACCAGAACTTCAGGGAGCCCCACAGGCGCGTTATCGCCCGCGCGGGAGACCTCGCGATGGCCTTCGATATGAATCTGGCACTGTTCGGATTCCCGATTCCGGAGGAGACCAAGACCCCCGTGGAGGTCGCCAATTGGATCGCAGGCACGACAAGCATCGGGCACCATGGCGATTATTTCGTGGACCTCGCCGAGAAGGGCCGTTTCCAGAAGTTCCCGTACCCCGCCAAGGGATTCCCGCCCCAGCTCGGGGAACCTATACTCACGACCTGCAGATGCGAGCCTTCCAAGAAGGTCTCCGTGGCGCAGGTCGCCGATATGGTGGAGCGCGGGCAGAGCATCCTCCTCGTCTTCGGCATCGGCCCCCACGGTGTGCCCAAGGACACGATGAGGATCCCGAAATACAATCTGGACATCACCCCCGGCGGATTCTCGCTGGAGACCTGCGCCGCTATAGGTTCGGTGTGCGGGGCCCTCTACTCCAAGCTCAACTACTGAATCTGCCTTCTTTGTCGCGCGTTTACTAAATATAGTAGCGAAAGTATGCAAGCGCAATGGCAGAGAGCGCTAACGCTTGGCAGAACATCATCTCGGAGGACCTGAGGAAGGTCTCCGGAATCATGCGTGAGGCCACCCGCGACAGCAACAGCGAGATTCAGGAGGTCCTCGACTATGCACTTGACTCGCCGGGAAAGCTCATCCGCCCTTCTATCATCATCCTCGTATGCAACGCATGCGGGAGGAAGACCTACGACAACATGCTGAAGTACGCCGCGGCAGCAGAGCTCGTACACATGGCGACGCTGATCCACGACGACATCAACGACGAGAGCGAGAGCCGCCGCGGGAAGCAGGCGACCTACAGGAAGTACGGCGTCAAGAAGGCGCTGACGACCGGGGACACCATGCTGGTCAAGGCCATGACGCTCTTCGACTCCAACCTTGCTCTCCTGCAGAGCATCATCGACATGGGCTCATCGCTAGCGGACAGCGAGTTCCTACAGTACAACCACAAGTTCGACCTGGACATCCGCGAGGAGGAGTACTATCAGGTCATCTCGGGGAAGACGGCAGCGCTCCTCTCGGAATGTGCCAGGACAGGAGCGATCGCCGCAGAGGCACCGCAGGATGTCATGGATGAGATGGCCCGTTTCGGACAGCTGTACGGCATGGCGTTCCAGATCGCAGACGACCTCATCGACCTTACGGGTTCCGAGAACATAACCGGCAAGACGTCCATGAGGGACCTGAGCGAAGGGGTCATAACACTGCCCACTATCTTCGCCCTCCGCGACCCCAAGGTCGGCAAGGAGATACACGCGAAGATGAAGAGAGGCGCACCTCTCAACGAGATCCGCGACCTCATCATGCAGACCGATGCAATCAGCGAGTGCAAGACCGTCATCCGTGATTACGTCGATGAGGCCATAGAGTGCCTTAACATACTGCCTGAGAGCGAATTCAGGGCATCCCTCGTGGAGCTCACAAGGCTGAACTCCACCAGGCTCAGCTGACCTCAGTAGTGGTCGTACAGGATGTTCCCTGGTTCCAAAAGTACCCCGTCACCCTTCTGGACGCGTCCTACGATGTCCGCGTTCCTGTATTTCTTAGCGATCTCCTCGGCATCCTCAGCGGGTGCGATGATGGTGAATCCCATGCTCATGTTGAGGGTCTGATAGATCTCCTTGTCCTCGACCTCTCCGAGCTCCTGGAGCTTCTGGAAGATGGGTGCCGGTTTCACGGGGTCGCTGATGACGTACTGCAATCCCTTCTTCATACGGAGGATGTTCCTGAGTCCTCCCCCGGTGATGTCCACAAGACCGTGGACGTTGAAATTCCTGGTGATCTCGAGGACCTGCCTGACATAGATCTCGGTGGGCGTGAGGAGCTCCTCTCCCATTGTCCCTGAAAGGCCGGAGACCCTGTCGTTCCATCCGATGTTGTTGGCCTCGACGATCTTCCTGGCGAGGGTGAGTCCGTTGGAGTGGATTCCCGAGGATCTGAGGGAAATGATGAGGTCCCCTTCGGCACACTTGTCGCCTGTGATGATCTTGTCCTTCTCGACGTATCCGAGACATGTTCCCGAAAGGTCGACTCCGTTGACGATCTCGGGAAGGACCGCTATCTCCCCGCCGACGATCTCCATGTTGGACAGCTCGGCACCCTTCTGGAGTCCGATCCCGATCTCCCTGGTGATGTCCTCGTTGGGCTTGTCGATGGCGATGTAGTCCACGAACGACGTAGGCTCCGCATTGACGCAGATGGTGTCGTTGACGTTCATGGCGATGCAGTCGATTCCCACGGTGTCCCATTTGTTGAGGGCCTCCGCGATCATGAGCTTGGTACCGACTCCGTCAGTGGCCAGCGTGATGTACTTGTCACCGAAATCGATGAGGCTTGCGAAGAGCCCCGGCATGCGGACGTTCTGTCCGATACCTTCTCTTCTGTACTCTAACTTGTCCACAAGCGCCTTAATGGCATTGGATTTCTGGTCGATGCTGACTCCGGATTTCTCGTAGGTCCAACCGCTCATCTTGATCCTCATCGGTCAGTAAGTGGTACCACTAATTTAGTGATTCGGTAAGAAAGGGTAAAGGTCCGGCGGACGGCCGCCGGTTTGATATGGAATGGGATCACTCGATGAGCTGTTTGATCCACTTCTTCTCCTTGTAGGAGATCTTCCCGTCCACGGCGCAGACGAGCATGGTGACGATGATGATGTCGGCCTTGATCTCGGGAGAGACCTGTCCGAGGATGTCAACCATGAGGTCGACGATGAACCTGTTGTCCTTGGCGTCCTTCTTGATCATCTTGAAGGCTGCTTTTGCCTCCTCGTATGTGATCTCCTGTCCCAGCATGGTCTCCAGTGCGGGGCGGATGAGGTTGAACTCGGATTCATCGAGCTTTCCGTCCGCCATGATGGCCGATATGATGAAGCTGGTGTAGATCTGTACTCCCGAGACACCGTTCTCGGTGATCGCTGACATGACCGCGATGATCTTGACAGATTTCTGTTTGAGGACCTCGGAGTATGTGACGGGGTCCAGATTCTCGAATTCCTTGCAAAGTTTGTCGAATTCACTGAACATTTCTCTCACCTCGCTGTTTGATTGTGGTAACAGTGCGGCAAGCACGATTATCAATATCAACGTATCGACCCCCCGATACCCTTAATATGTTGATATCGTAACCGTCACACATGGCAGACCTGCACGACCGCTGGGTGGCGGAGAGGAGGAACGAGCATTACTACAAGCTCGCCAAGAAGCTGAACTACCGTTCCAGGGCATCCTTCAAGCTCATCCAGATCGATGACAGGTTCGGCATCTTCAAGCCCGGAGACTCCGTGGTGGACCTGGGAGCCTGTCCCGGAGGATGGTGTCAGGTCGCTCAGGAGAGGACATGGCCCAACGGACATGTCATCGGCGTCGACCTGAGATACATCAAGCCGATGGACGGCGTCGAGTTCATCATCGGCGACATCACCGAGGACTCCACGATGAGGGAGCTCCTGGAGAGGTTCAACGGAAAGGCCGATGTCGTTCTTTCCGATATGGCTCCGAACATCGCTGGTCATTATTCGACGGATCACGCAAGGTCCATCCACCTGTGCATGTTTGCCGTGGATGTATGCGACCGCATCCTCAAGAAGGAGGGGAAGCTGGTCATGAAGGTCTTCATGGGCGACATGTTCGATTCGCTCATCTCAGAACTGGAGAAGCGTTTCCAGTCCGTGAAGGTCCATTCGCCCGATGCATCGAGGCCTACATCCTCGGAAGTCTATGTCATCTCTCAGGGATTCTACGGAAAATCTGTCAAGCTGAAGGATGTGACCGAGAAGGAGAAGAAGCCCGAGTTCACGGTCAAAGGAGGGTTCATATGAGGCCGACCAAGATCGTCTGCATCGGATGGAACTACAAATCCCATGTATCCGAGCTCGAGTCCAAGTATCCCGAGGTGCCGACTGTATTTTTCAAGCCTGTCAGCTGCATGATCGGGGACGGGGACGAGATAGTAATCCCGGAGGGCGTCACGAACGTCCAGCACGAGGTCGAGCTCGCATTGATCTACGGGAAGGACTGCAAATCCGTCTCGGAGGAGGACGCCATGGAATACATCTCCCATGCCGCGGTCTTCAACGACGTGTCCGCGAGGGACATGCAGTGGAAGGCCCGCGACGAGGGGAACACATGGGACCTCAGCAAGGGCATCGATACCTTCGGACCGATGTCGGAGCCTGTTCCCATCGAGCAGGTCGGGGATGTCCAGAACCTGGATCTCGAGCTCACCGTCAACGGCGAGATAAGGCAGAAGGGCAACACCCGCAACATGATATTCACCATACCCTGGCTCATATCATACGTCTCCAGATACATCACGATGGAGAAGGGGGATGTGCTCATCACGGGAACCCCCGAGGGTGTGTCCGAGATAAGGCCCGGGGACGTGGTCGTCGCCAGGATCCAGAATGTGGGCACCCTTACCAACAAGGTAAGATAATCCCTCCTGGTTTTATTGCATATGAATGATTGATTTATATGCAATATTATTGCACATTACCGAATTTTATTGCATAAGAATATGTTAAGTATATGCAATAATATCATATTATTATGCGTTCGTTCGATTACAGTTTCCTGAAATCCATAGGCATACCGCCGATGTTGTTCGGGACAGCGATGAAGGTAGGGGAGTTCAGGGAGAGGAACGAATCGCGCAGAAGGGAGGATCCAACGGTCTATTCCAGGATGGAACGCCAGGCCAGATTCCTGTCGATCAAGGAATCGAACGCCATAGAGGGAATCGTGACCTCCGATGAGAGGATATCCTCGCTGGTGGACCATGACACGGCACCCTTGAACCATGATGAGATGGAGATCGCAGGGTACCGTGATGCTCTGGAGTACATCCATGACAATTACAGGAGCATGGAGATCGATGAGAAGACCATCCTCGAGCTCTATCGCATGATGATGTCCTACACGGACAAGGTGGATGACGGATACAAGGATAGGGACAATGTGATCGTCGAGGTCGATCAATCCGGAAACAGAAGGGTCCATTTCAGGCCCCTGTCCGCAAGGGAGACCACAGAAGCGATGGAACAGATGATCCTGTCCTATACGGAAGCATCCTGTGACGCAGGGATAAACAATCTGATCCTCATCCCGTGCTTCATCCTGGATTTCCTCTCGATCCATCCGTTCCTTGACGGAAACGGGAGGATGTCCCGTCTTCTGACCCTGCTGATGCTGTACAAGGAGGGGTTCGACGTCGTCAGATACGTCTCCTTCGAAGAGAAGATCAACAGGTCGAAGGATCAATATTACAGGGTCCTGTCCCAATCATCGGAAAGATGGATGGAAGGGGAGAACGACTACCTCCCGTTCATCAGGTACTATATGGATGTCCTGTTCCTATGCTACAGGGAGCTGGACAGGAGATTCATCACGTTACAGGATAAGAAGCCCAGCAAGAGGAACAGGGTGGAGGCGGCTGTGAAGAACTCCCTTGTACCGATCTCGAAGAAGGAGATAATCGCATTGCTCCCGGATATCAGCGAGAGCACCGTGGAAGCCTGTCTCCATGATATGGTATCGTCCGGAGACATCGAGAAGATAGGTGCCAACAGGAACGCCAGATACCGTTATCGCAACCGATCAGTCCCAGAATCTCTTGTTCTTGGCGAAGAGGATCTCGGCGTTCATGATGTCCCTGAGGAACTCGTCCTCGTCCGTGTGCAGTGTACGGAGGATCTTGGCCGCGGTATCCGGACCGATTCCCCTTCCCGCAAGCACCAGCACTGCGCGCTGACCCTGTTCGAAGACCAGGTTCGCGTTCTTGCTCATCTTCTGCAGGTCCTGCTTCTCCTGTTTGGACAGGGCAGGCTCCTTCAGCAGCTTGACGGTGTCCCTCTCGTAGTTCTTCAGGACGGCTATCATCACGCCTCCGCACTGGGGGCATTTGAACCTCTTGGGAGCATCCCCCACCCTGAATCTGGACTGGGAGCCGCAGTGCATGCACGATGCGAACAGGACCTCGTCCTCCAGCCTCTTCTTCAGGGCCATGAGGATGGAATGGTCTGCGCGGACGGGCTGCATCAGCTCCTTGGACCTGGTGATCCCTTCCAATCCTATCGCTGAAATCCTCTCGGTCACAAGCTCGAGCTCCCCGTCGGCGATCATCTTCACGACTTTCTCGGTATTGGGGATGTCCAGGTCCTCCCACAGGACCTTGTTGATCGCCTCGTTGTATGCCGGGGTATCCTTGTGGAGGTCGAACAGCCTGCCGAAGTTCATGAAACGGTGGTCCGCCTCCTTCTCTATGATACCGAACTTCTTCGCCACGTAGACGAATCTCCATCTGAGGAAGGATGAGTTCAGGATGGTCATCCTTGATATCGCCTCGACGGTACCAGGTCTGACGGACCTGATGGTGTTCATCATGGTCTCCCTGTCGACATGCCTCGGAAGCTCGAGGATTATACGATATGGATCGGTGGTGACCCCGATGGACTCTCCGAGACGCGCCGTGAGCAGCGCGGAATAGATCTTCCCTAAAGTCTCGTTGACCCTGCTCCCGAAGCAGCAGTTGATGATCGCCATGCGCTCAGCGACCTCGACGGTGACCGTTTTGTCCGTTGGCATGGTGGACTTCTCGTCCTGGTTAGCGAAGTATTCCTTCAGGACTCTGGCACAGCCATCGTCGCCGGGGTAGTCGGAGAAGTTCCTGAGCCTTCTCATCTTACCGACTTCCATGGCGACCTCGTACGGAACCGGGATATCCGATCCCACCCAATTGGGGACGGAACCGACCTCCTTGGATTCCTCCACGAGGATCTCGTCCTCCCTCATCTCAACGATGCGCCAGGTCCTTCCCTTGGCGATGAACATGGCATATTCCTCAGCGAACGATGCGACGAAGCTTTCGTCCAATGTTCCGATGATCGCCCTGGTGCCTATGTCGCGTATCATGTAGGAGCGCTCGTCGGGAATCATCGAGATGTTGTCGTAGAAGTAATCCATACCCTTCCTCGAGCGCTTGAACGTGTTGCCGTCGTCGAAGATCATCTTGATGCCCTTGAGCTGCTCGAGCACATCCAGCATCATCCCCATGGTGAGGTTCCTAAAGGGGTAGGCGTTGTGCATGACCTTGAACGCCAGCTCCTTGTCCATCGCGCCGGTCATGGTCATCGCTATCAGCTGGTTCGCCACGACAGTCAGCGGGCACTCCCTTCCCTCGAAGTACTCCAATTCCTTCGAATCGCATCTCCTGGCGACGACCATGGCCTCGGCGACCTCGTCGGGAGCCGTCGCTATGATCTTGGCCCTGATCTTCTCCCCGATCCTGTGGCCGGCACGTCCTGCACGCTGTATCATGCGGGACACCTGCCTGGGCGAGTTGTACTGGATGACCATGTCGGTGGTACCGACGTCGATACCGAGCTCGAGAGAGGAGGTACAGATGAGGCATCTCACGTCGCCCCTCTTGAAGCGGTCCTCCATCTCCATCCTGTTCTCCTTGGACAGGGAGCCGTGGTGGACCTCAATCGATATGTCCTCATCCCATAGGTGGTAGCGGGCCGCGAGCCATTCGGCGGTCTCCCTCGTGTTCACGAAGAACAATGTGGACTTGCCGCTCTCGATCACCGATCTGGCTCTCTTCATGACAGCGAGGATGTCGGGGTCGCTCTGGAGCCTGTCGAGGAGAGTCGCATCCTGCGTGTCGGGCTCCGGGCTCTCGACCTTGATGTCGAAGTCCCTGTGGGTGTCATGCTTCCTGATGACGACCTCTCTGTTGTTCCCGGCGAGGAATCTCGCGACGTTCTCCACATTACCCACGGTCGCCGACAGCCCTATCCTCTGATAGTTTCCCGCCAGGAGGACGAGCCTCTCGAGAGCGACGCTCATCTGGGCCCCTCTCTCGGTGTTGGCCAGCTCATGGATCTCATCGACGATGACCCATTCCACGTTATTCATGTGCTGGACCAGTCTCTTCCCGGTGAACATGACCTGGAGGGTCTCGGGAGTGGTGATCAGGATGTCCGGAGGGTGCTCCGACTGCCTGTTCCTCTCAGCCTGGGTGGTGTCGCCGTGTCTGACGCCGACCCTTATGCCTAGCTGGCTGCCGTACTCCTCCATCCTCTTGAGCATGTCCCTGTTCAGCGCTCTGAGCGGGGTGATGTAGATGCATCTGATCCCGGGCTTCCCCTTGGACCTCATTATCATCTCCAGAACTGGGAGGATCGCGGCCTCGGTCTTGCCGATACCGGTGGGTGCCACAAGGAGGAGGTTCTCCCCTCTGATGATCCTGGGGATGGAATCCAGCTGCGGCGGTGTGGGTTCCTTTATGCCTCTGGCCTCGAGAACGCGCAGGATGTCGGGGCATAGCTCGGGGAACGGCATGTTAGAAAATGGATGAGGGGGAAGGACCCCCTCGGGATTTGTTCGGGTTTCAGGCCTTTGCGGGGGCAGCTGCAGGAGCGTCTGCCGCGGGTGCCTCGACCTTGGGTGCTGTGACCTCGAGGAGGACCTGCGAGAGATCCATGACCTTCATCTTGGATCCGATCTTCTTCGCTGCCTGTGTGAGGTTCAGTACGCAGAAGGGGCAGCAGCTGACAAGAATCTCAGCTCCGGTCTCCTCCGCATCGTGGATCCTCTCGATACCGATGTTGAGTGCGAAGTCGGGGTATGTGGACTTGTATCCTCCTCCGGCACCGCAGCACCTGGAGTTCTCCCTGGATCTCTCCATCTCGACGAACTCGACACCCTTGATCTTCTTGAGGACGTTCCTGGGAGCGTCGAAGACTCCGGAGTGCCTTCCGAGGTGGCAGGGGTCGTGGTATGTGACCTTGTGGTTGAACTCGTTGTTGAGGGGCAGCTTCCTGTCGTTGATGAGCTGCTCGACGTACTGTGAGAAGTGGTAGACGTTCTGTCCTGCCTTGGCGTAGAACCTTCCGAAGTCGCATGAGACGGTCTTGTAGCATCCGGAGCAGGTCATGACCATGTCCTTGGCTCCCATTCCGTCCGCCTTCTCGACGTTGTGCTGCGCACAGTCGGTGGACTCCTTCTCGTTTCCTGTCCTGAGGAGAGGCGAGGAACAGCACCACTCGTCGGGTCCGAGGCAGTTCATCTTGACTCCTGCACGGTCGAGGACCCTGACTCCCGCCTGTGCGATGTGCTGCATCCTGTAGGATCCGGTACATCCGGCGAAGAAGATCACGTTCGCAGGGACATGCCTCTCGACGTCCTCGGGCCACCATGCGTCCCTCTTCGAGTCGGGCTCGTTGTAGGGGTTGTGGTTCTTGTGGATGCTCTTTCCCATGGCGACTGCCGCGGGCATGGGTCCGATTCCGACATCGACCATCCATTTCCTCATGGTCTCCCAAAGGTCCACAAGGTGGATCTGGGCGTGGCAGACGACCTCACAGTTTCCGCATCCTGTGCATTTGTACATGGCGTCGACGAACTCGGGGCTGAGCGTGACGGGCCTCTTGAGGATCTTGTCCATCGCTCCGAATCCCTTCAGGTCGATCTGCTTGAGGTAGTAGATCTTTCCCCTGGGGGTGACGGAGTCCCAAGGTGTCTGGTTGTGAGCCTCGCACACATCGATGCAGTAACCGCACTGGACACACTGTGTGAGCTCCTGTGCGATCTGAGGCAAGTTGTGGATCTTGATTCCTGCTAACTCTGGCATTCCTATTCCTCTTGGAACGAATACGTTCCCGTTGTAATGAGCGAGCGACAGAGTCTCCTTATTTAATGATTATAGGGTGAGACTGAGCGAAACCCCCTTCCGCGACAAGTCGTAATGAGAATAAATGAGATTATATCGGATGATATGCATTCAACGATTGTGAAGAGCGTCTACGACGATTGGACGGGCAATGTGGTGCACGATGCGGATATCCGCAGCCTCGACCCCGAGGCCGTGAGAGCGGTCAGGGCGACCTATCTCTCCGAGAATCCCGAGGAGAGGGAGAGGGTCGGTGCGATGGACGATGCCGAATTCCTGTCATCCGTGGGCGTGCTGAAGAGAGGGAAGGTCACGATAGCGGCCATGATCCTCCTGGGCAAATCCTCAGAGAAGGTGCTCCCGTCCTCCGTCTGCGTGAGATGGAGGCTGGTGGACGTCGACGGGAGGACCGTCGATTCCCGTTCCATCAACGGCTCTATGGTACTGGCCATAAGGAAGGTCGCATCCATCATCAGCAATTCCACAGTCAGGATCGACGATGGGAACGGTCAGGTCTTCGTCAGCACATACCGTGTCGCATCGCTTACGGAGGCCATGTTCAACGCCCTCCAGCACCAGGATTACACCTTAGGAGGGACCATCGATGTCATCGAGAGGGAGAACGAATCCGTCACCGTATTCAGCAGAGGCTCGTTCCCGGATGTACAGCCGGAGTCATTCGTGAAGGGTCAGAACCAGACGATGTCCTCGAGGAACACATTCCTCATCAACGCCATGACGGAGATAGGTCTCGTCCCGAACAACGGTTCCGGGATACGCAACTTCTATTTCTCGCAGATCCACAAGCATTTCCCGCTCCCGCGTTTCATGATCACCGACGACACCGTATCGGTCACGTTCCCCGGAAGGAGGGAGGGTGCGGTGGTCCGTGCACTCGACATCCGCAGGGATATGGAGGTACCCGACATCATCGACCTGGACAGGCTCGACTCCGGTAGGTACATATCCGACAAGAGGATGGAATCCCTGATCTCCAGAGGACTGGTCACCGTCTACGACGGGGTCCCCTGCATCAACCTTTCCTACGAGGATCCATCCTCGCGTTTCAGCAAAGGCTGCGATTACGATGCTGTCATGATACTGCTGAAGGAGAACGGGTCCGTAACCCGTTCCGATGTGGTGGATGTGCTGAGATTCCGCGACAGGAAGGGGCTTACGGACGAACAGCTGTCGGTGAAGGCCACCAACATCCTCCAGAGCCTCAGGAAGGACGGCAAGGTTAGGAAGGCTGAGGGAAGCACCCGCTCGGCCAGGTACATTCAGGTCTGAATGCTGTCGTCATCGGCCGAGCCCGAGTTCAGCAGCATCACGGAACCGAGGATGAGCACGATACCGATGATGTTCATGATCCCGAACGGATCCCCGATAACGATGCTGACCAGCGTCGCCACCATGGGTTCTATGAAAGCGATGATGGATGCTTTTCCCGCATCCATCCCGTTCAGCCCCACGGTATAGAAGTAATACGGGAGGATCGTGGACAGGATCCCGAGACCGAGCACGTTCAGGAGCACATCCGTATCGTCCATCGAGCCGATCACGTACGGCGTGTCGCAGAATGGTATCAGGCACAGGGAAGCGATCAGGAAGGTGTAGAACAGTATCGTGAGCAGGGAGTACTTCTTCAGGGCGAACTTGCCGAAGATGGAGTAGAGAGCATATCCGAATCCTGCGAGGATCCCGTACACGATGCCCATGTTCATGTCCCCTGTCCCGAGGCCGGTGGTGAAGACGCACCCGATGAATGCGATGAGAAGAGCCAGCAGTTTCCTTTTGGTCGCCTTCTCCTTGAAGAGGACCATGCTCATCACCATGACGAAGCAGGGTGCGGTGTATAGGAGCACTCCCGCAGTCGACAGGGATACCATCTGCTGTGTTGTGAAGTACATGACATTGAAGAACACGATGCTGCACAGCCCTGTGCCGATGAACATCCATATGTCACGGAACTCGATCCTCAGCAGTTTCCTGTCAACAATCATGATGGCGATCGCTATGCCGATGAGCGTCACAAGGCATCTGGTAAGGGTGATCTGCATCGGGGACAGCCCGTCCGAATAAAGGGAGCGTGTGAAAAGTCCGATTATACCCCAGAGAGCGGCACCTGTCGCCACATACATCGCGCTCATCTTCCGGGATTCCATGACGGTGGCATCGAACAGGACAGATATAGATAATCCCGTTCCCGGTGCGGAGCCATACCGTTTTATCCGTACCAGCTGATTCCCTTCCTATGGCAGTCTACAGATGTTCCATCTGCGGAGAGATTTACGATGAGGACGTCGAGCCCGTGAAGTTCGATGACCTTCCCGACGACTGGGTATGTCCGCTGTGCCGTTCGCCGAAGAGCGCGTTCGTCCGTGTGGATGACGAGGGCGTACCAGCCAAGGCAGCGGAGGTTCCCGAGGAACCCAAGAGCGAGGCACCCGCGAAGAAAGAGCAGGGCCCGGAAGACATCTCCTACGACCCCAGGATGATGAGGCACGACAACGGTCCGATGGATGAGATCCATTCCATCGCGGTATCCGGTAAGAGCGTAGGGGAACCGATGGACACACTCATGCCCATCCCCTCGTTCGATGACATCCTTTTCCTGGGAGGACAGCTGGCCCATCCGCCGCTGGATGACGGGGAGGATGTGGACATATCGGTCACGATCGGTAAGAACGCCGAGAAACCGATGGTCATAGAGACTCCTATTTACATCTCGCACATGAGCTTCGGAGCATTGTCCGGCAGGGCGAAGAAGGCCCTGGCGATGGGTTCGAAGATGGCGAGGACAGCCATGTGCAGCGGAGAGGGAGGTGTATTATCCGATGAGATTAACAACTCCTACAAGTACATCTTCGAGTACGTTCCCAACAAGTACAGCGCGACTATCGACACATTCGAGAGGTGCGATGCGGTGGAGATCAAGATCGGGCAGGGCACCAAACCCGGGATGGGAGGGCATCTGCCAGGCGACAAGGTCACCGATATAATCTCGGTGATGAGGGGCAAACCGAAGGGAAAGGATATCATCAGCCCTTCCAGGTTCCCGGAGATCAACTCTCCCGAGGATCTGAGGGACATGGTGGACAAGCTGCGCAGGGAGACCGGCGGAAAGCCCATAGGGGTCAAGATCGCCGCAGGCCACATCGAAGATGATCTGGAGTTCATTTCCAAGTCCGGATGCGATTTCATAACCATCGACGGAAGGGGAGGCGCCACAGGATCATCGCCCAAATTCTTGAAGGATGCATCATCCGTACCGACTCTCTATGCACTCTCGAGAGCAAGGAGATACATGGATGACCACGGCATGAGCCAGGAGCTTGTGATCACCGGCGGTCTGAGGACCAGCAAGGATTTCATAAAGGCGCTGGCGATGGGTGCCGATGCCATCGCGATAGCGTCTGCGGCGCTCATGGCATTGGGATGTCAGAAGTACAGGGCATGTAACTCGGGAAAGTGTCCCATGGGGATCGCCACACAGGATCCCGAGCTGGAATCCCGTCTCGATTCCCAGGCAGGTGCGACGAGGGTGGGCAACTATCTCAATGTCTCCTCGGAGGAGATCAGGGTCTTCCTTCGTGTATCCGGCCATAGGTCCTTGAGAGAACTGTCCCTGGACGATCTGTGCACAGTGAGCACGGAGATATCCGAGAACACAGGCATCAGGCATGCCTGAAAAACCTCAACAATGACGGGATAGGCCCGTCATTCTTCATTATCTAGGCCGTATCTGAGCACATCGTTGTACCTGGAGTTGGCCTCCTCGCTCTTCTTCCTGTTCTTCCAGGAATCGATCTCGCTGCGTATGGCCAGCATCTCGTCCACGACCGATTCCACATCCCTGGGCCTCGCCTGCCTGAGGTAGGAGGACATCCTCCTGATCGCCTTGGGGCTTCCGAGCTCCTTCGCTATCTCGTTCCCGAAATCCCCCGGGAATCCCAATTGGGTGATGATGCCGACGAGCTCATCCCTCGCTTCCGACCACTGTCTCTGATGTGCATTCATACTATCGGTTCCATCTGCACATGCTGCGCCTGTCGATCGGAGAATCGGTGCCGCACGAGTGGCATTTGATCGACAGGGGGAAGTATCCTATTGGCTTCATGGTCCTGTTGCATCTGGGGCACCTGTGCCTGGTCATGTAATAGGTCTCCCAATCCGGGATATCCTTGCTGTGGATCACCAGGGAATCATAGCTCTGGGTATATCCGCATCCGCACACATGGACATCGGCCTGGAAGTGGTACAGCGAACCCTGTTTCCTTTCGAGGATCTCCTTCGCACGTCTGCCGTACCTGCTGCCGAGGATGTCGTCCCTGGTAGCCCTGTCCCCCCAGCCCTTGCAGTTGTAGCACCCCATTATGAGTTCCGTGCTCCTGCCGCAGTTCGGACAGTCGTAGCTGTACCCTTGGCCCATGGATGTCGCATCGGCTTGTCCGATAATATGGTTTCACCGTTGTTCAGTGAGCGTGAGGGAACAGGAGCGCGAGCGAGACCATGATCCCCACGCCGACGATGATGAGCACAAGGCTCTTCAGATCCGATCTCTCCCTGTGGAACGATTCGGGGATCATATCGCACATCGTCACGTACATCAGGGTACCCGCGGCGAACGCCAGGGGCAATCCGAGCGTCCCCTCGACCTCCATCCCGTTGAACAGGATGAAGAACAGGGCTCCGGCGATCGGTGTGATCAGGGAGAACAGCCCGAGACGGATCATCGATTTCCTCTTCTCCATCTTCGTCAGGAGCATGGTGGATGACAGCGAGAACAGCTCTGTGAACTTGTGGATGCACAGCCCGATGGTCGCCATAAGGCCCATCTCTTCGCCGGTCATGAATATGGCCGCAAGTGCGAGGCCGTCGCATGCGGCATGGATGGATAGTCCGATGAATGTCGAAGCTGAGATCAAGCTGTGTCCGTGGATCTCGGAATGGCATCCGCAGGTCACGATATGCTTGTGGTTCATAAGGATGTTAATAATCATGATCAGAAGGAATCCCAAAGCGACGACCATGAGAGCATAATGCGTGTCGATCCCGCCCTCCTCGCTTTCCTCTACGGCCTCCGGCAGGAGGACGAACATGAGCAATCCGATGAATATTCCCGTGCTCAGGGAGATCATCATATGGGTGCGGTTGTCCCTGAAATTGCCCATCTGAGGGAGATATGCGCCGATTATCGATACTGCAATGAGCATAATGGCGTAGATTGCGAACAGCAGCTCGGGTTCCATATGATATCAGATTTTGATTGATTATAAGAGTCTTCGCCTAATGTTATTAACAATAAGGTCAGAAACTAATAAACCGTTAATAATTAATAAAAATCAGTGATTTTTTTTAAGCAGCGTTTATTTCCAATCAGAATTATTATTAATAGTCTTATTACACGGACTACTTTTGTCGAATCCGTCTTCTTATTTTAAATACGTCCAACCCTTAATAACATTTAAGGTGGTACCACGGCAATAGTGAGTATCTCACTGAATGATGAGTACTTACGGGCCTTAGACGATATCCAGGGAGCCTATGACCTCGTCGGACGTTCGGAGGCGGTGCGCATGGCCATATCCGCAGCACTGGATGAGATGCGCGAAATGGATACCATCGAAGGCCCTGTGGAAGGGGTCCTAATCATCGTTCGCGGCGATCACGCCGATCCTTGGATGATACAAGTCCAGGCCAAGTATCAGGACGCGATCAAGACGCAGCTGCACTCCCATCTCAGGGACCAGACATGTCTGGAGGTCATGGTGATCTCCTGTGATGCGAAGCAGCTGAGGGCGATGATGACGGAGATTAAGGCACAGGGAAAGGCCAAGTACGTCAAATTCGTGAGAAAATGAGGCATTGGAAAGAAACGCTTTATGATGGAGAACATCAAACGACAGGATTGGGAATGAAACGGCATGCGACGTGAAGTCGACGGTCCTGTCACTTTTCTATTATCGGGAGCAGATGCCGGGCGTATGACCGATTATGAAAGATGTGTCTTCCAGTACTCTTATTATTATAAACTATGAACGCGCTCCGATATCTAGGAGGTTTGTTTGTGAAAACAAGTATGAAAATACTGGCCGCGATCATCGTGGCCTTAGCAGTATTCATCCCCCTCTCGATGTCCGACTCGGACGAAGCGGTCGTCACAGACACCAGCGAGTTCGAGACCATCGGTGAGTTGGCGGAGGGTGAAATCGGAGGTGTAATCGACTCCGATAGAACCTACACAGACGAAATGACGATCGTCGCTCCTGTGACGATCGAAAAGAATGTCACACTCACATTCAGCAGCGGATCATCGCTCGATTTGGGCTTCATGGTTGGCATGGAACCCATTTCGATCACAGGTTCGGAGGGAAGCACCATTCTCCTCAAAGAGGGTTCAGCCCTTATTGTCGCTGGAAAGGAACTGCCCATTTCCGATGACACTGAGATCGGCATAAACGGAAAGATTAGCTATGGTATCTCGGGAGTACTTCCCAGTGTCATGAAACCCCCCATGAATGTCACTTTCAAGATCAATGCTTCCGTAGACGCCGGTACAGTCATCTCTGTTAACGAGATCCCGATTAAATTCGAGGGGGAGACCGAATTCTACGCCGAGGTAACTATCATTCTCAATGAGCTGCCTACAGACTCCGACATATCAAAGCTCGATGCGAAAGTCTCTGTCAATGCAACACTGACAGCTGGAAAGATCAGCCTGGGAGCAGCCACGCTCGATTCAGCGAAGTTAACATTCAAGGGTGACGTAACAACACCCAAGAACAACAAGACCGAGTTCTTCGTAGGAACAGTTAGCATGAGTTCCGATGCCTCGGTCACCGTATATGACGAAGAAAACATGATAAGCCCCATCACAATAGTCCTCAAGTCAGAACTCAAGGACGGAAAGCTCGAGATCAAGGGATTCGAGGACCTCATGAGTGATGGTTTCAGTTTCGAGAACCTCAAGAAGGTCGTCCTCAACCTCAACGGAGAGGCGAGCGGAAGCATCACCGTCAAGAAGATCGATATCAATGACGAAAGCTACATCGAGAACCTCAAGCTGAGCGCAGAGGCCAGCATCAAGGACAAGGTCGCCAAGCAGGAGGTCGCATTATCTATCGGAAAGTTCGTCGGAGTACTCAGTCCTGAAGAAGGAAGCAAAGTGAATGTATCCGTTTCCGACATCAAGCTGGCAGAGGCCTCAAGCATTTACCTGAGCAAATTCTCATTCGGCGATTTCCTTGATTTCGTCGAGGTCAAGATCATGCCCATCATCGGACCCATCTTCAGTCCTGAAGAGTCGGTTGATGATGAAGACGTTTATTACGGTTTGATCGGACAGGAGATCACAGGCAGGGCCCCCATAACGATTCCCGAAGGAATCGAAGAAGCCGTTCTGGAATTGGCAGAAGAGGATGATGAGGGAGTCGATCCCGAGGTCATCATGGAGCTCGTAATGGAAGCTCTCGTGCTCATCAAGGATGTCAAGGCAGAACTCGGAGTGACTCTCTCGGTCGGAGAGTTCGTACTCGATGGTGTTGGTACCGAGGGTCAGAAGGTAGATGTTTCCGGAAAGGGAATCTCCATCGGACCCAAGGTCGGATACGACCAGGGCCCCGACATGTCCTATGTGATGAAGGTCGACAGCCTCAAGGTAAATATGGATGTCGGCTTCATTCTCAATGCCGAGCTCAAGGGATTCAAGGCAGAGGTCAAGATCGACACGACCCTCGACTTCGCAGAGGAGAAGATCGAAGGAGAGATCACTGCAGCAATCGATGTGGAGAGCCTCGATTTCAAGTACATCGACCGCGGCAACGCCGCATACGTTTCACTTTCCAAGTTCCATATCGGAGCCGAGCTGAGCCTCAAGGACAACGACCTGAAGGCAAGCGCATCGATAACCGGAAGCGCAAACGTCAAGATCTTCGAAAGCAACGCAATCGTTGCCGAGATATCAGTGAAGGACGCCAAGCTCGGAGCCAGCTACGACTTCGGTGAGTTCAACATCATGGCTCCCGAGATCCCCGAGTTCGATCCATCGAAACTGGAGATCGAGTCGCTGTCCGCAGGTATCAAGGTGACCACACAGGGAATCACAATCGAGATCACCAAGATCAATGTCAATCTCGAAGATATGATCCTGACCGCAGACAAAGTGACACTCGACGGAGTCGCAGCGTACAGTGAGGATGTCGCATCAGTCAAGGCGACTCTCAACGGCGTCAAGATGCCCTTGGGAGAAGGCTCCTTGCCTGCGATTCAGTCAGGGGAGATCACCATCGTCATGGCCAACGGTGCGAAGATCGTCGACAAGTTCGAATTCAAGGATGGAGTGGCCAATGAGAACATTACCGTCTCAGGCGGAGACGTCTATTATTACGAGGCGCTCCCTGTGGAGATGATTGAGGTTATGAAATACGGAATGGAATGGAACCTCAAGGTCAGCGGAAAAGGAAAGCTCATCTTTGATGAAGTATACACTGAACAGATGAATCTTCAGGGTACGGTCTATGCGCTCGAATATATCGAAACCGCGGATGAGGCGCATGATATCTCCATCAGGGACGAATATGGTGCATACGCAGGATTCGTTTCAATCACCGACAACGACGCCAAGAAGATGAAGGTGGTCGCAGCGACCGGTTATGAGCTTGTCGAGAGTTCGTACAGCGGATTCAAAGTCGGCAAGAACGGCTACATCGAGGTCGATGAACCGGATTCTGTCATCTCGGCAACCTGCAGCGGAGAAGAGTACACGGTCAAGTTCGACAACGGTAAATCCTTCAAGACAGAATATGGGAAACCGATCGACATGGAAGTCGATCCCGATGTAATCTATGTCCTCGATTCCGACGGAGAGGAGTTCGGTACGGTATCGGGAGGCTTCTGGAGCGTCGGAAAATACGATGTACCTAAGAACATCAACCTCAGGCTTGTCAAGGCAGAGACCATCGAGCCAATCCCTGATAAGGAGTTCGAGTCTGATTCCGATGACATCTTCTTCGAATCACCCGCAGTCGGACAGAAAGTCATCGTCAAGACGCCTTCCAAGATGAAGTTCGTCGTCGAGGGCAAGCACGGTGCGTTCACCGACGGTGTCAAGATCACCAACAAGGAGACCAAGTTCGACGGAAAGAAGGCATTCGAGATCACCGCAAACGGAGATGTTGTCGCGAAGTTCCCCGTGAAGAACGACAAGGTCACCGTCTCGCACGTGATCAACGGAGCACCTCTGGAGATGACCGGAACCTATGAGGTCGACGAGAAGGGACAGACCTACCTCGTGGTGCCTCTGGAGAGTTACTCGACATATGTCCTGAGCACCTCATCCGGTTCATCCGGTTCTGACGACGGTGGAATCAGCGGAGTGACCATCGCGATCATCGCGATCGTCGTCCTTCTGGTAGCTGGCGGAGTCGCGTTCTTCGTGATCAAGAACAAGAAGACCTCAGCCTGATAACCTTTAAGTAAACCTCTTACCCGCCTTCGGGCGGGTTTTTTTCTATTCTTATTTCAGCCAAGGTACTCTGATTTAGTAGCACGAATCTTAAAATAGTGTTACCATAATCGGGTATTACGAAAAATTAAATCGTGTTACTTCGAGGAGTTGAGAATATTAACACTAAGATCCTAATCGCGGTGGCCGTTGTCGCCATCGCGGCAGTCGGAGCCGTCGTTTATATGAATATGGATGGCGACGAGGAAGATGATTTCAGCATCTCCGGATACCCGGATACTTACATGACCGTGCTGGGCAATGCCAACGGCGACCTGGTCATCGACGCCGATGATGCGGCGGTCATACAGCAGCTTATCGATTCAGATTCTGATTACAAGTATTCCAAATACTACATGTATGACGCCAATTTCGACAAGAAGATCGACGGCAAGGATGTGGAGAAGGTCAACGCCATCGTCGCTGCCCAGGAGAGTGGCGACTGGTCCGCCGTAGGGAATGTGTACTACGTCAACGTCGACTACGACATCGCATCCTATGACATGACCAAAGGTGACAAGGTCATTACGCTCATCGCACCCCCTCTCGATACGGTTCTTGCGATCGGAGGAAGGGATCTGGTCGTCGGTACAGATAACAGGATCACAACCGGAAAATACCATCCCGAGTACGCATCGGTCTTCGACTTCGACAATCTGATCGACGTCGGGGACTGCAAGGAGCCCTCGACCGAGAGGATCACCAACGCCTCCGTGAAGTACGGCGCGGTTAACGTGGTCTGCGGTACCAAGGATTCATACGGACCCACGATGGAGTCCACATTCAAGGGCACCAACGTTCAGGTAATCAGGATCGCCTCCTGGGAGTTCGGAGGAACACTGTACGGACTCCACACGCTCGGTTTCCTCCTGAAGAAGGTCGACGGAGCATTGGATTATTACAATCAGTACATGGAGATCGAGAACGAGGTCCAGAAGATCGTCAAGTCGGTCCCCGGCGACAAGAGGTCCGAAGGCAAGGTCGGCGCAGCCGCCGCCTACGGATACCTGGATGAGATATCGCTCCTCGGAGAGTACACGGGGGAGTACGCCAACCTGATGGTCCTTGACCCCTACGATTCCGGAGGGAAGTACCTCGGAGGCATGTCCGGAGGACACGGCAACACCATCACAGAGGAAGGGGTGATTGCGATGTACCAGCAGCACAACCTGGAGAACCTCGTTCTGATGGTCGGTACCCCCTTCCAGGTCAGTGCAGCATCGGGTGATGCACAATCATCGGCGGCATACATCAAGTCGATATACAGCAAATGGGACCGTACGATCGGGCTCGATACGATGCCTGGTCTCAACATGTGCATCGCAGGATACTCCTTCAGCTCGGGGGTCTCCGAGGTCCTCAACCAGATGATCCTCTGCTACTATCTCTACAACGAGGAGTTCCTCTTCAATTTCGGATTCGAGACGCAGAAGCAGGCACAGGACAAGCTCGCAGAGTACGTCGACTGGTACTGCCAATCTATCGGAATCGATGACGGATGGAGTTTCTACGGCGAAGAGAACGGCGGAAAGGCCGGCACCCGCGGAATGAATCTCCTCTACTGCGGAGTGGACGATGAGAGGAACATCATGTACGGGCTGAAGAACGGCTCGATATGAGGGGATGAAAAAGGAATGGCGATCGAAGCCTTGGAGAATCTGGCTGAGAGGCTCAGGGGTGCCCTGAGCCTGTCCAAGACCCTGGAGCGTTCCGACGGGGAATCCGATGAGGATTACGTCTACAGGGAATACAAGGTCGCCACCTTCTCCAAGGTGCTGTTCCTTCTCTCATTCGTCCTCCTCTTCATCATCCTGGTGGGGTACAGGGTAACGCTCGGTGAGTACGACATCGGATTCATCGACGTGTACTCCACCATCTGGAAGCATATCACGGATTCCATCGATCCTAACGATATGGATGAGCTCCTCGACGACAATGTCGTCTGGGAGCAGCGCATGCCACGCATCCTGACGGCCGTCCTCGTGGGAATAGGCCTTGCAGCGGCAGGTGCCGCGATGCAGAGCATGATGAAGAATCCCTTGGCGGATCCCTATACCACCGGTATATCCTCGGGTGCGCTGTTCGGCGCCACCCTCGCCATGACCGCCGGATTCACCCTTATCAGCGGCTACTACGGACGTGTCCTCAACGCATTCATCTTCGCCCTCGTCCCTGCACTATTCATCGTACTTTTATCAAAATGGAAGAGGCCTTCCCCTGCGATGATGATCCTGGTCGGTATCGCGATCATGTACATCTTCAATGCGTTCCAGTCCTACATGATGCTAAGGGCGGATCCGAATTCCGCATCCAGTGTGTACACGTGGAGCGTCGGGAGCATAGGGATGACCACATGGGAGCAGATCCCGATCATCGCTTTCATCTCGATCACGGGATTCATCTGCCTGTTCCTGATGACCCGCATCCTCAATGCGCTCAACTCGGGTGATGCATATGCAAAATCTCTGGGGATTAACGTCAATCATGTACGCATAGTCTGTCTCGTCATCATCTCTCTTGTTGCGGCAGGCATCGTATCCTTCACAGGGATAATCGGCTTCATCGGACTGGTATCACCGCATATCGCGCGTATCTTCGTCGGTTCGGACAACCGCATATTGCTCCCGGCATCCGCGCTCATCGGTGCATGCATGATGCTCATCTGCGACGTCGTCGGATTCCTCATAATCGGGATGTCGCTGCAGATCGGAATCATCACCGCAATGATCGGCGGTCCGCTGTTCATGATAATCCTCATAGCACAGAAGAAGGAGGTGTGGTGATGGCGATACACGTCGAAGGGCTCGGTGCAAGATACGGGAAGTTCAGGGTCTGGGAGAACATCAATCTGGATATTGATGAGCCGGGTCTTGTCGGTATACTCGGGCCGAACGGGGTCGGGAAGTCAACTCTCATGTATGCCCTCAACAAGATCATAGAGCCCTCTGAAGGCTCAGTCCTCATCGACGGGGTGGATGTCAAGGATATGGATTACAAGGACATCGCCAAGATCGTAGCGTATGTTCCGCAACAGTCCAACGAGACGTTCTCCATGTCCGTCCTCGATACCGTCCTAATGGGGCGCTATCCCGTGTCCGGATTCACCACGTCGAGGGAGGATGTGAGGATCGCCACACGCTGTCTGAAGATGATGGGGATAACCGATCTCGCCATGAGGAAGTTCAACGAATTATCGGCAGGGCAGCATCAGAAGGTGATGATAGCCAGGGGTCTGGCACAGCAGCCGAAGATCCTTCTCCTCGATGAACCTACCTCGAATCTCGACGTATACCATCAGGTCTATGTGATGAAGCTCCTGAGGGATATCGCGAAGGAGAATGGCATAATCGTCATCGTCATCTGCCATGATCTGAATGTCGCATCCAGGTTCGCGGACCGTCTCATCCTCATGTCCAAGGGGGAGATAGTCGCAGACGGCCCTGCCGGATCCGTGATCACGAAGGAGAACATCAAGGACGTCTACAACATGGATTCGGACGTCGTCGATGTGGATGGGAGGCCATACGTGATCTTCCATGTGGATGAGAGCATCAGGTCCGAAGGCCTGATGTGATGATTGTTTCCGCAATGTGTGGTCAAAAACTTTCGGTCCGAAGAGGTTTGGATGAGGTCGGCGGAGTAATCCGCCGACGGCCTCATGCCTTGTTGAATTTGGTTTTGTCGTTCCTGCATCTGGGGCAGTGCCAGTCATCCGGCAGCTCCTCGAACGGGGTTCCGGGCGGGATGCCGTTCTTCGGATCGCCGACAGCAGGGTCGTACACGTATCCGCATATCGAGCACACATACCTGCCCGTGGGGGTCTTGTAGACGATCTCCCCTATGGGGATGGTCTCCGGTGGGTTGTCGAGGTCGATGACCTTCCTGTTCTCCAGGTTCTCATAGCCGAGAGGCGTATGGGTGGACAGGTACACGGTCGGATTGTTCCTTATGAACTCGCGAACGTTGTCCATCGTGGCCCTGGCGGCCTCCAGGTCCTCGAAGACCACGGACAGCTTGTTCGCGTAGAGGGCCTCGTCGGTGTATGTGATGTCGCCGTGCATCATGTAGTACAATCCGTCATCCTCAGCGACGATTATGCTGTTGCCCTTGGTGTGGCCCTTGGCCTCGATGAAATAGATGCCGTCGATGATCTTCTTGCACGCGGGGAAGTTCTTGTAGGGCCCGTCGTCGTACTTCACACGGATGATGTTGTCCCCCTCGAGGCCCAGCGCATCGGCATCCTCTGGCGAGATGTACACCTTAGCGTTGGGGAAGCTGCGGATCTCTCCTGTATGGTCCTCGTGCTTGTGCGTGATGAGTATGCGCGTGACCTGCTCCGGGGAATAACCGAGGTCCTTCAGGGCCGAGACGTAATCCGTTATGCGGCTGCCCACACAGATCAGGGCATCCTTGTCCGGGACCGTGTCCGGTGACTCCTTAGGCAATCCAGTATCCACCAGGATGACCTCGTCGCCGGTGTCGATGACGTAGTTCTGAAGGCTGGAACGGTACTTGACGTTCGCATCGTAGGCTTCGACCCCTTCCTCTCCGCCCATTGCGAAGGGCTGCGTCGCGAAGCCGTTCTCGGAGAACTTCACTGCTTGGATCTTCATCAGAATGCCTCACTTCTGCGCAGGTTCCCATTTGCACCTTACGGGCGATACGATGGTGCCGTCCTTCTTCATCGCGGCGAACTCCTTGTCCACGACCTTCCTATCGAGACAGGTGAGCTCTGCGACCTTTCCTGCGGCGAGAGGCTCGCCTGCCTTCTTCATGGCTTCCAGAATGATCTCCCTGTCGCTCATGTCCTCATCTCAGAGCTGCCTCAGGATCCAGTTCTGGGCACCGATGCACTCGATGAGCTCCAGCTGCTGCTCTCCCCAGTACATGTCCTCTTCCTCATCCTGGTAGTACTCCTTCAGGATGTCGAATGTTGTGTAGTCGTCCCTGGCCTCTTCCACGAGGGTCTTCAGGAACGCGAGTCCGTCCTTGGACACCTGGAGGTCGTACTTGATCCACTCGATGGGGTCCTTTGTAACAAAGCCCTCCTTCTTGGCCTCGAGCTTCACATCTCCGCCCAGGTCGAGGATGCGGTCGATGCATTTGACGACGTATCCCCTCTCCTCCTCCGCGTGCTCGGCGTACTTCTCCTCGAGCTTGGAGAATCCGGCGGCCCCGAAGATCCTGGACTGTATGGCGTGTCCGTCCGCCTGCTGTGAGAGTTCCGTCACGATTATCTGCATTCCCTTGATAAGCTTGTCATTATCTGCCATTTTATCACCGTTAGAACAAGGGTGAACCTTAGCCTACACCACGGAATCATGCGATTTAATGGATTCTAAGAGGAGAGCATCCCCTCTTTAGGATTCGGATGAAATGTAAAGTCATCCTAGAAGATAGCGGTGCAGGGGGTATGGAAGGCTCTTGATCGCCAATGCATGAACGGACTCCATATCCATCGGCTCGGGGTCATTGAGCCAGGAGTACAGGAATCTGCAGATCCCGTAGCAGTATATCCTCACAAGATCCGCCGTATCAGGCGGAAGGGCCTCTCCTTCGGAGCTCCTGACGACCTCCTCAGTGAGGGATTCCGTCGTGATCTCCTCCATCGCGCCGATCAGCTCGTCGCTCCCTATGACATCGGACAGGGCATTCGTCACGAACAGGGAATCTGTCCTGAGGTACACCAGCCAATCATGGAGCGCATCCCTCCATTGGTAGCCACCGATGCCTATCTTCGAGGCAATCTCATGGCTTCTCTCCCTGTATATCCATCTGATGAGATCGTCCTTGTTCCTGAAATGGTTGTAGAACGTCTGCACCGAGACGCCGCAGTGCTCTGCGATGTCGGACACGGAGATCCTTCCCGGTCTTGATGTCAGAAGGTCGATGAAAGAATCCGCTATCGCGGTCTTTGTACTGCCGGGAATCATGCTGCTCCGCTCCTTGATTGGATAACAGATGGTCGTTTTAAGTTGTTTTCACGGCTCAGCGATTTGATAAAGGACGTCTTTCCTAAAGGTCCATAGGGCATTTCGGCAAAAGATATATCAAAAGATGGAGCTAGAAACTAGCATGGTCGCCATCCTCACAGCATCCATGGAGCCCGAGCTCACAGAGTTCGTGCTGATGAGATATCTGGGCCAGGATTACTCCAAGGAGATCCTATCAAAGTACACCGATCCGCGCAACGTGTGTGTCATAGCGGTCGAGGACGGCGTCGCGGTGGGCCTCGCAGGATGCAGGTCCGGCGCGGATAACGGCTTCCTGGTGGATATGGCGTTCACTCTGGATGAGGCGCCGGAAGGGACCTTCGAGATGATCATGAGGTCAGTGCTGTCGATAGCCCAGAACAGCGGTCTGGAGTCCGTCGATGTCCATGCTCCGGACCCTGACGGGCGCAACGCCGGCCTGTGCTACAGGATGGGGTTCGAGGACAGCGGGCCTTGCACCTGCTGTCAGCGTACCGATCTGATCCACATGGCGTTCAGGTTCTGAGATCATTTTCGAGAAGATCATCAGCTGTGATTTCGAACATCAATCTGATGATGGCTACCGGTCTGTGGAGCAGATGAACCCACGGTGCGGGGCTCGTTAATTGTGTCTACGCAATTATCGTTTTCATTAATTGCGGAAAACGGATTTTTCGCAATTAACGGTTTCATACCGGGGAAAAAATGTATGATTTTGTTCACTGAATAATAAAAATCGGTGTCTGAAGGGGTCGCATGGTCGATTACAAGTTTTCGAGGTCGATTTGGTTTTGGATTTTGTTAGATATCTAACCATTCCACTGCTGGCAGTCTGTTAGAAACAGTCGATCCATTGCAGCCATTGATACGCGGTACAGGCTTGTCCACGTCTTAGACATGCTGTGAGCGAACATTGCCTCAGATCTCTCTGTCAAAACACATCAAATTTGCGTGACTGATGATGGAAAAGACTTGGTGACAACCATCGCGAAGTTTCGGACGGGTTCTTTACATGCCCAACAATAAACTATTTTTCAAAATACTATTTTCAAAATTAGTAAATTGCAAATTATATATACGCCAGGTTCCATGCATTACTATGTTCTACGGGCGCGATGATGAATTGGGGGAACTCAACAGAAGATACTATTCCAGAGGATTCCAGTTCATTCCCATCTACGGGCGTCGCAGAGTGGGCAAGACCGCATTGATCGACGAGTTCATCAAGGATAAGATAGCGATCAAGTTTACCGCAGTCAAAGGTTCCTACAGTACCAATATGCGTCTGCTGTCCTCGATTGTATTGGGGGTGAAGAATGCACCCGCTATGAATTTCGAGGACATATTGGAAGTCATCCACGACAAGTACGGTATATCCAGATATGTGTTCGTAATTGATGAATTTCCGTATCTGGTGAAAAGTGAGGAGTCTGTCACAGGCATTCTCAACAACTTCATCGAAAGCCATCAGGATTCGGATGCGTTCATAATCCTCTCGGGTTCGTCAATGAACATAATGAAGAATCAGATTCTTGGAAAGCAGAGTCCGCTCTACGGAAGACGGACGGGTCAGATAAAACTCAGCCCGTTCCTCTTCGCTGATACAAAGCAGTTCCTCCCGGGATACTCCGATGAGGAGCGTATGATAGTTTACGGCCTGGTGGGGGGAATACCTTGGTACCTGAGTTTCTTCGACAGCGGGAAGAGTCTGAAGGAGAACATAATCGAGAATCTGATCAATCCTTACGCGGTGCTCAACAAGGAAGCCACGCTTCTATTCTCAGAGGAGTTCGAATCGCCGGTGGCCTATTACGACGTGATCTCCTCGATAGCCAAGGGGCACAACCGGGTCGGCGAGATAGCTTCCGATGCAGGTCTGGAGACCTCCCGCATATCGGTGCTTCTGAAAGAACTAATCATGTTGGAGATCATAGAAAAAAGAAGACCGATAGACGATCCCAAGTCCAAGCGCACGATCTACAGGATAAGGGACCAATATCTCCGTGCCTATTTCAGTTTCATCTATCCGGATAAAGTCGAGGTAAGCAAGGCCCGTTCAGAGGAGGCCTATGCGGAGATGATGGGGGATATGGAAACATACATGGGGCATGTGTTCGAGGAGGTCTGCTCCGAGTATGTGGGAAGGTTTTGCCGTGAGGTGGGGACATGGTGGGGCACCGACCCAGCCACACGTATGAAGGAGGAGATAGACATAGCGGCATTTGACAAGGGAGGGATGGTGCTGTGCGAATGCAAATACCGCTCGGAACCAACTGGGAAAGACGTTGTGGAGACTCTCTTAAGGCGTTCAGGTCTTGTGAAAAGCAGTCTTCCCAAGAGGCTCATGGTGTTCTCCAGGTCTGGATTTAGCGAAGAGGCCATCCGCTTGGCCGATTCGAGTGGAGTGGAGCTTTACACCTTTGAAGATATAACGCGGTAAGAACAATCTTAATACGGATCTCGGAACAAACATATGTTTATGACGTGTGTCTCAGTGATATAGTGACCGTTGCGATAAATCAATCCGAATAAGCAATAAAAGTACAAAGTGGCGGGCCTGAAGGGATACGCAACTTGCTACCCCGGTATTTAAACTCAAAATTCTATTGAAACCTTTTTGGGCTTGAATAGGAAGTTTCGAGTCCCTGGCGAAAAGTTATCTCATGACGGTTCCAATTACGCCCGAAACAACAGTTTTGGGTATTTCTCAGGAAAAAGGGCATCGTAAGGTTTCTCTGTCGGATGTTCTTAGAAATATACCGGTTATCAAACGTCGTACTCAAGAGTCCGGATGTTGGCCTTTTGACCCTGATGAACTAATCAGGCAGCTTGTACGGGGAGAGAAATCCCTTGATGATTCCTTGCTTCAAGCGATACTTCTTGATTGGATTGAATCAGAGGACTACAATAAGTTCACTAATCTCGAAACTGGGGAGATCATCTACGCCCAATCTGCCAAGAGGGGCAATGTCGTGTATGCGACAAGGAAGACCAAGAAGAGGGATGCCCTCAAGAATGCCCTGGAGGGTAAGGTCTTCGATTACCCTGTTAAGGGATTCCGCAACAGGAGGATGACCAGACTTTTACTATGTACCGTCAATTTCGACAGATCCAAGTTTACTTGCGAGGAGGCCTGGGCTGCTCTGCGTTCCACCCCGATCGAAGGTCTCGACTATACCTACAACGTCATCAACAAACTCAACGCGAACATTAGCAAGATCTTCGGCAAGCACGGAACGCTTACTTCCAAGGAAGCGCAGTCTTCCGGGTATCCTGCACCGCATCTCATCTTCATTCTTGACGAACCTGTGATGGTGCAGCGCCATGTGGGGAAAGACGGTCATGTTTCATGGAGGCTTTGCGACAGCAGGATTCTTGATAGGATAGGAAAAGGAATCAGTATGAGGAAGTTGTGCAGGAAGGATTATCGTTCTGTTATTGACAGGAATCCCATATGGAAGCACGGTTTCATCGATTTCGAGGGTATAGTCTCCGAAGAGGGATCTAGATCCGGCAGGGATGCCATCACCTACCCGTTCAAGTATCTGGTCAAGTGTCTCACCGAGGGCGGGAAGAATTCCATCAAGGATGTTCCTGATATCAATTCAGTGAAGGACAAGGACAAGCGCACAATGCTGTTCACACATCTAGGTAACAAATGTTTCAGGACAAGGGATGTGTCTTTCGGCAAAGGTTTCAAGGACCGTGTCGGGATGCTGCCGGAAGCGAAGAATGAGGGGCCTTCTGAATGGAAGCGCATCAGGACCATGGCCGATTATGAGTACAATTTCATATCAGCCGTCAATGAGCAGAGGTCCATTCAGAGATTCAAGAACATCATGGCAGAACAGACTGCAGGAGGTCGACATGTCGCGTTATCCGTTCAATGACGGGATCGAGGAATTTCTCTCGAGGAGCTTCAACGATTCCGATGAGCAATCGGTGGACAAGGGGAGGAATAGTCTCCAGAACATCGGGAGGATCTTGCATCTCTTGAAGGAGAAGGGTGTCATTCAATCTGATAATCCCGCACGTATGGTTCCGAATGACATCAGGTGTTTCGTGGAAGAACGCAGATCCGGAGATGTTTCGGAATCCACCATTTCCAGGGACCTCTCGTATCTCGATGATTACCTGCAATTCCATGACAACAGTTCGGTGGAGGAATACCTGGAGGGCCTCAGGATCAGGAATCTGGAAGAGAGAAAGGAGAGTTCCAAGAAGGCCCTGAGGAAGATATTCCTGCACAATTCCAAGGACGTTAAAGGCAGCCATCTTGTGAAGGCATACGCATTCGTCATGCTGGCGATAGTTTTCAACATACATCCGGACATGCTCCGCAAGGCGATGCTGCGCAACGCATTCGAGAATGGATGTGTGAACAACTACCGCATCAGATTCATCGACAGGAGCGGTATGGAAAAGGATGAGCTTCTAGACCTCAACAGACTTCCGGTGATCGGCAGATATATCGACCAGACTTATCTGCTCGGATTTGTCAATTCCACACCGAGACCATTATTCCCATCGTCCAATCCTCTCTTCGATTACATCAGTCCTGACGAATCCAGGGAGCTCAAGCATCAGGTAGAGGAGGATATCGGCCTCAGTTTCGATTATGTCCAATGCACCGAGATCTATCTCGATATGCTGGAAGACGATTCTCCCGTTCAACGCAACAGACCTGCTCTAAAAGGAATCTGGATGCCCCCTATCAGAAGAAGATCTCTTTTTGACCGTCTGCTCGGACGCTGAGAGCACATCAACCTTGGGGTCATCCCTATCGACCGCCTGCCGGCGGTCCGTCGCCGCAGGGCCGCAGGCCCAGGCGCGGACCGCACGGGAGGCACCTTGTTTTTCTCTACGCACGATGACTGCAACGGTCGGGCGGCCGAGGCTCTGCCGAGGCCATAGCCCGACCGAGGACGAATCACGCGACGCGCAGCGGAGCGGGATTCGGACCGACTTGATAGAGATAACCTGAGTTAAAACTGAATTAAGATAGCGATAGCAAAATGATAAGTGAAGTGAGACGAAGGTTATCAAAATCGTAGATTTCGAATATGACCTTTCGACCTTAGTTAAAACTAAGTCTTAGTTTGATAATTATGATATATGGGCATGCAGGAAGCTATTGATCTTCAGAAGGCTATCGATGAAGACGTTAGTCTATGTGATAAATTGATAAAAAATTCTGATAGCCATAATCCGGAAGAGTATATTGATTGTATTATCAATTATCTTGGACGTTATGGTAGATTTGATAACGATCAGCAGTTTATTTTCAATTTGAATCAGAGGATTACTAGACAGCCTAAAGACTCAGCTTATTATGTAATCTATATCAAACAAATCAGGAGTAAAATTATTGGTTTAAAACCGATAGCCAGGGCATTGACCAACTCTGATTCTAAAATATCTATCTCTAATAATAGTTCTTCTAACAGTAACATGTCAGTTCAATTACAAGTTGACATTACTGTAAATGATGTTGTGGAATCTATTTCGGAATTACCTGGATTGTCTGATTCAGAGTTAGATAAAATCAAAGAAACAATAATCAAAGTTGATGATATCATTAATTCTGATTCGCAGAAAAGAGAAAAATGGTCTAAATTAAAGGAATACTTGCCAAGTATTCTTGATAATGGTCTAGAGGTTTCACGCATAGTTTTGGGATGGATCTTTAAAACAATTTAACGAACCTTTTCGATAGATCTATATGATCAGGTTTAGATCTATGTTTCGTGCCTAATGATATGTTTTCCATATCTTCTCCCACGTTGAGAAGTACAATCACAGACTACCAAGTTGAGTTCCCCCGTTATCAACGTAACAAAGCTTGGAATGCGGAAGATAAATTCAAGCTCTTTATTAGCGTCTTCAAGTCCTATCCAATAGGTTCTATAGTCGTGAAAGAGTTAATCGAAGGTGAGAAGTTATGGATTTTGGACGGAAGACAAAGGTATGAGGCTATCAGAGATATGCAAAACCCGGAAACAGTTTTTACCTGGGCCAGAACGTTCTGTGGTTTTTCAGAAGGCGACGATATTAAAAGTATTTTAAAAGAACAAATATCTCTGTATCTGGGCTATGATATTGATGAATCTACGGAATCATGGTTTACTGATTTATCCGAAGTCATTTGTACTGTTGGCCGCATAAAAAAGAAGAGAGGCATTTCTGCTAAAACATCAGGATTCAGGGATCCGTTCATTTACAAAAAGTATAGACCTAAGTACATAGTCAATCTGGGCGATTGTTATGATGTGGATCCAGACAAACTACTAGATTGGATTTTAGGTTCAAGATTTATCAAGGCAACGGACATCGACAAACTAACTGCTGAGGAGATTATCAAAGAGTATGATGTTAACGAAAGTGAAAGAGAACAGGTTTTGGAAGAAATCAATCACAACCTTTACAGCATCAAGAAAGCTGTGAAGATTGTAAAGATTATTCAGACTGCAATGCAGAAAAATCAATTGTCTTTGATAACGTTGGATAAAGCTTGTAAGTCTTCGGATGAAATGAAGATTTTTGAGATAGTAAATACTGGTGGAAAGAAGTTGAATAATGCCCAGATTAGATCTGCTAAGAAGCAATGGAATTATGAGGTTAAGGCTGAAGACATTGTTGACGGAGATCTTACTCAGGACTATAGGACAAAACTGTACAAGGCTCAGGAATTGACACTCAACCCTACATGTGTAAGTTGGGATTTTGCAGCTACATTTGTTGACAGGCTGAATGCCAATAGCGATATTCTTCTGTCGAGGAAATATCGCACGATGCAATATAATGAAGAGCAAAGTAAGGACAAGATGGAGTTTGGTTTCAAACTGTTAAGTGCGAGATTTAAGAAGAGTGTAACGAAAGAATCTATTGACGATCTTCCGGAGAATGGTTTTGCATGGTCTAAGAATTGCACATCGTTCGCTTTAGAGATTAACAATTTGTCTGATTTTTTGATTAAACACGATTCGATATTTGAGCATTTCAATAATTATGGATTCAGTCTTTTTGACATAGGCCAGAACGTCGCAATTTGTTTCTTGATATTAGCAGTTGAGCGTTGGGATTTCTATGGAAAACCCACTTCTGGTCAGAAATATCGCAGTTTCATCCAAGATGTTCGTTCCATGCTCGACTCCTTCATATTCGATTATGTCTCGGATAGATGGAAGGGATCTGGAGATTCATTACTCAAAGCAAAACTCGAAGCTGGCTATCAGTCCAATGTCGTGAAGAAAGAGGATTGGGATTTACTGATCGATGAGTTGTATAAAGATAATGAGATGCAGGCAGGAAAGTGGACTGAAACGAAATTGGTCATACTAACGTATTATTTCACTGCAGTGCGTAATCTGGAAATCCATGGAAATGGGGAAAAGGTACACATCGATCATATCATTCCGAAATCACAGTTTATGGAGAATACTCCTGCAGAGTTTAAGAAGTTCAGAGATTCTCTGGTCAATTATGCTCTTCTTCCTCCTAAGCTCAATAAAGAGAAGTCGGATTGGGCAATCCAGCTTTCTATGCCGGAAAAAGAGGCTATATGCAAATACGAGAGTTTGGATATCACTAAGCTCGATGATATCAAGGCTGCCACAGGTATACCCGAATTGAAGAAGATGAGGGAAAGCATTCCCTCGGATATCAAGGAGAAACGTGACAGTTACGTTACGTGTAGCGGTTATTGGGTAGTTAACTGAAATTACCCGATAATCACTTTCCGCCTTTGATGCGATTGTGGTTCTTGCAGAGCATCTGGCAGTTTTCATCAATGGTTCTGCCACCCTCATGCCAGGGTTTGATGTGATCCGCCTCCATTTCATCAAGTTCGTAATGTATCTTCGGCATGTTTTCTCTAACACACATTGGGCATATACCTTCCTGTTTCTCATATGCTCTTCTCTTCTGGGTGTCGCTGAAAGCACGAAGGTTCAGACTCTTTTCTTTTCTGGTTAGTACATAATCATAGATTCCTTTGTGACTTTGGACTTCATCGTTCTGTATGAGTGTCGATATCTCTTCTTCAAGAGCTGCAGGGTTCAGTTGTTTGTCTTTATATTCGTTGTAGTAAAGGCCCCAATCTATTCCTTTCATCTCTTTCCTGTATTTGGGGAAAATAGTCTTTACCCAATTGATTACATTCTGGAAGTAAAGCCATAGATCCGTAGCATCGGAGCAGTGCTGATGTTCGGACATGTAATCTGGAATTGATTTGCCATCTCTTGATGATATCCATTTCAGAGCTGTTTCTAAATATGCTTGCCGGTTCGCCTCACCAGCCATATAGTCTCCAGCCATACCTTGTGCAGGTGATCTGTTTTTACTGAAATATCTCTTAGCGTCACTCAGCCATGGACCTGTATATATTGCATTGAGAAGTTCTTGATTTGTTAATTGTACACCAGCAATGTTGATGATTTTGAACCAATCAAGCTTCTCTTTATCGGTTCCTTTACAAACATAGATCATGAGTTTGTAATCCAATATCTGATCCTGCTCTGTTTTGGTTAGGTTGTGAAATGCACGGCTGTTCAATGAGAAATCTCCGTTGACGTATTGGCAGATGCTCAATGTTCTCTGCTGGCCGTCCAATAATTCGAAGTTTCCATCTCCGCTATCCACCCAATACATTACATTTAGCGGGAATCCTTTAATCACAGTATCGATGACAGCATTGCGTTTGTCATCCTTGTAAATGAATTCTCTTTGGAATGCAGGGCGAATATTCAGTTTTCCACCGAAACCTACTACGCCCTCTTCAGCACTATCTTTGTAACCTTCTACTACTTCGCGGATAGTTCTTTCAATCAGCTTAATTTCCATTCTCCAGACCTCCTTCTGATAAAGATGCGAGCATAGGGTATTACCAAATATCCTTCTGCGTTATCGGCTGTGTAATAAATGCAATCCTTTGGAACTTCATTGTAACGAAATACTGCGGCGGTGTTCAACTTACTTCCATTAGATGTTGAACCGTCTTTGTTGTGTTGTATCGGATTTTCATATTTGATTGTCGGCCAAGCTTCCTTATCAAATTCTTCACGTCCAGATCCTTGGCCCATTATCTCAAATTGATCCGGATTGTATTTGTCAATGAATGATTTTGGGACGCCCATTAAGCCATTGTAATCTGCAGGAATGTCGCTGGTTGCGCCAACATCTATTGCGTTGTAATTATCGTATTTTGGATATTCTTCCGGCGTATATTTTTTGTAAAGAACCAGCTCTTCGTGACGTTCTGAATAATCTACATTAGTGTACCAACGAACTCCTTTCACGCGAATGTACTTGTTACCCTGTTCATCGGTTCTATGAGTAGCCGAGTTTAAAGGATAATCATCCGGCACTCTAAATTCACGATCGCCACTGTGAATACTCTGGCCCAACCACATTTTGTTATCTTTGATCAGAGGAAATATTTCTTTGTAGGTTATTGCATTCATATTTCCAAGAATAATGAAGCTTTTTTGGTATTCAAACAGTTGTAAAACGAATTCTCTAAACAGAGAAAAGGGAGGATTAGTTACTACAACGTCCGATTGTTTCAGAATATTTATCGATTCTTGAGATCTGAAATCACCATCGCCTTCGAGGAATGATAAGGTATTCTCGGAATTTTTAATCAACAATTCAACATCAGATAATCCTACAGCGCCATCCCCGTCTAAATCTGCAACCTCGTTTATTTCAAGTTTGTATGGCCGTTTCTTTTCTTCCTCTGACGGTTGTTTTTTTCTTCCAGACAATACATCGTCTAGAGTAAGCTGTTTGCCTGCAATTGTTGATTTAACATAGCATGTGGCAATGAGTTTCTTTAGACCCAGGTGGTTAAAATTCATTGCAAAGTACTTGAAGAAATTACTTTCGTAAGGATCATCACAGTTACAGAAGACAACTTTACCCTTGAAGAATTCCTTATAGTTTTTCATTTCTTTTTCAATATCTTCAAGTTGAGTGTAGAATTCATCTTTCTTAGCTTTGTTAGCGTTATTAAGATCCGTGTTAGCCATCAGGATCCCTCCATTTCTTTTCTCATTTTCTCAATCTGTTCCTGCAGATCCTTAGTTGCCTGGTTGCTTTCCAGGTAGTTCAGTACATTCAATTCGTTGGTATTGTCAGTTCCCATCTGGAAGGTCAGATATACAGTAGCTGCTTTGACAAATTCTTGGTGGTTACGGAAGCATTTGGTACGTTCAACCACACGTTCTATTTGTGATGCCAGCCCTCTAGGGAGACTCAGAAGAACATCGACATCTTTCTTATTGGATTTCTCCGCAGCGCTAACCACCGCTTTACGAAAGGTTTCTGTCTTATTCTTCATTGTTTCATAGTAGAATTGGAGCTTTACTTCTCTGGAAGCATCTTCCTTCTCTTTGAGATAATCCATTACAATCTTTTCTTCAATGCTGATGTAATGGATGAACGATCTTATTCCGTCAGTAACAAAATCCGGTCTAGACGAGTGCGTAATACCAACACAATCGTCGATCAGAAGTGCAAGATTGCTAGGCATCCTTACCATTATGCTAGCATTTCTTTTCTCTCCATTGTCTTTTGAGAGTATTCCCAAACAATCAACCCTATATGAGTTATGGAAAATCAACTTTAAAATAAGTTCGTGATGAAAAGAACCATTAAATATTGAAAATGTAATAGAACCATTACAAAACCAAGGAGGTTGAGAAGTATGGCATACATGGATGAGTGGGAGTACAGGCTCTGGCTCCAACTCCACGTACATGAACTCACAGGGCCACCAGCAGTCGAACAAACCGTTTCCGAGGAGGTGGGCAATGGCAGCGTCCAGCAGGCGCAGTCAGGATGCTCGAAATTCGGACCACAGGAGAGATGATTATGGGAAGATATCCATTCGCAGAAGGAGTAAACGAGTACCTGCCCACGGAAGAAGGGCATTTGGAAGACGAGACTATCAAAAGTCTCCGCAGGCGTCTCAATCAGATTGCTAAGATTATGCATCAGTTGAAGGAGGAGGGCAAGATCTCTTCCGACAATCCGAAGAAGATGACTCCGGAAGACATTGACGTCTTCGTTGGTTTCAGGCGCAAGAGTGGAGTCAAAGCCTCCACCGTCAATAAAGACCTCGGCAACCTGAAGAAGATGTTCATCTACTTCGATAACGACGTTGTCAGCAAGTTCGAGATCAAGTATCCCTCGCATTACCCTAAGAGGTACAAGAAGCGCGGCGCATCATTGGAGGAGGAGAAGGTCCAGGCCATCCTTGACAAGGCCAAGAAGATCAACCCTGCCAATTGGGAGCTCATGGAGGCCTATGGTCTGGTATCTTTGGCCATATGTACGGGATTCAGGCCGAAGGAACTTCGCATGCTTTCAATCAGCAACGTGAACGTCACGGATTCCGGTGTAGAGATCTATGCCGAGCATGTCAAGGGAGAAGGACTCTATGGAAATGCTCGTTACGTTACCATGCACCCTGATGGAGTCGAGGTATTCAAGAGATTCTTGGATGCGAGGGCACTCAAGCTCGAGAAAGCGGGCAAGAAAGAGGATGCTCTGTTTCCACCATTGAAGCATAACGGCGGCTACATCTCCTATGGGAGGATACGCACTCTGAAGAGCTTCGTGGAGGAGGACATCGGTTTCAAGTTCGATCTCAGGAAGTGCAGGCGTACATTCGGTCAGAGGGCCATCAACGAGGGCCAGAGTATGCACGATGTTTCCCTCGTCATGGGTCATTCGACGATGGCGACCACTCAGAAGGATTATTGCGACAAAGACGAGCATGATGCGGCCCGCGATATGCAGAAGTATTGGGATGCGAAGGAGGCATCTGAGTGAGGTAATCGCACCCGAATCTTCGATAGGTTCGGGTGCAATCTCACTCGACATGGAGCGTCAAGGTACTCAAAACCCCAAAACAATAGAATTTTTTGAGAAGATCTGGCTAAACAAGTGGCGGGCCTGAAGGGATTCGAACCCTTGGCACCTCGATTAAGAGTCGAGTGCTCCACCTAGCTGAGCTACAGGCCCACTGAGTGAAATCACGTTAACGACTCCTTGTAAATAAAGCTGTCTATCAGCCGACTGGTAGAAAACCCTGTGTTGAGCGTGAATCCATACGTATTCCATCCCACATGACCGTATCGTCAAACAGGAACCGCTATGCGGATGACAGCAGCAGATTCTTCTCCGAATCCCGTCCAACCATGGTAGTATTTAAGTTATTAATCGTCGTTTTTCCTACTCATGGGACTTTTTAGCAAAAAGAAGGAAGAGCCGAAGCCGGAAGCCAAGAAGGCAGCTCCAGCGAAGGAGACCAAGCCGGCCGCGGCCAAGAAGGAGACCAAACCCGCAGCGAAGACAGAGACGAAGCCAGCGGCCAAGAAGGAACCTGCCAAGAAGGAATCCAGCAGCAATGGAGCGTATTTCGTATCTCCGCATCCCGACGGAGGATGGCAGGTCAAGAAGGCCAACGCCCAGAAGGCGCTGAAGATCTTCAAGACCAAGGCCGAGGCGGAGAAGTACGCCAAGACAGTCGCCGACAACCAGGACTCCCACGTTGTAAGGCAGAAGAAGGACGGAAAGATCCAGAAGAAGCACTGAATCTCCTCACAAACCGGGTGTGCGGCATCCCCGTACCCCGGAATTTTCCATCTTTTGAAACCGTCGAATAAAGACATTTATATCGCCCTCACCGATTCGCGTATCGATGACTAAGCTGAAGGTTAGGGATTTGATGACTACAGAGGTCCTGACTCTGAGTCCTGACGATACGATCAAGAAGGCGGCAACAAGGCTTGCTCTGGACAATGTTTCAGGTGCACCCATCGTCGATAACAGGAACCACCTTTTGGGATTCGTCAGCGAGAACGACATCCTTAACGTCATCATGAGATACCAGAGGAGACTGGACAAGGAGGATCTCGGAGGCAACCTTCTGGAGCATTCGATGGACACCCTCGACGATTCCGACGACCATCTCGCGCAGGTCGCGGAGGAGATCTCCAACATCGAGATGTCCACGCTGATGGTCCGTTCCGTTATGACGACCTCCCCCGACGCACCCGTCATGGAGGTCCTCAGGACCATGCTGACCCTCGGTATCAACCGCATCCCCGTTCTCGAGAAAGGCGTCCTCGTGGGAATCATCTCCAGAGGAGACATCATCTTCGCCCTTTACAAGAAAAAGGTCTGAATGTGATGGAGGTCCACGTACTCGCAAGCGGCAGCGACGGGAACTGCACCGTTATAGAATCTGATGGCGAAGCCATAATGATAGATGCCGGCATCAGCTGCAGGCGCATAATGTCGCTTATGGAGAAGGAAGGGATCGACAAGGACATCGTCAAGGCGATCCTGATAACCCATGAGCATACCGACCATGTCTCCGGGGCAGGGGCCACCGCGAGGAAGCTCAACATCCCGATAGTTGCGAACGAGGCGACGTTCAACGCATCCAATCTGGGCAACGTCCAGCATTGGATGTACAAATCAAATTCATCGTTGGACATCGGTCAGTTCCATGTCACCCCTCTTCCCACATCCCACAATGCGGCGGAGCCGAACTGCTACTTCACCGAGGTGGATGACGACAAGAAGGTTCTGGTATGCACCGATACCGGCAAGTTCTCATTCCAGATAGAGCACGCGCTGTCCATTGCGGATGTCGCGGTGGTCGAGGCGAACTACGATCAGGAGATGCTTGTGAACGGTCCTTATCCCTACAGTCTGAAGGCGCTGATCGGAAGCGACCACGGACACATGAACAACGTGGATACCGCTGCCGCTCTCAGGCGCACGATGAACGGCAATCCCAACAGGAAGGTCTTCCTCGCACATCTGAGCAAGACCAACAACACCCCGGACACAGCGAGGCAGACCGTAGCCGACGGTACGGGGATCAGAAGATTCAACATAGATTGTCTCGAGTTCCCAGGGGACACGAGGACGATCGGTGTGAAGGGTTGACAGCCACTGCCTTATTGGAATTTATCAGCGCGGCGGCCATCTGTGCCGGCAGAGTGACGATATCCTCCTTGCGGAGCTCATAATCCCTGTCGGGTCCGACGAAAGGCGGAAGGTCCTCGAGGACGCGGAGCACGACATAATCCGCAGGAACGGGCTGTTCCTCCGCCTTAACCTCAACCAAAGGCTCAGGCTCCTCCGCAGGCTGCTGGGGGGAGATGTCCTCGGGCTCGGGTATGTCGTCGAACGATTCCTCCATGATGGGATCGTCGAACATCTCAGGCTGGTCATCCATCGGAAGGATGTCGGCCAGCGAGGGCTCTCCGACGATCGGTTCCGAGATCTCATCCTCAACAGGTGTGACCATGGGTTCGTCGATATGGGTGTCTATCGTCTTCTTGCCCCTGAGGCGGTCCACCGTGGACATGTGTCTCCTGGCGACGGCGACCATCTGCTCGTAGAGGCTGCGTTCTTCGGGAGTCAGCGTATCCAACTGTTCGTTGCCGCCGTCCGCCGACAGGATGGCCTTGTTGCAGACCTTCTTGGTACGCAGGCTTATGATGACCTTGCTGATGCTGTCAGCGTTCTTCCTGCGAAGGTTCGCACCCTCGCTCATAACAGAATCCGGATCGATAGCGATCTGCCTGTCATAATCCTGGCGGAGCCTGTTGAGAAGGTCGGCTATCGCCTTGTACAGATCGGCCCTGCACGGGGTCAGCCCTCTGGCCTTCATCTCCTCTCTGTGGATCTGACAGAGCTCTTCGAAGGTCATCGGCTGCACTACAGGACTCATCGAACGTCTATAACAGAGGGATGAAATAAAGTGTTCGTCGATAGGGTGTACGATGAGGGTAACCGACGTTTCACGGGCAAAGGGCGATTCTCTCGAGCTGGATATTCTGGTCTCGCCCCGCTCCAACCGTTCCGGGTTGGAGGGCTTCGACGAGTGGAGGAAGAGGGCGATCCTCCGTGTCAAGTCGCCTCCGCTAGACGGAAGGGCGAACAAGGAGGTGGAGTCCTACTTCAAGGAAGTCACCGGGTGCAGATCGAAGGTGACGGCAGGGATGACCAGCCATCAGAAGACCGTGACCATCGAGGGCGACCCCTCAGCCATAATCGAATCCCTGGAGAAAGCGCTGCAATGAACGATGAGGAGCGCCTGGAAGCGATTCAAGAGGTCCTCGATAGATTGGGGGAGATGCTGGATGACCACATCCTGTTAGTGGAGGGCAACAAGGATGTGGCGGCCCTGGAGAAGGTCGGTATCCGCGGGGACGTATTCTGCGTCCAGGTCGGAGGGGGCCCCGTGAAGGCATCGGAGTATGTATGGAGGGCAGGTAAAATGGCTGTGATCCTCACGGATTGGGACCGTCGCGGCGGAAGTCTGGCACATGATCTGCGGGAGAATCTCGCATCCCTTGGAGTGGAGTATGACGATTCGATACGCTCCGATCTAGCATTCCTCACCAGGCCATTCGCGAAGGATGTCGAATCCCTGGATTCGGTCATAGCCCTGCTATCAGAGAGGGTCGAAGGGGCGTCAGCCATACTATAATAACTTGGACTCCATAGATTATGAGGATGAGCGGAGCATTCATCGTCTTCGAAGGGGCTGACGGAGCAGGAAAGTCGTCAGTGTGCAAGAGGGTCGCAGAGTCTTTGACAGCTAAGGGATTCGAGGTCGTCCAGACCGCGGAGCCCACCCATGAGGGCATCGGCGCCTTCATACGCAGTGGTTCGGCGGGGGCGATCTCGCAGAGGACCGAGGCGCTGCTGTTCGTAGCGGACCGCAACGACCACACCGAGAGGATAGAGAAGGATGTGAGCGAAGGCAGGATCGTCCTGTGCGACAGATACTTCGCATCCACCGTCGCATACCAGTCAGCACGTCTGGACGGGGATGCATCCGATATGGATTGGCTCATCAGGATAAACGACGAATTCATAGACAGACCTAACGCGATCATCCTTCTGGACATCGATCCGGAGATCGGCATGGGGCGCGTCGGAGACCGCGGAGAGGAGATCAGCAAGTTCGAGAGGCTCGATTTCCAGAAGCAGGTCCGCGCCAATTACCTGTACCTTGCGGAGCAGTACGGTTTCGATGTCGTCGATGCCTCCCAATCGAAGGATGAGGTGTTCGAGAAGGTCATGGAGATAGTGGAGAAGGTGATTGAATGACACACCCGTCAGCTGAGATATATTGTGAGAAGAGCGATGAGCTGCTCGGTAAGACCATAGTTATGGGCATCACGGGCAGCATAGCGGCAGTCGAATGCTTCGCGGCTATCAGGGAGCTGATCAGGCATGGGGCGGACGTCATCCCGGTCATGACGGAGGAGGCATTGAAGCTCGTGACCCCGGACGCGATGGAGTTCGCATCTGGTTTCAAACCCATCACAGAGCTCACCGGACTCACCGAGCACATCACCATCATGAACGGCGATGACAGCGCGGATCTCCTTCTGATCTATCCAGCAACCGCCAACACGATCTCCAAGATCGCCAACGGGATCGATGACAACCCCGTCACATCCATGGCGGCGGTCGCCATGGGGAACGATATCCCCATCCTCATCGCACCCGCGATGCATCAGGCGATGTACGACAATCCGGCAGTCATAGACAACATGAAGAGGCTGGAGTCCTGGGGCGTCGACTTCATCGGACCCCGCATGGACGGAGGAAGGGCCAAGGTCGCATCCGTCGAGGAGATTGTGGCATCGGTCAAGAGGGCATTGTCCGAGAGCCCCATCGCAGGCAAGAAGGTACTTATTATCGGCGGAAGGAGCGAGGAGCCCATCGATTCTATGAGGCTGATCTCCAACCGCTCCACCGGGATGATGGCGGTGGACCTGGCAGTGGCGGCGTTCGAGAGGGGAGCACAGACAGAGCTGTGGATGGGGGCATGCAGCGTCACCATCCCCGACTATCTGAATGTCAGGCGCTTCAGTTCCGTCGAGGACCTAGCTGAGATGACCAAGGACATCGACCACGATATCGTCATTGTGCCCGCAGCATTGTCGGACTTCAGGATGAAGAACGTCAGGGAAGGGAAGATCTCCAGCGATTCTGATCTCACACTCGATCTCGACCCGGCACCGAAGATCCTTCCGATGATAACATCGAGATGCAAGACCGTCCTGGGATTCAAGGCCGAATCCGGACTCACCGAGCAGCAGCTCATCGACAGGGCCCGTTCACGTCTCCTCGAGTACGGGCTGTACGCCGTCGTGGCCAACGATATCGACTCCGCAGGAAAGGATGAGATATCGGTCATCATGGTCAGAGAGGATTTCGAGGATGTCATCACAGGGTCCAAGAAGCAGATCGCAGGAGAGATCCTTGATCAGTATTTCGGTGGAGAATGAAGGCTAAAACGTTCGTTCCCGGCCATATCTCATGCATTTTCCGCCCTGTACGCACGGATAACATCATTACGACAGGCTCTCTCGGATTCGGTATCAGGCTGAGCCTCGGCTGTACCGCTACCGTCTGGGAGAGGACGGACGATGAGATCAACATCTGCATCAACGGCAGGAGATGCGAGGCATCGGTGACACGTTCAGCCATAGAGGCGATGGATCCCGGCATCGGATTGGAGATCAGGCTGAAACACGATCTTCCTCTGGAGCAGGGGTTCGGAACGAGCGCATCGGGTACATATGCCGCAGCGCTATGCACGGCCGAGCTCCTTGGGATGGACCCGATGGAAGCGGCAAGGGTAACGCATTCTGCGGAATGCTCGCTGGGCGGTGGATTGGGCGACCTCCTTGCGATAGCCTCCGGGTTCGGCGTCCCTATCAGGGAACGCCCGGGCGTCCCCGGATTGACGGGGAGCACATCGGATTCAGGATTGGAATTGGATAGGCTGTCGCTCCTGATCTTCGACGAACCGCTCCTGACGCAGTCCGTCCTAAGTGATGAATGCGTTATGAGGAAGATCGCGGAGCAAGGGGATCTGGCACTGAGGAGATTCAAGGAAGATCCCACCGTGGGGACGATGTTCGCCGCATCCAATTCGTTCTCGGAGAACATCGGGATAGAATCCTCGTTAGTCAAAGGTGCAAGAACATCGATAAGGGATGAAGGTTACAGTGCGGCTATGTGCATGCTCGGCAACAGCATCTTCACGGATGCGCCGTCGGATGTCCTCGAAGAGATGTATCCGGAAGCCACGGTCATGGCCTGCCGCTCATACGCAGGGCCCATCCAAGTCTCAAGGATATGATCATTCGAAGAGGGTGAAGAGGACATCGTCCTCTTCGACATCGAAGAGACCGATCCTCGCACCGCCGTCCAGCCAAGCGTGTGCATAGTTCACGGCCGCGAACGCTCTCACGTAGTCATTCTCCTTTCTGTAGTCCACAGCCTCCTTGAAGTAGGATTCGGACGTATCGAGGAATCTGATCGCAAGTCTCCTGTCGAACGATCTCACCGGGGATGCGATCTTCAGTTTCTTCCGTGCCCTGGTGGTGATGTCCAGATACTTCGCCATCTTCTCGTCAGAGATGGTCCCGCATACCTTTGAATCGGAGTCCTTCAGCAGTTTGAATAGTTCATCGCCGGGCTCCGAATCGAACAGACCGAGCTCCGTGAAGCATCCGATCCATGCGTGGGAGTAGTTGATCGCTGCGAAAGCGGTCACATAATCTTCTGTCCTGACGAAGTTCTCCACGTCGGTGCGATAGCAGTCGACCATCTCGATACCGCTGTCGGCCAGCATCCTGAGAAGGGTGCCTTCCTTGGGGGTGAGCCTCAGACCTGAGCGGGCCTCATCGAAAATCTTCAGACAGGAACCGATCATCTCGTCGGTGACCGTATCGTTCTTCGCCATGCTCAATGCATAGGCTCGCAGGATAAAGTAATTCGCGATAGAACTGTTGTCAGGTATCGGTGTAGAAGACAAAATGGCGCCGCCGCACGGATTTGAACCGAGGACCTTGTGATTAACAGTCACACGCTCTACCTACTGAGCTACAGCGGCCTTAGTATTGCTTGGAATGATGGACTCATATTAATATTATTCGGGGACGCGGTCCCAGGCATTGGGACACATCTTTTTATCGTCCATGCGATACGAAATATGCCTAACGGAGTGCTGAGATGAACCCTAAGCTGATCATAGTCGGAATCGCCGCGGTCGCTGTCATTGCGGTCATGGTCTACAGTTTTATCGACCAGGAGGATGATAAAGGATCCTCATCCAATCAGGAATCCGATTCAGCAGACCCAATAACCTTGACGTTCCAGTATGATGCATCTGTCTTCGTAGTGACGACAGGAGGCAAGCCGATCGCCAACGGAGATTACACTTTGTACGACGGCGATGTGGTCCACATCAAATCGAAGAGCGGCAAGAGGATCGACATCGGATACGAGGCAGCCTGGAGCGACGCGCAGGGTGGAAGCGGAGGCGTCAGCGGTAACGACCTGTCGAAAGAGACGGATGTGGAGATCGAGGCCGTGACATTGGGATATCCGCTGACCGGCTACTTCAAGATCTTCATCGATGAGGAATCGGAAGCTTGAGCAGTCGGGTGAAAGGAGCCTCTTTCAGCTCTTGAAAATCATATCTGGGACAGCAGCTCCTCTACCTTGGCGTAAAGGCCGCTGACATACTCTGATATGTTCTTCAGGAACTCGTCGTATTTGTCGGTGACCGTGGCTCCCTCGGTCGTTGCCTTGATGATCCCTTCCTTCTCGAGGAGTTTCAGGGAGTATCTGACCTTGTGCTTGGGGATGCCGGTCATCTCGGAGAGCCTGATGAGCCCTATCGGCTGGTTATACTTCACTGTCTTCAGGATGAGGATATGCCTCTCCAGAAGTGCGAATTCTTCAGAAATGGAGCCGATCGGTTCTTTCTCGTCAGTCATGGGGCATACCTAATATCAACTGGAATGTATAAAAAATGGGTTGGGAAGGATTTAGAAAACGGACGGAATCATCTTCCGTACCAGTTCTGCTTTCCCCACCTGCCGTAGTTCGTCCACCATCCCTGGATGAGTGAACCGCAGCAGTCGAGAGCCTTCTGCTCTCCCTCAGCACCCTTGTACACCTTGTAGCAGTTGAGACACTGCCACCTGAGTTCGGGCTCCTTGGTCTGTTTCATGTCTCGTTAATCAAGGCGTTTGTAAATAAGGGTTGTGCTAAGGTCCGCAGCCATCCGGATGCTGGACATGTGCTCCATCAGATGCCTCAAACTGTTCATTTTTTGACTGTTTCCTGTATAAATCAATGAAAAAGAGGGAAAAAATGTAAAAACCATTAATCTGGCGTCATCTTAATTATATAATCATAGCGTGTTTAAGTAAGTTTATGAACAGAATAAAGGTCATTAACGAACCGTCCGAGCTCGTGCCGATGCTCAGGTCCGTTGATACACCCATCAAAAGAGAGGTGTTGAAAGAGGTGACCTTGGAGTGGAGAACAGCCGACGAGATCGAGGAGAAATACGGTCGCGAAGGCAGGGAAGCCATCATCTTCTTCGAGAAGATGAAGCTCGTGGAGATGCGCTGGCTCTCCAAGGATGGCAACTATCCCCAGAAATCCTACCACACATATTACACCTCATTCAACATCAATGCTCAGTGGCCGGTCTATGAGATCAGCGATGTCCTCACCGCCGCCATGATGAGTGAGGAGGAGTACTCCGAGATCGAGTCCAAGATCCTCGCAGAGGTCGGCAAGGACGGAAAGTTCTCGGGAGATATCGCAGAGACATTGGGTCTGTCTTCCACCATGCTGAAGAGCCTGGTCCGCAGATCCGTCAAGATGGATTACCGCGGGCACAGGATAGAGCTCATCAAAGAAGAGTGAGTATGTCCGACATTTGGATCATGAGAATAGGCCACCGTCCCGAGAGGGACAAGAGGGTGACCACCCATGTTGCATTATCGTCGAGGGCATTGGGGGCCAAGGGCATCTACGTGGATACGCTGGACCCGGTGCTCGAGGAGAACATCCGCAGCGTCGTGGACCGTTTCGGCGGGGACTATGTCATAAAGACCGGCGTATCCTGGAAGGAGGCGATCAAGGACTTCAAGGGCAAGATCGTGCACCTCACGATGTACGGCCAGCAGGTCGTGGACGCCATACCGAAGATCCCCAAGGACGAGGACATCATGATCATCGTCGGTGCATCCAAGGTGCCGGCGGAGGTCTACCAGAGAGCGGATTTCAACGTCTCCGTAGGCAATCAGCCCCATTCAGAGATTGCGGCATTGGCGATCTTTTTGGACCGTTTCACCGAAGGCAAGGCCCTCTACGAGGACCGCCACGGCAAGATGACCGTGATCCCTAACGAGAGGGGGAAGACCGTTGTCAATTCCGACTGACCGCGAATGCATCGAATACCTGATCGATGCGGGCTGCAAGAAGAGGGTCATCATCCACTGCTGCACGGTCAGGGCGGTGGCGGACGAGATGCTCACGCGCATCCCCGGCGCCAACAAGGACCTGGTCGTGGCAGGAGCACTGCTGCACGACATCGGACGTGCGAAGGACCATTCCATAATGCATGCATACTACGGGTCGAAGATGGTCGAGGAGTACGGGCTCCCTTCGGAGCTGGTCGAGATCGTCCGCAAGCATACGGGCGCAGGGCTCGATGACGAGGATGTGAAGGAACTCGGCCTCCCGCCAGGGGACTACATCCCGACGACCCTCGAGGAGAAGATTGTGGCGCATGCAGACAACATGGTCAGCGACAACAGGGTCGTCGTGCACGACCATTCGGTATCCAAGCTCACCAACAAGGGAGCGTTCCGCGGTGCGGACAGGGTAGAACTCCTGCACATGGAGCTATCCGACCTTTACGGACAGGATCTGGACATCATTCCGAAGAAGATCGGGGAGTATCCCAAGCTTAAGATCGTCGACGAGCTCGACCTGGAATGATGCTGGTTTTTATCCGAGTTAGAAGATAGAAGGAGTAGTGACACATCATGGTAACAGAACTTAACGAGAGTACATTCGACAAATTCGTAGAGGAGAACAAGATCGTCATCGTCGACTGCTGGGCCCCCTGGTGCGGACCCTGCAGGAGGATGGGCCCGATCATCGAGGAGCTTGCACAGGACCTTGCAGGAAAGGTCGGCGTTGCGAAGCTCAACACCGATGAGAACCAGGGAATCGCGATCAGATTCCAGATCAATGCCATCCCCACGCTTCTGATCTTCAAGGACAATGTCCTCGTCCAGTCTCTGGTCGGACTCAGGCCCAAAGAGAGCATCCTGGAAGTAGTGAACGGTCTCTGATATGGAAACCGATGTAATCATAATAGGATGCGGACCTGCAGGTCTGCAGGCCGCCATCCACTCCTCCCGCAAGAAGGCCAGGACGGTCGTTCTCGGGAAGATGGCCAACAGCGCCGCGTACGATACTGACATCGAGAACTACCTCGGTGTCGTCGAGGACGGGAGCACGCTTCTCGCACAGGGATTGTCGCAGGCCAAGACGTTCGGTGCCGAGTTCATCGACCAGAACGTCGTATCGGCGAAGCGCGAGGGCGACAGGTTCGTCTTCGAGACCGACGACGGCACGGTGATCTCCGCCAAAGCGGTCATCATCGCGACAGGGATCTCCAGGAAGAAGCTGTCTATCCCCGGCGAGTCGGAGCTGTACGGCAAGGGCGTGAGCTACTGTGCGGTATGCGACTGCAACTTCTACAAGGGACGCAGGGTCGTTCTGGTCGGGAACGAGTCGGAGGCGGCCGCATCGGCCAGGCTGATGACCTCCTACGCCTCGGAGACGTCGTGGGTCGCATGGGACCTGACGGCCAACGAATCCATCGCGAACAAGGCGCTGGATGCCGGTGTGAGGATGTACAACTCCAGGCCGAAGTCCATCGACGGGAACGACAAGGTCGAATCCATAACCCTTCAGGACGGCACGGTCATCCCGACGGACGGTGTCTTCATCGAGCTGGGGGCCAAATCGGCAGCGGACATAGCCATGGACATCGATGTCATGCCCGAGATGGACGATACGATCAAAGTGGACTCCGGATGCAGGACCGAGGTCCCCGGCGTATTCGCATGCGGGGACATCACAGGCAAGCCGTGGCAGGTGGCCAAGGCCGTGGGTCAGGGATGCGTCGCGGGCATGAACGCGGCGGACTTCGTCAAGGGACAATGAGATGACCGTAGACGACCTCATCACAGGGATGCTCAGGGAGGAGGGCGGATTCCAGATTGCCTTCAGGAACATCCTGGAGGATGAGCTCCATATGACCCTCAACGAGTTCTGTCAGGCCTCCGGGGTCTCTCAGAGCACACTGTACAAGGTGATGGAGGGCGGCAGGGAGCCGAACCTTCGCACGGTCAGACAGGTCGTCAAGGCCATCAAGATGCTGAGCACCGCTGACGATTCCCGTTTCATAGCGATCATCGCGGCATCCACCGCATTGGAGAACATCCCTCGCACCATCGACATCAACGGGATGACGGTCCATCTCCGCGAGTATCCCGTATTGACATTGGAGGATGCCATCCTCGCCGCGGTCCGTGCGGAGAGGGACGGTGCACTGGGGCTGGTGTGCGCGCCGATCGTCGCTCCGACGGTCGAGAAGATCCTCTCGATCCCGGTCTCGAGGGTCATCCCGACGACCAGCATCCAGATTGCCATCGAGCATCTCACGAAGGCACTCTGAGTCCGTTTTCCGCACTTCCCCGCACCCCATTTTTAAGCGAAAATAAAGGTCGTTCTGGCCAACTTTTAACGTCCTACCTTAATGATTAAAAACATCGAGCGCTATGCCGAGCATGGTATTAGATGTTCGAGCTCCAGGTAGTAAGCAATACCCCGATGAGCGGGGTCTCAGATGTGAATGTTGTCGCGGAGACACTTCTTGTTCAGATCGGCTACCTGCCCAAGGGATACGACCCCAAGACCGGGGCCGCGACCATACGCGAGAGCGTTCCGTACCGGCTTTTCATGGATTACCTCATGGCCTATCCTTCGAAGGCATGGACCGTCGAGGAGCTCGCCGTCCTTCTGGAGACGACGAAACCGACCATATACAGGCACATCAACAAGCTGAAGTCGATGGATCTCCTCGAGGCCATGGATGTGGAGTTCAACGAGCAGATCCGCAAAGGATACCGCATCCGCTTCGGCGACATCGTCAAGGCGTGGAGTTTCACAGAGGCCAACGTCAATATGGCCATGGAGAACTACCGCAAGACGGTCATCCATTTCCAGGAACTCATGCAGCAGCAAAAGTGATAGTCGTGGAAGGGGAATACACAGTTACCATAGGCTCCAAGTACCGCGTAGACTACGGCGGGGAGGAGCCCGCCGTCGGTGTTTTCAAAGGATATTCTGCGATGGGTTCGGATACCGCGATGGTCTTCGAACTGGAGGACGGCACCATCAGGTTCATCAGTCTGGCACAGATAATCTACCTGGATCTTCTCGAGTCCGCGGCACCCAAGAAGGCATCCAAGAAAAAGGATCCCGGCAGCGTGTACTATGGATGAGCGCATCGTTTCACTCTCGAAGGAGATAATCGACGCCATCAAGTCTGGTCGCGTCAAGGACCGCGACGAGATGCAGAACCTCAAGCTGAAGCTCTGCAAGAAGTACGATCTCAAGCAGGTCCCCATGAACTCGGAGATCCTGGCGAACGTCCTTCCCGAGGACAAGAAGCTCCTCACCCCGTTCCTGATAAAGAAGCCCATGCGCACGATGAGCGGTGTCGCTGTCGTCGCCGTCATGACATCCCCCTATGACTGTCCTCACGGCAAATGCGCGTACTGTCCGGGGGGCGTCGCAAACAATTCGCCTCAATCCTATACAGGTAAGGAGCCTGCGGCGAGACGTGCAGGAAGGAATGATTTCGACCCATACAAGCAGGTGATGGACAGGATCACGCAGCTCACGGAGATCGGGCATCAGACCGACAAGATCGATCTCATCATAATGGGAGGGACGTTCACCTGCAGGGACCCGGAATACCAGGAGTGGTTCGTCCGCAGATGCTTCGATGCGATGAACGGCACGGATTCCATAACACTGGGGGAGGCCCAGGCTCTGAACGAGGTCTCCCAGCACAGGTGTGTCGGGCTTACGGTCGAGACTCGTCCCGATGTGTTCGACGATGTCCAGGTCGAGAGGGCCATGAGGCTCGGGGCGACTAGGGTGGAACTGGGCGTCCAGATCCTTGACGACGATATCCTTGACAAGGTGGACCGCGGTCACAGGACGGATGCGGTCAGGGATTGCACCAAGCGCTGCAAGGATCACGGACTGAAGATATGCTACCATCTCATGCCCGGGCTGCCGGGTTCATCCGTAGAGCATGACCTCGAGTGCTTCAGGAAGGTGTTCGACCAGCCGGAGTACCGTCCGGACATGCTCAAATTCTATCCGACCCTTGTTGTCGACGGGACCAAGGTCAAGGACTGGTGGCAGGAGGGAAGCTATATGCCCCTCGACACCGACGAGGCCGTCGATCTCCTGTGCAGGATGAAGGAGACCGTACCCGAATACGTCAGGATACAGCGCATACAGAGGGACATCCCTGTGCCTCAGATCACCGCGGGTATAATGAAGAGCAACATCCGCCAGCTGGTGGCTGACGAGCTCGCCAGAAGGGGCAGGGAGTGCAGATGCATCCGCTGCAGGGAAGTGGGCCACAGGGGCATCAGGCTGGAGGATCCGGAAAAGGTGACGATGAAGATCACCGAGTATGAGGCCAGCGGAGGCAAGGAGTACTTCGTCGCGCTCGAATACGAGGATTCAATAGTCGGATACGTGCGTGTGCGCGTGGATGATAACCCCGTCGCCACCATCAGGGAGCTGAAGGTCTTCGGGAAGATCGTCTCCATCGGCGAGGACGGGGAGGATTGGCAGCACAGGGGGTTCGGGAAGGAGCTCGTGGCCAAGGCCGAGGAGATCGCCAAGCAGAACTCCAAGTCAGGCATAAGGGTGACCAGCGGTGTAGGGGTCAGGATGTACTACGCCTCGCTGGGGTTCCATAAGGCGCTGCCTTACATGCAGAAGGATTTCTGATCATCCGTAGAAGGGCAGCTTGTCCCAGCTGGTGCGGCGCTTGTTGATGTCCTTGCCCATCTTCTCGTAATTTTCGAAGAGGTTCTTGTCGACCGAGGGTCCGACCTTCTTCAGCGCCTTCTCGAAATGGGCCATCGTGACCTTATCGGAATCATGGTCCTCGCGGTAGGCGGTCAGTCCGGCCTCCCTGCACAATGCCGCCAGGTCCGCCCCTACGTAGCCGTCCGTCCTTGAAGCTATGGATTCCAGATCGACATCCTTGAGGGGCATTTTACGCGTGTGGACCTTCAGGATGTGGATGCGAGCGGCCTCGTTCGGCTTCCCGACCAGGACCATCTTGTCGAACCTTCCCGGTCTCAGGAGGGCCGGATCGATCATATCGGGTCTGTTCGTTGCCGCCATGACCATGACGTTGTTGAGGCTCTCCACTCCGTCCATGGATGTGAGCAGCTGTGCGACGACCTGCTCCCAGGCGTTGGAATCGCTCATTCCGCGTATGGGTGCGATGGAGTCCAATTCATCGAAGAATATGATGCAGGGAGCCATCTGCTTGGCCCTCTTGAAGATCTGCCTGATCGCCTTCTCGCTCTCACCGAACCACTTGCTCGCGACCTCCGGTCCGTTGACCGTGATGAAGTTCGCACCTGCCTCGTTGGCGATAGCTTTTGCAATCAGTGTCTTACCAGTGCCAGGAGGTCCGTATAGCAGCACTCCTCTGGCCGGTTCGATGCCCAGTCTCTCATAGGATTTGTTCCCCTCCTCGGGGATGAACGCCTCCTCTATCTGAGCGCGGACGTCGTCCAAACCGCCGACATCCTCCCATGTAATCTTGGGGATCTCGACGAGGACCTCCCTCATACCGCTGGGCTCGACATCCGCCAGGGCATCCCTGAAGTCGGACATCGATACCTTCATTCCTTCCAGTATCGCGGCGGGGATCGGTTTGTCGAGGTCGAGGTCCTTCATGTGGCTCCTCACGCATTTCATTGCGGCCTCCCTGCACAGCGCCGCGAGGTCCGCTCCGACGAAACCCTGGGTCATGCCTGCGAGAGCATCGACCGATACATCCTCTGTGAGAGGCATGCCCCTCATGTGGACGTTCAGGATGTCGAACCTCGCCTTCCTTCCCGGGATACCTATCTCGATCTCCCTGTCGAACCTTCCCGGTCTCCTCAGGGCGGGATCGATGGAATCCTCCCTGTTGGTGGCAGCGACGACGATGACGTTCCCTCTGTCGCCGAGCCCGTCCATGAGGGTGAGAAGCTGCGCGACCACCCTCCTCTCCACCTCTCCGAACACCGAATCCCTGTTCGGTGCGATTGAATCTATCTCATCGAGGAAGACTATGCTGGGGGCGTTCTCGGATGCCTCCTTGAATATCTCCCTGAGCCTCTCTTCGCTCTGACCATAGTACTGTCCCATGATCTCGGGTCCGCGGACCGAGAACAACGTCGCCCCGGACTCGTTGGCGACCGCTTCCGCTATCAGCGTCTTCCCGGTTCCCGGGGGACCGTACAGCAGGACCCCTCTCGGCGCCCCGATCCCGAGCCTCTCGAACAGCTCCGGATGCTTCAGCGGGAGCTCGATCATCTCCCTGATCCTCTTCAGCTCGTCATCCAGGCCTCCGACGTCATCGTATGTGATCTGCTTGCCGGAGGAGGATTTCACAACGGTCTTCTGGGCACTGTCCTTCAGGACGATCTCGGTGGATCTGGTGACGATGACAGGGCCTTTCGGTACTGTTGAGATGATATTGAATGTCGATCTGTTGCCCATCAGCGCCACATTCGGGACTATGATGTCGATGCCCTCTATCAGAGGCCTGCCCTGGAGACCGTTCAGGAACACCCCTTCGATGCCCTTCTCGAAGCTGATCTTCTTGCCTTCCGGGATGTTGGGGGCGATAACTATCCTCTTCGCCTCCTCTGGAGCGCATTTCCTGACGGTGACGTTCTCGTCTATGCTGACGCCGGCATTGGTCCTGGTCAGACCGTCGATCCCGATGAGGCCGTGCCCCTCCTCGTCGACCGAGCAGGGGAACACCTTGGCCACGACAGTCCTCTTGCCTACGATCTCGATGACATCCCCCAGTTCCAGGCCCAGCTCCTTGCGGGACGCGGTATCCATTCTGGCGCGTCCGTACCCGGATTCGTTCTGACGCTGGGGCATCGCTACTTTGAGGACGAGGGAGTCTGTCATCACGCTCCGTAAAGAGATGATAGGATAAAATTTTCAGCTGAAGGAGACGCCGTCCACCCCGACCAGCACGGTGGCGCTGATCCTTCCCTTGGCATCATGCATCTCGTTGAGGAGGTCCGCAGCAGGCTTGCAGGGGTAGTAGACCCTCGGTTTGATCCGGTCCGGCACCCCCTCGACGTTCAAAGCCAGGGATTTGATCACGCATTTCATCCTGTAATCGCATTCCACATACGGGTCGAAGAAGAGGTTGTTGGTGAACCAGATGTAACCGCAGTCGTCATACTGGCTCTTATCCTCGTCGAGCACGTCGTGGCCCACTATCCTGCCCTTGCAGTCGACTATGTCCATGAACGGCTCGGTGAACATCGGGAACTCGTTCGAGCAGAACAAAATGAGCTTCAGGTCATAGGCGGATATGTCGAGCAGACCGACAGGGTCTATCGGCATGAAGCCGATGTTGAGAGGCGAGTACTCGATATCATACACCCTCTTCAGGAGCTCGTCGGTGAGCAGCTCTATACGTACAACACCGGGATGGAGGAGCAATGCCTTGGAGAAGTCGGAATACCGCACGGAGGGGAGAGGGGTTCGAACGATAAAACTGGGCATTCTAATTGTGAACTCTATTCATCCAACCGTTTCCGGGCCTGGTTTATAAATGGTCATAGCTGCCCCGATGCGGTGGCCCAGCCCGGCCGACGTCTCCTTTATTATCACGCACGCGTTAAGGAAGAAACATGGCTGTATTAGAGATCAGAATCGAACTCAAGAAAGGTGTCGCTGACCCTGAGGGAAAGAACACCAAGAAGACATTGGAATCACTCGGATTCGAGGGAATCAAAGAGGTCAAGGCTATCAAGCTCTTCGAGATGGAGGTCGACCTTCCCGCGGACGAGGCGAAGAAGGCAGGCGAGGAGATGTGCAAGAAGCTCCTGGCCAACCCTGTGATCCAGAATTACAAAGTCACTGTGAGATGATCCAATGGCAGATCTGATGATCAAGCGCGATGTCCCGTTCCCGCTGTTCGACATCGCGATACTGGATGCCACCGACGACCAGCTGAAGCAGGTCTCATCGGATATGGCACTCGGTCTGTCCTTGGACGAGATGAAGGTCGTCCGCGATTACTTCAAGAAGGAGGGCAGGAACCCCACGGATGTGGAGCTGCAGTCCCTCGGACAGGCATGGAGCGAGCACTGCTGCTACAAGAGCAGCAAACCGATCCTCAAGGAGTTCGTCTTCGGACTCGACAGGGACGATGTCCTTTCCAGAGGAGATGCCGGAGTGATGGTCTTCGATGACGACTACGGATACTGTCTGAGGATCGAGAGTCACAACCACCCCTCTGCGGTCGAGCCCTACGGAGGCGCCGCCACCGGAATCGGAGGTATCCTGAGGGATGTCGTGTGCATGGGAGCGCAGCCGATCGGACTCGCCGACCCCCTGTGCTTCGGACCTATAGATTACAAGGGTGAGGTCCCTCCGGGAACAAAGCACCCCAGATATCTCGTTAACGGTGTCGTATCCGGAATCAGGGACTACGGAAACCGTGTGGGGATCCCCACGATTACGGGAGGATTCTTCTTCGATGACAGCTACACAGGCAACTGCCTCGTGAACGTCGCATGCCTCGGAATCGTCAAAAGGAAGGATCTTGCAAACAACTTCGCCGGAGGACCCGGCGAGGTCATGATACTCATCGGAGGCCGTACCGGACGTGACGGAATCCATGGAGTCAACTTCGCATCCGCGGACCTTACAGCCACCTCGGACGAGGACTCCAGGGGAGCAGTCCAGCTGGGAGACCCCATCACAAAGGAACCTGTCATGCATGCATGCTTCGAGGTCAACGCCAAGCATCTCATCACGGGAATGAAGGACCTGGGCGGAGGCGGGCTCAGCTGCGTCGTCGGAGAGATGGCGCTGGATGCAGGCTGCGGAGCGGACGTGGACCTGGAGAAGGTCCCGCTCAAGGAGCCCGGCCTCGCACCATGGGAGATATGGGTCTCGGAGTCGCAGGAGCGTATGATGTGCACATGCAAGCCCGAGAATGTCGACAAGGTCCTGGAGATCTTCGAGATGTGGGACGTACTCGCCACACCCGTCGCGAGGACCACCGACAAGAAGCGCACGCGCCTGTTCTGGAACGGAGAGCTCATCTTCGATATGGACCTCGAGTTCCTCACCGGCGGACCCGTCTACAACAGGCCTTACACGCTTCCCACAGTCTCATCGAAGAAGAACGAGAAGTTCCCCAAGCTCCCGAAGGACAAGGAGGTCATCCTCAAGCTCCTGTCGGATTTCAACGTCGCATCGAAGGAGTGGGCCATCAGGCAGTACGACCACGAGGTCCGTGCGTCGACAGCCATCCACCCCATGGTCGGAGAGCTCAACAAGACCGGTCCCGGGGATGCATCCGTCCTCCTTCCGGTACCCGGAAGCAAGAGGGGACTGGCGGCGGCCATTGGATGCAACCCATGGTTCACAGAGGCCGATCCATACAAGGGCGGTATGACTGCCATCGACGAGACATGCAGGAACCTCGTCGCTGTCGGAGCGATGCCCAACGCGTTCACGGACTGTCTCAACTTCGGAAACCCCGAGATCCCCGAGAGGCTCGGAGTGTTCAGGGAGGCGGTCAGAGGATTGGGAGAGATCGCAAGGGAGCTCAACATCCCCATCCCGTCAGGTAATGTCAGTCTCTACAACGAGGCGCCGGGAGGAAAGCACATCCTGCCCACCCCCATGCTCCTCGGATGCGGAATCATCGAGGACATAACGAAAGCGGTCACGGCCGACTTCAAGAAGGTCGGAAGCTGCATCCTCATCGTCGGAAGGACGAAGGACGAGATGGGAGGATCGTTACTCTTCCGCAAGTTCGGTGGAGTAGAGGGAGATGTGCCCGGAGTGGACATCCCCGCGCTCAAGAGGAACATGGCCAACCTGCTCAAGGCGATGGACAAGAGGCTCGTGCTCAGCTGTCACGACTGTTCCGACGGAGGTCTCGCGATCGCAGTCGCCGAGATGTGCATCTCGGGACAGATCGGTGCCCAGATAGACCTGTCCGCCATGGACGGCGAGCTGAGCAGGAAGCTGTACTCCGAGAGCAACAGCCGCTGGATCGTGGAGGTCGACGGAAAGGACGTCACCGAATTCATGGAGATCATGGGCGATGATGCCCAGCTCATCGGAATCACCAAGGGAGACTCCCTTGTCATCAAGGACAACGGAACCGAGATCCCCGTCGAGGAGATGAGGAAGGCATGGAACGATCCCATTTGGAACATCATGGGAGGTGCTTCACAATGAAGGCAGAGGATGTCAGGGTATGCGTCATACGCATCGAGGGAACCAACTGCGAGGATGAGATGGCCAATGCGTTCAGCATGGTCGGAGCGAAGGCGGAGAAGGTCCACCTCAAGCAGCTGATAGGACAGGCCCCGGAGGACATGAGGCGCAGCCTCGAGGACTACGACGTGCTCGCCGTCCCCGGAGGATTCTCGGCAGGAGACTACGTCCGTGCGGGAGCTATCTTCGCCGCGAGGATCAAGGCGGCCATCGGAAGCGATGTCAAGAGGTTCGTCGAGGCAGGAAAGCCCGTCATCGGAGTGTGCAACGGATTCCAGATCCTTGTGGAGCTCGGATTGCTCCCTGCGATCGAGAACGTCATGGACGATGAGCCCCAGGCCGCATTGTACAACAACGACTCCGGAAGGTTCGAGTGCCGTCCCACTGTTCTCAGGAACGACAACAGGGGCAAGTGCATATTCACCAGCAAGATCCCGGAGAAGAAGACGCTGATGATCCCTTCCGCCCACGGAGAGGGAAAGCTGCTCAGCATGGATCCCGACTTCGTCCAGAAGCTGGAGGATAACGATCAGATCGTCTTCAGGTACGTCTGTCCCGACGGGTCGGACGCGTGCTATCCCTGGAACCCCAACGGATCCCAGTCGGATGTCGCAGGAATCTGCAACCCCGCAGGCAACGTCATGGGGATGATGCCCCATCCGGAACGTGTGATGACAAGGTTCACCCACCCGGACTGGACAAGGGGTTACGACACAGAGGAAGGGGACGGAAGATGTGTCTTCGAATCTGTGATGAAATATCTTGAGAAATTCTGAAGGGGATGGGGGTAACCCCTTCCCTGATTTTTTGATCGATGCGGTCAGAGGCTGACCTTGACGTCGACCCTGTCGCCGTCGCTCATGCTGAGGGTCCTCCTCATGCTGCACGGGGCGATGATCTCCAGGATGTCCGCGTAATGGGACCTCTCCGGGACGATGATCGCACAGTCGATGTTGTGAATCTTCGCCTTGTACGCTATGACGTTTCCGAAGCTCCTGCCCTCGTTGCTGAATCCCTCGATGAGGATCCCGGCCGTGCTCCGGATGATGTCCAGCTTACCGATCTCTTCAGGATAGATGCGGACGTTGAACGTCCCCTGGAATGGCTCGAAGCCGAGTTTGGACTTGAACTGCGTGAGATATCCTTCCTGGCAGATGTAGTAGCCGCCCTCCCCCATCCCGGAAGTGACCTCTCCGCGGATGCTGATATGGTCCGTACGCTCGAAGATACGGCGGTACTCCGTATACTCCTTCTTCATCTCCTCTACGCCTTTCTGGGTGATTTTGATGCGCTGCTTCCTGGTACCGAGGTCCCTGGTGATGTATTGATAATCGATGAGTTCCAGAATCCTCTTGGATGCGGACTGCTGGCTCATCTCCAGAGCTTCACCTAGTTCCCTGGAGGATATGGATATGTAATCGTCGAGAGCGCCCATCAGTGCTAGCTTACGAAGGGCAAAAGCGAACTTCTCATCCATGAGGCAATTAATGGGAATTACCAATAAAAAAGTTGATGTGTCTGGTCTAAAAATATTAAAGTTAGGTCCTTTCGGACCTGATTTGGGTTTTTCAGATGATCCTGTTCGTCTCGACGTAGTCCTTTGTTCCGGAGCTGTTTGCGAACACGATGCAAATGAATCCGAGAATCACAAGGATGACAGCGAAGACAATCATCATCGCACCGAAGTAGGCCGCGACAATTGAGAACGCGATCGCCAATACAGTGAGAACGAGTATTGTCGATGCCTTAACGGGGCTGTATGCGGAGAAACATCCGCCGACTGCGAAGAACATCATCGCTACGGCCATGTCCGCTCCGACGAGAGGGGCGTCGTCGATATCTCCGTTCCATGCAAAGATCATCGCAACGAATGCGATGAGCGCACCGATGAAGGCAACGGCCATCCCCAATTTCATCATACTGGGCGTTTCGCTCATTTTCTTACCGCCCTGTTATCTTATTCCCTTTTTTAAAAGGTTGGGTGGATGTATGCGTTCATTCGCGGTTGACTACCATCGATATGCCCTGGATGATGAGCCAAGCGCAGGCGCACATGGAGCCAATGACCTCTATCCCCGATTTGTTGAACTCAGGAACGGACAACAATACGATGGTGATGGCCAGTACGGTCGCTGCTACGGTAACCTTCTTCCTCTTGGAGACATCCGAGACGAGGGTCATGAATATCGTCACGGAGAGCATGACGAAGTAGGCCGTGGCCACATAGGCATGGATCTGATAGCTCTCATTGAAGATGCCGACTCCGCACAGGAACAGCCCCGAGATCATGAACGGGATGCCGGTCTTCCTGTCGAGGTTCGAGGACGCCAGCGTCTTCCACAGACCGAGGAGAGCGATCAGGATCCCGCTGAAGACGCATGTGAAGTTGAATATGTATGCGGACGTCTGATTGTAGGAGACGCCCAGATCCGACAGCATGTTCTCGTTGAATGTCCAGAATCCGTCGGCGATTATGGCCGCAGCGAAGGAGAAAGGCATGGCTATTCCTAGCACTATGAAGAGTGCTGCTACTATGATGACAGTCCTCCCTGTGTTCGCCATGAAGATAACTACGCGTTGATTTTATATGGATTTTCTGTGATGATAGTCAGCAAATCGGTGAGATTATGAAATTCCTGTTTTTCGTCGGTACGGCTGGTAGCGGAAAGAGCACCCTTGTCGGAGCATTCAAGCAATGGTGCGATGACGCCGGAGTGGACACGGTCGTGGTCAACATGGATCCCGGAGCGGACGCTCTCCCGTACTCGGCTGATGTGGACATCAGGGAATGGATCTCACTGGACGAGGTCATGAAAGAGTACAACCTCGGACCCAACGGTGCACAGATCGTCGCAGCCGACCTCATGGCCGTGAACATCAACAAGATGCAGGACATCATCCAGGGATATGACGTGGACTACGTTCTCGTGGACACCCCCGGACAGCTAGAACTGTTCGCTTTCAGGGAGTCCTCCAACGTGCTGGTGGACTCTTTCGGAAGGGAGGATTCGCTGCTCATCTACCTGTCGGATCCCTCGCTCTGCAAATCCCCCAACGGTTTCGTCACAGCGATGACCTTGGGCGCGCTGGCTCAGTTCAGATTGCAGCTCCCGATGCTCAATCTCCTGTCGAAGGCGGACACCCTTTCGGAGGATGACGAGCAGAGGATGCTCGATTGGTATTCCGTTCCCGACGCGCTCTACGGCGATCTGCTCGATGCGGATATGAATCCCGAGACCGTGGTGGGCATGGAGCTATTCAAGGCGATGGAGAACACAGGTGTCTTTGGGGAGATCCGTTCGGTATCGGCAGAGACCAACGAGGGTCTCGAGGAGATTTACGCCGCGGCGCAGCTCGTGTTCTTCGGCGGTGAGGACACAGAGAAGAGCTGAGTCCGATTTTATTCTAAAACTTTAAAATAAAGGGGCGGAAGCCCCTTGAAATGTTTCACTGGAACATGTATGCGGGTACAGGGTTGCCCTTGCCCCTTCCCGCTTCCATGACCTTCTCCTTCGCCTTGACGAAGTCATCCTCGGATGCCTTGTCGCGGCCGTCCCTGATGGCGAGCATTCCGGCCTCTGTACAGAGGTTCTTGATCTCGGCACCCGAGAGCCCCTCGGTCATGTCCGCGAGCTTCTTCGCATTGATCTTCTTGTCGATGTTCATGTGCTTGATGTTGATCGAGAAGATCTGCTCCCTGGCCTCCACATCGGGGAGTCCGACATCGATGATACGGTCGAATCTTCCGGGCCTGAGGAGCGCATCGTCCAGGATATCGGGCCTGTTGGTCGCTCCGATGATCTTGACATCCCTGATCTTCGTGAATCCGTCCAGCTCGGAAAGGAGCTGCATGAGGGTCCTCTGGACCTCCCTGTCTCCGGATGTCGCAACATCGAGCCTCTTCGCACCGACGGAGTCGAGCTCGTCGATGAAGATGATACTCGGCGCCTTCTGCTTGGCGAGGTCGAACAGGTCGCGTACGAGCCTTGCTCCCTCTCCGATGTACTTCTGGACCAGTTCGGATCCGACGAGCCTGATGAAGGTAGCATTGGTGGCGTTTGCCACTGCTTTCGCCATGAGGGTCTTTCCGGTTCCGGGCGGTCCGACGAGCAGGACTCCCTTCGGGGGTTCGATTCCGACCTTCTCGTAAAGCTCGGGCCTGAGCAACGGGTCTTCCACGGCTTCACGGAGTTCTAGCATCTGCTGTTTGAGTCCTCCGATGTCCTCGTACTTGACATCGGGCTTGTCCACGACCTCCGCACCGGATACGATCGGGTCGACGGTGGCGGGGATGACCTCCATGACGGCCAGGGTCTGCTTGTTGAGGGTGACCCTGGATCCGGGGACAAGTGTCTTCGGGTCGATGTAATCTGATATCGCAACAACGAAATCGGGTCCTGTCGAACTCTTGACGACCACGCGGTTGTTGGGAAGGACGTCCCTGAGCGAACCGACTATCAGCGGAGGCGTCTTGAGCCTCTCCATCTCTCCCCTGATCCTAGCCAGGTCCTTCTGGAGTCTGAAGAGCTCTCCTTCCGCGTAACGCTTCTCGTTCTCTGCGTTGCGGAGATCCTCCATCAATTTGACGTTCCTGTCCTCAAGAGTTACGATCTTCGCTTTGAGCTCGGCAACTTCGTCATCCATGACGGTGTCGACCTCTTTTCTCTCCATGATCGTTTCATCGTTGCTCATTGTTTCAGATAAAGATGCACTTCCCTATAATAGTTATCTGAAAGGCGTTCGAAAATACTAACGTAAACTCTTATCTACACCTCCGATGATTGAGCCATCATGATCTGCGAGATGTGCGGAAAGGAAGTCCCGGTGACGAAGACCGTCATCGTGGAAGGAAGTAGGTTGAACGTCTGCCCCAACTGCGCTAGGTTCGGAGAGGACTACAGGGCGAATCAGAGCGGAGCTCCTATGTCATCCTCGGTCATCGAGCAGAGATTGGAGAAGAGGGAGAGGAGGATGAAGACTAAGGACATCTATTCTGGCTCATCCTCGACCGAGCTCGTGGACGACTTCGGAGGCGTCATCAGGGAGGCCCGTGAGGCCAAGGGGATGGACCTTGAGAAGTTCTCAGCATCCATCCAGGAGAAGAAGGGAACCATCTCCAAGATCGAGGCCAATGCGCTGATCCCTAACGACAAGCTGATCAAGAAGATCGAGAAGGCTCTCGGGATCAAGCTGACCGAGACCGTTCAGTCCGGGGTCACAGTCGGCGGAGGGAACAACTCCAACAAGATGACGCTCGGAAACTTCATCAAGAAGGAATGATCAGTTAGAACATACGCCGTCGTACACCTTTCCGATGTACGGGCCGATGTCGATACCGTTGTCCCTGAGAACTATCAATGCAGCTGCCGCTATGTCGATGCCCAGACGCTTCTGTATCTTGGAGCACGAGGGAACGAAGTCCCTCGCCTGCATGCCGTTCTTTATGGCGACATCCATGAGGATGTGGAACAGGTCGGGCTCCGCCTCCTTTTTCGGCTCCTGCGGTCTGGAAGCAGGTGCTGGCTCATGTATCATCTTGAGGAGCTCCGGGGACGGTCTGTATGCCAGCGGGATGTCCAGTCCGCTGAGGTCCGCGGCAGTGCGCACGAAATCGCCCCTCTTGTTGAGGATCCCCTTTTCCAGGAGCATCTTCAGGAGGAGCTTGGAGTCCGACGGGGACATCCATTTGAGCTCGAGCGAGGAGGTCATGACGAATTCCTCGGGGGTGGTCACGTCTTTCCCGATGCTGCGGAAGAATGCCGCTGCACACATCGTTGCCTCGTCTGCCATGGTACCCTCATCACGCCCGATTCTAATATCATTTTCGGGTTTCCTCGCGCGCGCGTTTTTTGATATATATACTAACTATAAAATAAGGGCACACCAAAGTATTATAAACAAGACCCTACTACACGGCACTATCCTGTATGGTGACTTATATGACAACCAGTAAGTACACAAGATTCGAGAAAGCAAGGATCATCGGAGCGAGGGCACTGCAGATCTCATACGGCGCGCCCGTACTCACGGACTACCCGGAGGATATGCTTGACCCTATCGATATCGCCATGCTGGAGTTCGACCAGGATCTCATTCCGATCTCGGTCGTCAAGAATTGAAATTGAGGTAATATCATGAGTGAAGAGGAAACATTCGTAGCACCGGGAACAGAGCTCCTGGTCGAAGAGGACATCTACCTTACATCCGGAGTCCACATCGGAACACAGCAGAAATCCGCTGACATGAAGGACTTCATCTACAAGGTCAGGCAGGACGGACTTTACGTTCTCGATGTCAAGAAGACAGACGACAGGCTCAGGGATGCAGCAGCATTCCTCGCAAGGTTCGATTCCAAGAGGATCCTCGTTGTTTCCGCAAGGCAGTACGGACAGAAGCCCGCAAGGGAGTTCTCCAAGGCAATCGGAGCACCCGCATTCGCAGGCCGTTTCGTCCCCGGAACACTCACCAACCCCATGAACCCCGCTTTCATCGAGCCCGAGGTCCTTGTCGTCACAGACCCCGCAGCCGACAAGCAGGCGCTCAACGAGGCACTCAACCTCGGAATCCCGATCGTCGCACTGTGCGATGCAAACAACGAGACCAGGAACGTCGACCTCGTCATCCCCACCAACAACAAGGGAAGGCGTGCACTCGCATGCGTCTACTGGATCCTCGCAAGGGAAGTCCTCACCAGGCGCGGTGACCTCAAGGACCCCAACGACTTCCAGTTGTCCATCGACGACTTCGAAGCAAAGCTCATCTGAGTTCTCAAACTTCACAGCCCCTTCGGGGGCTCTACTCTTTATTATCCAGTATCGATTGACGGTTCACTTTCGGTGATCCCCCTGACAGAAGAATCATGCCCCGACCCTTCTGGAAAACGCTACAAGTCCCTGGATGTATTCAAGGGATTGGCCATCTTCGGAGTGATCGTGACTCATCTCGCCATTCTTCAGGGAGACACAGGAGAGGGCGGTTCGTCGCCGTTCACCGAGCTGATGTATGCCGGACTGCCGATGTTCATGCTGGTCTCAGGTATGTTCTACCGTCCGGGAAGGACCTATCTGGAGAATCTCAGGAGGCGTGTCCTGCCGTTCGTGATACTGTTCGCGGTCGCCGTGGTCGGGATGACCTTGGTGGCCTATGCATACATGTGGGCCATCGGGTACGATCTGGCGCAGTATGATGTGCTCGAGGTCATCGGGAACGTCCTGGTATCCAAAGGGGCCCTGATCGACTGGACCAGTGCGGATTATGTTGCCGAGAGGGCCTTCAAGGCTCCGTTCGAGGTCACCATCCAGATGTACTATCTGCAGATCCTCGTGGGCGGATATCTCATATTCTTCCTCATCGCGGATCATGTTCTGCCCTCTCTCAAGAGGACGGTCACAGCGGTTCTCGCACTCCTGACCGTGACCGCGGTGTACTTCCATTTCGGGCACGTCCAGTTCCCGTTCAACCTTCAGCTGTCGGCACTGGTGGCATCGTTCCTTCTCATCGGGGCGTATCTCGCCAGATGCGGGGTACCTGAATTCCTGGAGAATGTGAAGGATAGGAAGTTCTGGATCGTGTTCCTTTGCGTGGTCGTCGCAGCTGTGCTCAGCGCAGTATTCCTGCCGACGGGGACCAATATGGATTTCAACGATCTCGGAGACTTCGGATTCTTCTCCACATACACGTTCATGATAACCTCCCTTTCATGCGGTGCATTCATCCTCATGCTCGCGGCGGCCTTCGCCAAGATCCCGTATGTTTCGAGGATATTCGAGCTGATGGGGAAGTACATCCTGCCCCTGTTCGTCCTCCACATGTTCGTCGGGAAGATCCTCATCGCACCATTTGTCGAGATAGGAACGGATAAATGGATCCCCCTATCGTTTACCGAAGGCCTCGTACTGGCGCTGGTGACGATAGTGGTGATCTCGGCGGGAATGTTCCTGTACCACATGTATGTGAAGCCGAGGATCATGTCCAGGATCAAGAAGGGTGAATGAGAAGTTCTCAGAATGAAGGGAGGGGTCGCCCCCTCTGTTTTCAAATGCGTTTGAGGTATCTGAGGTTGGGTTCGTAGACGAGGCCCTTGTCCATGAGCGAGTTGGAGACCTCTTCGAGCTCGATGCTGCTGATGCCTTCCGCCTCCGCCCTTCTCTCCAGCTCCTCCCTGGGAGCGCCCTTTCCGTCCGTGTCCAGCTCCTCCAGGAGATTGAGGATGATGTCCTCCAGCTGGGCCGCGTTGTTCTGGTTGGCACTATCTCCGGGCAGCTCGATCTCATCGGGGTCGTCCGACATGTCCTCGGGGAATCCGAGGTCGATGTCCCTCTCGGGGAGAAGCATCCTGAGCGCCGCCTGGATGGTCTTCAGGTACAGAGCGGAATCGGGCATCTGACCGTAGTTGTCCAGGGCATATGTTATGCCGAAGGCCTCGACGGGGCTCATGCCCGCATCGATGAGGTCCTTTTCCGTCGCATCGCCCATGCTGAGGACCTTCTTGGTGTCCTTGAGCCTCTTCCATGTGGATTTGGCCGTCTCGAGGATCCATTCGTTGCGGACCTTCTCATCGATCTTGACGATGTGCTCGGGCCTGACTGTGACGAACACCCTTCCGTCGTCTGTGGTATAGGATCTGACCCTGCCGACGGCGGCAACGAAACTGGGGGCGTCGATGTCCGCTATTGCGGATGACGCCTCCTGCTGGAATTTCCCGATGTTGATGAAGAAGCTGCCGGACACATCCTGTATCCTTCCTCTCCACATGGGCTCCTCCTCGGAACCGACGTTCTCCTTCTCCGTCAGGACCCCTGCGATGAGGATCCTGTTGATCTTCGCACCCAGGGGTGTTACGATGTACGAGGGGGTCTTCTCCTCTGTGGCCTTGATCTCGAGCGTGGAGGAGTTGAGCTCTGTGGCGAACACCCTCCATGCGGTCTCTCTCGGGTTCATATCGCCGCCTCCACTTCGTCGAGGAGTGCCGAGGCCTCTGCCTCCACATCCACGTTGACGGGCTGTGCCGATTTGACTATCATGCTCGGACCGTAGTCGTCGCTCATGACGTTTCCTGTTATCGTGATCCTCTTCATCAGGATCTTGCTGGTGATCTCCCTTCCGACCATCCCCTCGCCCTTGATGGCCGCGAGCCCCTGTGCGGCCTGGAGCGTCACTCCCGTGAGCTTCTCGGTATCCGCACGGTTTATGATGGCGCCGATGGCACCGGTGCCGTCGTCGAGCACGACCTTGAGCCTGAGGTCCATGATGCCTTCCACCATTCCGTGGGTGGTGCATGCCCCGTTCAGCATGGAACGGTTGCACTGCGGGCATCTCCTGATGATTCCGCTTCCCTGGCGGACATCCACGACGAGTCCCTCGAGCGTGACATCGAGCCCTCCTCCGATTCTTCCGATCTCCTCCACCGTCTTCCTGTTGTTGGAGGTGTCGATTACATCGGTCACCGCATCCACGCGGCTGACCTCGCATCTGTCGCCCATGTTGAGCTGCGGGATGCCCTTCCATGACCTTATGTACGCGTTGGCGATGCAGAGCGATTCGCCCTCCTTGATTCCGAAGTCGTTCCACGCGGAGAACTGAATCTTGCCTGTGTCGTCGGCGATGATTCCAGAGAACACCGTCTTCTGCTCTCCTTTTGCCGTTATCTGCCTGGCTTCGACCGAGATGACCTTCCCGGTCACGGTGACGTTGCCCATGCCGTCCTTGATCTTGCCGATCTTGATCTCCGTGGAAGATGCCGTTATCTGCCTTTCCGGGAGATCCAGCCGGATGCCGTCGGTCGGTTCGATCTTTCCGCGGTTCCCCAGGTTGATCTGAACCTTGTCGTTCCAGAGCTTGCAGTAGCAGTTCCTGAATGTGTAGACGGAACCCTTGGCAAGGACTGCCGCTCCGGGGTCCCATACTGTGAATGATGCGGTCCCCGTCTCGTCTCCGAGGATACCGGAGATGATCTTTTTCGGGAGCCCTTTTGCAGTGATTTCCCTCTCATCCACGAAGACTATCTTCGCGATGATGTCCACGTTCTGTTCCGTTCCGGTCAGCTCGGCGACCTTCTTCACGAGGCTGTTGCCCGTTACGAACGTGTTGGTCTCGGTACCGCCGTACTTCCTGATGATGCCCCTCTTGGCGGCATCGATGTTCACGTGGTACTCGTTGAGATACTTGTTGAGCTCTGCTTCCAGAGTTTCTTCGTCGACTTTTTCTCCGAGCACCCTTAGTAGTTCCTGAATATGGGGTGTTAGTTCCTCCTTTACCATACTATCGACTCCTTCCTTTCGGTCGGTGAATCTCATATTCGGTCCACCCTATAAAATCGTAAGTAAGGGGTATCCGAAAGTGGCGAAAGTGGATCTTTCCAGTGATGCATCGGTCTTGCCGAACACCGTTCCAGAATGCTTTTTGGCTCGCCATATCTTTAAATCAAAGAATCCCATTGAACAGTAATGGTACCCAAAAGCAAGATCGACGCAATCCTGGACGAGTACGATCCCAAGGACATCACTATCGCAACGCTCTGCTCACATTCTTCTCTGCAGATTTTCCATGGCGCGAAGAAGCTCGGTTTCAAGACTCTGGGTCTGACCATTACACACAGCACCAAGTACTACGATGCGTTCCCTCTCGGGAAGCCCGATGAGATCATCAAGTACAAGGATTTCGACGACATGGAATCCCGTGTCGACGAGCTGTACGACAGGAACGTCATCATCATCCCCCACGGATCATTCGTCGAGTACATGGGATCCGAGAGGTTCGGGGACTATCCCGTTCCCTCATACGGGAACCGCGAGGTGCTCAACTGGGAATCCAGCCGCGAGAAGCAGAGGGAGTGGATCACCGGCGCAGGGGTATCGATGCCTGAGATCATCAGCGATCCCAAGAGCATCGACAAGCCCGTCATGGTCAAGTACAACGGTGCCAAGGGAGGAAAGGGATACTTCATCGCGATGGACTACGCCGGTTTCAAGATGGCCGTGGATCCCGATGAATCCTACAACATCCAGGAATACTGCATGGGAACCAGGTACTACATGCATTTCTTCTACGATCCCCTCAAGAAGGACGGGTACAAATGCGCCCAGGGAGGTTCCCTGGAGCTGATGTCCATGGACCGTAGGGACGAATCCAACATCGATGAGTTGTATAAGCTCGGAAACATCGACGACCTGAAGAGGGTCGGGATGTATCCTTCGTTCGTCGTCACCGGCAACACCCCGGTCGTCCTCAGGGAATCGCTGCTCCCCAAAGCATTCGATATGGCCGAGAAGGTCGTAGACAAATCCTACGAGCTCTTCGGAGGGATGTGGGGCCCGTTCTGTCTGGAGACGGTCGTCAACGACAAGCTCCAGTTCAAGACATTCGAGATCTCCACCAGGATCGTCGCGGGAACCAACCCGTTCATCTCCGGCTCACCCTATGCGGACCTCATCTACCCCGGGATCAGCACCGGTGCGAGGATGGCGATGCACATCAAGGATGCCGCCGAGAACGGTACTCTGAAAGAGATCGTGTCCTGATTTACACGGACATTTACACGGACATTTACACGGACAGTATGGATTATTGTTCCCTGACAATCCATCTTCCGGTTTTATCGGAACCTTCTCTGACAATCAACCCTTGTTCTTTGAGGGATGCGATATGGCGTCTGATGGTTTTTTCAGATAACCCCATCTCTTCAGCGACGGCACTGGTATTCGTATATTCTCCTTTGGCGATTTTTTCCAGTATGATGTCATCCAAAGATTGATCCGGGACACTAATTTCACACAAGGTGTCCTTGATGGCCTCAAGCATGAATTCAATGAACGGGGATGTATCGTTTAAGTCGGTAGCAGCCTTTATTGCAGAGTAATAATCCTTCTGTCTGTCTCTGATTATGGATTCGACAGGTATCCATTCGAATGCAGGATTCCATTTTGAAAGGATTAAAGTCTGCCATAACCTGCCTGTTCTCCCATTCCCATCGCTGAATGGATGGATGAACTCAAATTCATGATGGAATACACAGCTGACTATCAATGGATGGTGATCCGTTTTCTCTGACCATTCGAGTAGTTCTTCGATGAACCTAGGTACATAATCCGGGTGAGGACCATAGTGTATAATCTCTTTGGTCAGGCTGTTGACCACATTGACCCCGTTTTCACGGAAACTTCCAGCATCCGGGACTAAACCCCTCATCATGATACCATGAAGTTTTAGGAGGTCCTGGATAGAATACGGGTTCATTTTTTCAATCAAGTCATAGGCTTCGATGGCATTCTGGACCTCTAAGATGTCACGTTTGGGTCCCATTACGATTTTTCCATCGATGATAGCTGAAACATCATTTTCAGTGAGGGAATTGGCCTCAATCTCCAAAGATGATTGGATGGATTTGACCCTGTTTTTTCTTCTCAATTTGAGGTCCATACGGTCAATTTGGGGGCTGAGTTTAGTGACCAGTGAAGATATCTCCGATACGAGATTGATGCTTTTTGCCGAGATGGTAAAAGTAGGCTGGTAACCGCACATGCTTTCCCTCTGTTCCCGTATGCTTTCTAGCCATTTAATGCATCCGTGCTCGAAACTATTATTATAACTCCAGCAGATGCGCGCTCTAACCAAGGGGTTACAAGGATGGTATCACAGAGGCTTCAGACTATTCCCGCATCGGGTACAATCGCGATTTCGAATCTTGTCAGCCAGATGAAGGCTGAGGGAGTGGACATCGTCTCATTCTCAATGGGAGAACCGGACTTCACCACACCTTCGAACATCATCGAGGCGGCATGCGATTCCCTGCACGCAGGCTTCACGCACTACACACCGTCCACCGGAATCCCGGAGCTCAGGAAGGCCATCGCCGATTACACCAGGAAGAACGACAACGTTCCCTGCGATGCATCCAATGTTCTGGTCACCCCTACGAAGCAGGCCATCTTTATGACCTGCCTCGCCTACATCGACCCCGGCGACGAGGTCATCCTTCCCGACCCATCATGGGTGTCCTACGAGGCATGCGTGCGTCTCGCCGGAGGCGTTCCCGTGTACATACCCACAAGGTTCGAGGACAACTTCGTCGTGGACCCCGCCCTCATCGAGGCCGCCATCACCCCCAGGACCAAGATGATCATCCTCAACACTCCTACGAATCCGACAGGATGCGTCATCCCGGCAGACAAGATGAAGCAGATAGCGGACATCGCCATGGCGCACAACATCAAGGTGATGTCAGACGAGATCTACAGCGCCATCATCTATGAGGGAAAGCATGTATCCATGGCATCATTCCCGGGAATGTTCGAGAACACGATTCTGATCTCCGGGCTGTCCAAGACCTTCGCCATGACCGGCTGGAGGATCGGATGGGCTATCGCCCCTGCAGAGGACATCAAGAACATCAACAAGCTCCAGTCCCATTCCATCTCATGCTGCACATCCTTCGCCCAGAAGGCCGCCGTCGAGGCGCTCACCGGACCTCAGGATTCCAAGTTCAAGATGGTCGAGGCATTCAGAAAGAGAAGGGATCTGGCACTCGACCTCATCAGGGACATCCCCGGCATGGAGTGCAACACCCCGCAGGGCGCATTCTATCTGTTCCCCAAGTACAACAAGGACCTCCCCTCCGCCAAGATCGCGGAGATCCTCCTCAAGGAAGGGCATGTCGCTGTCACCCCCGGAACGGCATTCGGACCATGCGGAGAGGGCTTCTTCAGGATCTCCTATGCGACCAGCGAGGAGCAGATCCAAGAGGGAATCGCAAGGATCAGGAAGACCCTGTCCACCCTCTGATCCGAACGGAACACATCGATACAGAGTCCTAACAGCGTTAGCGCTATGCACTCTCTTGCGCGTGCGTGCGTGCCTGTTTTATAGGATGGTCAGGTTACACAGTCAATGTCGCTTACGCGATCGAGGGATTAAACTTGAGTAAGACGTTGTTTACAGTCGGCCCCGTACATGTGGAGGCCGCCACTCTCCAAGCTATGACTAAACCCATGATAACGCACCGCTGCAAGGAGTACAAGGAGCTCCATGCCGGAATCGTGGAGAAGATCCAGAAGGCCTTGAACACGGACATGGACGTCTTCCTCGTCGGAGGATCCGCGACCGTCATGCTCGAGGCAGCGATCAGGAACGGAGTGGCCAACAACAGTCTCGGAATCACGAACGGTTCCTTCGGAAACAGGTCCATCGAGCTCGGAGAGCTCAACGGCAAGAACGTGACCAAGGTCCAGGTCCCCTGGGGAAAGGCAATGAAGCCCGAGGACATCGCCGGAAAGGTCACGAAGGACATTGAGGCGGTACATTGGGTCAGCAACGAATCCTCCACGGGAGTCTTCAGCGACTCATGCGCGATCGCAAAGGAAGTCAGGGCACAGAATCCCGATTCCCTCGTCATGATCGATGCCGTCACATCCGCATTCGCAATGGACCTCAAGATCAAGGAGCTCGACCCCGATTCCCTCGTCTTCGGAACTCAGAAGGCCCTCGCTCTGCCCCCCGGACTCGCCATCATGCTCTGTTCGGAGAGGCTGCTCGAGAAGGCGAAGACGGTCCCCAACCGCGGATTCTACGGCGACCTGCTCAAGATCAAGAAGCAGGCGGATGTGGACTACGCGCTCACAACACCTCCCGTATCCCTCATGTACGCACTGGACTACCAGCTCGACAAGGCGCTCGCCGAGGGAATGCAGAAGAGGTACGCAAGGCACCAGGAGATGGCCGACATGGTCAGGAACTGGGCCGACAAGAAGCTCAACGGAGTCTTCCCCGAGAAGGGATACCAGTCCAACTCGATCGGTGTCCTCAACAAGGGCGACATGGACTTCGACGCTTTCAATTCAAAGCTCAAGGCCAAAGGATACGAGATCTCCAATGGTTACGGCGATGTCAAAGAGAAGACATTCAGGATCGGACACATGGGTGACACGACGCCCGAGATGATCAAACAGCTGCTGTCCGCCATGGATGAGATTCTGGAGGAATGAAGATGACAACAAAGATTCTGGTGTCTGACCCCCTGGATGCAGAGGGTCTCGAGATCCTCAGGAATTCCGGTTTCCCCGTAGATGAGGTCTCCGGACTCACAGAGGACGAGCTTTGCGAGAAGATCGGCGACTATGATGCATTGATCATCAGGTCCGGTACCAAGGTGACCAAGAAGGTCATCGATGCAGGTACCAAACTCCGCGTCATCGGACGTGCGGGAGTAGGAGTGGACAACATCGATGTCCCCTACGCGACATCGAAGGGAATCCTCGTCATGAACACCCCCTCCGCGAACATCCTGTCCGCGGCGGAGCACTCATGCGCGATGCTCCTCGCAGTGGCAAGGAACATCCCCTTCGCACACGAGTCCATGCACAAGGGCGAGTGGAAGAGGTCCAAGTACACCGGCGTCGAGCTCAACGGAAAGGTCCTCGGTATCATCGGAGTCGGACGTGTCGGAGGAGAGGTCGCCAAGCGTATGAAGGCATTCAACATGACCATGATCGGATACGATCCCTTCCTCCCCAAGGAGGTCGCGGACTCGCTCGGAGTCAGGCTCACCACACTGGATGAGGTCATCTCCACCGCCGATTTCATGACCATCCACACACCCCTCCTTCCTGAGACAAGGAACATGATCTCCATGCCCCAGTTCAAGATGATGAAGCCCAACGCGAGAATCGCGAACGTGGCCCGCGGAGGAATCGTCAACGAGGACGACCTCTACACAGCACTGAAGGAGAAGATCATCGCAGGAGCAGCATTCGACGTATGGTGCAACGAGCCCCTGTCGGAGGAAGAGAAGAAGCTCCTCGAGCTCGACAACCTGGTCACCACTCCCCACCTCGGAGCATCCACGGTCGAGGCGCAGGAGAGGGTCGCCATAGAGGTCGCAGAGCACGCGGTCATGTTCCTCAAGGACGGGATCGTCTCCAACGCCATCAACGCACCCCGCGGAACCCTCGATGCGGAGACCGAGCCCTACATGCCCCTCGTGAAGGGAATGGGAAAGATGATCAAGCAGATCGTCGGCAACAACCCCCTCAACAAGCTCGAGATCTCATACTGCGGCAACCTCGCCAAGAAGCAGACCAAGCTCCTGACCGTCACAACGGTCATCGGATACCTCGAGGGAGTCATCGGATCGGCGAACCTGATCAATGCCCTCCCCGTAGCGAAGTCCAAGGGAATCGAGATCTTCGAGTCCAGCAACGACATCGCGAAGGATTATGCAAGTTACGTTGACATCAAGTTCACATACAACGGCATCACACGCTCGCTGAAGGGAACTGTCATCGGAGGAACCCCCAGGATCCTCAGCATCGACGAGTACGCCACAGAGGTCGCACTCGCCGACAGGATGATCATCCTCAGGTACAAGGACACCCCCGGAGTCATCGGAGGTGTGGGTGTAGCGCTCGGAGAGGCGGGAATCAACATCGCCCACATGTCCGTAGGAAGGGCCGCCGGAAAGGCCACGATGTTCCTCACCGTGGACCAGAAGGTCCCCGAGGACGTCCAGAAGGCCATCGCCTCCAAGGTCCCCGAGGTCGAAGAGATCAACTACATCGAGCTCGAGCAGTGATATCATGGGAATCGTCACAGTTGATGATCTGACCCAGGCGATCAAGAACAGCATCGACGACTCTCACGCTATGGTGGAGGAGCAGGCCTACGAGCTCGCCCACCATGTGCTGAACTTCTTCGGCTATTCCGACAGGATCATCGATAACGTCCTCGAACCGGAGGACCGTGATGCTTTCTATATGCTGGAGGATGCTGGCATCCTCACCACCGAGAGGGAGGAGACCACCCTCTACGACGGAAGGGAGTGGAGGATACACTACTGGCTGTTCAAGAGGGACAAGATCGCCGACCTCATGGTCAACTCCAGGAGGAAGACGACCGAGGACAGCGAGGACGAATTCTCCTACTCGGACCTGCCGGATGATATCTGGCAGAGAGGCGGCGAAGAAGCCGCATAAAACCATGGATTACTTTCCCTACGAGTACCGTCCGGGACAGAAGGAGCTTGTCGGCTTCATCGACCGGACGGTACGCGACCGTAGGTGTGCTGTCATCGAGGCCGGTACAGGCACCGGCAAGACGGTGACATCCTTATGCAGCGCCCTCGGCTATGCCAAGGACCACGATATGAAGGTCATCTACCTGACCAGGACCAAGTCCCAGCAGAAGCAGGTGATCAGGGAATCGGCCGCCATAGGCAACGGCATCCTCTGCGTAGCGGTGCAGGGGAGGTCGGCCGCATCATGCCCCATGATGAGGGACGATCCGGACCTGGCATCGGGCAATGCCGAGGAGATATCGAAGCTCTGCTCCGTGTACAAGCGCAAGAAGGACGGGGTCTGCCATTGCAATTTTTTCTCCAGCATCGAGGAGACCGATGTGGAGCAGTGGGTGGACCTGATACGCAGGGAGCATTCGGACCCGGAGGATTTCTCTCTGATGTGCGAAGATGCGGGAGTCTGCCCCTATGAGCTGATGAAGCTCATCCTCCCATATGCGGACGTCATTGCCGTACCCTATCCGTTCGTGTTCATGCCCATGGTGCTGGAGAGGTTCATCGAATGGATAGGCGTTCCGCTCTCGAGGACCATCCTGATCGTCGATGAGGCACACAACCTTCCCGATTACCTGAGGGATGTCCAGACGTACGAGTACAGCGGGCATGCTATGGATCTTGCCGCTAAGGAGGCCAAGGACCACGGGGATTTCGAGCTTCAGGAAGGCATCACCGTGACCGATCTGGTAGCCGTCCTGAAGGAGATCCTCGCCGCGGCAGAGAGGGAGTATCTGATCGATGACGACGGCATGCTCCCACCGTACTATCTCGAGGACGAGCTCATGTCCCGCCTCGGAGTCAGCTCGGTCACCATCAGGCGCATGTGCAAGGCCATGGAGGAGATCGGCGACGGGATAATGGAGAAGAAGAAGGAGCGCAGGAAGCTCCCACGCTCGTACATCCATTCCATGTCGAGGTTCATAGTCGCATGGATCGACGGCGACGAGGACCATTATGTCAGGCTCATAGTGAAGGAAGGCGACAACGCATTGTTCCAGGCGTACTGCATGGACCCGTCGGGAGCTTCGGGTCCGCTGAACGACTGCTTCTCGTCGATCCATATGTCGGGAACGCTTCAGCCGCTCGATGCATACGTTTCCGAACTGGGATTGGAGCGTGTCGATACGTACTGTCTCGAGGGCATCTTCCCTAAGGAGAACCTTCTCACGCTCTACACCGACAGGGTGTCGATGAAGTACGAGGAGAGGACTTTGGAGCAGAACTACGGTGCTCTGATGGAGCTGCTGGTGGACTCGATAAACGCGGTACGCGTGAACACGGCCGTGTTCTTCCCATCATACAGTTTCATGGACAAGATGGTGGATGACGGCCTGGTCCGCAGGCTGAGCCGCGATGTGAGCTACGAGCAGAGGGGGATGTCACAGCCGGATCTGATGGCAGTCTTCGAGAATTTCAAGAATTCAGACGGAGGCGTCCTGTTCTGTGTCACCGGAGGCAGGATCAGCGAGGGTCTCGACTTCCCGGACAAGGCCCTCGAGCTCGCGATAATCATCGGCATACCGTATCCGAAGCCCACGGCCAAGATGCGCGCGATGCGCAGATACTACGACATCAGGTTCGGGAACGGGGTGCTGTACACATCGACGATCCCGGCGGTGCGCAAGATGAGGCAGTCCATCGGAAGGCTCATCAGGTCGGAGACCGACAGAGGCGTCGCGGTCATCATGGACCGCAGGGTTTCCGGTCTGAAGGACATCGATGCGGAGCTCTGCCATGACATACCCTCCAAGGAGAGGGAGTTCTTCAGGTACTCCAAGTACTGAAATCGGAATAAACTAATAATGCCGGGATCTGTTGCACAACCTATGGAAGAGGATGTGTACGAGCGTATCAAGCAGGGATACATGGAGCTGAAAGGTTCCGACCTCAAGGTATCAGTCCTGTGCGACCATATCGGCATCACGATGAGCGAGTTCTACCAGTGCTATCACGATCTGGACGATCTCCGCGGGCAGCTCCAGCGCGAGACCGTGAGGGAGATGTCCGAGTACATCTCATCAGCTATGCCCGACGGCTTCGATATCGACGTATACATAGACTCCGGATTGGATTACATCCAGTCCAACATCGAGCTGTTCGAGTTCAGCCTGTTCGGTTCGAATGACTCGGCCTTCATGGAACTGTGGTGCAAGAGCCTGGTGAAGACCCTGAAGAAATCGACCGGCTGCGAGGATAAGCTGAAGCTCGAGATGACAGCATACATGATCATCAGAGGGATGGCGTTCGTTCTGAGCAACAATCTCTTCAACGACCACGGATCGCTGAACCAGATGGCATCCAGGGCAGTATCGGAGCTATGAATCCCAAAGTGTTATAATACAAAGGGGTGTTCGAGCCATTATGGAAATAACCGTCGATCCTGAAGTGGAACAGCTCATCAAGAATGAAGGGTGCGATTACCGCGTCTGCACCGCATGTCTTGGTCCGGCCCTCGTCCCTACATCCGTCAAGGGACCCAAGGAGAGCGATCTCAGGATCGAGGTCGGCGGTCATACACTATACATTTCTAGATACGTCGCACGCTACATCTCCAGGGTCACCATCGACATGGTGTACGATGAGGATGAGATCGACGCATGTCCTGCATTCCCTCCGAGGGGATACAGGTATCAGTGAACAAGTTCGGCAGAATCCGCTGTCTTCTTGGCGAGGGCATCGACGTCGATCTTCTCGCTCATGGCGACGACCTTCTCGGGGTTGGCCTCGGTGATAGGTCTCGTCGGGACGATGAGGCATCCATTGGTCTCCCTTATCGAGATATCGAAGGTCCCGATGCGTCTGGCAATCTCGATTATCTCGTTCTTGTCCATGCCGATCAGGGGCCTTACGACGGGGAAGTCGAGTCCGATGTTCTCCGACTTTATGTTCCTCAGGGTCTGCGATGCGACCTGTCCCAAAGAATCTCCCATGATGATCCCGTCGGCTCCGAGGTTCTTTGCCAGCTCTCTCGCCGTGCGCTGCATCACGCGTTTGCACATGACGCATTGATAATGATAGTCGCAGCCGTCATGGATGGTCTGCTGGTTCTCGCCGTGCTTGGCGATATAGAGCGGGAACTCCCTGCCGGTCACCTCTCTGAGGCGTGCCGCGATGTCCTTGACTATCCCGATGGAACGATCGTCGGTGAACGGACGGTTGTCCATATGGAGAAGGATGACCTCCGCGCCCCTCTGACTCATGATGTACGAGGCGACGGGGGAATCGATCCCGTTTGACATCAGTGAGATCAGCTTCATCTGAGGTCCACATCACCGTAGTCGTCAGCGAGCTTCCTGGGCATCGCATACTTGCACTCGGGGCAGTAGAGCCCGTCGCCCTTCTTGCTCCTGACCATCTCGGTCTTGCACTTCCCGCAGTGGGCCCTGATCACTCCGAGGTGGTCGTCCTTGGTGGTGAGCTGGAGAGCGGGTTTGATCGCTGTGACGCGTGCCCTGATGAAATCTCCCTTCCTGAGCTCCTTGGACACATCGTCGGTGTAGCCTTGGGAGATCTTTGAAACGTGGATGGTGGCGTAAGTGTCGCCTCCGAGTCTTCTGTCGACGCCTTCCTTGACATAGACATCGGCTGTTGCCATCGTGCTCCTGATGTCTCCGACGACACCGTATACGATGTCGCCCACTGCCAGGACGTTGGGCGGGTTGGGCGAGATTACCCTTGCTACGCATTCTGCATCATCGAGGACGAGCTCTCCGACCTGTGAGGCGTAGACCTTTCCGTCCTCTGCGAAAGTTCCCTCGGCGGCCAGGTATTCTTCTTCAGAGGCCACTTCTTCACCGGGGAATACGAACTTGGAATCTGTCATGTGAAATCACCTTATGTTGACGACCGCGATGTCGACCGTCTTCTTCATCTTGGTATGGAATGAAAATGTATGAGGGATTTCGTACTTATAGATTTTATAATAGGGGACGTCGCGGCCTTTCTTGGCGCAGTAGTCTATGACGAAATCCAGCGTGTTGGCCATATGGATGGAGTATATGCATTCCGAGAGCTCCATGGCCTTGTCGAGGAACGGCCTGTCCGCATTCCTGTTCTGGCAGCCGAAGGGGGGATTCATGAATATCGTGTCCGCGCCCTCATCCACATCCAGTATGTCCGAGCGACGGAACTCCACATCCGCAGACAGTTCCTTCCTGTTCCCTTCCGCCACTCTGAGGGCGGATTCGGATATGTCGAAGCCGATGGCCTGGGAAGCGCCCAGCATCCACGATCCGATGGTGAACATCCCGGTACCGCATCCGAGGTCCACGACCTTCAGTCCCTCGATGTCCCCCTTGCGGTAGGCATCGAACAGGATGTCGGCGGCGGTGACAGCGGGGGTCATGTACTGCTCGAGACTCGCATCGGGATCCTCGAAGTTCCTCACCTTCTGCAAACCCATCTCCAAGTCCTTCTTCTTCACGCCCTCACGCTCCGGTGTCTGCCCTGTCCTAATTCTTCGTAGGATAAAAAATACGATATTCGAATCCAATCTTGTTTGACATCCGACACGTTTTTTCTTGCGTTGTACGATGAAAAACAAAGTTTTTACCAAAAATGATTTCGGATAAGTTTGTTTTTTATCAGATGAAAAATATCGCTCTTCCGCAGGGATAGAAAGGATATATTTCTGTAACCAGGTGGAAACAATGGCTATTAAGAACGAGTATCTGAAGGAAGTATACGCAGGTCTTGAGCAGCGCAACAAGGACCAGCCCGAGTTCCTTCAGGCTGTTAGGGAAGTACTTGAATCCCTCGAGCCCGTCGTTGAGGCAAGGCCCGAGCTTCAGGCAGCAGGAATCATTGAGAGGATTATCGAGCCCGAGAGGATCATCATGTTCCGTGTCTCATGGGTAGACGACAAGGGCAAGGTTCAGGTCAACCGCGGATACCGCGTACAGTTCAACTCGGCAATCGGACCCTACAAGGGAGGACTCAGGCTCCACCCGTCCGTCAACCTTTCCATTCTGAAGTTCCTCGGATTCGAGCAGATCTTCAAGAACAGTCTCACAACACTCCCCATCGGAGGAGGAAAGGGAGGATCGGACTTCGACCCCAAGGGCAAGTCCGACGGAGAGGTCATGCGTTTCTGCCAGTCATTCATGACAGAGCTCGCAAAGCACATCGGTGCCGACACGGATGTCCCCGCAGGAGACATCGGAGTCGGAGCAAGGGAGATCGGATACATGTTCGGTCAGTACAAGAGGCTCCAGAACGAATTCACAGGAGTCCTCACCGGAAAGGCGATCCCCTGCGGAGGTTCACTCGCAAGGACAGAGGCGACCGGATACGGTCTCTGCTACTTCACCGACGAGATGCTCAAGGACCACAACGACTCATTCAAGGGCAAGACGGTTGTCATCTCCGGATCCGGAAACGTCGCCACATACGCCACACAGAAGGCAACACAGCTCGGTGCGAAGGTCGTCGCAGTCTCCGACTCCAACGGATACATCTACGATCCCGAGGGAATCGACTACAAGATCGTGAAGGAGATCAAGGAGGTCAAGAGGGACAGGATCAAGACATACGTCAACTACTCCAAGACCGCCAAGTACACAGAGGGATGCAAGGGCATCTGGACCATCCCCTGCGACATCGCTCTCCCCTGTGCGACACAGAACGAGCTGGACGGAGAGTCCGCGAAGATCCTGATCAAGAACGGCGTCAAGGCAGTCGCCGAGGGAGCCAACATGCCCAGTACACCCGAGGCAATCGAGGCATTCCAGGCAGCAGGCGTCCTCTTCGGACCCGCCAAGGCAGCCAACGCCGGAGGAGTCGCAACATCCGCCCTCGAGATGAGTCAGAACAGCCAGAGGCTGGCATGGACATTCGACGAGGTCGACCAGAAGCTCCACGGAATCATGGTCAACATCTACAAGCAGGCATCCGAGGCCGCTAAGAAGTACGGAATGGAAGGCAACCTCGTAGCAGGAGCCAACATCGCCGGATTCGAGAAGGTCGCCAACGCCATGCTCTGGCAGGGTATCTCCTACTGAAACTCCAAAAGGGGGATCCTCCCCCTTCACCCTTGTACAAATTATGAACGTACGAGGGTATTCTTATTATATACAAAGCGTCTAACAACGTCTGCGAATACGACCCGCTATGCGGGGAGGTGGATGGGAGGCTGGCTGATTGCGGTAACAACCCGACGGCCGGTTTGTACATTTACTGAAATCACTACCTTAACGTTTAAATACCATGTAAAACTAATGACCTTTCAAGGATGTGCCTACTGGGTTAAGATGTCGATAGTAGGTGTGTCTAACCCTAACAAACGATTTCACCCGACGAGAAGGGATTCGAAGGCGGGTTCCCCTAATATCTATCCGGGTCTCGGAGAAATCCGAGGTCCGGATCCCCTAATTATTCAAGAACTCCTCTGATTGGGCATTGCCATCATCATCGCTGCCAAGCCGTCCTGTGCAACCCTTATATCTGTCGAACCGATTGTCAAGGTGCATACAGAGTATGCATTTCCTCTAGAAAGAGGGGGTGTGCATCTGGCTAAGATTAAAAGGGCAGTTATCAGCGTTTCCGACAAGAGCGGTATCGTCGATTTCGCAAAGGAGCTCGCAGCCTCCGGCGTCGACATCATATCCACAGGCGGAACATTCAAACTTCTGAAAGAGAACGGTATAAAGGTTACCGAGGTCTCCGATGTCACCGGATTCCCCGAGATGCTGGACGGTCGCGTCAAGACCCTCCATCCCAAAATTCATGCGGGGATCCTCGCACGCAGGGACATCAAGGAGCACATGGACGCGATCAAGGAGAAGGGCATCGAACCCATCGACATGGTCGTCATCAACCTGTACCCGTTCAAGCAGACGGTACTCAAGGAGGGTGTCGAGTTCGAGGACATCGTCGAGAACATCGACATCGGAGGACCCAGCATGATCCGTGCGGCAGCCAAGAACTATCAGTCCGTGGCAGTCGTCACAGACCCCAAGCAGTATCCCGAGATCATCGACCAGATCAAGAACAACGGAGAGCTAAGCCTCGAGCTCCACCAGAAGCTCATGGCGGAGGCATTCGTCGTGACAGCCAACTACGATGCCATGATCGCATCGCAGATGAAGAAGAGGTTCATCGGAGACTTCCCCGAGTCGTTCCCGATTCCGCTGGACAAGGTCCAGGACCTCAGGTACGGAGAGAACCCCAACCAGAAGGCGGCATTCTACAAGGACCCCTTCACACCCGGACCGACCGTCGCAAAGGCCGAGTGCCTCTGGGGAAAGGAGCTCTCATACAACAACATCCTCGACCTGGACAAGGCCCTGGACATCTGTATGGATTTCGAGAGACCCACAGCTGTCGTCATGAAGCACACGAACCCCTGCGGTCTTGCATCCGCGGACACGATCTTCGAGGCATTCGAGACAGCATACAACGTCGATCCCCTTTCGGCATTCGGATGCGTCATCTGTCTCAACAGGCCCTGTACGAAGGAGTGTGCGGAGATGATATCCAAGTATTTCGTCGAGGCCGTCCTCTGTCCTGATTACGAGGAGGGTGCCATTGAGATCATGGAGGTCAAGAAGAACATCCGTCTCCTCAGGACCAACTGCCCCATCGGACCGTCCGAGAGAGTCAGGGAGTACAAGATGAAGAAGGTCCAGGGCGGAATGCTCGTCCAGACCGATGAGGATGTCGTCGTGGACCCCAAGAACCTCAAGGTCATCACCAAGCGTGCACCCACAGAGGAGGAGATCCACTCGCTCCTGTTCGCATGGAAGCTTGCAAAGCATGTCACCTCCAACGCCGTCGTCTACGTCAGGGGAGAGCGTGCCGTCGGAATCGGTGCCGGACAGATGAGCCGTGTCGATTCAGCCAAGATCGCGACCATGAAGGCCAACGAACCCACAGAGGGATGCGTCATGGCATCCGATGCGTTCTTCCCCTTCAGGGACGGGGTCGATGAGGCTGCGAAGGCCGGAGTGACCGCCATCATACAGCCCGGAGGAAGCATCAGGGACCAGGAGGTCATCGACGCCGCCAACGAGCACAACATGGCGATGGTCTTCACCGGCTGCCGTGTCTTCAGGCACTGAAACTTTTCACCTGCTGGCTCATAGCGATATGGGCCGGCACACCTTTCCTTTTCCCCTCATCTTCCGGATTCGGCTGGTCATACCAACCAATATAATCCTGGGTCGCCTATAACAGATGTTAAGAGTTGTAGCGGGTAGATCGATGTTCACCAGGTTCTTCGGCAAAAGGGATTGGGCGCTCACGGCTGTGGCGTTCCTGCTTATCGTGGCCCAGATCTGGATGGACATCAGGATCCCGGATTACATGGGTGAGATAACCGATGCATTCCTTCTGAACGACACCGATGTGGTGGTCAGCCGCGGATGGGAGATGATAGGCTGTGCTCTCATCAGTCTGACTTTCGCCCTGATCACCGGTTTCGTCCTCGCCAACATATCCGCTTCGGTCGGGCGCAACATGCGTATCGCTCAGTTCGATCAGGTGCAGGCATTCTCGGAGGAGAACATCAAAAAGTTCTCAGCGGCGAGTCTGATCACTCGTTCCACCAACGATGTCACCCAGATCCAGAACTTCATCGCAAGGGGTCTTCAGATATTCATCAGGAGCCCGATCATCGCGATATGGGCCATCATCATGATAAGCGGGTCCTCGCTCGAATGGACCGCGGTCACCGCAGCAGGAGTCGCAGTCCTGATAATCGTGATGATGGTCACGCTCCATTTCGCCAAGATAAGGTTCATGAGGATCCAGTGGCTGACGGATGATGTCAACCGCGCCACGAGGGAGAGCATAGATGGAATCAGGGTCATTCGCGCATACAACGCCGAAGGCTATCAGGAGGGCCGTTTCTCAGAGGCCAACGACAATCTCCTTAGGAACAACATATCCGCATCGAAGATCATGGCTCCGGCATATCCTATCGCGCAGTCCACGCTGAACTTCGTGATCATGGGCATATACTGGGTTGGGGCCGGGCTGATCCTCGGGCTTGACGACACCAATGAACAGCTCCTGCTGTTCTCGGACATGATCGTGTTCACATCCTATGCGACGATGGTCATTTCGGCGTTCATGCAATTGTTCGGGATGATACGCGCCATACCCCGTACCTCCGTCGGACTGAAACGTGTCCAGGAGGTCGTCGATACGAAGCCCACCGTCATCGGCGGGGAGGAGACCGAAGGCACCGAGCACGGATGTGTCGAGTTCAGGGACGTATCCTTCTCATACCCCGGTTCCGGGAAGAAGGCCTTGGACGGGATATCGTTCAGGGTGGAAGAAGGAAAGACCCTTGCGATCATCGGGACCACAGGCTCAGGAAAGACCACGCTTGTGAATCTGATAACCCGTTTCTATGATGCCACGGAGGGTACAGTCATGGTCGACGGCCTGGACATAAAGGAGTTCGACCTCCGCTCGCTGCGCTCCAAGATGGGTTACGTCTCCCAGAGCTCCATCATATTCTCGGGTTCCGTAGACATGAACGTGAACTACGGTCTCGGTTCCGAGAACCGTACGGAGGATGACATCAGGAAGGCGTTGGAGATCGCACAGGCGGATGAGTTCGTATACGATATGCCAGACGGGAGAGAATCGCACGTCTCCCAGCACGGTAAGAATCTGTCCGGAGGTCAGAAACAGCGCATCTCGATAGCACGTGCCCTGTGCAGATCGCCGGAGATCCTGATCCTCGATGATTCGTTCTCCGCATTGGATTACAAGACCGACCTTGAGCTGAGGAACGCCTTGGACGAGAGGATGGGGGGCACGACGAGGATAATAGTCGCCCAGAGGGTCGGGACGATAAAGGACGCCGATGAGATCCTTGTCTTGGACGAGGGGAGGCTCGTGGGCAAAGGGACGCACCGCCATCTCATGGAGAGCTGTCCGCTGTACAGGGAGATAGCCGAATCGCAGGCGATGCAGGAGGGCGTCCTATGAACGGTCAAACCGACGGACAGGCCCCTCAGCCGAAGGGAGGGAAGCTTGCCGCAGGCAGGAAGGCAGGACCGCCCCAGACCGGGCCGATATGGTCCCGCAGGGATAGGCCCTATAATTTCTTCGGCTCGCTCAGGGCTCTCCTGAAATACCTCGGGAAGTACAAGTGGGGGATATTCCTGGGCGTCCTGTGTGTCATGATCGGGTCGCTGCTGTCCGTCATCGGACCCCAGCTCCTGAAGGACATCTCCGACACCATCTACGACGGTATCGGCGGGGATATGGACATGGAGAGGATAGAGCATCTCACGCTTATCCTGATAGCCCTCTACGCCGGAAGCGTGCTGTTCAATACGATGGAGCATATCATCATACCGGTGGTCTCCCAGAAGGTCGCGAACAAGCTCCGTATGGACCTCATCCATAAGATCAACCTCCTGCCTCTGAACTTCTATGACAACAGCAGCACAGGGGACGTCATGAGTCGTCTGACCAACGATGCAGATACGGTAGGGGAGCACAGCGGGATATCGTTCAGCCTCTTCGCATCGGCGCTCACCTCTCTGGTTGGCTGTGTCGTGATGATGTTCTACACCAACGTCACACTGGCATGCATCTGTATCCTCCCGCCTCTGCTGGGGTTCATCATCATGCGTCTGATCATCAGCCGTACACAGAAGTACTACGTGAGGCAGTCCAAGGACCTCGGTGCCATGAACGGGCTTGTCGAGGAGGTCTACTACGGACATAACATCGTCGCGGCCTACGGCAATGAGGAGCAATGCAGGAGAAGGTTCGAGGAGATCAACAACGACCTCTACAAGAGCAACTACAAGACAAGGTTCATCACCAGTTCCATCCCCCAGATGATGGGATTCATAAGCAACCTGGGCTACGTCCTGGTGTGTGTGGTGGGTTCGATGATGATCATATCCGGCGAGATAACATACGGAGTGATCGTCGCATTCATCGTCTATGTGAGATTATTCGGATTCCCGCTTCTCCAGATGTCCGAGGCTGTCGCCTCGCTGCAATCGGTGGCCGCATCGTCCGAACGTATATTCGATCTGCTGAACGCGCCGGAGATGGAGGACGAGTCCTCCAAGAACATCGAGATCGACAAGGTGGTCGGATCGGTCGAGTTCAGGGACGTGTCGTTCAGCTACATCGAGGATGTCGAGATCATCCATCATTTCTCGATGGACGTCGAACCCGGTGAGAAGATCGCCATCGTCGGTCCGACAGGCGCCGGGAAGACCACGATAGTGAATCTCCTTATGAGATTCTACGAGGTCGATTCAGGGGATATCCTCATCGACGGGATATCGACCAAGGACCTCAGGAGGGACCAGGTCCATCGCATGTTCTCAATGGTGCTTCAGGACCCCTGGCTCTTCAATGGAACGGTAAGGGAGAACCTCGTGTTCAACAAGGACGGTGTCACACAGGAGGCGCTGGACGATGCCTGCAGGTCGGTCGGCATCTACGATTATATCCAATCACTTCCCGACGGTTACGATACGAAGATCAACGATTCGATCGGGATGTCCGCAGGACAGAGGCAGCAGATGACGATAGCACGTTCCATCATCGCCGACGCCCCGATGGTGATATTTGACGAGGCGACAAGCTCTGTGGATACTCGCACCGAGAAGCAGATACAGAACGCGCTGGGGAAGCTCACCGACAACAGGACCTCCTTCATCATCGCCCACAGGCTGTCCACCATCATGGACTGCGACAAGATCATCGTCATGAAGGAAGGCAGGATCGAGGAGACCGGTTCGCACGAGGAGCTCCTGGCCAAGGGCGGGTTCTATTCCGAGCTGTATCGCAGCCAGTTCGAGAACTGCGATTGAGTTCGGTTCCGGAACCATCGTCTGTATCTCCCTCAACCCCCGAATAGTTTTATATAAGGTATCGGCCTAACCCGCTTTATTCGGTGAATACTATGGGAAGAATCAGACCCACGTACATCAAGAGAGTTTCCATCGAGTTGCTCAACAAGTATCCTCAGGCTTTCACCAAGGATTTCGAGGGCAACAAGGAGATGGTCGCAACCCTCACAGATGTCTCATCGGTGACAATGAGGAACAGGATCGCAGGTTACATCACCCGCTACCTGTCGCACCCTGAGGCATGAAAACGCCTTAACCTTCTATAGGTTCCGCAGCTTTTGCCCGTGTGGGGTAGCTTGGATATCCTGCAAGATTGCGGATCTTTTGACCCGGGTTCGAATCCCGGCACGGGCACCATAATTCTGTCAGCGTTAGCTATGTAAAACGATCAGGCGAACCTGAATCTCCAGTTGATCAAGGGATGTCTGCGTAGATACGGTCTGCAGTACCTCATCGCTTCCTTCATCTTCTCCCTCATCTCGTCGCTGTAGCACGGACAGGGGCATCTGCAGCAAGGGGTGCGCGTGAGATTGTTGGGGCATCTTCCGATGCGAACCTTCGCATATTCGAGAAGTTCCGTGCACTCGGGACAGAGGCCGTCAGAACCATGCATCCCGCTGCAGTACATATGGAGAAGATCCTCCAGGACCTGCTCCCTGTGAATTCTGAACTCCTCTGCTGTCTGCGACATCTCACTGCTTGTACTTGAACATGAAATCGGAGATGCAGAAGATGGTGTAGAGGAATGTCCCGATGAACATCAGCCAGATGCCGTATCCCACATCCACGAAGTTCTCAGCCTCGACGGCATCGGCGATGTCGACGTAGAGCATGGCAGTTATCACGATGGCCAGGATCCCGATGAAGACGTTGAAGAGCGCGCTCTTGGGGTTGACGGAGGGTTTGATGCTGCTGATCGCGACCATGAACACACATGCGAATACAATGATGTCGAACCAGGTGACGGAATCATTCTCCGTGTATGCCAATACCGATCCTATGAGCGCTATCAGCGCCCCGACCGCTGCTATGACGCCTACCAAGTTGAACCTGTGCTTCAGTTCTGCCGCGTTCATTCGCTTTCCTCCTCCTTCGGCCATTTCTCTCTGACTATTTCTATATCTCCCGGAGGGAGGATCCTGGAGATCTCCTCTTCAGGAACGTTGAAGCGCTTCGCCATCTCTCCCGAGAGGCGCGTCTTGCTCTTGGCGGGGCGGATGATCAGCATCCTTTCGCAGTCCCTGAAGGCCTGCTCCGGTCCGCACATGATCTTCCTGGCACCTTGGAAATAGATCTCTCCGACGGCGAGTTCCATCGGGAGGTGATATTCATAGTTCCTCTTACCGCGAATGATGAATGCTCCGCGGGGAACGAACTCTCCGGGGTTGGGGGTCTTGCTGACCTGATCAGGGTAAACCCAATACGCGCTGCCCTCGGAGACGGCGGCGACCCATCCCTTGGACTGGGCGGTGGCGAACTGACATGCCTGTCTCAGCTCCTCATTGGTGGCGGATGCACCGTCCTTGAGGATCGTGGAGGGGGCCCCGTGGATGTCCGTATGCGCGTAGAGGTCCTTCTCCTTGAGATGCTTCTTGACGACGCCGTCGTTGGTGTGGGCATCCCTTCCTGCGATGACGAGCTTGCCCTCGGATGTGAAGAACCACTTGAACCTCTCGAACCAGAACTGCTTGGTGGGCTGTGCCTTTCCGGCATTGGCGATCCTCTGCTTCTCCAGTCCCTTCTCGAGCTTCGCCAGCTCCGCACGGCTCTGGTTAAGGGCCTCCTCGGCGTGCTTGCCCTTCTCACCGATCTCCTTGCTGTCTTGGTAGATGTCCGATGCGTTCGCATCTATGCCCTTGGTATAATCGAGAGTGATGACCTCTCCTCCGAATTCCCCTGTCACGAGGTTCTTCGAGGGGTCTATGGATCTGACGTACGGGATCTTCATAGCTCCTTCCTTGAGCTTCTCCCATGTCAGCTTCTTGCTCTGCTCGTTCAGCACCTCGAGGAGCTGGCTGACCTTCTGGTAGTCGCTGTACAGCGCCTCAGCCTTCTTCTTGAGCTCGTCGCAGTGCATCCTGTACTCGTCGACGGTCTCCTCCTGCTTGGTGATCCTCCTGTTGAGCTTGAGGACCTCGGGGTCGACGTAGTTCTCTTCCTCCTCCTCGGCGATCTGCTTCACGAACGCGTCGATGACCGCCGACATGCTGTCGAACCTTTTGCTCTCCAGGTCGTCGTGGGACGCCATCTGGATCGGGGCGAAGTCCTCGATCTTGCCGTCCTTGAGATAGGCGGTCGTCTCCGGGACATCGATGACATGCTTGACGATATCCTTGACCTCGAGGTACATCTTGGACAGCATATCATCCTGAACTTCCTTCGCCGGGAGCATCTTGTCCACTCCCGAGCGCTTGCATACCTCCTCGGCATACTGTCCTCCCAGATTCACCGCTGTCGCAAGTGTCCTGACGCAGTCCGCCTCGGACTCCCTGAACGCGGTCTTGAAATCATCCTCGGTGGACTCTATCGGGTTGAACCTGGGCTGCGGCCAAATGTACTCCTCCTTGGGGCGGACCTTACGGTCCCTCATGGTCTTCTGGATGAGACACGTATCGATGATGCCGTCCTTGACGAGGAGGACGTTCCCTCCTCCGAAAATCTCGAAGATCAGCTTGTACTCGGCATCGGCCTTCAGGAGCTCCATCTCGATGACCCTGTCGAATCCGATCTGCCTGACCTTCCCGATACGGGCGTTGTCGATGTACTTCCTGAGATATGTGGCGAACGATGTGGGCTGGATCGGTGTCTCCGGCTTCTGTGCCGGCGAGTACAGCCATTTCTTATCCTTGAAGAAGAGGTCCTTCTTCCCCTCTCCCTGCACATTGATGCGGAAGAGCACGTTTCCCGCACCCCACTGGAAGATCTTGTCCATGTGGGCGCCCTCGAGCTGAGACAGCTCTGTGGCGATGGAACGGACATCGAAGGAACTCATCTCTTTCTTCATGGTATGGGTCAGTGATGAGGTATGAGATAAACAAATCGGCCATTATGCAGGATAGGCGTTCAGAGCTGTGACCTGGCCCAGGGGACCGTATCCTCGTACTCCTCGCGTTCGAAGGAGAGCTGCTCCGGGAGTTCAGAGAAGAGCTTCGACCTCATCTCGCAGTCCTCCCTGACCTTCCTTCCCAATCTTGCCGCGCAGACGTCGCAGTAGCCGATGTCGCGGACTGCCACGACCTCGATCTCGTAGCCCGCCTCCTCAACGAACTCCCTCTTGGCGGCCTGCTCGGAGGTCTCCCCTTCCTCCACGTGCCCGCCGGGCATCTCCCACCCGTTACGCCTGCTGTGCCAGACCATAAGGAAACGGTCGCCGGAGAAGGCAATCGCATAGGATGTCCTCAAGTCATTCCCTCCCTATAACGATCATCGCATGGGCCTTCTCGTAAGGGTCCAGCTGGAGGTCGTCGAGGATTCTGTAGCCCCTTTCGCGGATGGTCCTCTCCGCTTCCTTGAATATCGATTCGGGCGATGCGGTGACATCCTCGGAACGGGCCTTCACCGCTACCATCCCGTATTCCGCATCGAACGCATCCATGTTGTCGCAGAGGATCTTCGCCTGCATCTTCTGGGCGACATCCTGGTAGACTATATCCACTGAATCCGCGAACATCGAATACTCATCCGGCTTGGTCGCATCCCCGAGGATGGGCATCATGTTGGGGCGCGTCTCGCACGTCCCCACCAGCTCCCTGAACATCCTCTGAGCGAACTCCACGCAGTAAACCTTGCCTTCGGGGCAGATGTCCGCCACATGAGAGGGGGTCGTACCGCTGGATGCACCAAGATACAAAACGCTGGAGTCCTTCCTGAACGGGAATCTCTTCCCGCCTACGGTGAGATAGGCCGATAGCTTGCTCCTTCTCGGGTCCCATTCGCGGTATTCGGTCCCTGAAAGGGTGAAGAGGCGCTCCCCATAGATCCTCCTGCCGGGACATGCCGATATCGTGTAGAGGCGTCCGCGGTCTGAGAACACCATTCCGGAAGCGCAATCGAGAGACTCCATCGTTCCGCTCATGGTATATTCTTTATAAAATCCTGTCAATCGACATGGTATGATCACGATAGACACCCTTTCGGCCATTGCGGATGCCGTTGAGACCGAGATCGCGAAGATCCCGGACGCAAGATGCAGGGGAGATGAGATCTGCATCGGTGCAGACGGCACGCCCACATCCCGTATCGACAAGATGGCCGAGAATGCCGTTCTCATGTTCCTCGAGAGGGAGGATGTACCGCTCAACGTGCTGAGCGAGGAGATCGGTTTCGTGGACAGGGGTTATGATGAGACATTGGTCCTCGACCCCATAGACGGTTCCAAGAACGCGGTAGCGGGGCTTCCGTACTACACGGTGTCCTTGGGTGTCGGGAAGGATTCCCTATCCGGTCTTAGGCTGGCATATCTCCGTAACCTCGTCACCAAGGACAACTACTGGGCCGAGAAGGGCAAGGGTGCGTTCAAGAACGGCAAGCCCATCCATGTGCGCAAGCCTGATTTCAGCCAGCTCTTCGTCATGAACTACACCGGGAAGTATGCCCATCCCGACGCATTCGCGCTTGCCAAGAAGGTCAATACCAGCCGCAATCTCGGATGCTCCTCGCTGGAGCTCGCAACCGTGGCCGAGGGTGAGGCCGATGCGTTCTGCGTGATATCCGCGAGCTATGTCCGCTGCGAGAGGATCGTCGACATAGCAGCATCCGTCCTGCTCTTGAGGGAGGCGGGAGGAGAGATATTCGACCTCGAGGGGAACGTCCTCGACATGCCTTTCAACCTCGAGCAGAGGAGCAACGCGGTCGCCGTCGGCGACAAGAGCGTGTTCGACTACCTCATCAAGGGAAAGGATCCCGTCAAGGACCACAGATACGGCATCTATGCCAACACATCGCTCTCCATGGCCGTGGAATACACCAGACAGGTCATGGATGCGCTGAAGGGCCACGAATACTTCGTGGACTCGCAGATCGCGGACATCATGGGCATCGAGGGCATCCCGCTCAAGGACATGGACGTCGATATCGTCATCGTCGTCGGAGGCGACGGGACCCTGCTAAGGGTGCTGCAGCAGACCGATGCGATGGTCATAGGCATCAACGGGGGAAGCGTAGGGTTCCTCGCAGAGATCGACAAGGACAACATCAAGGCCGGTATCGACCGTCTCCTCAGGGAAGATTACACTATAGAGACACGTTTCAAGCTCAGGTCATGGTACAACGGCGAGTATCTTAAGGACTCGGTAAACGAGGCGCTCATCCACACCTCGTCGGTAGCCAAGATCCGCCATTACAAGATATATGTGGATGATGTCCTCGCCTGCGAGATGCGCTCGGACGGGGTGATCATCTCGACACCTACAGGCTCCACCTGCTACGCCATGAGCCTCGGGGCCCCTTACATGGACCCGCATGTCGATGCGCTGATGGTCGTGCCTATGGCGGCATACAAATCAACATCGAGGTCGTTCGTGGTCCCCTCAACAAGCAAGATCACCGTGGAATCCGTCCTCGACAAGGACTGCGTCATAGTGCTGGACGGACAGGAGGAGATCCGCATGGAAGGACGTACCAAGGTCGATTTCGTGCTCTCCGACAAGAAGGCCAGGTTCATCAGGTTCGATATGGATTTCTTCTCCAGGGTACGCGAGAAACTGGTGAACACCCTATGAACAGGATCAAGGGCGTCAGCATCGATTTCATCGACGGATTCAACGAATCTGCCAAATCCGCTTATCCCGACGAGTTCCTGTGCGTCCACAGGGAGATCGACGGCGTGATATCAGAGATGGTCATGCTGCCCGGAACGGTCTTCGGCGATGAGCACAGCTTCCTGAACCAATGGATGGAGCCAATCGATTACTCGATAGCCGGTTCGGCCCACTCCCATCCGGGATACAGCAACGAGCCCTCGGACGCGGACAAGGATTTCTTCAGCAACATGGGCGGGGTCCACTTCATAACCTGCCAGCCGTACGACCGCAGCAGCTGGAAGGCCTATGACTCCCGCGGGGAGCCTTTGGACATAGAGATAATTTACTGACCGTTCACGCAGTTCACCATGAGGCTGTCGATGACCTCGATGAGACTGATGAGGTAGAGCCTGTCGTTGGATTCTGCATAGATGGTCACGCCGTCGTCGGAGTTCCTGTCGAATTCGATGAAGAAGCTTCCCGACTCCATGTCGATCCTCCAGCCATCGTTCTCATAGATGCTCTTGGGATTGACGTTGCCGAGGTTCGCGTTCACGGCGCGGACGAAGTCGCTGCGGGTGCATGTGAACTTGTATGATTTCTTCTCGGTGTAGTATCTGGAGAACGATTTGACTATCTTCTCCAGGTTGTTGTTGCTGCAGAACTGCGCCAGGATGGTGCAGGCATGGATGGCATCCGCGAACTGGCTGATGTCCTTGAAGATGAACCCTCCGTCGTAATAGCCCAGGTCGGCATCGGAATCGACCATCGCCTTGTGTATGCTGCCCACATCGGGGTGCGCGAGTATGATGTCCATCTTCTCGAGATCGGGCTCGGGATACGGCGTGTTCACCTTGAACTTCTGCCTCCCTTTGAAGATGTCCACGATGGCGGACGACACGTTCATGGGGACAACGACCTTGGCAGGCCTCAGGAAGAGCATGAGGGTCATCATGACCTGGTCGTCGGTCAGCGGGTTGCTGGACTCGTCGAAGACCCTCATGAGGGTCCCGATACGGTTGATCGATATCCCGATGGAACCGGCATCCGATGCAACCATGTCCCTCATATGATGGATGTCCGCTTCCTTGATCGATAAAGACTTGGTGATGAAGTCCCTGTCCTTCTGAGCGTTTATGGAGATGACATCGGTCCCCATCCTGTTGAGGATCTGGGGCGCGGAATCCGTCGCCGTACCGCAGTTGCTGTTGAGGACGACGGTTCCGCCCGTGCTAGTCGGAAGGAGGCTCAGGAGCTTCTGGTTGTAGTCGTTAGTCGCATGGTAATATTCCTTCAGGGTTCCCAGGGATTTATAATCCGACAGTACGGGAGCTTTCATGCACAGCTGCTCCAGATGTCTGATCTGTTCCTTTCCGAAGGGGCCTCCGTCCTTGTTGAGGAGAAGATATCCGCTGACGAGGTCCAGCTGGCGGAATTCGGTGATGTAGACGCAGCAGTCGCCCATCCTTGCGGCATATGCCGCGGCAGGGCCTGATACGATGCCTATGTCGATGACATCGGCTCCGGACGAGATAAGGCCGGAAATGAGGGCGTTCTTCATCATAGGGCTGCTCTTGATGAGATCCATCCCGACGATCACTTTGCTATGCTCAATCGCGAGGGCGTGACCCAATGCAATTCCCATTTCAGGGGTCACATCTTCTGAAGGGGATGACCTCAACAGCAGCCTCACGTTGCTCTCCATGAGATTCCTTAGTGGATGACCGATGATAAATTCATTGCGGAAAACGGCACGATGGAGAGGCAATCCACACAGGTTGACTAAACCCTCCCCCGGTATCGGAGCCATTATATCTTAATAAGAAAATTATTAACATTATACAATATCATTAATAATAATCGAGGGTTGGATGTAGGAAAATATGTCCGTTTTACCGATGCTTGGCTATACTTATCTTCCAACCAAAAACGGGTTCCGAGGGCAGAGCTCTAAAACTATTTGGATGTATAAAAGGACAGAAAACACTAGCCAGACGGTCATTTTTGCAAATAATCTTTAAATAGTTATTATAAAGATACTTTTTACGGGGGCATTCTATTGGTAATGGAACGCATTGACCTGGAGAAAGCAAAGATCATCGCAAAGAATAAGGGACTCAAGCCCGGAAATGTCAAGGGAACGAAAGGTGTCCAATTCACAAAGGGAAACAACGACAGGCTCGTCGTCATCGATTGGGATCAGTTCGAAGCCATCCTCAAGGAGAGAAAACTCGCGATCTACGAGTCCGGAGGATGGATGAAGATCATGAAAGCCTGATTCGCCTTGCTTTTTCTGATCAATACAAACTACTGTCCCGAGCGGGACAGTTATTTTTTCTTCTCATTCTATTTTTATACAATGATGTGTTCACCGATATTGGCCTGACGTGCAAGGGTATCCGAGCCTGGCCAAAGGAGATAGGTTCAGGGCCTATTCTCGTAGGAGTTCGAGGGTTCAAATCCCTTCCCTTGCACCACTTATTCTAGTCTGATATCAGTTATTCCATCAAAAGTGACCTGCAAAGTTGCTGAATCTCGAGAAAGGGATGGATGAAATCTATTGGGGTGTCACCGGCGGCAAGGCGACATTGAAGAAGGTCACAAGGAAGTATCATGAGATGGATCCCGAGGAGCTCCTGGTCAACGCAAGGAGCAGTATGAGAAGGACAAAGCTCTGAGGGAAGATGTCATCCGAAATAGAGGCAAAATCAATCTCAATTGTTGGGATGAACTCAATTCACCCTACCAATACCCTACCAATTTGGTATGGTCATAAGCATCAGATAATGGGCGGGTAGTTTTCTGGGAGTGTTCTTCATCTTTCAATCTGAGCCCGTATAGGATCGTCTCGTTTGGCAAACTCAGGATATTGGATCAAACGCGGTGTCTCCAAGCTGAAAGAAAGAGGGATCCTCGAAAGGGCCGGTGCGAAGCAATCACCAATATGGGAGACACATCTATCAGATAATCCAAATCGATGCGACAACTCTGTTGGACAAGATGGTAATTTGTGAAAAAGGGGGCCGGACCCGGGATAATCCGGGACCCGGCCGATTAATCGTTTGCTCACTCTTCCTGCTCTGCAGCAGGCTCGGATTTATCCATGGCGCTTCCGTCAGGGTTCATTCCGTGCCTCCTGGTGAGGAATGCGGGTCCTTTCCAGCTCCAGTCTCCCATGAGGTGCATGAGGGCGGGGCTGACGAATCCGACCATGAGGAGTCCGTCGATCAGGATACCGACTCCCAGAGCGAATCCGAACTCCTGCAGCATCGAGGAGTTGGCAAGGACCATCGTGAGGAAGGTTCCTCCCATGATCAGCGCACAGAGCGAGATGACGGGTCCGGCCTCCTTGATGGCCATCGAGATCGCTTCGTGGTTGTCCATTCCCTTGGACTTGTTCTCACGGATCTTGGTGGTGAGGAAGATCTCGTAGTCCATTCCGAGTCCGAGGAGGACGACGAACAGGACGATCGGGACCAGGAACAGGACCGGTATTCCGAGCACGGCATCGAACACGATACGGGTCAGAGTGACGGTGATGATGACGCTCAGCAGAATCGTGAGGATTCCCCTGATGGGTGTGAGATAGCTTCCGAGGATGAAGAACAGCAGGACGATCAGCAATATCGCGACGACGATCCTGATGGATCCGAACTGGTCCTCGACCTCCTCAGAGACGTCGAGCATCGATGCGGCTGTACCGGTGACATAGGATTCCTTCCAGAGACCGAGCTTGTCGTATCCGTTCTTTCCATGGAAGTCATTCCTAAGATCCTCGACGAAGTCCATCGTCTCATCAGACATGGGTTCGTCGTTGGTTATGACCATCATGTTGACGTATGATGCGGTGGAATCGAGGATGCTTGTTGAGATGTTCAGGATACCGTCCATGACGTTCTCTATGGTTATCGGGTATGCATCCACCAGTTTGGTATCGGGTGTAGATCCATATCCTTTCATCTGGAGGATCTGATCGATGTACGGGCTGACCATCGAAGGCATCTGCGATACTATCGCCTGGTTGATTGTGGTCGGATCAGTGGATCCGATCTTGGCCGCGGTCATCATATAGATGGCGGACCAGGACTGCGTTCCGCTCATCGTTCCGATGATGGGGTACTTCTCAGAGACTTCCTGGGAGATTCCCATGATTGCCGGCACCAAATCCTTTCCTTGGTCATTCCAGACGACGTACGGGAGGGTCTGAGTTTCCGACAGCGGCAGCTCGCCGACGGTTCCGATGGAGTAGCCGAGGTCGAGCACTATGTATGAAGGCATGATCATTCCTCCGCTGGCGTAGGTCATGATCGCGTCCAATCCCTCTGTGGCCTCGGAATCGGGCATGACCGAGATCATATCCGCGGAGTCTTCTGTCGTGGCATAGGTGTAGAGCGAAGGCGCTGCAACGAGCACCAATACGACCGCGATGGCGATCGCACGCTTCTGTGTGAATGCCGCAAGCCATCCGAAGTACTTCTTGGATAAGCTGGAGAGGCATGCGTGGAGGTTCTTCTTTCCGCCGTTTACGATGGCGTCCTGCTCTTTCTGATATTTCTCTATGTTCGAAGGCCAGAAGATCTTCTCTCCGACCAGGTTCAGCAGTGCAGGGATGAATGTCAGGGCAGCGAGGAGTGCGAAGAAGATTCCCACTGCGAGGATGATTCCCATGGTTTGGATCATCGAGAACGTACATATCGCCAACGCGGCGAATCCGATGATGACCGCCACTCCGGATGTGAAGACAGCTTCACCACCCCACATGACTGCCTCACGGAGAGCCTCGTCATGGGTGTGGCCCTTCTTGCGCTCATCTCTGTACCGAGTGATGATGAAGATGGCGTAGTCGCATCCTGCTCCGAGCATGGATACGAGGATGAGGACCTGCGTGATGTAGAACACATCGAATATGCTTCCGACGACGTAGAGGACCATCAGGACGACTACATAGGCCATTCCGACGACCGCGGGGGGCACAAGTGCTGTGACCAATGCGTAGAAGAACAGTCCCAGCAGGATGAAGATGAGTGCGATGCTGAGGGGGTCGACCTTCGAGACATCCTCCATGGATGACTTCTCGGTATCATAGGAGATGGCCGCGTTTCCGGTCACGTATGTGGTGAAGGAGATGCCGACACTGTTCTTGACCTCTTTCTTCGCATCGCTTACGATGTCCCTGATATCTCCGGTCTCCTTGGAGACGTTCATATCGCTTTCTGCCTGCTTGTAGATGGCGACCATGGCAGCCCCGCCGGTCTTACCGGTTTGGGTGTAGGTTCCATACCATGAGGCGTACAGTTCTCCGTCATACTCGTCTGCGAGTTTGTCAGAGAATGTGCTGTACAGAAGCTGTGCGGCCTCGATCTGGGATTCATCCTCATAAACGATGACGAGGATATCATCTGGGCTGGTCGTAGTCGATGTGAAATAATCACTGATTATAGCTTGACCCTCGCTTGATTCCGTCGATGAGCCAGACATCTCAGTCATGTCATAGACGAGGACGTCCCCGCTCTTCAGCGCGAAACCCGCTGAAGCAGCGAGGAGGATTATCCAAACCAGGATCACAGCTTTGGAATGTTTGCTGATCAAATTTGCCAAACCTGCGAACATAGGTTCACCTTTGAGCACGCTCAAAGAAACTGTGATATTTAACGATTTTTGAACACGTTCAAAGAATACTTCATAACACACGAAAAGAATCGTTTGCCAGCCAGGTACTTTTAAAAACTGGATAGTCAAATCGTATCGGCGATGACGCCTGTCAGGAAAAGGATCAAGTCTCGTTCCGAGCGCAAGGAGGAGCTAAGGGCACGTATTATCAGCGAGTCCCTGCATCTGTTCCTTGACCAGGGATATGATCAGACCACCATGCGTCAGATCCTCCAGAAGACAGGAATCCTGAACGGAAGCCTGTACAATGTTTTCAAGGGGAAGGACGAGATCTATTCCGCCGTGCTCGAGGAGGCGCTGTTCGAGGCCTTGGATGAGGCCCAGAACATCCTCGGAGAGGGATGCGATGACATCATGAAGATCAACTTCCCGTTCATCCTCGAGATGTACGCCGCCAGCAAGTCCAAGAAGATCGCTTCGCTGGTCTCGGTAGGGTTCCAGAGGCCGTTGGTCAGGGAGAAGATCGTCAACTATGTCTACGACAGTCTGATGTCCTTCAAGGATATAACGAGCGTAATGTCCGAGGACATGGTCCGCTTCAAGTCCGAGATCGTCGTCGGAGCGCTGGGGTCAGTCATCAGCCTCTACGAGAGAGGGGACGTCAGCATCAGGCTCGAGGACGTGGTGGACTCGTTCACCAGATCCATGATCATGCTCTTCGATTACGATGCCAATAACGTGGACATTACAAACTCCAAGCTGCTGGAGATCATCAAGGAGAACGACATCGAGATCTGCGGCATAAAGATCTGATCAGATCATCGCGATGACAGCGCCGGACACGACTATCGCCATGACCAGTCCCGCGATCCCGGCCCAGAACCAATCCTTCTCGGTCACCAGGCCTATGAATGTGACGACAACGGCGAACAGGGGCGATGATATCAGGATCAGCAGACCCCAGTAGAGAAGGTCGTTATCGTCGGATATCGCAAGCCCGGCTGCTATGAGGACCAATCCTATCACTATCCCGATGCGGAGGGTCCATGCCGTTGCCTTGTTCATGTTCACAGTATCCCTCCAACACGGAGAAGCACCAGAGCGGACATGAACAGCAGCACCACCGAGAAGTATCTCCTGAGATGCTTGGTGTTGAGCCTTCTGGCAAGATATGATCCGGCAAGCGCTCCGATGAACGCACCGATCGCCACAGCGCCTGCGAACGCGAGGTCAAGGTGCCCGCTGAAGAAGTAGGTGATGGCACCCGAGAACGCCGTTATCCCGATCATGTAGCTGCTGGTGGAGCTGGCAGCCTTCATGGGCACATGCATGATGAGGTTCATCACAGGGACCTTGATGGCTCCCCCTCCGACACCGGTCATGGATGACATCATTCCGGCGAACACGCATGCCGCTCCTCCGGCGCCGGTGTTCTGGACCTCATATGATATGTCATCGTCGTTGGCCTCATCCTTATAGGTGAAGCACATGCGCCCTTCTCCGTCCTTGGGTTCCACGACCTTCTCGGGGCTCAGGATCATCCTCACGGCGCTGTAGATCATCACTGCGCAGAAGATGAGGCTGAGGATCCAATCCTCCATGTATCCCGCTATTATCGCCCCGGCTATCGCTCCTATCGTCGTGGTCACCTCGAGAAGCAACCCAAGACGAACGTTCGCCAATCCTTTCTCTATGAAGACGCTCGACGCCCCCACAGAACCGGCCACGATCCCGACAAGGCTGACAGCGGCAGCGTCCGCTGGGGCCAAGCCGAACACGAGCATCAGCACGGGGACGAAGATCACTCCGCCTCCGAGACCGAACAGTGCTCCCATGATCCCGGCTCCCGCACCGAGGGCTATCAGACCGATAAGGATCAGGATCTCCATGAAGTTTCCTAATGTATCGTCCGATATAGTTTTATTCGGTTGGCGGATTGTTCGTACCGTGGCCATATTATTGCTAAGATACGCTGAGATCGGTCTCAAGAGCACACCGGTCCGCAGGAGATTCGAGAGCACTCTGAAGGACAATCTCCTCAACATGCTGATGGAGGACGGGGTCGAAGCGCTCGTCACCAACAAAGGTGCCAGGTTCTATGTCGAGGCCACTGACATTGATGCTGCGGCGAGATCCATCAGGAAGGTGTTCGGCATCGCATCTTTCTCCGTTGCGGAGGAATGCACATCGAAGATGGAGGATATGTGCGCTGTCGCAGCAGAGTATTCCCTCTCTAGGTTGAAGGAGGGGCAGTCCTTCGCGGTGAAGGCACGCAGGGAAGGTTCCCAGGGCTATACGAGTCTCGACATGGGACGTGAGATCGGTTCGGCGATATTCCTTGCAAACGAGGATAAAGGCGTCAAGGTGGATCTTACAGATCCCGAGGTCACTTTCTATGCGGAGGCCCGCGACAACCGTGCATTCATCTTCCAGGAGTATGTCAAGTGCCATGCAGGTCTGCCTGTGGGGACTCAGGGGAAGGTCATCGCCACAATCGATGGTTCCGACAGGTCCCTGGTATCCGCATGGCTGATGATGAAGCGCGGATGCAGGATCATGGTGGAGGGCGACGGCGATTATTCCCCTCTGAAGCAGTACGACACGTATCTGAGGCCCTTCGATCCCGACAGGGACGACAAGAGGAGGATACTCGGTCACGTCATGGGGACCGATCTCGAAGGGATAAAGGACGTGGACGTCTCCAAGTACGACATACCCGTGTTCTTCCCGACCATCGGCATGACCGATGACGAGGTCTCGGCCCTTGCCGAGATCATCCGCAGCGGCCTCTGAGGATCAGTGTACCGAAGGTTCGGTATCTTCCGTATCGTCCAATTCGGGCAGTGCGGGACCTTTCCTTCCGGACTTGTACTTCCAGAACTGATATACACCCAGCACGGTCAGAAGCACTGCCGAGACAATGATGTGCTCTATGTTATCTATGCCGTTGGGCACCAGAAGGACGATGATGATGTCGATGATGGCGCCTACGATCACCGGGTTCATGGCCTCATAGAACTTGACCTTGGTCTTATCGGCGATCATGTGGACGTCGTATGAGACGCTCTCCATATTCTGCTTTCCGGAGTCTATGACATAGATGGCGAGACGCAGCGATCTGATTAGTGCGAAGCATGGGTAAAGGAGGACTCCCAGGTTCAGCACGAGTATGGCGAGTCTCCATTCAGCATCGCCCATCCCGAACCTGCTGATGAGCCATTCGCATGCGGGGTCGTAGCTGTAGTAGAATATGGCCTGGATGATGGCGATCAGGATTACGAGGGAATAGACGTTGGTCAGTCCCTTGGTCAGGACGCTGATGGCCTTGGATGACATCGTGTTGAGTCCGTCGTACACCGCATCCCTGCGACGGGTGAGCCAGCTGTGGATTTTTACCAGTATCTTGGGCATATGCCTGCTGGCGAAATCGTATGTCTTGTCCGCTTTCATGGTCAGGATCGGAAGGAGGATCATGCTGACCAATGCGGCCCCGATAACCGAAGAGTAGAACGCCTCATCGACGACGCCGTTGTTGAGCGCCTCCTTGGCGATGATGAATGCGAACTCTCCCATGGCACAAAGCGCTACGGAGGAGAGGAAGCCGCTGCGGCTGTCCCCGTTCCCTATCCAGTATCCGAGGCCGACGGTGATGAACTTGAAGAAGATGAACGACCCTGCGATGATCAGAATGAGGGTGATGTTGTCCACGAGGGATGACAGTGTGACCTCCATTCCGACCGATATGAAGAACATGGACATGAACAGGATCTTCAGCGGTTCGACGAAGTGTTCCACTGCCTCCTTGGGCTTGGTGCATCCCACGAATATTCCTACCAGGAATGCTCCGATAGCAACAGACAGACCCATCCCGTTGGCCGCCCATGCGAGCGTGAATGCGGCACCGATGCACAGCAGGGAGATCAGCTCATCGTTCGTCCTCTTGTACCAATAGTCGATGACCCTCGGGACTATGTACAGTCCGAGGGTGAAGCAGGCGATCATGAAGATGGTGATTCCCATGATGAGCTGTATCATCGCATCGAGGCTCATCTCGCTGCCGCCCAGCATGGGCGTCAGCATCGATAGCATGATGACCTGTCCGATATCCTCCATGATGGTTATGAGGATGAGGAGGTCGATGTGTTCCTGATCAAGCGTTCCCTGCGATTTCAATGTCGCAAGGACCGCTGCGGTACTGGATCCGGAGATGATGCATCCTAGCGTGATGGACTGGAGCGTTGTGAATCCCAGAATCATCCCCACGGTGAATCCGCCTAGGACCATGAGCGGGAGCTGCACCGCGGACACTATGATGGCGAACCTGCCCTGCGTCTTCAGTTTGCGCAGGTCGATCTCCATTCCGATGGAGAACATCAGCAGGATCAATCCGAGGTTGGACAGCACCTCGACGATGATGTTGATGTCGTCGCTGACCTCTACATAGTTCGCAATGATGATCCCGGCAAGAAGGAATCCGATAAGCGCGGGGAATTTCAGTTTCCCCAGGACGATCGAGCAGAAAGCCGACAGTAGAACCAATATCGCCATTGACGAAATGAGCACGATCTCTTCCATGGGGAGTCACTGTTGAACACAGTGTAAGTAAACGCCTATTAAATCATTGCCCAAAACAAGTAGAAAGGAAAATGTAAGAAGTTTGAGTTTGCCCCCGAAGGGGCAGAAAGGTTTCACAGGAAGTCAAAGAATCCTGAAGGGATTGTGATTTCCTTGTTGGAATCCGACTCGAGCTTGATGATGTCGAAGATGAATTCGACAAGGGACACGATGAATCCGAGTCCGATCAAGCTAATCACGATGTGGACGATTCCAGGAACGATCCTTCCGTTGATGAACTTGTGGATTCCAAGCCATCCGAGGAAGAAAACGATCACGAGGTACAACACTTTGTTCATTTTGTCCATTGGATTAACCTCTAGACCCAGTTATCACTTAGGATTATTTATAGATTAAATCCAAAATTCAGAAAATTCCGACAAAGGACGAAGTGTTTTGGACCCATTATTAACAAATCAGGCCTTTCCTTCCTTCTTAGATCTGAATCTTTTTCTCTGGGTATTCAGCCTGTTCTTATGAAGCGCAGCGAAATCCAGCTCCTTCCCGAAGATCATAGGCATGGCCATGTTGGGCTGGACCTTGTCGTACACCGGTATCCTGAAGCACTGTCCGTGCTCGCCGAAGAGCTTGACAGTGCTGCCGTCATAGGTGATCATGCTGAGTCTCATCAGCACACTGTCGAAGTTACGGTTGTACACCCTCGATTCGATCTTCAGTCTGATGTTGCCATCTTTCTTGTGGAGCGACAGCGGCCTCTTTCCGGTCTCGTTGCTTCTGAGTATCACTGTCGTGACCTCGGATTCGCTGTCCTTGAATCCTGCGATCTTCTCTGCATCCTCCTTCAGGAGGTAGGCATCTCTGACGCAGATGAGCGAGGTCTCGGACACCTTCATGTTGTATTTGTTCCTCTTGTTCAGGTCCACGAATCCCAATGTGCTGTCGGAGGCTACGATCACCACCGATGTGCTCAGGGCCAGGATGAGGATCATGGTCTTCATCGACAGGGATTTCGAGATGAGCTCCATGTCGTTGAATAGCGCACCTGCCAGGATGATGAACGCTACGGCGGCCGCCGCCATAGCCAGGAACCTCAGTCTTGCGATGTTGTAGAGATATCCTGCCCATAGGTTGATCGACATCATTATCAGAGCGATACCGCTGACGAGCATAGGCATGGCCATGAAGATCTGGTCATCATCATTCTCGATATGGGGCACGGCAAGAAGGATCACGTATACCCCGATGAAGAATGTTGAGGTGGAGAGGGCATCCTTCAGGGAGAACCTCATCGCTACCAGGATGCCTGCCGCACCGATATACAGCGATACTGCGGCATATATCGACCAGTTTGCCGTATCGTTGTCGAAATAGTTCGACATGGTGGATATTCCCACCAGGACCATGGTTATCATCAGGAGTATGGCCTTAGAGAATCTCGATAATGCTATTATCTTCATCGTCGTCCACCTCCTCGTTCTTTGGTTCCTTCAATGTGACGGGGCCGTCATGCTCCCATCTCATCCTCTTCCTCAGCGTCTGTGACCTGTGATTGTCGAAGCTCATCATTATCAGGTCGTCCACCCTGTCGAGTTCCAGGATCCTGAACACCATGGGGTTCAGCATCGAGCCCTCGCGATGGCTGTTGAATGAGATGTAGACCGGCCCTTCCGCCGAATCCCATCTCTGCATCGTGACATATCCCTCGATCTGCCTGTCATAGTATGTGAAGTCATATTGGGCAAACACGCGCCCATCTGTTTCCAGATGCTGTGTCTCGAAGGCGGGATCCTTGTTGTAGAACCTTTCGACGTCGTCGAGGACGCCCTCATCCGCGCACATGTCGATCCCCTTCCCGTTGCTCAGACGGTATCCTGTGAAAAGTGCATCCATATGGACCGGCATGGTGGACAGACGGATCTCCTCCGACCATGCCAGACTGAGATAGATCATGTATAGGCTCAGCTGTACCAGGTTGAACCTGTTTTCGTAGAGGAACTGGGACGGCCTGACACCGTCCGTTATGCTCATGTGATAGTCGAGGATGAGATCGATGGACAGTACGAATATGAAGAAGAACGATCCCATGATGATGAACCTGACGGACCTGGAGTTCCCGGTCAGGTACCTGTATCCGGAATACATGAGGTTCAGACCCATGAGCGTGAGGATCAGGTAGATGTAGGCGATGTAGATGAAATCGCCTTTCGTCATATCGATGAAATACGTGACCGCCCTCGAGAATCCCAGAGATATGGCATAGAGACCGACTGCGAAGAATATGCTGTTGTGCCTGTCGAGCAGGACCAGGACTCCGCAGATCAGCGGGACGACGTAGATGATGATGTATTTCAGCGAATCATAGTTCTCGACGGAACGCTGGGCACCGAAAATGGAGTAGAGGATCAGCAGTACCGATATCATTTTGATGAGCAATACTAACCCATTGTTCATGATCAGCCTCGTAATGAGACGTGGCGACCAGCTACTCATGCATTTACGATAGGATTTATCAATATAATAGTTAGTCGTGAGAGCCGAAGGGGCAGCATCTTTTCCGTCATGGACGGTCCGAATCGTTGGGGACGCGGACGTGTGAGGATTTCAGCAAAGCATGAGAATGCAGGATGTGGCACTATCGTCTTTACATACTATTTTTAAGAGTATTCAAAAGAATGTTTAAATACGCCTAAATAGAGATTCACATTATGTCATTCTTTGAAGATCCTAAGAATGCCGGGATGGCAATCATTATTGTCGGAATCCTTGAGATGGTCTTCGCGGCCATCTCGATCGTTCTCGGTCTCATCGGTATCGAGGACGACGACGGAACCAAGTACTTCACAATCGGAAGTGCTGTCGGTGCCATCGGATCCCTCATCTGTGGTTTCATCTACTTCGGTTTCGGTAAGAGAGTAAAAGGCGGAGCAATCCCCGAGAAGATCGACATCCTCGCAACATTCGTGAGGATCGTCGGAGTCTGTGTCATCATCGGAGGAATCTTCTCCTGTATCGGAAACATCGTCGACGATGTTGACGACATCGGAGGAGAGATCGTCGGTGGAATCATCACGATCCTTCTGGGAGTCCTGATCTGCTGGGTCGCTGGCAAGATCAACGACGGAAGGCAGACAACCGGTGACAAGGTCATCTGGATCATCCTCCTCGTGATCTTCGTCCTCTGTATCATCATGGCAGTCATCGAGATGCTCTCCATCATCGGAATCGTCTTCGGAATCTGTCACCTCATCATCTACGTCTTCATGCTCATGCTGCTCCTCAATGCAGACGTGAAGGCCGCGATGGGAATGTGATTACCGTCCAATAAACCCTAAAGGGTCCGGAGAGATCCGGGCCCGATTTCTATTCTTCAATAATTCTGACCGTCCCAGAACAAGGGGGACAAATCATCTGGAGATGTTCAGATCGCGACCGCATCTGGCGCATTTCCCGCCGTCCAATGCGATTATGTTCGCGGAATAACCGAGACGCTTTATCACGATCTCCCCGCAGTCGGGACAGACAGTATCATCGGCATCATCGATCAGGGTGTTGCCGACATACACGAAGTTCAGCCCGCACGACAGCCCAAGGTCCCTGCAGTGCAGGAGCGTCTCAACAGGGGTCATCGGGACGTCCCTCATCTCGTAGTCGGGCTGGAATCTGCTGAAATGGACGGGGACATCCTCGGAGAGGACATCCTTCACCCAGTTGCAGAAGGATGCGATCATCGTATCGGAATCATTGATCCCGGGGATGACCAGATAGTTGAGCTCGAGGTGAACGCCCCTCTCGAAGACGGTGTGGGTGTTGATCAGGACGTCACCCATGTCTCCTTCACAGATATCTTTGTAGATGTCCTTGTCGAATGCCTTGATATCGATGCATATCGCATCGGCCACATCGCACAGTTCCTTCAGGGGGCCGTCGTTCATCCATCCGTTAGTCTGGATGACGATATTCAGGTCCGGGGCGGTCCTGGCGACATCCATGATGAACTCGAACCAAATCGCAGGCTCGTTGTAAGTGAATGCGATGGTCTCCATTCCCTCGTCCCTGCACATCTGCACGATCTCCTCGGGGCTCTTGTACGTGGCGCGTTTCTTCCCGATGGTGAGCTTGGCGAAGGAGTAGTTCTTGCAGTACTTGCAGTCCATGTTGCATCCGACGCTCCCGAGGGAGAAGCATTTGGAATGGGGTCTGTAATGATAGAGTCCGATCCTCTCTATCGGGTCCACGCATAGGGATGAGATCTTCCCGTAGTTGTTGGAGACCAGTATGTCGTCGTCCGCTCTGCGCGTCCCGCAGATCCCGAACTCGCCCTGTCTGATGAAGCATTTCTGCTGGCAGAGCTCGCATACGAATGCATCCCCTTCACGGCGGTAGTATCTCGCTTCGACCCTGTCAGTATTTGCCATAGTCTATGACGCTCCTCTTGCCGTCGCGCACCAGCTCCGGGTGGCCGCTGTCGTTGACCATTCCGATGATCGAGAACTCCAGCTCCATGTCGTAGAGCTTCCTGAGGCGGTCGGGGTCCGCTGTGAACATAAGCTCATACTCCCCGCCCCATCCCAGAAGCAGCTTCTCTATCGATTCCCCCGATTCCTCGGCGATGTCATCGACATATGTCTCGCGCGGAAGGAAATCGAATTCGACATCGATCCCTACGTTGGATGCCGAGCATATGGTCTTCAGGGCCGTCGCCAGTCCGTCCGAGAGGTCCATGCATGATGAGACTATGCCCGATTCCGACAGCTGAACGCCCTCAGCGACCCTGGGGATGGGCATGTACAGTGCGTCCTTCGCATCCTGGCAGTCGATGCCTTTGTCCAAGGCTACGAAACCCGCAGCAGGTCCTCCGAGGGGCCCTGTGACAGCGACGACATCTCCGGGCTTCGCTCCTGTCCTCAGGAGCGGTGCCCTGCCGTCCATCGACCCTATCGCAGTCCCGGCGACGACGCCGGGCCCGGGCTTCGTATCCCCGCCGACCACGCCTGTGCCGCAGAATTCGGCGCACTGATCGATCCCGCTCATGATGTCATAGGCCGCCTGGATGTCCAATGTCTGCGGGAGTGCCAGCGCCGCCGTGAAACCGATCGGTCTGGCGCCCATGGCGGCAAGATCGCTGAAGTTGACCGCGGCCGCATACCATCCGAACTGCTCATAGCTCATGCCGGCTGGGAAGTGCCTGTCGAACGTGACGATGTCGGTTGTGACAACTATGTCCTTTCCGATGACCGCGGCGTCATCGCCGGGGCCGACGCGGCCTTCCGGCCTGAGGAAGGATTTGAAGCCCTCGATGAGCTGGCGCTCTCCGACATCTCCGATTTGGACCATATCGACCCGATTACACGTTCTGCAGTAAATAATGTGTCGCAGTCTCCCAGATGCCGGCATTTCAGGCAGGATGACGGCTGGTCGAGCGCGCACGCCCCTGCGAACTTATTATAATTAAGTGAGGAGTTGTCTAAGACGGTCCAAATGATAATCGATGTGAAGTACGGAAAGGACGGCGTTCAGAAAGTCGACATCCCTGATGAGAACTACATGGGGACGTATTACCCCAAAGATGTGGAATGCGGGGACCCCGATATTGTCATCGGAGAGTCTATCGACAACCCCTTGGGATACGATTCGATGGAGGATTTCCTCGCAGGAGGAGAAGACATCGTGTTCATTGTAAACGACGGAACACGCCCCACACCGACCGCCAAGGTACTGGATGCGCTCTCGAAGAGGATGGATCTCAAGAAGGCCAGGTATCTGGTGGCCACCGGTACGCACAGGGACATGACCGAGGAGGAGTACAACTTCGTCTTCGGCAAGCACTATGCAGAGCTCAAGGACCGCATCATCTGCCACGATGCGAAGAACTCCGAATGCGTATTCCTGGGCACATCGAAGAACGGAACCCCGATGGAAGTCAACAAGATCGCCGTGGACGCGGACCGCCTGGTGATCATCACATCCGTCGAGCCCCATTACTTCGCAGGATACACCGGAGGAAGGAAGTCGTTCCTGCCCGGAGTCGCATCATTCAAGACAGTCGAGACCAACCACAAGCTCGCGATGAGGAAGGAGGCACAGGCGCTCGCACTCGAAGGCAATCCCGTCCACGAGGACATGATGGATGCACTCGAGGTCGTCAAGGGAAAGAAGATCTTCTCCATCCAGATGGTCCTCGACAGGCATCAGAACATCTACAAGGCCGTATCGGGGGAGCTCAACGCCGCTTTCCATGAGGCTGTCAAGTACGCCAACGAGGTGTTCTCGGTACCGATCCCCGCGAAAGCGGACATCGTCATCTCCGTCGCACCCTACCCCATGGATGTGGATCTGTACCAGTCGCAGAAGGCCCTGGACAACGGCAAGTGGGCGCTGAAGGAGGGCGGAACGATCATCATGGTCTCCAAATGCAGGGAGGGGATCGGGCATCCGACATTCCTCAACCAGCTCTCATCATCGGATGACCCCAACAAGGTCCTTGAGAACCTCAGGGCGGAGTACAAGCTCGGATACCATAAAGCGGCCAAGATGGCCGAGATCGCCACATGGGCATCCATCTGGGCGGTCACGGACCTGGACCCCGAGATCCTTTCAAAGGCCAACATCAGACCCTTCAAGACCGTCGCAGAGGCGTTCGGAGAGGCACTGAAGAACAAACCTGATGCACGCGTGATCGTCCTCATGGACGGAAGCGTAACAATCCCCAGGGTGGAGTGAATGAGCGAATTCAAAGTCGATAATCTGGAAGAGGTACGCAAGGCGGTCAACGTCTGTACCATGTGCGGTTTCTGTAAGAGCGTGTGCCCTTCGTTCAAGGCGATCGGATGGGACACAGCCCTTTCGAGAGGACGCATCACGCTGACATACGGTCTCCTCAACGGGGACATCCAGCCGGACGATGCTCTCGTGTACAACATGTACACCTGCACCACATGTGCCGACTGCGTCAGGAGATGCCCCTCAAAGGTCAACATCGTCGACATCATAGAGCTCTGCCGTGCGGACCTGGTCAAGAACGGGAAGATGCTCCCTAAGCACAAGGCAATGTGCGACAACATCTTCGAGTGCGGGAACCCCTTCGGAGAGAAGGTCTCCAGGCAGGAGGCGCTCGGCAGGATGCCCCACAATGCGAAGGTGGGATACTACGTCGGATGCACCGCCACATACAGGTCCAAGAAGACCGCGGAGGCGACCCTGTCCATCCTGGATAAGCTCGGAGAGGACTTCACCACCATAGATGAGGTCTGCTGCGGTTCGGTCGCACAGAGGGTAGGATGGCCCCAGGAGGACATCACCGCCCTGTTCCAGAAGAACGTGGATGCGATCAAGGCGCTCGGAGTCGAGACCCTGGTCCTCGCATGCGCGGGATGCTACAGGATGTTCAAGATCGAGTACCCCAAGTACGTCGACGTGCCCTTCGAGGTCCTCCACATCACCGAGTACCTTGCAAAGAAGGATCTCAAGCTCAAGGCGATGGAGGGAGTCAAGGCGACATACCACGACCCCTGCCATCTCGGAAGGCACTGCGAGGTCTACGAGCCCCCCAGAGAGGTCATCAAGAAGATCCCCGGACTGGACTTCAAGGAGATGGCCTTCAACCGCAAGACCAGCCACTGCTGCGGAGGAGGCGGAGGGGTCAGATCCGCATACCCAGAGGTGTCGAAGGACATCGCCACCACGAGGCTCGACGAGGCATCCTTCGCGGACCTCATCATCACGACCTGTCCGTTCTGCGTCAACAACCTCCAGGCAGCCGCCGGAGACAGGAAGGTCCAGGTCAGGGATCTCGTAGAGATCATCGATGAGCTGATGGAATGAGAAACCCTAACGGGAGGGGGAACCCTCTCGTCATGGGCATCCTCAACGTTACCCCCGATTCATTCTCTGACGGGGGAAGATGGACCGATGCGGATGCCGCCATCGAACATGCTTTTCAGATGGCGGATGAAGGTGCATCGATCATAGATGTCGGAGCGGAATCCACACGTCCCGGATGCACCCCGGTCTCAGCTGACGAGGAGTGGGCGAGATTGGAGCCGGTCCTCAGGGAACTGATACCTTCCGTATCTGTGCCAGTATCCGTGGATACGATGAAATCCGAGGTCGCCTCCAAGTGCATATCGCTGGGGGCCGCCATGATAAACGACGTCAACGGTTTCCGCGGAGAAGGCATGTTCGAGGCATGCGCCGGATCGGATGTCGACATAGTCATCAGCCATATGAACGGCTCTTACGACGGCATGCATTCGAGGGAGATGGGGCCTGACTACAGGGATAGGATAAGGGAATTCCTGGACGGGCAGATTTCCAAGGCGCTGGATTCGGGTATTCCCGACAGGAGGATCATCATCGATCCCGGAATCGGTTTCGGAAAGACCCCTCAGCAGAACCTCGAGATCGCGAAGGACTGCTCCTTCCTGGGCGATTCCCACAGGATACTCATCGGGCTGTCCCGCAAGAGGTTCGTCAGGGAGTTCTATCCGGAAATGGATGTGGACGATGCATCTGCGATGCTGTCCAGGGCAGCAGTCGACTCGGGTGCGGACATCGTAAGGGTCCATGACGTCGCTAGGACGGTCAGCGCGTTAAGGCTCTGATCGCGAACAGGATGAGGATGATCGCGGCTGTGATGCCGTAGAAGATGTAATCCCTCATCTTCTCCTTGGCTTTCCTCTCGGCCTCCTTCCTTCTGCACTCATCGTCGCAGTATTCCTCCCCGAAGGGGACGGGATCTCCGCAGAAGACACAATGCGAGTGCTCGGGTAATCTCAGGCCTGCCATGCTCGGAGTATCAATTTTAAGATATTATACTACCGCGGTCGGAGTTAAAAGCGTCCAGAACCGATGGATAATCATGGTTAGGTTCACATTGATGGAAGGACGCTCGTCAGAGAGCATCAGAATGGATCTGTCGAACGAGGATGATCTCCAAGAGCTGAGCGAGATCGCATCCGAGTACTGGGGGATGGAGAATGCCGTCTTCCTCAGGGGATACAGCCTGGTCAGGGGCAGGACCGTCGGCGAGGTCCTGCGGGAAGGGGATGTGATAGAGGCCATACCGGATCCCAGAGGGACGTTCCGGAGCACAAGCTTTGATAAGGCGCTCAGCGATGGAGGTCCATGGTCGGAAGACTCGGGACACACGCGGACATCCTGATGACGGAGTCCGTCCTAGGGCACATCCTGGGGATGATAGATCAGATGCTCATCGAGAGCCCGCAGGCGGGACTGTTCTTTCTGGGCGAGGTCCGTAGCGATGATTCCGGGAAGTTCTCGGTGATAACTGGTGTGTCCGATTCCGGAGGCATAGGCCTATGCATAGGGTCGTCGGAAGGCGGCACTGAGCCTACGGAGGAGGACATAGGCATCTTCAAGAGCAAGGTAGGCTCGGGAATCCTGATGAAGGCCGATGTCTTCGCCCATCAGTTCTCTTTCTACAAGGTGGACGAATCGGTAGAGGATGCCACTGTCTTGTTCACGGAATGATCAGACCCAGATGGCATGCCTGTTGCGCATGTCCTCTTCTGTGATATTGCATCTCTTCATGATGTCGCAGATGACGCACTCGAAGAAGAGGTGCGCCGAATCCTCGAAGACCGTTCCCAGAGGAGCGATCTTGCTGGTCTCCTCGTTGTTGGCGATATCGAACAGTATCGTGACATCCGATGTCCTTGAGAGGTTGCAGTCCTCGGTACCTGTCAGCGAGATGACCTCGGAGCCGATCCTCTTGGCGATCTCGGCGGTCTGGACGACGGACGAGGTCCTTCCTGTGTACGATATCAGAAGCGTGAGGTCCTTGTCGGTGATGATCGGTGTCGTCATCTCTCCGACGAAGTGCACGTCGAATCCCAGCTGGACGAGGCGAACTGCGAAGAGCTGTCCTATTAACCCCGATCTGCCGGAACCGTAGATGAATGTCCTCCTGCGGTTCAGGATGGCGTCGATGAGCCTCTCCTTGCTGGCCTCGTCGACTGAATCGACAGCCTGTACGCAATAGGAGATGAGTTCGGTCGGTGCTTTCAAATCACTCACCGGCAGCGGCCGCCATCTCGGCCTTCTTCTTTTCCTTGAGGTCCTTTGCGACCTTCTTGGCGAGGACCCTCTCGTGGATGATCTTCATATACATCGCATCGTGCTCGAGGAGAGGCGATGTGGAGATGACCGTCGCATTGGGCTTCATCTCGATGAGTGCCTCTGCGAGAGGCTCGAACTTGAGGTCTCCCTTCTTGATGGGTGTGAGCCTCTTCTCGTTGCCTCCGTCGTCGTATTCGACTCCTGCGAATGCCGTGTGGATCGTTCCGTCGCTGAAGGGTTCCACCTGCTCGAGGACGTTCAGGAAGTCATCGACCTCCAGAAGCGAACCGTTGGTGCGTGAGTGGTGGTGAGAGAAATTGATTACCGGTACGAGACCGTCGATCTGCTCGCAGATGTCGAGGACCTGATCTAGGGATCCGAAGACATCCTGCTGTCCGGTGATCTCGATTCCCAGTTTGGGTGTGAGTCCGTTGTCTTGCCACCAATCCATGATGTAGGCGACGTTGTTGTAGATGTTCTCGTTGATCTCCTCTTCGTCGGTCTTCCCGTCGTAGAGTCCGAGGCTTGTGACGACAACGTCCCCTCCGAGTGCGTTCATGATAAGCGCTGCATGCCTGATGCTGTTGATGCAGTTCTCGGTAAGATCCGTGTTGGAACCGAGGTCCATGTAATATGGAGTGTGGATCGAGAGGCTGACATCCAGTCTCTTGGCCATCTCATTGGTCCAGAACAGGTCTCCATAGGTGTCGGAGACTCCTGAGGGCATGTAGATGAGGTCGTCATCCTCCTCGATGGGCTCATCGGGGTCGATGATGCTGTCCCCGTCCCTGAGGATCTCGAGCACGAATCCCTCCTCGATGTCCTTGAGGGTCATTCCGATCTCCTCGTCATCCGGCGGTCTGGCGTAAGCGCTGGACCTGACCATCTGAATCTCCAATGCACTAAGGCTCAGGTTGTGTACGTCTTCGATACCATCCTGAAGCGTGCGTCCCTTACATGAAAGGGGAATTCCTGCCGGACCGAATCTTATCATAGAATCATTCGGGTATTTCGCCTGTTATAAAAAAAAGTATGCGCCCATAATAAGAGATGAGTGCACATGATGGGTATGTTTCGCTTAGAAAAAGGCGGGAATGCGGGCTTTCGCCCGCTGTTTCATTCCTTGATCATCTCGTTGAAGCGTTCGATGAAGAGGTTCTGGAAGGGTTTCTGCTCCCCAAGCCCCTCGAGGACGCACTTAACGTCGCATCCGGCGGATTCGAACTTGGATTTCAGCGAATCCTCCTCGTCGCTGGCCATGTCGTTGGTGGCATGGTCCCCTGCGACCATCATGAACGGGATGAGCACGATCTTGGAGTACTTGTGACCGGCCATGAGCCTCATCGTGTCGTCGAAGCTCGGGTATCCCTCGACGGTCGTGATGTACACATGTTCGAAGCCGAGCGTGAACAGCTTGAGCTGCATCTGGCTATATACCGCGTTGGCGTGATGGTCCGAGCCATGTCCCATCATGACGATGGCCGTATTATCGGACGAATCCCCGAAGAACCTCTCGAAGTACGTGTTGTTCAGGGCCTCGATCGCATCGTCGTAGTCCTCGTCGGAGGACAGGAGGGGTCTGCTCAGGATGATGGACTGGAACTTCTCCGCGTACTTGGCGGTGATGCGCGCGACATCGTCGTATTCCACGCCGTTCATGATATGGGTGGGCAGGATCGCGACATCGCTCACCCCGTCATCCACGAGCCTCTGGAGGGCCTCCTCGACGTAATCGATATGGATCCCGTCGCGCTCCTTCAGCTTCTTTATGATCATCCTGCTGGTGAAGGCCCTTCTGACCTCCCAGTCGGGGAATCTCTCGGCAACAGCCTTCTCGAAGGCATCGATCGTCTTCTCGCGGGTCTCCTTGTAACTGGTCCCGAAACTCACTACCAGAATCACTTTCTTGAACATGTGTGCACCGTTTTCCTTCAGCCTTTGTAGTACATCATGGCGTTGCAGATGGTCGCGGCGATGTTGGATCCGCCCTTCCTTCCGACCGGAACGATGTACGGGACATCCCTGTCCATGATGAGCTCCTTGGATTCGACGACGTTGACGAACCCTACGGGCGCACCGATTATGAGGGCGGGCTTCAGCTCTCCCGAATCGATGAGCTCTGCCAGCCTGACCAGCGCGGTGGGGGCGTTACCGATGGCGAAGATCACCGGGTGGTCCTTCGCGATCTCTGCTCCTTTCTCCATGCATATGGTGGCACGCGTGCAACCCCTCTCCTTCGCGGCCTTGACGACATCGTCATCGCTGATGAAGCAGTGGACCTCTCCGCCGTACTCCTTCAGCTTGTTCTTGTTGATGCCTGCCGCGGCCATCTTCGTGTCGGTGACGATGTGCGCACCGTTCCTGATCGCCTGGACTCCGATGTTCTCGGCGTCCTTGGAGAATTTCAGATTATCGGCGTAATCGAAATCGGCCGATGTGTGTATGCATCTCTTGACGATGGAGAACTGGGGTTCGGGCCATGTCCTTCCGTTGAGCTCGGAGGTGATTATCTCCATGCTCCTCTTCTCGATATCTTCCGGTTTAACCACTGTTATTGCCATATCTAATACCTCAGATTCTGTATCCTCTTGGGGTAATCATGCGTCCGTTCGACACGTATGTCTGCGAGTTACCGATGATAACCATGCAGAACATGTCGACCTCTGCCTTGTGGAGCTCGCCCAGCGTGGTGATCTCCTTGTGCTCGTCATCACGTCCGGCGTTGCGGACGATCCCGACTGGTGTGTCGGCCGAGCGGTGTTTCAACAATATCTGTTGAGCCTGATTAAGGTACTCCGTCCTGCCCTTGCTCTTTGGGTTGTAGAGACAGACGATCATGTCCCCGATGCCTGCGCAGTCGACGCGCTTCATGATGAGGTCGATGGGGGTCATCAGGTCCGAGAGGCTGATGATAGCCAGATCGTGCATGAGAGGTGCACCTAGAACGGAAGCTGCCGTGGATGCCGCAGTGATGCCGGGCACGGTGTCGATCTCGATGTCGGCCTTCATCTCGTCGGCCAGCTGGTAGATGATGCCGGCCATTCCGTAGATCCCTGAATCCCCGGATGAGATCATCGCGACATCCTTTCCTTCCATCGCGTCCTCGATCGCCATCCTGCAGCGGTCGACCTCCTTCATCATGCCTGTCGCCTTGTACTCCTTGTCCGGGAAGTACGGCTTGATCATCTTGACGTATGTCGTGTATCCTGTGACTACATCGGCGTTCTGGATGACCTCGGCGGCCTTGAAGGTCATGTGTTCCTTGCCGCCAGGACCGAATCCGACGATGTGGAGCTTCCCCTTCATTCATCCACCGCCTTGCGGAACTCCGTGGTGAAGTGCTTGTCGTAGAGCTTGGAGAGGTTGTAGTCTCCCTCTAGGAAGTTGCCGACGACGGTCAGGGCGGTCTTGGTGATGCCTGCCGCCTTGACCTTTCCCTCGATATCGGCGAGCGTTCCGAGGACGATCTTCTGGTCGGGCCATGTGGCCTTGTAGACGACGGCCACAGGGGTCTCAGGGGGATATCCTCCCTTGATGCACTGCTCCGAGAGCTTGTCGAGGAATCCGACAGATAGGAAGATGACCATCGTTGCCCTGTGCCTTGCCAGGTCCTCGAGCTTCTCTCCGGGAGGCATGGGGGTCCTTCCCTCCATCCTTGTGAAGATGACGGTCTGGCTCTGGTTCTCTCCGGGGAGGGTGTACTCCTTCTTGAGGGCGGCAGCGACTCCGAAAGCAGAGCTGACGCCGGGGATGACCTCGTATTCGATGCCAAGCTCGTCGAGCCTGTCCATCTGCTCCCTGTGGGCCCCGTATATCGCGGGGTCTCCGGTGTGCACGCGTACGCACTTCTTGCCCTCTGCCTCGGCCTTCTTCATGACTTCGATGACCTCATCGAGGTGCATGTAGGCGCTGTCATGGATCTCGGCGCCCTCCTTGTGTCCCGCGAGGACCTGGGGGTTGACCAGCGATCCGGCATAGATGATGACGTCCGCTTCGTCGATTTTCTTCTTTCCTTTGACTGTGATGAGTTCGGGGTCTCCCGGACCTGCTCCGATAAACGTAATCATTCGGTTTCCTCCTTCTTGATCAGCAATGTCGTGAAATATCCGTATTCGCGGTCCTTCACGACCGGACCGATGTACTGGTCCTTCATTCCGATGTTGCTCATGACTGTGATGCACGACGGGTCGTATCCCTTGGAACCGACCAGATCGGCTATCTCCTGTACATGCTTGAACGCCTTCATGACGACGATGTTCTCGTAGTTGCCCAGGGCGTTCTCCAGCTCCTTGAACTTGTCGGTGTTGAACGGTATGACGACCAGGGACTCCTCTCCCATGGTCAGCGGGATGCCTGCGAGCGATGCTCCGTGGCAGAACGAGGGGACTCCGGGGACCAGGGCGGTCTCGAATCCCATGCCCTTGATCATCTGGTCGATGCGCATATAGGTGCTGAATATGCTCAGGTCGCCGAGCGTGATCATGGCGACGTCCTTGCCGGAATCCAATGTGGATGCGATATCGTCGAAAGCTTTCTTCCACCCCTTCTCGCGCTCTGCGTAGTCGGGATTCATGGAGAACACGTACTCCTTGACCTCCTTGCTGGAGATGTCTACGTTGGGCTTGATGATGTTGAGAGCAACGCTCTCCTCGCCTGCGGTCTTCACAGGGTATGCGATTACATCGCATCTGTCGAGGATATCCTTCGCTTTCAGTGTTAATAATCCCGGGTCGCCGGGACCAACGCTTATTCCATACAGTTTTCCTGCCGTATTCGCACCTTCTAAATGGATGCATAAACCAACTGCACATAAATCTTTGTTTCGACTTAATAAACCGAGATGGATGGGTACCCAGGTAGGGTATGGTTGTATTCGGTCATACTTTCCTACTGGATGCGGCGATTTATGGCACGGGTCGACAAGGATTAATAATCCAATAGGAGATTGCTCGACCATTCAGGAGACACATGACCGAGGAATCATACGTCTACGTGAACAATAAAAAGTTGAAACGCGGACACACAACAGGCACATGCGCCGCAGCCGCCACGAAGGCGGCCGTACAGGCACTGCTCACCGGGAAGGAGGTGGACAAGGTTCAGATCCACACCCCTAAGGGCATAACATTGGACCTTCCGGTGGAGGATATGCAGTTCGGAGAGGGGTATGTGTCATGCGCGGTCAGGAAGAACGGAGGGGATGATATCGATGCCACCCACGGCGCGCTCGTCTATTCGAAGGTCTCCAAGTCAGATTCAGGGATATCCATCGACGGCGGTTTCGGGGTAGGGAGGGTCACCCGCAAGGGGCTCGATCAGCCTGTAGGCAATGCGGCCATCAACCACGTCCCGAGATCCATGATCAAGGAGGCCGTGGAGGATGTTTTGTTCTCATCCGACTACAAAGGCGGATTCGACATCGTGATATCTGTGCCAGAGGGAGAGAGCATCGCTACGAAGACCTTCAATCCCCGCCTAGGTATCGAGGGCGGTATCTCGATCCTCGGGACCAGCGGGATAGTGGAGCCTATGAGCGAGAAGGCGCTGGTCGACACCATTAAGGTGGAGATGAACATGCGCTCGCAGGGCAACCAGGTGCTCCTGGTGGTCCCCGGCAACTACGGGAAGGAGTTCTCGGAGAGCATCCCCGGGGTGGATCCTGAGAAGGCCGTCAAATGCAGCAACTTCGTGGGCGAGATGCTGGACTATGCATGCGAGATCAAGCGCGACATCGTCCTGGTATCCAATCTGGGGAAGATCGTGAAGGTCGCCGGAGGCATAATGAACACCCATTCTCGCAATGCCGACGCCAGGATGGAGATCCTGGCAGCGAATGCAGCGGTGGCGGGTGCGAGCATCGGTGCCGTCACAAGGATCATGGACTGCATCTCCACCGACGATGCATTGGACGTGCTCGATGAGGAGGGACTCATCGATGACGTGTCCCGTCTTCTGACGGACAAGATAGAATTCTACATGAACCACCGTACGGGCGGCACCATCCGCACCGCAGCGGTGGTCTTCTCATCGAAATACGGCCTGCTCGGCAAGACGAGTCTGGCCGATGAGATGCTGGACGAGATCAGGAGGGAGAACCTGTGAGGATCAATGCCATAGCATTCTCAACCAACGGGTGCAGGACCGCACTCAGACTCAAGGAAGCTTTTCCCGAGGAGAATCTCAGGATCTTCGCGAAGACGCAGTGCGATACGCTCGGCGTGGAACGCATCGAGGGCAAGGCGGGCGAATGGACCGGGGAGTCCTTCAAGGAATGCGATGCGATAGTGTTCATCGGAGCCATCGGGATCGCAGTCAGATACATCGCTCCCTACATCAAAGCTAAGACCGTCGACCCTGCGGTCATCGGAATGGATGAGCACGGACGCTGGACGGTCGCTCTGCTTGCAGGCCACATCGGAGGCGCCAATGCGCTCACGGCGAGGATTGCGGAGAGACTCGGCTCCGAGCCGATCATTACCACGGCGACCGATCTCAACGGCAAGTTCTCAGTAGACACGTTCGCAACGGTCAACAACCTCAGGATCATGGGATTGAAGACCGCCCAGGACGTCTCCGTCAGGGTATTGGATGGGGCGTTCGTCGGCTTCACCACGGAGATACCGGTGGAAGGAGATCTCCCGGCAGGGCTGACCTTAGCGGATTCAGGCGAATTCGGGGTCAGTATCTCCGCCGACATCGAGAAGAGGCCGTTCGGAACGACCATGAGGCTGGTCCCCATGGACATAATCATCGGGGTAGGTTGCAAGAGGGACACGGATCCAGGCAAGCTGAAGGAGTTCGTATCCGAGGTCCTATCGGAGGAGGGCATCCCGGCACAGAGGGTCGGGGCGGTCTGCAGCATCGACCTGAAGAAGGATGAGGCAGCGATCTTGGACCTTGCGAAGGATTACCGCGTACCGGCCCGTTTCTTCACATCAGAGGAGCTCATGGAGCTCGAGGGGGAGTTCTCCAAATCGGATTTCGTCAGGTCGGTCACATCGGTCGACTGCGTCTGCGAGAGGTCCGCGATAAGGCCGTTCGGAGGGGAGATCATCAGGAGGAAGACCGCAAAGGACGGCATGACCGTCGCCCTCTGCAAGAGAGACATGGGGCTGAGATTCCTATGACTGGCATATTCATATTCTCAGGCACATCGGAGGGTCGCAGGCTGTCCAAGGCGCTGGCCGAGGCAGGGGCAGACGTCCATGTCAGGGTCGCCACCGAGTACGGTGCGGAGGTCATGGGATACGATGATGACATCGATGTCCAAGTCGGGAGTTGCGGAGGCGCGGAAGGCATCGCCAAGGTGATCGCCGACAACGGCTACGGCATCGTCGTGGATGCGACGCATCCATATGCCCTGAACATCACCGAGCACATAAGGCAGGCCTGCGAGAGCACAGGCGCCGAATACATCAGGCTCAAGAGGGACGAGTCCGTCACGGATTCGGACAACATCGTCAAGGTATCATCAGTACAGGAGGCCATCGACTACCTGAAGGACAAGGAGGGGAACATACTCGCCTCCACCGGATCCAAGGACATCGCGCTCTACACGCAGATCCCCGACTACAAGGAGAGGGTCACCGCCAGGGTGCTATCAACCATGGAATCGGTACAGAAGTGCGCCGAGTACGGGTTCTCGGGAAAGAACCTGATATGCGCGCAGGGCCCGTTCTCGGAGGATACCAACTACGCCACCCTCAGGCAGATTGATGCGAAGTTCATAGTCACGAAGGATTCGGGCACAGCGGGAGGATACGAGGACAAGGTCAGGGCCGCCAGGAGAGCGGGAGCGACCGTAGTCCTCATCGAGAGGCCCAAGGAAGAGGGCAGCTCGTACGACGAGGTCGTATCGATCCTCGAGGAAAGGTTGGGATTGAAGATGGATAGAGATCAGGATTCAAGGAGGACAGTGAACATCATCGGTATCGGGATGGGCGGAAACGGGCTCACACTGTCAGCGAAGCAGAGGATCGACGATTCCGACCTCGTCGTCGGAGCGAAGAGGATGGTGGAATCCGTCGCAGCCGGGAAGAGGGTCCTCGAGGAGTACAGGTCCGATGAGATCATCGATTATCTGGAGAAGAATCCCGAGTACAGGAACGTATCCATCCTGATGTCCGGGGACATAGGTTTCTACAGTGGCGCGAAGAAGCTCCTTGAGAGGATCGACCGTGAGAAATATGAAGTAAACACAGAGCCGGGGATATCGTCCGCGGTGTACCTGTGCTCCAAGATAGGGGCCTCGTGGCAGGATGTGTATATGACGAGCGCCCACGGGAGGGAAGCGAACCTGATTGGTCTCAGCAGGATCCACGGGAAGGTCTTCACACTGCTTTCGGAGGAGGAATCCGTGCACGCCATGGCCAAGCAGTTCATCGATTACGACATGGACGTGAGGATAACCGTCGGGCAGGACTTCGGATACGAGACTGAGGAGATCTTCACAGGTTCCCCGAAGGAGGTGCTGGAGCATAGCTTCGGGAAGCTGTGCGTGGCGCTCATACAGAACGATTCCCCGATAAGGTCGAATCCCATCAGCATCTCCGATGAGGACTTCACAAGGGGCGACGCCCCGATGACGAAGAGCGAGGTGAGGGCGCTGTCTGTCGCCAAGCTGAAGATCTGCGATGATTCCGTCATCTACGATGTGGGTGCCGGGACGGGTTCAGTATCTATTGAAATGGCATTGTGTGCCGTCAACGGCATGGTATACGCCATCGAGAAGGAGGATACCGCGGCTGATCTCATCGAGGTCAACAAGCTGAAGTTCAAGACCCCCAATCTGCAGGTCGTCAGGGGATTGGCCCCGGAGGCCATGGAGGATCTCCCGACGCCCACGCATGCGTTCATCGGAGGCTCATCGGGCAATCTGAAGGACATCGTAGCATGCCTTCTGAAGAAGAATCCGCAGATCAGGATCGTGATCAACTCGGTCACCGTCGAGACACTGGAGGAGACGACGCAGGTAGTGAAGGAGTTCGACCTCGTCGAGGAGGAGATCACGTGCGTCAACGTCTCCAAGGCAAGGAAGCTGGGCAAATACCACCTCATGACAGCCCAGAACCCGGTGTACATCGCGGTGGTGAGGGGGAGATGAGCTTTCCGAGGTTCCTTATCGCCGCCCCTTCCAGCGGCAGCGGGAAGACGCTGATCACCTGCGGGATCCTGCAGGCCCTGGTCAACCGCGGCCTCAAGGTAGCCTCGTTCAAATGCGGACCCGATTACATCGATCCGATGTTCCACAGCAGGGTCATCGGGACCAAGTCCAAGAATCTAGACGCGTACTTCGTCGGCGAGGATGTGCTCAGATACCTGTTCGCAAGGACCGCCTCCGAGAACGACATCTCGGTCATCGAAGGGGTCATGGGATTCTACGACGGGAACAGCGTGTTGAGCATGGAAGCGAGCTCCCATGACGTCTCGAGGAAGCTCGACACGCCTGTGGTACTGCTCATAAACAGCAAAGGTGCCAGCATATCGAATTTAGCGACTTTGAAAGGCTTCCTCGGCTTCACCGAGAACAACATCAAGGCGGTCATCTTCAACCAGATGTCGGAGAAGGTGTTCGACATGATCAGGCCCGAGGTCGAGAAGCTCGGCATCAAGGCGCTGGGATACGTCCCCAAGGTGAGCCACCTCATCCTCGAGAGCAGGCACCTCGGGCTGGTGCTCCCCAACGAGATCGACGAGCTGAAGGACAAGCTCAACCAATTGGCCGAGGTCCTCGAGGGAACCATCGATATCGACGGACTTCTGGCTCTTGCATCATCTGCACCGGATCTGGAGTATTCGGCGCCCGAGGTCAGGAGGATAGAGGGCACTGTCAGGGTGGGTTTCGCGCAGGACGATGTCTTCTGCTTCACATACGAGGACAACATCGAGATCCTGAGGAGATGCGGCGCCGAGATCGTTCCGTTCTCGCCTCTGAACGACGAGAGGCTCCCCGATGTCGACGCTATAGTCCTGTCTGGAGGCTATCCGGAGCTGCATGCAGAAAGGCTCTGCGCCAACAGGTCCATGATGGAGGATATCCGCACGAAGATCGCCGGGGGCATGCCGTGCATCGCCGAATGCGGCGGGTTCATGTACCTCCACGAGAGGCTGGAGGACTCGGAAGGGAGGATGCACGAGTCCTGCGGGGTCATAAAGGGCGAGGTCAGGAACACCGGGAAGCTGGCGAGGTTCGGTTACATCACCATCACATCAGACGATCCGGACTCCATCCTCAGGGACGGGGCGGTCAAGGGGCACGAGTTCCACTATTGGGACAGCGACAACTGCGGTGACTCCTGGAAGGCCGTCAAGACCAACGGGAGGGAGTACATGTGCATGCACGAGGAGGGCAGTCTCATCGCGGGATATCCCCATCTCTACTTCTACTCGAATCCCGAGGTGCCCTACAACTTCCTGTGCAAAGCCAAGAAATACCGCGATTCTCATTGACCTATATACGCGCGTGTCTATGGATACCTTTATATTAGGGACCTGTATACGAGCGTTTACCCAAATGTCGGGAGAGTCAGAAATATGACAACAGCAAAGACTAACCCCCAGTTGGTTGCCACAATCGACAACTTGAAGGCAATCACCAGGGACAACAACGCTGCTATCTGGCGAGACATCGCGCTTAGGCTCGAGAAACCCAAGAGGAACTGGGCCGAAGCGAATCTCAGCAAACTCGAGAGATATGCCAAGGACGGAGAGACAATCGTCGTCGCTGGTAAAGTTCTCGCAGCAGGTAGCATCAGCAAGAAGATCACAGTAGCCGCTTTCAGCTTCTCCGATGCTGCCGCAAAGGCAATCGTAGCTGCAGGCGGAAAGACAATGACCTTTGAGGAGCTCGCAAAGGAGAACCCCAAGGGAACCGGCGTCAGGATCATGAGGTGATTTGAATGGTTACAGTTATTGATGGAAGGAACCTCATCCACGGAAGGCTTGCAGCCGTAGTGGCAAAGAGGATCATGAACGGCGAGGAGATCGTCGTCGTCAACGCAGAGGCCATCGTCATCACCGGTAAGAAGGAGAACACCTTCGCCGACTTCAAGGCAAAGGTCGACCGTGGAGACACAACCAAGAGGAAGGGTCCATTCTACCCCCGCAGGGCAGATCTTCTCTTCAAGAGGTGCGTCCGCGGAATGATCCCCTGGACCTCAACAAGCGGAAGAGATGCTTACAGGAGACTCCATGTCTTCGTCGGAACACCCAAACAGTTCCAGGACGTAGAGAAGGAGAGGCCTGAGTATGCAGTCGGAAAGATCGGCGGTTATTACACAACCCTGGGAGCCGTATCCAAATACCTGGGTTCAAAAGTGAGATGATTCCATGGTTGAGTGCGTAAACACAAGTGGAAAGAGAAAGACCGCGATCGCAAGGGCTGTCGTCAAGGCAGGTACCGGAAAGGTCACCATCAACAAGGTCCCTATTGAGGTCTTCACGCCTGAACTTGCAAGGCTCAAGATCGAGGAGCCCCTCGGTCTCGTTCCTGAGAAGGCAGAGAAAGTCGACATCGCTGTCGTTGTGAACGGCGGAGGAGTCATGGGACAGGCAGCAGCCGCAAGGACTGCCATCGCCAGGGGACTCGTCCAGTTCTACAAGGACGACGAGCTCGAGGCTGTCTTCAGGGCTTACGACAGGACTCTTATCATCAACGATGACAGGAGAAAGCTGCCTAAGAACCCCCAGGGACCCGGAGCACGTGCAAAGAAGCAGAAGTCCTACCGTTGAAGTGATAGCATGATAATACCCGTGAGATGTTTCACATGCGGAAAGGTCGTCGGCTCAGCCTACCCCGAGTACGCGAAGCGCGTGAAGGCAGGCGAGAACCCCAAGGATGTCCTGGACGACCTCGGATTCGAGAGATACTGCTGCCGCAGGATGATCGTCTCCCATGCTGATCTGATCGGCGAGATCGCGCCTCTAGGATAAAACTATCAAAACCCGTCTGGACAGTACGTCCGGGCGGGTTCCTTAAACAATAAACTTTTTAATCAAAACAGATTACCCCGATTCTGTCGGGCCCGTGGGGTAGCTTGGTATCCTTCGTGCTTGGGGTGCACGTAACTCCAGTTCAAATCTGGGCGGGCCCACTTATGTACCCCTCGTATTGTTTTCATCATTCCGCAGTCACGGTCGGCACTCTTGATCTGTGGTTTATCGAATCATCGAATGATTATTTTCAAACTCTTCATAGTTATCAAATGAAGAGTTCTTCATATAGATAAAGAAAAGACGGCCGGTTTCCCGGCCAATGAGAATCAAATGCGTTTGGTGATGTATTTCTTGGCAGTGAGGAGCTCTGCACAGAGGACAGCTCCTCCTGCGGCACCGCGGAGCGTGTTGTGGGAGAGGCCGACGAACTTCCAGTCGTAGACGGAGTCAGGTCTGAGCCTTCCGACGGTCACACCCATTCCGTGCTCGTAGTTGACATCGGCCAGGACCTGAGGCCTGTCGTCCTCGGGCAGGTACTTGATGAACTGCTTGGGCGCGTTGGGGAGGTTGAGGTCCTGGGGCTCTCCTTTGAACTTCTCCATGGCCTCGATGAGCTGTTCCTTGGTGGCCTGCTTCCTCATCTTCACGAACACCGCTGCGGTATGTCCGTAGAGGACAGGGACACGGATGCACTGGCTGGTGATCTTGGGACAGGTTGCGGGGACTATCTCCCCGTTCTCCACCTTACCCCAGATACGCATGGGCTCCCTCTCGCTCTTGTCCTCCTCCCCTGAGATGTAGGGGATGATGTTGCCGACCATCTCGGGCCAGGAATCGAAGTTCTTTCCCGCTCCGGAGATCGCCTGATAGGTGGTGACGATGACCTCGTAGGGTTCGAACTCCTTCCATGCCTCAAGGACAGGGGTGTAGCTCTGGATGGAGCAGTTGGGCTTCACGACGATGAATCCGTGCTTGGTCCCGAGACGCTTCTTCTGCGCCTCGATGACCTCCATGTGATGAGGGTTGATCTCGGGCAGGATCATGGGAACATCAGGGGTCCAGCGGTGTGCGCTGTTGTTCGATACGACAGGCACCTCATGCTTCGCGTAGTCCTCCTCGATCTTCTTGATCTCGTCCTTGGACATGCTGACCGCGCTGAAGACGAAGTCGACCTTGCTGCATATGTCATCGATGTCCGCGACGTTCTGGACCTTCATGCCTTTGACGTTCTCGGGGAGAGGGGTCTCGATGCTCCAGCGGCCTCCGAGTGCCTCCTCATAGGTCTTTCCAGCCGAGCGCTCGCTAGCTGCCAATACAACGATCTCATACCAGGGGTGATCCGCCAGGAGGGACACGAATCTCTGTCCCACCATTCCGGTCGCTCCGAGGATACCTACCTTGAGTTTATCAGACATGGTTACCAAGTCCTTTTCTTACTGACGGCCGTAGGTTTGGTATGGTATTTTATATTTGGCGGAATCTAAGTAACACGAATTAAAAAATAGTATTACCTACGGGCCCATATGGCTGGAATCATCCATCCTTGTGCAGCACCCTGGCGATCCTGTGGAGCATGTCGATGTCCTCTCTGTAACCCTCGGCGCCGGTCGCTCCTTCCTGCTTGATTATCTTACCGAGAAGATATTCCTCATAGGTCCATTGGCGCCTGATGTGCTTGTTCATGACCTCCACAGACCACAGGAGATAGAATGTGGAGTAGGATCCGAGGGTCAGGGCGATAGCGACAAGATGGCGCTTGAGCTTGTGCGGTTTCACCGAGGGGGGCATGGGCTTCAGGATTCCGAAGTCGCCCTTCATCATCCAGCAGAACACTTTCGTGAAATCGCACTGTATCCTATCCAGCTTGCGTATCTTCCACTGGATGTAGAAACTGGTGAAGCACACCTGTATGACCATCTCGAAGATGAGGATGTTGATCGTCATGACCGCGGTATGCACCTCCAAGTTATCCAGACTGATGAAGAGCGCCTGGCAGATGCAGCATATGAGAACTGCTAGGAACCATATGTAGAATCCCCAGGCCAGCTTCAGCGTCTTCTCGAGGTTGACCCTGCCCATTATCACCCTGAGCGCGGAAACATCATGTCCGTAGGACTCCGCATAATCCGTCAGGGCCGACATCCACTCGATATCGCGCCTGGCATGGTTCTTGAGGGATCTGATTATGATGAACAGGATGAAGGTGCCTATCGTGTACTCCATGAGATGTGCGCCGGCGAAGTCGTCGATGTGGTCGACGATGAACTTCGGGAACTCGACCGTTTCCGAAGGATTGCGGATATACTCGTTGTAGAACCAGTTGATGTCCGCCGCGATTATGATCGCGAGTATGGGCACTACGACGAATAAGAGAATGAGGGCCCCTACGCGTATGATCAGATCGTTCTCCGAACGTTTCATGACGCAGGTGAGGAAATCGTCGGCACTTTGCCTGCCCATGCATGGCGAAGATGGTTTAAACGAATAATACTTTTCTTCGGCCGTGGATTCGAGACGTAAGTACGGAAAGCACATCAAGGACCAGATCGGTGTCAAGAAGATTCCCCTGCCGTTGATCATAGGGGAACTCCTGCTGATCTTCGTGTTCCTCCGTTATATCCTCAACTTCACTCAGCTGGTCTCCCCTTCCGAGGGCTCGTTGGCCGTAGTACTGATCAACCTCACGTCGATAGTGCTGACTCTGCTCCTGGCTGTCTTCTCGGTCTATGCGGCATTGGGGGTGCCTTCGACCAAGCCTTCCGCATGGAGAGGGGTTGTATGGTCGTCACTCATCCTTTTCGCGACCAATTTCGCTTACGGCATCCTGGAAGAATACAACCTCATGGGTTCCCCGGTGGTGTTCCGGAACGAGGTCATGGCCATCATCATGATCATCGTCATCGCCATCATGTTCTTACCGTCTGTGAGGAAGTTCTACACCCCTCCGATGATGGATGTCCCTCCGCTCAGGGATTGGCTCCTGTACATCTTTCTCAGGCCGATCATACGTTCGGACAAGTACAGGCTGGTCTACGGGAACGCCGACACGAACGATGAGACCTGATCTGGGAAAAATATAATGTTATCCGCCCAGAGGGCGGTAAAGGGTTTCTACGTTAAGCGGAATCACTTGATTCTTCTCTGGTTCGCTTTGACTGAGGGCCTGGCCTTCTCAGCACCCTTTCCGGTGTGCCTCATTCCACGTCCCTTCTGTCCTGCGGAGGTCTTACCGCGGTAAACACGGTTGGTGTGCTCCTTGTCGCAGATCCAGTTGATCTTGGGGTCAGCCTTGATGACGGGGTGTGCGGGGTCGACGAGGATGACCTCATACCACTCCTGCTGTCCGTCTGCTCCGACCCAGTAGGAGTTCAGAACCTCAAGGTTGGGGTATCTCTTCGCAGTCCTCTCCTCGGCCATCCTCTGGATGCTCTTGCCGGTGATGATCTGGTTGATTCCCTTCCTCTTTGCTCTCCTACCTGTGACGATGGCCCTCTTGTGGAAGGATCCCTTCCTGACCCTCGCCCTAACGATAACGTATCCCTGCTTGGCCTTGTATCCGAGTGCTCTGGCCCTGTCCAGACGGGTGGGCTTCTCCACGCGGATGAAGTTCTCTTCCTTCCTCCACTGGATCCTGCGCTCGTAGTTCAATGCCTTGACGTACGACTTTGCGGGTACGTCCCATGCATCAGCGATGTAGCTGTACATGCTCTTCCCGTTGACCGGGCGTGTTTCCTGAGTTTCGTCGCTCATTTAAATCACCTTTACGGATTCGCCTTTACGGTACATTTCCGTTCGCGAGACTAAGCGTCTCACAGAGGGTTGCATGTATAAAGAGTATATAAAAGAAACAGTCTCGGCATGCCAGATTACCAGCTGTTCGATGCGGCTCCGAGGTCAAAAACAATTATTAGTCATATGCGGATGTGAGTGTATGGACGGAATACCTGACTCCCTCATCAAATTCTTCGAAGACAACCCCAACCCCGCACTGGCGTTCTCAGGCGGAACGGATTCGACATACCTGATGTTCGTCTGCAGGAGGCTGAACGTCGATATGATCCCCGTATACTTCATGGGAAGCTTCCAGACAGTGGGAGAGCTGGTGAACGTCGAGAACCTGTGCAAGCGCTACGAGTTCAACCCCGAGTTCATCGAGTACGACACCCTCTCCGACGAGGAGATCACCGCGAACAAGCCGGACCGCTGCTACACCTGCAAGAAGCTCATGTTCACAAAGATGTGGGACAGGGTGAGGCAGTTCGACAGGAAGTACATGATGGATGGTACGAACGCTTCGGACTGCAGGGAGGACAGGCCCGGAATGAAGGCACTGGAGGAGCTGGGTGTCAGGTCCCCGCTCAAGGAGTGCGGCCTCACGAAGGCGGATGTCCGCAGGCTGTCCAGGGAAGCAGGGATCAACTCATGGGACTTCGCTTCCAACTCTTGTCTCGCAACACGCATCCCCACGGGAACGGTCATCACGGAGGAGCTCCTGAACCGTACCGATAGGGCGGAGAAGGATCTCAGGCTCCTTGGTCTCAGGGACATCAGGGTCCGTATGGTGGATGATGATGAGGCATTGCTCGAGACGCTGCCCTCTCAGAAGGATTTCGTCGAAGAGCACAAGGCGGAGATCGAGAGGGCCCTTCACAGGTATTACGACGAGATCTCATACGGAACGAGGAAGACCGAATGATGGATACCAAGAGCATCCTGTCAGCCGTAAAGGACGGCTCGCTGTCGGTGGAAGAAGCGGAGAGGATGCTCCGCACACAGCCCTACGTGGACATGGGATTCGCCAAGGTCGATACGCAGAGGCGCATCAGACAGGGTGCATCGGAGGTAATCTACGGGGCAAGCAAGACTCCGGAGCAGTCGGTCTCCATCGCGAGGACGCTGATCGATAACGGTTCCGAATGCGTGATGATCACACGCTGTCCGAAGGACACCTACGAACTGGCGAAGCAGGAGGGCCTCGATGCCGATTTCAGGGATCAGGCGAGGATATGCATCATAGGGAGGATGCCCGAGAAGAAGAGGGAATCCTATGTATGCGTGATATGCGCTGGCACAAGCGATATCCCGGTGGCCGAGGAGGCGGCTGTGACGGCCGAGGTCCTCGGCTGCAACGTCAGGCGCATCTACGATGCAGGCGTCGCAGGGATACACCGTCTGCTGTCCGATGCGGATACGATCATGGGTGCGACGGCAGTGGTCGTGGCAGCAGGGATGGAAGGCGCTCTCCCCAGCGTCGTGGGCGGGCTTGTGAGCGTACCGGTCATCGCAGTGCCCACATCAGTGGGATACGGGGCATCCTTCGAAGGTCTCACGGCATTGCTGGCGATGATGAACTCATGCGCATCGACAGTCAGCGTCGTCAACATCGACAACGGGTTCGGTGCAGGCTATATCGCATCCCTCATCGACAGGAGAGGTGACTCCCAATGAGGACACTCTATCTGGAATGCGGCTCGGGAGCATCGGGCGACATGGTACTCGGCGCATTGGCGGATCTGCTCCCCGATCCGAAGGAGGCGAAGGACCTCATAGAATCGGCCGGCATCCCGGATGTCGAGGTCATCGTTGAGAATGCGGATAAGAACGGCATCCGCGGAACCAGGGTCAGGATAATCGCACAGGGTCAGGAGGAAGGTGTCAATGAGCATCACCATCACGGGGCCAGGAGCCTTGCCGATGTTCTCAGGATAATCGACGGTCTGAAGGTATCGGACCGGGTACGCGGCATGGCCAAGGACATCTACGGGGATATCGCAAAGGCTGAATCAGAGGTCCATGGCGAGCCCGTGGGGGAGATACATTTCCATGAGGTCGGTATGCTCGATGCGATAGCCGACATCGTCGGAGCATGCATGCTCATAGAGAGGCTTGCACCCGATTACATAACATCATCACCGCTTCGCACAGGGTTCGGATTTATCCGTTGCGCGCACGGGCAGCTGCCAGTTCCAGCACCTGCCACCGCTATACTCCTGAAGGGCATGGAATCATATTCAGGGGACGTCGAAGGAGAGCTTACCACGCCTACGGGGGCGGCTCTCGTCGGATATTTCGCAGAGGAGTACGGACAGCGCCCCAGGATGAGCATCGAGGATATCGGAGTGGGGATCGGGCATCACGATCTGTCCATTCCAAACATACTCCGCGCATTCATAGGCGAGTCGGAGGAAAAGCTGTTCGAGATATACGAGATCAACTGCAATATCGACGATATGACCCCAGAGGATCTCGGTCAGATGATCGTTCTCCTTCTGGACGAGGGGGCTCTCGATGCGACCATCACGCCGATCATCATGAAGAAGGGCAGGCCAGGTCACAGGCTTACCTGCCTGTGCCGCAGCGGCGATAAGGACAGGATCTGCAAGCTGATCCTCACGAACACATCCACCATCGGTCTGAGGATATGGAAGGCGGAAAGGTTCGAGATGGCATCCCATAACGAAACGGTTCATACCGAATATGGCGATATCAGGGTCAAGGTGTCCGAAGGCTACGGCATCCGCAAATGGAAGCCGGAGCACGACGATCTCGTAAGGGCGGCATCGGAGAACGGCGTCACGGTCAGACAGGTGAGGGAATCCATAGATATGAAGAAGAACCTCGAATGATGACGTCTGGCTCTGCTGATGATATAAGAGAAAAGAATCGGCCGTGAGGCCGAGTGATGTTTGGTTTCAGTCTCTGAACTTCCCGTCCACGAACTCGACGGAAACCCTGTCTCCGTCAGGATATGTGTGGAATCCAGGGCCCTGGGCCTTGCCGAACTTGAAGTCCGCCTCATCCTTCTCCCCGTTGGGATATGTGATGATGCCCTTTCCGTGGTACATGTTCTCCCTGAACTGTCCCTCGTACTTCTCGCCGGTCACTTTCGTGTAGATGCCGACCCCTTCGAACATATTGTCCACGAACTGCCCGATGTAACGGTCTCCGCTGGAGCATGTGTAGACTCCCTTCCCGTTGAACATCCCGTCCCTGAACTGTCCCTCATACTTCGCACCGGAGGCGAATGTGTAGATTCCGTGTCCGTTGAAGTTGCCGAACTCCACTTCTCCGGAATATGTGTCGCCGTTGGGCATATTGATAGTCTCGAGTTTCCCCATTTCCTCAACCTGTACCGTGTATCTGCGGTATGGTTTTAAACAGTTCCTCATGACAGCGTGGGACCATCAGAAGAAATCGTCCAGGCTCTTCATCTTGGCCTTGGGCTTCTCTTCCACGGTCTTGGTCCTCTTGGGAGCGTCTCCGCTGTCGAACTTTCCGCCGAAGAGCGTGGCCTGCTGGTTGCCCATTAGGAGATCCTTCTCCTCCCATCCGAAGACCTCTGTGATGCGCGATGCGGTCTGGGAGAGGCGCTCTGCATAATATTTGTAATCTGGCCGTCCTTTGAACTCCGCACCGCTGATGTAGGGTTCCACCTTCTGAGGAGCGGATTTGGCGTCGGTGACGATCCAGGAGATCTTCATGCCGGGGATGAAATCGTATCCCATCTCGATCATCTTCTTCGCAGCCTGCACGTTCGCCATCCTGTCCGGGTTCTCGTAGGCATCCAGCCCCTTGCATGATTTCGATATGACCAGCTTGGAGATGTCCACATTCCCGGTCTTGACATCCTGGATGGTCTTCTTCACCATGGCCAGGGCATCGTCGTTCCTCTCGTCGAGGATCATCTCGAAGAGCTGTGTGAGCATGTCGCTCTGGAGGTCGAAGGAATCCGATCTCCTTATCTCGTAGCCCCTCACCAGGAGCTCGTCTGAGACCTGCGGCCAGACGATCCTTCCGACATACCTCTTCTTCATCCCGTGGGTGAACATGGGCTCCAGGAGCTTCTCGAACTCCAGGGTGCCTCCTTCGACCGAGAAACGCTCGGCCATCCTGTTCCCGAATTCCACGGAGCCCTCGAGGTTGTGCTCCGGGGACTGCATGAAGATCGAATCCGTATCGGAGTAGATCACATGGATGCCCTCCGATTCGACCTGGTTGATGATACCGATGGTGTTCGCCCTTGCGAACGCTGTGATGGCCGCCCCTATGCTCTTGTCGGTGAATCTGTAGAATGTTGAGGCGAACACCCCGTAGAAAGTGTTCATAAGGACCTTCACCGCGGCCTGAAGTCCGTCCAGATAGTTGTGCTCGTGGGGATCCGAGGTCTGCTTCATCAGCTTCTTGATCCTGTCCCTCTCGGCCATCAGGTCCTCCAGGATCCTGGGAAGCAATCCCTCCCTCCTCTCCTTGGACATGAATCTCGCTCCTGACGGGCTGACGATCTCCCCGTCCTCGCAGAGCGTCGTGAAGCAGATGTTCTTGGCGATGATCAGCGAGGGATACATGGATTTGAAGTCCTCTACACATACCCAATGGTAGAGGCCGGGCTTCATGCTGTGAACATATCCGCCTTCGATCTGGTCCGCTCCCGCTATCCTGGCGCCCATTTGAGGTACGGCGACCTTGTTCCTGTCGGCCGCACGGATGAGGAGGGAATCCGCGAGCTGCGACGATCCGGATGTCATGACATCCTCGATGGTGAGCTTCGACACGGCAGCCAGGTCCATGTCCTTGCGGACGGTACCCACTTCCATCAGAATGCGCAGTGCCAGCTCGGCATCCTTGAAGCAGTATCTGATGACCTTCTCCCTGTCCTTGCTCCATTCGGAGTCCATGTATTTGGGGTCGACGTCCAGCTTCTGCTCTCCGAGCAGCATGAGGGATACGGCGTTCAAAGTCTCCTGTTTCGGTCTGAGCTGCTTCTTGACGGCCCACCACGCATCGCAGATGAGGCGTCCCTTGACCCTCCAGAACCTGTCGCTGATGAGCCTGGGCTGGCTTCCGTCCCTTCCCCATGGGAGGGCATCCTTCATCCTGTTCGCCTTCGACCTCTCCAGGATCTTGCGGATATCATAGTTGTCGATGTTGTATCCTGTGATGACATCCGGGTCCTCCTCCCTGATGAGGTCGGCGAACCCGTTGATTATGTCCTTCTCGGAACCGGTCAGCGCCCTGCAGTTGCGCATCTCGTCTCCGTCCTTGACCACCGAGCATATGGTGTAGATGAACTCGTGCTCGACTGAGTTCTCGATATCGAAGGACAGGACCTTCAGGCCGGGGTCGAAGGAATCGATGTTCTCGAAGGAGTCCATCTTGGCCACGATCTCTGTGAAATATGGTTTATCGATTTTCTCTCCGGTGACCCTGATGCAGGACCCCATATCCTTGTCGTAGAAGAAGCGGTGCTGGAAGGAGATGTCCGCGGACAGTGCCTTGCATCCGCTCCTGTGTATCCTGTTCTTGAAATCGGAGACCTTCCATGGGCTCTTGACCGTCACCTTGATGACGTCGTGCATCTCGGATCTGTAGAGGAGACGGTCATGCTCGACCGATATGACCTCGGGGTCCTCCTTGAGCATATTCTCCAGCTCGGGTCTGGGGTCCACTGCGAAGAGGTACGGCCTGAAGCCGTATGCCAGGATCGTGATCGATCTCCTGTCGCGGGTCTTGCCGAACAGCTCGATCACAGGTTCGTCCCCGTCCTGGACGGAGGACGCACTGATTATCCTGACATCCCAAGTCTCCATCTTATCACTTGTTCGCTACGATCCTGATGACATCCCCGTCCTGGAGGATGTAGTCGGCACCAACGGTGCGCTTGGTACGTGCGTTGACCGCACGGATGAACTTGTCACCCAGATCGGAGTGGACCTTGTATGCGAGGTCCTTAGCCGTCGATCCGCGGGGGAGGAGGAACGCATCGGGAAGGACGCGTCCGAAGTGGTCCGTGAACTTGTTCTCGTCCTCGACCGGGTAGACGGTGATGAGGTCCAGCATCTTGAAGGCCGCATCCTCGATGCATTTCTGCACCCCTGTTCCTCCGTACTTCTCCATGTTGGCCTTCATGTAGTCGAGGGCCTTCCTCTGGTTGTCGTTGAGGTTGACTCCGGGTTTGATCGTGAATGTCGGGTCTCCGGGCGTGTATTCGATGAGTCCTGCCGCGGCCGCTTTCTTCAGAGCGAGCTCGGTCTCCGCCATGGTCACGACGCACAGGTCGTTGATCGCCTCGACCTTCTCGATGTTGCCCTCGGGTGCTATGTCGGCCTTGTTCATGGCCGCAATCATAGGTTTGGACTGCTCCCTGATGCTCACGCAGAGCTTGAGTAGGTCGTCGTCCGTCCAGTTGACTATGTCATCCGGCATCTCCACGGTGCTGAGGGCTTTCTTGATCTGCGCTTCGGTGACATTCAGACCGGCGAGCCTGTCCTGTATGATCTGCTCCGGTTTCTGCCCCGTCATCCTCGCGGCCCTGGCCATCTTGTTGAATCCGTTCTTGAGGATCTCCCTCATCCAGTACTCGATCTCCTTCCTGAGGAATGTGATGTCCTCGGTGGGATCGTGGGAGCCGACGTCTCCGGGGAGCCCCTCGATATCGGTGGATCCGCTGACATCGAGTACGTTGATCAGGGCATCCGCCTGCCTGAGATCGTCGAGGAACTGATTGCCCAGACCCTTGCCCTGCCATGCGTCGGGGACCAGTCCCGCGACATCCAGGAGTTCTACAGGGACCATCCTGGTCCCGTTGATGCAAAGTGAGTTGTGCGGGGTGCATGTGACTCCGAGGTCCTTGCACGGGCAAGGCGTGCGCACATGTGCTACCCCTTTGTTCGGTTCTATGGTGGTGAAGGGATAATTGGCGATCTCCACGGGCGCCATGGTGGCAGCACCGAAGAATGTGGATTTACCAACGTTCGGTTTCCCTACTATACCTATCTGCATGCTATCAGATAGGGTATGGCTTACGACATAAATGTCCTTTGGTCAGTGCTTCAGCATGTACACGGCATCGGCTATCTCGCCTATCTGGGCAGGAGACAGCCTCTCGACCCTGTCGTCTATGTAAGGGACGTCGTTGCCGGCCTCCATGAGCCTCGCCGACTTGAGCGATGTGCCGATCTTCTTCCTGCGATGGTTGAAGGTGACCTCGACAACCTTGAAGAACGTCTTCTCGTCCAGGACCTTGAACGGGGGCTCCCTCGGAGTGATCTTGACCAGCGCCGAATCGACCTTCGGCCTGGGGTTGAATCTGGATGCTGGCACAGTCTCCATGATCTCGCATTCCGCCTTGTAGAACAGGTTGACTGTGAGCCTGGAGTAGTCGGGGCTTCCGATCATGGCGACCATGCGGTCCGCGAACTCCTTCTGGACCATCACCACCGCTGTCCTGAAGTCGTATTCGAGGAGCTTGAAGATGATCGGCGTCGAGACGCTGTAGGGCAGGTTGCTGACGAACACATCGAATTCGGGGAACGGCTCCTTCACCGCATCGGCATGGATGAGCTTCAGCCTGTCCCCGTAGGTCTTCGTGATGTATTCGGCGAGGATGTCGTCGATCTCGATGCAGGTGACATCGTCCGAGACCTCGATCAGCCTCTTGGTCAGTATCCCTAGCCCCGGACCTACCTCCAGGACCCTGTCCGACCTATCGATCCCGGCATAGCTGATGTGCCTGTCGGCCACACGGTCATCGATGAGAAAATTCTGTCCCTTGCTCTTCTTAGGGACGATGCCTGTATCGGCTATGAGCCTGCCGGTGTCGTTCATCTGTAGACGAAGAGGTAGCGTTTCCTGTCCGGATCCTCGATCTCCAGAAGGATACGGTCGACGATGAATTTCTCGGGTGCCTTGATGGATGTCCTCTCGGTGAGGTCCGCGAAGTCCTTGAACTGGCCCTTCTTCCTCTCCTCCAGGATGGTCATCATCAGCTTCTTACCGAGTCCGGGGAGCTCCTCCAGCAGGTGCTTGCGCATGCTGATGGCCTCCGCCTCATTGAAGAATCTGACGTACTTTGCCTCGTTCGCCATGACTATGTCCGTCACTGCGAACTCAAGCTCTGAGATTGCGTTGGAAGTGAGGTCGTCGTATGTGATACGGCGCTTCACATGGTCGATGATGTCGCGCTTCTTCGTCTCGGAGTCCTTTCCGATGAATGTCTTGGTCCCAATCGCGACCACTGCATTGGGTTTGGCGACCAGCTCGAAAAGCTTGAACTCCTGGTCTCCTATCGCGTAGCAGATTGGCTCCTTCTTCGAATAGTTGGACGACGGTGCCCCTTGAGGCAAGTAATCCAAGATGATAGCATACTCTTCCACAGGAAAAACCCCCTATGAATCAGATGTACTTACCAACGATCTCGATGATCTGGTTTATCTTGTCATTGCTGAGTGTGATCCTCTCTTTGGAGAAGATAGCACGGACATCTTCCGGGTATTTGGGGAGGATATCCGCGATCTTCACAGCAATGGCATCTGTAACTTCCTCGATCTGGCTAACCTCTTCGATGATCTTGTTAGCGTCCTCGAGGGAAATGTTTGAGACTTTCTGCGCGTGGTCAAGCGACGCTTTCTGCGATGGGTTGAGGACATCTTCGTCCTCGAGCATTCCTGCTGTTCCTTTCCTGCTCTCGGCGACTTCCTCGAGGAGGTCCCTTACTTCTGCGACTGTGACGTAGCGCTCTGTCATTTCAATACCTTCAGTTGTCGACGTTCCTTACAAGGTGCTCGGGGCGTGCAACGACCATCTTGGTCTTGTTTCCGTCCTTGACGGATACCTCGTATGCTGCTCCCCTCTCTCCGACGACGACTCCTGTGAGTCCGTGGAACCTTGAGAAGGGCATTCCCTTGTGTACACTAGGGTCGATGATGATGTTGACTTTCTCTCCTGTCTCGAAGGTCTGGAAGGCCTTTGTGATGGGTGAGAGTCCGCGTGCCCTTACTGACTTCTTCAGTTTGTTGCGGGTCTTTGTCCTTGTTCCGCTGGATGCCTGCATTGCTTATCCCTCATTCTTCAAATTTGATCGCCAGCACATCGAGGGTCTCGACTTTGCATTGTATCCCGAGCCTCTCAGAGAAGCTCGGTACGCTCCTGCCCTCGTCGCCGGAGACGAACTCCTTCACGTATGTTCCCGAATCGGTCTCGAGTTCGAGATCGAAGGAATCATCGGAGATCCATTCCGCCTGGCACCAGTGGATCTTCCTCTTCCTTACGAGGTCGGCACGGCGGTGCTCGACCCTGCGAGGAGTCCTCTGGTCTATACTGACGTCCTTGAACGATAAGGCAACCTTAACTAACTCCTCTTTATTAACTTTACCCTCTGCCTTCACGTGCACGCGATATATCTTATCGGAGGCGGCGGCCTTGTAGCGCTCCACCGCTTCGCGCTGCACGAACCTCAGGCTGTTGTATCCTGCCATGTCGGTCTGATTGGCCTTTCTCTCGAGCTCATCCAGGTCGATGTACCTCTTCCTGGGCTGGCTGATCTCCAGCACGAACGGCCTTCCGTCGCCGAGCATGCACGCATCGATGTCCTCGCGTCCCATCCCGTGGAAGAAATGCTCCTGGCCCTGGGCCATCTCCAATGCGATGTCCCCGATGATCTCCTGAACGGACGTGGGGTACATCTTCCCCTCGCCGTGGCAGTGGTCGCAGCCCTTCCCGTGGCAGACCCTGCACGGCCATATGGTCTGGGGGATCTCCCTGCTGTACTTGGTGTAGCGTCCTGCGATGAAAACTGGCGAGATGTCAAGCGTGACATCTGCGAAGCGCGTGTCTACGAGAGCGACCACCTGGGGCGTCTTGAACTCCACCGGGCGGTGGATCATGGGGAGCGCCAGCTTGCCTATCTCGCGGTTCAGCTCCGCCTTGATGGATTCCGAGTTCTCGAGATTGTATTGCTCCTTGAGCTCCTTCTCCCTCTCGGTTATCTCCGGTTCCACCCTGGTCCCGATGAGGAAGTTGTCGGATTCGACGCCGTTGATGGCCTCGGCCGCAGCCTCCGCGAACCTGGGAAGCATCTCGAACACGTTCTCGCACAGCGGGCAGAAGTCGTCCGCAGGTGCGTCGACACCCTGTTCTCTCAGGCCGTCGCGGATGAGCTCCCCGCGGAGGTCGTTGGTCATCCCTGTTCCTATCTTCCCGAACATGCGTCCGAGGCAGTGGTCGCAGAGACCCATCTGAGCCAGAGGCTTCGCTGTGTCTATGATGCCGGCAATCCATTCTTCCATGCTATCCCTCAGAGGTCGAATCCCATCTCGGTGATCCTGAGCATGGGGCGCTGGCTCTCCAGATAATGGTAGACGGTCGCGTGCTCGCTTCCGTTGATCAGGAGCTCGCATGCGTGCTTGGCGACGGGGAGGCTGACGGAGTTGCCGATGAGGCCCACGGTGTTGCCGTAGATGACCATGTCGCATCCGGTGAGCTCCTCGATGAGCTTGCGGGTTTTGCCGTTCTTCCCGATGAGACGTCCCCTGACACGGGGCATCTGGCTGGAGCGGTCCCCGATGGCCTCCTTGACGTCGATGAGCTCGTAGTACTCGTCGTCATCGAACAGCCTCATGGCCTTGTCGGGGTTGAAGCCCCTTCCGACCGCCTTGATGATGTCCATCAGCTTCAGGGGCATGAGGGGATCCTCGAGCTCGACGTCATCGTGGATGATGACCTCGCCCTCCTCCGTGTCTATGTCGATCTTTATGCCTGAAATGTCCTGGAGGACCTTCTTGGTCTCTCCGTTCTTGCCGATGAGTGTACCGACCCTGTCGGCTGGAATCCTTATGGATCTCATTCGTCTTCCTCCTCTTCCTCTTCACAGTTGAGTGTCTCTTCCATGACCTCTTCGTCGGTCATTACGTCAGCGTCCCTCTTCCTGAAGAACGCATTGATGTTGTGGATGTCCCTCTGCAGGAGCTCCTTCGCGTTGTAGTGGTCGCGGGTCATCGCCTGGCCCACGTCGATCATTATGGGTTCACCGTCCAGCATCAGGATGTTGTACTCGCTGAGGTCCCCGTGCACCAGGTGGGCCTCCTGCCATCCGTCTATGATGAACGACAGTACTTCCTCGTATGTCTCGTCCGGGTCCTCGAGGACCACGTCCTTGAGCTGCGGTGCGGGTCCCGTCTCATCGCCGATGTACTCCATCAGGAGACAGTTCTGGCTGAACGTGATGGGCTCCGGAACGGGCAGTCCCGCCTGGGCGTACCTGTCCAGGTTCTTGAACTCCTTGTTGACCCATGCGTAGATCAGCTTCCAGCGGTTCCCCGTGACCCCCCTGAATCTCGGATCCCCTTCCACATACTTGGCCACCCTCTTGAACGTGGATGTCGATGTCCTGAAGATCTTCAGGGCCATGGGCTCGTCATCCTCGTCGGTGGCGTAGAAGACGTTTCCTTCCTTCCCGGTCGATATGGGGTAGTGGACCGCATCCAGATACCCGCTGGTCATGAAGTCGTAGATGGTCATCAGGGTCTTCTTGTCGAAGACCTCGGCATCCGTCTGCTTCTCATCGCCGGTCTTGTTGGTCTTGAGGGCGTCCACACGCCTCTCCAGGTATGCGTAAGCTTCCTCGTACGAGGGCATGTGGATCCACCACCCTGATCAGAAAATATCCAGGTTCTTGGGAACCTTGTTCCTCTTGCTGAGGTTGACAGCCTGCGTCTTGGTGTATCTGAACCTGACGTCACACTTGTCGGGCTGGAAATCCCATACGGAGATGATCAGCAGGTCACCCTCTCTGATCCACATCCTCTTCTTGATCTTTCCAGGGATGCGTCCTACGCGGGATACTCCGTCCTCGCACATGACTTTGATCTTGGATGCACCGAGCAGCTGATCCGCTATCCCGAACATTTCTGCTTCTTTGATGTTAGGCAGACGTACGCGTGTTACGTCCTCATCAGGCATTTCAAGCGGTTCATTGTCGCTCATTTTTATCCTTCCAATAATCAGGCGCATTATAATGCGTTATAAAAAGACTATCCTCGGAAATCCAAGAAATCAAGCTGGAAATAAACGGTTTGCGCTATGATAACCGTTATAAATGAGTTCGTGATGGTCTTGTTCAAGCTCCAGTAGTGTAGCGGCCAATCATTCAGCCCTTTCGAGGCTGACACACGGGTTCGAATCCCGTCTGGAGCACTCACTTATTCCATACCTGGGCTTTAGAACAGCGCTTCTGGTTAGTTTCATCCGAACACAAAGGCTTTCTGATAGGTTGTTCGGTTCTTTTCGAAAAGGGATAATCGATAACGATCATGCTGTTGAAAACATGAAGATCATGCACTTGCATGTAACGAATTCAAATTTTATTCGACGTCATAAACCGAGATTCCGCGTGCCGCGGCAATCAACGATGAACCCTGTTTTTCCGATGAGTTCAACACACGTTAAGATCGTACATTTCCTCAGTATTGCAGGCGATTTTCGGCGGATTTCCGGCCCTCTCCGCCGAGGCAATTTCTCTCAAAAAATAGCCCAAAATAATGTACAAAAATGAGAGTTGGATGTTATATCCGTTAAAATCCGAACGCTCCAATAAATCCTATGAAGTGTAATACTATGTTTCATGTATGAAGAGGAGGACCCGCTATGAAGACCCTCGTCCTAGTAGCGGTGCTAGTCGCGGCTGTCGCCGCCGTAGGCATCGGAGCATTCGTTCTGATGGGCGGCGGAGGCGGTGATGATGTAGAGTCGGGCTCGGACGAACCGTATACCGGGGAGGTCAACGAGCCGAAGGAGGTCAAGACGACTTCGCCCTCGCAGTGGTCGTATGTCGGAGGCGATTCCGGAAGCTTCGGAGTCACGGATGCGAAGACTCCGATATCCAAGACGGATCTCGTCGAGAAATGGAAGGTAACGTCGGTCATCGATCCAAGCGCCACCGCATGGAAGACGCCCAGCTCCGCGATCTGCGTTGATGACAAGGTCTATTACTACAAGGGACAGGAGTCCTCGCTCTATTGTGTGGACGTCGAGACCGGGAATCTGATCGGAAAAGCGTCATGCCCTTCGAGGACTGTCTACAACATGGCCATAGCATACGGTGACGGCAAGATATTCGCAGTCACCTCCGTCCTCAAGTCGAACAGGGCCTATTCCGTGCTCTATGCATTCGATGCCGAGACCATGGGCCAGCTGTTCATATCGTCGCCGGTTTCAGGAGGGGAGACACAGGGGACCGTCACATACCATGACGGGAAGGTGTTCTTCGGAACCTATTCCGGAGACTACGCATGTTTCTCTACGGAGGATCTCGATCCGACGAGGTCCGACGAGGTCATCGAACCGCTATGGTTGCTGGAATGCGACGGGTGGTACAACGCCACGCCTGCGTTCTTCGATGATTACATAGTGATCGTCAAGAGAGGATTCGACGAGAGCGAGAAGGGCGCGACCGCATTCTTCATGGATGCGGATACGGGCAGGGTCATCGATACCGTCCATTTCAACAGGGAATACGCATCCTCCGGCGCTACTGCATATGAGGGAAGGGTGTACATCCCGCTGAACAGGGTCGCCGACCGCAACGAGAAGAATCCGAACGAGAACACCCCTGAGAAGCTGGCGATCCGTTCCTACAAGGTCACCCCAGACGGATTCGATGAATCATCCATGAAATTCTGGGAGTCCGAGGAGAGCTTCTGGAAGCAGAACTACAAGGGAGACGTATGGGGCGGGACGCAGTCCATACCTGTCATCTGGAATGACACTATCTATATCGGCGGAGGGGGGAAGACCCTCGGAAGCAACGAGCCCCTGTGGGTGATCGATATCGACAAGAACGGGGATATGAAGACCCGTTACAGTTTCAAAGATGTGTGCACGAAATCCACCGTCTCTCTTACCACGGCCTACTCTACAGCGGAGAACGGGAATGCAGTCTATCTCTATGTGATGGAATACGGTCACGTCTATCAGGGCGAGGCCGCCGACAGCGTGAACGGATATGCAGATATATTCGTGATCAAGGATGTCAAGGGCGGGACCCCTACGATAGTATTCAGTATGAGGCCTAACCCCGCACAGTTCAACTACCAGAGTTTCACCGTCACCAAGGACGGACACGTTCTCATCAGGAACGATACCACTCTGTTCTGCTACGGTGTGGGAACGGAGTATACCGCAGAGGATGTGTCATCGGCGATCGACAGATTCATCGCTATGAGCGAGAGCGGCAACGTCAATTACATGGATTACCAGAGGATATTAGCCAGATATGCGGAATTGAGCGATGATGAGAAGGCCAAGGTCAGCAACTATTCTCAGCTAGAGGGCATGTGTGTATCCCTCACCCTGAAGGCTGCCGGAGGGGATGTCGTACTGACAGTCCCTAAGGGCACCATCGTGGAAATCCCTGACGTCCCCGTACCTGTGGGGAAGGTCCTGACGGGATGGAAGAACGGCAGCTCTGCATGGTGTTCCTTCAACACCCCAGTCAAGGAAGATACGGTCCTGAAACCTGTATACAAGGACGCAGTGACGGTCACATTGGATCCCCAGAACGGCGAGGGAGTCTCGAAGATCACGGTGGGGAAGGGAGAGGCCATGCCGTTCATCGTCGATCCATCCAAGGACGGATACGAGTTCGGCGGCTGGTACAGCGGGTCCACCCAGTACATCCCTAACAAGACCGCGGTCTCGAAGAACGTGACGCTCACAGCCAAATGGCTCAAGGTCAGCATGCTGAAGTTCGATACGGACGGCGGTTCCAATATTACGAGCATCTACTACGCCGTCTATGACAAGCCCCTAGGCAACCTCCCCTCATCCGTCAAAGCTGGATACGCATTCAAGGGCTGGTTCTATGATGGGAAGGAATACACCTCGGACACCATCTACAAGTTCAACGAGAGTATAACCCTGAAGGCCAGATGGGTGGAGAACTCCGAGTCCACTGTCGATAACGGCAAAGGAGTCTATGTGACCGGGAAGATCCCGGCAGATGCCAAATTAAGCGTGGGTTCGCTCAACACGAGCGGGCCTACATACGAGAGAATCAACAAAGCGTGCAACGGTGCGGATTGCCTCCTCATTTCCTTGAAGGGAGACGGTATCAACAGCAACCTTCCGCTGAAGGTCAAGGTCAAGGCGGATCCCAGCTTCAATGGGAAGTCTGTCAAGGTCTACTATTGTCTCGATGAGGTGATAGAGGTCACAGGCACAGTCAAGGACGGTTATCTCGAGTTCACAGCGAAAGGTGGTTCGGTGTACGGAGGGGTACAGCTGGCGTTCGGTGTCCAGAAGGATCTGATGATCAAAGGTTCGTGGTGATGACATGAGCAAGAATATGTTGATTATGATTATGGCCGCCATAGTGGCGGTGGTCGCCGTCGGTGCTATCGCAGTCACGATGCTGGGCGGCGATGACGATTCCAACGAGGAATCGTATAGCTATGCCGTGAATCTCGAGGTTTCCGAGGGTAATGGCAAGTACACGGAGTATTCGGCTGAAGGTTCCACTGTCAAGGAGATACTGGACGGCATCCTGGGCGATGAAATCAGATGGAGAAGCAACGGAAACGTACAGAGCTACAAAGGCATCGAGAACACGAGCGACGAATCATGGATCGTGTTCAGATGGCAGAGCCTCAACGGATGGGTGCCTGCAGAGGACAGGGATCTGAGGGATGGCGTAACGCTTGTCCTGGAGTATGCCGAGAAGACGGTCAAGAACGGAAAGACGGAGTATGCCCAGCCTGCGTTCAGCGTCAGCAATGAGGCATATTTCTTCATACAGATCCCCAATATGTCGGAGCTCGAGGCGATAGCCAAGGATCCCAATTCTAAACCGGATGACAAGTCAGACGGGAAGAAGATGACCACCCAAGAGAGGTACAACACTCTGGTAGGCTGGTTCGAGAAAGCAGGCTACACAGTTTCGGATATCCAGGAAGGCTTCTGGATCAAAGGTACGGGAACGAATGTCAACGAGGCACTCGTCGATGCATTGCACACATGTCTCTTCCCCTCGGCGGAGGTCGAGGTCATCGAGGGAGGCGGGGTCATCGAATACAAGTTCGACGGGGAAGCTATCCACAGTCACCTCTCCAGGTCCGATATGTTCGGATGGTTCGCAGGATTCTTCGGATGGGCGGATACGCAGCTGAAGAACGGCGATTGGACATACTGGTCTCAGTTCTCCTACAATCCCAACGCGAAGACTCTCGATGATACCAGGCAGTGGACGTATAATGATAAGACCCTCGGAAAGTACGATATGAACAAGTACAAGTACTTCGCACTGGTGCTCCAGACGACTTCCGAGAAGCAGGCAGACGACGGTGTCGAGATGGTGATGCCCACTCCGTCCGACATCCCTGCCGAATTGCTGGAAGGATGAGAGATGAACGCCATCCGGAAGAAGCTGGCCATCACCGCGATCGTCGCAGCGGCCGTATTGATACTTACCCCGGCGATGGGGCTCACGCAGAGCGAGGCCGAGGGCAGGAGCGGAGTGGTCATCGATTTCGGATACTGGGAGACCGTCTGGGTCCCGATCGACTTCGGAGAGGGCATGGACGGCTACCAGGCGTTGGATAAAGCATGTGAGCTCAAAGGGTACCAGCTGGTCTACGAGGATGCGGAGCACACCGTGGTGTACTCCATCAAGGAGCAGTCGAGCCTCCAAGGGAAGAAATGGGGGATGTACCTGCTGGACGGCGGGGACTGGGAGCTGTGCGAGGACCCTGCATCGGTGAAGCTTGGCAAGGGGGACATCGTCTCATGGGCGAGGGCGTCCGGTCCGGATGACGTCATGCCCGCAACCGACCAGTCCGGTTTCACATACTACAGCTATGCCGAGGGAGGATTCTCCCTCAGGACCGGAGAGAAGCTGAGGGTCGTGTCCCTCGCGCCATCTGTCACGGAGACCATATGTGCGGTCGGAGGATTGGATTACATCGTCGGTACAGACCTGTACAGCAACTACCCCTCCGGAGTGACGAAGAACAAGTCGGACGGCAAGATCAAGAACGTCGGAGGGTACTCCGATCCCAACTACGAGTGGATCGTGAAGCTCGGGCCCGATGTGGTATTCTGCGAGGGCGGTACCGGTGAGCACGTGGCCATGGCGGACAAGCTCAGGAAATCCGGCATAGACTGCGTCGTGACCTACGACGTCACGGACATCGAGGTGTTGTACGACAACATCTGGATAGTGGCTTCCGCTATGGGTCTGAGCGAGAACGCGAACCACGTCATACAGACCTTCAGGGGAACGCTGGATGCGGTCTCTGGAGTCATAGGCTACCAGGCACCCGTCAGGACGTTCATAGCATTGTCTGCGGACCCGTCCCCGTGGACGTCGGGGAGCAAGACATTCGCATCCGATATCATATCGAGGGTGTCGGGGAACAACGTGTTCGATTCCCAGTCATCATCATGGTTCATGGTCTCGAAGGAGCAGATCCATGCGAAGCAGCCCCAGGTCATGATCATCCTGCACGGCAAGGAGATAAAGTCGCAGAAGGAGTATGAGGATTTCCTCGACCGCATAGACGCGGTATGGAAGGAGACTCCGGCGTACAGGAATGGCAACGTATACATATTCTCGGGCAAGGCCGCGGACCTTCTGTCAAGGCCCGGTCCTAGACTGTGCCAGGCTGCTGAGCTATTAGGTAAGGCGCTGCACCCGGACCAGTTCGAATACAGGGATCCATTGGACACCATACCGAAGTATCTCGGCAACGATTACATGGATTACCTGACCTATCAGAGGGGGATGTGATGAAGCGGATACTACCTATCATCGCAGTCATGCTCCTGCTGCTGACTGCATTGCCAATGATGCCGACGGATGCCGATTCGGACAGCAAGGTGCTGGTGGACTACGGCAACGGGCAGTACATGTGGTACGCCAACAGCGGAGGCTCGACGTTCAGGGAAGTATTGAACAATTCCGTGGACGATCAGGATGTCAGGGACAAGGTCACATCGCCTTCAACATCAGATTGCAGATGGCATGTCTACCAATGGGATGCGGGATGGGTGGACAAGGGAACGGATCTCAACCAGTCCTGTTCGGGTCATGTGGCGTTCGGATACTATCCCGACGGGTTCGCTCCTGTGTCGTCCCCCAAGTACATGACCTCCTGGACGACCCTGAACGGTTCGTCCTCCGCTTCCAGCGTGTCCGTGTCGCACGGACAGAAGAACCCCAAGATGCCCGTGGAGTGGTACAACACATACACCACCGGATATGTGGATTCCGGACTGGTCGTGGCTGGCAACATGCTCTACCATACCACCGGAGGCGCATACGGGGCGGCCGGCGGGGATGAGGATGCCTGGGTATATGCATTGGACAGGTTCTCGGGAGGCACCGTATGGAAGTATCACGGCATCAAAGGGGCCGGCTACGAGGTGACCACTCCCGTCATAATAGGGGATTACCTCGTTGTCACATTCACATGCGGCGACGTCATCTGCTTCGACAGGTTCACAGGAGAGGAGAAGGATAAGATGGTCGTCGAGATCAATCCTCCCATGGATTCCAACGGCGACGTCGTCTGGGAGGGAAGGGTCTTCCAGACCGGGGGCACCACGCCGATATATGACTCGGGGAGGATATATTTCGGGACATCGGCAGGATTGGTCTATTGCCTCAAGCTATCCCCGGAGGGCAAGTTCTCCGAGGATTGGATCTACACCCCGCCATCGGACAAGGGCTCCTCGGGATACACCGGTACGAGGGGATGCTTCTACTACCACGCCCCGACCATCGGGACGGTCGACGGCAAGCGCATGCTGTTCATCGGAAGCTATGAGGGCTACGTCTACGCTCTGGATGCCGACAGCGGTCAGGAGATATGGGTGAAGAGGGTCATCGATATGAGGGAGGACAACAGGGCCGCGCCCGGAACTCCGGGTTCTGCAGCGACGACCATACTCTCCCCCGACGGGACGCACCTCCTCGTCGCATGCACCGACGGGGCGCTGTTCTCGCTGGAGGGATACCTCATCACACTGGATCCCGGCACCGGAGCAGAGCTCGCAAGGACCGATGGCTCCGTTTGGAGGCTGGATGCACTCTTCACATCGCCTGTGGTGACCGAATCTGGATTCTACACCTACGTCTCGCCGCTGTCCGCCGGATCGCAGACATTCCCGGCATCCGACGGAGGAGAGGTCCAGGCCACCACCGCCATCTACAAGTTCGACTGGAACGGGAAGGTCGTCTGGAAGTCAAAGGACTATCAGATGATCAAGGGGGCGCTCACCCTGGATGCGGACGGCATCCTGTACGGCACGGACTATTCCGCCGGCGCGTTCTGGCCGACGGGAGGGGCGCTAACGGCTCTCGATTCCAAGGACGGGAAGGAGCTGTGGAGGGTACTCCTGTCGCCGTATTCCGAGGATTCGTACTCGATGGTCCAGCCGACCGTCGTGGACGGCAAGATCTACACAGGAAACGACTACGGCGCCGTCTACTGCCTGTCCGATGTGAAGGGAGAGGGTACTGAGGAGGAGAGGGTGCAGGCCCTCCAGACCGTAGGATTCAAACACTGGTCATGGTACGTCACATGGGCCGCGATTGCAGGTTCGATCATCATTTTCATCTTATTATACAGGAGGACCATCAATGTCTAAGGAAGGGCTGTTCTCTCAATTGAAGAAAGGATACAGGGGAATGAAATCCGATATGGAGAATTCCGACGAATCAGAGATAGAGCTGAAGAAGAAGAGGTTCAGACTGATCGTGATATTCGGGATATTCATGTCCGTAGTGGCGTTCCTGATATCCATCTCGATATCGTCCGGAGGCGTCATCCCGCTGAGTGAGGCGGTGGAGGCGCTGTTCTCGTCGATCAACAAGGCGATCCACGGGGACAGGAATCTCGACATGATCGAGCTGTACATCTACAACGCGAGGCTGCCTAGGACAATAGCGTCCATCGCGGTGGGAGCGGGCCTCGCCATCGCGGGATGCATGTATCAGGCCATAATCAGGAACCCCCTGGTGGACCCGTACATCACCGGAGTATCATCGGGAGCGGGATGTCTGGCCATGGCCGCCACCGCATTGGGATTCAGCATACCCTTCCTTGTCGACAACACCCTCTACATCATCCCCGTTGTGGCCATCGTCGGAGGAGTCATCGCATTCGCCATAACCATGACCGTCGCCGAAGGCAGCGGGGGATCCTCCGTGAATTACATCCTCGCTGGTACGATAGTGGGATTCGCCTTCTCGTCCGTGCAGACGATCTTCATGTCCATGGGGAAGGACAACCTCACGGATGTGATGTGGTGGCTGTACGGGTCGTTCGCCAATATAACATGGGAGAATGCATGGATCGTGTTCATACCGGTCATAGGGATATCGGTCATCGCCATGGTCTGGGCGAGGGAGTTCAACCTGTATTCCATGGGAGAGGATCAGGCCGCCCAGCTGGGGCTGAACGTCAAGAGGTTCAAGAGGATCACCATGGTCGTCGCATCGGTGCTGACGTCGCTGTGCGTGGCATTCGTGGGGATCATAGGATTCGTAGGACTGGTGGTCCCGCACGCATGCCGTATGGCATTGGGGAGCGACCACCGTCTCATCATGCCCGCATCGATAGTCATCGGTGCGATGCTCATGCTTTTCGCGGACCTGGTCGCAAGGACCGTCATGTCGCCTGCGGAGCTGCCCGTGGGGGCGATCACCGCGATGATAGGTACCCCTGTCTTCGCATACATGCTCATGAAGAGGGGGCGTAACTATGACGGATGATGCTCCGGTCCTGAGGATCAAGGGTCTCACGAAGGAGTTCGACGGCTTCAAGGCCCTTCAGGGCATAGATCTGGAGTTCGGCAAGGGCCTCCTCATAGGATTGATAGGCCCCAACGGCTGCGGTAAATCGACGATGATGAAGTGCATCTCCAGGATACACGAGCAGACCTCCGGCAGCATCGAGGTCGCGGGGAAGGATGTCACTCATATGAAGGCCGCCGAGGTAGCGAAGCTAGTCGCCAACGTTCCCGCCGAGGCGGGTCAGACGTTCGGCATCAGCGTGATGGACATGGTCATGCTGGGAAGGTACCCCTTCGTGGACAAGATATGGTGGGAGAATCCCGAGGATGAGCGCATCACGAGGGAGGCCCTGAGGACCTTCGGCATCGACCATCTGAGGAGGAAGCAGGTCGCGCTGTGTTCATCGGGAGAGCGTCAGCGTGCCCTCATTGCCAAGGCATATGTCCAGGAGCCGAAGCTGATGCTGGTCGATGAACCCACATCGCATCTCGACATGAAATACAAGCTCCAGGTCATGGAATATCTGCAGAAGATGGCGAGATCCGATATGACCGTGATGGTCGCGGAGCATGACATCTCATTGATGGCCAGATACTGCGACATCTGCGTGATAATGAAGCGCGGACAGCTGGTGGCGGTAGGAGACCCGAAGAAGATCATCACAGAACAGCTGATCAAGGATGTCTATGAGGTTGAGGCAAGGGTCGGTCTCGATGCGGACGGGGAGATTTACGTCCTGCCTAAGAGGTATATCGAAGGGTCGCTGTGACCATCCGAATTCCCTGCCCGGCCTCTGGACTACGGCCATGTTCGTGTAATGTGCATGAGTTGCAGTGCGGGCTATGCATCCATCAGCGGGTTCCTTAACGGTTCGAACATCCGGGAAATCAATGATGGATGTTATATCCAACTTAGTTGATTGTCCTGTTGATGACCGAATGCTTGGATGATACATGGAAAGGGAGAAGGATGACCTGCCTGAAGTGCGGGCATCAGTGGACATCCCGTGCCGAATCCAAACCCCTGATGTGCCCGTCATGCCGTTCGCGTCGTTATGATGTCGTCTCCGGAAGGCAAGTGATTCCGTCACACAGCTATGAATGGGCTCCATCCAAATCATGTCCAGGAAGCGGGCCCGATCAATCGATCGGCGTTACAGGATTGTCATTCCACTGCAATCAATGCGGTCATGACTGGATCTCACGCGGTTCCGAGAATCCGGTGAAATGCCCCAGATGCAAATCCAGGAACTGGAAGGAACCGAAGATCCCGCGCTACACATGCCGCAAGTGCGGATATGTTTGGAGGAGCAGGATGGACCGTCCCGACCAGTGCCCCAGATGCAGATCCAGGGCATGGGACAAGGATACGTTCAAACTGAAATGCTTCAGATGCGGCCATAAGTGGATAGTCAACGAGGGCGCAGGACCGGAGGCAGTGATATCCTGCCCGAAATGCAGGTCCCGCAAATGGAACGAGCTCCCCCCGTCGGCTGAATGCTTCAGATGCGGCAGGCTCTTCCTTCAGACCAAGAACAGCAGCCTATGCCCTGTCTGCAAGGGGGAGGATTTCAGCGAATTGAGATGCGGTCTCTGCGGTGCGGAGTGGATCGCAACCGCGGGAGCGAAGAAAATCTGCCCGAAATGCGGGCTGGTCCTCTCGGACGGGGATATCTCGGAGAAGCTGACGGTGCTGTGGGAGCGGGACGATGTCAGGCTGAGCTATCTGTTCAAGGATGCTATCGGCTGCGTGTATCTCTGGGAAGCAGGATATCCCGTCTCCTGCAGATATCTCAATGAGCTCCTCGAGGACAAGGGCATGGAGTTCAGCACGTTCATCAAACGTGCGTGCAACCCCAGGCATGAACGTTTCTGGAATGCGATAATAGAGGATATGGAGTCACGCAGGGATGCCCATCTGGAGAACGTCCAGTATTTCAAGGACAGACTGAATCTGAACGATTAGCATGCTCAGATCCTGTCGCTGCATTTCACAGGGATGAGCCCGGAGGCGATTGCGCTCAGGTGTGGCTTGTCATTGAAGCAGGTCAGGGATATATTCACGAAGATTCAGGAGGCCTTCAACAATGAAGGGATAGTAGTGAACGACTCCGTCTATACGGAGGATCCGATATCATGCTATGAGGAAGAAAATCGCTCCGATAATTCTTCTTGATGCTTTCATTTCTGCTTAACAGATTCCATAAAGTTACATTTTGGACACATAGCCTATAAAGAGCATGTATCTATTGGATGTATAGTCCAAACAGTCAGAGGGATGCTAGAACATGGACGAGGAAGGCTATCAGAAAGGGATGAAGCGCCTTGGGCGCATGGCAGTGCAGAACGCTCCTAAGGAGAAGGCCGGGGAAGAGATGCGCAGCAATCAGTGCAAGCTGTGCGGATATGTCTGGAAGACCGGGATGGATGACGATATCCCGAGAGTCTGTCCCGAATGCAAAACATCCCTCTGGAACCGCAAGGGGGCCAGGAAGGTGAAGTGCAAAAGGTGCGGACACACCTGGGCAACGACCACCAAGGCCCCGGCCATGTGCCCCTCCTGCAAGAGCAGGAGGTGGAAGAGCGCGACACTGGCGATCGTATGCAAAAGATGCGGAAGCAGCTGGGATGACACCCTCAAGAAAGGGGACATCGTGTCCTGTCCCGCATGCGGCGTCCTGTTCAAAGACGAGTACAGCGTATGCAAGCCTCGCAAGGTCTCCCTCAAGAACGTCACCGATCCCAAGAGGAAGAAGACTGTGCCCCTCACCGAGAAGACGCTCAGGGACATGTGGAAGGAGGAGAACAGCATGTACAAAGCCGTCCTGCTGAGGAAGTGCGGTCTCTCCCAGGAGCAGGCGGACATCATCGCGAGATTCGACAGCGGCGAGTACGTCCCCGAGATCGCAGTGGATATGCGCATCCCGGTCTCACGCGTTATGGATTCTGTGATCCCGTATATGGAACTCTGCGAGTATCTGGGGGTGAGATCATGGAACTGATCGGCGGCGATTACGGGCCGATGGCCAGATACTCGGATGCACACATCTTCGTGGCGTTGGACCTGCTCCAGAACTGCGGCCGCATGAGCAGGAAGAGCCTGATGAAGGAGATGGAGATCGGAGAGGGCAGCGTCAGGGGGATGCTGAAGGTCCTCAGGGAATGGAAATTCGTAGAGGTCAGCCAGACCGGTATAACGATAACCGATTTCGGAAGGGAGAATCTGGGGAAGTTCGGGATAAGGTTGGTGGATTTCTCCGATGAGAGGTATGCTGTGAGCTCATGCCAGCAGGGCGTGATAGTCGAAGGCATAGCTCAGAAGGTGACCAGCGGGATGGCCCAGAGGGACATCGCGATAAGGTGCGGTGCCGACGGGGCATCGATATTCGTGATGAGGGACAACAGGATCATATTCCCGAAGTCATGGTCCGTGGATGACAACGACCCGGAGCTTGCCGGGAGGATAAGGGCAACGGGGATCAGGGAAGGGGAGGCGCTGGTCCTTGTGGATGCGAAATGGCCGAGCACGGCGAGGATAGTCGCCGCCGCGGCCGGACTGGCGATGAGATGAAGATGAGGTATGCGCTGATCGCCACTGCGGCATTGATGATATGCACGCTGTGCATCAGCGGTTCGGATGCCTCCGAGGTCAACTCGGACGGTGCCGAATATGTGTACGAGACACACGGGAGCGGGCATCCCAATTACTACTGTGTGATCACAAGTGCCAGCAAGGTTCCAGACCTACTGTATCTGCCCTCGGTATTGGAGGGATATGATGTCCGCACCTATGCATCCCATGCATTCGACGGATGCGGGATGGAGACTGCAATCATCCCGAAGAATCTGAAGACCATCGAGGATGATGCCTTCACGGGATGCACCTCCCTGAAGGACGTGTACTTCATGGGAGACCGTCCCGAGATAGGGGATTCGTTCCTTGACGGTGTGACATTCCATTCACTGCAGGATGCTACAGGATGGACCGGTACGGAAACGATAGAATCGGTCACTGCGGATGGGATAGAATATGCATTCCTCCCCGACGGGGCCGTCGTCACCGGAGGAGTTCCTACGGAAGGCATCATCATGATACCTTCCAAGATCGAAGGCAGGGATGTTGTGAGGATCGGCGACTACGCTTTCGCCGGCGCCATGCAGGACGACGGCGAGGTGGATAGGAGAAACGATATCGGACAGGCAATCCTCCCAGAAGGCTTATTGTCGATAGGTCAGAGGGCCTTCTACTACAACGATGTGGCTGATGTCAACATACCGGAATCCGTCAGGGACGTACAGGATGAGGCGTTCCGTGCATGCGAGTGTCTCGAGGAGGTGAAATTCTCCAAGAATCTGAGATACATCGGGTTCGAGACATACCGTGATTGCCATGCCATAATAGAGCTGAACATCCCCGGGACCGTGGAGTTCATGGGTGACGGTGCGTTCTACATCTGTGAGAATCTGAGGACGCTGAAGGTCGATACCGACATCGGCCCCCGTACGTTCGGATACTGTGTATCGCTGGAAGAGGCGACCCTGGGCGGTTCTGTGAGCGAGATCGGATCCTTTTCATTCTACAATTGCGAGAATCTGAGGTCCGTGAGGATCCCCGATAAGGTGGAGACGATAGGCGGAGAGGCTTTCCGCGGCTGCAGCGGCCTCAGGAGTGTCGATCTGAACGATGTCAGGGAGATAGGCAGGATGGCATTCAGAGGGTGCGAGTCGCTGAGGAGCCTGGCGATACCGGCAAGCGTCGAGACAATAGGAGGGTATGCTTTCGCAGACTGCATTCGCCTGACCGAGATAGACGCCCACGGTAAAGCGCCGGAAGGCAACGATACCGTGTTCCTGAACGTGGATGCGAAGATCCATTGCAAGGAAAGCTATGAGGATTCCTGGAACGGATCGGGATTCGGCCTTGAGGTCATCGGGGACCTGGACGGGGACGAGGATGAGCTTCCGATAAAGGTCATAGCTGCGATAGCGATTCTGGCAGCTTTGTCTGTACTCTCATGCGTCATCGTGATGAAGATAAGGCGCAGTAAACGATCCTGAGAAGGGCAGGTCCAAGGACCCATATAGTTGCAATGCACGCAAACAGGGTTTCAACACCCAATCGGTATGGTCAGGACCGACTATCTGCACCGCTTCTAAGGATTCCATGTGGAGGTTCAGCTGGCTATCCTCTACGCGAGGTCTGTACCCCATGATCTCATCTATGGTGGTTAAGTGATTTGCGGTATGGCAGTTTGATAGTCTGTGTTTTTCATAACTATTCGAAACTCTTCAAAACTCTTCAAATGAAGAGTTAATATATATTGTCATTATACAGTTCAGCATGAAGATCCCTGAGAAAAGTCCTGACCTCAGCACTATAATTAACTCAGAACCCATCAAACCATCAGAAGATGTGGTCAGATTTGCAAAGGAGTACAACGACAAGTATCTTCATTGGGATGATTTGAAGTACAGAGAATTCGGGGATTCCAACAGGATGGAGGTCTGGAGGATGATGAAGGTCATGAGGGTCATGTCCTATCGTCGGATCAGAATAGGAAATCTGGAGATGTTCTATTCCCTTTTTGATGATTACATTCAGAGAACGATTCATGAGATCGATTCGAGAATAGCATCGGGTTTTCTGACATCCAGCGGGATCGATGATAAGAGAAGGATCATGCTGTCTGTCAGTTCCATGATGGAGGAATCTATAGCATCCAGTCAACTCGAGGGAGCCTCTACTACGACCAAACTTGCCAAGAAGCTGCTACGTTCCAATCTTCAGCCGAAGGACCGCTCGCAAAGAATGATTCTCAACAATTATCGCGCTATGCAATTGATCAAAGGCCGTCTGAATGAACCTTTGACCTCGGATCTGATCATGGATATCCACCAGACTGTAACTGATGGGCTAATGGACGACCCTGAAGCATCAGGAAGGTTCAGAGAAGATGATTCCATAGCCGTTCGGGATGTGTATGAGGACATAACGTATCAAGTTCCGGTGGATCACAACATGATTGCAGAAATGATCGATGACCTCTGCGAATACGCCAATGACGAATCTGAATTCGTTCATCCTGTGATCAAAGGCATAATCCTCCATTATACCTTAGCATACATACATCCGTTCTTGGACGGGAATGGCAGAGTTTCTAGAGCGTTGTTCTATTGGTTCTGCTTGAAAAACGGCTATTCCATGGTTGAATACCTTTCCATATCCAAGGTCATCAAGAACCATCGTCAAGGCTACGATATGGCCTATCTTTTGTCCGAGACGGACGATGAAGACATCACGTATTTCATCAGATACAATCTTAAGATGATATCGGAATCGATAGATGTCTTTGACAAATATCTGAAAAGAAAGATGAAGGAACAGGAGGACCTGATGAGCGATCTGAAGAATCGCGGATTGAATTACAGGCAATCGCAGATCCTTAAAGATATGATGCGCAGTGGGGAGCCCGTATCCCAATACGAGTTGTCGGTAAAGTATCAGACCACAGTATCCACCATAAGAAGGGATCTGATGAATCTGATGGATATGGGGTTGGTGAAAGCATCAGGCAAGGACGGTCATAGACAATTGTACGTGTATAGTCCCGAGACACAAACTCTTCATAACTCTTCATAACTCTTCAAATGAAGAGTTTATCGTGGATTTGGCACTCTGAGTAATCGATCATACTGAGCTGGAAGCAGCTCTTTTCTTCCGGATCTTGCGCAAGAACCGTGAATCGGATCGACGGTTTCCGGCGCATCCCTTGGGAGGGTTTCGATGAATGATGAGAATGCAGACATGCCTCGGTCAGTCAATCCAAAGTGTATTCCGGATTCGGATAATTATACTAATCAAAGTGAGTATATAAGCAAGTTTGATAAGGGCCCTATAATCAACCGTGCTTTGGATAATAAGCATTAATAAAAGTTAGTATTTAAATGATTTTTATAAAATTGATTTAGATAATTCATTTAAATACATAATAGATAATAAACAATCATGGATGAGAAGGCGTTCACATCTGAGATCTCGGGCGAGGTGAGATATAGCATGAATGGCGGCTATTCATATTTCCAACCTCACGATCTGCCGTTCGATATGGAGATACCAAGGTCCATCTACAGAATGTCGCTGGATGCGGTCATCTCCCTCAGTAATCTGAATGGGCGCGTGTCCGCTATGTCATCAGAGGAACGCGACATATTCATGAGGGCATTCACTCTGAAAGAATCCGTCTGCAGTTCCTCCATAGAGGGCACCCGTTCCACTCTGAGCGATATGTTCCGTTCTGAGAAGGAGATGCCGGACATCATGGTCCAGAGGGATGTAAGGGAGGTAAGCAATTACATGGATGCTCTGAGGGAAGGGGTGAAGGCGATCTCTGAAGGCAAGAAGATAACTGTCGAGTTGCTGCACCGCCTCCATGTCATGCTCTTGACGGGGACCAGAGGGGAGAACAAATCCCCCGGGATGTTCAAGACGGAGCAGAACGCGATAGGCATGCCTGGAGATACATTGGAGACTGCTAAGATGGTGCCCTCTCCGCCGGAGTCTGTGGATTATCTGATAGGTAACCTTCTGGAATATATGGACTCGGATGAGGATCCGGTGGTGAAGATCGCCCTTGTCCATTACCAGTTCGAGGCAATACACCCATACAGGGACGGCAACGGACGTATAGGGAGGCTGCTGATAATGCTGCTGCTGGCAAAGGAAGGTCTCCTGACCTATCCGGCCATATACCCCAGCGAGTATTTCGATAGGAACAGGGACCTTTATATCGATGGGCTGTTCGATGTAAGCTCCAAGGACATGTTCGAGGAATGGCTGTCATTCTTCATCAAGGCGCTGAAGGATCAAGCTGATGGTTCCATATCGATGATCCGTAATCTCCAGGATTACCGTAAGCTGCTGGAAGCGAAGTATCACAAATCCCCGATTACCGTAAAAGCGGTAGGGTTGATGTTCGAGAATCCTTACATGACAATAGCTGATGTGGCGGGAAGATGCGAAGTGTCGGCTACGACGGCGGCCAAGGTCCTTTCTGAACTGGAAGCGGACGGAGTTGTCAGAGAGGTGTCCGGAAGGAAGAGGAAGAAGCTCTATCTGGCAGACGGGGTCATCGACATATTGGGGAGCAGATGATCGTGCCTGTATGGCAATCGGATCAGGATATGGCCGCCAATACTTCTGAGAAGAGATGACTCCGTAGGATACGGTTCCGGTAAGGCAGGGACCTGTTATTCAATCCCGTAATTGAAGCTGGATTCTACAGATCCGGTTTCGGAGTGTGACGGCCATACTTTCCTACTTTCGAAATATGTTCTCATTATGAGCAAGACAATCCGCTATTCGTAATGCTATTATGCAGGGTTGCATACTGTCATATGTCTAGGAGAAATCATAGGATCATCCTCGATGCGACCATAGATTTCCTGGTACGGACAAATGGCGTTTTTTCTCCTATCGTGACGCGGTCGCTTTGTTCCTATGATGCATTATGCGAGCATTTTTCGCGACTGCTAAGAAGGCTGATTTTCAATGAGGATCGTCGCGAAAAGCACCGCTCGGAGTCCGCAAAATTGGAGTATACTTCCATGCGGAAAAAGTAGGCAACTATGACCAAATTCGGCAGTTGGATGCTAAATCGTTGAAAATAACAACGACATTTTATATCCTATGAAAAATCCTATTGTTCTCAGGCTTTTTCGGGAGGAGGAGTGACGACCCTCTTCTACCGAGAAGGGGAGGGACCGGGAGCGGGCTCGGAGGATCGAGGTCGATTCCGAAATCGTGAACCGGGTCCATCAAGCTCGGGGCTGAAACCTGCCCCCCCCCCCAAAGCGGAAGCGGAAGCCGTGTATATGCTTCCCGGAAAGGCGAAGACGTGCCGATGAGCGATCCCCGACGGGGATATGAGGGAGGAACGTCGGGACATACCCCTAATAAGATAGGAGGAAATAAGAAATGAAATACATGAAATCCACAGCATTCGCGGCGGCGGTACTCATGCTCGCCGTCGGATGCGCAGCATTCATAGGATTCCCATCCGATGCGGATCCTGTGCAGGTGAACGATGAGACTGTGAACGTCTATTTCGACGGCTCCGGAACATGGGTCGGCGGAGAGTACGAGGTGTTTAACGTATTTGAAGCGATACAGGCCGCATGCGGTTCTAGCAACCTGAGTTTGTACATAAGTATTGCAAACGGTAATGATGATTGGACACAAACAACAACTGCGAATGGAACATATCCCAATCCCGACTATGGTACAATAGCCACGGTGGGTCTAGTTGAGTACGACGATATTGAAGAGGAAGACGTAATTGTTGAAGAGACGAGTCTATTCTCAATATATGGGCGCAACGCTAATGATTCAACATGGACAGACATTACCCCCTATGCATTGGGATGGATTAGGCCATTTACCGACTACAAGCTGTTGTCGGAGTTGGTTTACGACGATACTATTATCCCATGGGCTTCGGCTTTTGCGAATATCGCTATTAAAATGAAAACCACGACGAGTCTTGACAATGTTGTATCTCAGTCTTCCCTATCACTCAAAGCATTGACTGATCCCGATACCAGAACGGACTGCAGCTACACATTCATAATAAAGGATACCACTGGAACCCTTGCGAGCAAGATTCCGACAGGAGCCACTTTCTATGCCCGCCAGAGTCCCGGAGCTACAGCGACTCAGTTGACATTGACGCAAGCTGCATTGTCTGCGGGTATCATTGTGTACGGAACCGGATCTGATGCATATCTTGCACTGCATGACGCAACAAATGGAGCAGTTGTGGCACAGGAAGAGACGTATATCTATAATTCAGTAGGTGACTATTATACCAATTATTCCTGGATGACCCACATGTTCGGAGTTGGAACAGTAGCCACCGAAAAGCCGGATGGACAGGGATATATATACGATTACTGGGCGACATATAAAGGAAATACAGCAAGTTATAGCAATTATACCGCTTTCAATCTTGGCTATCACACAAATATTCCCGGGAGCTACGAACATTATTTCCCGAATTGGGGTTCGGGTTACGAACCGTATTACTGTAATGGAGATACATTTGTAATTCAGTACGAGGAGAGCTGACTTAGAAACCCAAAATCATTAGAGGTCCAGACGATGGATCCTCTGATGATTCCTTATATAGGGGAGAGGTAAACCACTTATATCAGAACTTAAACTCAAATGATCTATGAACAATCGATCTACAATGGGAATTAAATCGGCTCCGACATCACCGGCAACCTATTCATTCTCGTTATGAGTCGTAGTTGTTATTCGGATTATTTCCTCTCCCCCAATTAAGGAAGGGGGGGGGAGAGAGATGACAATTACTAAGAATGCCACAACAGAGATTATTGCGATCCTATCTGTATTGGTTCTATTATTTTCTGCTATCGTGCTGCTTGAAGACGTGTCCGATGCGACCGGCGATGACGTTCAATACTATTGGGATTCTGCCAATTACGAATCCTTTACCAAAGGGACCGATACAGGAACGAGTCCCAACGAGAAATATGTCTGGACTACGACCTCGACCGGCAACGAGTGGAACCCGAACAAGACCCTGATCATCAAGAATGGATATACCGGCCTGCTTACAGGAGACCCGAGTACGCTCCAAATCAGCGTCAGATACGATTCTGCTTCTGCAAATGCGGGAAAAATCGCCATTAAAGAAAACATCGGTACCAGCGACGGTCTGATTGCTTCAGGATCCAGTGAGATCAGCAGTGCTGGTTCTAATACCATCAAGATAGTGTCAGAATTCGTCAAGGACGGTCAGAACTTATATGTGAAGATATACGTCGATAGCATCTCCATAACCACGACAAAGAAACTGACCCTAACCATCTCGGAACAGATTCCTGTGTCCGGATCTACCAGTAAAATCACCCACCAATCCGTCGTCGAGATCAATATCG
>SUSV01000003.1:213735-225959 GCA_015063245.1 Thermoplasmata archaeon
AACCATCTCGGAACAGATTCCTGTGTCCGGATCTACCAGTAAAATCACCCACCAATCCGTCGTCGAGATCAATATCGGCGATACGAAGGAGATACAGTACTATTGGGATTCTGCCAATTACGAATCCTTTACCAAAGGGACCGATACAGGAACGAGTCCCAACGAGAAATATGTCTGGACTACGACCTCGACCGGCAACGAGTGGAACCCGAACAAGACCCTGATCATCAAGAATGGATATACCGGCCTGCTTACAGGAGACCCGAGTACGCTCCAAATCAGCGTCAGATACGATTCTGCTTCTGCAAATGCGGGAAAAATCGCCATTAAAGAAAACATCGGTACCAGCGACGGTCTGATTGCTTCAGGATCCAGTGAGATCAGCAGTGCTGGTTCTAATACCATCAAGATAGTGTCAGAATTCGTCAAGGACGGTCAGAACTTATATGTGAAGATATACGTCGATAGCATCTCCATAACCACGACAAAGAAACTGACCCTAACCATCTCGGAACAGATTCCTGTGTCCGGATCTACCAGTAAAATCACCCACCAATCCGTCGTCGAGATCAATATCGAGGAAACTGATAATACCTCGGGGTCCGAGCAATATGTGACTGGCCCCAATTCCTATAACATCACGCTCAATGCTACCGGAATCAAGGCAAATAGCATACATTTAGTAAACATGGGCGATAAGATGAGTGTGATCTCCGGACACAGCGTCGGCGATCACATAGTGTCTCAAGGGTCGACCGTCTCTTCGACGACCCACAATGATCAGATCATTGCCTCAGGCACTTCTGTTGCTTCAGGGACATTCATAGGAATATGGACGACCAGCCCTGCATTCATGTTGGAAAACAGAGGGACCATTACCGTCACATGCGGCGATACTACGGTCGGCTGCTACTTCGTAAGCGAAGGATCCGAGTCAGTCAAACAGTGTATGTTCAGGATGCCAGAAGGCGAAACGACTGTCAGTGTCACATATGATACCAAGCACGTCACCGTTCAAGGGGACAATGGAACCACGAGGATATCCAGAATGATCAACAATAACCAGTATACAGACGAGTATTTCTTCGAGGGTGAAGACGTCATATTGGAGCCGACAGCGAACACCGGATATGTATTCAGTTCTTTCCAAGTCTCGAGCGGCGGTGTTTCGATAGCTTCCAAATCTTTGGGAGGCAGGACGTTCAATAGCGTATTCACAGTGGGAAGTCAGGATGTGTCCGTAACCGCGAATTTCGTACAGCAGGAGCATAGCATCACGATAACGCAAGCGACTGGCGGCACGGTGACAGCTTCTCCTTCGACAGCGAGAGCAGGCGATACCGTGACATTGGCCGTGAGTACCTCGAAAGGATACATTCTGAAATCACTGACCTCTGCTCAGGTCTCAGGCCTTACGAAGGATTCAAGATTGTTTACGATGCCAGACTCTGATGTGACAATCTCTGTCGAATATGAGCAGATGACACAGCTAAGCTGTTCGTTAGTCTCATCATCCGGCCTTACTGTCATCGACGTGACTGTTGCTGCAGGCTTGGGTTCAGATCTGGCAGATCCGACATTCCTCATTGCCGGCACGTACGAAAATGATATCGTGATCAATGCATACAGTCATATCAAAGTAGGTACTGATCATACTGAACGCGTGGCGCTCTCCACCTATGGGCTCCAAGAGATATTCATACAGCTTGTTGACGGGATATCGACCGACCCGACTGGATATTTCTGCGTGTACACAGTTAATGCGGGGGCATAATCCTGTCGGACCCATTCAGGCGCTGTTGTCTTATCGTCATGTTAGCAGTGTTGGCATTTTCATCAATGCTAATCGTCGATGGCACAGATGCCAATGAATCGGAAATTTCGATCACATGGGCCGAGTATTTATCGGACGAGGGTAAAGTCTCTTTCCGCGGGACCACCTCGTCCGACTATGTGAATGTGATGGTCGTTGGAGAAGGGTACGAGTCGCAGGTCAAGCCGTGCACGGTCACGAACGGTTCCTTCTCGGGAACGTTCGCAATAGGGCCGCTACCTCAAGGCACTTATCAGATAATGTTTAAGACGCCTGAATTCTCAGCGACTCGTTCCATGCAGGTATCGAGCAGCGAACCTTTGACATTAGGATCAGTGCAATATGATCCGATAGATTCCAAGATATCCTTCGAAGGGACGTCGACATCCGACTATGTGAATGTTATGGTCGTTGGAGAAGGGTACGAGTCGCAGGTCAAGCCGTGCACGGTCACGAACGGTTCCTTTTCTGGAATGTTCGCAATAGAGCCACTGGCCCCAGGCTCGTATCATCTGGTCGTTAAATCTTTCGAAGCAGACAGGACTTGTAAATTTGAAGTCACTAACGCATCTTTGATCATACGTTCTGTGACCTTCGATCCATCGAATGCACGCATAACGATCATGGGCAGTAACTATTCGGATGACATCACTGGTTTGACCCTGGTTGCCCCCGGTGGTCAAACCTATGAAATGAAACTATGGACCAATGAAGATCATTCTTTTGTATCATACGCGTACGTTGGCAGATTGATAGTGAATGGCGAGTACAGTTTGAGAGCGCTTCCTTCAGGAGCCGACATAGATACATACACCTATACTGAACAGACGAATGAAAATGAGATTGATCTTAATGGGAGTATCTTATGCGACAACGGGAGTACATTGGTGAGGTTCACAGGCTCTGTCAATCAATATTCGTTGCCTTCATCGGTCGTAAGGGTCATGGAAGGTGCTTTCGACAACTGTACCATCGGAACGTTCGTTCTGGATAGGGATGTCAACTGGGAACTCAAAATTCAAGATGGGATGACATATCCTTTTCAGAATGTCAATCTCGGCAGAGTGATGATCAAGGAAGGTGTAACAAGTATACCCGATTATTTATTTGCCAAATCGAACATAACTGATGTGGAGTTACCATCTTCTGTCAAGAGTGTTGGCAAGAAATCATTCTATGACTGCGACAACATCACCAGCGTCGTAGTCAGAGACAATAGCTGTCTGACATTACTGGGGGAGTATTCGTTCTCATACGATGCCGGATTAACTACGGTATCTTTCGGCAGTTCTGCTGACGGATATCAATGCGAATTCGGAATGGGGGCATTCCTGTATAGCTCCAATCTGAGGACTGTGACGATAAATCCGGAATTCAATCTAAAGACAATAGGTTCACTCTGCTTCACCAAGGAGCTAAAGAAGGGCTCCGGGGCCGAGACCCTCTATGCCATAAACTTCAATTCCTCGAATGGTATAGTAATCCCTAAAGAGGTCGAAGAGATTGGGTTCTTGGCATTCTCAACGATGAGCGAGAATAGGAATATAGTCTCGAACATATCGCCCAATACCGAACCGTTGATAGGCACTTATACCTATCACGGAGAAGGGTACATCACCTACGGGGGAACGCGCAGTCTGATCGGAGAATCCTTGAGCATATCATTCGAAAGCGAATCCCAGATCACATCCATAGGGATTTCAGCATTCGGAGGCTATGCCGATGTAAAAACAATAGATCTATCCAACTGCCAAAAGCTGAAGGTGATACAGAGGATAGCATTCGGTGCGTGTCTGAATGAAGGAGTTCTATATTTGCCACCCAACATCGAGGAGATGTATGAAGCGTTCGATCACTCCACAGGCAGGGTTGAAGGACTACTACCGGATAGTTTGAGGATATGCGATAACGCCCTAAGCGATTTAAGCGGCGCCCTATCTGTCAGCAATAATTCATCATTGGTCTATTGGTCCGATAACAAAGTCGGCGCAATCACTGAATTGATCTTGACAGGTGCGGACGGTCTTGAACATGTAGATACAGGGTGTAGCAAAGTTTCTTTACCGGCGGGAGTATTCGAGGGGAACATCGATGTCGGGAAATTGAAGGATGATGTGGGCCCAACCGTAACGGACAGTACAGTTACAATCAAAGCTACAACTACATTCCTGAATTGGAACATGCTTACGAAGGAATTGATATGTATCGAGGGCAATGCATATTTCAACGATGATGGATCAGCCATATACTTTGAAAAGCAGGATGTCTGTAAATTATTACAGATAAAACAAAATGATGATTTCGTTCTGAAGGACGGCATACAAGTACGCGAAGGAATCGTTGGCCAATCCATAGTCGACCTGACACTAGGCACAGGAGTGCAATTGGATAACAATTCATTGTCCTCATGTGACAGTTTACAGACCTTGAACATATCCGGTGCGATAGACATTGCGATGTTAGAGAATGCTCTGAATGGGTTGACTTCTCATCCGATCATCATAGTCTCGGATCAGACTTCAGACTCGGATGTGTTGAAGCTAAGCGTGTATGGCCAGGTGTACTATTGTCTGACGGTCGATAGCAAGAAAGTCAATGTTCCCGCCACTCTGAGCAGCAACGTACTACATTATACGATTGATGGCAATCATACATTGCATGTCGATTCGGTCCTTGAAAATGTCGTCGTATCGTCATCAGGCGTAAGAACGTCGTTTGACAATGATGCGATCGTCCTAGACGGCATCCAATCAGATTGTTTCATTTGGTTAATCGAGTACGAAGAACTATCACAGAAAAATCCAATCACATTGGATGCGAACGGAGGGTCGTTCGGATCAGAAGATAGGATAGAGATTCTTATCAAGACTGGAGATACTCTATCTCAGATCCTTGATATACCGACGAGAAATCTGAATGATTTCGTCGGATGGAGCCTTGAGCCAAACGGGGTCAAACTCTCAGAAGATCATATCCTATCAGAGGGCGATAAGTTGTATGCCTTATGGTCATCTCGTGGGCCGAGAGTAGTAATCGACAGCAGTGCGGCCCTGATATTCTCGAATGGAGTGCAGGTAGATTCGTTAACGTTGTCTGCCGGAAGTACCCTGGTCTTAACGGCCCAGCCGAAATCAGGTTACGAGCTGTTCGACTGGTCGGTAAACGGAACTATAATAGGATCAGCCAGTCAGGAATTGAGGTACGAGAATATAATGAACGATTCAACGGTATCCGTTACGTTCCGCTATTACTCCTCAAGTTCAGGTCTGAATACCATCTCCAACAGAGGCCTTCCGACGATGTCCGAAACTGAGGACTTGGTTAAGGTTACGGAATTGGGCGGTCGTCTCTCGGCAACATCTGCTATCTGGGAGGGACATGCATCTGTGCCACTTGTAGTAGACGATCGTATTTACTTCCGTGCAGGTCCCAGGCTGTATGCCGCAGAGAGCGATACGGGATACATAATTGCAAATGTCGCCTCCGCGGAGGCTGAAGACTATTATCACCAGCTAGGTTACGGTGCCGGGATAATCATCGATTACAAGACTGGAAAGGCATACGATTTAGATCTTAGGCCATTATTCACGTTACCGAGAACTGTGTATGGTGTTGAATATTACAATGGAATGTTCTACACCTCCGGTAGAGATGTCTATGCTTTCAGCGCAACGGATGACGATCCAACGTCAACAAGCGAAGAGAAACAGATGACATTTATCGGACATATCGATAACGTGTACTCTACATATGGGTTCTCCAGAAGTGCGTTTGTTGATCATTACATGTACCGTATCGTTGTAGACGGTAAAGAACGCGGTATCGCCGCGATGGATCTCGATACCGGTGTGGTACAAGTGAAGTATCTCGAGTCGATTAGATCGATGTTCTTGGATGATGGGTGGATCTCGTACAATGAAGGATATCTCTATCTTCCCGGATATACGGCAGGATTGTTCGGAGCCATCGCAACAGACGGTTACGATGCCTTGGCTTTCGTTGAAGTTAACGGTCTGAACTTCGGGAATGAGAACTACTATAGATTCAGTGGAGAAGATTATTGGACTTCAGAGACCATCTTCTATGACGGCAAGGCGTACATCTATGCCGGGGGCAAATTATACCGTTTCGATATTACCGATGGAAAAATCGATTGCAATACCGTAAGTTATGTTGATGGTCTGGTGATAGGGCATGGCGGCATGGTCATGGAAACCAGCTATGACAAAATGGGCGAGGAGGTGTTGTACTTCTACATCATCCCGTACACATCATTTACTTCTGGACTGACAGTTGTAGAAGATAGGGGCGGTACAATGACGTGTCGTTTGGTATATGGGTTGCCACAGGACTACAATTCCCAGGCAGTCCGTGCGGATATCGACGGAAGGATGATTTGGTACAACGATTCCGGACACATCTATAATTACACCACTCCTGAGAAGAACGTCTATTACTTCTTCATCGAGGACGGAGAGCATGCACAATGGTACGAGGCACATGGGAGGAATGCCGCAGAGGCTTTGAAATCGCTAGGTGGCGACATCATCAGTCTGGACGATTACAAGAGGGTGATCTCGGTATTCGGAAAGGCTGTCGATAAGCCTACGATAAAGGTCCTCCAGCAGAACAAGCCGACCGAGGTTGCAAGCAATCTCATGAGCTACTCGTGGGTCAAACTTAACGATCTCTACGATCGCAGCTACGACACATGCCACTACTACCGTATCATAGCGTCAGGCAACGGAACCAACTCGTTCTCGTACATTGATGACTACGGAACCGTGTCAGCGTACACCTTCCAGAACAACATAGGGGACGGACGCAAGGTCCTCGGAAAGATGCTCGTTCCCGGGAACGACTGCGCTAAGATAATGTTCTTCGACGGAGATACCGAACTGACCGATCTGGCAATGATCTATTCCAAATCGGCCGGAGCATCTTGGGATCTCCCGTCGATGATCAGGGACGGAACTGATGTGGTGTGGACGACATCCAGCGGCGATGCAGTGACATCGCTGGCCCAGGCAACAGCAGGGAAGACGGACGTGATCCTGTACGGAACATGGCCCGTCTCTGCAACAGACCTGTCCAGGGACGTGACAGTTACCGCCGAAGGCAATGTCAGGACCGTTACCGTAACTCTATCCGAGCAGGAAGGAACGTTGTACCTCAAATCCGTCATTAGCAACGGAAACGGATTCTCCGAGGAGACGTACGAGCTCAAGCAATCCGATAACTGGACCAAGACAATGACCGTATCCGAAGGAACCGAGGGAATGCTCCTGTATCTCGTCAGATCGCCGGAGCAGTCCTTCGCCGACAACATCGGATGCACATTGCTGACCGCGGGGGCGGGACTCTGAACAGGAAGCTAGCACTCCTTGTAGTAGCCGTGATGTTCCTGATCCCGCTGATCTCGGCCATCCCCGGTGAGGCCGATGCCGCAGACGGTTCCATCTCATACTGGTCGTACGACATGGATGAGGAGAAGCTGTCCTTCACGGGCAGCACCTCCTCGGTGTCCAACGGCACGGTCACCATGAAGCTCCAGGGCATATCCGATCCGACCGTCACGAAGACATCCACCTGCGCGATTGCGTCGGGCGGATACGACGGGAAGATGGATGTGGGCGTACTGGAGCGCGGTTCGTACAAGCTCACGGCAACGGCCAACAACCAGGTCATCGGTGAGAGGACGTTCAGCATTACTGGTCTAATATCCGTAAGCGATGTGTCCTTCGACCCCGATAAGCTGGAAGTGTCCTTCACAGGGAGAACCAATCTGTCTACGGTCGACGCGCGCATCATCGGTTCATACGAATCCGATTTCGTGCCTCAGACCGTGACCGACCACGCCTTTAGCGGGACCATCGAGATGACCGAGTTCAGATCGGGATCGATGATCCTCTCTTTGACCAATACTATGTACCATTGCGAGACGGCAATTGACACTGGAAAATTCGTTGAGATCAAGGGATTCGATTACGACTTCGCTAACCAAAAGGTCACATGGAGTGGTATCTCCACCGAGAAGAGTGTCTCAGTCGAGTTATTCGATGCATCCAACGTCAAGAAGTTCGGTGCATTCTCTCAAGTGGATAACGGATCATTCTCAGGAGAGATGGCGATTATTCTTCCTCCAGGAACATATAAGATGGCCGTCGTCGGAGTATCCGACGCCTCTGTCCTGGATGAGGAGACGAAGGTCCTCTCGAACGTGATTGTGGATACTACATCGTCTAAGGATCTCTCGATCTACACAGGTGAATATGCCGACGTCGTAATCACAGTTACCAACGGTTCTTATTCGGATCTGAATGTGCAGTCTGCTAGCAGTACGATAGCATCTATCGGTTCGATATCATCCGACGGTAAACTGAGGATTTTCGGACAGTCTCCAGGTATCACCACTGTCAAGGTGTACTGCGGACAGTCCGAAGTAGTGTTCAACGTCTCTGTAAGTGACAAGGTTCTGCCTCCTACGGAGAATCAGTACACATTCAATCTCAGGATCGCTGACAGGGCTGATGCAGAGCTGGCAGATGTAGGTTCATCGGGTTTTTCCGTTGAGGATCTGTTACAGGGAATAACCATCACTGCGATCGGATATGATGCCGGAGAGGCGCTTGAAAAAGCACTCGAAGCGCACGGGATTCCCTGTGCCTTCTGGGATGGTGTAAGCGGCGGTCAGGAGATGAAGCATTGGGTCGACCAGATTATGGGTCTAAGCACCATTCATTACGATAACGGGGATTACAAGTACTGGATCCAGTACCAGGGAACATCTTCGTACAATCAATGGACTCTCGGATATTACACGGACGGAGGGCTGTTCACACTCCTGTACGGAATCACCGATGTCGACGGACAGGTCGTCAAACCAGGCGATGACCCGTCACACGGCGGTTCGCAGAGCAGTACTGAGAATCCAGATGGATCCGTCACCACCACGACCGTGACACCCAATCCAGAAACCGGGGGTGTGACGGAGAAGACCACCACAAAGGACAAGGATGGCAACATCATCGAGAGGATCGAGGTCGTGAAGGACAGTTCAGGGGAAGTAACATACTCTAAGACAGAAGAATACGTCCCCGAACACACCTATGAGGAAGACAGCAACACCATCACGGAATCGTCCAGTACAGTAACCGAGACCGGATCAGGGAAGACGACTGTCACGGAGACCACTCTGAAGGAAACGGTCACCGCAGACGGCCAGACCATCATCGAGAAGGTAAAGGATGAAATTGTGACTGACTCCAGCGGAAAGACTGAATCCACGAAGGTGACGGAAACATACATCGAAGATGACGAATCCAAGATATCGGTTGCCACTACGGAGACAGTTTCTTCTGACGGCAAATCTACCGTCGAGGTGAAGGTAGAGGCTGAATCCACCGATGGAAGTATCAGAGTCTTGGCCGATGTCCAGAATGGTAGTGACAAGGCGGAGATAGTCGCCACGGTCAGGACTGATTCGGAGGGCACTGTCTCGGTCGAGGATATCGTCGAAGCCATCGCTCTCCAGGACAGGGTCTCAAGCATCCTCGGCGACGATGTCAAGGATCAGGAGAATACGATTCTGATAGAATCGTTCGGATCCGAGATGACATTGTCCAACGATGTCGTCGAGGCTTTGGTCGATTCAGGGGCTGATCTGGAATTCAAGAACCAGCAAGGTTCCGTAACCATACCCAGTGATGTTCTCGCATATCTTTCAGAAGAGGATGAGATATCTATCTATCTGACATATCTGGAAGAGGCGCAGCTCAATGAAGCCCAGCAGGACAAGGTCGCAGACGATTCTACATTCGTTGATGTGAGGATAATGTGCGGTTCGAAGAACCTCGGATCCAATCTCGGAGGAACGATCACCGTCATCGTCAAGCATGATTCCGAGGACGGCAAGAAGGTCGCCGCCTACTACGTCGCCGAGGACGGTTCCAAAGAGAAGGTCAGGAGCTCATACGATCCCGCCAAGGGAGAGGTATCTCTTTACCTCACCCATTGCTCTGTGTACGAGATCGCCAACGAGGAATCATCAGCATCATCCGACGAGGAGGACGACACGACACTGTACATCATCATCGCAGTCGTCGCTATCGCGATAATAGCGGTAGCCGCAGTGATGATCCTGCGCAGGCACTAAGAACACTTAATCGAAACAGGGCCCGCCTGTAACAAGGCGGGTCCGTCTTACCCATCACAGGCCGCCCTTCTCAAGCCTGAACTCGAGATCGTCCCGATAAGGTCCAGGGATCCTGACATGGGTCCGGCACAGATGATTCTGCCCCTCGATCACTTTCCATCTATAGCATCGTCGACCAGACACCTGCAGGAGGGCAGATCCCGCCGGCAGTGCTCATTTTGATTGCACCCATCATCCTGATCCGTTTCGGCTGCTCCGCAAGAAGCAGTAGACATGCCGATAAAGTCCGCCCGGGCGGGCGAGCATACCTCTCTACTTCATCATGAGCGACCGTCTGCATCTTCACTCTTTCAGGAAATCCTCTAACAGGACGCACTTTATTCCGTCCATGTCTGCGTCCAGCGGTGATTTTTCCAGAGTCACGACATACTTCGGGTGGTTATCGGGGATGTTGCGCAGATTCCCAAACTCCCTTTTTACAACATCATCTCCCGAAAGGCGCACGGTTCCTTGTATGTATACGAATTCGCTCCCCTTCTTGCATACGAAATCCACTTCCTTCCCAGAGTATTTACCTATCCATACATCGTACCCTCTGGCCCTCATCTCCAGGTAAATAATGTTCTCCACATACCCCTGTATATCTTCCGGTCTGAATCCACATACTGCGTTCTTCAGTCCTATGTCAGCTAGATAATACTTGTATGAGGATGTGAGGATGTTCTTCCCTTTCACATCATACGTCTCCGCTTTGTAGATCAGACATGCGGATTCAAGGTGGTCGACGTACTCGTACACCAGATCCTTGGATAATTTTCTGTCCTCGGCAAGGAGTGATGTATAGATGTTGTACACCGATGTCCTGTTTCCGAGGTTGTCACAAATGAAACGGAATATCCTGTGAAGCAGATCAGGTCTCCTGATTTCGTAACGTGCGACTATGTCGCGCATCATTATGGAATTGAGGATATCGCCTATTTCCGATATTGCCTCCGACTCCTCGTAACGGTTCCTCCATACAGATGGGAATCCTCCGACGCGGAGGAATCTGTCGAACGTCTCCGTGTCCTTCTCCTGATATTCCTTGGCGAATTCAAGGCATTCGGAATACGTCAGGGTGAAAGCGTCGAAGATATTGTATCTTCCGGTAAGGAGGCTGGCAAATTCGCTCGAAAGCAGCTTGGAATTCGAACCTGTGATGTACAGGTCGCAGTCACCCTCCGCCACCAGAGATCTGACGACCTCATGCCAATGTTCGATATCCTGTATCTCATCTATGGCCACTGCACCCGTTCCTTTGTCTATGGATTCGCGGATGTATCTGTACACGGTGTCAGGATCTCTGAACACGCGGTTGTTCCACAGTTCCATGTCTATGCGTAGGATCTTGTCATCGGTCACCCTGTACAGTTCCTTCAGCAGAGTGGATTTGCCGGATCTTCTGATACCAGTAATGATCTTCACGTTGCCGTTCTTCGCGTAATGCCTTATGCTGTCGAGATAGAGCGGGCGTTCTATGTATTTCATATTTCTGTTATACCAGTAAAAAGTATAAGATTATTGCGAATATTTCGTTTGTAAAAGGAAAAATCAATCATAGAAGTAAGCAACAGAGGACGGTGAAGGAATATGCCGGCGGAACGGAATATCCGTACGGTTCTAATCCATAGTATCACGCCATCCGATGTCCGGAGCCGTTATCGGTACAGGCCCCCCAGCCTCCGACAGAAGGCGAGACCATCCCGAAATATATCAATAGGATCCAGAGGCACAGCGTGAAAGGCTGGCCCGTGGCCGTCATTAGGTTCACCGAGACCATGGAGGTGTTAAGTTGCGCAGTGCTCAACGGCGGAGCATCCGATGCCATTGGAGCCGAGGGAAGCCCTGGAGAGGATGGGGCTTACAGAAGAGTATCTCTATTCTTCTTCGGACAAGAGCCTGAACAGGGAGGAGTTCGGGAAGAGGCTTGATGAGGTTCTGTCCGATCAGAAGGTGGCGGCCGCGCTGGATCTTGTCTATACTGTGATGTACAGGGCGGATTCGATGGCAGATGATGGGAATATGGGTGATCAGAGTATTGTCAGAAGGATGCTATGCGACGTATTCGGTGTGAGGGATGTTTCTGAAAAAGATATCAGAAGTTTTGTATGTAAGATGATTCTTCAAAGTCTTGACAATCTTTGAAACCTAAACTCCGAATTTTAGGGAATATGTCTCTCTGAAATCCGGAGCAATTGATTATTTCCTGATCTATCT